>JAVJQW010000014.1:0-11295 GCA_040218735.1 Deltaproteobacteria bacterium
CGAAGAGCGGACCGAGGACGGCGCGCAGATCGTCGCGCGTTTGGATGTGGCGCGTGACGGGCTCGGCCACATGGAAGCGCACCGTGCGTAGGCTGTACGTGTGTCGCTTGGCGTCGGTTGGCTTCCGGGGCGCGGGTGAAGGGTTCATCGTCGGCTTCCTTTCGAGCTCGGCCTCGCGGCCGGTGCTTTGGGTCGGGGTTCGCCAAATGGGCGCGACCGTCCGAACTCCTCGAGGCGGTGCGGCGCTTTCTGCGAGGCGAAGCCAAGCCAAGCGAAGCGAGGGGACCGAAAGCAGAGCCGCACCGACCCCAAATGGGGCGGCAGCTCGAGGCGTGAGGCCTCGAAGAGGAGGCGCGCCGGCGTACCTTCGAGCCGAAGCACAACCGTGGTCGACGACAACGGCAACGAGGAACAGGAACCTTCCCCCCCTGTAGCGTCGAGCGGTGGTGCCGCTACTCCCAATTGCCCGGGGGAATGAGGTCCGACATTGGAGTGCGACCGTGTCGAGGCGGTGCGTCGTCAGCGTATAGCGTCCACTCGATAGCCAAGTCGTCGAGAGGCGTTGGGGACGATGAGACGACGAGATTGCAGACTACGAGTCCCGTGTTGTTTCGGTCGTGCGCTGCGCGCCGCTCCTGGGGAAACAGCTTGACGCCACGCCCCGTGACCTCCTTGCCGCGCACGGGGCCACCGGTGAAGCCAAACGACGCGGGCAAGGACGCAACAAAGGCCCAATCGCCAGCGAACGTTTGACCGCGATTCACAGCAACGAAATCCACCACGAAGACGCAGCTCCGCGGGTTCCCTCGCGGATCACAACGAACCTCGACCCCGCTTGTAGAGATTTCGAGATCGACGTGGGGGACGCCGCGGCGGCTGACGAGTTCGCGGACCTCCCAGTCGCTAAGCGCATAGGTGGTGCGCCCGGCGCGACGATAGTACCGACCATCGCTCGCCTGACAACCACGGAGCTGCCGTTCGACCTCGACGACAAGGGCATAGCGACCGCTCGACAGGTCGACACGGTGGACGTTGATGACCGGCGTGGGCTGGACAACCGCGGCAATCTTGTTCGCGAGATCCTCAGCCGTAAGGTCTCCCTTCCGCGCCGTATCAAAGGCGTATTCGTCGTCGATGGAGACCGCGTGGCCGCCCTTGCCCTCGCGGATGCCGTAGACGATGACGCCGCCAGCGCTGTTGGCGAGCGCAGAGACGTCCTTGCTCAACTCGGTGCGAATCTTATCGCGCGTCTTGTTGTGAAGTCGGAGTGCGTCGCATGTCTTGAAGTCGAGGTTGTCTGCTTCGACCTCCTGGTCATCGACGAATCGTTGAAGTCGAGCCTCGTCCCACGTCATGTCGGCGGGTCTATAGCGAAGATCGGACGCTCAAAGGAGGGGCCTCGCCGTCATGCGCGCTCGCGCCCGTGGTAGCGTCCGCCGCGCGATGCCGTCTGTGATGCACGAGGCGTTGATCGATCTGTTCCGGCAGCGAACGCGCCTCGCGCCGGAGCTACTCGAAGAAGCGTTGGGCGTCGCCCTCCCCGCCTACGACGACGTCCGAACCGAGGACGCCACGCTCACGCAGATCGTTCCGACCGAGTATCACGCGGACCTCGTCGTCCTGCTGATGGACGGCACCCCGGTGCACGGCATCGTCGTCGAGGTGCAGCTGCGCCGGGACGGCAACAAGAAGTACTCGTGGCCGCTCTATCTGACGGCGCTGCGCGCGAAGATTCGCTGCGAGGTGTCGGTCCTCGTCGTGACGCCCCACGAGCGTGTCGCCGCGTGGGCGGCCGAGCCGATAGCGCTGGGCCCGCAGGGGACGTTCACGCCATGGGTGCTCGGCCCGGGCGTCGTGCCGCGCATCGAGGACCCGGTGCGTGCCGAACGCGCCCCCGAGCTCGCGGTCCTCTCGGCGATCGCCCACGGTCAGGCCCCAGGAAGCATCGACGTCGTCACCACGGCGCTCACGGCCGTTTCCACGCTCGACGATGCCCGAGCCGCGCTGTACGCTGATTTGGTGATGGCCTCGCTCGGCGAGGCCGTTGCGAAGGAGCTTCAAGCGATGGTCGCTACCGGCAAGTACGAGTATCAGTCCGAGTTCGCGAAGAAGTACTTCGCCGAGGGCGCCGCCGAGGGCGAAGCCCAGGGACGCGCCGCGATGCTCCTGCGCGTGCTCGAGCGTCGTGGTCTCGCGGTCTCGGACGAGCAGCGGACCGCCATCGAGTCTTGCCACGACGCGGTCCGCCTCGAGCTGTGGCTCGACCGGGCGCTCGAAGCAACCTCCACCGACGACGTGCTCTCCGACGTCTGAGGCGAGCGCGTGGGCGCCGACGACAACATCGAACGCTTCGACCCCGACACGCAGCTGCAGGTCGAGTTCCGGCTCCAGCGGTACTTCGACTCCCACCGGATCATCGAGTTCGTGGGCCACGTTTGCGTAGCCGACGACGAGGATGGTGGCGAAGAAGACCTCGTCGAGATCGGGCGGCTCCGCGGCGTGTTCATTCCGGAGGTCTGGAGTCCCGCGGAGCTCCTCGACCTGGCGGACTCGGTGCGCGAGGACGTCTATCAGCTCGCGAACATCGAGTGGCGCAATGATGACGCCGGCGACGGCCTACGGCTTCCACCGATCACGGACAGCCACGCATCGAGCTGGGTCGGCGTCGAGTCGCTCGAACTCGACCCGAAGTGGCGTGGCCAGCAAATCGGCTACCACGTGCTTCGCGAGCTCACGCGCTGGTGCGCCAGCCACCCGCACACCCTCCTGGTCGCGAGGCCCCACCCGCTCGTACACGATACGCCGTCGCCGACGGAGGCGTCCGCCGGACGGCTCCGCCGCTACTGGTCCGCGTTCGGGCTGCGACCGATCGGCGATAGCGGCGTCTTCGGCCACGGGTTCGAGTTGAATTGGCCCGAAGGCTCGTGGATGCGGACCCACGGAGAATGAGGCCGCGTGACGAGACGTGGCCTACGATCGCGATCCTCTGCATCGCCCTTCTCGTCGTGCTGATGTCGGTGGTGATCGACGGACCGGCGGACAAGGTGTGCCTGAGAATTGCGGAGTGTGGCGCCCTCGACGCCGGCGGCTTTCGCTGGGACACGCGCACAAAACCGCGCGGAGGCGAGCCGAGCGTTGCGTCGTGTGTCCAGCGCCTGGAGGAGCCCAACATCGAGGACTTCGTGCTCGACGAATGCGACGCGGATCTTCGAGCCTGCCTGGCGAAGAAGAAGTGCGCGGACTTCTTGGCGTGTGCGTACCAGCCAGGGCTCGCCAAGGACGGGTGCGGGGTGCATCGCCCATGGTGGAAGCTCAGATTCTGAGTCGGTGACCTACACCTTCGGACAGGAGGAAAGACTGAACGCCCGTGTAGACAAAGAGGAGGCGCACCAGGCAGGGTCTTCGGTCGTGAAGAAGACGCTCGACAACAACAGTGTCAACAAGGGCCACGGAGGCTCCGTGACGTCGCGCCGCGACGGACAAGGCGGATCGATCACGAGCGGAACCGGCGGCGCTGCGATGTTTGGCGAAGAGATGATCGTTGTTCAAACGATTCCGGTGACGCGACCGAGCGCCAGCGCTACCTCGAGTTCATCGACCCAGGCGTCTGGCCGCACCGGAAAGAAATAGGCGGCGGCGAGAATCGAGGCGCGCCACCGCAGCCTCGCAAGCGAGAGGAAGATGATGCGGCGGCAGGGCCGCCAACGATCCCGCGATCTCGTTTACGAGCGCAGAAGCGAAGACTTCGTCGTCGGCTGGAGCGTCTTCATCAGCCAACCGCCAGGCTGCTGCGAGATCTCTCTGCCCGCGGAATGCGTTGAACCGCCACGAGACCGAACGTGAAGTCACCAGCTCAGCATCGGACGCTTCGATCGATGCGGCACGAGGCAACACGAGATGAACGGTGGTCGGCTGTTCGGCCAGCGCGCAGTGGTACGGGTCGCTAAACACGAAGTGCGAACCGGTACGGCGTACAAGACCAGGTCGCGCGACGACGAAACCTATTGTGCGACTCTCACCGGGGGGAATCGTTCCATCGGGGCGAAGAACCAGCTCGTAGCGACTACTGTTGGGGACACGTGTGTGGATGGCCGCTTCTGAAGAGCCGTGGGGGCCGTCCAGGCCATCGAAGACACTTCGTACAACAGACGGGCCGTCGGTGAAGGACCAACGAAGTTCCAGATCGATGGCGCGAGCGCGAAGAGGCGAAGTGCCATCGTTGGCGATGGAGAGCCGGAGATACTGAAGGACGTCCTGCGAGTTCGGTTCGACAGAAAGCACGGTGTGACTTTCACACCGATGCTGGTCTCGCGGTGAAGACGAGGGCGAGGGCCTCCAGTGAGTCCCGTAATGCTTGTCGATGATCTCCGGATTCTTGGCCCACTCGGATTTGAGGTCCTCCCAGAAGAGGACGACGATCCGAAAGGGAGCCGGGTTGGACTTGAAGTGCTCCCGGACCCTCTGCTGGAAGCCGGCATCGCGATCAGCCGCAACGACGAAGTAGTACTCCTCGATCCTGGGAGTGAACGCCTTGGCGCGCTCGACCTCCTTGATAAGCTTGGAGAGCGAGAGCTTGTCCGTGTTCTTGCACTGCGCCCCGACGTAGCCGCCGTTCAAGCGAGGGGGCTGACCAATGAGGTCGACGCCGTGTTGATGCTGGCCCCGTCGTCCATTTCTTTGTGCCGCTGGGTCGGACCAGTAGACACGCATCGCCTCAAGCGCCATGTCCTCAAACTCGTTCTCATCCGTAGGTTTCGGGAGCTTGGATGTATGCGGCGATGGCATTTGCTCAGCAAGCAGCAGCGCAACTGCAATAAGACAAGGGATTGCGCCGGCTCAAGCCGGCACACGGTGAATGACACGCGGATCGATCTTGGTTTCGCGCTCTGCTCCCGGGAACATGTCGAGCTGACGGCACCAGTCGCTGTCTCCGTGTTCGCGGTGATGGTCGTCGACGCACAACCAGACGACATGGAGGTGCGCGTCGGGAGCAACGTAGTCGGGGTGATGCGCCTGCACTTCGTGTGAACCGCAATCGCGACACGGCTGCGGCACGAGTTCGCCGCGGAGGATCGCCCGACTGGTTCGTTGGCGAACGATCTTCTTGAGCTTCTCCTCCGCAGAGAGCGTCCGCCCCTTGCGGCGATCCTTCGTGTCTTTTGCGGTGCAGCCCTTACACGCCGCGCGAACGCCGGCCTTCACGTGGTGTCGACGACGATGGAAGTCGGTGAGCGGCAGATCCTTGCCGCACTTCGAGCAACACTTCGTAGGGACCGCTACGGACATCGCCTTCGAACCGAGTGCCCCTAGCGTACAACGAAACGGACTAGGACGACGACGTGCATCGAGCCGCTTGGCGCGCCGAGGTTCCGGCGAGTAGCGTCCCCCACCGTGCGACGCCCCGCGATGAATTCGATCTCGTGCGCCCTCTCGCTCGCGATACTCGCTGCAGGCTGTAGTGGCAACGGCGGCGATGACGACGACTCGACCTTCGTACCGCTTGACGCGCGCCCGGCGTATGACGCTGGACCTCGGTCGAGAGACGGAGGCGCTGGAGACGCCGGAGAGGTCGTCGACGGCGGCTTCCGAGACGGAGGTCTCACCGCGGACGGCGGAGCCAGAGATAGCGGAGTTCAGGACGCGGGGCAGGACCAAGATGGAGGAGTACCGAGAGACGCTGGCCCCCCTCGTGATGCGGGCCCCGCACGGGACGCGGGTCCACCGCGCGACGCCGGACCCGCGCGTGATGGCGGCGCGCTGCCGGGCGTGGCCAACGAGACGGACGCCCAGGAGGAGTGCGACTTCTGCAACCTGCAGTTCCCGGCCTCGATCACGATGAACGCCGGCGAGACCACGCCAGACATCTACGGGCGGATCTACGAGGCGGGCGTGACAGAGGCCTCGGGACCGGGACCGGGGATCATCGCCGAGGTCGGCTACGGCCCGGCGGGGACCGATCCGAGGACCTCGACCGCGTGGGCGTGGCAGACCGCGGGCTTCAACATGATCCCCGGCAACGACGACGAGTACATGGGCGCGTTCGCGATCTCGAGCGCCGGCAGCTACCTGTACACGTTCCGGTTCTCGCTCGACGGCGGTGCGTCGTTCTCGTACGGTGATCTCGACGGGGCAGGGTCCAACGCGGGGCTGGTGTTCTCGGTGACGCAGCTCGGAACGCTGTCCGTGAACTAAACGAAGAGGAGACGCGACGTAGTGGGCATTCTCGCGACGCTTTATCGGCTCGCTCGGAGCGGAAAGAGCCACGAGGAAGACGCGCTGACGGAGATCCTGCGTCACCTCCTCGAAGAAGACCATGAGGTCCTGCGCGAGTTCGTGAAGGCACTTCGATTTCCGCGCAGAACGGGCATACCGTCATCGCGTCGGGGCGGACCGACCGTCCAGACTCAGGTGAGTGAGCCCGACCCCTTCGGAGGCCACTGTCGCTACGACCTCTTGTTCACGTGGCCCACAGGCGTTCGCCTCATCGTCGAAGTGAAAGTCGGCGCCGGCCTAACGATGAAGGCGGTCTTGGATGCCGACGGTGAGGCGGAAGCCGTCGACCAACTGCACCGCTACCTCGCACTCGCTCGTGGCGAGCCCATGACGTTCGTGGCCTCGCTCGGTATCAGAACGGTCGATCTTCCAGGTTCAGTGACCGACGACGAGCGGTTCATCGGCGCTTTGTCGTGGCAACAACTGCATGACTTCGTCTGGCGGGTCCTCGATAGGGACCCGACGGACCCTTCGTCGACGCTGCGCCGGGAGTGGGTCGACCTGTTGGAGGAAACGAAATTGGCAACGGCACCACTCACCTTCGAGGGCCTGACCTCGGTCTACAAGTATAACGTCTTCCACGAGGCCTTCGGCGAAGCGCTCAATGCAGCTGTCGATCGAATCGCGGAGGAAGGCCTCCTCGAGCCCTTCGAACGACCGACTGACAGCAAGTGGCAGGAGGCGTACGAACGAATTGGCTATCGGCTCTTCGTCGACAGAGATCGAAGCCGGATGGCCTTTGTCGGCCTGTGGCACGGGGACGGTACGGTGCACCACGAGATCCCGGACCTCTACTTCTTCTATGAGGTAGCGAAGGACTCTTCGGCTGCGAAGTTCATCGATGGACGAGCGGCCGAGATCGTCACGATGCTCGACGCCCTCGAAACGCCCTCAGGAGGCAAGTGGAGCTTCGAGCCTGGCGGCTACCAGACCATTCAGTGCGCGACGAGCATGGTCGAGGTCGTTCGCCAACCAGACCCCGCTGAAGCGATTGCAGACTTCTTCGTCGGCTGCCTCCGTGCTTCGGGCCCACGACAGGTCTTCTTCCAAGCTCTCGAACAGTGAGCACTCGGTCACAGCCCGTTCATGGCCGCGCTGGGGGCCGAACTGCGGACACGACCGCCTTCAACCATTCGACAAGCTGCCGACTCAACGTCCGCCTCAGAACGACAGGGCGGGACCGGCGCTCGCAACCGAGAGCCCAGCACCATCACCGACGTTCGTCGTGTTCCCATAACCCAGGCGCCCAGAGCCTCCGTTGCCCCAGCAGTACACCTCGTCCGCCGCCGTGACCGCGCACGTGTGGCGCCCCGGTAGCGTCGACAGTGCCACGTGCGTCGCCGCGGCGCCAAGGGCGACGACTCCGGCCATCGCGACGTCCAGCCCGACGCCATCCCCCACGTTGTCCGTGTTGCCGTAGCCCAGGCGACCGTCGCCTCCGTCGCCCCAGCACCGAAGACCGCCGGTGGCAAGGATGGCGCAGGTGTGGCTGTGTCCGGTCGCGATCCGCGAGACCGACTCGCCGACTGGGACGTCTCCAGCAACAGGGATACTCGGGCCGATGCCATCGTTCACGTTGGTCGTGTTGTTGTAGCCGAGCTGCCCGGATGCGTTGCGTCCCCAACAGCGAACTCGCCCCCCCGACAGAAGCGCACAGTCGTGGGTGTCGCCGGAGACGAGGTCGACGGCGGGCTCACCGACGTTGATGCTGCGGAAGATCGTCTGGTCAGTGCCATCGATGCCGCCGTCCCAACACTCGATCGCACCGGTCGCGAGCAGCGCGCAGCGATGCGTGATGACCATCGCTGGGCCGGACAGTGCCAAGTCGCCAGCAGTGATGATCGATGGGCCCGTGCCGTTGCCTATCGCGGGGGTGGAGCCGTGACCGTGTTCGCCGGTGACACTCGTTCCCCAGCAGCGGACGGATCCGGTTGTGAGGAGCGAGCAGGTCACATCGTTGTGCGTTTGGACCTGCGCGACGAGGCCACCGACTGGGACGTCACCCGCGAGGGTGATGCGACGACTCGGATCGTCGCCGACGTTCTCCGTGTCGTTGTAACCAAGCGCCCCGCGGAAGCCAGCTCCCCAGCACCTCAAGCGGCCATCGTTGTAGACCGCGCAGGTGTGGAAGCGACCGAGCGCAGCATCGACGACGACCTCGCCGAAGCCGGTGTCGACTTCACCGACGTCTTGGACGGAGGGCCCAACGCCGTCCCCAACGTCGGTCGTATTGTCGTAGCCAAGCTGCCCGGAACCGTTCTCGCCCCAGCAGCGGAGCCGTCCGAGCTCGTTCAGCGCACACGAATGAGAGTCGCCCACGAAGACGCGCGGTTTGACCTGGAAGAAGACGTCTACCGAAGCATCCGAGCCGAGCGTCGTCGCGCACACCTCAGCGCGGTTACAAGGCAGAGACCAACCGCCGACGCGAGACGTCCTGGTCGGATTCGCCTGCAGCTGGATCTCCACACCTTCGGGGAACTCGGCATCGCATGTCCCGGGGCAGTCGATGCCCGGCGGCAAAGAGACAACGCGACCCGCGCCGCCTCCGGCGATGGTCAGTGAGAGCGTGTGCATGACGGCGGGGCCAGCGTCTCGCGCTCCCGCGTCGGACGCCTCGCCTCCATCGCGCAGCTCTCCAGCGTCGCGTTGTTGTTCGCCCGCGTCGCGAGTGCCCGCATCGGTCTGGCCGGCGTCCGACGCACGCGCGTCGCCGGCACCAGCATCACGAATCGAAGCATCACGCCCACCGCCGTCGGGCTCGCCGAGCGGGTAACGAAGTGGCTCGCACGCCATCGTGACGACGAGCGCGAAGAAGAGGCTCTGCCAACGCATCGCGTGCCTCATGGTGCCTCCGGGAGGCGCATACGTTCACGCCCGGCGAAGTGGCGAGCGCGCCCTTCGAGCGCGCTCTCTTGTTCCATCGGTCGTTGAATGACGTTGGGGAGGCGGTCCACGTCGTCCGTGAACACCTCCAGCTCCCGCTTCGCCCGGGAGATGGCGACGTACCAGTTTTCGTAGCCGACGAGGTTCTTCTCGGCGGTGTCGATGTGCACGAGCGCGCGACCGCGCGTCTGCCCTTGCGCGCCGTGGGCGGTGACCGCCCAAGCGTGGTCCCAGTGACGTTGGGTTTCGAGGTTCAGCATCTGACGTTCGGGTGGGCCGTTCTTCGACGCGACGTCGACCGCCGCAACGCGGCCATCCTCCGAGAGTGCGACGACGGTCGCAAGCGCGCCGTTGCGTCGACAGAACGTCTTGTCGTTGCGCGTCCACCGGATGCGATCGCCGACGGCGAGGCGGCGCTCCTCGGCGCGGTACACCTCAACGTTCGCGTGACGGTGCGGTTGCCATGTGACACGTCGGCCGGTGGTGTCCTCGAGGACGACTTTGTTCTTCGGGAGGTCCGTCGAGACCACCCGCAGCGTGTCACCCGATCGAACGGACAGGCGCTTGTAGTTCCGGCCGAAGCGCACGACGTCACCGACGTCGTAGTACGCGGACTCGCGGGTCTGCGCGTCCGTGAAGCCGCGCGAGACGAAGACCTCGGCACGCTGCTCGTCGCCGACGAGGACGCCGTCGCGGCGCAGGCCCTGGCGGATGCGCTCGTTGAGCTCGATGCGATCCTTGTTCGAAGGGGTGAGGACGATGGTGTCGTCGCGCGCCTCGGGTCGGTTCAGGAAGGCATCGGCGACGGCCTGCAGGCGGTCGGTGCGGGTGCCGATCGAGACGACGCGGCCGGCGAGCTTGTCGAGGGCCTCGGCCTCGTTGCGTCGGATCGTGGCGTAGACGGCTTCGCGGAGGACGCCCTCCTCCTGGCGAAGCACCTCCTGCATGGTGGCGTGGGTCAGACCCCGCCGCTTCAGGAGCCGGAAGGCCTGGCCCGCGGCGATGG
Organism: Deltaproteobacteria bacterium; assembly: GCA_040218735.1. GTDB lineage: Bacteria > Myxococcota > Kuafuiibacteriia > Kuafuiibacteriales > Kuafuiibacteriaceae > JAUHYN01. The sequence goes on from JAVJQW010000014.1 coordinate 10,163, forward strand.
ACGGTAGCTGCGCCTCGTCGCCGACGAGGACGACCCGCGCCCCGTGGCGCTCGGCGGCGCGGAGCAGGCGACGGGCATCGTCGTTACCCATCATCGACACCTCGTCGACGACCCAGACCTGCTTGCGGTCCGGGGTCGGGTCCTCGCGATTCACGTCGATGAGGAGCTGCGCAAGCGTGCGGCTCGCGATGCCGGCGTCCTCCTCGAGGAGGTGCGCCGCGTTCGCGGAGGGGGCCGCGCCGAGGACCTCGAAGCCCTGCCCCTCCGCGAGCTCGCGGAAGGTCTTCAAAGCGAAGGTCTTGCCGGTGCCCGCATAGCCCTGCACGCCGGTCACGCGATCTTGCGTGGTGAGGGCGAGCTTCACCGCATCGCCCTGCCCTTCCGTCAGGCCGCGCGCGGCGGTCTGCGCTTCGACGATCTCGGGCGACACGATCGGCTCGACGGTCTGGCGCCCGCGCTCGACCAGGTCGACGAGGTCGCGCTCCGTGGCGAGCGCCTTCGGCGTGGTGAAGTAGCGATCGAGGTCGCCATCCTTCTTGATCGCCGGCGTGGCACCGAGGAGGCGGCCGTCCTGCTTCATCGCTTCGATCGCGGCAAAGACACTCGCCGAGTCCTCGAGGCGACCGACGCCCAGCTGCAGCGCGTGCTTCTTCAGGTCGCGTTCGGCGATGACGGTCGAGCGTTCGGTGAGGTGCTGCAGCGCATGCTCGACGGCGCGCTCCGCGTTCGCGAGCTCGTCGGCGCCGGCGTCCCGTTGGGTGACTTCGCGAATCGGTGGCGACGTCAGTTCGAGCGCGCGCGCCTCGCGCGCCCACAGCGCGTGCAGATCGTCGGGGTGCATCTTCCTCTTCGAGGCGCGTGTCATCAGGTTCGCGCGCTCGGCCGCACGCGCGCCGGCCTCACCACGTTGCTGCATCGCCTCTTCGATCTGCGCGCGGCGCTTCGAGAAGTGCTCGAGGTGCTCGGGCGTGTAGCCCGCGATCTCGAAGTGACCGAGGCTGTTCGTGCGCGTGACGTCGTAGCCGAGCGCGCGCAGGCGCGACGACAGCTCAACGCGATAGATCGCGTCCGCCGCCGCGCGGCCGTCGTACAGACCGCGGTTGTCGAGGGCACGCCACGCGCCGTCGGAGCGT
>JAVJQW010000017.1:0-479415 GCA_040218735.1 Deltaproteobacteria bacterium
CTTCTCGACCTGGGGCCTGCTACCCGGCGCTCCGGCGCTTACCGGGACGGAACTCTCATCCGTTGGAGAGGCGTAGCCAGCGCACCGATCCGTCGACGCTTGCGCGTCTCCGGATCCGTCCGCGTCACGACGCACCATGCGGGCGAAGTTAGCGGGCGACGGGACGTCGATGTGTAAGGCGAGTGTAACGGGCAGGACGCGGGCCGGAAGGACTCCGGCCCGCGCTCGTCATCGAATCAGTGGCTCGCAGGCGTGCAGTGCGTCGTCGCGATCGCGTTGTAGTCGGTGCCGCCGTTGCTCACCGTCGCGCGCGACACGAGGCTCGCCTCGGCGCCGCAGCGGGCCGCAACCGCCTGGTACTGGAACGTCGCCGTTCCGCCGACCGACACGTTGACCTGTCGATCCGCACCCACCGACGGGGCCGTTCCGACGCCCTCGAAGAACGACGAGGAGCCGACGCTACCGTCTTCGTTCTCCACACCGACCGTAATTCCGCTCGGCGGGTTGGTCGTGCCGACCTGACCGTAAACGAACCAGATGTTCCCGGAGTTTCCGTTCTCCACCCAGATCTGGAACGAGTAGCGGTTCGACGTGTCCCCGAACAGCGGGAGGTTGCTCCACTCGTAGACCGTGAACTGCGACGGCCCGGCGTTGAGCACCGCGACGTACCACTCGGCACCGTCGCCGTCGACGCCCATGTCGAGGTCGGTCCACAGCGGCGCGAGCAGGTTGTTCGGCGTGCCGGCGTCCGGGAGCTCCTGATTCGCGGCGCTGGCCCCGATGCCACTATCGGTCCCCGCCTCCAGCGTACCGTTCACCGACCAGATGACGCTCGTGTACGTCTGACCGTTGTACGTGAACGCCGGAACGTTGAGGCTCACCGCACCGTCGTCGCAGTTGCTCGGGCAACCGAACGGCGCCACGCCGAGGCTCGCGAGCGGGAAGAAGCCGAACGGCGACGCCGACGGCACCGTGCTCAGACCACCTTCGTCGATCTGGCCGCTCCAGTTTACGGTGTGACTGGCGGCGTCGTACGTGAACGGGCTGCTGGTCGTGCCGCCGCTGACCATCGACGTCAGCGACGAGGGCACGATGTCTGCCTCCGGCGGAATCGCGATGCTCAGGTCCGTCGTCCCGCCCAGCTGACCGTTCGAGATCTGCATGGCGTAGCTGAGCGTGTCGCCTTCGCGCGCGCCCTGCATGTCGACGGTGTGCTCGAGGACTCCGGGGAGCTCGGTGTTCGACGCGAACAGCGCGATCGGCATGTGCAGGTTCGGGCTCTTGTTGCCGCGCGGACGCAGGTTGAGCGTCGCGAAGTTCCAACCCGGGTTCGCGTAAAGCGTGTGCGCCGTGACGGTGATGGTGCGGGTCTGGTTCTTACCGATCGTCAGCACCTTCGGCGACACGTCGACCTTCAGGAAGCCCGGGGGCGTGTCGACGTCGAGGTCGTAGCGCCCGCCCTTCCCGACGCGACGCACGGTACGCGTCCAGGTGCAGCTCTCGATGCACTGGTTGTTCTGCATGCTCGCGATGTTGAGCGTCTTCGGATCGCCGCCCGTCTCCGGGTTCGCGGCCGTGAAGTTCGCGGGCGTCTCGTCGAGGACCAGGCCCGCGAGCTTGGCCAGACCGAGGTTGATGCGACCGGCGCCGACGTCGAACGGATCGGCCGGCGTCACGCCGTCTTCCTTCTTGTTGAACTCGGCCCGCTCGGCCGTCATCATCATCGCCGAGCGAATCTCGTACGGCGTCCAGTTGGTCGTGCGCGCGAGGAGCGCACCCGCGCCGGCGTTGTGCGGGCTCGACATCGAGGTGCCGCTCAGGAACGTGTACTCGTCGGAGGTGCTCCCCGGGAACGTCGCGTAGGGCGCGAAGATGCTCACGCCGGGCGCGCCGATGTCGGGGACCAGGATCTCGAGCGCGCTGTTCGGCCCGCGCGAGGAGAAGGACGCCATGATGTCGGCGGAGAAGGGATCGTCGACGACGCTCGTCCCGCTGATCGACCCCATCGCGCCGGGATTCGACGCGACCCACGCCTTGAGCACATCACCGTTCGTCACGCCGACGTGCACACCGGGGAGGAAGTGCGGATCCGCGACGACCGAGTCGCCGTTGGCCGCGAGGTTCGCGAGCACGAAGCCGCCCGCGCCGCCCGCGAGGACGTTGGCCCCCTTGTCGACACGCGCGATCTCACCGCGGTCACAGATGACGATCTCGCCGCTGAACGTTCCGGCCGGGAACGGCTCGAGGCACTGGTCGGGCGCGGTGTCGTTCGACGAACCGTTGTTGGTCGGGAAGTCACCGGCGTAGACGATCGGCGCGGGCCCGTAGGCCGCGGTCAGCCCGGCGCCGAGGATGTCCGGCAGCGGGGCGCCGTTGCTGGTCAGCGCGATGAGCGAGTTGTCGATGCGGCGCGAGTGCGTCATCGCGGCCGTCGTCGCGACCCACGGCGAGTTGTGGCCGGTCGTCGCAGCGCCCGGACCGCTGTTGCCCGCGGAGGCCGACACGTAGACGCCAGCGGCCGTCGCGTTGAGGAAGCCGATCTCCACCGCGTCGTTGTAGGGGTCGTTGCCGCCGGAGATGGAGTAGTTGAGCGAGTGGATCCCGTGGGGGAGCGCAGCCGCGTCGATCACGACCTGGTTGATCGCCGCCAGCAGGGCCGAGCCCGGGCAGGTGTCGATGCAGACGTCGTAGATGATCAGGTTGGCGTGCGGAGCCACGCCCGAGACGTCGCGCGTGAACGTCGTCGTCGGTGCGTCGAGGGACGCGTTGAAGACGAAGTTACCCGCGGCGGTGCCAGCGGTGTGCGTACCGTGACCGTCGGAGTCCTCCGGCGACGTGGGATCGTCCGCGCCCTGCACGAACGTCCAAGCGCCGATGAGCTTGTCGTTGCAGAACGTGGGGTCGACGACGTCGCAGTAGCTGCCCGGGACGTAGTTGCCCGAGCCGAGCGGGTTTCGGTGGTTGTAGCCGTCGCCGCCGATGTCGGCGAAGGACGGGTGATCGTGGTTGATGCCGGTGTCGAGCACCGCGATGACCGCACGTTCACCCTTGGACTTCGGCCCGTTCGGGAAGCCGTACCAGATGCTCGGCGCGCCGATGTGGAGCGGGCCGACGTCGGTCGTGGGCTTCTCGATGCGCTCGCGGGTCACGCTTACGACGTCGTCGAGGCGACGCAGCTTCTCGGCCTCTTCGAGCGTCAGCTCGAGCGCCATACCATTGAAGGCGTGCCGGTAGACGAACTTCGGCTTGACCTCGCGGCCGAGCGTCGCGGCACACGCGCGCGAGAAGGCCGTCTGCTTGACCTCGAGGAACGACGCGTACGCGACCGACGCCTTCGACTTCGTGTCGAGACGCTGCGCGCCGGTGATCTTGGGGTTCGTCGCCTTCAGACCGGGGAGTCCGCCTCGGTAAGCGGCGACCGCGGGATCGCTGAGCTGAACGATGTAGACCGCGGTGTCCGCACCCTGCTTCGATGCCTTCGCGAACGACTTGCGAGCGACCTTCGGTCGGTGAGCGCTGTTCGGCTCAACGTCTCCGGAGATATCGGCAGCAAGCCTAGGTTGTACGTGGTTCGGTCCAACGGACACCGAACCGGACTGCGCTGTTGCGACGGATGATGCGCCGACGATGGAAACCGCCAGCGCGAAACTCGATACACGCGTCATCTAGACCTCAGCTTTCTTACGTCCGAACGGAACGGTCGTCCTCGACGTCCGCCCGGGTTGGGATGGGACTCCGACGTGAGTCACGCGAGCCTTGCTCTCAATTGCGACGGGAACAGTCGAGTACGAATTACGGATACGATCGTTCGATGAGTTCGAATGAACAGTACCGATCAGTTCGTATGTGACACGTACACCAAACTCACCAACGACGTGGGTCGACGATCGACGCGTCGACGTCCGCAAAACTCACTTCGATCTCATCGAGGAGTCGCAGTTCGAGCGTTCGACGCATCGCTGTCGCCACACCTGCAAGCTGCGCCGAAGTTTCCACACCGACCAGTACGTACTCAGCGCGGCTCGCCTCGCGTGCGTAGGCGATAGCGAGGTCGATCACATCGACCCGGTGCGCATCCGCCAATCGTGACAAAACGCTCACCCACCGGTCGGCGCCTTCGACGCGACCGGGCGCCGCGACGAACAAACCTTGGAGCAACGCGCTGCGCGCGAAGGTCTTCAACCCGTCGAGCGATCCCGCGGACCGCACACGACGATCGAATACATTGAATGGAAACTGAATCGAACCCACGCGTTCGAACGACCGGGCCCGAACGATCTCGTCCGGTTCGTAGACCGACACCCCCACCGTCTCGACGTACTCGGTCACGACGTCGAGCAGCGCATCTCCGTGTCGGAAGAGATCGGCGACGTCGTGCAGGAGCAACACGTCCGGCATACCGAGCCGCGCGCACGACGCTTCGATTCCGCGCCGCACCTCACCGGCGTCGAGCACCGCACCGACCGCGCCGACCTTGGTGACGAGCGTGACCCCCTCGGGCCGCCCGTTCGCCGCGAACCACGCGCCGAGGCGCGCCTCGGCGTCGCCGTACGCCGGTGCCGTGTCGATCGCCCGGACGTCGTGCTCCGAGAACGCAGCAGTGAGCAGCCGGTCGACCTCCGCGTCCGAAGGTCGCCCCTGGGTGTTGGCGACGCCGTAGTCCAGCCCGAGCTGCGCGGTCCCCAGCGCGAGCTTCGATCTCACGCGGGATCCTCGGGCCACGCGAAGTCCTCGACGAGGAAACCGGGGATCTGCCAGCGCCCGTCGACGCGCTTCCAGATCGTCTCGTTCCGGAAGCGCTCCACGATCGCGAAGTACGCCTCCTGCGAGATCCCCAGGTAGTCACAGAACACTCGGATGTCGTCCCAGGGGGTCTCGTCCCCCTTCGCGGCGATGCGTTGGATCGCTTCCTCCCGGGTCATCCGCCCCGCGCGGATCTCCATCGACAGCGTGTCCCACGTTCGCGTGATGCCGAACTTGTGCCACTTCGGGTGGTGGTGCACGCCGATCATGTCGTCGTCGATGTTGACGAAGTCGTAGTGCCCGACGCGCGCACCCTCCGCGCGCGAAGCAAAGCCGTGGCGCCGTGCGATCTGCACCGACCGCTGCGGGTCCCACGGAAAGTAGTGCCCCAGGAACACGACGCGGATGTCCTTCGCCGCGAGCACCTCGTCGGAGGGGAAGCGCAGCGAAGCCACCGCCTTCGCCGGGATGTCCTCGCTCACCCAGTCGTCGGCCGTCGTCCCCTCGGTCACGCCGAAGCGCGCGCGCCACTTCGCGTCCACGCGTGCGCCCATCAACGACTCGTCGTCGCTGCCGTACTCGAACGCGGAGTTTTCGCCGTACACCACGAGCGGGATGTCGAACGCCGCCGCGACCTGCACCGGGTACGCGTAGATCGCCATGTGGCTGAGCAACCCGCTGATGCCGAATCGATCGAACGCCTTCGCGATGAAGCGCCGCTCGACCTGCGGATTCAGACGGAGCTGCACGTGGTCCACGCCGATCGCCACGAGGTTGTCGAGGTTCTGCGTCCCGAGCGCCGTGCGGCCCGGGTACGCGTACGTCACGCACAGCGGCGTGAGCCCCTGCTCGAGGCACGTCACCACCTGCCAGTAGCTGTCCTTGCCGCCGCTCACCGGGATGACGCAGTCGTGCCCCTTCGCCCGGCGCCGCACGTTCTCGGCGAGCACGGTGAAGTCGGCCGCGCGCGCGTCCCAGTCGATTGCCGCCTTCTTCTTTGCATTCAGACAGCCGCGGCAGACGCCGTCCGCGTCCAGGTCGACGCCGGGCCGAGTGTCCGGCAGGACGCAGCGCGAACAGTAGCGAGGCGGGCTCATGCCCCACCGGTACACCGAATGGTTCGCGTTGTCCCGCGAGCGGTGTAGGGTCCCGCTCCGCGAGATGAGCACCACCGAACACGTCGACGCCGTCATCATCGGGGCGAACACCCGCGGGCTCGTGAGCGCCTACGTCCTCGCGCAGCTCGGCTACCGCGCGGTCCTGATCGAGCGCACGAACCGCGTCGGCGGGGCGGACGCCTCCTTCGTCTCTGAAGGCGGCGCGCGCTTCGAGCACGGGCTGCACGTCCTCGACGAGAACCGCTCCGAGCTCGCGACGCGCCTCTTCAAGAAGGTCGTGAACGGACGCGTGCACCGGCACCGACTGAAGCGCGGGATCGTGCTGCGGGGATCGACGATGCCCTACGCCCCGCTCCCCGAGCAGATGCCGGAGGCGCTGCGCGCGATGCTCCCCGGCGACACGATCGTCGACGACCTCGGCGACGCACCCCCCTCGCGCGAGGCGCTGCGAGAGCACTACGGCGCGTACGCCGACTTCGTCTTCGACGAGGTGCTCCCGTCCTACCCTACGGAGTCGCGGCACCTCGCGTTCGACGTCGACGAGTCGAAGCTGATGGCGAACATCTACCCGTGGTTCTTCCCGCGGGCGAGCCGCCCCGAGTCGGAGGACGAGTCGCGTGCCTTCCACGACAAACTCCGCGCCGGCGTCGAGCAGACGATTCTCTACCCCGAGTCCGGGGGGTTCGGCGGCTTCGCGGAGGCGTTCGCCGCTTCGCTCGAAGGCACCTCCGTCGAGCTGCTCCGCGGCGCAAAGGACGCGAACATCGAGCTCGAGCCCGGCACTCACCGCGTCCGCGCCGTGACCGCGATGGGGCGGAGGTTCGAAGCGCCGCGGTACCTGTGGGCGGGGGGGTGGCTGCAGCTCACGAACCTCCTCGGTATGGCGTGGCAGAACCCGGCGACGGACCGCATCGTGCTCGGGAGCTTCACGCTGTCCCGGGCGCCCGACGTCGAGTACGACGAGCTGCTGTTCGGCGACCCGAACCACGCGATCAATCGGCTCTACTTCCCCGCGCGGTTCCGCAAGAGCGACGAGCCGCTGATGCAGATCGAGTTTGCGTTCCCCGAGGCGGAGGCGGATCGCCCGCGCGACGCCGAGCACTGGAAGGCGTCGTGGTGGAAGAGCCTGCAGGACGTGGGCGTGGTGAAGGACGAGACGATCGCGTCGTTCGACTTCCGGAGCTTCGTCCTCCACTTCAACGCCTACGGCGCGGAGGGGCAGCCGCTGCAGGACGCGGACCCCTCGGTGCTCGTGGACTCGAACATCCACCCGATCGTCCCGTCGCTCGCGAACCTCAACCTCAACCGCTACGTGCCGCGCGTCGTCCGCGACGTGACCGCGCTGCTCGCGGCGATGGACGACTGACGTGCCCACGCTCGAATCGCGGCTCGGCAACTGGGAGCTCGACCACCTCCACATGTGGAAGGACCGCGGCTTCCCGTACGTCGCGGAGCGCGTCCCGCTCATCGAGCCGACGAGCCGCATCGCGACGATCGGGAGCTGCTTTGCAACCGAGCTTGCGCGGGGCCTCGAACGCTTCGGCCTCGCGGGCGGGCAGCACCCGGCCGGGCTCTTCTACAACACGAAGTCGATCCGGCAGGAGCTGGAGCGCATCGCGGGGACGTGGTCGTCGGCCGAGCCCTACTGGCCCGTGAACGCGGGCTACGCGCACCCGTTCAAGGACGTGACGAAGCACTTCGCGACGGAGGCGGAGCTCACCGCGTGGAGCGACGCGATCGATCGCGAGGCGGACGCGCTCTTCCGATCCGCGAACGTGGTCGTGGTGACGCTGGGGCTCATCGAAACTTGGCGGAACCCGGACACGGGCAACACGTTCCGACAGATCCCCCACCCGGAAGCGTTCGGGCGAACGCCGGCCGAGTTCCACCGGCTGAGCCAGGCGACGATGCGCGAGGACCTCGAAGTGATCCGCCGCGTGGTCGTCGAAGAGCTCGGCGCGAAACTCGTCGTCACCGTCTCCCCCGTTCCGCTGGTCGCGACGATGACGGCGCTCGACGTCCAGGTCGCCAACACCGAGTCCAAGTCACGTATCCGCAGCGCCGTCTCCGAATTCGTCGAGGCGCACGACGACGTGCACTACTTCCACTCCTACGAGCTCGTCACGACCGCCGAACGCACCGCGGACTTCATGAAGGAGGACGGCCGCCACGTGCAGCGTCGCGCCGTCGAGCTGATCCTCGCCGACTTCCTCCGGGTATTCGCGGCGCCCGGCGTGACGGTGCCCGAGGTCGACCGCTCGTGGCTCACCGAGACCACCCAGCGGGCCTCCCCGGCCCAGATGCAGGATGCCTTGCGGAGCACGAAGCCTCCCGCGGCGAACTCCGTCCGCGCCGACGCACGCGCCCTCGCCCGCAAGGTCGCGCGCCGCGCCCGCGCACGGCTCGCCCGCTTGTGGTGACCCTGTCCCTAAACTCCTACCCACTTCGTCCGAGATGATCTCCAAGATGAAGTCAGGCTTTGTGATCGCGGCGCTCGTCGGCGCGGCCGGATTCCTCGTGACCTGGGGCTGCAGCAGCACCCCGGACGTCGACACGACGCCCCCCGTCGGCGGCTCGCAGATCCAGGTGCTCGTGCTCGACTATCCCCACGGCTCCTACGCAACGGGCGCGCGGATCGACGTCGAGTGCCTCAACACCGGCAACCAGGGCAACCACGAGACCGGTGAAGGCTGCAACTGCCTCCACCTGCACAGCGGCTCCGGTATCAGCATCGTCGGCAGCACCGCGACGACCGCCGACATGGCGCCGTCCGAGTGCGGACACGGCTGCCTCGTGGTGACGTCCTCCATCACGATCGATCTGTACTGCGGCGGCCTCGACGTCGACGACCCGAACCACCCGCGCAAGGGCCTCTGCCTGCAGGCCCCCTGCGGGATGTGACTACTGCAGCGCCTTCGCGCGGCGCGTGAGCCGCGCGAGGTCCGCGCGTTTCTGCTCGAGCTCGTTCGAGGACTGCGCCACGGTGATGTCGCGTAAGAGCTGAAGGAGCTCCGCCTGCTTCGCCTTCGGCGCGCCCGATCTCATCTTCTGCACGCGCCCCTTCAACGCGGTGAGCCGCGCGTCGAGGCGTTCGATCGTGTCGGGCGTCGGCGCCGCGACCTTCTTCTCGGGCGGCGGCTTCGTTCGTGTCCGACGCGACCGCGGCGGAGGCGCCGCCACCTCGACGGGCGCGACCCGCTCGGGCTCGGTGGGCGGCGGGGGCGCAGGCAGCTCCGCGACGCTCGGTCGCGGTGTGCTGACCACCGCGCGGCGCGGTGACGTCGGCGCGTGCACGACCGGCTCCTCGAGCGCGCGCACCGCGATGACCGCGACGATCGCGCCGACGGCCGTCGCGATGCCGAGGCCCGCCGCGAACACGCCGACCGAGACGCTGCGTTTCTTGGGGGGAGCCCAGTGGGTGTCGCCCTTGATGCTCACGATGCTCGACGTCGACGTCGTCATCGGGCGGTCCTTCACGAGCACGCGGGTGTCGGGTGCGAGGCTCGGATCGATCGACGCGAGCTCCGTCGCAGCGGTGCCCTCCGGGATCTGCGTGACGGGGACGGCCCCGACCGTCGGCTCGCGCGCGGCGGGGAGCGGGCGGCTGGGGTTGGGCCGGTGCTCCGTGGGGACGAGCTCCGGCGGGAGGATGCCGTCGCGCATCCCGAAGACCCGCGTGGGGCGGACGTCGAACGACTCACCTTCCACGGGGAGCATCATCAGCGCGCGGATCTCTTCCTCGCGTTGTTGGCGCGTGCTGCCGAAGAGATCTTCGAGGAGCGAGCGCATGCCCCCGCGTGCGTCGGACGGCGGGACGACGCTGCGGAGATCTTCGAGGAACGCCTGCGCGGTCGGGTAGCGCTCGTCGCGGTCGATGCGGAGCGCCTTTTCGATCACGGCGTCGAGTCCCGGCGGGACGTCGGGCCGGTACCGTGACGGCGGGACGAAGGTCGGCGCGGTCGACGCCTTCATCATCGCGGGGAGCGGTCCACGTTTGATGAAGTTCCTGAGCGCGAGCATCTCGAACGCGACGACGCCCATCGCGTAGACGTCCGCGCGCGCGTCGACGCGCTCGCCGCGCGCCTGCTCGGGCGGCATGTACCCGACGGAGCCCATCACGACGCCGGTGCGCGTCCGCCAGCTCTGCGCGTTCGACTTACCGAGGCCGAGATCGATGAGGCGCATCAGGCCGTCCTCGCCGACCATCAGGTTCTTCGGCGACAGATCCCGGTGCACGATCTCCAGCGGCTTCTTCGACTTGGGATCCACCGCGGTGTGGAGCGCGTGCAGCCCCGCGAGCCCGCCCGCGATGAGATCGGCGACGGAGGCGACGGAGGCGTGGTGCCCGGAGTCGAGGATCGCGTCGAGCACCGCGGACAGCGGCCACCCCGCGACGTAGTCCATACAGATGTAGAGCGTTTCGCCGACGGCGCCCACGTCGTACACCCGCGCGACGTGCGGGCTGTCGACGGCCACGGCGACGGCGGCTTCGTGTTTGAAGCGGCTGACGAAGCCCTTGCGGTTGGCGAGCTCGCCGTGGAGGCGTTTGACCACGACGGGGCTCGGGATGCCCCGACCGGTGTCGGTGGGACGCGCGAGGTGCACGTCGCCCATGGCACCACGCCCCAGGGCCTTGACCAGGACGTACCCGCCAAAGATCTGCGGTCGCGGCGTCTCCTCTGACGCCCCGGCGGTCACTGCGGCGAGATTACCGCCGATTCAGCCCCTTCGGCAAAGTCGGCGCCGGCGTCGGGTTCGTGATCGCGGTCACACGACGCAATGCGTCCAGCCCAAGCCGGTCGAAGCACGGTAGGACACTCAGACGTCACGAAGACTTGACCCCAGGGCCTCCCCGCAGGAAAGGAGGCTCGGGGCAATTTCGGGTTCAGGGATGACCGACGCACACTCATACCGACAAAAGCTCATACTGCTGCTGCTCGACGTCCTGATGTTCGTGACCGCCTTCGTGGCGGCGATGTGGGTTCGTTTCAATGCGAACCTCTCGATCTTCGAGTTCGGGCGGCCACCTTGGGAGCCGATGATCAACAGCCTCCCGATCATGTTCGGGATTTGGCTCGTCACGCTCGCCGGCTGCGGGCTGTACCGCCTGGAGCGCAACCGGCTCTTCTTCGAGCTCGCGCGTCTGGTGCAGGCGCTGCTGATCGTGACCGGTATCCTGGCGTTCGTCGTCTTCTTCTACCGCGGGTTCAGCTACTCCCGTGGTTTTGCGCTCGTCTTCATCTCGTTCTTGCTGGTGTCGACCTTCTTCGGTCGCGTCCTGTTCCGTGTGGTGCGGACGCGCCTCGAGCAGCTCGACCGCTCGCGCAATCGTGTCCTGCTGGTCGGGATGTCGCCGGTCGCGGAGCACCTCGCGTCGACGATCAACGCGCAGGAGCACCTCGGCATGTTCGTGGTGGGCGCGCTCGACGACGAGACCCCGAAGGGCCACGCGCTCTCCCACGATGTCCAGGTCCTGGGCGGCACCGAAGACCTCGCCGAGGTCGCGGAGGCGCACGACGTCCGCGGCATCGTGATCACCAACCCGCGCATGGACGACGGCCAGCAGATGGCGCTCCTCGACGTGTGCCTCGCGCGCAACCTCGAGTGGATGGCGGTCCCCTCGGCCTACGAGCTGATGCTCGACCGCGTCGAGCTCGAAGCGGTGGCCGGTGTCCCGATCCTCTCGCTCCGTCGCTGCAACATCCGCGGCGGTAACCGGCTGATGAAGCGCACGTTCGACGTCGTCGTCGCGTCGCTCGGTGTGCTGCTCGTTTCGCCGCTGATGCTGATGGTCGCGGCGCTGATCAAGCTGACCTCGAAGGGGCCGGTGTTCTTCTCGCAGATGCGCATCGGCGAGAACGCGCAGCCGTTCCGCTTCTACAAGTTCCGCTCGATGCACGTCGACAATGACGACAGCATCCACCGCGCGTACACGAAGAAGCTGATCGAGGAAGGCGCCGCCGCCGGCAAGGAAGACGACACCGGCGACCTCGTCTACAAGATCCAGGACGACCCGCGCCTCATCCCGATCGGCGCGTTCATCCGCAAGTACTCGATCGACGAGCTGCCGCAGCTGTTCAACGTCATCCGCGGGGACATGTCGCTCATCGGACCGCGCCCGCCGGTGCCGTACGAGGTCGACGTCTACCGCGAGTGGCACCGCCGCCGCTTCGAGGGGCCGCCCGGAATCACCGGCCTGTGGCAGGTCTCGGGGCGCAATCGGCTCAGCTTCGACGAGATGGTGAAGCTGGACATCGAGTACCTGGAGAACTGGAGCTTCATGCGGGATCTCCAGATCCTCTGGCGCACGATGGGCGTCGTATTGTTCGACAGAGCGTACTGATCGCGCTCCGCACCGGGACGCGTTAGCATCCCGGGCGATGACCGACGGTCAGACCATCGAACATCGGCCCGCGAGTGTCCCGGTCCAGAGCCTCGCGGTGGAGGTGATCACGGGGGCAGACGCCGGGCGCGGCAAGACCAACGTCGGTAAGCTCAGCATCGGGACGAGCGAAGCCAACGACCTCGTCCTCACCGACGACACCGTCTCGCGCTACCACGTCGAGCTGTCGCACGTGGACGGGCGCATCCAGGTCCGCGACCTCGACTCCACCAACGGCACCGTCATCGGGCGTGCGACGCTCGGCACCGCGTTCGTGGAGCCCAACGCCGTCCTCAAGCTCGGCAAGACGGAGATCCGCGTCCTCGACGGCGAGACCGTCCCGATGGAGCTCATCGCCGGGGAGTCCTTCTCCGGCGTGCGCGGCAAGACGGCCGCGATGCGCGCGCTGATGCACAAGGCGGAGCGCGTCGCGCAGACCGACGCCTCGGTCCTCCTCCAGGGTGAGACCGGCACCGGCAAGGAGGTCTTCGCGCGTGCGATCCACGAGTCGAGCCTGCGCGCCGGCGGCCCGTTCGAGACCGTCGACTGCGGCTCGTTGCACTCCTCGCTCATCCAGAGCGAGCTCTTCGGACACGAGCCGGGCGCGTTCACCGGCGCGAACGATCGCTACATCGGCGCGTTCGAGCGCGCGAACGGCGGGACGATCTTCCTCGACGAGATCGGCGAGCTGTCCTCGCAGCTGCAACCCATGTTGCTCGGTGCGCTCGAGCGGCGTTCGTTCCGGCGCGTCGGCGGCTCGGAGCAGATCGCCGTCGACGTCCGCGTGATCACCGCGACGAACCGCGAGCTGCGCGAGGCGATCAACAAGGGCACGTTCCGCGAAGACCTCTACTTCCGCATCGGCGTCGTCACGCTGCACCTCCCGGCGCTCCGCGAACGCGTCGGCGACATCCCGATGCTCATCGAACACTTCGCGCGCTCCGCGGGGCACGACATCGCGTTCGATGAGCTCGTCGAGGCCGACGAGGTCGACGACCTGATGCAGTACGCGTGGCCGGGGAACGTGCGCGAGCTGCGGAACTTCGTCGAGGCGACGCTCGCCATGGGCGAGGCGCCGAAGCTCGAGAGCAACGACGATGGCGAGGTATCGGGGAACAAGGGCTGGTCGAAGCTCGGGTTGGAGAGCCTCATCCGACGCCCCTACAAAGAAGCGCGCCGGCTGGTGCTCGACGAGTTCGAAGACCTCTACTTCTCGGCGCACCTCGACCGCGCGGGCGGCAACGTCGCGAAGGCGGCGCGCAACGCCGAGATGAACCGCTCGTACCTGCTCGACCTCCTCAAGCGCCGCGGCATTCGTTGATCGTTTCGTGACCCAGCTGACCTACCGGCTCCGGGAACGCATCGGCCGCGGGGCGACCGCGGAGGTGTTCGCGGGCGTGGGCGTCGGCGAGCTGGGCTTCGAGAAGGAGGTCGCGATCAAGCGACTCCTCGCGGAGCACGTCGACGACGAGACTTCGATGGAGCAGTTCGTCGCGGAGGCGCAGCTCGTCAGCCAGCTCCACCACGTGGGCATCGTCGAGGTGATCGACTTCGGCGTCTGGGACGGCCTCCCGTTCCAGGTGTTGGAGCTCATCGAAGGGCTCAACCTCAAAGAGGCGTTGAAGCGCGCGGGGGATGCGCCGGTGCCGTTGGCGGTCGCGCTGC
This sequence comes from Deltaproteobacteria bacterium, assembly GCA_040218735.1. Classification (GTDB taxonomy): domain Bacteria; phylum Myxococcota; class Kuafuiibacteriia; order Kuafuiibacteriales; family Kuafuiibacteriaceae; genus JAUHYN01. The sequence continues at coordinate 13,909 of JAVJQW010000017.1, forward strand.
ACATCGTTCGCGAAGTCGCGATCGCGCTCGACTACGTGCACCACGCGACGAACGAAGCGGGCAAGCCGCTCCGTATCGTCCACCGTGACATCAACCCCAGCAACGTGATGGTCAGCTGGACCGGGCACGTGAAGGTGACCGACTTCGGGATCGCGCGCGCGTTTCGGCGGCGCCGCTACACCGAGGCGGGCGTCGTCCGCGGGACGCTTCAGTACATGGCGCCCGAGCAGCTCCGCGCCGAACCCGTCTCGCCGCGCACCGACATCTTTGCGCTGGGGTGTGTGCTCCACGAGCTCGCAGCGGGGGCGAGCCCGTTGGAGGAGACGATCGCGCGCGAGCACATCGTGGCCGGGCGTAACATCGACCTGTCGACGCTCCCCGAAGCGCTGCAACCCATCGTGGATCGCGCCACGCGCGTTCGCCCGGCGGAGCGTTACACACGCGCGATGGAGCTCGCGGAGGCGTGTCAATCTGTCTTGCAGAGCCTCGACGAGCGCGACGCCCGTCAGCACACGGCGGGTTGGCTCGCGGACCTCACGGAGGACGACACGACGCAGCCCCCCGAGCCCTACGAGATCGGGCTGCTGCCGACGTTCGACGGCGAGACACGTCGTTACACCGCAGAGGACCTCGCCAAGCTCGAGGGGCCCACCGTCGGACACGGCGCGGCGGTCGTCCACGACGCGCACCACGAGGTGCCGACGCTGCACGAGGAAGAAGAGACGCGCCTGCAACGTAAGTTGCCGATCGCTCGGTCGGTGAGCGAGACCATCCCGACCGCGGACGGCGAGCAGTCGATCCTCAACCCCGAGACGGTCCCGCTCGATCTGGAGGTCGAGCCGGCGCCCACGCGGTTGCAAACACCGACTTCGGTGCCACCGACGGTGCGGCGACGTGGGCCAACCGACCCACTCCCCGCCCAGAGACGTCCGATGCCGGCGTGGGTCTCCTATCTGATCCTGGCGGGGATCGCGGTCGGCACGGCGGGCGTCGCGTACGTGTTGTTGAACGCGATCCGGTGAAGCTACGCTGATGGCCGTGAAGCGCGCGGCACTGATCGCGCTCGCCGCGACGGCGTGCGCCCAGGACCCGCTGCTGATCGCGCCGCCGTGGGACGACGAGGCGCAAGTCGTCTTGCTCGTGGACGGAGAGGTTCGCTCCGTCATCGCCGGTCAGTCGGCGGCGTTCGACTTCGACGACGTCGTGGATCGCGAGCTCGTCGCCCTCGCCTACCCGTCCACGGCGTCGGGCCTCCCGGACCTGGCGACGTGCGGTGTGACGCTGGACGGCGGCGACGTGCTGCCGCCCGCGAACGCTGCGTGGCGCGTCGTGGTGCGCGACGACACCGACCGCCCGACCTTCGAGCCGAGCGATGTGCGCCCCGCGCTCGCGCTCCTTCGCTGCACGTACGACCCCTGCCCCGAGACCACGACGGCGTCCTGGCCGCTGGGGGACGAAGACGACGAGATCCGCGGCCTCACGTTCCTCCCGGACGGTGACCTCCTCATCGCGCTCGGCGACGCGGATCGCGGCGGGGAAGTCATCCGGTGGCGCGACGGCGAGCCGGTGTGGCGCCACACGTACGACGACTACGTCAAAGGCATCGGGTGGGACGGCGCGGAGAAGATCTACGCCGGCATGGGTCAGTCCCTCGTGGCGCTCGACCTCGAAGGCCGAACCGCGACACCGGCGCGGACGTTCGACGACGTCGAGCAGGTGCGCAGCGACGGCGTCGGCGGTGTCGCGGTGCGGAGGCAGTCCGGAATCGCGTCGGTGGACGGCGCGTGGCCCGACCTCGCCGGCGACTTCCACGCACTCGCGATCGTGCCCGGCGGCACGGGCCTGGCGGCCGACAGCCGCGGGCTCTGGCGGCTCGACGGGGGCTGGCTGCTCGAGTTCCGCGACGCCGCGTTCGGCAACGTCGGCGGCGACGAACAGACCCTGGTCGCGTTGAACGAAGTGGGCGAGCGCATCACTTTCACGAACGGACGTTGGGAGGACTTCGAGGGCCCTGACACTCCCGGCCTCCTGGTCGTCCGCGGACGCGGCGACGGGCGCCTCGTGCTCGCCGGCAATCTGGGGCAGCTCCGCTTCGCGGAGGGTGACGGCTGGTGCGCCGCGCCGACCGGCACGGGTCAACGCATCGAGTCCCTGGCGGTGAGCTACGACGGACGGACGTTCGCGGTCGGCGGTGCGCCGTCGGAGGAACACCCGGACGAAACCCCCGTGTTAGCGATCGTCAGCGTCCTCGACTGACAAGACAGTTCGTCTTGACACTGCCGCTGGCGCGGCGGCGCGATCGAGTCATTCAGCGGAGTTGCGGCGTGGATCATGCCTCGCAAAGTGGTGGGGCGTGCACGAGGAGACCCGCACGTTGCTGGCCCACGCTTCCTCCGGCCTCGTCGGCCCGGAGGGTCGGCTCCGCTTCGACCTGCGCGTCCTCGCGTGTGTCGTCGAGCGCGCACGGGCGCAGGTCCTCGATCGACACGCCGACCCCGCGCAGCTCAAGGGTCTGCTGAAGCTCGTCGCCGTGTTGCGCGACGGGCGTGGTCCGGTCGCGGCGCAGCAGCTCCAGGACGCGCTCCGTGACTGCCCGGAGGTGGTCGAGCACCTCCGCGCCCAGCGCGGCACCGGGCGCGCCGCACAGCGACGGCGCCAGGCCGCAGCAGCGCTCGGCGCGGGGCGCTGGCGTGCGCCGCGCGTCGATGACGCCGCGCCGAAAGGCACGATCCCCCTTCACCGTTTCCGGCCGGCCGTGCAGGCGCGGTCGCCCATGTCCAGGAGGATGACGAGATGAGTAGTGACACTGGTTCAGTCGGCGGAGGCCCCTCGGGGGCAGGCGGAGCAGGCGGTCCCACCGGTAGCGAGAGCACCGGGAGCGACGACAGCAGCCCCGGCGCGGAGGCGGGTGCGGCGGCGGGCGAGGCGCCCGATACTTCGGCGGACGACGTCGGCGACACGATCGCGGGCACGGACGGCGTGGACGGCACGGACGAACCGTCGTCCGATGACGACAACGCCCAAGCCGCGGCGGACGAAGCGGCCGCGACGGCGGAGATTGCGGCCGAGAAGAAGTCGATGGAGGAGATCGGACAGGCCGCCGCAGACGAGGCTGAGACGATCGCCGAGATGACGGCCGAGAAGAAGGCGAAGGACGACGCGCAGGCGGCCGCCGACGAGGCCGCGATGACGGCGGAGATCGTCGCCGAGAAGGCGTCGATGGAGGAGATCGGGCAGGCCGCCGCAGACGAGGCCGACGCGATCGCGGAGATCGTCGCCGAGAAGAAGGCGATGGAGGAGATCGGGCAGGCCGCCGCGGACGAGGACGACGCGATCGCGGAGATGACGGCCGAGAAGAAGGCGAAGGACGACGCGCAGGCCGCGGCCGACGAGGCGGCGAAGATCGCGGCGATCGCGGCGGACCTCGGTGTGAAGGCCGACGACCTCGCGGCGCTCGTCGACGGCGCGAAGAAGGCGGACGCGCCGGCGAGCCACACGGTCGTCGCGGGCGACACGCTCGGTCACATCGCGGCGGCGCACGGCGTGTCGCTGTCGGACGTCCTCGCGAAGAACCCCGAGATCACGAACCCGGATCGGATCGAGGTCGGCCAGCAGATCGATCTGCCGGCGGGCGCGCAGAAGACGGACGTCGCGGCGGCGCAGTCGGCGCTCGCGGCGGCCGGTTACGCGGTCGGTCCGATCGACGGGATCGCGGGGCCGAAGACGGAGGCCGCGGTGCGGAGCTTCCAGCGCGCGAACGGGTTGAAGGCGACGGGGCTGATCGACGGGCCCACCGCGAAGGCACTCTCCGCGCCGGCGCAGACGCCGACGCCCGCCTCGATCGCCGGGCCCACCGCGATCGCCGCGGCGTCGACGCCGGGCCCGCTCGGCGCGCTCCTCGATCGGATCGCGCTCGGCGAAGGCACCGGCCAAGCGAAGGCGGCCAAGCACGGCTTCAAGAGCGGGTACGACGTGACGCTGGGGTACGGCGCGTACACGCCGTCTTCGTTGAAGGGCAAGAATCTCACCGACATGACGCTCGGTGAGGTGAAGCAGCTGCAGGCCGGGATCTTGAACAACCCAAAGAACCCGCACAACTCGAGCGCGGTCGGGCGGTACCAGATCGTGGGCGAGACGTTGCGTGGGCTGCAGCGCCAGATGGGCATCCCGGACTCGGCGCGGTTCACACCGGCGCTGCAGGATCAGATGGCGACGCGCCTCGTCGAGGGGCGCGGGCTGAAGTCCTTCCAGTCCGGGCGCCTGTCGGCGCGCGGGTTCCAGGCCAACCTCGCGAGGGAGTGGGCGTCGATCGCCTCCCCGCGGACGGGCACATCACACTACGGGCAAGCCACGGGCACGAGCACGGCGCAGATCCAGGCGCTCCTCTCGGGTCTCCGTTGACGCGGCGCCGCCGCGATCGGTGAATGGCGGCCATGGTCCCGGTCGTCCTCGCACTGGTCGCGGCGGCCCCCGTTCGTATCGGCTACGTGGTCGAGCTCCCGGCCGAGGCCACGCGCAATGACATCGACGCGACGATGTCCGCGATCGTCGATGCGAGGCACGGCGTCGAGCTGCTCACCCGTACCGTGTTCGACGCGAGCGAGGCGCGGACCTGCGGCGCCGACGTCGAGTGCCTCGCGCGCGAGCTCCGCTACGACGAAGTGGACCTCGTCGCGATCGTCGTCGGTGCGCCCGTCGGCGACGGCGTTCGGATCGTGTCGCGGCTGCTGGACACACGGCGGGCCGAGATCGTCGCGCGCGACGCACGCACGGGACGGCCGCCGCTCGACGACGCGTTCCGCGCGAGCATCGAACAGCTCCTCGACGTGCACCGGATCCCCAGGCTGGGCCGGCTCACGATCGCACCGGCGCTCGCGGACGCGCGAGTCCTGGTCGAAGACGACGCCAACGCGTCCGTCGCCGTCGGCTTCGGGCCCCACGTCCTCCCGCCCGGTCGCTACCGCGTCCGCGCCACGCGCGAGGACCACGAGCCCTTCACGTCGGACGTCGATGTCACAGGCGGCGACGAAGCCCGCGTCGACCTCCGCTTCGCACCGGTCGAGCCGGGGTGGTACGCATCGCCGTGGTTCTGGGTCGTGACCGCGGGCGTCGTCGTCGGCGGGGCGCTGGTCGGCGTGGCGGTCGCCTCGTCGGGCGGGGACCGGTGTGTCTGCATCGGCCGCGATCCGATGCAGTGCCCGCCGCCGTGTTGAGCGCGCGGACGCAGCAGCACCTACCGTTCCAGAGCCGCCAATCGACGATCGAGCCGAGCGAGCGCGGCGCGCGCTCGTGCTTCGTCCTTGGCGCGCCTCCACAGCGCGGCGTCGGCGACGATGTCGTCGATCGCCGTCGTGTGTCGCGGGGCGCGTGCGCGCAACGCCTCCGCGCGTGCTGTGAGCGCGTCGACGAGGCTCGACACGCTCGCCGCCGGGGGCGGCGCGGCCACCGGGACGTCGCGCGGCTTCGACGGTCGGCGCGATGCGACCTTTCGCTGCGGCTTCGAGTCGACGCGATCGTCCGGAGGCGACGGGTGCGACGCGGGCGGGTCGCGCGCACCGGGTTCGTCGGCGTCGGTCGGCGCGCTCGGATCGCCGACCCGAACCGCGTCGCGGCGCTCCGCCGTGACCGGCGCCCGCGGCGCGACGGTCGGCGCACGCACGGACGGTGCGGCTCCTGTCGCCGCCTCCCCCGACGGCGCCTCGCCGGGCACCAGCGCGGTGTACGTGAAGAACGCGACCGACCCCGCGAGCAGCGAGGCCCCCACCACCGGCCAGACGAACGGCGCCGGCTTGGCCTCGAACAGAGACTCCGTCGGCCGAAACACCCGCGGCGACACGACGACCTGCGTCGGCGCCGCGTCGTCGAGCGCGAGGTGCGTCTCCGCGTAGCCGAGCAACGTCTCGCCCTCGCCCGGCCAGTCCTTCGCGAGCGCATCGTGCATCGCGGTCGCGTCCGCGAACCGATCCTCCGGCCGCCGCTCCAGCGCACGCCGCACGATCACATCCAGCTCGGGCGGAACGTCGGGCCGATGCTTCGACGGCGGAACGAACACCTGCTGGTTCATCCGCCGCACCATCTCCGCCGGTGTGCCGGGCTCCACGTACGGCTGAAACGTCAACAGCGCGTAGAGCATCACGCCCACCGCATAGACGTCCGCGCGGCGGTCGACGGGCTCCCCCATCGCCTGCTCGGGGCTGATGTACCCGAGCGTCCCGACGAGCGCGCCGGTCCGCGTCCGCCAGGTCTGCACGTTCGACTTCCCGACGCCGAGATCGATCAGGCACGTGTGCCCGTCCGGGCGGAGCATCACGTTCGATAGCTTCACGTCGCGGTGCACGGCCTGCATCGGGATGCCGGTCTCCGGGTCCAGAGCTTCGTGGAGCCCGTGCAGTGCGAGCAGCGCTTCCGCCGCGAGCGCGGTGACACTCGCCACCGAGAACCGCACGTCAGCGCGACGTGCGTGCCCCGCGATCGCCGCGACGTTCCACCCCTCGATGCGCTCCATGACGAGGTAGTGGAACGCCCCCTCGCTCCCCGACGCGTAGACCTTCGGGAAGCGGTTGCCGCCCACGGCGGCGCCGAGCTTCGACTCGTGCACGGCGCGCCCCTCGGGCATGCGCGACGCGTGCATCAGCTTGATGACGCGCGGGACGTCGTCGTCCGCGTCGATCGCGTAGATCGCACCGAGGCCCCCCTCGTCGATCTTGTGCCCGAGGCGGAACCCCGCGACGTGGTCCCCCGGACCCACCGCCGGCCATCATCGCCCGAGGGCGCCGAGCTGACCAAGACCTGGTACGCTGGCGCAGCCTTGAGCTTCGACGCCGAGACCACCCGGCACGTGGCGCCCTCGTCGGTCCACGGCGGCGCGCGGCTGAGGCTGGTGTTCGTCGGCGACGACTTCGTCCGCACCGTGGACCTCACCGGGACGCAGCCGCTGCGCGTCGGCCGCGGCGACGGCAACGACCTGGTCCTCACCGACTCGCGCCTCTCGCGAAGACACGCGCAGATCGAGCGCGACCCCCTGCGCATCACGGACCTCGGGAGCGCAAACGGCGTCCTGATCGACGGCGAGCGGATCGCACCGCAGCAACCCACGGAGTTCGCGCCCGGCGCGGCGGTGTCCCTCGGCGGGGTGATGATGCTCGTGCAGGTCGTCGAGCGCCCGAGCGAGCGGGTCCTCTGCACCCACGCCTACTTCGAGGCCCGCCTCGACGAGGAGGGGCGCCGCCGCACGCGTGATCGCCGAACGCCGTTCGCGGTGCTCGCGGTTCGACTCGAAGGCAAACACTCCGCCGACGTGCAACGCTCCTTGACGAGCAAACTCGGCCCCCTCGACGCCGTCGCGGCGTACGCTCCGAACGAGTACGAGATCCTGCTCCTCGACGCCGCACCCTCGCGCGCCGAGGCCGTCGCCGACGAGCTGCGCGAGGACTTCGCGCGCCTCGACCTCGTCGCGCACGTCGGCCTCGCGAGTTTCCCGAGCGACGGGCTCACCGCACAGACACTCATCGCCGCGGCGCGCGCTTCACTCGAGGGGCGCGTGGTGCAGGAGCCCGCGCCGGTCGTCGTCGAGGACGAGACGATGAAGGCGCTCTACACGATGGTGGAGCGCGTCGCGCGCGGGACGATCACCGTGCTCCTCACCGGCGAGACGGGCGCCGGCAAGGAGGTGCTCGCGGAGGCGCTGCACGCGGCGTCGCCGCGGCGTCGCGGGCCGATGGTTCGCATCAACTGCGCCGCGCTGTCGGAGTCCCTCGTCGAGAGCGAGCTGTTCGGCTACGTGAAGGGGGCGTTCACCGGCGCCCTCCAGGACAAACGCGGCCTGATCGAAGCCGGCGCGGGTGGCACCGTCCTCCTCGACGAGGTCGGCGAGCTCCCGCCCGCGACGCAAGCCAAGTTGCTCCGCGTCCTCGAGACCGGGCGGCTTCGACGCATCGGCGGCATCGAGGATCGCGCGGTCGACGTACGCTTCGTGGCCGCGACGAACCGTGACCTCGTCGCGGAGATCGAGCGCGGAATGTTCCGCGAGGATCTCTACTACCGCCTCAGCGGCGTCAGCCTCCACGTCCCTCCGCTGCGCGAGCGCCCGTCCGAGATCGCGCCGCTCGTGGATCGGTTCGTGGTCGACGCGTGTCGCGAGCTCGGCGTGCCTCCGCTGGTCGTCGACGAAGACGCGATGGCGTTGCTCGTCGAGTACCGCTGGCCCGGCAACATCCGCGAGCTGAAGAACACAATCGATCGCGCTGTGCTCCTCGCGGACCAGCGCATCACGGTCACGCAGCTCCCGGCCGAGAAGATGACGGCGAAGTGGTCGACGAAACCCATCGATCTGCCGCGAACGTCCAACCCGGAGCGCGACGCCGCACGCAAGCGCATCGAGGACGCCCTGCAAGCGTGCGCGGGCAATCAAACGCGCGCCGCCGAGAAGCTGGGTGTGTCGCGTCAGACGCTCGCGAACTGGCTCGACCGCTACGGCATCCCGCGTCCGCGCAGGCGCTGAACGAAGCCGACGATCGCGTCCAACGTCGCGTCGTGCCGATCGCGGTGGGGCGCGTGTCCGCAGTCGTCGAGGACGAGGCGTTCGACCTCTCCTGAGACGCCCGCCTCGATGCGGTCGAGCTGCTCGAGCGTCCCGTAGGGATCGGTGCGGCCTTGGATCAACAGCGTCGACGCGACGACCGTCGGCAGGTGCTCCTCGAGGTTCCAGTGCAGGAACTCGGGGTCGAGCCAGGCACCGTTCCAGCCCCAGAACGCGACATCGACGTTCACGTGGTGCCGCGCGAGCCTCGCGCGCAGGTCAGTCGTCTCGTACGCGACCTTCGCGCGCTCGATCGCCTCGACGCACATCGCTTCGGTGAACACGTGCGGCGCTTCCAGCACGAGGCCGCGAACGCGTTGGCGTCCGTGCTCCGTCGATGCGTAGAGCAGCGCGATCGAGCCGCCGTCGCTGTGGCCGATCAACACGACGTCGTCGAGCGCGAGCGCATCGAGGAGCGGCGGAACGACCTCGAACGCCTCGTTGTGCATGTAGGTGAGCGGCCTCGGCAGCGACACCGGGTCCGAGCTGCCGTACCCGGCGCGGCTGTACACGAGCACGGCGTGGCCCGTCGCGTCGGCGACCTCACGCGGGAACTCGCGCCAAGACGAGACACTCCCGAGGCCCTCGTGGAGCAGCACCAACGTCGGCGACGTGCCCGCGTAGCGCACGAACTCCAACTCGAACCCCGCGACGGCGACGCGTTGCATGACCCGACCAATGTAGCGCAGAGATCCGACTCGACGCGCCACGGACTTGCAGGCTACGTTTCGGGTGTGGCGGAGGGCATGAAGAGCAAGCTGGCTTTCGCCTGGGGCGTCGGCGGCGTCTGCGCTCTGCTCGGCTTCGCCGTCTACCGCCTCGTCCCCGTGGCACTCGAGCCCTTGGCGGACGACCTGATGGCGATGCACTACGCCGCGTACGCGGTGAGCATCGTGGTGATGGCGTACAGCGAAGGGTACAAGGCGTTTCAGCGAGGTTTCGCTCCGCGCGTCGTTGCACGTGCGCTCCACGCCAGCCACGCCCCCACGCCCCTTCGCGTCCTCCTGGCGCCCGCGTTCTGCATGGGGCTCTTCGACGCGGAGCGGAGGCGCCTGATCGTCTCGTGGTGCACCACGTTCGGTGTGATCGGCCTGGTCCTGCTGGTGTCCGGTCTGGACCAACCGTGGCGCGGTGCGGTCGACGCCGGCGTCGTCGCAGGGTTGTCGTGGGGTCTCGCCGCGATCGCGTGGTTCACCGCACGGGGCCTCATCGGCCATCCGCCTACGGTGCCGTCGGACGTGCCGGGCGCCGCGCCGGCGACCTGAGCCGCTTGGCCCGATTCGCTCATCGAATGTGACGCAGACCGCGCGACGCACCTCGCGCGGGCGTTATGATCTGCGACGACGTGGGTGTCTTCTATCTGCTCGCCTATATCATCGGTGGTGCCATCGTCGCGTTCGCGTCGCACGCCACGGTCACGAGCCTCGCAGACGGAGACTCCGTCGACGGCGCGCTGACGATCCTCTCGTTCGGCGTCCTGCTGATCCTCTGCGGCGGCGTGCTCCACACCATTCAGGTCAAAGGGGAGCGGGACGAGGACACGTCCCAGGGCCCGCCGATGGGTCTGGTGTACATCGCCCTGGGGCTGCTCGTGCTCCCGGTGCTCGTCGCGTGGGTGCAGTTCGAGCTGCACATGAACCCGCTGTGGATGTTCCCCATCACCACGATCGTCGGCGCGACGGGCCTCGTGTACCTCATCGCGTGGCGGCGCACGCTCCACGACAAGTTCGGCCCGGTGAAGCGCGCGATGGCGACGGCGATGGTCGGCCTGCCGCTGGGATTGTTCGCGATCGGGTTCCCGCTCGTGCACTTCAAGAACCACCTCACGACCGTGAACCTCGGGTTCTCGGACGAGCCGTCCGAGCCGAGGATCATCGCCATCGAAGCGCCCGATCCGGACCCGCCGATCGCGCCCATCGATCCGATCGGCGACGAGACGATGGAGTTGGTGAAGGCGATCGCGGAGGCCAAGGAGGTGAACATCGCCGACGAGGTCGCGGCGGGGCGCATCCGGGTCCTCGAGGACGGCACACTCGTCACCGTCCACGAGGACGGGACGACGACGCCGATCAACCAGGGCTTCGACTTCGACGAGGCGTGGAAAGAGGCGGAGCGCAACGACCGGGACGCTTCCCGCGAGAAGCGCGAGGCGCAGCTGAAGGCACACGCCGAGGAGGTCGAGCGTCTTCGCGCCGGTGGTCGTCTATTCAGTGGACCGGATCACTGAATCTCGGGCGGTCGTGGCGCCGACCCCGCGTGGTACCAACCCACCCGGTCACGCGCCGGTGAATTCGCGGAGGCGCCGACCGAGAAGTACAGCTCGCCCTGCGCGGCGTACACGTAGATGTTCGCGCGGTTGTCGGCGTCCCAGTACTGGTCGATCGGGCGCTGGCCGAACGCGGCGCGCGGCACCCCGGAGAGGCGCGTCGCGCTCCAGTCGTCGGCGATGCTGGCGCGCACGGCGCTGACCGCGTCGGCGACGAAGTCGGCGTAGGTGCGGGAGTCGGGGAGCCCCTTGCCGCGGAGGTGGAAGAAGTCCGGGCGAATGTGCTCCGGGAGGTTGCGACCTTCGCGCAGGCTGACGCGCTGGTTCGATCCGGCGATCGCCTCCGCGGCCTGGGTGACCTCGAGCCCGAGGACGCGCAGCAGCTTCTGCGCGGACACCGTCTTCTGACCGGTGCGGTCGAAGAACGCGAGCGCGTTATCGGCGGCGAGGCGTCCGGCGTCGTCGCGCTGGAGGATGCGTCGCGCCGAGGCCTCGGAGAGGCGTCCGTCGGCGCCGCCGGCGTCCAGGATCGCGTCGCGGAACTCGTCGCGCCACGCTTCGCCGAGCTGGTCGGGCGTCGGGGTGATTCCAGTCAGGCGCGTCACGGCGTGGTTATCGGCGCGGCGCGGCCCGTGGTGTGCGCGATTGCATCGGACAAAGAGGTTGACCCACCCGGCGCGGGCCTCGATAGAACCGCGGCATGGAGGCCGTTTCGCCGGATCCGCGCCTGTTCGGACGCCCCGACGAGGACGTCGACGCGCGGCTCTACCGGCGGATGCGCTTCATCCGGCGGTTCGAGGAGAAGCTCCTGTTGCTCTTCGAGGAGGGGATCCTCGCAGGCACCACCCACTGCTCGATCGGCCAGGAGGCGGACGCCGTCGCGGTCATGGCGCACGTGCGGCCGGGGGACCACACGTTCAGCAACCACCGCTGCCACGGGCACTACCTCGCCCGCACCGGTGACGCGCTCGGGCTCTACGCCGAGATCATGGGTAAGGACGCCGGGGTCTGCCGCGGCATCGGCGGGAGCCAGCACATTTGCGCGCCGGGGTTCAAGTCGAACGGCATCCAGGGCGGCATCGTGCCGACCGCCGCGGGCATCGCGTGGGCGCAGAAGCTCGCCGGCGGCGACGACATCAGCGTGGTCTTCATCGGCGACGGCACCCTCGGCGAAGGCGCCGTCTACGAGACGCTCAACATCGCGCAGCTGTGGTCGCTGCCGCTGTGGATCGTCCTGGAGGACAACGGGTGGTCGCAGTCGACCCCGCTGGCCGCGAACTTCGCCGGGGACATGCGGATGCGGTTCGAGGCGTTCGGGCTCCCGGTCTCCGAGATCGACAGCACCGACGTGAAGGCGATCGAAACGGTCGTCGCGGCCGACGCCGACCACGTCCGCACCACGCGGACGCCGCACGTGACGATCCTGCACACGTACCGCCTCTGCAATCACTCCAAGAGCAGCGATGCGCGCCCCGAGGACGAGGTGAAGGCGCGCTGGGCGACGGAGCCGCTCGTCGTGCACGGGCCTCGTCTGCAAGACAGCTTGCGCGACACGATCGACGCCGACGTCGAGGCGGCGCTCGACGAGGTCATCGCCCACGCGAGGTCGCTGCCGTGATCTACTCGAAGGCCCTCAACGAAGCGCTGCACCGCGCGCTCGGTGAAGACAACCGCGTGGTCGTGCTCGGCGAGGACATCTCGGACCCGTACGGCGGCGCGTTCAAGGTGTCGCGAGGGCTGACCACCGCGTTCCCGGAGCGCGTGAAGACCACGCCGGTGTCCGAGCAGGCGATCGCCGGCATCGCGGCGGGGCTCGCGCTCGGCGGGTATCGGCCGATCGCCGAGGTGATGTTCGGTGACTTCCTGTCGCTGTGTTTCGACCAGCTGCTCAACCACATCACGAAGTACAACGCGATGTACGCGGGCCAGACGACGTGCCCGGTGATGTTCCGCGCGCCGATGGGTGGGCACCGCGGCTACGGGCCGACGCACTCGCAGAGCATCGAGAAACACTTCCTCGGGATGCCGCACCTCAGGGTGCTCGCCGCGTCGCCGTACCACGCGCCGCACGACGCCTTCGCGGACTTCCTCGCGAAGGACGACCCGGTGCTCTTCGTCGAGCACAAGCTCCTGTACCCGAAGCACCTCACGCTCCCCGAAAACGGCGCGGTCGGTGATTTCATGGCGCGCACCGAGTCGAGCCCCGGGGTGCTGCCGAGTGTGTGCCTGTCGCTCGTGCCGCGTGAGGACTGCGCGTTGACCGTCGTCGCGTACGGGTACGAGGCGCAGCTCGCGGCGTCGGTGATCGAGAAGCTCGGCATGGAGGAGGAGCTGTTCTGCGAGCTCGTCGTCCCCGCGCAGATCGCGCCGGTCGACTACGCGCCGATCGAAGCGTCCGTCGCATCGACGCGCCGCCTCCTCACCGTGGAGGAGGGTACCGCCGGCTGGTCGTGGGGCGTTCAGATTGCGAGCTCGATCCAGCGCACGTTCTTCGGAAAGCTCGCGAAGCCGGTCGAGGTGCTCGCGAGCCAGCCCACCGTCATCCCGGGCGCGCGGCGACTGGAGCAGGAGATGCTCGTCGGCGCGCACCACATCGAACAGAAGATCCGCGAGGCCCTGTCGTGAACGACGTCATCGTCCCGACCTCCGACGTGAACAGCGAGACCGGCGTCATCGTCGAGTGGAAGATCGCCGACGGCGCGCGCGTCGAGAGCGGTGACATCGTCGCCGACATCGAGACGAGCAAAGCCGTCATCGAAGTGCCGGTGACCACGAGCGGGTACCTCCTCCACCTCGCCGCGCAGGACGCGGAGGTGTCGTTGGCGACCGCCATCGCGCGCGTCTTCGACACACCGGAAGCGCTCGAGGCCTACCGCGCGACGCTCCAGGCGGAGCTCGACGAAGCCGCGGTGCGAAACGCGGCCTCCGGCGTGCGGGCGACGCTCAAGGCGAAGACCCGCGCCGAGGAGCTCGGCGTGGACCTCACCACGCTCGACACCTCGCGATTGATCACCGTGAAGGAGGTCGAGGCGGCGGTCGCGCAGAACGTGGACCCGGCGACGCTCCCCGCGCCGCTGAAGGCCCCCGAGGATCAGGAGCGGGTGCTCCTCATCGGCGGCGCGCGCGGCGCGACGCAGGTGATCGACATCTTCCGCGGCAACACCACCCAGACCGCGGTGGCGATCGTCGACGACGACCGTTCGAAGTGGGGCACCGAGGTCTACGGCGTCCCGGTGGTCGGCGGCTCGGACCGGATCGGGCCCTTGTTCGAGGCGGGTGCGTTCGACGCGGTCGTCATCGCGATCAGCACGTCGGTGAAGGCACGTGCGATGTTCCGCGAGCGGTGCGCCGCCCTCGGCGTCCCGCTGACGAACGCGATCGACGCGACGTCGAAGGTCGCCTCCGAAGTCACGATGGGCCGCGGCAACGTGCTGTGTGCGTTCGTGCAGATCGGCACGAGCGCGATCGTCGGCGACAACAACTTCATCTCCGCCTACAACTCGTTCGAGCACCACAACGTCCTCGGCTCCGACATCTCGACGGGCCCGGCGTGTGTGACGTCCAGCCGCGTGAAGGTCGGCGACCGCTGCCGCTTGGGCACGGGCATCTACATCGAGCCGGGCGTGGAGCTCGGCGAGGAAGTGCGGGTCGCGTCGGGTTCGGTGCTGCTGAAGTCGGTGCCGGCGAAGCACACGGTGAAGGCGAAGGTCGTGACAACGGTGGTCGTGCCGAACCGGTAGCCATCGCCGATTCGGCGTCGTCGAAAAACAAAGAGACGAAGAGACTGGGAGGGTCAGAAGGCCCGTCCGAAGCCTCTGCGCTTTCCCAAGAATAAGACCTCTCTGTCCTCTCTGTCTCCCTGTGGATCTTCGAGGATCACTTCAGCGGGGACACCTCGCAGTCGCCGGGAGCGTCTGCTGCGACGTCACCCGCCCCACCGTCACGGTGACGATCCCCGTGCTCGGGGTGTCACCATCGAACACGACGGTCGCGGTCGGCGCACCCTGGGAGACGATCACGATGTTGCCGGCGTCCGCGTAACAACCCCCGACCTCACTGTGCAGACCGTTCGCGGCGATCGTCACGTCGTGCTCCGCGTCCGCGTACGTCCCGGCGCCGTCGATCGTGAGCGCGTCGTTCGCGACCACGAGCTGTCCGTCGAGCTGCACCTGCGTCGCGCCGTCGACGGTGAGGTCCACGTGGGTCTCCACCGAGCCGGGCGCCACGCCGACGCTGACGTCGCCGGCGTAGACCACGCCGTCGACCGCGAAGTCGTCGAAGACCACCGACACCATCGCGCCGGTCATCGTGGAGATCACGATCGTGTAGTCACCGGCGTAGACATGCGCGCCGACTTCACACGAAGCGCCGAAGTCCAAGTTCAACCCCATGGGGACCGCCGTGATGTTCACGCACGACATGTCCGAGACGCCGACCGGCGCGCGCGGTTCGCGCATGTCCTGAGCTTCGGCGGCGTCGGCGCCGGTGCTCGCGCCCATCGTCAGCGCGGCGGCGCTCTGCCCTGCGATGTACGCCGCGTCCTCGGCGACCTGGTCTTCGGGAGAGGCGCCACACGCGGTGAGGAGGGCGAGACCCATGAGCATCTTCTTCATGCTCGTGGGACCCGCACCTCACCGGGCGGCTGCCAACATTTCAGCGGTGTCTCAGTCGTGAACGCTCCACGCGCGGAGCGTCCCGGAGTCACCGAACGCGTCGGTGTCGAACAGACAGAACGTCCACGCGCCGGACGCCGAGCCGGAGAACCCGCCCACGGCTTCGTCGGTGAACCCGAACGAGCCGCCCTGACGGGGGAACGTCCCGGTGCCGAACACCTCCACCGTGGTGCCGTTGTGCTCCAAGGTGCCGCGCAGGATCGAGCGCCAGTCGTGGACGCCGTCGAGATCCATGCGGAGGTCCGACGCGTCGCCGCTCGCGGAGACGTTGATCGTGTCGCAGACCACGCCGTTGTCCTGCGTCGCGAGGTTCGGCGAGCTCGAGCCCGACCACCCCGTGTTCCCGCCGCCGCCGTTGCAGCTCGCGGAGAGCGAGAAGGACCACGTGTCGAGCGTGCCGACGTCCTGCCCCGCGAGGTCGCGAACCGAGAGGCGCCACGCGCCGGACGCGCTCTCGCCGTCGAACGCGGCGAGGTCCAGGTCGTTGATCACCACGTCGTCGGCGCTACGGCCTTCGCGGTTGTGCAGCGTGACGGTGGTGCCGGCGGGCGAGGTGAGCTGCACGGTGAGGTCGCCACGCCAGGTGTGGGTGATCGCGAGTGACACCGTGAAGTCGGTGATGGTGCCGACGCCGTTGACGTTGATCGTCGACACCACGCCGCCCGCGTTGTTGTCCGGGATGCCGACCGGCGTGTCGATCGAAGTGCGCGTCCCCGACGCGCAGTTGCTGTTGCCGTTGTTCGTGATCACCGAGATGCTCGCGACGTTGCTGACCGCGCCCGCATCGTCCTGCGCCTGCGCGCTGATCGTGCCCGGGCCATCGCCGGAGCTCGCGCTGTTCCAAGTCACCTCGAAGGGCGCCGAAGTGTCGTCGAGGCGCGTGCCGTCGGGGAACAGGAACGCGACGCGGGTGACGGTTCCGTCGGCGTCGGACGCGTTCGCACGTACCGTGACGTTTCCGCTGAGGGTGGCGCCGTTGGACGGCGACACGATGCTCACGGTCGGCGGGACGTTCGGGCTGACGTTGCTCTGAATCCACGCGCTGAACGAAGAGACACGCGCGTACATCCCCGGGAAGCGTGCGTCGGCGCAGCCGAAGCCCCAGCTCACGACACCCGCGAGGAGACGTCCACCGTTGCCGTCCGGAACGGTGAGCGGGCCGCCGCTGTCGCCCTGGCACGAGTCACGACCGCCGACGCCGAGCAGGCCCGCGCCGATCTGGTCGGAGGTGATGCCGCCGCCGTAGGCCTGGTTCGCCTGGTCCTGCGAGACGATCGGCACGGTGACCTCCTGCAGCGTATCCGGCGAGGAGCCGCCTGAGCGCAGCGTACCCCAGCCGCTGACGATCGCGTTCACGCCGGGGTCGGTGAGGCCGTTCATGGCGTCGCCGGCGGTGGCGATCGGGATCGCCTGCACGTTGCCGTTGAAGCTGAGCGGCTGCGAGAGGTGGAGCAGCGCGACGTCGCGTCCGCGCTCCGGCTCGATGTACCCCGGGAAGGGGAGGAGCTGATCGACCGAGCGAACCTGCGCGCTGCCGTTGATCGACGAGCGACGCGTCACACCGGCCGCGATGCGGAGCGTGGAGACCGACGTCCCCTCGATGCAGTGCTGCGCGGTGAGCACCCAGTCGGGCGCGATGATGGAGCCGCCGCAGAACCAACCGAAGTTGGTCGACCCGACGGAGACCTGCCACGGGTGCTGGCTGATGGAGGTGCTCTGTCCGCCGACGATGGCGGACTTACCGACCCCTTCTTCAACGGGCGACTCCTGGGGTGCCTCCGGGGGAGTAGGCACACACGCTGCGATCGAAGAGACGAGGACAACGGCGAGTCGCTTGTGTTTCATGTCGTGTCTTCAGCAGTCGGCATTCTCTCGCGGGGCCGTATCCGACGAATGAACGACGGTGAAATCTCGCCCCCAACGGTTTCGAAGCGTTCGTTCGAATGGACCGAACGATTAGTAGGCGTGGCGTCGAAGTCTCATCGCGATCGGTCTCAGGGCGAAGTCGCGATGCAAGGCGAGTTGACGTGACCACGATCGGTCACGATCCGGTCGCGCCCTACGGTGACATCGATGTCTCAGGGGTGGTCGCGGCGCGCGGCGCCTACGACTTGGGCGCCCATTCGTCATCGGTCATCGGTCCATGAAGTTTGTGACGAATGACCCCTTTTCGATGCGCTCCAATGTGCACGGCGCTCGTACGCGCGACTACGCAGGCGGTGCTTTCGCGGTGTCGCACCGGGTGGTAGTGGCTCGCCGACATGCCTTTGAACGACGTGAAACTCGGGGAGAACGTCCGGGTCTTCCACCCGGATTTGGTCAACCTCTACGGCTGCCAAATCGGCGACGAGACCAAGATCGGCACCTTCGTCGAGATTCAGAAGAACGCCTCCGTCGGCGCCCGCTGCAAGATCTCGTCGCACACGTTTGTGTGTGAGGGCGTAACGATCGAGGACGAGGTCTTCGTAGGACACGGCGTCATGTTCATCAACGACAAGGTCCCGCGCGCGACCGCCGAGGGCGGCCAGCTCCAGACGGAGGCGGACTGGGCGGTCGTCGAGACCGTCGTGAAGCGCGGCGCATCGATCGGCAGCGGCGCGACGATCCTCTGCGGCGTCACGATCGGTGAGGGCGCGATGGTCGGCGCGGGCGCCGTGGTCACGAAGGACGTCGCACCCAACGCGACGGTCGCCGGCTGCCCGGCGCGCCTCCTCGCACGCCAGCCCTGAGAACCCGTCCCCAAGAACCCGTTCGATGCGCATTCACGTCATCAGCCCGATGTGGCCGTCCACCGAGTCGACCCACACGGGGGTGTTCGTGAAGAACCTCTCGACGTCGCTCGCGGCGCTCGGGTTCGACGTCGACAACACCGCGGTCCTCGCCGGCAAAGGCGCGGGCCGCCGCGGTCGCCTCGAGAAACATGCGACCCTCGGCGCGCGGATCCTCCGGCAGGCAAGACAACCTGCGGACTGCGTCCTCGTCCACGCACCCACCTGGTTCGCGCCGCTGATCGAAGCGGTGCGCAAGGACAAGAAGCTCGTCGTCCACACCCACGGCGGCGAGGTCTATCCGCACTCGCGCATGGAGGCGCGCACGCAGCCCGCGGTGCGGTGGCTGTGCCGCCGCGCGGACCTCGTCGTCACGCCGTCGCGCTACTACCGCGGCGAGGTGCAGCGCGCGTTCGGCGTCGCCGAGGAGCGGATGTTCGTCTCACCGTCGGGCGGCGTCGACACGGAGCGCTTCGCGCCGCTCGACCAGACCACCGCCCGCGAGGGGCTCGGGCTGCCGGGCGCCTTCTACGTCGGGTTCATGGGGCGCATCGTCGACGACAAGGGTTGGGACGTCTTCGTCGACACGATCGGCACGCTGGTCCGACGCGGGCACGACGTGCGCGGCCTCGTCGTCGGCCAGGGCGAGGCGCGCGAGCTCCTCCTCGAACGCGCCGCCGCGCGGTGTGTCGCGGAGCGAATCCACATGCTCGGAACGGTCCCGCAGGCGGAGCTACGGCCCTACCTCGCTTCGCTCGACGTCTTCATGTTCCCCACGCGCCGCGGCGCGGAGGCGCTCGGTCTGGGGCCGATCGAAGCGCTCGCGACCGGCGTGCCGGTCGTAGGTTCCAACGCCTACGCGGTGCCGGAGTACGTCGTCGACGGTGAGACCGGGTGGCTGGCGCCCGCGCGCGACGTCGAAGCGTTCGCGGCTGCGGTCGAGCACGTGATCACGCTGGACGCGACGGAGCGCGCCGCGTTGTCCTCGCGCGCGGTCGAGATGGGGCGGCGCTACGATACGCGTCGCGTGACGGAGGCGCTGGCCGCGCGCCTGTTGGAGCTGTGATGGATCGATCGCTGATCATCGACGTCGGGATGCACGTCGGCCGGGACACGGAGTTCTACCTGAAGAAGGGCTTCCGAGTGGTCGCGGTGGAGGCCGACCCGCGGCACGTCGAGGCCGTGCAAGCTCGCTTGCGGAGCTACATCGACGACGGGCGCCTCACGATCCTCAACGTCGCGATCAACACCTTCGACGGCGAGACGGACTTCTTCGTGAACCCCGAGCACGACGACTGGGGGACGGTGTCGCCCGAGTTCGTGCGACGGAACGTCGAGGTCTACGGCAGCCGCCACGAGACGGTGAAGGTGCGGTGCACGCGCTTCGAGAACGTGCTGAACGAGTTCGGCGTGCCCTACTACCTCAAGGTCGACATCGAGGGCCTCGACGACCTCTGCCTCGAAGCGCTCGACGGCTTCGACACCGCGCCGCGCTTCGTGTCGATCGAGCCGGATCAGAAGTCGTTCGAAGGTGCGTTCAACGAGCTGTCGATGTTGTGGCGGCTCGGCTACCGCGCGTTCAAGATCGTGAACCAGGGTCGCAACCGCGAGCTGCGTTGCCCCGACCCGCCGCGCGAGGGGGTGTACGTGGAGCAGCGCTTCGACGGCGCCTCGAGCGGCCTCTTCGGCGAGGAGTCGCCGGGGCCCTGGCGCGGCATCGAGGACACCGTGGTCGCGTGGCGCAGCATCCTCGCGCAGCAACGGCGCTTCGGCGACCAGGGCGGCTGGGAAGGCGAGTGGCGCGGCACGCTCGCGCACAAACTCTACGAGCGCTACCGCCGCGTGCGGAAACAAGGGCCGCTGGGCTGGTACGACTTCCACGCGCGTCACCTCGACCCGGCGGGGCGGCGCTCGAACGTCACTTCGGCGTGACGGACGGCATCGATCCCTCACCCGCCGCGAGGGGCACGCGACTTGCTCTTTCATGCACCGAAGGAGCTCGCCTTGCTGCACCGACTGACACCCGACGGTGGACGGATCGACGACCACGCGCTCGACCGCTGGCGTGCGCTCGCGCCGCGATCTGCGGACGGCGCAAGCCTGCTGCTCGTGGCGCTCGTGCTGTTCGCGTTCCTGCGGGTCTGCGGCTGCACGATCGGGTGACGTCGTCACCGCACGGTGACCTCGCGCCCGCCGAGCGTTACCGCTTCGCTGTCGAACCGACGCAGCGCGAGCCGCAGCGCGTGGCACTCGGCTTGAAGACGCGTCGAGTATGCTCCGAAAGCTGAACCTCGCCGCCCTCGCGCTCCTCCTCGGCTGCGCGTCCAACAACGCACCCCCACCGGCGTCCGCGCCCGCCACCGCAACCGAGATGGAGCCGCTGCACGCCGTGATGCAGCAGCACTTCGTGCACCTCGACGATCTCCAGAAGGCCGTCATCGCCGGTGACCTCACGCTCGCGAAGCAGTCGGCGCAGTGGGTGATGGACCATCACGTCGAGGTCCGCAACGAAGGCTGGAAACCGCACCTCGCGAAGCTGGAGGAGGCCGCCGCGCACGTCACGCAGGCGCCGGATCTCATGCAGGCCTCGGTCGGCGCCGCGCGCGTCGCTGGGTCGTGCGGGAGCTGCCACGAAGCGCACGGAATCCGGATGCACTTCGGCGCCGTGCCCGCCGCCGAGGGCGACGACACCCGCGCGCACATGAAGCGGCACCAGTGGGCGGCCGACCGCCTCTGGGACGCCGTCGTCGGCAACTCGGACGCGGTCTGGAACGAAGCGACCACGGCGCTCTCGGACGCGCCGCTGCACCTCGCAGACGGACGCGAAGGACCGACCGACCTCGCGCTCGAGATGATCAACGAAGCCGCGGAGGTCGTGCACCGTGTCGGCGAACAGGGCGAGCAGACGAAGGGACGTGACGCCCGCGTCCAGGCGCTCGGTGAGTTCCTCTCCACCTGCGCCGCGTGCCACTCGCAGCTCGGGATCGATCCCGAGGCGCAGTGACGTTCAGATCGCGAGGCGGTCCGACGTGACCGGCCCGCGGAAGAAGAGCCCGCGCTTCGGTTGATTCGGTACGAGGGCGTCGGGTTTGTACACGACGCGAAGCTCGGTGGATGGCGGCGCCTTGGTGAAGGCCGTGTCGCCGACGGTGATCGTGTCGCCGTCCTTCGCGAGGTCGAGGGCGAATACCGCCTCCGCGCGTTGGCCGGCGTCGACCGTTACGAAGTCCTTCTTGCCCGGCAAGCCCATCGGTGTGCCCTCCCCGCCCACGAACTGGCCGCGCGCGTCGAGGAGCTCGACCACGAGGTAACGCGGGTGCGTGACCAACGTGACCGCGTCGCGGGTTCCGTTCTTGACGTCGACGAGGACACGTTCGCCCTCTCGACGCAGGTGCAGGCTCACCGACTGACTCACGGGCGCGACCTTCGCACGGCCGTGACCGTTCCGTGACCCGCGGATGCCCGCCATCACCCCGAAACTCCTTGACCGATCGGAACGTCCCTTCGATAGAACGCACACGGGCCCACCTCGCCCGAATTCGAGCCATGACGAAGACCAAGCTGGGGATGATCGGTTGCGGCTATTGGGGCCCCAACCTCCTGCGAAACTACAACGCCCTCGAGTCGTGCGACGTCGTCCGCGTCGCGGATCGTGTCCCGGAGCGACGCGCGTTCATCGAGAAGAACTACCCGAACGTCGAAGCCGTCGAGGACGGCGCGCAGGTCCTCGAGGACGCGTCGATCGAGGCGGTGGTCGTCGCCACCCCTGCCGCGACGCACGGCGCGCTCGCGAGGGCGGCGCTCGAAGCCGGCAAGGACGTCTTCGTCGAGAAGCCGATCGCGATGAGCACCGAGGAGGCGATCGCCCTCGCCCGCCTCGCGGAAGAAAAAGGCCGGGTGCTGATGGTCGGCCACACCTTCCTGTTCAACGCCGCGGTGCGCGAGGTGAAGCGGCGCATCGACGAGGGGGAGCTCGGGCGCGTCTACTACCTCTACAGTCAGCGCCTCAACCTCGGCATCGTGCGCGGCGACATCAACGCCGCGTGGAACCTCGCGCCGCACGACGTGTCGATCGCGAACTACCTGATCGGCGCGGATCCGATCCGCGTCTCCGCGACGTCGGTGCAGGCGCTCCAGCCGGAGGCGCCGCGCCTCGACGACGTCGTGTTCATGTCGCTCACCTACCCGGGCGATGTCGTGATGCACACCCACGTGTCGTGGCTCGACCCGCGCAAGGTGCGGACGATGACCGTCGTCGGCGACAAACGCATGATCGTCTACGACGACGTCGCGACCGACAAACTCGCGATCTACGACAAGGGCATCACCAAGGGTGACCCGGTGCCGGAGGAGCAGGCGACCAGCTTCGCGCGCCACCGCATGATCACCCGCGCGGGTGACCTCACGATTCCCAACCTCCGCGTGCCCGAGCCGCTCGCCGTCGAATGCAAACACTTCATCGAGTGTGTGCAGACGCGCGCGACGCCGCTCACCGACGCGTGGTCCGGCGTCGCCGTGACCGCTGCGCTCGAGGCTGCGGACCGTTCACTCGAAAACGGCGGAGCGCCCGTCGACATCTCCATTCCCAAGCGCTGAGTTTCCTACACCGAGGGCAGGCACCCATGACTACGAACGAAACCGTCCCCTTCGTCGACCTCGTCGGCCAGTTCCACCGCTACGAAGACGAGCTGATGACCGCCATCCGCGGCGTGCTCGAGAGCGCGTCGTTCATCGGCGGCAAACCCGTGAAGGACTTCGAGGCCGCGTGGGCCGAGTACTGCGGCACGAAGAACGCGGTCGGCTGCGGCAACGGCACCGACGCCATCTACCTCGCGCTCCGCGCGCTCGGCGTGGGCCCGGGTGACGAGGTCATCACGGCGGTCAACACGTTCATCGCGACGTCGGAGGCGATCACGATGACCGGCGCGAAGCCGGTGTTCGTCGACATCGACGACGCGACCGCGCTGATCGACGCGTCGAAGATCGAGGCGGCGATCACCGAGCGCACGAAGGCGATCATCCCCGTGCACCTCTACGGGCAGCTCGTCGACATGAAGCCGATCCTCGCGATCGCCGAGAAACACGGGCTGAAGATCGTCGAGGACACCGCGCAGGCGCACGGCGCGATCGACGACGGCAAGCGCGCCGGCACCTTCGGCGACGCGGCGACGTTTTCGTTCTACCCGGGCAAGAACCTCGGCGCGTACGGCGACGGCGGCGCGGTCATCACGGACGACGACGCGCTCGCGGAGCAGATCCGCAAGATCGCGAACCACGGCCGCAGCACGAAGTTCGGTCACGAGATCGAAGGCGTGAACTCGCGCCTCGACGGCCTGCAGGCCGCGATCCTCGGCGTGAAGGTGAAACACCTCGACACGTGGATCGACGAGCGGCGCGCGGCCGCGGCGCGCTACGACCGCCTCCTCGCGGAGCTGGGCGACGCGATCGTGCTGCCCACGGTGCGGCACGCGACGTCGCACGTGTTCCACCTGTACGTCTGCCGCGTGCAGGACCGCGACGGGCTGCGCAAACACCTCGGCGAGCAGAACATCCAGAGCGGCATCCACTACCCGACGCCGCTGCACCTCCTCCCCGCGTACAGCCACCTCGGCCAGGGCGAGGGGACGTTCCCGGTCGCGGAGAAGATGGCGAAAGAGATCGTGTCGCTGCCAATCTCGCCGGAGATCACCGAGGCCCAGCAGGTGCGCGTCGCGAAGGCCGTCGCCGAGTTCGTGGGTGCGAGCCGATGAAGGCCGCGGTCGTCGGCGCCGGTTACTGGGGTCCGAACCTCATCCGCAACCTCCTGTCGACGCGACGCCTCGACAACGTCGTGGTCTGCGACATGGACGAGGCGCGCCTCGACAACGTGAAGCGTCGCTTCCCGTCGGTCGAGACGACGCGCGACTTCGACGCGGTCCTCGGCGACGAAGCCATCGAGGCGGTGCTCCTCGCGACGCCGATCTCCACGCACGGTCCGCTCGGCGTGCGCGCGATCGACGCGGGCAAACACGTCTTCATCGAGAAGCCGCTCGCGTCGTCGGTGGAGGACGCGAACCAGCTCATCGAGGCGGCGAAGGCGAAGAGCCGCGTGCTGATGGTCGGACACACGTTCGAGTACTCGCCGCCGGTGCTGCGCACGAAGCAGATCATCGACAAGGGTGAGCTCGGCGACATCTTCTTCATCTCGGTGATGCGCGTGAACCTGGGCCTGCACCAGCGCGACGTCTCCGTGATCTGGGACCTCGTTCCGCACGACTTCTCGATCCTGTTCTACTGGCTCGGCGAGTCGCCGTCGTTCATCTCGGCGTTCGGCCGCGACTGCGTGCAGACCGGCATCCCGGACGTCGCGTTCCTGAACCTGCGCTTCCCGAGCGGCGTCATCGCGAACATCGAGGTCGCGTGGCTCGCCCCGTCGAAGCTGCGTCGCACGGCGGTCGTCGGTCAGCGCAAGATGCTGGTGTACGACGACACCGAGAACATCGAGAAGGTGAAGATCTACGACCAGGGCGTCGACTTCCAGGACCCGGAGACGTTCGGCGAGTTCAACCTCTCCTACCGCACGGGTGACATCGTCAGCCCGAAGCTCCCCTCCGCGGAGCCGCTCGCGAAGGAGATGGAGCACTTCCTCGACTGCATCCAGACCGGCGAGACACCGCGCACGGACGGCATGTCCGGGCTGCGCGTGGTGGAGGCGCTGGAGGCGGCCGAGAAGTCGCTCGTTACGGGCAAGCCGGTGGAGCTCCCGGGGCGCACGTGGTGACGCGCTCGGCGCACTACGAGCTCTGGGGCCTCGACCCCACCGTCACGTTCCTCAACCACGGCTCCTTCGGCAGCGTGCCGAAGGTGATTCGCGAAGCGCAAGCCGACTTGCACCGGCGCGCCGACCGCGAGCCGGTGGACTTCTTCGTGCGTTACCTCCCGGACGGCTACCGTCGTTCGCGGGAGGCGCTGGGTGCGTTCGTCAACGCGGACCCGGACGACCTCGTGTTCGTCTCGAACGCGACGAGCGGCGTGAACACGGTGATGAAGTCGCTTTCGTTCGAGCCGGGCGACGAGCTACTGACGACGAGCCAGGCGTACGGGGCGTGCCGGCACACGCTGGACCACGTCGCGGACACGACGGGGGCGAAGGTGGTGTCGGCGCAGCTGCCGTTCCCGATCTCGAACCCATCGCAGATCACCGAGGCGATCCTCGCGGCGGTCACCGACCGCACGAAGATCGCGATGCTCGATCACATCGCGAGCCCGACGGGGTTGGTGTTCCCGATCGCCGAGATCGTGGCGGCGCTGCACGAGCGCGGCGTCGACACGCTGGTGGACGGCGCGCACTCGGTCGGGCAGGTGCCGCTGGATCTCGAAGCGATCGGCGCAGCGTACTTCACGACGAACGCCCACAAGTGGCTGTGCACACCGCGCGGCGCGGCGATCCTGCACGTCCGCAAGGACCGGCAGGACCGCATCGTCCCGCTCGTGACGAGCCACGCGTACCACGCGAAACAAGATCGCTTCCGCGCGCAGTTCGACTGGACCGGCACCGACGACCCCACCGCGCACCTCGTGATCCCGGAGGCGATCTCGTACTTGGGAGGCCTCCTCGAAGGCGGCTGGCCCGCGCTCTACGCGGCGATCCACGATCGCGCGATGGAGGGTCGCCGCACGATCCTCGAGCGCCTCGGCCTCGAGTCCCCGTCGCCCGACGCCATGCACGGCTCGCTCGCGCCCATCCTGCTCCCGGACGGTGACGGCGAGGTCGACTGGATCCTCGACCCCCTGAGCCGTGAGCTCTGGGACGACCACCGCATCGAGGTCCCGGTGTTCCCGTTCCCCAAGGCCCCGAAGCGGATGCTGCGCGTGTCGGCGCACCTGTACAACGCGCCGGAGGACTACGAGGGGTTGGCCGAGGTGTTGGCAGACCGCCTGACGAGGTAGTCGCCCGCGGCACTCGCCGAGGACCGTAGGCGGCCGGAGATATTCAACACTATGCCACGGTCCATGCACGCTCAGCGTCGGCGCCGCGGAAGACCCCGCTAATCATGTTGGTCTCGAGAAGCTTGCTTGCATCGAATCGAGTGACGCCGACGAGTGAGATTCCCGGTCGATGGTTCACGTGCGTTCTTCCAAAACATATGGCGCACGCCCCCAGGGTAGCCAGACGAGCAGCCACCCGCTCGTCGAGCACCATCCGCTCTCCAGGAACGGCACGTGGCCTTCTCTCCTCGAGGCTGCGATCAATAGGCAACCATTCGGTGGACCCGGCGAGGAGAACCTCGGGCGGGACCGCCGGGATCCCGGCGGACTTCGGAAAGGGCCATACGTCGTCGTACGCAACAGGTTTGGAGGCCGAGATGAATTCCGACGAGTCATTCCGTAGAGTCCATCCCGATATTGTAAGTCTATTCTCGAGGAGCCTCGACTGCGGCTCTCCAATTCGAGTCCGAGATTTCGACAACATCCACAGTCCATTGAATTCGAATCGCGCCATCAAGCGGACCAGAAGCACACACACAGGGTGGTCCTCGGGTAGGCCTCGAGGCCCCTCGGCAAAACGCGCTCCTGTCCAAACAAAAGAATGCCTGAACAGTTCAGTGTGCTCCGCAAGTGGCTCATCGAGACCTATCGAGAACATGTTCAATCTACTCCTATCTGTTGGTCAGCGGGTCATGTGTGGTCGGATAAACATGGTGGCGAGTCGGCTTACCAGGAATATCTACTCCATAGTGGGGAGGAATCGATGTTCCGTTCGGGAATTTATGGCCAAACTCGTCAAAATGTGCCCCGATGCCCTCCGACGATACCGGATCCCATTCCAACCTCTCACCCGGCGCACCTGTTGGTGATCGAGATCCAGGTCGAGACGGAACGGACCGAGCTGGGGGTGTGCCGGCCGGGATACCAGCTTGCCGGAGGGCTGCGCGACGAGCGGCACTCTCCGACGCATGCTCGATAATGATGGTCCCATCGGGGCAAGCGTTGTGGGCCCGCACCGAAGCTTCTCCGACAAGGTACTCGTGGTCTCCTTCTACCTCCAAGTTATAGACCCGGTGAGCGCCTCGAATCCGCTCCAGCGATTCGATCGCTACCGCGCCCTCGATGGTCTGGAGGCGCTCGCCGACCTGAAGGTTCCGAACGTGAACCCAAGCTCTCCGATCGAGCGAGTAGAGTGGATGCGACCCGGTCAGCGAGAGGGGCGTTCGGTGTCCGACGACCCCCAACACGTAGACGTCTTCGCTATCGCGGCTGATCGTCGCTAGGACCACACGCCCATCCTCAGCAGGCTGCCTCGGAGCTTCACGAACCGCGGTAACGATCCCCTCGCCCGCCACTCCGAGCTCCTCGATCTCGAGAACGGCGGAGTCCCCGGCCGATTGAACAGCGCGCGCCTCGAACCAGTCGGTGGGCCGAAGGACGTCGACGACGATCACGCCACGCTGTCCGGCGAACTCGATGGTCGCGACCGACCAGGTCTCGTCGACCTTCGATTCGGACGATCCGCCGTAGGTCGCGACACGATCGCCCACGCGGATTTCTTCGATGGGGACTCGCCCCTCTGCGGTGGCCACCATCGTGCCCGCCACGAAGCACCCATCTCGAAGTTTCGACGCGATCCTGCGGAGGGCTGCGGAGCCGCGCCGCGCCAGGGACGTGAGACCGCGGATGGCGGTGGCGAGCTCGATCGTCTCCTTCACTCCACTCAGGACATCCGCCGCATGTTTCCCTTGCTCGAAGCCCGTGCTGGTCTGCGCCGCCACGAGGGATGCGGCCGTCTGGTTGGTCGGGAGCAGACGCTCGAGCGTCCCTGCGTCCGGGTCCTGGTCGAGCGCTCGCGTCGGCGTGGGTACGATCGCCTGCACGATCGGCATCGCGATGGGGCCGATGGGCCCGGGCAATGTCAGGTAGGTCATCGGGTCGTGCGCGACGTGCTGCAACGCGCGGGTCACGTAACCGCCGATGAACTGCGCCGCCTCGGACGCGTGTCCCGTCATGTCGTAGGCGGCGATCGGGTTGTTCGCAGCGTAGCCGTAGAGGTTGCACTCGGCGGGGCGCGCGGCGCACGCGTCGAGCTGTTCGAAGAGCTTCGGGTCCGGCGTCCAGAACCGCCCGAGGTGCGGATCGTAGTCGCGAGATCCGAACCGAATGACGCCGAGATCGGCGTCGTAGCCGTGCTCCACGTAGTCGAACGCAGCGAAGGAGGCCGGGCGAGACGAACGCTGCCCGTAGGCCGCCACGTCGTTCTGCACGCCAAGACGATCCGCCAGGAGACTGCCCCGCGCGTCCGTGTGCACCAGCTCGAAACGACCGTGCTCGACGACACCGATCAGTCGACCCGCGAGCCGCACCGGCTCGACGAACGTCGCGCCGTCGAGGTGACCGCCGAACAGATAGGCGGCCTCCGGGACGCCGTTGCGTGTCTTGAGGATCCGCTCCCCATTCTCGTCGTACTCGAAGCGGAGGATGTCGGCGCCGCCCCCTACCCGCGGGACCACGGCGCGCTCCACGTGTCCGTGCGGCCCGTAGGACAGCGTGATGCCATCGCGCTCGATGATCCGACCCGACGCGTCGAACCGGTACGTCGAGCCACCGGCCTGGAGCGTCGAGCCCTGCCGCGTCAGGACGCGTCGTCCGGCGGCGTCCTCGAGCACATCGATGAGGCCCGTCTCGTCGTAGTGGTAGCGCTCGGGCGCCCCGGCACCGTTCACCTCCTCGAGGAACCCTCGCGCGTCGTACCGGTAGTCGAGCACGCGCCGATCCGTGCCGACGGTGGTGACTTCTTCGCGAACGTGACCTCGATCGTCGACGTACCAGCCGACGCCCGACACCTGGGCGCCGGCGTCGAGCCAGAAGCCGTTCGGTTCCCGTGTCGTCGCGTCGAAGCTGAAGACGAGATCACGGCCCGCGCCGAAGTCCGCGCGGTACATCCGTCCTTCCGCGTCGTAGTACAGCTCGAATGCGCGTGCGCCGCCGATGTCCACCGCGGCCAATCGCCCGTATGCGTCGTACGTGTAGGCCTGGTCGACCTTCTCCAGACCGTACCCGGTCGCCGTGTCGCGAACCGTGCGCGTGGTCGTCGCGAGGTCGCCGTTTTCGTAATACGTCGAGACGACCTCGACCTCGCGCCAGCCCCCCACGGTCATGGACACGAGGCGGGTGGTGCCGTCGGGGTTGCGGAGCGTCTTCCGCTGGAAGCCGGTGCCGTGCACCTCCGTGACGTAGCCACGTTGCCCGGGGGCGCCGGTGCTCCCGCCGTCGTAGATGAATTCGTACGGGACCCTCGCTCCGGTCGCGACGTCGACGTGTTGCTCGCGGACGACTCGACCGATCGCATCGACCGTGTAGTCGACGGTCCGTGCGAGCGTCCCCGTCGCGTCGAGGTGGCGTTTGTGCGCGAGGATGCCCGTCGTGGCGTCGTAGACGTAGGACACGCCCGCGACGCCGACGCGTTTGACCTCTTTGCCGCGACCGTAGTCGTCGTAGCGAATCCTGTGGTCGGTCCCGTCCGCGAGCGTCACGCCGACGATACGACCCTGAGCGTCGTACGAGGCACGTGTGTCGTTGCCGAGCTCGTCCGTCCGAATCAGGACCCTGCCCGCCGCGTCCTCGACGATCTTGCTGATGTGCGATCCGTTCTCTTCAAACGATCGGACGAGCCTGTCACCAACGATCGCGAGGCTGGTCTCGATGCGTTCGACGTTCGCCCCCTGGGTCACGACGGAGTGTTCGGCGGCGTGTCCGAAGCCGGCGGTGCGCGTCGATGCCACGAGCTCCGCTCCGACGTAGAGGTCGCCGTAGAGCAGCGTGCTCAGGCCACCCGGCGCGATCGGATCACGCACCAACGTCTTGTCGATTCCGAGCGTCCGATCGCGTTGACTCAGCCCGCTGACGGCCCAGCCCTGCGGAATCTCGGTGACGTCGACCAAAGACGCCCCGTCGGCGGCGATGAGCTGCGCCGTTCGTTGCGTGATGCCCGCCGTGCCATCGACGAGGCGCTCGATCTCCACGACGCCGACCGAGGTCGCCGTGGGCCACGTGTAGGCGAAGCGCTCGGTCGGTGTCGCTTGCGTCGATCCACCGAAGTCGTCCCACGACCGCTCCAGACGCTCGTACCCGTCGTACGCGAAGTGCGTCGTGAACCGAGCTCCCGAGCCACGGTCGATTTCTATCGCCCGGATGTTGGTGGTCACCGGATCGAAGTCGACGATGTTCGTCGCAACCCCGTCGGGCGCCGTCGTCCCCACGACGATTTCCGTCGCCGGGTCGTAGTCGATCTTGGTCGTCCCGCGACCTGGCGCGGAGACCGACTTCACGCGATCGAGTGCGTCGTAGCTGATGTCCTGCTGGACGAGTGGCCCCTGCGACCCCGTGCGTTCGACACGCGTCACGAGCCCGCGAGCGTTGCGCGTGATCGTCTGCGACTCCGTAAAGTCGAGCGACGCGTCCGCGTGGCTACCCGTCAGGCTGACCCGACTCGGCATGCAGTGGAGCGCATCGACGAGCCCGACCGCCATCGCCAGATCTCGCGTCTCGGTGAGCGTCCCGTGACGGCTGGTGCTCGAGACGTCGACGGGACACCACTCGCGCTGGTGCGCCATGACCTCTGAGGTCTCCTCGACGACCGCTCCGCTCGCGACGTCTTCCCACCCCGTGCGCGTGAGCCGAGAGCGTCGCCAACGAACCCCGAGGTGCGAACGAAGATCGTGTTCGTGCGCCGTGTAGCGCACCAGATCCGGCGTGCTGGGATCGAAGGTCTGCGACCGGACGACGATCCCCGGGACGTCGTCCTCGTGCACGTACGACAGCTCCTCCGTGCTCCTCGGTCCGACCGCTCGCACGAGGTCGAAGCCGATGACCTGACGTCCGACGCTGTGGGCGACGGGGCCGTCGTACACGTACTGATGCGCTACGGCGTCGTACCCTCCGGACTCCGAGACGACCTCCGTCAGGACGACGCGCCGTCGCGGCACCTCGGGGTGGGCGTGCGCGTAGCCGTAGCCGAAGCGCATGCGGTTGCCGCGGCCGTCGTCGGCTTGGACCATCAGCCCGGTCGACGCGCTGGACAGGGGCAGCGCCCACGCCTGCCCGCCGGAGACGTACACGAGCTCGACCTCGCCCGACCCACGAATATCGGCAACGACCGGGTTACTCGTGTTGATCCCCACACCATTCAGCGCCGGGATGACGCGCTCAAGGAAGTGCTCGCCGAAGTTGATGAAGAGGAAGGCCGCCGAGCTGTGCCATAGGAGGACATCCGTCAGTCCATCGCGGTTCGCATCGAGGAAACTCGCGCCGAACCCCGACAGACCACCGAGCGGCGTACCGGAGCGCGTGACGAACGAGAGCGGGACGCCCTGCGGTTCGAACTGAAGGTTGCCCCGCCCGTACCAGACGACGAGCGCACCGGGGTGGCGGCCCACGAGATCGACGAGACCGTCCCCGTTGATGTCATGGATCCAAGCGGTGTCGGGGTCGAACGCCGGCGAGAGCGCGGTCGTCACGCCGTCCTCGAAGCTCCACCCTCCGGTCTCGCTCTGGTTGTGCAGCACCTCGACGCTGCCGTACGTCAGACGGACGAAGTCCGGCTGTCGATCGCGGTCGACGTCGACGAGGCGCGTAGTCGCATCGAGCTCCCAGACCCCAGGCACGTCGGCCTCGTGCAGCGGGGTTCCGTCCCGATCACACAGGAGGATCGTCGTCACATTCGTCGACGGGATCCGTTGCGCGTAGACCACCTGCGGCTCCGTCTCGGATGCACGCATGCGAGCGAGTACCCGCGGAGTGTTGTAGAGGCTGTCGTCCGGGCGACAACGCTGGTCCGCCTGGGCGTTCGGCGCGAGGGGCTCGCTCCTCCAGCCGTCGTCTGTCTGGTGAACCAGCGCAAACGCGAAGTGGTGCTCGAAGTCGACCCGTCCGTCCTCCTCGACGTCGAGCGTCGCTGAATAGGTCGGCTGCAGCGCTGCCCCTCCCGCCGCCGCGAGATAGCCCTCGATGCCATCCGCCCGTACGAACTCAGCGTCGTCGATCGTCTGGTCGCCGAAGTCATACGTGAACGTCCGCGGCGGCTCTCCCGCTCCGCCCGCGTAGGTCTTGGTGATCGACTCCAGATAGAACGCGCGCCCCATCGGGCTGTGGACGTAGTCGAGCGCGTGCGTCCAACGCAGCGCGTACGCTCCCGTCTGCGCGTGTCTGCTGTAGGCCTCGACACGCGCGACACGCCGGTCGAGCAACGTCGCTTCGCCCGACGCGTAGGACACGTACGGGACCGGGATCGTCTCGTAGATCAGTCGAACCTGCTGCTCGTCCTGGTGCCCCGGGCCACCGTACGTGACCGTCGACAGGAATCGGGCGCCCGAGGGGGCGACCGTCCAGGCGTAATCGGCGCGATCGCCGCGGTACCCTTCGACCCGCGTGAGGTACCACGCGTACGTCCCGAGGGTGCGGTCGAGGCGTTCGAAGAACTCGTAGCGCGTTCCATCGCCCGACTCGACGACCCAGCCCGCCGACGTCTGCGTGAAACGCAACCGGTCGCGGAAACCGAGCGTGTACCAGTAGCCGTCGCTCCCCGGCTTCAACTGACCCCACGGCGAAGTGACCTCGTCGGTCGCGTAGTCCAGGTCGCCGACGAACCGATAGCGACGGATCGACAGCTCGTTGGACCAGCCCATCCCCCACTCCGACTGTCCAGACTCCGGGGAGTACGACGGTGCGAACATCAGGTCCGGACCGCCGCGCTCTTCGGGGTGGTCGATACCGCTCGGCAGCGACTGAACACCGCGCGCCAGGTCGCCCGGGCCGAAGGCCTGCTTACTCAGGGCACCGGCGATCGAAGCGATCGACGGACCGTTGATCGTCGGTGTCTGAACCAACGCGTCGTTGAAGGACTGCGCCGAAGCCTCGTGGCTCCACAAGGACGCAGCGGTACACGTCAGCGCGACGAGCGCGCCTCTACGAATGGTCTTCATGTCGGACTCCTCGAATCAGGGGACGCAGCGGTCGATCCACGTGAGTGGCGTGCTGGAGGTGGTGGTGCTCTCCAACTCCATGACCATCACGACCTCGGTCGCGTCGAGGAGGTCGGCGTGGTCGACTGGGTTGAACAGGAACTCGAACTCGTTGAAGGGCGACAGGCCGATGACGTTCGTTCGCGGGGCGCCCTGCGGCGTGTAGAGCGCTGCATTCACCACGGCCAAGGGGTTGTCAAAGTTGGTGTAGACGTACGGCGCTTCGAATGAGAGCCACTGCGCGTTGTCCATCGTGTAGGTGACCGGCCCCCGTTCGCTCGCGAACGTCTGCGTGAAGCCGGCGTAGCCGATCAGCTTCGTCTGCAACCTATCGAGCGAATGGACGTCCGCGTTCTCCCCGTCTCCTTGTCGAATGACCGCGAGTCCGAGATGTCGAAGGACGGGGAGCTCCTCGTAACAGGACAGCGTCGCCGTACCGCCGAGCTCGTAGATGTCGCGCGGCGAAACCGAGATGATCGCCTCCGCGCTCTGCTCGATACTCGTCCACAGCGCCGCCGCGCGCGCCCGATCCACCCGACGGTGCTCCGTCAGCACGCCGGCGCCGAAGTCACCGGGTTCGAAGGCGGTGAAGCCACCCAAGTCGATCGTGTCGTCTCCGTCGGGGCGCGGGAACGAGAGCGCGACGAGCCGACGAGCCGTTTCGGTGTCGCGATTACGGAGGTCGACGTGCGCGAGCTCATCGCCGATCTTTCGAGCGAGCGCGACCATGTTGGACGTAACATCACGCATGGGCGCGTTCGGCGACATGTCCAGCAGCGCCAGCACGTCGGGATCGGCGGCGAGCGCGGCAAGGACTTCGTGGTACCAGAGGTCCAACACGGGGAGCACGAAGGTCCGCATGTCGTCACCGAGGCGACTCGCAGTGGCGAACACGTAGTCCGCGTCGAGGTTCCGCAGTCCCCACGTCGGGACGAGCTGCAGGAGGACGTCCGCGGACTGCGCGTGCTGGAGCTCCGCGAGCAGCGCGTTGTGCTCGCGAATCAGGAGCTCGATCTCACGATCGATCGAGGCGATACGCACGGCACGCTCGAGGCGGACGAGCTCACGGGAGAGGAAGGCTTCGTACATCGTCCGCAGCGGCGTCGGGTACTCGGACACGTCGAGCACCGGCCCTCCCACGCCGATGGATTGAATGGCGTAGAGGTTGGCGTCGTTGCGAATGGACGTCAGCTCCGACGGGAGCACTTCCCCTCGACGAACGAGCTCCGTCTCCCGATCTCGCACGTACTCGAGGACCGCGCTGATCCGGCCGAGGAGCTGTTCGGAGACCGTCTCGGCGCTCTGCAGCACGGCGGCCCGCACGGTGATTCGGTTCGTGCTGTCCGCCACGCGGCAGCGCCAATCATTCACGACGAAGTACAGGTCGGCGTCGTCGCCGACCGTAATGGTGGTGTGCGGCGATCGAAGCACGTGAATGTCGCGAACGTCGGAGAGCAACGTCGCTCCGCGTGGCATCTCTACGATGACCAGGCTCCCGACCGGAGCGCTCGAGATCGGCATGACGGAGAGGAACAGACCGCTCTCGAAGGAAGCTGCGGTTCGACTCTCGAAGCCAGCGCTATCCGTATGACTCCTCGACTCGGTGATGCTGTTGTCATTGTAGACGCAGGCCTTCGCCGAGACCCCGAACCAGGCGGTGTCGTTCCCGATGCAGATCTCTCCTCGGAGGCCGATGGTCGCAGACATGGAACGCGACCTCGCCGCGGTCCCCGCGAGGTAGCGGCTGCCGGTCCACGCGACGGAGTAGCCCTCCGGTCCGACCAGCACACCGTGGCTGTCGACGCTCATCGGGAGGTAGGTGTCCGGTCTCAGCAAGCGGCGGCGGTTCAGCTCACAAGCGGCCGCGTAGCGCCCCTCGGTCCCGACCGAGAGCACCTGGCCCCGCTCGATGGGGACCATCGGCCCCGTGCGGAGGGTCGCAATCGAGGTTGCGCCGAGGTCGAGCTCCGAGGCGGAGGCACCGCTGACGTCGAAGGGTGCCAACGACGTGACGTTGAAGAACTGCCCGCCGTCGTACACCCCCGACGTTCGCTCGAACTGCGAGACGAGCTCGGAGTACGTATCGAGCTCCGCAACGGCTCGTTTGTGCCGCGTGCTTCGTTCGATGAGGAGATCGATGTCGTCGGCAATGCGACGCCGTCGATCGTCGAGCCGCGCGAGGGTTGCTTCGTTCTGCAGCTCGGCGAGGATGCCGTGGACGATGCCGACGAGATCGCGGTCGTACGTGGAGAGGCGACCTTCGAGCTCCGCGCGCTTGCTCGCGATGTGGCTCACGATGTCGTCACGTTTGGCGGCTTCGGCGCTCGTGACGAGCGAGCGATCCGATGCGGTCTCGAAGTAACCGCGGGCCCGGTAGCTCGCAGTTCGCTGGCGCGCCAGGCCCACGCTCTGGAAGTACCGATGCACCGACACCGGGAGCTGGGTGGAGTCGAGCGCGTCGAACTGGGAGGGGTCGTAACCCGCGAAGACGTCGGAGATCGCACGGACGTTCCAGGTGTGGGCCGGTCGCACGGCCGCAAACGCCTCGGTCCAGCCGTCGAGATCCACGGAGACCTCCGCGATCTCGCGAGCGAGGAGATCGTCGTGCGTCATCGCGCCGACCAGTGCCCACGTAGCGGAGACGGGCGTCTCGAGATCGTTCGTGCGGCACTGCGCGAAGCCACACGCAATGTCGTGTCCATGGCCGAGGGTGTCGAGGCGATCCGTGAGCGCGCCCAGGATCTCGCCGCTGATGGCGAGCAGCGGCCGACCGCGGGCCGAGGGTACGCCGTTGTCGCGCACGGACGTGTGAGCGGCGATGAACACGTCGCGGTCGATGTCGAGACTCGCCGCGACGTTCCCCTCCAGAGCGCTCGCGAAGACGTCGATGTCCACGTTCTCGCGCTCGACGTTCTGCAACCGCTCCTCGAGGGGGCGGTTGGACTCTACCGTCGAAGCCGCGAGGAGCGCGGCCAAGATGTCACCGTTGAGCGATCGGGCCTGTGCGATCTCTCGCCAGAAGGAGGTCATCACGCGCTCGAGGTGTGCGTCCAACTCGGGGTCGGCTTCGATGACCGAGAGGTCCTCGAACCACATCGACAGCAGGTCGAGCGCCGTCGCGACCCGGTGAACCCGGGTCTCGGGATCCGCCGTCCGCTGAAGCGAGTCGCCCATGTGACCGAGGATCTTCTCGAGGAGCGTGTCGTTGAGCGCGAGCGCTTCCTCCACCTCGCTCTCCAGCGTGCACTCCGAGCGGGCGTGAGCGAGCCTCGTCAGGAGATTCGTGCACCGGCCGTACGCGTGACCGTAGTGCGCATCGAGCAGGCCACCCGAGACGTGCTCTCCCGTCAGGCGAGCACAGAAATCGAAGCGCCAGTGGTGTTGTTCCATCGGCGCGCACGAGGGCTCGAGCGTCGAGCGCGGGCCGCAGTCGGGGCGGTTCTCGGGGCGGCCCTCGTACAGGCCAAGCGCGGCGGACCGCTGGCTCGACGTGAAGGCCTCGCCCTTCACCTCGTAGAGGAGCTTCAGGTTCCGCTCGAGCTTCAACACCGTGGCGCCTTCCTCGCGCAGCGCGATCCGATGTCCGTCGATCATGCAGCCGGCTTTCGCTCGCACCTCCTCGTCGGTGTCGACGGGGAGCTGGTCGCAGCTGAGACACGTGAGCTCGGTGTCGGGTGGCAGCTCCCCATAGTCCGTAGCCGGGAGCGGAGTGAAGGGCGGACGGCGCGCGGCGCGGACCTCCGCTTCGGTCATGCCGAGGTAGCGGTAGGTCACCTCCGTGTCGGTGGAACGGCGGAAGCCCTGGTGGACCGTGCACCTCCGCTGGACGGAGTCCTCCGTGGATCCGCGGTACCAGCCGGTGCAGTTGAGGTGATGTCGCGTGAAGATCGCTGCGTCACCCGCGGCGACGAGGTCGTTGCGGAGGCCCTCGACGAGTTGATCGACGGCGTCCTGGACGTCGGCCTCATCCGATGGCAAGCAACCGAACTCTTCCCAGCACCACCCGGTCAGCTCCATCTGCGTTTCGCGGTCCGCGACCTCCTCCGGCGAAGCCCAGTCTTCGTAGCGCCATGCGGTCGAACACGCCTGCGACGGCAACACACGATCCGGATCGCAGGTCTCGTACTCGACGATGACTTCCGTCGCGGCTTCGTGCGTTGGCGGATCGACCTCGCCTTGGCATGCAAGGGAGATTGCGCCCACGATGAAGACGGAGATCGTCAGCTTGAATTCGCTCATGTCGACGTACGAGTGCACGGGCCGGACCAACCATCATTCGAAGGGTGCACGGCGCTGAGACGACGACGTTCGTTTCACTGGAACGGTGGAGTCGCGTCGCTCCGACGCGCACGAACAGGCAGCTAGGAGCGCACGCGAGCGCGATCGGTGTTTTGTGACAACGACCCGAGCCTGCGTCACACCGGCGGATGGGCCGCACGCGACGAGTCAGCCGCAAGCTACGTTGACAGCAATCACTCCCAGAACGGGGAGTCGGCGCCGATCAGGCGCAGCGGATACCGCCCCACCCGGCTCTTCGCGTGCGGCGCCTCGAGCGTCACGATCACCGTGACCTCGTCGGGCGCCTCCTCGCTCATGCGGAACGTGTAGCCGAGCGAGTCTTTGAAGGCGGGCGCCGTGACCTGCTCCTCGTAGAGGACGGAGACGTCGCCGCCCGTGTCGAGCTCGATGCGGAGCCAGCGCGGGCCGGTGCCCTCGGAGGTGAACTGGAACGCGAGGTCCTGGGGCCGGGGGAGTGAGACGCGGCGGTCGGCGGGGAGCTTCTTCGGCCCGTCCGGCGTCTGGCCGTAGACCTCGACCGTGCCGATGTCACCGGTCGCCGCCGGGACGGGCGGGCGGGCCACGAAGACGCCCAGGCCCACCAGCGCCGCGACGGCCAGCGCCGCGAAGACCCCCCAGGCAACCGCGCCCCGCACGCCCCTGGGTCTCGGATAACTGTTGTTGTTTTGCAACACTCCGACAGCGATGCCCCGGTCACGCGGGTCTGGGTCGTGGGGCTGTCTCGTAAACTACTGAAATCACGTCTACGAAGGGAAGCGCCGGGGCGGTCCGACGTTTGCTCTTCGTCAGACCGGCCCCGGCGTCTCGTACTCCAGCTCTTATTCGCGCTCTCTCTGTAGTTCTTGCTCTTGCGCCTGTGATGACTCTCTACGGGGCCTTTTCATTCCCTCTCCCCTCTAAAAACGCATAGAAACCACGTCGCCCCCCATGTGTGGCTTCGTCGCGCTGTTCCTTCCCGGCCGTCGACCGGTCGATCCACGCGTCCTCGACGCGATGACCGACGCGATGCGCCATCGCGGCCCGGACGGCCGCGGGGTGCACGCCGGTCCCGGCTTCGGCCTCGGGCACCGCCGCCTCGCCATCATCGACCTCGACGGCGGCGCGCAGCCTCTCCTCGGCGCCGACGACCGCGTGGCTGTCACGTTCAACGGCGAGATCTACAACTACCGCGCGCTCCGCGACGCGCTCGACGGCCCCTGGCGCACCCACTCCGACACCGAGGTCTTCCTGAGGACCTACGAAACCCACGGCGTCGCCGGGCTCGACCGGCTCGTCGGGATGTGGGGCGCGGCGATCTGGGACGGTCGACACGAGCGCCTCGTCGTCAGCCGCGACCGCCTCGGCATCAAGCCGGTCTACTACGTCGCCCTCCCCGGCGGCGGCTTCGCGTTCGCTTCCGAAATCCGCGCCCTCCTCGCCCACCCGGACGTCCGCGCCGAGCTCGACCCGAGCGCGCTCGACGAGCTGCTCACCTACCGCTACGTCCCCGCGCCGCAGACGATCTTCGCCGGCATCAAGAAGCTCCTCCCCGGGCACTACGCGATCGCCGACGCCAACGGGCTCGAGATCACCCGCTACTGGAACGTGCTCCCCGCGCCGCGTCCGCTCTCGGACGATGAAGCCGAGGAGCGCTTCCTCGAAGCCTTCGACCAGTCCGTCGCCTCCCGCATGGTCGCGGACGTCCCCGTCGGCATCTTCCTCTCCGGCGGGATCGACTCCAGCGCCGTCCTCGAAGCGATGCACCGGCGCGACGTCGCCGCGTTCACGATCGGCTTCGAGGACAACGAAGAAGACGACGAGATCGTCTACGCGAAGGAGACCGCAGCGATGTACGGCGCGCAGCACTACGCGCTGACGATCGGCCCGTCCGACTACGCCGCCTACTTCGATCGCTACGTCGAAGCCCTCGAGGAGCCGGTCCTGAACGACTCCGCGATGGCCACGAACTTCCTGTCCGGGCTCGCGCGCCAACACGTGAAGGTCGTGCTCTCCGGCCAGGGCGCCGACGAACCGCTCGCGGGGTACGACCGCTTCAAGGGCGAGCTGTTGTCCCCGCTGTTCGCCCGCGTCCCCGGCGTGGGCCACGCCGCGCCGCTCGTGGAGCGTTCGTCCGCGAGTGAGAAGGTGAAGCGTGCGTTCCGCTCCCTCACCGAGCCGGACGACGTCGCGCGCGCGCTCCGCATCTACGCGGTGTTCCAGGAGGAGGA
The DNA here is from genome assembly GCA_040218735.1 of Deltaproteobacteria bacterium. Taxonomy (GTDB): domain Bacteria; phylum Myxococcota; class Kuafuiibacteriia; order Kuafuiibacteriales; family Kuafuiibacteriaceae; genus JAUHYN01. Next base: position 53,693 of record JAVJQW010000017.1, read on the forward strand.
GAAGGAAGGCCTGCTCCGCTCGCCGCGCGCCGCCGACGTCGCGTCTCCGATCCGCCGCTGGCACGCCGACGTCGGCCACCTCTCCCCCCTCGGCCGAATGCTCTACACCGACACGCGCATGTGGCTCGTCGACGACCTGTTGATGGTCGCCGACAAACTCTCGATGGCACACGGCCTCGAGCTGCGCGTGCCGTTCCTCGACCACCGCCTCGTCGAGCTCCTCGAGACGATGCCCGACGACCAGAAGATCCGCGTGACGCGGCGGGGCATCGAGACCAAACGCGTCCACCGGCGCGCCATGGCCCGGCGGCTCCCGGACGCCATCGTGAACCGCAAGAAACGCGGCTTCACGAACCCCATGGACCGCTGGCTGCGCACCGCTCTGGCCGGGCTGGTCGAGGCGCGGCTCCTCAGCGGCGATACCCCCCTGACGGGCTGGCTCGATCCGGCCGGTATCGAGCGAATCTGGGCCGCCCACCGCGCCGGGCAGGACCGCCGGCGGCAGCTGTTCCTCCTCCTGACCCTGGACGCCTGGGCGCGGCGTTACTTGGACTGATCGGGTCGGGCCCGATATTCTCGGGATCCTTTGTCCTGGGTCGCTCGTCTCGGCGCCGCGTTCGCCGCGCTCACGTTGCTCCTCCCCGGCGCTGCGCTGGCGCAGGGGGACGGACCGTACCGCGGTCTGAAGATCGCCATCCCCGAGGCGCGCGGGCGCGCGTCGTGGGGGCGCGCCGCGCTGTCGAAGTCGCTGCGACGCACGATGGTCGAAGCCGTCGGTCCGCTGGTGTCGTCGCGTGATCTCCGGCGCGCGCAGCGACAGCTCAAGCAGAACCGCAAACAGCGGCGTTCGCCCAAGGGGCTCGCCGCCGCCGGGAAGAAGGTCGGCGCGAAGTACGTGCTCGACGTGCAGATCACGAAGAAGAAGTGGCTGTACACGGCGCGCGCGCTGCTGATCGACACCGCGACCGGCAAGGTCGAGATGGACTTCCGCTCCGGCTACTACAAGCCACGCAAGGAAGCCGGGGACCGCGGCGAGCGCATCGGCGCCCGCACGATTCAGAAGTTCGAAGAGCTCGGCGTGCGCGTCGGCGGCGGCGGCGCGGTCGCGTCGACCGGCGGCAACGCGAGCGGAACGGGCTCGAGCGGAATGGGCGCGACCGGGAGCGCGACGAGCGGCTCGGGCACCGCGACGAGCGGGGGCGGCGCGGTCGCCACGAACGCGACCGACGACGACGACGATCTGCGGCTCGACGACGACGACGACCTCGACAGCACGGCGACCGGGGGCGGCGCCGTCGCGACGAACGACTCGGGCTCGATGAACGACTCCGGGTCCATGAACGACTCCGGCTCGATGAACGACAGCGGGTCCATGAACGACTCGGGCTCGATGAACGACTCCGGGTCCATGAACGGCGGCGGCGCGACGAACGACGCGAGCGCGGCGAACACGACGACGACGATGAACGACACCTCCTCGGGCGGCTCGAGCACCGCGTCTTCCGGCGGGTCGTCCTCGGGCGCCTTCGCGAGCGGCGGCAGCGCCACGACGACCGGCACCACGCTCGAGCCCGAGCCGGAGCCGAACGACGACGCCGAGATCATCCGCGTCACGTTCGGCGCGGGCGCGGGGCTCCTGCGCACTTACGACATCGAGTTCTCGTCGGGCCCCGCACCGAGCCTGTCGCACCAGCTGGCCCCGCTCTCGCTCTTCGACCTTCGCACCGAGTTCATCGCGCCGGTCGTGCCCGTGTCCCTGAACCTCGACGTCGCGTTCCGGCCCATCCGCTACAACGTCGGCATCGCGGACGAGGAGGACGTCAAACCCGCCGGGACGATGCTCGACGCGATCGTCTTCGCCGGCTACCACGTCGGCCTCGCGGGGGAAGGCAAACAAACCTACAAGCTCATCCCGAAGGTCGGAGCGCGCCTCGGCCTCTCGAACGTCGGCGACCACCAGCCGACCGTCATCCTCTCCAGCAACACAATTGCGGTCCTCGGTGGCCTTGGGCTGCGGCTCCCGTTCAACGAAGTGCTGGAGGTCTCCTTCGGCGTCGATGGCGGCCTGATCGTCGGCTACAGCGAGAGCCCCGCGCGCTCCGGCGGGGGCGGCAGCGGCATCACGATCGGCGGCGACCTCAACGTGCGCCTCTGGCTGTCCGACGCCATCGCGGTCGCGATCGACAACCGGTTCACGTTCGAGAGCATCGGCTTCGACGGCACGCCGGACCGCCAGCTACCGGAGAGCGAACCCGGGGACGTCCAGGACGCTTCGATCACGACCCAGGATCTGCGCACGTCCGCGGGGGTCGCCGTGCGGTTCTAGGCGATGCCGCTCGAGGTTCAGAGCGCCCTGATCGGCGCCTTCGTCACGGTCGCCGTGATGACGGCGCTCCTGCTCCGCCGGCGTCGCCGCCGCACCGACGTCATCTTCTCGATCCTCTGCGTCGCTCTCGTCGTCTGGTTCCTCGCGACCTTCCTGCGCGGCGTCTACGGCAGCGACCCGTGGCACCGCGTGCAGCTCGCGCTCGCGGCGCTCGTCCCCGCGGCGATGATCCGCCTGTTCTCGGAGCTGATGCCCTGGGGGAACGTCCGCGGCCGCCGACTGATGAACGCCGCGTACCCGGCGTCCGTGATCGTCGCCGTCGCCGCGCTCTCTCCGCTCGGCAACCTCCCCGTCGTGCAGGTCATCACCGGCGTGTACATCGGAACGATCATCCTGATCGCATCGCGCGTGATGATGGACGCCGGCGACGTCGCCAAGGGCACCATCGAGTACGCCCGGCGCCGGTACCTCGCGATCGGGGCGTCCGTCGTCACCCTCCTCGCGATCGTCGGCGACCTCGAACAGGTCCGCGGCGTCACCACGGCGATCGGGCACCTGGCGGTGATGCTCTACGTCTTCTTCCTCGCGCAAGTCATCTTGCGCGACCGCCTCCTCGACCTGAACGAGTTCGTCGGACGCATGATGATCCTCGGCGTCCTCGCGATCCTCTTCGCGGCAATCTCCGCGCTGCTGATCAGCCTCGGCACCAACGCGTCGGCGCGCCTGTTCAACGCGGTCGTCGGCGTCATCATCCTCCTCACGCTCTACGAACCGCTCAAGGAGCGGCTGGAGGGCAAGGCGATCGAGCTGTTCGCGCGCGAGCGCTTCCGATTCTCGCAGACCCTCGAAGACCTCCGGCGCCGCATGCAGCACGGCGTCCTCGACCCGGCGAAGATGAGCAGCATCGTCGTCAACTCGCTGTACGACTCGCGCCGCGCGACCCACGTCGCGATCTATCTCCTCGAACCGATGGGCAACGGCTTCTCGCTGCACGCGCACCGCGGTCCAGAGCCCGAGCCGCGCGTGAACGCCAACGAACACCCGGTGCTGTGGCAGTCCATTCAGCAGAACCGCGCGCCCATGCTGACCGAGCAGCTCTCCCGGAACAACAACCCCGACGGCGACGCCGAGCCGAACCGCGACCTGATCGACTCCCTCCGCGCCGTGAGCGCCGACGTCCTCCTCCCGTTCACCTCTGGCGAAGCCGTGCTCGGCTTCCTCGCGATGCGCGACGACCGCTCCGCCGAGCCCTACTCCACCGCGGAGATCGCGAACCTCATGAAGATCGCCGAGACCGCCGCGACGGTGATCTGGAACAGCCGCCTCGCCGAGCGCCTCCGTGAACGGGAGCGCCTCGCGGCGATCGGCGCTATGGCCGCGGGCCTCGCGCACGAGATCCGCAACCCGCTCGGCGCCATCAAGGGTGCCGCAGAGTACCTCGACCCGCAGAGCCTCGATCACGACGAAGAGGGTGAGTTCCTCCAGGTCATCATCGACGAAACGAACCGCCTCAACTCCGTCGTGTCCCAGTTCCTCGACTACGCGCGCCCCTTCCGCGCGAAGCTGCGAACGACGGACGTGAACGCCGTGCTCAAGAAGACGGCGAAGCTCCTCGAAGCGCAGAATGCCGAGTGGGGCGGGCGCATCGTGTTCGAGCTCGACGACGCGCTCCCGACGATCTCCGCCGACAGCGAACAGCTCAAGCAGGTCATCCTCAACCTCGCGCTCAACGGGCTCGACGCTTCGAAGTCGACCGGCGCACCGATCCGCCTCTTCACCCGCAACGTGCCAGACCGCGCTTGTATCGAGCTCCGCGTGCGCGACCACGGCGTCGGGATTCCGAAGGAAGACCTCGACCAAATCTTCATCCCGTTCTTCACGACGAAGCAGCAGGGCACCGGGCTCGGCCTCGCCGTTTGCCAGCGCATCATCATGAATCACGGCGGCACGATCACGTTCGAGTCGCAGGTCGGCGAGGGCACGGAGTGCATCATCCAGCTCCCCATCGAGCAGAAGGAAGCCATCACGAGCACCGGTAGCTTCACCCGTCCGCTGAAACGCGGCGCGACGATCCCGCCGACGAACACCCCGATCGGTCCGCTGCCCACGACGCCCTCGAAAGAGCCCGTCTGAAGACCGTGCTGGACGAACCCCCTCGACCCGCGGCGCGCTTCGGCCCGGCGCTCCTCGTCGCGCTCGCGTTGCTGCCGATCTTCGCGGTCCTCGCGCCCGGCGACGCGACGCTCTACTTCCGTGACCACGCGCTGGTCTTCAGGCGCCAGCTCTACGCCGCGCTCGATGCGTACGCCCGCTTCGAGCTGCCGCTGTGGAACACGTGGGTGGGTGGCGGCGAGCCGCTCCTCGCGGACTGGAGCTCGATGGCGTGCACGCCGACGCTCGCCGTCTTCCTCCTCCCGGGGTCGTTCGACTTCCGCTACGACCTCTTCGTCTTCGCGCAGCTCGTCGTCGCCGCGAGCGGCGCGTGGCGACTCGCACGGACGCTCGACCAGGACCACCTCGGCGCCTCCGTCGCCGCGATCGGCTACGCGCTGGGCGGCGTCGTCGCGAGCACCAACAACCTGACCGCGACGATGATCGGCCTCGCGTTCATGCCGTGGGCGTTGGCGGGTGCGCTGCGCGTCATCGCCGCGCCGAGCGCCGGCCGGGTCCTCGGCCTCGCGCTGCCGCTCGCGTGGCACGCGATGTACGCGGGGCCGATGTTCTTCGTCGTCGACCTGCTGCTGTTCTTCGCGATGGCACCCTCGGTCGTCGCGCGCGCACGACCACGCCCCGGCGCGGCGCTCGGTTGGCTCGTCGTCGGAGGCGCGCTGGGCGTCGGAATCGCGTGTTGGCCGCTCCTCGCGACGCTGGACCTCCTCGCCGACGCCCCGCGCGGCGCCGGGTTCGCCGCGAACCTCCGCGCGACCTCCGCCCTCCACCCGTGGCGTGCGCTCGAAGTCGCCCTCCCCGGGTTCGGCGGCGACGACCTCGGCGGCGTGTTCGTCACGCGCAAGGGAGGGGTGCACTACCTGCTGTCGATCTACCTCGGTGCGTCGCTGTTCCCGCTCGCTGCGGTCGGCGCGCTCGAGCGACGCGGGCGTGCTCTCGTCATCACCGCCGTGCTCGGCGTGTGGGCGGCGCTCGGGCCGGACGGGGGGCTGTTCGATCTCCTGTACGCCATCCCCGGCGTGTCCTCCGGCCGCTACCCCATCAAGCTGCTCACACTCACCGCGTTGTCGTTACCGCTCCTGGCGGGGTTCGGTGTTCAACGCCTGAAGGCACCCGCGGGCGGGGAGCGGAGCGCCGCCGCCGTCGGCGCGCTCCTCGTCGTCGCCGCCGCGGCGCTCGTGTGGTTCTCAGGACCGACCGCCGACACGTCGACACACACACCGGAGGCGCTCGCCGCGATGTTCTCGAGCGCAGCGACCCTCGGCGCGACGTTGGCGATCGTGGGCGCCGGAATCGTCTGGCTCGCCGATCGCGCGCCGGCGCTCCGCGGCGTGGCCGCCTTCGTCATCGCTGCGGACCTCGCGATGCACTCGCTGTGGCTGTTCCCCGTCGCGAGCGACGTGTTCGACATCTCGCCGCTCGCCGAGGCGGCGAAGGAGATCGAAGACCCGCGCGTCCTCGTCTACGACGCGTACCGAATGCCGACGCACCTCGAGGACATCTCCCCCGCCGACGAAGCGGCCTATGCGTCCGCGCGACTCACCGCCGGGACCGCGCCGATGTCCGGCGTTAGACACGTGTTCGACCAGGACCTCAACGGCTCGCGCAGCGCGAGGTGGACCGCAGCTTGGCGCCGGTCCCTCGCACTCCCGGAGGCCGCGCGCCTGAAGATGCTCGCGAACCTCGCCGTCACCCACGTCGCGGTCGAGGCCAACGTCGACGACCCGCCCGGCCTCCAGCTCGCGGCCGCGACGCAGCCCCTCGGCGGTCCGCGCCTCGCGCTGTTCACAATCGACGGAGCGCGTCGGCGGTTCTCGTTCGCCCCCGCGTTCGAGGCCGTGCCCAGCTACGAAGACGCCATCGAGCGCGTCGGCACCTCGACGGGTGCGTTCGTGGAGACGGACCGCCCCGGGTCCAACGTATCCGGAAACGCCGAGCTCGACGTAACACGGGACGAGCCCGGCCACATCGTGCTCACGATCTCCTCGACGGTGGCGGGGTTCGTCATCGTCGCCGAGCAACCGCGCGACGGGTGGACGGCGACCGTCGACGGCCAGCCGACCATCGTCGCGCCGACGAACGTGTTGCTGTCGGGGGTGTTCGTCGAGCCGGGACACCACGAAGTCGAGCTGCACTACGACCCGCCGGCGGCGCGCCTCGGTCTCTCGATCGCCGCGCTGTCCGTCGCGGTGGCGCTCGCACTGTTCGTGCTCGGACGAAGACGGCGGAGCTGACTCACTCGGCGAGCGCCGCGACCACGATCTTCACGCGCCGGTTGCGCTCCCGACCTTCGGCGCTGGCGTTCGACGCGATGGGCGCGTCGTCGCCACGCGCGATGACATCGACGCTCTGCGGCGCGACGCCGAACGCGACGAGCGCATCCTTCACGGCCTCCGCGCGATCACGTGACAAGCGATCGTTCGTCGCCCGCGAACCCTCGCCGTCCGTGTGTCCCACGACGACGATCGCATGCCGCGGCGCCCGCTCGATCAGCGTGCGGGCGAGCTGCGACAGCTGCGCGCGGACCGGATCGTCGAGGCGCGCCGTGCCGGAGTCGAACTCCACGGTCGCCTCCAAGCGCATCGTCTTCGCGTCGGGGAGCCCCACGGCCCGCTCGAGGACCTCGAGCTTCTCGCGGACGTCCTCCTCCTGGTCGTGCGGCGACAGGTCCGCGAAGCGCGCGACCCGCGCGCGCTCGCGTCCGTACTGACGGAGCGTGCGCGCGTGGACCGCGGCGACGCGGTCGCGTTCGACGATCGTCGCCGCGCGCTCCGCTCGCCGCTCTGCGATGTACGCGGCGTGCAGCGCTTCTTCGGATCCCGGCGCACGCGCGTGGGCCGTCTCGGCGCGCTCGAGCGCGTACTTCGCTTCGTACAGCTCCGTCGTCCCGGGGAGCGCCTCGGTCTGTGCGCGCTCGTAGATGCGGCGCGCATCGACCAGGCTGGGCGACGGTGACGTCGCACAGGCCACGGTGGCGAACACGACGGATGACAAGAGAAGTCGGTTCTTCATGACGTTACTCCTTCGTGGGGGCGTCGCGCCGCGCGACGATCGTCTGCGCGGCGTGACGTCGCAGGCGAGACAGGCGTGCGGAGGCCTCGGCGGCGCGTCGGCGCGTCGCGGCGAGCTCGGCGCGCGCCTGGGCGAGGTCGGCGTCGACCGTCGCGCGCTCCAGGACGAGGCGAGCCTCGTCGTACTCGCCGTCGGCGAGGAGGAGCTGCGCTTCGACGAGTCCGTCGATGGCTCGGTCGAGGTGCCGCTGCGCGAGCGCGTCGTCCTGCGCTCCGGACTGTTCGGCGTAGCCGATCGCCTGGCGCGTCTGCATCATTTCGACCGCCGGAGGCCGCTCGCTCGCGCAAGCCACCGCCGTGAGGGACAAGATCAGCGTGTAGATCGGTTTCATGGGTCACTCCTCGGATCAGAAGTACACGCGGGCGCCGACACCGCCGTCGACGAGCGCAGCCACTTCGGGGAAGACGAGGACGCCCGGGGCGATCTCGAGGAAGACCTCGATCGGCACCTCGCGAAACAAGAACCCCAAGCCGAGCGGCACACGCGCGCCGATCGCGACGGGGTCGTCGGATTCACGCAGACCCAGCTTGCCGCCGAGCCCCACGTACGGCGTCAACAGACCGACGTCCCGCGTCTCTGCCGCAAACACGACGATGTGCGCGAGGTAGTCGAGCATGAACGTCGCGCGCGCACCGTACGGATCCGCGAAGCCCCAGCCCGCGTGGAACTGAAGCGCGTTGTTCTCGTCGAAGCGCGTCTTCAGGCCGACCGCGGTGGGGTCGCCGATCATCGCGCCCACGCCGACGGTGTAGTCGTCGTACGGCGCGTCCACGCGGACGTCCCCGGCGAGGGTGTTGTCGTCCGCGTGGGCGGTCGCAGACACCAGGAGCGCGGCTGCGACGAGGGTCACGGTGGGGATTCGGTGGTTCATGGATGGCCTCTTCTACAAGGGGCGTGCCGACGCTCGCGGGCACCGTCCGGGCGCGGCGGCGACGCCCATTTCGCCTCTGCGCCGCCACAACCGGGGCAAGTCGCCTCACCCCAGGCGCGCGGGTTCAGGTGCGCGGGCGTGGCACGTTGACTGCTAGTTGCTCCCCCGTGCGGAGCGCTCACACGCAAGCCGACGCCAAGTGCTGCAGGCGATGCGGATCGAAGGGCTTCTCCAGGAGCTCCACGGCGCCGAGCCGATGGACCTCGCGGACGAGCCCGACCGAGGGGCCCGTCGTGATGACGATGACCGGGATGCTCCAGTCGCCGTTCCTGAGCTCCGCCAACACGTCGATCCCAGTTCGGCCCGGCATGTACACGTCGGTCACGACGAGATCGGGTGCGCGCGGCGCGCGCCGGTCCACGAGCGTGCGGAGCGCATGCGCGAGCGCCTCGCCGTCGAGGAACGACTCGACCTGGAAGCCCCGGACCTCGAGGAGGTCCCCGAGCAACGCGAGCATCTCGGGATCGTCGTCCGCGACCCACGCGATCGGTTCATCGATTCCGAATCCAATGAATCTACTCATGGCGCCGTGTCAGTGCACCGTGGGTGCCAGGCGTCGATCCCCCTCCACGGCGCCGTGGCTTGTGGTGCGTGCGTCGCATGAGGCACATGAGCACGCGCGGCCGAGCCACGCTCGCGCCCAAGGCTTCGCGCCATGAAGATCGCCCAAAGACTCACCGCCGCCCTGGTCCTCGTCGTTACCCTCACGCTGTGCATCCGCGCGTTCGTCGACATGCGACGCGCGATCGCACGCCACGAAGAGGGCGTGCACCGAACGCAACAACAGCTCGGCGAAGTCCTCGACGTCGCCATCCGCCAGATCTGGCGCTCCGACGGCTGGGAGCAGGCGCTCGCGTTCCTGCGCGAGGTCGAGAAGAAGCAAGGTGACTTGCGCGTCCGCTGGGTCTGGCTCGAGAAGAACGAGAACAACGACTACAAGCCGCTGATCCCGGTCTCGACGATTCGGTCCCGCGTTCAGGGGGAGTCGACGATCGCGTTCGAGCGCGAAGATCTCTCCGGCTACATCGTCACGTACCGCCCTGTGCGTCTCCCGGAGCTCCCGCTGGGTGCGGTCGAGCTGACGCGCCCGACGGCGGACGACGACGAGCAGATCAAGACCGAGGCGATCCGACAGATCACCGCCGGGCTCCTCGCCATCCTCGTCTACATGGTCGTCGCGAGCGTCCTCGGACGCCGCTGGATCGGGCAGCCGATCGACGCGCTCGTCATGCACGCGCGCCGCGTCGCCGAAGGTGACTTCTCGTCGATCTCCCAGGCGATGCGTCGCGACGACCTCGGCCGCCTCGCGGGCGAGATGAACACCATGTCGCGCCGGCTGATGGAAGCACAGGACCGGGCGAACCAAGAGCGGAGCCTCCGCATCGAAGTGCAGGAGCAGCTCACGCACGCTGACCGCCTCGCGTCGGTCGGGCGCATCACGGCCGCGCTCATCCACGACCTCGGCACGCCCCTCAACGTGATCTCCGGGCGCGCCACGATGATCGCCGAGGGCGATGTCACCGGCGAGAAGGCCCAGTCGGGCGCGCGACGCATCGCCGAGCAGGCGCACCGCATCGGCGAGATGATCCGCGAGCTCCTCCGGTTCGCGCGCCGCGGCGAGCTGGAGCGCGAACCGACCGTCGTCGCGAACCTCGCGCGCGAAGTCGCGAAGATCGTGCAGCCGCTGTCGCAGAAGGCGCGCGTCAAGATCGCCATCGAAGACGAGGACACGTCGCTGTCCGCCAACGTGAACCGCACGCAGATCCGTCAGGTCCTGATGAACCTGGTGATGAACGGCGTGCAGGCGATGCCCAAGGGCGGGAACATCAAGATCCGCGTCCGCGACGACGGCGACTACGTCGCGATGGAGGTCCACGACGACGGCCCCGGCATCCCGCCCGAGGTCATCGACCTCATCTTCGAACCGTTCTTCACGACCAAGGCCGAGGGCGAAGGCACCGGCCTCGGTCTGTCCGTATGTCAGTCGATCCTCCACGCCCACGGTGGAGCGATCAACGTCACGAGTCGCCCCGACGAGGGGACGACGTTCCTGCTCAGAATCCCCAAACAAGGAGGCTCAGATGAGTCGCATTCTGATCGTTGAAGACGACGCCGAATTTGGCGCCATGGTCGGTGAGTGGTTGGACGCCGCTGGTCACGCCGCGCACACCACCCTCACCGCAGAGGATGCACTGAGAGTGTTGGGCGAAGACACGTACGATGTCGTCATCGCTGACCTCAACCTCCACGGCGAGCTCGACGGCCTCGGCCTCTGCGAGCGCGTCGCCGCCGCGCACTCGGACGTGCCCGTGATCGTCATGACCGCGTTTGGCAGCCTCGAGACCGCCGTCGGCGCGATCCGCGTCGGCGCCTACGACTTCGTCACGAAACCCGTCGAGCGCGGGCAGCTCATGTTGTCCGTCGAGCGCGCTGCAACGCACCGCGCGCTGCAGCGTCAGGTCGCGCGGCTCGAGGAGCGACTCGCGGCCAAGAGCGCGACCGGGAGCATCCTCGGTGAGAGCCCCGCCATGCAGCGGGTGTTCGAGCTCGTCGATCGGGTCGCGCAGGGCGACACGACCGTCCTCGTCACCGGCGAGAGCGGCACGGGCAAGGAGCTGATCGCCCGCGCGCTGCACGAAGGAAGCCCGCGCAGCGAGGGGCCCTTCGTCGCCATCAACTGCGCCGCCCTCCCCGCCCCGCTGCTCGAGGCCGAGCTGTTCGGCCACGCGGAGGGTGCGTTCACCGACGCTCGCGGCGAGCGACGCGGGCTCCTCGCGGAGGCCAACGGCGGCACGCTCTTCCTCGACGAGATCGGCGAGATGTCGACGGACATGCAAGTGAAGTTGCTCCGCGCGCTGCAGGAGCGCACCTACCGACGCGTGGGCGGCACCGAAGAGATGAAGTTCGACGCGCGGCTGATCTCGGCGACGAACCGCGACCTCGAGAAGGAGGTCGCCGAGGGCCGATTCCGCGAAGACCTCTTCTACCGCATCAACGTCATCCGCATCCCGCTCCCCACGCTCGCGCAGCGCGGTCACGACATCCTGCTCCTCGCGCAGGCCTTCGTGGCCCGCGCCGCGAACCGCACTGGCAAGAACGTCGAAGGGATCGCGCGCGATGCTGCGCAACGCCTGTTGACGTACCCGTGGCCCGGCAACGTGCGTGAGCTCGAAAACTGCGTCGAATCCGCGGTGGCGATGACCGCGTACGATCACATCGTGGTCGAGGACCTACCCGAGCGGATCCGGCGTCATCAGCCCGTCGAGGACCCCATCGAGACCTCGGACCCCACGCAGATGCCGACGCTCCGCGAGGTCGAGCAGCGCTACGTGATGAAGGTGCTCCGCGCCGTCGACAACAACAAGTCGGCCGCGGCTCGAATCTTGGGCTTCGATCGCCGTACACTCTACCGGAAGCTCGACGCGTTCGAGCAGCAGGAGCGTCCGGGGTGAGCCCGAGCAAACAAGTATGGGTGGTCGAGGACGACGACGACTTCCGCGAGATGCTGTCGGAGGTCCTTCGACTCGACGGGCTCGAGGTGACGGAGTTCGAGAGCGGTGCGCCGCTCCTGAACGCCGCGAAGCAAGAAGATCACCCCGCGCTGGTCGTCACCGACCACCACATGCCCGACGTCAACGGGCTCGACGCGCTCGAGGCGCTGCAGGCGGACGGGTTCGCCGTCCCCACGGTGTTGGTGACGGCCTTCGCCGAGAGCACGGTGAAGAACCGCGCCGCCGCGGTGGGCGCGGTCTTGGTCGAGAAGCCGTGCGACATCTACGAGCTGCGGCGGATCATCCGCGCGGAGCTCGACAAGACCTCGGCCTGACGAGCCCCGCGAGGGCCGACTTCATCGGCGCCTCCTAGACCTCCTAGACGATCGGGACGCAGCGGCAGTCTGCGAAGTCACACGTCTCGTTCGGCGCACAGCCGCCGCAGTCCGCGGGACAGACACACTGGCACGAGTTGTTCGGGTCGCAGACCTCGTTGTTCTCACACGCCGAGTCACACGTCGGATCGCACTCGCAGGTGCAGGACGACGCATTGCACATCGTGCCGTCCGGGCAACCGCCGCAGTCCGTCGGACAGATGCAGGAGCAGTCCATCGTCGGGTCGCAGACCGACAGGCCCGGGCAGCTGTCGTTGCACGTCGGGTCGCAGGTGCAATCGCAGGTCGACGAGTTGCAGATCGTGTTGCCCTGGCAGGCGCCGCCGCAGTCGGTCGGGCACTCGCAGTTACACGTCGTGCTGTTGCAATTCAGGTTGCCGGTGCACTGGCCGCCGCACGTCGGGTCGCACTCACACGTGCACGTGCCCTGGTTGCAGACCGTCCCGTTGCCGCAGGCGCCGCCGCAGTCCGGCGCGCACTCGCAGGCACAGGTGTTCGGGTTGCAGACCTCGTTCGGGCCGCAGTTACCGTTGCAGTCCGGCGCGCACACGCAGTTGCAGTCCGCGTCGCACTCCTGGTTCGCGCCGCAGGCGTTGCAGATCGCCTGGTCGCAGACGCAGATACCGAGCTGCGGATCGCAGTTCTGACCGACCTGACACGGCCCGCACGGATCGTCCGGCGGCTGCCAGTTCCGGTAGCTGATGACGACGAGGTCACCCTGCGCCGGGCGGAAGTTGAAGCCGCGGAAGAAGATCGAGTTCGACGCGGGGTCGTAGTCGAACCCGTTGTCGCGGTCACGCGGCACCGTCGTCACGGTCATCGAGCCCTGCGGCACCACACCCACGCGGATCGTCGAAGAGATCGGCGGACCGCTGAGCGTGTACTGCGAGGCGGCGCCCGCGACGGCGTCGATGATCGCCTGCAGCGCCTGGCCCGGCGAGTTGTTGCACGGCGAGTAGGACGCGCCCATCGTCGCCTGCACCACGTCGAGGTAGCCGCGCCCCGGCTCGTTCGCCGGCTGGTCGAGCGGACCGCCGCAGCCGTAGCCCGTGCACACCGTGGGCGTGCCGACCGGGATGACCTGCGCGAACGCGACACCATTGTTGTTGGTGATCGTGTTGATGTACGGCGTGAGGAGCGTGTCGATGCAGTTCTGCTGCGCCGTGTTCGGGACCGTCGAGCACGTGTTGTTGTTGTTCGTGACGTAGTAGTCGCCGACGCCGGTGTTGCAGGTCGGGTTGTAGCCGAAGCAGTTCTGCGCCGACTGCATCGTCAGCTCCTGCGGGTACTCGTCCGAGATGTAGACCACCGCGAGCACCGCGTCGGAGCGCAGGCGGCGCGGTTGCTCCACACCCGCCGCGGAACGCGGGAGCGCCTTGGCGATCGCGTTGTCCGCCGCCTCGAGCCCGAACTCACAGCCGTCGGATCCCGACGTGTCCTGCAGGTAGCTGGCGAACAGGTTCGGGTCGCGCACGAAGCCGGCGCCCCGGAGGTCACCGCCGTTGCCGGCGCCCTGGTTGTAGTCGTTCTCGCTGTGCGGGACGACGCCCATGCGGAAGTCGACGTTGTTCGCGGAGAGCGCCGCGACGATCGAGTTCGCCGCGGTGAAGATACGACCGCGGTCGTCGTCGGTGGAGCCCGAGATGTCCGCCATCCAGATGAAGTCCGCCACCGACTGACCGGCCGCGGTGAACGGGTCGCAGTCCTTGTCGCGCTCGGCGTTCGCGAGCGCGAGCGCGGTGCCGTTGGTGAGGTCCTGGATGAAGATCGCCGCGTTGTTCGTGACGTCGTCGTAGGTCGTGCGGTCCATCCCGCCGACCACGACGATCAGCTCCTGCGGCATCGAGCGCAGCAGGACTTGGTACGTGAACGTGTGTTGGTTCGTCGGCGCGCCGGTCGCCGTCGGCAGCCCCGTGAACGACGCCCCGGGCAGCCCCGTGAACATGCGCACCATCGCGTTGCGCACCTGCGCCGCGTTCTGCGTGCCCGTCGTGACGGAGAGGTCGACGACGTTCGACACGTTCGTGTCGTAGCCGTCGTGCGACGTGATGATGCGCCCGGAGATCCGCTGCGCGTAGGAGAGGTTCTCGGCGCCGGCCGCCGCCTGGAGCTGCGACTCGATGGCGGCGGACTGCGCCTGAATCGTCGCCGCGCCCGCGAGGAGCGGCATCCGCAGCACGAAGCCCGAGATGTTCGCCGTGGTGTCGTCCACCGCGGCGACGTCGACGTTTGCGCTCGCCGGCGCGGTCGTGATCGCGGAGTACGTGAACGACAGCTCGGACGCGAGCGTCCACGAGGAGCCGACGTCGAAGTTCACCTGCTTGAGGTTCGCCGTCGAGCAGATCGCGTTGATGCCCGGCGCACTTCCGGCCGGCGGATCGTTCGGGTCGAGCGGATCGAAGCCGGCGAGGACCTCGTCGCCGTCGCTGATCATGTCGTTGTCGGTGTCGTCGTCGTTCGGATCGGTCTCACCGAGGCCCGGCTCGAAGAGGCCGTTCATGTTGCCGTCTTCGACGCCGTCCGCGAGGCCGTCGCCGTCGGTGTCCATGTCGAGCGGGTCCGTGACCGTGGTCGGGTCCTGGTCGAACGGCACGCCCATGCACGCGCTGCCCGGCACGCCCATCACGACGCCGAGCTCGACGCCGTCGGAGACGCCGTCACCGTCGGTGTCGGGCACCAGCGGGCTCGTCATGTAGACGTTGAGCTCGTCGCCGTCGGAGAGCCCGTCGCAATCCGTGTCGGGATCGAGCGGGTTCGTCTCGAACACCTCGGTCATGCCGTTGTGGTTGGTGTCCTCTTCGCCGTCGCCGAGTGTGTCGCCGTCAGTGTCGACGACGAGCGGATCCGTCTCCGTCGGCTCGCGCATGCCGTTGCGGTTGGTGTCTTCGAGGCCGTCGGAGATGAGATCGCCGTCGGTGTCGCGCCGCGCGGGGTGCGTCTCGTTGGCGTCGCGGATGCCGTCGAGGTTCGCGTCCTCGATGTTGTCGGGGAGGCCGTCGCCGTCGGTGTCGACCGCGCGCGGGTTCGATTCGTCCGCGTCGAGGCGACCGTTCTGATCGAGATCCTCGAGGCCGTCGGGGATCATGTCGCCGTCGCTGTCGGCGTTGACGGGCGAAGTGGTCGTCGCGGGATCCGCATCCGCGATCGGCGGGCATCCGCTGCCCGGGACCGCCATGGTCACGCCGCGCTCGATGCCATCCGGGATACCGTCGTTGTCCGTGTCCGGATCGTTCGGATCCGTCTGCATCCCGTTGGGGTAGACGATCGAGAACTCTTGCGCGTCCGACAGCCCGTCGCAGTCGCTGTCGATCATGTCGTTGTTCGGGTTGTTCGGGTTCGCGCCGCCGTCGCGCGTGTTACCGCCGTCACGGTTTCCGCCGTCGACTTCACCGCCGTCGGGTACGGGGCCGCCGTCGCGGTTCGGATCTTCGCCGCCGTCACGTTCGGGATCGACGCCCGTGTCGACGATGGTCTCGCCCGCGTCGCGCGGTGTGCCCATGCCGGGCGGATCTTCGCCGCAGCCGGAGCACGCGGGCATGAAACACGCGAGGAGCACGGCGATGCCGGCCCGCGGAATGAAGCTGGATGCTGCTGTCGTCCTGTGCACGTCGGTTCCTCGACCCCGTCTACTCGCCTAGCACGGCCCTCGGCCGTTCGTCAGGATTCGAGCGACGTGTCCCCATTCTCCAGGGCAAGGGTCCGCGTTACAAATCGGTACTTTGCCGAAACCCTTGACCGTAAGGTCGAGCGGGCGCGGGGGGGCTAACGGGGGGGCGCGGGTGCCGCGGGTGCGACCTGGGGCTCGATCCGACGACTCGCGTCCCGGACGAGGCGCTCCGCCTCGGTCTTGCGGGTGAAACCAGGTACCCGGCTCGCACGATCCGCGAGACTCACACACACCTCGTACCGGCGCTGATCGCGCTCGAAGTAGGCCCAGCGGAGCAGGACTTCACCTTCGCTCGGCGTCCCACGGACCCGCTGCGTCGCCCGTCCGAAGATGCGGCGGGCGCTGTCGTACTGCTTGCGTGCAATCTCCTGCTCGGCGGCCTTCACCATCGCGGAGGCGAGGTTGGCGGCGCGTTGCGCCTCGGAGAGCCCGTCGTCGAGGGTCGCCGAGGCCCGGAGCTCCTTGTCCGCCTGGGCGCGAACCTCGGCCTTCGACGCGACCTTCGCCTCGGCGGGCGCCTCGGCGACCGGCGCCTCGTCGACCGACGGCGCCTCCTCGAAGCGCCGCTTGGCCCCGAGCGAGCGCACCGAGGGCTTCGCGGGGGTCGGCGTCGACGTCGGTCGTTTGGCGTCCGCGGTGTCCGCGGCGTCCAGCTTGGTCACCGCCTGGCGGGTCGACTCCCTCGCGATCGCGCCTTCGTCGGCGGGCGTCGCGGCCGACGGGCCGGCGGCCCCGCCGATCGGCAGGTCGGGCACGTCGGACGGGTCGGGCGCAGCGGCGCCGCCGCTCGCGGACCCGGTCGCGGGCGCCCGAGCGCTCTTCTTGGCCAACGCATCGAACGACGGGCTAGGCGGCGGCGGCGGCGGCGGGGGCTTGCGGGCCGCGCGCGCGCGTCGGCGCTTCGGCGTGCGGCGCGCCTCGTCCTCGCGGTCCCCGTCGATGTCGTCGGCGCGTTCGAAGCCGTCGCGCTCGAGCTTGGCCTTGTCGCCGAACGCCAACGCCTCCTCGGCTTCCTCGACGGGCTTCGGCTCGGGCGCCGGATCCTGCGCGGGGGCGTCTGCCGAGCGCGCCGACGCCGTGACGCCGGGCGGGATCGCCTCGGTCGTCGTCTGCGGCTCGGCCATGAAGCTGGTGACGTTCACGCTGACCACGGCGACGACGGCGAGCGACGCCGCGGCGGCCAGGCCGAAGGCGGGGGTCAGGAGCAACTTGCGGAAGCGACCGAAGAACGACGACGCCTCGCGCTCCTCCTGGACGGCCTCGGCGGTCTGGCGAGCCGTGGCGAGGATCAGCGCGTCCAGGTGTTTCGACGGCTCCTCGTCCTCGAGCTCGCGCATGACGCCGAGCGTCTCCTCGAGCCCCTCCACCTGAGCGGACAGCGCGGCGTCCTCGGACATCGCCTGCTCGAAAGCACGCGCGTCCTCCTCGGACATCTCGTCGAACAGGTAGTCGACGAGCTGGCTGTCATCGTAACGGCTCACGGCTCAATCCTCTTTCGTCACACCCTGGGTCTTCAGATGTTTACGCAAGTGTTCCAACGCGTAACGCATCCGACTCTTCACTGTGTTCTCCGGCACGCCTACGGCGTCCGCGATCTCCTTGAACGCCATCCCGGCCTGCTCGCGCATCACGAACACCTCGCGCTGCTCATCGGAGAGCGACGCGATGGCGTCGGTCAGACGCTTCCGAAGACGGATGCTCTCTGCGCCGCGATCGGTCGTGACGGAATCTTCGTCCGCCATCCGGTCACCGAGCGTCGAGCCGCCCTCTTCTCCTTCCTTCAACGGTTGGTCGAGCGATGCGGTCTTGCGATAACTCGCCTTTCTGATCGCATCGATGCAGTGGTTCCTCGCAATCGTATAGAGCCACGTCGTGAACTTGGCCTGTCTTTCCCAGTCCTTGGCCGATCGGCAGACGCGCAGGAAGACCTCCTGCATCGCGTCTTCGGCCGCCGCGGGATTCCCGACCATCTTGAGACAGAAGTTGTAGACGGGGCGCCGGTGCCGCTCCAGGAGCTTCTCGAACGCCCGCGCGTCGCCCTTCTTGAAGGCGGTCATCAGGCGCGCGTCGTCCTTGTCGCGGGCCTCCTTCTCCGGGTCGACGGGGCGGCGGCGCTTGCGCCGCGCGGGTGCGGAGCCGGAGGGATCGGCGGGCGCCGCGGCCTTCGCCGCGCCCTCTTCGCCCGCTTTTCCGACTTCCGCCTTGATGACTCGGTCCCCGCTCGCCGGTGACGCTATCTCGAATCGGCGCCCGGTGCATCGCCCGGACGTCCGGGGAGCTTCGGCAGGGCCGCGAGCAGCTTCTTCGTCGCCTCGGTGCTCGGTGTCTCGAACAACGCCTCCGCCGTCGCCATTTCGACGAGCGCCCCGTCCGCCATCACACCGATGCGATCCGCGAGCCGTCGCGCCGCCCAAAGATCGTGGGTGACGAACAACATCGCGAGCGCGAGCGAGGTCTTCAGCGCTTCCAGCAGACCGATCAGCTGCGCCGCCACCGACACGTCGAGGCCGGCGAGGGGCTCGTCGAGGATCAACAGCTTCGGCGACGTCGCGAGCGCTCGCGCCACCGCCACCCTTTGCTTCTGACCACCCGAAAGCTCGTGCGGCCGCTTCGCGAGGACCGACTCCGGGAGCTGCACCTGCTCGACCAACCCGCGAAGCATCGACAGCGTCGGGCGCTCCCCCCGCACCACCCAAGGTTCGGACAGCGTGCGCTCGACGGTCCACCGCGGGCTCAACGTGTGTCCGGCGTCCTGCAAGACAACTTGCATCTCGCCCCGCGGCGGGTGCTGCACACGGCCCGCCGTACAGCCCTCCAACCCACACGCGAGGCGCACGAGCGTCGACTTCCCCGAGCCACTCTCACCGACGAGCGCGACGACCTCCCGCGGAGCGACCGCTAGCGAGACGTCGGCGAGCGTGAAGCTGTCGTAGGTCTTGCCGACCCCTTCGAGTCGGAGGAGGTCGCTCACGAGTCGAGCGCGGCGATGAGCTCGTCCTTCGTCAGGATGCCCTTCTCGATGAGGAGCCGTCCGAGGGCCAGCACGAGCTGCGCGCGGTCCGCGCTGCTGAGCGCGTCGTTCGCCATCAGGTCATCGACGAGCCGCACCGCCTCGGCGCTCGGCTCGGGCGCTTCGATGTCGATCGACGGCCCCGACTCGGTATCACCCGTCGGCTCGCCCTCGAGCTCGGGGGGCGGCGGCGCCGGCTCCCAGAACGCACCATCGAGCGCCGACAACACCGAGTTGCGATCCACGGTGTCCTCGGACGGCGTTGGATCGTCCGCCGCCTCTTCGAGGTTGGGAGCGTCGTCCTTGTCGTCGACCGTCGTCTTCTCGCGCGGCGGCGGGACGAACGTCTCTTCGTCGTAAGGGCTGGGGAGCGGCTCGGCGCCGAGCGCGGCGGTCGCGGCCTCTTCGCGCAAGAGGGCTTGCACGTCGGACGTGTCGATCCGCGGGTTCGTCGGCTCGTCCTCCGCCTGCGGGGCCTTGGGCGCCGGCGGCTTGGCGACCTGTCGGTTCGACTCGTCGAAGAGCCGCGTCGCCGGGGCGGAGGCGCCGTCCTGCCACGACCCGAACGGCGCGAGCTCGGCGCCCGTGTCGTCGTTTTTGTTCTCGCTGCTGTCGTCCATCAACGACATCAGGCTCGAAGGCTCGATGACCGGCACCCGATCGGCGTCGGAGTCGTCGGACGGGGTCATGCGCGCCGGCGCCTCGGTGCCGAGCTGCTTGGCCTCGACGCTGGGACGCGGCACGTCGGGCTTCGACGGCTCGGGCTTCGGGAGCTCGGCCTTCGACTGCGGACGCGGGACGACCGGCGCCTCGGTGGGCGGCTCGAACTTGATGACGTCGCTGTCGAGCGGTTCGAGCGACACCTCTTCGATCGCCGCGATGACGTCCTCGTCGCTCCCGCTCGGCTTCCCGGGCGGAGTCTCGACGAACCGCGCCTTCACCTCGGCCGGCGACGACGGGATGTCCGAGGCCCCGGCCAACCCGGGCGGACGTGCCTTGTCGGGCGGCGGCGGGACGAACTCCTCACGATCCCAATCGATCGCGGGGATGATGCCGGTCTTGTCGAGGCCGACCGGGATCTCGTCGATCCCCGGCCCGTCGAATGGGTGGTGCTCGTCGGCGAACTCCACCGGGACTTCGAGTGTCCCCGCGAACCGACGACGCTGCTCGGGCGAACGTTTCTCGGGCGGCTGCGTGCGCGCGTCGTGGACACGCATCTGGTGCTGCAGCTCGGCGGCGCCCAGCTCGCTCAGCTCGAGCTGGCTGGTCTTCAGATCCTCGTCGTCATCCGGCTCGTCGAGCAACGCGAGGTGCTCGAGCGACGCCTCGGTCGTCACCGGGTCCTTCTTGTCGGCGGCGTCCGCGTCGGAGGCCGCGAAGCTGGCGAGCGGGTTGTCCGGCTCCCCCAGATCGCCGAACGCCTTGACCGCGAGATCCCACTGCCGGTCGATGTCCGAGACGGGCGCGTCGGCGGCGTCGGAGGATTCGATCTTCCCGAACGGTCCGGGATCGATCCGCGTGCTCACGCTGTCGGGCGGATCGAGATCCTGCGGCATCACCGGGAGATCTGCGGACGCCTTCGGTTGCGGTGCCGCGGTCTGCGACAAGGAGAGCGCGTCGAGCTCGGGGGGCCGCGCGCTGTCGATCAGGGTCGCCTGATCGAAGGCCGGGTAACGCGGTCGCGAGGACGACTCCGCGGCCGGCTTCACCGGTTGACCCGTCGGTGTCCCGCGGAGCACGGGGGCCGCGTCGGGCCGCCCCGAAGCGGTCCCGCCCGCGCGCACCGGCGAGGGCATCGTGGCCCGGGCGGAGAAGTCTTCGTTCTTGCGCAAGGGCGGCGGACGCACGGAACCCGTCGCGGCCGGCGGCGGCTTCGGCGCTGCGGGGGCCGCGACGCGTCGGTACTGATTGGCGATCGCGAGATCGAGATCCGAAGCGGTCGCCATCAACACCCGCACCTGCCGACCGGTGATGCGTTGCACCTCGCCGATCGCTTCGGTGTCGAGCGGGTCGACCATCACGAGGTAGAGCAGCTCCGCCTGGTTCGTGCGTTTGATCGCGATCGGCAGCACGCCGTAGCGCTGCGCGACGTCGGCGGGGATCAGCTGCAACACCCGCTCGTGGATCTTGAGGTTCGAGACCGTCACCGCCTCCAGCCCGAGCTTGGCGGCGACGGCCTTGGTGAGGCGCTCTTCGTCCAGCACGCGCCGGTCGGAGAGGACACGCGGCAAGCGACGCCCCGAGCTCTTCCCCTCGGCGAGCGCCGCCGTGAGCGTGTCGGGCTCGATGAGGCGCATCTCGACGAGGAGGTCGCCGAGGCGGCTTCGGTCTGGTCGTGGGTTCACCATCTCGACGTTTCGTTCACCGGCGGTTCACCAGCGAGAGGTACTCGTCGTGCGAGAAGACGCCCTTGTCGATCAAGAGCTCGAGCATCACGCGCAACGCTTTGGCCTGTTGTTTCTGGGCGCCATCGAGCCGTCCCGCGAGATCCAACGCGCTGCCCGGGATGATCGCCTGCCCCATCGCGGTCGCCTGCAAGCCCGGTTGCGCGCGAGGGCCGTTGACACCCGGCGGCGTCGACGACGGCGGCGCCGCGCCGTGGTCCGGATCGCTCGCGCTGTGCGTGACGGCGCGTGCCTGCGGGTTCCAAGGGCCCGGATCGTCCGGGGAGATCGTCGCGGCTTCGTCCGGCATCAGCCCGGAAGCCGCCATGGCCGCGTGGTACTCCGAGTTGATGTGCAGCTCGGACGAGGTCTCCGACAGCTCGATCGAATCGGGGAGCTCGATACCGAACTTCGGCACCGGTCGCAGCATCTTCGCAATCGCGGCCTCGATCTCGCGGTGCCCGGCGATCGTCGTCTCGATCTTCAGGCCGGTGCGAAACCGCAGCTCGTCCATCGCCGTCACGTTCGTCGGATCGGCCGTCGCGACCACCAACACGCGGCGACTCTCGTCGTACGCCTCGGGGCACAGCTCGTTGGACTTCGCGAACTGAACGTCGATCTTGTCGACGATCTCCGCGGGCAGCGGACCGCCCGTGAACGTCGCGCGGCTGACGCCGAGCTGCTTCGAGAGCGCCTTCACCAGCAGGTCCTCGGACACGAAGCTCATGTCGACGAGGATCTTCCCGAGCCGACCGCCCCACTTCTGCTGTTCGCTCAGGGCCGCCTTCAGCTTCAGCTCGTCGATGACGCCGGCACGCACGAGCAGCTCGCCTAGCCTGATCCTCGTGGCCATCGCGGGAGGCCGAAACCTTAGCGCGAAAATGGGGACAGGGGCCACTTTTGGGGCGCGTCGCGTCCCAATCCAACACGTCGCCTGTCGGCCTACACGCTCCGGGTCAGAGCGGCTCCGCCTCCACACCGTCCGGCGGGACGAGCGTGAACAGGGTCGCGTCGAGGGGCACGTCCACGTCGGCTTCGGTCAGCTTGATGCGCACGTCGAGCCCGTCCATTCGGATCTCCATCGAGCGCGGCAGCGGTCGTCCGCCGGGCGTCGCCTCGAAGTCGTCGAACTTCACATGCACGCGCTCCGCGTGGTTCGTCGCGAACAGTTTCATCTCCTCGACCACGCGTTTCACCGGGTCGACCCTCAACCAAACGCGCTCGTCGAGGTTCGAGGTGAGCTCCAGCGCGAGCGCGTCCGTATCCTCGATGCGCTCGACCTTCGCGGGATCGAACCGGTCGGACGTCGGCACCCCACCGAGCAGCGTATCCACGACCTCGCTCGCCTTCATCGACAGCGGCAACAGGCGCGAGATGTTCTGCGGCGTCGCCCGCCCGGTCTTGAGGCGCCCCTGCGAGAGCAACCATAGGGTCTCGCCGTCACAGGCCATCACGTCGATGGGCTGCTCCAACGGAGACAGCGTCTCGAT
Source organism: Deltaproteobacteria bacterium (assembly GCA_040218735.1). Lineage (GTDB taxonomy): Bacteria > Myxococcota > Kuafuiibacteriia > Kuafuiibacteriales > Kuafuiibacteriaceae > JAUHYN01. Next base: position 76,628 of record JAVJQW010000017.1, read on the forward strand.
CCGAAACCGCCCCGGCCGCTCGGCGAGCAGGACCGCCTTCAGCCGAACCCGCCCCTGATCACCGTAGTAGGTGACCCGCCCCAGCGCGCGGAGGTTCTTACGATCGTTGTCGGCCCGCAGCGACTCCAGCAGCGCCGCCGGCTCGGGGAGCGGCCGCATGTCGGTCTGCTCGGGCGGCGTCTTCGGACACCCGAAGGTTGAAAAGAGGAGAACGGCGATGAGACCCCAGGTCCGCACTTCAAGGGCACCAACAAGCAGAGGACGGCGCGGATGTCCACGTGCGGGCGATCATCGCGGCTTGGCCATCGACATGCGGCGCTTGAGCTTCTCGACGACGCGGTCCACGTCGGCGCCCCTCCCCAGCACCCGCGCGCGCACCTGCGCGGCGTACGCGGCCTTCGCGCGGGTGAACGCGGCGCGCGCTTCGTCGTCGCGCTCGAGTGCGACGAGCGCGTCGCCGTAGTGCTCCGCGATCCGCGGATCGCGAGGGAGCAAGCGATGCGCACGCGCGAGGAACGGGAGGGCGCGCTCCGGTTTCTTTCGCTTGAAGAGAATGCGCCCGTACGCCGCGAGCGCCGCCGCGTCGTTGTAGGTGAGCTCGAGCGCCTCGCGCACGAGTCGCTGCGCCTCCGGAAGCGACTCACCGCGCTCCGCGAGGTACCCGCCCCAGAACGTCAGGAGCGCGCCGTCGTCGGGGTTGCTCGTCAGCGCGCGCCGCACGGCCTTCTTGACCAGCGCGTCGCGCCCCGCGTCCGCGGCGACCTCGGCGAGGAGGACGTCGAGGCGACGGTCGTCGACGCCTTCCACCTCGCGCAGCGCGGCGATGCGCTCGAGCGCGTCGTCCAGCGCGACGTGGCGATACGTCAGCCACACTTCGCGCTCGATCAACGCCGGGGCCGTCGGGTTCGCCGCGCGCGCCTCGGTGACCATCGCGAGGGCGTCGTCCGCGTGGCCGCGGCGGCTCTGCACCAACGCGAGGAGCGCGACGAAGGTCGGGTCGTCCGGCTGGAGCTCGAGCGCCGCGCGCGCCGCGAGCTCGGCGCGATCCAGTTGCCCCATCCGCATGTGCAGATGAACGATGCGGCGGCGCGCGTCCCCGAACAGCTCGCCGGGCGCCACGAGCTGCAGCTCGGCGAGCGCGCGCGCGTCGTCGCCGAGGTGATACCGGGCGAGCCCCACCGCGAAGTCGAGCTGCTGCCGGTTGTCGCTGTGCGTGCGCGCCTTCTCCAGCCGGACCACGGCCTCGGCGTAGCGGCCCTGCTCGAACAGGAGGTACCCGACGATCCCGTCGGCGCGCGGGTCCTGCATCAGCGCCTCCGCGCGACCGAGATAAGTATGGGCGAGCGCGTCCTCGCCGAGGATCAACTCGGCGCGCGCCGCGCCGAGGAAGGCGCGGGGATCGACGGGGTCTTGGCCGACGAAGCTCCTGAACCGCTCCGCGGCGCGCTCCGGTTCGAGGAGCCGCTGGTCGACCTCGGCGAGGCGCTCGACGAGGTCGAGGCGGCTCGGGTCGCGGCGACGCGCGCGCTCGTAGAGCTGCCGAGCCGCGGCGTACCGACGGCGGGTCGTTTGGATCTCCCCGGCCCACGCGAGCGGCTCGGCGCTCTGGGGCACGCGGTTCGCGGCGCGGGCGAGGACGTCGAGCGCCCGGCCATCGCGACCGGCGGCCCGGTAGATGCGCGCGAGATCCAGCCAGGCGTCGAGCGACGTCGGGTCGACGCGCAGCGCGCGCCTCAACTCGCGGACGGCGCGTTTTTCCTTCCCCTCGGCGATCGCGACGGCGGCGGAGACCCGCCACGCCTCGGGATCGCTCCGGCCGAGGACGATCGCCCGGTCGGCGTGACGGCGGGCCTTGGCGACCCGCCCGAGATCGAGCTGCGCGCGCGCGAGGCGGATCGTGAGGTAGGCGGACTCGGCGTCGTAGACGAGGGCGAGCGAAAGCTCGTCGCTCACCTTCTCGCCGTCGCCGTGGGCCGCCGCGAGCTCGGCCCGCATCGCGTGGTAGTAGGCCTGGGCGCTGATGTAGCGACCGTGGGCACCACGGCGCGCCGGGCGTGGCCGGGCCTCGGCGTCGGGGCCGAGCGACAAGGCCACCGCCAGCGCGACGAACGACGCGGCCCTCACCCGCGCAACGTACCATCGCCCGATAGCCCCTAACCACCCGAGAACCATCGGAATCGGCGCCGCCGCGTGCTTTGACACGGGTTTCGGCCTGTCGCTATGCTCCCGGCGCTCACGGACCTGGGCAGAGCCACTTACAATGCCGAACATTCGCTCCCTCGCGCCCCTGCTCGTCTCACTGGTGATCCCTGCGACTACGCTCGCGCAGACGCCGGATATTCCGAGCCCTCCACCACCACCTCCGCCGGCGCCCGCGCCGACGCCGACACCCGCACCCGCGCCGAAGACGACCGAAGCGCCGCCGCCGGAGAAGAAGGCGCCCGCGCCGGAACCGAAGGCGTCCGCGCCGATGGCCAAGGCCGCGCCCGCGCCGACGCGCGTGACGACGCCCGCCGAAGAACCGCCGGCGAAGGGTCGCTCGGTCGCGGGACGTCTCGCGGTGAGCCCCTCCGGTTCGACGGGTCTCATTCGGGTCGCCGCCGCGGAGAGCGTCGCACCCAAACTGATCCGCGTATCGTTCGGTCTGGACTTCTTCTCCGTCGGTTCGTTGTTCGCGGACTCCGACGGCCACTCACGCGTGGGCGGAACGCTCGCGATCTCCGGCTCGCCGGTCGACTACGTGGAGCTGTGGCTGAATACACGGGCGGTCTCGAACAGCAACGACCTCACCGACCCCACGCTCATCCAGTCTCAGGGTGACGTGGCGCTCGGTATCAAAGGCTTCTACCCGGTCGCGGATCTCGCGAACGTCGGCCTCGACCTGCAGCTCAAGTTCCTCTCGGGCGTGGGCGCGTCGAGCTTCGACTTCGGCTCCACCGAGCTGCGCGTGCGCGGCCTGCTCACGACGGACCTCATGCGAGCGACCGAAGAGATCCCGGTTCGCGGCCACCTCAACATCGGCTTCACGCTCGACAACTCCGACAAGCTCGTCCCCGAGGGCGTCGCGCTGACGGACGCGGAGCGTTTCGCGCTCGGCATCTCCGACTTCAACCGCTTCGAGATCGGCGTCGGCGTCGAGGTCCCGGTGAAGTACGTGACGCCGTACCTCGAGTACACCGTCGAGTTCCCGCTGTCGTACCTCGCGACGCCCGGTGTCGTGGTGTCGAGCAACGCGCTTCGTCCGGCGCAGAACACCGTCGGGGTCTCGTCGGACATCGCGCGGCCCGCGGTCCAACGTGTCATCCCCCAGCGCATCACCCCCGGCGTTCGGATCACCGCGATCCCGAAGCTGACGCTCGACATCGCGGTCGAGATTGGCATCACGCCGGACGTCGGCACCGGCGTGCTCGCGGTGCCGCCGTACAACGTCATCATGCTCGCGTCGTACCCGCTGGATCCGTTCGGCGTGGAGGACTCCGGCCGTGGCCCGTCGGGTCCGCCGATCACCGTGCCGGTCATCGTGCCGGAGCAGGTCGAAGCGCCGCCGAGCACCGGTCAGCTCGCGGGTCTCGTGACCAGCGACAAGGACGGCAAGCCGATCGCGGGCGCGGTGATCACCTTCGACCGCGGCACGCCGGTCGCCTCCGCGGCGGACGGTCGGTTCGTCTCGCAGCAGATCGAGCCGGGGCCCGTGAAGGTCACGGTGTCGAAGGAAGGCTTCAAGAACGGGACGGGCGAGATGCAGGTCGGCGCAGACGGCACGGTCGAGCTGAACGTGGCGCTGGTCCCCGAGATCAAGGAAGGCACCATTCGTGGGCGTGTGCTGGACGACAAGGACCAGCCGATCGGCAACGCGAAGATCGTGGTCGAAGGTCCGACGAAGAAGACGATCAACGCGAGCGAGTCCGGCGCGTTCGAGCTGAAGGCGCTCGCCGGCCGGTACTCGGTGATGGTCGACGTGCCCGACTACTTCAAGAAGGCGCGGGAGTTCACGCTCGAGGCGGGCGGCAGCTACGCGGGCGACATCGTCATCCGCAAGCGCCCGGCCGAGGCGGTCGCGGAGCGCAAGGGTGACCGCATCGTCGTGAAGGAGACGGTGCACTTCGTCAGCGGCGAAGCGCGCCTCGCGCCGGACGCGGCGGCCCTCCTCGACGGCGTCGTCGACGTCCTCGTGCAGAGCCCCGACATCAAGCGGCTCCGGATCGAGGGCCACACCGACAACGTCGGGAGCGAAGAGACGAACCTCGACCTGTCGCGCCGTCGCGCGCAGGCTGTCGTGGACTACTTCGTCGCGCAGGGCATCGACGCTTCGCGGTTGTCCGCGGAGGGCTTCGGTTCGACGCGCCCGATCGCACCGAACCTGACGCGCCGCGGTCGCGAGCAGAACCGCCGTGTGGAGTTCCACATCGTGCAGTGAGGATGGGATGAGCGGTAACGACAAGCGCGGCGCGGACGCGGGACCGGAGCTGGGCGCACACACGCCCAAGCGCCGGAGTGACTCGGGGCGAATGCTCGAGGGCAAGGTCAGCCTTCGCGACATGGACCGCCCGCCGCGCCGCGGTCGCCTGCTGATCGTGGAGCCCAACGCGGACGTCGCGCGAGTGCTGGAGGTCCGGCTCGCCCGCGACGGCCACGAGGTCGTCATCGTCACCACCGGTAAGGCGGCGCTCGCCAGCGCGAAGGATCACGCGCCGGACGTCGTGCTGGTCGACCGCGGGGTGTCGGACGTCCCGAGCCTCGACTTGATCGAGCGGCTGCGCGGGATGGCCGAGTCGATGGAGGTCATCTTGATGACGGTCGACCCGACCACGGAGATCGCCGTCGCGGCGATCGACCGGGGCGCGTTCGACACCGTCGGCAAACCGTTCTCGAACCTGAAGCTCGTCACGTCGAAGGTGAACAACGCCGTCGGCAAGGTGCACGCCGAGCGCGACCGCGCGGAGCTCGCGCGGGTGCTCTACGAGCAGACGCAGGACCTCGCGGAGCGCGAGGCCGAGGCCGAGGCGTCGAAGTCGAGCGACATTCTCCCGGTGCTCACGCACGACGACGACGAGGACGACACCGACACGATCGACTTCGACGACATGTCGGGGGTCGACCCGCTCACCGGCATCGCGAACCGCCGCGCGTCGGAGCAGCGCTTCCGGAGCGAGACGGCGCGCGCGCTGCGTTACGACCGCCCGCTGTGCATCGCGCTCGCGAGTGTGGATGGGCTCTCGGATCTCATCGAGGCCGAGGGCGGCGACGTCGGCGACGGCGTGCTGCGCGGCATCGTGCAGCTGTTCATCGGGATGGTGCGCGACGTCGACTTCATCGCGCGCCGCGAGGGCGGCGAGTTCTTCTTCCTGTTCCCGGAGACGACGAAGGAGAACGGCATCGTCGTCCTGGAGCGCATCCGCGTGCGCATCGCGCAGACGTCGTTCTCGGACGTCGTCGACGGCGACCACGACATCAAGCTGTCGGTCTGCTTCGGCGTCGCCGGGCTCCCCGCCGACACGATGAACGTGGACCGCCTGGAGCGCGCCGCGGAGACCGCGCTGCGTCACGCAAAGACGATCCAGGACGTGGTCGTCCCTCACGGCTCCGAAGCCCCGTAGCGGCCCCCCTGGCCCTTCGATCGGGTTCGACGCGCGGGGCTCGCTCGCGCCGGTGTCTTTTTTCGATCCGCCCCCGGTAATCGCCCCTCGCCGCATCGTAAGTTGAGGGTGTGGGGCCCCGAGAGGGAGTGGGATCGGAGGGCGTCAGCGTCGAGCGACGGCTCCTCCGCATCGTGCGGCGAGAACCGGCATCGCCGGGGGCCGTGCGGCGCGAAGGGCGAGCGATCGTCAACGAGATCTTCTTTGCGGTGCGGTGGATGGTTCGATCGAAGCTACGCGTCTTTCGAACGCAGGCGATGGACGGGATGTCCGAGGAGGACCTCGTTTCCGAGATCGTCCTTGCGCTGATCGACGACGACTGCCGCGCGCTCGAGAAGTTCGATCCCGAGCGCGGCTCGTTGCGTTCGTTCGTCGCGACGTTCGCCGAGTGGAGGTGCGCCGACATCCACCGCCGCCACAGTCGGCGAGGGGATTTCGCGGAGCTCGAGAGTGCGCCCGAGCCTCGCGACCCGGCTTACAGCCCGGAGGATTTCGTGCGCGGTCGTCAGGCCGAGCGCGCCGTTCGCAAGCACGTCCTCTCGAACCTCTCCGCAAACGAACGGCTCGCCTTTGCCCGGTACTACGACGACGAGCTCCCGGGGCCAGAGTTCGCGCGAACGATGGCGTGGAGCCCTGCTCAGGTCTACCGGTTCACCTATCGCGTCCGGACGCTCGCACGCGCCTTCTTGAGGGACGACGCATGAGCAACGAACGGTCGGACCTCGAGCTGGACGCGCTGCTTCGCGAGACCCCCACGACGTCGGCGGTGTGCCTCGACGAGGCCGGCCCCGACTTCGACGCGATCGCGGCGAGGCACGAAGGCTCGCTCTCCCCCGAAGCGACGGAGACGCTGAGCGCCCACCTTCGAGACTGCCGGCTCTGCCGAGAGCTCGATCTGCAGTTCGCGGAGCTGACCGCGTCCGACCCGCTCGCCGACGTCGACCCGGCGACGATCGACCGCGTGACGGAGGCCGTGGACCGACGCTTCGGGAGCCACGAGGACGTCGTGCAGCAGCTCGCGTCGCGCCCGCCACGCGCGCGTCCGCGGTGGCGGCACGCCATCGCCGCGGCCGTCGCCGCGGCGCTCGTCCTCTGCACCGTCACCTTCGTCTTTCTCCCCTCGCCCCCGGCCTACGAGATCCGCGTCGCGACGCGTGGACGACCGCTGGCCACCAGACGATCGCAGAGCGATGCGGCGGGGCCCCGTGACTCGGGGAAGTACGGGCCGCAGAGCATCCTGGCGTACGACGTCACGGTGTCGATGCCGCCCGGCGCGGCGGAGCCGGTCCTCCAAGTCTACGTCGAAGGGATCGACGGCCGGCTCACACGCGTCACGCCCTCGATCCAAACGAAGCTCGAGCGCGACGAAGTTCGCTACGTCGTCGAAGGTCGAGGCAGCGACTTCTTCGGTGAAGGCGCGGGTACCCGCTCCCTTTGGTTTGGAGTCGCGCCGTCGCCCGGTGCGTTCGGTGCGGTCGACGGCCAACGTCCCGATGCGCCGGGTTCCGACGACATTACATGGGCGCGTGTCGAAGCCGAGTACGTCATCGCCGCCGCGGTCGCGCCGCCGGAAGCCGCGCTGTTCGGGGCGCTGGCCACGGGTTGGTTCGCCGGAGCGCAGACGATGTTCTTCGACGCGACGCACCGACCTCGCGTTCGGCTCTCGGGTCGCGGCGCGTGGACCGTCAGCGTCGAGGACGACCGCGGAACACACGAGCTCGCGCGCGAGACGCTAGACCGCTTGGACGATGCTCGGCACGTGGTCCTCGACCTCCCCTGGGTTGCGCCGCGCCGGGGGACACTGATCGCGGCGGCCGACGGCGTGGAGCGCCGACGTTGGGCGATCGTCTGGAACCCACTCGAACATCCTGACTTCGCGGGTCGATTCGAACCGCTCTACGCACGCGTGGACGAGGGTCGCGCGGCGTTTCGCGCGGGTCGTCGCGGCGACGCGGAGCGAGCCTGGCGGCGAGCCATCGAGTTGGCCGAAGCGGCGGGTGTCCTCAGCGAGGCGTCCCGACGCCGATCCGCGCTCGCGTACGTCGCGCTGAGCGACGATCGATTCGACGAAGCGCTGCGACTCCTCGAGGCGGCGCGCGCGGACGCCCGTAAGCTCGACTCGTCGAAGCTGTCCGCGGAAGCCGACTACTACGAAGCGCTCGTACACCTCGAACGGCGCGGCAACGGGGCGTTCGTCGCAGCCGAGCGATTGCTGCAGGCCGCCATCAGCTTTGCGGAGTACGAAGGCGACACGCGCCATCTGCAGCAGATCGTACAACCGCTCGTGACGCTCTGGTCGGAGTACGGGCGCGCGGCCGAGGCGGTGCGTTTGCTTCGACGACACCCGCCACCGCCGGACGCAGACGACGTCGCCCGCGGACACTACTTCGGGAACCTCGCCGGCGCGCTGTACCACGCACACCGCACGGGCCAAATGACGGTGGCGCGCGAGACGCTCCACGGCGCAGCGCAACGCGCGCTCCGCCACTTTCAGGCCAGCGGAACGAAGCAGTTCGAGGCGAACGTTCGCGCGCTCATCGCACGCGCCTCCCTCGACGCCGACGACGAAGCGACGGCGCGTGCTCAGGTCGACGCGCTCCTGGCGATGACGAACGACGAGCGGACCGAAGTGCGTTGGGAGGTCCGGATGCTCGATGCGGAGCTTGCGCTGGCCGAGGGACGGCTGGAGGAAGCAAGCGAACGTCTGCTTTCGATCGAAGCCAACGCGCTCGAAGAACACGACGGCGACGACTCCCGAGTGGCGTGCGCCGCGCGCGCGTTGCTCGGGCGCGTGCACGAGGAGGCGGGGCGCGCGGAGCGAGCGCGCGCCGACTATCTCGCCGCCACCCGACGTCTGCGTGCGCTGCGCAGGACGCTGGTGAGCGCGCCGGCCCAGGCCTCGATGCTCGCCGATGAGGCCGACCTGCATCGACGAACGTTGGGGGCGCTCCTCGACGCCGGCCTCGTGGACCAAGCCGTCGAGCACGCGAGTCAGCGCCGCGCGGAGGTCCTGGTCGGCCTGGCGGGCGAGGACGCGCATGTCGAGGCGATGGACCTCGCGGCGATACGATCCAGGCTGGGGGACCGACGCGCCCTCGTCATCGCAGCGCGATCACACCGCGAACCCTTGAGCTTCTGGATCTCGAACACACAGGTCGACGTCGCGCGCGGCGACGACGTGCTGAAGCAGTGGGAGGCACGCGCGGCGACGGTCGACCACATCTACATCTCGCCGGGTGGCGAGCGCTGGGCGTTCGAGCTCGCGGTGCCTCCGGGCGGTGCCACGGTTTCTTGGGTTCCACACGCGGGCGTCGTCGGACGGAAGCGGACGAGCGCGGCTTCGGGTGCCGTCGTCGTCGCGGACCCGAACCGTGACCTCGCCTTTGCCGAGCGTGAGGGGCGCTCGGTCGCGTCTCGACGCACGGACTCCAAGCTCTTGATCCACGAGGGGGCTACGCGAGCGGCCGTCCTCGACTCGCTCGGCACCGTACGACTGTTTCACTTTGCCGGGCACGGTCAGGTCGGGCGGAACGATCCCTGGAGCGCTCGCCTTCGACTGGCGGACGGTGACCTGACGATTCATGACATCTTCGAAGCGCGTCCCGACGGCATTCACTTGGCCGTGCTCATCGGCTGCAGCACGGGTGAAGCCCAACGCGAAGGCTCGGATGGGTTGCCTCAGGCGCTACTCACCGCCGGGGTGAGGACTGTCGTCGCCAGCGTCGATGGGCTGGATGACACACCCGAGCTCGGGCGGTTCGTGGCGGCCTTCTACGCGGCGGGCGGCGAAGAGACCCCGGGGGAGGCGTTCCGGATCGCGGCGGCTGCATCGCCGGCGGGTCGGTCGTTTCGACTCTGGGGTGAGCCTTAATCGTCGCCTTCGCCGCGAACGTACGCGCCCAAGACGTCCGAACGCGCCCACGCCTCGGCCAAAAATGCACGCGCGTGACTCAAGTCATGTGCGGCAAAAGTGACGTACGCGTTGCGCTCACTAACTGGACCTTCGGGCAGGTCATCGGTGGCGCACCGATGGGTTTCCGCGAGCGAGCGAATCGCGGCGAGATCAGCCGAGCGCGTGATTCTGAGAACCACGGCCCAAACCTCCCGACTTGCGATCACCATCTTTCGTTTTACCTCTTGTTTCGACAGTTCGGCCCGCCGCCGGCGCTCCTTGAGCTTCTTCCTTCGAAACTATTCCTCCCTTTGAGGGTCGCGTCCAATGCACTACGCTTCGCGGCCCCGGGCCACCCACGCGGCCCACGGGACGAGCCACGCACTGTATGCACGAACCACGAGTCCTCATCGCCCGGTTCACTCCATCGGCCGCTCGTAACGCGGCGAACGCTCTGGAGAGAGAACGCGCCTATCTCACAGCGTTGTTCCCGGAGCTCGACGCCACGTACTTCAACGTGAGCTCGCAGGATGATCGGCCGCATGAGTTAGCCAAGATATGCCGGTCGATTCACGGGTGCCTGGGTGCGTACGTGCGAAGTGCGCCGCGGCCGGCTTCGATGCCCATGCATCATCGTGATGCACAACGGCACCTCGATGCCGCGCCCGGGCTCGGCGTGTCGTCTCTGTGGAAGGCACCCGGCGGCAACGGACAAGGCGTTCGCGTACTCATCTATGACTACGCGATCGACGAGGACCACGTTTGTTTCCAGCACGGACTCACTTCGATCGACTCGGTCAAACGTTCCGATCCGAAGCTGCGCGATCACGGCACCGCCGTCGCGGGGGTCGTGGGCGCGAGGCAGGTGCCGAACGGTTCTCTGCCGCGCGGCGTTTCGGGGTGCGCTCCGGGCGCGTCGATGATCTTCTTCGCCGTCTCACGCGGACGAATGCAGTGCAGCGACCTGTGGAAGGCCCACGACCAGCTCGAAGAGGGAGACATCCTCCTCCTCCCGCAGACCGCTCGACTCGATACGAACGTCGCGGGTGCGCCCACGTTCCCGTGGGTTCCTCTCGAGTGGTTTCCGGACATGCAGATACCGATCGAGGCGATGACGAAGAAGGGCATCATCGTGGTGCAAGCCGCCGGTAACGACGATGCCAACCTCGACGATCCCCTGTTCGACGCGCCACCGAAGCCCGGGCATTTTCCCAGCTGGCGCAACCCGTTCAGCGTCGCCCGCGGGAGCGGACCGAGCTCGATCATCGTGGGTGCTTCCCATGTCGACATTCAGCAGGGTCGGATGCCGTACTCCAACTTCGGTCGCTGCGTCGACGTGCAAGGCTGGGGTGAGAACGTCGTGACGTGCGGCTACGGTGACCTCGAGGACCCGGGCGATCCGCACTGCCGGTTCACCGCGGCGTTCTCCGGCACCTCGGCGGCGGCCGCGATGATCGCCGGCACGCTCGCCTGCTTGCAGGGCGTCCGAAAGGTCGACCCGAGTAAGGGGTACATCACCCCTGCGAATGCGCGCGCGGTCTTGCTGACGCACGCGACGAAGGCTCCCGCTTCTTACGAGCCGATCGGGGACCGGCCGGACTGGGGCTAGCCTCTCCCAAGAACGGCGACGCAACCCTGTACCCGCGGCGCGGGACGTTCTCGAACGGCATCGGGAAGCCCTCGCGCTCGATTCGCGCACGAATCTGCTGGAGTGCAGAGCGAATCGCGGTGTCGGTCACTACGCCGCAGGCGTCCTTGAGGGCGGCGACGCTCACGGGTTCACCTCGGGCCTGCAAGAGGCAGCAGAGGATGCGCCAGTTCGTGCCTCGGAAGGTCAGCACCCGACCGCTGTCCGTGACGATACCGCGGCTGTTCGGGCGCGCGGGATCGGGCTGGAGGCCAGGCGAGCCCTCCGCCGATGGCGGGGTTGGCGTCGCTGGGTTCCCTTGGGGTCGCGGCGCCGGCGCCTCCAGCGGGCGCGCTCGTGCGGCTTGCGCGAGCGGGTCGTGGACTGTTTCGGCATCCAAGCGCTTCCGTAGCTCGGACGCGACGAGCTTGTGCGTCACGCTCGGAGCGACCAAGCGCAGCCGTCCGGCGTCGTGACGCAGCAGCCCACAGCGGAGCAGCGGCTGGATGGCCTCATCGGCGGGGTCACATTTTTCGGTCCCGTCGTCGAGGACCGAGACGAGCGCCCCGACGGACGCGCGTGCGTACTCGAACACCCAGGCCACCGCGTCCGCGACGTAGCTCGTCGCGTTGAGTCGCAGGTAATTCGAGAGCTGATCGTAGTCGCCGAAGAGCTCGGATCGTCGTGATGCGCGCGCGAGGAGCGTGGGGTGACCGTCGGTCGCGCCGAACACGTTCGTCCACACGTCTTCGGAGAGCTTCCCCATCAGGTCGGTGAGCGCAGCTCGGGTGTCGTCCACCGTCGGGAGGTCCATGAAGTAGCGATCGAACTGGTGGATCTCGTTCTGCCGCCGATTCACCCAGTCGCGCTCGGGATCGTCGTTGCCGATCGCACGTTCGGCGACGTCGTCGCGTGACAAGCGCGAGGTCGCGACGAGGCGTGCGTCGGGGATCGAGCGCAGTGTCTTCTCGAGTCGAGCGTCGTAGAGGATGTCGAAGTCATCGACGAGGAGCGTGTCGGTGCCGCGTGCGCTTCGACACCATTCGGCGATCTCCTGTCCGGCTCCGGGGTCGCCACCCATCACGAGCGTCGCACCCTCCGAGCGCGACAGGGCGCGCAGGAGCGACGTCTTCCCCATACCCGGCGCGCCCTGCACGAAGTGACGACCGGGACGCAGCGCGGGCTCCGGTCCGTCCGATCGGGACCACGAAGGAGGCCGGAGCTTGGCGACGAGGGGTCGATGAAGGATCTCGAACTTCATGTGCAGAACGCGCGGTAATATATAGGCATATGTATCCATTCGCCAGTATGTGACGAGAGAATACACCTCCGTTCACAGAAACGGGGCAGTGTGGGGGGCAGCACTCCGGCCTTTCAGCGGATTTCCAGGGGGACCTCGAAGGACTCGGAGCCCTCGAACTTGAGGAGGCACGACGTCGCGGCGGCGGCCTGGTCGGGGCGCGGCTCGCCGGCCCACAGGTGCTCTTCGTCGAACGTGGACGGCACGTCCAAGCCGATGCTCCAAGAGGCGGTCCCGTTTTCGCATTCGACGGTGAGTGAGGTCGGCGAGAAGGCCTCGTAGTCGCCACCGGGCTTCAGAACGATGTCGACGGTGTCGTAGACGAGATCTTCCAGGAGGGAGCCCTCGCAGGTCGGGCAGGGGTGCGTGGTCGCGTCGGTCGTGACGGCGAGCTCCTCCGTGGGGGGCGCGCACGCAAAACCGAACAGGGCGGCGGAGAGGATGAGGACGAGTCTGTGTGTATGCATATATTTTTATATTGATACATGTATATCACTCGGCAAGGATCGGATCCCCTCGTTGGGCAAAGATCGTCGTCGAATCACCACAGTCGTCGTCGAAGCGCCCGGGTCTGGGGCCTCGATGTGTCACAACGCGCCGGAATCAGGGCTGGCCTGGGCCTTGCTGTGGGGTCGCCCACGATGCGGATAGCCCAGACGCTCCTAGCCCTCTCCCTCGCCGCTGGATCCTTCGCGTGCGGCGCCACCTCCGACGGTCAGATCGGCGAAAACGGCGAAGTGCGGTTCTCGCTGGTCGTCGACTTCATCGACAACGCGAGCATCGACGACGACGTCGCCACCCACCGGACGCTGTTCGTCGCCATGCAGCACCCGAAGCGCGGCTTCCTCGACGACGAGACCTACACGAAGCTCTCCCTGCAGGTTCGCAACGAGGACGGCGAGCTCGTCTCGTCCGTCTTCCCGCTCGGGTTCGCGCAGTACGGTGTCGTGTTCGAGCAGGCCGGTCGCTACAAGCTCGTGGCGATGGACGGCGGCACGCAGCTCGACGCGTTCTCGATCAACGTGCGCGACGTCGACGACATCGCGCTGTCACGCCGCGTCGTGGTGAGCACGACCTACGAAGACGACAACGGCGACACGTGCGCGCGCGTGCAAGAGCTCGACGGCATCGAGAACGTCGTCCTGCACGAGAACCAGAGCGTGCAGATGTTCGTCGTCCCGCGGGCCTCCGACGGCGCCGACCTCATCGGCTTCCTCGCCCTCACCGGCGACGGTCCGGACAGCGTCATCCTCCACTCGCCGTTGGTCGGTCAGGGGCGTCGCGCGAACAGCCTGATCGTCACGCCCGACAGCACGATGACCCCGTCGATCCGCGTGGTCATCGAGGACGCCGACGGCGGGCACCGCATCGACGTCGAGCTGCCGACCAAGAACGAGCCCTTCGAGCTCGACTGCAGTGACTAGAGCGCCTCGATCCACCGCACGACGGCAGCGGTGATGTCCTCTTCGGGGACGCGGCGCATCCCGTGGTCGCCGCCTTCGAACACGTCGAGGGTCACGCGTTTCTTCGGGAGCTTCGCGAGCACCGGGCGCAGCAGCTCGAGATCGCAGAGCGCGTCCTTGCTCCCCTGCACGAACAACATCGGTGCCTTCACGTCGGGCAGGTGCGCATCGCGCAGCTTGTCCTTCTTGCCGGCGGGGTGCAGCGGGTAGCTCAAGAGGATCAGCCCGTCGACCGGGTGCCCCTCGGCGGCGAGCATCGTCGTCATGCGACCGCCCATCGAGCGGCCACCGAGCACGACGCGTTCGAACTTGCCGAGCTTGTCTTCGAGCTGTGCCAGCCGCGCCTTCGCCGACTCGATGAGCTTCGGCATGCGGTCCGGCGCGCGCTTGCCGGCGACGCGGTACGGGAAACGCGCGCGCACCACGGTCGCGCCGAGCGCGGGGAGCGCCTTGGCGAGCGCCCGGATGTGTTGCTGATCGACGTCACCGCCCGCGCCGTGCCACAGCACGACGAGCGTGCCGGACAGCGGACCGGATTCGGGTTCGTGAACGAAGTACGCCTGCTTCGCCATCGACGGCGATCGATACCACGGGCGGTGCGGGGGATCAGTGGTTCGCGGCCGAGGTCAGCGTGACCTCTTCGAGCCAGTTGACGAGGCGCGTGAAGTCGAGCGGCTTGTGCATCACCGCCGACGCGCCGAGCTTCTCGATGACCTGCTCGGCGTTGTCCCAGTACAGCGCCCCGGACACCACCGCGACCGGGAGGTTCGGATGGGAGCCGTGGACGCGCTGCAGGAGCTCTTGCCCCGGGATGCTCGGGAGCATCCAGTCCATGACCACGGCGTCGAACGCCTGCGCGTCGAGGTGATCGAGGCCGGACGGCGGTGATGTCGTCACGGAGACCTCGCAGCCCTGACGCTTCAGCCGGCGCCGCATCATCTTCAGAATGCCGGGGTCGTCGTCGATGACGAGGACCCGCCGACCGTCGAGCTGGCCGCGCGCGGCGGCGGCGATCGGAGAAGGTGTGCTCTCGACGGGCGCCGGCCGCCCTTCCGCCCACGCTTCCAACACACGCGTGATGCGCGGCGGCGTGTCCGGGCGGACCTCGATGCGCACGCCGCGCCCCCGCACCCACGTCGCGACGAAGCCCTCGAACGACACCGGCTCCGCGCCCGTCTCGTTGAACTGGATCCGCACACTCTCGGTGTAACGAAGGTCGGCGCGGTTCGTCTCGACGAAGACCCCCACCGGATAGATCTCGGTGATGGGCGCCTCGAAGGAGATGCCCTCCTGCACCCAGCAGGTCATCCGCGTCGGGACGGGCAGCCCTTGGGCCTCTTGGAACGGCGACGGACGCATGGCGTTCCCCCTAGGGTTCGGCCGAGCCCCGCGGACCTTGAGCACTTTCCGTACGAGCGCCGGACGGCGTTCTATTCCGAGCCTTTGGTGCGCGAAAGTGCGCGGACGATCTTCCACTCCTCCGCGGTGACCGGCTGCACGGAGAGCCGGTTGCCCTTTCGCAGGAGCGACATCTCCTCCAGCCCCGGCGTCGTCTTCATGCGCGGGAGCGACACCGGGTGTTTGAACGGCTTGTCCGCCTTGATGTCGACCATGAACCAGCGCGGGTTCTCGGGGTCGCTCTTTTCGTCGTGGTACTTCGACTTCGGATCGAACTGCGAGTCGTCCGGGTAGCCTTCGCGAAGGACGGTCGCCGTCCCCATGATCACCTGCGGGTTCACGCGCGAGTGATAGAAGAACACCTGGTCGCCCTTCTTGATCTCGTCGCGGAGGAGGTTGCGTGCCTGGTAGTTGCGGACGCCGTCCCAGGAGGTCGTCTGATCCTTCGACGCGAGGAGGTCATCCCAGGAGAAGGCTTCGGGTTCGCTCTTCATGAGCCAGTAGCGTTTGGGCATCGAGTGGTCCTTTCAGCGGTTGTGGAGGCGCGGCTCGAGCGGCGCGTCGTCGATCACCCACGCCTCGTGCGCGGACACCTCCGCGAGGCGAGCCGCGACGACCTTCGGGTCGAAGATCGCTTCGGCGAGGTCGACGTACATCCGGTGGTGACGCGCCTCGCACGCGAGTAGTGAAGTGTACAGATCACGAAGCTGCGGATCTTCGAGCTCGGCCGCGAGGATCTTCATCCGCTCGCAGCTCCGCGCTTCGATCAACGCACAGCACAACAACGTATCGAGGAGTCGGTCGGGCTCCGTGGCGCGCACCACCGTCATGAGCTTGCCCGCGTACGGGCTGGGGCGCTGGCGTTTGTACTCGAGCCCCCGCGACTCCATCACGGTGAGCACCTGCTCGAAGTGCTCGAGCTCCTCCCGCGCCAGCTCCGACAGCGGACGCATGAGCGCCGTGTGCTGCGGGTAGCGAAAGATGAGGTTCACCGCGGTCGACGCGGCCTTCTTCTCGCAGTGCGCGTGGTCGAGGAGGATCTCGGGCATCGCGCCGAGCGCACGCTCGACCCACCCGCTCTCCGTCTCACCCGCCAGGTGCAGCACGGCCGAGTGACTAACGAAGGTGTCGCGTCGCGTGCAAGCTTCTACGATCCCGTCGGCGCGCACGCATTCCGATTGCTCAGAGCAACTCGTCCCGACCGCGCGCCGCCGCGACCGCCATCTCGACGCGGTCCGAGCCCCAGTACAGCGACGCAGGGCGGCCTTCGGCCCGCACCACGGTGGTCGGCGCGCCGAACGCCTCCGCTTCGACGGCCGCGTTCGTCGCGTCGAAGAGGGCCTGCTTCTGCTCCTTCGCGTTGGCGACGAGGGCGGGACCGTCGAAGCCACACTCCGTCGCGAGCGCTGCGACGACCTCGGGGTCCGAGATGTCGCGGTCCTCGCCCCAGTACGCCACGAAGATCCGCTCGACGAGCTTCTTCGCCTCCGGGCTCTCGGTGCCGACCGCGAGCGTGACACGCAGCGGGAGGATCGAGTTCATCGGGAAACGCGACGGCCACCCGAACGGCGTCCCGAGCGCCTTCGCCTGACGCTGGAGGTCCGCCGCCATGAACGTGCGCTTCGACTCACTCATCTCGAAGAGCGGCACCATCACCTGCCCCACGGCCTTGAACACCGCGCCGAGCAGCATCGGGCGCCACGTCGCGTGCGCCCCGAACGAACGCGCCGCCCGAACCGTACCGAGGTACGCAAACGGGCTGGAGTAGTCGAAGAAGAAGTCCACCGGATGTGTGAAGTCACCGTTCGCTTCAATGGAACCGGGCGTCCCGCCGAGCGCAGCCTCGACGTGGCCCATGCGGTCCTGGCCCCAGTAAAGCTCACCGTCGACGAAGAACGCGGGCGCGCCGAAGACACCCCGCTCGATCGCCTCGTCGGTGCGGCGGCGCAGATCGTCTTTCGTCGCCTGCTCGTCGATCTTCGCGAGCACTTCGGCGGCGTCGTGGCCCGTCTCGGTCAGGAGCGCACCGAGGACCTCGCGGTCCGAGATGTCACGACCCTCGACCCAGTAGGCGCGGTAGATGCGGTGGATGAGGGGCATCGGGATGCCCGTCACGAGCACGGCACGCAGCGCCTCGACGCTCCGGAACGGGTGCCCCGACGGCATCGCGTACTCCGCGCCGAAGAGGTTCGCGTAGCGCTGCAGATCGTTGGCGTTGTGGCGCGCCTTCTCCGCACCGTGGGCTTCGAACAACCGCTGCGGCTGACCGACCGCGCGCAGGACGCCACCGAGTAACATCGGCTTCACCTCGAGCTTCGCGCCGGTGCGCTCGGCGAGCGCTTCGACCTGCGTCGAGGACAGGTACGCGTAAGGGCAGGAGAAATCGAACCACCACTCGAGGGTCTTCATTGCGGCTACCGCATACCACGTCATGCTACGGTCCCGCTCCATGACGTTGCGAAACGTCCTGTACGCGGCGTTCTGCCTGGTGTGCCTTTTGGCCCTGACCTGGCCCGGCTATCCCATGTTCGGGAACCGCATCGATCCGCGGGTCCTCGGCCTGCCCTTCTCCCTGTTCTGGAACGTGCTGTGGATCCTGCTGTCGTTTGCGGCGATCGGCGCGTACCACGCCACGCGGCCGAGGCGCTGACGATGCCCTCCACGACCGTCGTCCTCGCGATCAGCGTCGGCTACCTCGTCGCGTGCCTCGCCCTCGGGATGTGGCCGAGCAAGAAGTCGAGCGCTTCCAGCGAAGGGTTCGTCGCGGGCGACCGCGGGCTCGGGCTGCTGCTGATGTACTTCATCACCGGCGCGACGATCTTCTCCGCGTTTGCGTTCCTCGGCGCGCCCGGCTGGGCGTACTCGAAGGGCGCCGCCGGCTTCTACATCCTCGGCTACGGCGCGCTCGGGTTGGTGCCGTTCTACTTCATCGGTCCGCGCGCTTCGCGTGTCGGTCGTGAGTACGGCTTCGTCACGCAGGCGCAGATGATGTCGGTGCGCTTCGACATGCCGGCGATCGCGGGGATGATGGCGATCGTCAGCATCGTCGCGTTCGTGCCCTACCTCGCGCTGCAGATGCAGGGCGCCGGTTACGTCGTCGAGACGATGACCAACGGCGACGTGCCCGCGTGGTCGGGGGCCCTCGTCGTGTACGTGGTCGTGACGGCGTACGTCCTCAAGAGCGGCGTGCTCGGCGTGGGGTGGACCAACACGTTCCAGGGCATCTTCATGATGGCGCTCGCGTGGGGGCTCGGGCTGTACCTCCCACACGAGCTGTACGGCGGGATCGACGAGCTGTTCGCGCGCATCGCGGCCGAGCGCCCGGATCATCTGCTCGCGCCGGGGAAGACGTCGGCGGGTCAGCCGTGGTCGTGGTCGGAGTACTCGTCGGCGGTGATCATTTCGATCGTCGGCTTCTCGATGTGGCCGCACCTGTTCATGAAGTCGTTCACGGCGAAGAGCGAGGAGACGATTCGCCGCACGGTGCTGCTGTACCCGACGTTTCAGATCTTCTTGGTGCCGCTCTTCATCATCGGCTTCTGCGGCGTGTTCTTCGAGCCGCCGCCGGCACGTGCGGATCAGATCCTCCCGCACATCCTGATGAACACGCAGATCCCGTCGGTGATCGTCGGGCTGTTCTGCGCGGGTGCGCTCGCCGCGTCGATGTCGTCCGGCGACGCGATGGCCCACGCCGCAGCGTCGATCGCCGTGCGCGACGGCGTCGTCGAAGCCGCGAAGAAGAAACTCGAGCCGAACGCCGAACGACGCTGGATTCGCATCGTCGTCGTGCTCGTGATGATCGCCGCGTACGGCGTGGCGATCGTCTACAAGGGCTCGCTCGTGTTCCTGCTGCTGACCACGTACGGCGCGGTCGTGCAGTTCGCCCCGGGCGTGCTCGCGTGCCTCTACCTCCCGCGCGTGCGCGGACGTTCGGTGCTCGCGGGGATGATCGCGGGCTCCGCCGTCACGGGCGTCTTCGTCGCGTTCCCGGAGTGGAGGCCGTTCGCGATCCACGCGGGCGCGTACGGACTCGTCGTGAACGTCGTCGTGTTGGCGCTCGTGAACCTGGGCGCGACCGCGCGCGACGAGGCCCGACGTTTCGTCGAGATCGCCGCGCGCGAATAACCCACGGAGGTCCGCGAAGTCCTACTCTTCGCTCGCGCCGCTCTGCCCGCCGGTCGACTCCACGGCCTTGCCGGTGTCGCCGGTCTCGAGGCGGACGGCATCGCCGCTCGCCGCGCCGGTCGTGGTCTGGGTCTGCGCCTTGTTGCCGACCTCGGCCGCGACCTGCGCTTCGACGCGCGCGGCGTCGGTCTTCGGCGGCGCGACGTTCTCGGCGCCGGCGCGGGCCTGCGTGAGGTTCGTCTGGTTGCGGGCGCCGATCCCGTTGAAGGTCCGGACTTCCTTGTGCGCGTCGGCGCGAATCTCGTTCTTCACGGCGACGTTGTTGTCCTGGAGGCGCACGACGCTATCGGAGATGGCGATCGTGTTGTCGGCCTCGCGGGAGCGGGTATCGGTGGTGGCGCTATCGAGCGACTGGGTCGCATCGATGGCGGCGGTGGTGTTGACGACGTTGGCGTTGATCTGAAGGGCCATGCCGACGTGTAGAGCAAGGTCCGGGCCGATCCGACATGGCTCGGATCGACCCGGACCCCACCGCCCGGGGAGGGGCGAGTTGCGGATCCTGCAACGGGGCTCAGAGCGGCCGGGCCTCCAGCGCCTGGAGCGCCTCCAGCGCGTGCGCGGCGTGGGGGCCTTCGGGCGCCAACGCGAGGTACCGGCGGTACTCGGCGGCGGCCTCGGCGGGCCGCTCGCGCTCCGCGAGGGCGACGGCGAGCGCGTGACGCGCCGGGGCGTAGTCCGGGTCGGCCTCCAACGCGCGGCGGAACTGCACTTCGGCGGCGTAGGGTTTGTCGAGCGCCTGGTATGCGCGCCCCATCCCGACGAAGGCGGGCGCGGGGTCCCGCCCCGACTCGGCGACCGCCTCGAACGCGAGCAGCGCATCCCACGGCTGGTCGAGCGCGAGGAGGTCCTCGCCGAGCTGCAGCGCCGGCGGCGCGTCGTCGTCCACGCGATCGGTGGCGCGCGCCTCCACCGCGGTCGAGGCGCCAAGGTCCTTCAAACGCGTGCCGCGCGGCGCGGCACGCGAGCGGTGGACGGCCGGCGCCGAAGCGGATGTCGAATCGGGCGCGAAGTTGGAAGGAGCCGCCTCATCAGCCGCCGCGACGCGCTTCGGCGCAGCACGCGAGCCCGAAGGAACCATCGAAGACGCCGCGTCCGGCCCGGCCGCCGCGACGCGCTTCGGCGCCGCCCGCGAGCCCGAAGGAGCCGTCACAGACGCCGCCTCCTGATCGGCCGCCGCGACGCGCTTCGGCGCCGCCCGCTCGCCCGGCCCGGCCTTCACGGGCGCCGCCTGCGGGTCAGGCGCTCCCGTCACCGGCGCTGCCGTCAGTCCGACCGGCGCGACGTGTTCGCTCGTACTCGATCGCGAGTCGGGCACAGGTTCCGCGATCTCAGGGGCCTGCTCGGGCGCCTCCACAGCATCTCCGCGCTCGGCCGGCGCTTCATCCTCCGCGACGCCCACCGGGATCGCAGCGGCGTCCGGCTCGAGCCCGAACCCTTCGCCGTCGAGGAGCGGCGACACGGCGGGGACGTCCGCGAGCGGCTCACCGACCTGCAGCGCCGCGTCGACCTGCGCGGCGACGTGCGAGCCGCGCTCGGCGATCGCCACGATGCCAAGGGCCACCACGGCGACGGACGTCGCGAAGACCAAGCCTCGCGTGAGGCGCCGCTGCCAGACGAACCGCCGGATCATGCGTTCGGCGTCCTCGGCGCGCAGCCTTCGGCGTTCGTGGGTGTGAAGATCGACGGGGAAGCTCGGGAGCGTGTTCATGGCGAGTACCTCCAGCGCGCGTCGCGCTCGCAGGTCTCCAACAGCACACGCCGGGCCAGCGCGACTTCGGGCTCGAATCGTTCGTGATCTGTCGTGGGACGCACCAGGTGAGGCGATCGGTCACGGGCGCGCTGGGACCGAACGACGCTCTGACCTCACCGAAACAAGGTCAGCGCCTCCCGCGCGGCTTCCACGAGCGGAGCTTGCGCGACCGCACGCGCATCACGCAGGACGGCACGCATCGTCTTGTTCGCCGCGTCAACGTCGCCCTCCGCCCAGGCGGCCCACGCGCTCCCGTAGCGCGCGTAGAGGTCCTCGCCGGGGCTCGGTCCCGAACGCGCCGCTTCCACGTACGCCTTTCGGGCTTCCGCCGCGCGTCCGCGCAAGAAGTGAACGTCGCCCACTTGCAACAACACTCGCCGCCGCGACGCCGCAACTTCGGTTGCGTCATGACCGTCGGGCGGAGCGTCGTACACCGCGAGGGCGCGTTCGAGCCACGGGAGCGCCCGCTCGTGCGCAGGGTTCCAAAGCGCCGCGATGCGGAGGATCTCCGCCACCGCGATCGGGTCTCGCGTTGGGGGGCGCGGCGATTCGAGGATCACTTCCGCGTCCAACGCCGCGACGATCCGCCACGTGTCGGCGTTGCTCGCGTCGACCGCGGACACACACGGCGTCGCCGCGTCCTCGCCAGCGAGGCGCCAGGCGGCTTCGAGCCGAACGACGCGCGCCCTCCGCTGAAAGTCCTCGACGAAGATGGCCTGCCGCCGCGCCTCTTCGCTTCGAATGATCGTCGCGAAGTCCCGCCACTGCTCGGCCTCCTGTTGGCCGTAGGTGATCAGCGAAGCGTCCTCGAGACCTTCGAGCTCCGCCTTTGCGCGCGCCGAACGCGCCTCGAGGCGTGCGAGGCGGACGTGCGTCGGAGGCGGGGCCACTTCGAACGCCGGGTCGAGGATCGCCCCCGCCAGCTCGACGGCCTCCGAGAGCACGCACTGTCGAAGCCGCACGGCGGCGCGCAGCACCGCCACCTCCGGAGTGCGCCGAGGGTCGAGGCCCTGCATCGCGTCCCACGCGGCGTCGTCGTTACCGGAACGGTAGTGCGCCCAAGCGCGCTCGATGTGGCGCGGATCGTCGGAAGCGGCGTCCGAGAGGATCGTGGTGTACCGCGCGACGCTCGCCTCGAAGTCTCCGGCTTCGTAGTCCAGACGAGCGAGCGCGCTCTCGGCTTCGCTCGCGACATCGGCTTGCCCCTTGCGGCGGGCGACCTCGCCGGCGTTCTCGAAGTGCTTCCGTCCTGCGATCGCATCGCGGCGATGTCCGGCGGCGATCAGGCCCATGCGAAACTGCGCGCGCGGGTAGTGCTCGGAGCTCGCGGGTACCTCTTCGAGGTGGGCGATGGCCGCCTCGCTGTCGCCCTTCCGCGCGTCGTGCGAACCCAACGCGTAGTGCGCCCACGTCCGCTGTTCGGCGGACAGCGGCAGCTTCCACAGCCGCGCGCCGATGTTCGCCTCGAGCCAGACGGGCAGGACGAGGCGGTCGTCGATTCGCCGCCCGACCTCGACGAGCAAGACCTCCGCCCGCGTGCGGGCGGGGCCCGGTTTCGATCGCCCCACCTGAGACATCAACAGCCGCATCGCGACGTGGAGGCGATCGTCGTCCATGAGGTCCCGCGCACGGGCCTCGAGCGGTTGGATCGCGACGCGACGTTCGTGTCTCGGCGTCGCGCAGCCGACGAGCGCGACCAAAGAGAGTCCGAGCCACAGCTTCTGCACGGAGCGAACGGTACACACGTCGCGTAGGCCGGCAACGTGCGGTGGCGACGGATGTCGCAGTCGACGCGCTACCCGCGTTTATCGGTGGTCTTGCGCGTCTTCTTCTTCTTGCCGGCCTTGCGCGCACGCTTCACGGCGGTGGCCTGCTTCTTCGGGTTGTACTGCGCCTTCTTCTTCCCGCGCTCGGCCGGCTTCTTCTTCTCCTTCTCCTTGTGGCTGCGGTAGCCGACGAGGAGCGGGATGCCGTCGAAGCCGTACGCTTTCCGCAGCTCGTTGATGAGGTAGCGGCGGTAGCTGTAGTGGATGAGCTTCGGGTCGTTGACCGAGATCAAGAACCGCGGCGGGCGCACGTCGATCTGCGTGACGTAGTAGATGCGCCCCTGCTTGCCCTTCTTCGAGGGCGGCGGGTGCCGGTCCATCAGCTCCTCGACGAACTTGTTGAGCTTCCCGGTCGTGATGCGCCGCCCGTACTCCTTGTGCACCTTCTTCGCGGTGGGGAGGAGCCGGTCGACGCCCTCCCCCGTGTGCGCGCTGGTGAACACCACCGGCGCGTACGCCAGGTGCGGTAGCTCTTCGCGGAGTTTGTCGCTGATCTCCTTCTTCGTCTTGCCCGACACCGCGTCCCACTTGGACACGACGAGGATCACCGCCTTGCCCTTCTCGTAGGCAAACGCGGAGACCTTCGCGTCCTGGTTGGCGACGTCTTCGGTCGCGTCGAGCAAGAGCAGCGCGACGTCGGATCGTTCGAGCCCCTTGAGCGCCGCGATCACCGAGAACTTCTCGACGCGCATCGCGATGGAGCGCTTCCGGCGAATGCCGGCGGTGTCGATGAACAGGTACTCCTGGTCCTGGTGCAGGACGAGCGAGTCGACGGAGTCCACCGTCGTCCCTGCGACCTCCGAGACGAGGTGGCGGTCCTCGCCGAGCATCCGGTTGATCAGCGACGACTTGCCCGCGTTCGGTCGGCCGATCACCGCGATTCGGATCGGGCCAGTGGCGTCGCTCGGGTCCTCGCCGGGGGATGGGAGCTCGTCGACCAGCCCCATCTCGTCGATCGGCGTGGGGAGACGATCCGCGATCATCTCTTCGAGCTCACCGACGTTGCGCCCGTGCGCGGCGCTGATCGGGAGCATGTCGGGCAGCCCCAAACCGTAGAAGTCGTGCAGCAAGTCTTCTTGCTTCGGGCCGTCGATCTTGTTGACGCCGACGACCACCGGCTTGCCGCTCTTGCGCAGCATCTTCGCGACGTCGTGGTCCTCCGGCGAGATGCCGACGCGGCCGTCGGTCAGGAAGATCATCGCGTCCGCTTCGTCGATCGCGAGCTGCGTCTGCTCGACGACACGACGCATGATCGGATCGTCCGAAGTCGGATCGAACCCGCCGGTGTCGACGAGCACCACGTCGACCGAGCCGCGGGTGCCGTCCAGCGTGGCGTCCGCGTAGATGCGGTCGCGCGTCACGCCGGGCATGTCCGCGACGATCGAGCGCTGCGCCTTGAGGAACCGGTTGAACAGCCGCGACTTCCCGACGTTCGGGCGCCCCACGATCGCGACGATCGGCTTGCCGCCTTCCATCACGCTTCCTCTTCCTCGATCTGCGCCATCGCCTCGGCCAACAGCTGAGGCGAGATCTCCACCTCGGGCTCGTCACCCGAGGGACCACCGTAACCCAGCTTCGCCATCGCGCCCGCGTCGGACGACCAGTCACCCGTGACGCGCACGTGCAGCTCCAGGAACACCTTCGTCCCCACGAGGTACTCGATGTCCTTGCGCGCGCGCGTCCCGATGTCCTTGATGCGCTCGCCGCGGCGCCCGATCACGATCGCCTTCTGAGAAGGACGCTCGACGTGGATCGTCGCCGCGATGCGCACGATCTTCGGGCGCTTGTCCTCGAACGAGTCCAACGTCACCGCCGCCGAGTACGGCAACTCGTCCTTCGTCGCGAGCATGACCTTCTCGCGGACGAACTCGGCGACGATCGAGCGCTCCGACTCGTTCGTCACCTCCTCGCCCTCGAAGTACGAAGGCCCCTCCGGCAGCGCTCCGGCGAGCTCCTTCAGCAGGCGGTCGAGCCCCTTCTTCTTCGACGCCGAGATCGGCACGACCGCCGCGAGGCGCTCGCCTATCTCCGACTCGAACCGCTGAATCTGAAGGAGCATCCCCTCCTTGTTCTTCACGCGGTCGACCTTGTTCAGCACCAGCACCACCGGCTTCGTCGACTGCGACAGCACGCCGAGGATGCGCTCGTTGCCGGGCGTGACGCGGTCGTCCTCGCGCGCTTCGACCACGAGCGCGATGACGTCCGCCTCGGCGATCGCCTGCTCGGCCTGCGCGACCATGTAGCGGTTCAGCGGCCCCTTCGCCTGGTGGTGGCCGGGCGTGTCGAGCAAGAGGAGCTGCGCGCCCGGCGGGTTGAGCACGCCGAGGAGGTTCTTGCGCGTGGTCTGCGGCTTGTGGGTCGTCGCCGCGATCTTCTGACCGAGCAGCGCGTTGAGGATGGTGGACTTTCCGACGTTGGGACGCCCCACCAGGGCCACGTAGCCCGACCGATGCGGCGTCTCGTCCGTCATCTCACTTGCCGGCGGTGCGGAAGATCGTGACCTTCTTCATCACGACGTCCTGCACCGGCTTGTCCCCGGGCGCGGTCTTCACACGCGCAATCTTGCGCACCACGTCCATGCCCCCGATGACCTCACCGAACACCGAGTGCCGGTTGTCGAGGTGCGGCGTCGGCCGCTCCGTGATGAAGAACTGCGAACCGTTCGTCCCCGGCCCGGCGTTCGCCATCGACAGGATCCCCGGCTTGTCGTGTTTGAGCGACGGGTAGAACTCGTCCGCGAACTTGTACCCGGGGCCGCCGCGGCCGGTGCCCGTCGGGTCGCCGGTCTGGACCATGAAGTTCGGGATGACGCGGTGGAAGATGATGCCGTCGTAGTAGTTCGACTTCTTCACCTTGCGAGTCTTCGAGTCGATGTAGGGCTGCTTGCCGCGCGCGAGGCCCACGAAGTTCGCGACCGTGCGCGGCGCGAGCTTTTCGTGGAGCTTCACTTCGATCGTACCCAGCGTGGTCTCGATCTTGGCGTGGAGCTCACCCTTGCCCTTCACGCCCTCGAGCGCCTGCTTGATACCGATCTGCTTCGGAGGCTCCTGCGCCACCGCGGTGGACGCGGCGCCGACGAGCAGTGTGAACGCGAAGAGGCCAATTCGATGCATCGCGGCCCAATGACACCACACAGACGAGCACGGTCAAGTCTGACCGTCGTCACGCATCTTCGCGAGCACCGCGCGGGCCGCCTGCTGCTCGGCGCCCTTCTTCGTGCGGCCCTCACCGCGCCCGAGCACCGTGTCGTTCACGCACAGCTCCACGACGAACGACCGCTCGTGCTCG
The DNA here is from genome assembly GCA_040218735.1 of Deltaproteobacteria bacterium. GTDB lineage: Bacteria > Myxococcota > Kuafuiibacteriia > Kuafuiibacteriales > Kuafuiibacteriaceae > JAUHYN01. The sequence goes on from JAVJQW010000017.1 coordinate 102,993, forward strand.
GGTCCGTGCTGATCCACCAGGCGATACACGGGTGTCACGTGATGCTCGGCCTGGATGTGGTGCTGCAGCTCGGTCTTCGGATCGCGCCGCTCCAGCGTGCCGTCCTTCGGGAGCTCGATGCGGCTCAGGAGCACCCGCTCGGCCTCCGCGTAGCCTGCGTCCATGTAGATCGCCGCCATCACCGCCTCGAAGGCGTCCGAGAGGATCGACGCCTTGTCGCGCCCGCCGGACATCGCCTCGCCGCGCCCGAGGCGGAGGGCCTCGCCGAGCTGGAGCTCGCGCGCCATCCGCGCGAGGGCCTTCTCGCTGACGACGGACGCACGCATCTTCGAAAGCGCCCCCTCCCGCGCGTCCGGGAACCGCTTCATGAGCGCGACGGACACCACGAGATCGATCACCGCGTCCCCGAGGAACTCGAAGCGCTCGTTGTCGTGCGCGCGGTCGTCGGCGATCTCGTTGACGAAGGAGCGGTGCGTCAGCGCCTGCGTGAGGAGCTTCGCGTCCGAGAACTCGTAGTCGAGCAGCTGGCAGAGGCGGACCACCGGGTCCTTCGAAGTGCTCACGCGAGCCCCTCCTCGATCCACGCGCCGCCGACGACCTCTTCGCCGCGGTAGAATACCGCCGCCTGCCCGGGCGCGACGGCGCGGACCGGACGATCGAAGTCCACGCGCACGCGGCCGCCGTCGAGCGGGACGACGGTGCCCTCGGTGCCGTGGTCGCGGTAGCGGATCTTCACGGTTGCGCGGACGGGCGCCTCGGGGCGGCCCGCCGGCCATGACGCACGGGCGGCGACGAGCGCGGTCTTCTCGAGCGACGCGGCCGGGCCGACGACGATCGTCTGCTGCTCGGCGTCGATGTTCAGCACGTGCAGCGGGTGCTTCGCGGCGATGCCGATGCCCTTGCGCTGCCCCACGGTGAAGTTCATGACGCCGTCGTGCCGGCCGAGCTCGCGCCCCGCCTCGTCGACAATCGGTCCGCGGTGATCACCCGCCGCCTCCGGCTGCCGACGCACGAAGCCTCCCGCGCCAGCGCCGCCGACGAAACACACCTCCTGGCTCTCGAGCTTGTGCGCGACCGGCATGCCGGAGTCGAGCGCGAGCGTCCGGACCTCTTCCTTGGTGCGCGCGCCGAGCGGGAACAGGAGCGTGCCGAGGATCTTCTCCGCGACACCGAACAGGAAGTACGACTGGTCCTTGTCGCGGTCGACGCCGGTGTACAGGCGCGTGACGTCGTCGTGGGTGACACGTGCGTAGTGGCCGGTCGCGAGGCGCGCGCAGCCGAGCGCACGCGCACGCGCGGCGAGGCGCCCGAGCTTCACGAAGCTGTTGCAACCGACGCACGGGTTCGGCGTGCGCCCCGCGACGTACGCGCGAACGAACGGGCGAACGACGGCGTCGTCGAAGGCGTCGCGCGCGTCGATCACGTAGAACGGGACGTCGAGCATCTCGCTCACCCGGCGTGCGTCCTGGAGGTCGTCCGGCGGGCAGCAGGCGCGCGGCGCGAGCGGGTTATCGGGATCGGGATCGTGCAGGCGGAGCGAGAGGCCGACGACGTCGACGCCGGCCTCGCGGAGTAGGTAAGCGACAACCGCGGAGTCGACGCCACCCGACATCGCGACGGCGACGCGCTGTCCGCGCAGCGTATCGAGCTCGCGCGCGATGGCGTCCGCCGTCGGCGGCGCGACGACGTGCGTCGGCGCGGCGTCGGTCGACGCAGCCTTGTCGAAATGTGCGAGGTTGGGCGCGCCGCTGTTCACGGTAGCGCCCGCGTGGGCGTCACGCCGTGGCGAGTCCGCCGCCTTCGCCGGCTTGTCCGTCACCCGAGCCATCGTCGCTGTCCTGGTCGTCCTCACCGATGGGCCGCTCCGGACGCGGCGCCATTCCGGGTGGATAATCCACGCGTTCCTTCAGCTCTTTGCCAACCTTGAAGAACGGGAGGCGCTTCGCCGGTACGTGGATCGTTTCCCCGGTGCGGGGGTTTCGGCCCGTGTACGCGTCGTAGGACTTGCTCGTGAAGCTGCCAAACCCGCGAATTTCGATGCGCTCTCCGCGCTTGAGAGCCTGCGTCATCTGGTCGAAGACCAGGTTGACGACCTGCTCGGCGCGCTTCTTCGTGATCTTGGCCCGTTCGGCCAGCTTCTCGACGAGCTCCGACTTGTTCATGAACTTCCCCAGCGAGATGTGATTGGCTTTTGCCGCGACTCGCTCATCGACACTCCCGACAGGACTCGAACCTGTGGCCTACGGTTTAGGAAACCGTCGCTCTATCCAGCTGAGCTACGGGAGCAACCCCCACCCGCTTTGGTAGCCTGGCCCGAAAGTCCTGTCAATACCGCAACATATCAGCTTCCCGGCCCCGTGCGAAGGGCCGGGCCTCAGTACGTCACCAGCGCGAAGCAATCGTGCGCGGCGAGGCGCTGGCGGCCTTCCAGGAAGCCGAGCTCCACGAGGAAGGCGACCTCGGCGATCTCCGCCTGGGTCTGACGTACGAGGTTGCAAGTGGCCGCCGCGGTGCCGCCGGTCGCGAGGAGGTCGTCGATGACCACCACGCGCTGGCCCGCCTGCAGAGCGTCCTCGTGCATCTCGAGCGTATCCTCGCCGTACTCCAGCTGATAGCTCTGCGAGCGCACCTTGCGCGGGAGCTTGCCGGGTTTGCGCACCAGGACGAGCGGCTTCTCCATCTTCGCGGCGATCGGGGCGCCCAGGAGGAAGCCGCGCGACTCGATGGCGACGATCGCGTCGACGTTCCGCGCCGCGTAACGCTCCGCGAACATGCCCGCGAGCGCGGCGGTGCTGGGACCGTGTGCGAAGACGGGGGTGAGGTCCTTGAAGACGATCCCGGGCTTCGGGAAATCCGGGACGTCCTTGATCAGGTCACGTATCTGCTCGGAGAGCTGGCGATGATCCACCGGCCGATGATGCGACCGATCCGGCTCGACTTCAACGCGTGGCGATGACGTTGCGGAACCAGGACACCTCGGTTTGCGCCGTGATCTGCGCGATCTGGGTGTTCCCGTTGCCATCCGCGCACTCCTCGACCTGACGCTGCAGCTCGAGGCGCACCAACACCGTGTCCTGTACGTCGACCGGCACCACGCCGACGAGCGGCGCGGCCACGGAGACGTCGAGCCGACCGACCGCCGGCGCATCGAACACCCCGACGTTCTGGAGCACGAGCGGCACCGGCTCCTGATCGAGGCGAACCCGCACGGACACGTAGCACCGCGTGGACCCGTCGCGCTTGGCGACGGTGCCGGTGAAGTTCGTTCGGATCATGAAGTAGCCGGAGCCCGGCGCCACCACGCGGAAGCTGTCGAACTGCTGAATGGCGGGCCCGTCCGCGAACGTCAGCGTCGCGACCGCCGGCTGCGTGAGCAGGATCGGCGTCCCGCCCTCGGGCCCCGGCTGTCCAGGCGCTCCGGCCGCGCCCTGCACCCCGGTCGCACCGGTCGGTCCCGTCGGCCCGGGCGCGCCCATCGGCCCCTGCGGCCCGGGCGACCCCGGAGACCCGTCCGGCCCGGAGCACGCCGCGAGGAGGAAGCAGGAGAGCAGGAGAAGATGCTTCGCCACCGCCCCGAGAGTCACCGCGCTCCCGTACCGAGTCAACGCCATCACCCGGTCGGGTCCCGGTCCCGGTCCCGGTCCCGGTCCGGGTCACGGTCCGGGTCACGGTCCCGGTCCGGGTCCGGGTCCGGGTCCCGGTCACGGTCACGGTCACGCTCACGGGATCGGTCACGGGCCCGGTCAGCTCACGGTCAGCTCACGGTCAGCTCACGGTCACGGTTCACGGCCGGAGCGCCCTTCCACGCCCGCCGTTTCGCGGTCCGCCCGACCTCAGGCCGTCACTTCGGCAGGAACCCCGCCGGGTTCACCGGCTTCGCGCCCTCGCGCAGCTCGAAGTACACGCGCGGCGAGGCCACGCCTCCGCTCGTCCCCACGACGCCGAGCACGTCCCCGAGCGCCACCTCCTGCGCGACCTCGACGCAGTTGGTCGCGTTGTGCGCGTAGATCGTCGCGAGCCCGCCCTCGTGGGCGACGATCACGATGTTGCCGTAGCCGGGCTGCTCGCCCGCGAAGAGCACCTTGCCGGCGTTCGCCGCGCGGATCGGCGTCCCGGCGGGCGCCGCGATGTCGAGGCCTTCGTGCGGGAGGCCCTCGATCGTCCCGTACTTCGCGATGACCACGCCGCCCACCACCGGCCACGCGAAGCCCTTATCGGAGCGTTCGAGCGTCGGCATCGGCTTCGCGGTGCAGTCGAGCGTCGTCTCGACGACCGGGGCCTTCGGCGCGGGCCCCACGGCCGGCGGCGGCGGCGGGCCGGCCTCGGCGGCGGCGACCTTTCCGGGGATCAGAAGCTCCTGCCCGATCGACAGCTTGTCGGGACGCTCCAGCTCATTCAGCGCGACGAGCTCCTCGAGCGCCACGTCGTACTTCTTCGCGATGCCGTACGCGGTGTCACCGGACTCGACTCGGTGAATGCGATGCTCTTTCCGAAGGTCGAGCCGCGATGCCGGCGGTCCCTGACGCCCCGCGCACGCCGCGGCGAACAACAGCAGCAGAACGAGCCCGATCCTCATCGCACCGGCACCACGTCGATCTCGACCGGAGGCGCGACGCCGTCCGTGCGCGCGAAGCCATCGAGCTCGAGCGCACCCAGCGGCCCCGCGAGCGCGCGCGGGTTGGTCTGGTCCACGGACAGCGGCGTCACCGACACGAGGCCGTCCGCGATCGCGTTGCAGTCACTCCCGGGGAAGTCGTGCGGGTCGGCCGGCACGCCACCGATCCAGAAGTACGGCGCACCGCGCGGGTCCTCGCGACGCGCGACGGAGTGCCGAAAGAGCCGGTGCCCGAGGAACGTCATCTGGTAGCCGGTCGGCTCGCCGCCCGGGACGTTCACGTTGAGCGTCGTGTTGTTCGGGAGCCCCTCGTTCAACACTTTGGCCGCCAGCGTCGCGGCGAAGCGCGCCGCGATCGTGAAGCTGCCCCGGGCGACGTCGGTGAGAGACACCGCGATGGACGGGACGCCGAGGAGCGTCCCCTCGATCGCGGCGCCGACGGTGCCGGAGTAGTGCACGTCGAAGCTGAGGTTCGGTCCCGAGTTCACACCGGAGACGACGAGGTCCGGCGCGCGGTCGAGGAGCTCGTGCACACCGAGGTACACGCAGTCCGCGGGTGAGCCTTCGACGGACCACCGATCCTCGCTGTGCTCGTGGCAACGCAGGATGCGGTGCAGGCTGATCATGTGCGAGACGCCGGACTGGTTGCGGTCGGGGGCGATCGTCACGACGCGACCGAGCGGGCTCAGCGCGTCCGCAAGGTACGCAATCCCGGGTGCGTGGATACCGTCGTCGTTGGTGACGAGGATCAGTCGGTCGCCGCTCATGATGTTCTCGAAACATCCCCCGCGGCGCGTGGCAACGGGAGTCCTACGATGCGAGGCGCGCGGACTCGGGGAGCGGCACGAAGTCCTCGCGCTCGAACGGAGGCGCCTCGAACGGCCAGGGGCCGGCCAGGTGGCAGAGCACGCGCTGCTGCACCGGAGCGGGCGGCGCGTTGATCGTGACCGCCTTCGCCTCGAGCTCCACCGGCTCGGCGAGGAGCCGGACGAGATCCGGCGCGTAATAACGCGGGACGAACCCGATCCGCACCCCCTCGGCGCGCACCGCGACCGCGTTGGGATCGTCGGCGTTGGCAGCGTCGTGTTCGAGGGACAGCAACGTCCCCGGCGTGAGCGACGCCGCGAGCGACTGCGCATCGGCGGAGCGGTGCCGAAGGCCGTGCACGAAGAAGTCGATGTCGAAGAGACCGGTTTTGTCGTCGATCGGGAACGGGAACACTTCGAACGAATCGGTCGTCCGACGCCCGAGGCTGCGCGCGAGGATCGACAGCGGGTCCGCGTCGGCGCCTTCGAGATCGAGGCGCCGCAGGTACGCCGTGAACTCCTCGCGCGAGCGCGACATGATGCGGTTGTTGAACATCGGGAACAGCGTCGGCGCGCGATACACCCGACTCGTGTCCGGGAAGCCGGGGAGCGGTCGCAGCCCGGCGCGCGCGTGGGCGTCCTCGTAGCCGCGCACGTAGAGGTACTCGAAGCCCCCTTCCCCGTGGCGAAGCCGCCCGATGGGGAACCATTGGCGGGATACGTGATCCTGCCAAGCGAGGAAGAGCGTCGTCACCACGCCGCTACGATCTCGCCGATGCGCCGCTGGTTCACGAGCACCATCCTAACAGCGAGCTCGCGATGAACGGGCGAAATCCGTTCCTCGGGCAGTCTTTCGAATAGATCGCGGACGTCGGCCTCGGTGACGGTGGCCAACCGAGCCCACCACGCGCGGGCCGCTTCGGGGCGAGCCGAGACCGCCGCCATGAACGCCTCCAGCGTCGTCAGGGGCTTCGTCGCCGCCCGGGACGCGTAGAACGCCGAGCGCGCCCTCTCGACGTAGGACTCCACGGTCACCCGCGGATCGCCCCCCTCCACCCGCAGGCGCGCGCGGCGCTCGGGCTCGTTTCGGCCGAGGGACGAAGCGTGGTCGTAGGTTGGCGCGAGCGCCGGCGCCGAGGAGCGCATGGTGACCGCCCAGTTCTCGTGGTGGCGATCCGTGTTGCCGATCAGCGCGTCGAGCATCACGTACCCCACCATCTGATCGGGCGCGGTCCACGGCTCGATCGGGGGCGTGTCCACCACGGTCGGTCCCGCCTCGAAGTGCACGAGCGCCTCCATCACCGCCGGCACCGTGTGCTGCCCCACGTGGTAGCGCTCCTCCTGCGGGTAGTCGTGGTACAGCCCCATCAACAGCTCGTTGCCGTGGAAGAGGTGCTCACCCGGCGCCAGGAAGGACGGCGACACGATCCCCCACGTGCCCTCCAGCTCCGCGAGCTCGACGTCGGCGGCCGGGATGCCGATGCGGTGCGCGAGCTCGGCCGCGATCTTCTCGGACCAGTCTTCGTTTGCGCGCCCTCGCTTGAATAGAATCTTCTCGTCGTTCTCGTCGAAGTACCAAAACTTGAACTTCGTCCCGAGCGTCTCGTCTTCGCGGCGCGCGTGCGGCGGGACGATCACGACGTCGAACGGCTCCACGACGCCGTGAATCATAGAATGATTCAGCGAGCGCGCCAGGGCCACAGCAACTCGCGGTGCCAGGGCTCCGGTTCGACGTCCTCGAGACCGTAGGCGTCGGGGCGTCGGTCGGAGATCTTCGCGGTGCCGAACAGCACGTCCCACAGGAACAGGAAGTTGCCGTAGTTACCTTTGTAGTGCGTGACGCCGTCGCTCGCGTTGCGCCCGTGGTGCGCCGCGTGGGTCGTCGGCGTGGAGATCACCCGCTGGAGCAGCCACACCACCGGCTTCGCCCCCGGCACCCGCGCGAGGTGCTCGTCCCAGGCCACGGACGAGTGCGCGCCGATGATCACCACCATCTTCACGATGTAGTAGACGTAGTAGACCGGCGCGAACCCGAGGTAGAGCAGCACGCCGGAGAACCACAGGCCCGGGAGCATCGCGTAGTACAGCAGGCTGTTCCGGAACACGACGCGCACACACAGGTACTGCGCGGAGTGGTGCGCACGGTGGAAACGGAACAGGAGCGGGTGGCTGTGCGCGAGGCGGTGCCACGTGTACTGCATCAGGTCGTCGGCCACGATCAGCGTGACGAACATGAGCCACGCCGGCCACGCGGCGAGCGCACCTTGGCTGCCCTGCGCGACCCACGCCGTCGCCACGGCGGTCGCGGTGAGGATCCCCGGGACGATCGCGATCGGGAGGAGCGCCGAGCCGAGCTCCACGAGGACGTCATCGCGGGTCGTCTCCTCGACGTAGAGCAGCCGCCCCGCCACCAGCTCGACGACGGCGAACCCCACGAAGATCAGCGTGACGACGAGTCGATAGTCCACGCGCCCGTTCAGGATAGGGGACCGGCCTCGAAAAGGAGAAGGCCCGCGACAGGAGCTGCCGCGGGCCTTCTTTGGACTCTCGGTCTATCGACGATCGGGGCGAAAGGATTCGAACCTTCGACCCCTTGACCCCCAGTCAAGTGCGCTAACCAGACTGCGCTACGCCCCGTCGATTCGAGAACCCGTCAGATAGCGAGACGCGCCGACGGGTGTCAACCATTTGGGGCTTTTCTAGACCAACACGGCGCCGGCGTTGAAGGCGGCGGCCTCGCCGAGGAGGGCGTCGTTCAGGGAGGCCCGCTCGTCGGAGACCATGGCGACCAGCTCCAGGATCTGGGGGTGCGTCATGATCAGCTCGTCGAACTTCTTCTTCGACAGACGGAGCACAAAACAATCCGAGGTCGCGGTGACGCTGGCGACGGTGGGCTGGTTCGTCAGGAGCGACATCTCACCGAACATGTCGCCCGGCCCGAGGCTCGCGAGCACGAGTTTGTCGCCACCGGGCTGCGACTTCGCGACCTCCAGCGCGCCGTACAGGAGGATGAACAGCCCGGTGCCGCGCTTGCCCTCTTCGAGGAGGACGTCGCCGGCCACGAAGTTCTTGCTCTTGAAGCGCTCCATCAGCGTCCGCCGCTCGTCCGGCGAGAACGGCGCGAACAGCGGGTGCGTCGCCATCGCCGTCGACAGCAGCCGCTGCCGGTAGAAGTTCCGCAGCACCGCCGCGACGCTCGGGTACGTGTTCACCACGTGGTCCAGGACGTCCTTGTTGATCTCGAAGATCTGCGCCTCTTCGTCGACCACCACCGACGCCGTCCGCGCCCCGTCCTGCAGCAGCGCCATCTCTCCGAAGAAAGCGCCGTCCGTGAGGATGGCGAGGTCGATCTCGTTGCCGTCCGGCCCGCGCCGCGTGACACGAACACGGCCCGACGCCACGACGAAGAACGAGTCACCCGTCTCCCCCTCGCGGATCACGTACTCACCGGGCTCCATCTCGCGCATGTCCATCTGCACGAGCAGCTCGATGAACGCGTTCTTCGGAAGATCGGAGAACAGCGGGATCTGCGGGCGCCCGACGTCGCCGGTCGAGTCCTCGATGGGCGACGTCAGCTCGATGACCGGCGCGTCGGGCTCGACGTCCGCCTCGTCGATCGCGATGACTTCGGCCCTGGCCGGCGGCGCATCGACATCCTCGATCTCGATGACCCCGTCCCAAGTCCCCTCGGGCGCCGCGGGCGGCACCGTCGCGAGTGAAGGCTGCGTTGGCTCCAGGCCGATCGCGATCCCTTCACCGTCGTCCGCCTCGACATCGAGCGGCTCGTCGCCGTCGGACGGGGTGTCGTCCTCGGACAGCTGCGTGAGCAGCGAAGCGATCTCCGACGACGTGTCGGCGTCCACGTCGACCGCGGACTCGTCGCCGGTGTCCTCTACGATCTCGATCCCCTCGCGGAGGGTCTCGAGCGCCTCGGGGCTGACGGTGATGTCGAGCTCCGAGTCTTCGAGTCGCTCGCCCACGATCACCTTCGGCTCCTCGACGACCTCCCCGACCACGATCTCCAGATCGGAGTCTTCGGAGGCCGGCGGCGAGGTCGCGCCCGACGCAGGCCAAGCCGCGGCAGGCGGCGCCCCCGACGCGGGCCACGCGGCGGCGGCCGGCGCGCCCGTCTGGGGCCAGCCGGGTGCGTTCGTCGGCGGTGCTTCCGGCGACGACGTCGACGTCGGCCACGCGGGCTGCTGCCCGGAGGCGGCTTCGGGCGTCGACGACGACGAAGGCCAGGCCGGGGTGTCCGTTACAGCGTTCGACTGCGGCCACGCGGTGGGCGCGTCGGCCGGGGCGTCCGGCGCCTGGAGGCCTCCCCCGCCCGAGAGATCGATCATCCCGTAGTCCATCCCGGGCACGTTCCCGTGGGGCGGCGGCGAGATGCCCATCCCCTCCAGCGTCACGGGCGGGCCCGCGGTGGCTGCGACCTGCGGTGCGGGTGTGCCGCGGCGCTTGGCGTACAGGTCCGCGAGCATCGCTTGAGTGCTGGTGTGGTCGGCGTCGACGCTGAGGATCATCTTACAGACGGCGATCGCCTTGAGGAGCAATCCATCCTCGGCGTACGCGCGCGCGACGGGTTCGTACTCCGTCACCGCGGCGTCGAAGTTGCCCATCTTCCGGTGGATGTCGCCGATCTTCAGCTGGCACTGGAGCTCGGACGGGTCTTCGAACACGACGCGCTCGTAGAGCTTGAGGGCGTCCTTCAGATCCCCTTCGGAGTAGGCGCGCGACGCCTTGTCTTTGAGCTTCCTCTGTTTGTCGCCCATGCCTCAGTCCTGGTTGCCGCGGGACGGCGTCGGCACCGTCCCCGCGATCGTGCGTGCGAGCTGGATCGCGAGGTCTTCGACGAGCGCCGCCGCCGCCGGTCGAGCCTCCTGGGGCCCGATCCGTTCGGCTTCGTCGCCATACCGCATCAGGCGGTCCTTCGCCCAGCGACCTTCCGGCGCAGCCGCGTCGGAGAGCGATGCGGTGACCTCGCGCGCCGCGTCGAGCTGCGCCTGCACGACGAGCGCGAGCGCGCGAATTCGACGGGTCGCCCACCCGGCGTCGCCGGCCTCCTCGATGGCGCTCTCGGTCGGCGCGCGTCCGTCCGCAGCCGCCACCGCGGCGCGTAGCAGCCCGCGGACGACCGGGAACAGCGCATCGTACGGCCCGTTGTCGAGGTCGCGGCGTGACTCCGCCATCACCGAAGCGAGGTCGATGCGCTCCGTGCGCTCCTCTTGCTCCTCGTCGCCCTGCTCGAGCGCCGCCTTGCGGAGGATGCGCTCGTCGGGCGGGATCGCGACCGTCGCGACGGTCTGCGGCACGACGGCGGGCGTCAGGCCGAGCAACGCGTGGCGGCGGGCTGCGAGCGTGGCCGCGGCTTCGAGCTTCGTACGCCAGGCCTCCAGGGTGTCGTCGTCCAACGGCGCGTCGGTCGCGCCCCACCGCGCGACGGCGACGGCGGCGCGCGGCGCGGCCTCCTCTTCGACGCCCGCGTCCGGATCCACGCGCTCTTCGACGATCTCGAGGACGTCGTCCTCGTCGTCGCCGCTCGTGTCGAAGGCTTCGTCGAGGATGTCGGTTTTGTCATTGTCGAGGGCGGCGTCCGCCTCGTGCGGCTTCGGCGCCTCGTCCTCGAGCGGCGGGACGAGGACAAACGCGTCGTCCTCGAGCTCGGGCGCCTGGGCCCGCGCGAGCGCTTCGCGGGCGACCGCGATCTCGATGAACGTCGCGAGCGACAACGCTTTCGCGTCCGTGCCGAACAGCGCGAGGACACGATCCGATCGCCCGAGCACGATCGCCGTGACGGCGGTGCTCACGCGAGGCCCGAGCGTGGTCGGCGGGAGCACGGGGAGGATCGCGCGCGTCGCGGACAACAGGTTCGACGTCGCGGCGAGCCGCGCGAGGCAGCGCGGGCTGTACGCGACCTGCGAGAGCGCGCGGTTGCGCTCCGCGCGGCTGAGCGTTCGCTCGGCGAGCCCGGCGAGGAGCGACGGTGGGAGGCCTTTCTTGCTCCCCTTGAAGTCCGCGCTGACGGCCTCGAAATCACCGAGGATGGAGTCCGCCGTCGACGCGTCGATCCCGTGGTCGACGAGCACGTGATGGATCCCGCTCCGACGCAGCGGCTCGTGCCGCAGCCCGGTGTGCCCGGCCGGAACCATCCCGACCGCGACCTTGGCGACGATGAACGCACCCAAGCTCGCGTGCAGGCCGTAGCCGTCGACCGGCTCGTCGCCCCACACCGTGGAGAGGATCGAGGCGAAGCGATCGTCGTACTCTTCGATCACGGCTTCGGGATCGACGACGATCGAGTGCGCGGTCAGCGCGCGCGCGATCTCGCGCGCCTCGTCTTCGGCCGACGTCTCGGCCCCCGGCGCGCGACGCTCCAACGCGGACCACGAGAACGGCGCGGGGACGCCGGGTGCGGGCTCGGTCTGGGTCTCCATGGGGAGGAGGAGGTTAACAGGGGTTGGGTTGGCGCCCTACACCCCGGTCCGGGTCCCGGTTCCGGTCTGGGCTCCCGATTTGGGCCGAGCTACATCGACCGCTTCTTGGGGCGCATGCTCTCGCGGGTGCTCGGATCCGCAGGCTCGCTCGGCTTGGAAGGATCGGCCTTCTTCGCCGCCGGAGCCTCCTGGTCGGAGTCCCCACTTCGCGTCTCGACCGCCTCGGCCGGGTCCTCCACCTGCTCGTCCTGCTCCTCGCGGAACCGGTCGAAGGCCTCCTTGCTGAAGACCTTGGAGCCCTCCGCCATCGCGTCCTTGAAGATCTTGCTGAGGTCCTCGCGGGACAGCTCCGGGCGCTCGAAGTAGGCGATGGTGAGCTGCCCGAAGCCCCACGTGATCGCGAAGGAGGAGGCCGCGCTCGCGGCCGTCAGCACCCACTTCGCCGGCGGGAGGAGGTTCTTGAGCGCGGAGATCGCGACGTGCCCCGCGAGCGTGAGGCCCCCGATCGCGCCGAGCTCCACCGCGACGCGCTTCGCCTCGGTCGCGGACAGGTCGCGGCCGAAGATCTTCCCCACGGTCATCACCATGGTGGTGTGGATGGGCAGCAAGAGCGCGAGGTCGACGAGGGGGACGGGCACCGCCTGCGACGCCGCCGAGGCGTACGCGGCGATCGCAACGACCTCCCCGCCCTTGACGGAGCGCTCTTCGTCGGAGGCCTTGCTCCAGTCGCGCTCACGGATCTCCGCGAAGGTGTCGAGCCAGGACATCGCGAAGAGTTCTACAGCAGGGGGCGGAACCCGGCTATTAGAACGTGTACTTGAAGTTCACGACCTCGATGGCGAGGCCGGGGATGAAGTCCGCGCCGGCGAAGATGGCCGTGAAGCGCAGGTTCGAGCCGATCGTGAAGCCGTCGAGGAGCGTGTACAGCTCGGTGCCGACGGAGAGGCCGGCGATCCCGCCGATGCCGAGGCCGCCGGAGTCGGGCAGCGCGCCGTTGATGCCGGGGCCGGTCGCGGCGGGCGCGAGCGGGTCCGGGTTGAGCAGCGCGAGGCCGCCGTCGAGGCCGAAGACCAGACCGACACGATCCGCGACGCGGAGGCTGCCCTTGAAGGCGACGCCCGTCTGAATCACCGAGTAGTCGTTCGGGTACGTGTTCGGATCGACGTTGGGATCGTCGTTCGCCGTCGCCGTGCCGGAGCCGCCGTTGAGCAGCATCGCGAAGCGAAGGCCACCGGAGAGCGCGAAGTCCGGGGTGTCGACGAGGTCGTAACCCGCGACGATGCCGTAGTACGGCTGGATGTTCGACGTGGGCCGCGTGGGGAGCGGACGCAGCGGGCTGTTCGTGTTCGTCCCGCCGAAGCGGAAGTAGATGCCGAAGTCACCGCTGACGAACACACCGCGGCGCACTGCGAGCGGCGTCGACGCGTCGTCCTCGACCTTCATCGCGTCGCCGGTCGCGGCGGCTTCGCCCCCTTCACCTTCTTCGGCGTCTTCGGATTCGGACGCGTCGCCCGCCTCCATCGTCTCTTCGGTCTCGGTGCCTTCCGCCTCGTCGTCCTGCGCGAAGGAAACGGCAGGAATCAGCATCGAAAGGGCGAAAGCAGCAAGGTAGGGGCTCCGCATTTCGGGCGCGACCATTCCAGACGGCACGTACGAATTCAAGTGCGAAAACGGCTCACCGCCGATGTCCGTACGTGGGTCTTGTCGAGGGTTTCAGGCAAGGCGGCCGCAGGACGCGGCCGCCCGAGCGCGCGGCCGCAGACAGATGCGGCCGCTCGAGAGGAAGACCCGAATCAGGTCGCGGCGAAGACGAAGGGGTACGTCACGACCACGATGCCGCCACCACGCGGCTTCGGGAACTTCAGCGAACGCATGACCTTCACGGTGCACGCCTCGACCGTCTTGTCGTTCATCGACGTCTCGCGGACCTTCGCCGCCGCCACCGATCCGGTCGGCGCGATGGTGAAGTAGATGGAGATCTTACCCGAGAGGTTCGGGTTCGCGTTGAGCTGCTTCTCGTAGCAGTACTTGAAGCGCGCCAGGTTACGGCGAATCACGCGACCGATCTCTTCCTTCGACAGCGAGCCCTTGATGATCGTGCGGCCGGGGACGATGCGGGTCGTGCCCTTACCGCGACCACCGAGGTCGATGTTGCCGTAGCCGCCGGTGCCGCGGCCGTGGCCGTGCGTGCCGAGGCCGCCGATGCCGAGCGAGTTGCCGCCGCCGCCCGCGCCCGTGCCGCGGGTGCCGAGGCCGCCGGCGCCGCCGGCGTCGCCCATGGCCGTGCCGCGGAGGCCGCCCATGGCGTTGTTGATGCCGGTGCCGAGGCCGCCGGGCCCGAAGACGTTGGAGACCGCGCCGGCCTCGCCCGCACCCTTGAGGATGCCGAGCAGACCCGAGTTCATCGCGATCTTACGGTCCTTCTCACGCTTGTTCGGGTCGACGCGCGGGGCGCCGGCCTTCGACGCGAGGGCGTCCTTCTTCGGCTTGTCCTTCTTTCCGAACTTGCCTTCCTCGCCCTTGTGCTTGGCGCCGCCCTTCATGCCGGAGAGGTCGAGCTTCTTGCGCTTCTTCTCCTCCTCCGGAGCCTTGAGGATCATCTGCGCGAACCGGTTCTGGTTCTTGAACAGCTCGTCGACCATCGACGAGTTCGTGTGGGGCGTGATGAACGCGGCCGCCACGAAGAAGATGTGCAGGAGCGCCGAGATGGCGAACACACGCGGGAAGTACCAGTCCATCACCGCGCCGGCACCGAACGCCGCGTTGCCGCGAACGTACTGCGCCATGACCGTCAGCGTCCCGCTCTTGTAGACGAGCCGCTCGCCCATCTTGAGCTGGTAGGCCTTCGCCGGGAACGGCGCGTCGGTCGGGCTCAGCGACACATCGGTCGTCGTCGTCCCGTCCTTCTTGCGCAGCCCGACCTTCGCATCCGCCGGAACGACGATCTGCGCCTCGGTCCCCTGGTTCACCGCGATCGTGAAGTTGTCCGCGGGGAGCGCGTCGACCTCGAGGTCGTACTTCCGGCCGCCCTGCAGCTGGAAGCCGGAGGGGCGAATGCCCGCGGTGATGGCGCGCGGCTGCGCGACCTCGGCCGCGTCGAGCACGGTGTCGCCCCAGAGGAACGTCACCTCGAGCGCGTGCTGCTCGTTCGTCGGCTCGTTCTTCTCGCCGAGCGGCGTCGTCAGCAGATGAGGTTCGAAGTCGTCGTTTTCTTTGACCACGTTTGTGTTCGCTTTCCGTTCCCGAATGCGCTGGGTCGGCAGGTCCGCCCCAGGCTTTTGAACTGGCTCGGCGGAGGCCTTCACCTCCGGCGTCGCAGCGACCGGAGCCGCCGCTTTCGGTGCTTCGTCTGCGGCAACCGTCGCGTCTTCGTCGACGAGGTCCGCCACGCGCGGCGCCGCCGGCGTACCCGCCTGATTTGCGGGTACGGCAGCGCCGAGCTGGGTGATGGTCAGCTTGACGCCGCCCACCGCGATCTCGTCGCCCATCTTCAGCGTCGTCGGCTCGGTCACGGGGTTGCCGTTGACCGTCGTGCCGCCTTCGCTCCCCAGATCGATGATCGTGACCTCACCCTCGGGCGTGACCTTGACGACCGCGTGAATGGACGAGACGTCCGGGTCGTCGAGGCGCAGGACCGCAGAGGGCCCACTCCCGATCAGGATGCTGTCGCTGTCGAAGACGGCGTCCGACGTCTTGCCGTCCGCCGCTGCGATCTGGAGTCCGATGGTGTTCGACATCAGGTCGTCCTCAGAGGTTGTCTGTCGAGTTGAACAACTCCGGGAGGAAGTTGGCGCGGACCTTCAGGAGCGAAGTGAACTTCGTCTTCTTGCGGTTGAGCAGGTACGAGCCCTCGGGCTTCGTCAGCTCACCCTGAATGGTGACGTCCGAGAAGTCGATCACCGTCTTCTTCTTGAACTCGGTCCGGTCGGCCTCGCGAACCACGCCGCCCTCTTGGGCGAACGCAGCGCCGGCAAACGCCAACGTCATCGCCACCATCAGAATCTGAATCGAACGCTTCATTCCTTCGATGCTCCTCGCCTCCGGTCCTTCCGTAGGTCCAGGGTGCTCTTTTCGACACCCGATCCCACTTCAGGGTTCCGGTAATCGCTCATCTGTCCGTCGATTTCGAATCGGTCAGCAGACTGAGCGGTGTCCTTGTACCGAAAATCACTGGCCTCGGCACGCGATCATTGACCGGCGTCGGGGGCCGGTTCGCCCTCGCCGCCCTCTGCCGCCGTATCCGCACCTTCCGCCGCGGGATCCCCCTCAGCGCCTTCTTCACCCTCGACCGGGCCGTCGGTGAAGACGTCGACCTGGCCACCCTGAGGCTTCTCCTCCTCGGGCGGCGGCGCCATGGCGGCCTCCTTGGCCATCTGGATCGTCAGCTTGATGCCGTTGTACCGACCGCAGAAGCCCTCGAAGTCCTCCTCGCCGCAGGTGATGTTCTTCTCCTTCATGTACTCCTCGGCCAGCTTCAGCGCGCCCTCGTTGTCCTGGGCGTTCTGCTTGATGACCATGAGCTGGAAGAGCATCTGCTCGTCTTCCTCGGCAGAGGCGGCGGGCGCCAGCGCGATCGCCGATCCCTGATCCACCTTGAGCTTGCGCGCCTTCTCCAGGTGCGTCGCCGCCTTCTCGAGCTCCTGCTGGCCCTGGTACGCGTACCCGAGCGACGCGTGGACCTCGTAGTCGTTCGGCCAGGCCTTCGCCACGACCTCGTACGACTTCGACGCGAGCTTGTAGTCGCGGTGCCCGAGCGCGAGCGACCCGATGTTGTAGTTCGCCACCACGTGGTTCGGGTCGAGCGCGATCGCCTTCTTGAAGGCGGCCATCGCCTTACCATTCTCCTCGGTCGCCAGGTACAGCATCCCGAGGTTCACGTAGATGTCCGGGTCCTCGATCTTCTGCGCCTTCGCACGCTTGAGCGCGTTCTCGAGGATCGTCTGCGTCAGCTTGTACTTCTTCTGATCGAAGTACACGAGCGCGAGGTTCTTGTACGCGTCGACGTTCTCCTTGTCGCGCATGAACACCTTGCGGATCGTGTCGATCGCCTGACGGTGACGCCCCTTGCGGCGGTACAGCACCGACAGGTTGTTCAGGAGCGCCGCGTTGAACTCGTCGTGCTTCAGCGCCTTCTTGTAGACGCTGATCGCCTTGTCGAGGTCACCGGCCTCCGTGAGGAGCACGCCGTAGTTGAGCGACGCCTCCAGGTCCTTGTCGTTCGCCGCGATGATCTTCTCGTACGCGGCCTTCGCCTCGTCCGACTTCCCCATCTTCTGCAGCGCCAGGGCGCGGTTGTACTGCGCGACGGTGTGGTTCGGCTTCTTCGCGAGGATCGCGTCGTAGCTCTTCACCGCAGCGGCGTACTCGCCCTTCGTCAACATCTCGTTCGCCGGACCAATCTGGTCGACGGGCTTCACCTTCTTCGCCACCGGCGGGGGCGGCGGCGGCGGCGGCGGCGGCGGCGGCGCCGAAGCGCAGGCCGCCGCGAAGCCGGCGAAGGTCACAGACAAGACAATCTTCGAGACATTCATCGTCAAATTACTCCCGCGCACCCGTGGCCGCCTCGGCCTCTTCGGCCGCAGCATCGCCCTCACCGGCGTCCATGGTGTCGACCTCTTCGGCCGGCTCTTCTTCCATCATCTCGCCGCCGGCGGGCGCCGCACGGACGTCCGCGACGATGAACCCTTCGGCCCCGCGGAACTTGCGCTTCTGCAGGTCCGGGAACTTGTTCGGGTTCAGCTCCTTGAGGTTGCCCTGCGAGGTCAGCGTGCACTCGTTGTAGATGTTCAGCTCGTAGGCCTTGTCGAGCGCGCGCTCGAACGCGCCGATCGCCTTCTCCTCCGGACCGAGCGCGACCGTGTCGAGCTCCGCGCGGTAGATTTCGAGCTGGTCGTCGGTCAGTCGCCGCGGCAGCGGCGCGTTCCGAATCGAGTTCGCCATCTCGCGGTACACCTGGCCCATGCGGGTCAGCGCGCAGATACCGTAGTCGCCGTTTCCGTACTCGAGGACCGCCAGGTACTTACCGGGCGACTTGCACTTGTTGCCGCCCGAGTCGACGCAGGCGAGCGCCTCGGCGCCGGCGAGCTTCTTCTGGAGCGTCTTGCGGTTCAGCGTCAGCTTCATGTTCTTGAAGCCGGTCCACTCACCCTCGAGGAGCTCGAACGCCGCGTGCGCGCCGGCGAGGCGGGCGCCGTCCGCGTCCTGATCCTTCTTCTTGAGCTTCGGGTACTGCTTGACGAGCGCCGTGTACTCCTTGAGCGCGTCGCGGCGCTTGCCGAGCTTCTCGTGGGCGAGCGCCACGCGGTAACGCGACTCGAACTTCTTCGCGGCCGAGGCCTTCGCGTACTTCTTCGAGAAGTCGTCGAAGCA
The DNA here is from genome assembly GCA_040218735.1 of Deltaproteobacteria bacterium. Classification (GTDB taxonomy): domain Bacteria; phylum Myxococcota; class Kuafuiibacteriia; order Kuafuiibacteriales; family Kuafuiibacteriaceae; genus JAUHYN01. The sequence goes on from JAVJQW010000017.1 coordinate 121,217, forward strand.
CTTCAGCGCCTTCTTCCAGTCCTTGCCGGCCTCGTGCAGCTCGCAGATGCGCCAGTAAACGAGCGCGGCGTCGTCCTTCTTCTTGAACTCCTTGGTGTACTCGGTGAACTGGTCGATCGCCTTGTCGCGGTCGCCGAGGCCCTCGTAGTACAGGCCGGAGTTGTAGAGGGCGTCCGCCGCCTTCTCGTCCTTGTCGTAGTCCTTGTAGTACTTGCCGTACAGCTGCGCGGAGCGCTCGAAGTCGGCGATGCGCTCGTAGAACTCGGCGAGTAGCCAGTCGTTCTTGATGGCGAGGTCCGACTTCTCGTACTTGCGCTTCATCAGCTCCGACGCCTCGATCGCGTGGTCGAGCTCGTCCGCCTGGTTGTAGATGAGGACCGCCGAGTAGATCGCCTTGTCGGCGTACTGCGAATCCGGGAAGTCCTTCTGGAACTGCGAGAACCGCGTCGCGATCGTCGCGAGCGCCTCTTCCTTCGCCACGGGATCGCCCAGGTCGCGCGCCTTCTTCTCACCCGTCTGAATCGACAGGTACGTCGCGCCCTCGAGGATCGTCTGGACCTCTTCCTGGAACTTCTTGTCGCCGCGCGACAGCTTCTTGTTGTCCTTGAACCCGCGCGCGTAGCCGGCGAGCTCGTCCCACTTCTTCTGCACGTTGAGCGAGTCGAGGATCAGGTTCGCGGCCTTCTTGGAGAGCTTGTCGCCAGGCCACCGCTCGATGATCTCGTTGTACCGCTCGGCGGCCGCCACGAAGTGGTTGTGCTTGTAGTACAGGTACGCCGCCTTGAACTTGATCGCGGGGAGCTCGTTGTCCTTCGGATCCGCGATCTTGAAGTAGAGGTCGCACGCCTGGGAGAGGCGGAGCTCGTCCTCGGGGATCGGCTCTTCGTCGTACTTCTTGCCCTCCTGCAGACCCGCCAGCTTGATCTGCGTGGTCCGCGACGCCTCCGACTTACCCTTCGCCTTCTTCTCGACGACCTTCATCGAGCGGTCGAGCTTGCCTTCCTTACCCTCGGCGATGACCTTCTCGTACGCGAGGATGGCGTTGTACGCGGCGGTCCGCGCGTACTTGCCGGCGGCCTTCTTGTCGGGCTGCGTGGTCGCGACCTTCGTGTAGATGTCCGCGGCCTTCTTCCACTCCTTCAGCGCCCAGAGCACCTCGCCGTAGAAGAAGCGCAGCTCGTACGCGGAGTCGGTGTTGCTGAACGCCTCCAGGTACTTCGCGTAGATGTCGCGCGCGAGCTCGTAGGTCGGCACGTCCTTACGCTTCTGCGCGTCGCGGTGGTACTCGGTGACGAGGTCGCGGAGCTTGCTCTCGGTCAGGTCGTACGCGTACTCGAGCGACGCCTTGCCGTCGTCGCCGCGGTCCTGCTGGTAGCGGTACCAAGGCGTGCCGGGGCGGTACAGGTCGACGAGGCGCTCGACCTCCTTGCGGACCTTCTCCTTCTTGTTGAGCTGCGAGTACGCCTCGACGATCGACGCCTGCAGGTAGGGCGACTTGTCGTGCATCGGGTACTTGTCGATGAGCATGCGGTACGTCTTGATCTCGAGGTTCCACTTACCTTGGTCGTGGAACAGCGCACCGAGCTTCGTCGTGTAGCGGATCGCGATGTCCTCGCTGCCCTTCTTCTTGAAGTAGGCGAACGCGGTGTCGGTCTCGTCGACGTACGAGAAGAAGCGCGCGAGGTCGCCGAGCGCCTCCGCCTTCAGCTGGACGGACTTCTTGTCGCCGGCCTTCTCGGAGCGGTCGATGACCTCCTTCAGCTTGGTGATGCCCGCGCCGTACTCCTGGATGTTGTAGTCGCACCACGCGAGCTTGTAGAGCGCGTAGTTGTAGATGCGGTTGCTCTTCGCAGCGAGCGCACGCTCCAGCGCCTTGCGCGCCTTCATCACGTTGTTGTCGTTGAAGAAGTGCTCGCCGAGCTGCAGGTACGCGTCCGGCACCAGGCGGCTCTTGGGGAACTGCTTGATGAGCGTCCAGTAGTGGGAGACGGCCTTCTTCTTGTTGCCCGCTTCGTACTCGTTGTAGCCCAGGTAGAAGAGGACCTCGTCGTTGCGCTCGTACGTCGGGTACTCGGTCATCACCTTTTCGTAGAGCTTCAGAGCGTTCTGCTTGATGAGCTCGGACTTACGCAGGAAGTCCTTGATCTTCGGCGGGTCACCGCGCTGCCCCGCGTCCGCCCACTCGTTGTACGACTTCTCGTACGTGTCCATCTCGAGGCCGTACTTGTACTTGGACTTCTCCCAGTACAGCTCGGCGAGACGGAAGATCATCTCGGCCTTGCGGCTCGACGGTGCTTTCGGGATGAGCTTCTTCAGCTCTTCGATCGCCTCGTCGCGCTTCTTGTCGGCCTGCTGCGTGCGCGCGACCGCTTTTTGGTCGAGCTCGGTCTCGACCTTGAACGACGCGGCACCCGCGCGCGCGAAGGGATCGTCCTTCTTCTTGGCGTCAGCGGGCGCTTCCGCCTTCGCCTCCTCGACCTTCTTCTTCTTCTTCTTCTTCGTGCGACGCTTCTTCTTACGTCGACGCTTCTTCTTGGCGATGGCCTCTGTGGGCCAGGCGCCCTCCGTGACGAAGCCCACGACCGCCGTGAGGCCGAGGATCAGGAAGAGCTGCCGGAGCAGGGTGAGAAGACGAAAGCGATGCAACATACGCGGGATACCTCGTGCTTCGGGGCTTCGAAGCCCCAAACGAATGCGGACCATGCCCGACAGATCCTGGGCTCGGGACCCGTCGGACGACCGATGCGCCATTCTTTGAGGGAGGGCGTACCGGACGGTCAAGACCGAATCCCGGCTCATGAGCACGAGTCGGCGCCGACTGTCGGAATGAATCACCTGATGTGGGACATTGAGCTGACGCGCTGCGCCAGATGGCGCGGCGGGGAACTTCGAAACTGGGGACGGGGGAGATGAATGGGGACGGGGAACGGCGCTCCCCGTCGCGCTTCGCGCTCAGGGAGCGCTGCTACTGGAACACGGCCTCGATGCACTCGTCCTTGATCGAGTGCTCGTAGTACCCGAGCTCGTCGATCCAGTACTCGCCGAGGAACGCCCAGTACTGGAACTTGGCGTTCGGCACGATCGGGCGCGGACCCTTGGCGCGCGGCCCCTTCGTGATGTCCTTACCGGCCTCGAGCATCTTGCGCTCGGCGTCCGCCGTCTCGAACTTGATGATGCGCGCCTGGTTCAGGAAGTCGTCGAGGAAGACCGCCTCGCGGCGGAGCTGGTCGCGCACCAGCTTGCCGGTGAGCGCCACGCGCTGCTCGCGCTGGTCCTCGAGCAGACCGATCAGCTGAGCCTTGAACCCGCCCTCCGGGAACGACGACTTCGCCTTGCCGAGCTCGGCGTCCACTTCGCGGACCTGCGAGAGGAACTTCTGGAAGCGACGGTTGTTCGAGAGCTGCAGCCGGATCTCCGACGGGAACTTGTCGTTACCGTCCACCACCAGCTCGACCATCTCGGCGTCCGTCTGGTCGCCGTCGAGCCAGGGCTTCAGTTTCTCGGACATCGGCTCGTAGAGCGCGAAGAAGTCGTCGAGCGCGCTCCGCACGCGATCGAAGTGGCACATCTGGAAGTACGTCGTCGCCTTCAGGACGAACGACTCCGCGCGGTACCGGTCGTCGAAGTACGGCGACTGGATCGAGTGCACCATCCCGAGCGCCTTACCGAACTGCGCGTTCTGGTAGTACGCCCAGCCCGACTCGAACATCGCGTCGTACCAGTCCTCCGAGAAACGCGGCACCTTCTCGTAGTAGTTCACGCTGTCCTGGAAGGAGCCCTGCGAGAAGTACGCGCGCGCCTTACCGAGGAGCGCGAGGCGGTACAGCTTCTTGTTCGAGTCGTCGGTCGCCGCAGCGAGCGCTTCCTCGATCTCCGAGAAGTGTTTGATCGCCTCGCCGTAGTCCTCGGCGCCCTGCTCCGTCGCCGTCTTCACGGCCATGATCGCCAGGAGGTAGCGCGCCTTGATGTAATACGGGGACGACGACGTCACCGCTTCCAGGAACTGCTTCGCCTCCTGGTAGTCACCACGACGCTGCGAGATCATCCCGATCATGTAGTTGATCGAGTTGAGCTGCTCGGCCTTGAGCCGCGCGAACGCCTGCGAGTAGCCCTTGTTGACCACCTCGGGGATGAGCGTGTCGTCGCCGATCTCGTCCGCGACGTTCAGCAGCCCCTCGGTCGCCTTCAGGAAGTACGGGTGGTCCTCACCCTGGTTGAAGACCTCGCCGTAGAACTGGTACGCCGGCAGCAGGTACCCCGCCTTGTAGAGCGAGTGGGCGAGGTAGTACTCGGCCTTCACCTTCGCGTCCGGGTCGTCCGAGTTCTCCATCACGTCGTAGAACAGGAACGCGGCGTCCTCGTGTTTGTCCGAGTTGTACGCCTGGATCGCGCCGTCGATGTCCTGCGCGTTCGCGGCGCCGGCGACGTGCATCACGCCACCGAACACCAAGAGCGGAAGTGCTTTCGTTCGAAGCATCGTCAGTTGTCCTCACCACCGAGCAGGAAGCTCACACCGAGCTGCGCGTAGACGTTGCTGCGGATCGCGTCCGTGAACCGCTGCGTCGCCTCCTGCGTCTCGGGGCGGTAGACCCGCGCCGAGAACAGGTAGTCCTTGATCTCGAACTTCAGGCCGAGCCAGTTCGAGAAGTAGAAGCGAACACCGCCCGAGAGCGAGCCCATCACCTGCAGCGACGCCGGCTCGTAGACCTCTTCGAACTGGTCGCCCATCAGCGGCGGCGCCGCCGGGCACTCCTCGTTCGGGAACGCGACGGGGTCGAGCGCGGTGCCCGGCGTGCAGCGCACGCGGGTCTGACCGACGCCGACGCCAGCGCCGACGTAGAAGTTGAAGTTACCGAGCGAGGCGCCGAACAGCTGGACCTTCCCGTAGATGGGGCTCCACTGCACGCCGAGGCCGGCCGCCCAGAGCATCTGGGTCAGCTTCGCCGTCTCCGGCGTCAGCTTGCCCTTCTGCAGAATCTCGCGCGTCAGCCCCGACTCGGTCGGGAACATGTAGCCGCCGAACAGCTCGATGCCGAAGTTCTCCGCCACGTGGTACGTCACGCTCCCCGCCGGCGCGAACGTCTGCACGAACCGGTCGGTGAACGACGCCGCGAGGAGCGGGGTCAGCTCGAACTTGCCGTCGACGAGGAACGCCTTCCGCTGGACGGCGTAGATCGTCTCTTCCTGGTCCGCGATACGCGCGAAGGGCGCGTCGTCGTCGGCCATCTCTTCCGAGGCGTCCGCCCCGTCGTCCGCGGCCTCTTCCGTCGCCGCGCCGTCGGTGGGCGCGAGCGGATCGACCTCTTCGGTTTCAGCCTCGTCGTCCTGCGCGAACGCGAAGGTCGGCACCGCGACCGCCGCCGACAGAACGAAGGCCATCGTCTTGAACGCGCGCATCATTCATCCCCTCCGAACGCGAACTGCACGCCCGCCTGGAAGTGAAGGTTGAACGTGAAGCCGCCGACCTGGTTCGCCGGATCCGCGTAGTTCGCAGGATCGGGATAGAAGTAGTCGCGGAACTCGAGGCGCAGCGCCACGAGACGGCTGAAGTAGAACCTCAGGCCGAGGCCGAAGTTGAACATGGGACCGACCGCCGTCTCGTGCGAGACACCGGCGTTCGGGTCGCCCGTGAAGCCGCCGCTCTTGCGACGCGTCCCCGCGACGCCCGCACCCGCCACGAAGAACAGGTCGAACGACGGGTCGAGCTCCGACGCGAACGAGATCTTGCCGTAGACCGGGACGAACATGACGTCCGCTCCCGCCATCCACTGCAGCTGGAACTGATCGGACAGCTCCGGCTCCGAACCGAAGTTGCGTCGAATCTCGTCCATGATGCTCGTCTCGCTCCCGAAGAAGTAGCCTCCGTGGAACTCGAGGCCGAGGAGGTCCGAGAAGTTGAACTGATAGGCGCCCATGACGCCGATCGACTCCACGAACTTCGTCACCATCGATGTGGAGAAGAAGAGCGACGCCTGGTGTCGGCCCGACATACCGAACCGTTTGTCGACGAGGACCGGCAACAGCGCCGGATCCTCACCGCCCTGGAGCGCGAACGCTTCCGCGGCGGGAGCTAAGCACGCCGCGCCGGCGAGGAAGCCGACGAGGAGTGACCGAGTCGTTTTGCTGGGCCTTCTGGACATCATGTTCCTGATATCGCGCGCCAAATGGGCGATTCGGGTGTGCCGCTACCATGCACCCGGTAGGGTGACAACAGTGGCGTTCTCATTCCGCCGATTAACCGATTGGGGTTCCGCCGAGGCGACCGCTTCGGGTCAGTCCAACTGGACCATGCCGTAGGGTGTTCGGTAGGCGCCGACGTTGTCCGCGCGGAAGTACCCGAGGCTCATCGCCCCGTCGATCGCGATGATGTTCACGCGGTCGTCCGTGTACGGATCCGAGGCCATCACGCCGGCCGGTCCGTACGCCGTGAGGTGGTCCCAGTCGATGTTCGGGTTCGGCACGGCGTTCACCATGACCCGGACGCCGTCCATACCGATCCGCGCGATGCTGGAGCCCGAGGCGATGTAGAGGCTCCCGTCCGCGGCCCGCGCGAGGGCCGAGATGTTGGCGACCTCCGTCGCGAACTCGTCGATCGGCGCGGACATCTCGGGCACGTACTGGAGGATCTTCCGCGTCGACGTCTCGCCGGCCAGGAAGCTGTTGTCGGGCCCCGGCGCGATCCCGTCGAACCGAAGCGTCGGATCGGTCGGGACGATCGAGCGGATATACGTCCCGTCCTCGGCGAACACCACGAACCGCACGACCGGCGTCCGGTTGCTCCGCACGTCGAGCACCACCACGCGCCCGTCGTCGAGCTGCGCCATACCGTAGGCGGTCGCGGTGTCGAGGAACGCCGTCCCCATGTCGTCCGTCTCGAAGGTACCGAGCAGGACGTTCTCCCCGGTCAGGCGGAAGCGCCGCAGAGACTGGGGCGTGGTGCCGGTGTCCAGCACGAGCAGCTCGCCGTTCCTCAGGAGGATGACGTCCCGCGGGCCGCGTACGAACGAGTCACCGTCGAGGAAGCGCCCCTGCGTGAAGTTGACGCTCGTCGCCGGCAGCCCGTCCGAGGCCACCGCGTAGACCGAGTCACTCGTCCCGAACAGGAGGTTGCCTTCGATCGTCACCGACGCACGCGCCGTGACGTCCGGCCCACCTGCGGCCTCCGCGTGCAACACGATCTCGAAGGTCGTCGTCGCGTACCAGGTGGGCACGTCCGCCAACACGAAGCTCACGGTGCCCGCCGCGTCGACCGACAGATCGATCGTGACGTCGGTCAGCACGAGCGCGGGCAGCGCCATGCGGCGCGTCGCCACGATCTCGTCGACCTCCACCGCGAAGCTCAGGACCGCGCCGCCCGCGTTCTCGATCTCGGGCGTGAACGTCACCGGAGCGCGCACGACGGTCCGATCCACGGAGGGCGTCAGCGCGACGATACAGTATGGGACGCCCGCGCACGGATCGGCGCCGCCGTCGCGCGGGGTCTCGCCCCCGTCGCGCGGCACGTCGCCGCCATCGCGATCGGGATCCTCGACCCCACCGTCCCGCGGCGCATCGGCGCCCGCGTCGCGGGGAGGCGTCGTACCGCTGTCGCGATCGCGCACGATGATCTCTTGCCCGCAGGCCGTCACCGCCATCAACACGATGGGGAGCGCTCGGCAGCCCATGTCGGTGATATACGACCAACGGGCACGCATCTGTCCATGGTTCGATGAACGGAGATCCGAAGACGTCCGATCGGAAGAAGCCGCGGCGCCGTCGCCGAAAGCGAACCCGTGCGACCGCACCGCTGGAAGCGAAGGCGGTCCTCGATCTTTCACGCCCGTCGGACGAACAGCTCAGTAGGGAAGAAGTCGAGGAAGCCGTCGCGCACCTTCGCTTCCTGAAGCGATTCAAGCGCGCGCTCCGACTCTCGCTCAACGCGACGGAGGACCTCCTCGTCAACGGCGTCAAACCGCCCGCGGAGCGCGGCGTGGTCAAACACCTGTTCGGCAAAGTCGACCGACAGGTCATCGACCAGGCCCTCGCGCGCGCGCCGCTGTCGACCGACCAAGCGCTCCGCGCCGACTTCCTCGCCGGGATCGTTCGCCTCCACCCGACACACGCGACGCTCCTCGCGTACCTCGACGCCGTCCGACAGACCGCGGATCGCCGGGACGCGATCCGTGCGTTCGCGCTCACCGTCGAGCGGATGCGCTTCGACACCGCGTCGAGCGCGGAGCTCGCCCAGACCGTCGCGCTCGTCGCGCGGGCCTTCGACGGCGCGGATCGCATCCGCGCGTACCTCGGCCTCCTCGCCTCCGACACCTTCCGCGCCGCGTGGGCCAACGCCCGCGCCGAGGTCGACGCGGGGATCGTGAAGGCCTTCGCACCGCTCGAAGCCGCGTACGCCGTCGTCGCGCAGGGCGCGGTGGTCCCCGAGGAAGCCGCGAAGCGCCGCCTCGTCGCCGACGGGCTCACGACCTGGCTCGACGCGCCGCCCGCGACGCTCGCGAGTTATCCGGCGCCGCTGCGCACGCAGCTCGCGCGCGCAGCGCTCGACCACGCGTCGGACGCGCCGTCCGACAACCTCGTTCGCCTGATCGGCTCGATCGACGCCGACGATCCCGCGTACAAGGACACGGCGATGCGCTTCGCATCGCGACTCGCACGCACCGGCGACGCCAAGCGCGCCGCGAAGGTGCTGAAGCCCGTCGCCGAGAAACACCCGAAGGACCGACGCCTCCAGCAGGTCGCCGAAGCGATGACGTGGCCCTTCGTCGGCCCGCTCGCCATCGAGCCGGGCCGCGGTCGCTTGCGTCGCGCGTACGCCCTGAACAGCGGTCACTTCGGTTGGGCGCGGACCGCTCCGGCGAAGGACGCCGCGCGCCTCGCTGCCGAAACCCGCCTCAACCTCGACCTGCTGGTGCCCGGCGTGGCGACGGTGCTCGAACACGGGCTCGGCGACGACGGGACCGCGTTTGTGTTCTCGATCGCCGACGGCTACCCCCTCGCCGAAGAGCGACGCGCCCCGCGTCTGGACCGCGCGCTCGCCCGCGCAGATCTGGCAGTGCGAACCATGCGGACGCTCTCGGCGTTCGGCATCGAGCTCCCGGACGTCGACCCCCGCCGCTTCTTCGTTTCGCGCGACAGCGTCTTGCTCGTGGATCTGGAAGGTGCGCGAGCGAGCGATCCCACGCGTGCCGCGCTCGCGAACGCCCCCCACGCGCAGGCGATCGCGGTGGCGCTGTGCTCGGACGGCGACGCGCTGCGATCCGACCTGCCTGCGCCTCTGCTGCGGCGACTCGAATCGAATACACCGCTGTTCCTGCTCGTGCGCACTCTGGCCGAAGTGAGAACAGCGCGCGACGACGCTTGATCGACCGAGGCTGACGGCCCTTTGATGGGACGTCCCCGTGCTGTCCCGGCTCCGCCAACGTGCGATCACCACGCTCGACCGATTCGTCGAGCCGGAGGTGCTGCGTCACGAGCCGGAGCTGTCGGTGCGCAACCGCCTCGTGGCGATGAGCGCCATCGCGCTCGTCCTGTCGTCGGCGCTGTTCGTCGCGTCGCTCGTCGGACTCTCGGGCGAGTTCGGCCGCATCGCCCAGCTGATCGCGATCGGCGTGCCGCTGTACGCGATGGGGCTGGTGCTGCTGCGCGCGTCGAGTCGTTCGAGCGCACCCGGCGCGTGGCTCTGCGGCGTGATGATCTTCATCCTCGGAGGCGTCCAGTACCTCAGCGGCGGCTTTCACGCGGCGGTGTTGCCGTGGCTGCTGATCGTGCTCGTGCTGTCGACGCTCCTCGTCAACCACGGCTTCGCCGCGATCTGCGCGGTGGTGTTGATCGCCGGCCAGGGTGCGCTCTTCCTGCTGCTGAAGAGTCAATTCACGTTCCCGGTGCACCGCACCACGGAGGAGCCGACGGTCGTCTTCCTCTCGACGGTCGTCGCGCTGGGGATCGGCGTCGTCGTCGCGTGGCTCGACGACGCCTCGCGTACGCGCACACGGACGCAGCTGTCGCGGACGCTCGCGAAGCTCCGCAACGCCAACGAGAACCTCCGCGTCGCCTCCGAGAACGCGAGCTCCGCGAACGCGGCGAAGATGCAGTTCGTCGCGAACATCAGCCACGAGCTGCGCACGCCGATGAACGGCGTGATCGGGATGACGGATCTGCTGATCGATTCGCAGCTGTCACCCGAGCAACGCGACTACGCGGAGACGATCCGCACTTCGGCCGGCTCGCTGCTCACGGTGATCGACGACGTGCTCGACTTCTCCAAGCTCGAGTTCAAGAAGCTCGAGCTCGAAGTCGGCGAGTTCGATCTGGAAGCGCTCGTCGAAGAGGCGATCGCGATCGTCGGCGCCGCCGCCTACGAGCGCGGCATCGAGCTGTCGCTGAAGATCGCGACGGACCTCCCGCTCGACGTGATCGGCGACCAGAACCGCCTGCGGCAGGTGCTCTTGAACCTCCTCAACAACGCGATCAAGTTCACCGAGCAAGGTGAGGTGTCGCTCGTCGTCACGCGCGCCAGCGAAGAGTCCGGCCGGGTGCGCTTCGAGGTCCGCGACACGGGTTGCGGCATCGATCCCGAACGGCTCCCGCTCGTGTTCGACTCGTTCTACCAGACCGACAGCAGCCGCACGCGAACCCACGGCGGCGTCGGCCTCGGGCTCGCGATCTCGAAGCACCTCGTCACGCTGATGGGGGGCGAGTTGGACGTCGAGAGCGTCGTCGGTGAGGGGAGCGCGTTCTTCTTCGAGGTGCACCTGATCTACGACGTGCACGACGAAGAGTTCGACGACCGGTCGCGCACGCTTCAGGGCCTACGCGTCGTCGGGTTGCTCGGACGGGATCGGCCGTGGGCGGCGGACGCGCTCGAAGCGATGTTGGCGCGCGCCGGGATCGCGCTGGCGCACGTCGAGGAGCGCGAGGAAGTCGCAGAGATGCTCGTGGAGGCGGAGGCTGACAGCTTCCCGTACCGCGTCGTGATGGTCGACGCCGACCGGGACGCGGCGCTCACGCTCCCGAACGAGATCCTGGCGCTGCGGCTGGAGACGATGCCTTCGATCGTGCTGCTGACGGAGCCCCAGGCTCGACGCGTGCGCGAGCGTGCGGCGACCACGGCCTACGCCAACTGCGTGACGAAGCCGCTGCGACGCGCGCACGTGATGGCGTGTGTGTCGGCGGCGCTGCGCCGCGGCCCTCAGGAGTTCGACGAGACCGCGACGCTCGAAGAGGCGCCGCCGAGTCGCGCGCGCGTCCTCGTCGCGGAGGACAACGAGATCAATCGCCGCCTCGCGCTGCTGATGCTGGAGAAGCTCGGCTACGTCGCCGACGCGGTGGCGGACGGCCAGGCGGTGCTCGAGGCGCTCGCCAAGGAGCGCTACGACGCGATCTTGATGGACCTGCAGATGCCGTTGCTCGACGGTTTCGACACGACCGCTGCGATCCGGTCGCTACCGGAGGAGGGGCGGCACACGACGATCATCGCGATGTCGGCGAACGCGCGCGCGATCGATCGACGGCGGTGCCTCGACGCCGGGATGAACGCGTTCCTCCCGAAGCCGGTCGGCCTCGACCAGCTCGAGTCGACGTTGCAGCAGTGGATCTTCGGCGCGGTGCCGGTGCCGTGGGCGCAGGGGGACACGCCGATCCCGCTCCCCAACGAGACCCTCGACCGTGGGCTGCTCGACAGCCTGCGCGAGCTCTCGGGGGATCGCGAGGATCTGTTCCGCGAGCTGATCGACGCGTTCCTCGACGACGCGCCGTCCGCGCTGTCGTCGATGATGGAGTTCATCGAGCGCAACGCGTTTGGCGCGCTCGCCGACGGAGCGCATCGCCTGAAGTCGAGCAGCGGCAACCTCGGAGCGCAGCGCATGGCGGCGCTCCTCGTCCGGCTCGAGCAGGCGGCGGAGTCGAAGGACGTGGAACGCGCGAGTGTGTTGCTCGAACAGGTACGCGCCGAGCAAGAGCGTGCGGCGGGCGCGCTCCACGCCTACGTTCGGGACCTACGAGCAGCCCAGGTCAGCGACGTTCGCGCCTGAGCGCCTGCGCCTGACCGTTGCTCCGCGGGAGGTTGTCGACCGCGAGGAGGCCCCACCCGTCGTCGCCCGCGTACGAGAGCGACACGAGGCGCCAGTGCGCCCACTGACCGAATTGCTCGCGGCGGACGAGCGCGCGGATCTGGTCGCCGGCCGAGAACGGCCCGACGGGTCCGTGCGCGGCGAAGACCCGGAGTGAGCCGTCGCGGAGGCGGAGGCGGACGACGGCGGCGTCGTCGGCGGGGCGGTAGCGAACGGCGTCGATGCGGCCGCGGACGATCTGCAGGTCGGCCTCCGGATCCTCCATGCGGCGGACGAGGGAGCGGATCAGCGGCGCGAGGTCGGTGTAGCCGGACCGGCGGGCTTCGTCGTCGACGAGCATCGCGGCCGCGGTGGCGGCGTCGTCGTCGTAGCCAGCGAGGATGCGCACGAGCCGGAGGCCGGCGCCCTTGGCGTACATCTGATCGGCGTAGCTCTTACGGGGGGCGAGGCGGGCGGCGAGGTACAGGCGGACGGCTTCGACGGAGCCGCCGTTTTCTTCGGCGGCGAGGGCGGCGTTGAAGAGGCGGCGCGGGGACCAGACCGTCGTGCCGGTGGTCGGCGCGGCGCGGACGAGCGTCGGCGACGCTTCGGCGACTTGGGCGAACGCCAGGGTGGCGAACAGGAGCGCGGGGGCGAACCGGGGCACGTCCTACGCTCTTACAAGACTCGCGCCGAATGGATCAGAGGTGGGATTCGTCCGGGACAGGGGTCCCGCTCCGGAGATCCAGATCCGGCCGCCGTCGGGGCTGGAGCCGGATCCAGAAAACCTCGAGTCCTTCTCCACACTTGCCCTCGTCTTAGAAATTCGGAGATTTTTCTCCGACATGTGGCCGCCGCTCGCCTCGGTCGATGCGCGGACCAAGGAATCCGTCCGGGGCGAGTAGAAGGGGGTGTTGCCACGCGCGATCGTGAGGACAGGACGCACATGACCGACGTTCGTGACGGGCCCCCGAGCTTCGAGGGGCGAGTGCTCCAGGATCGATGGGAGGTCGGTCCGCGGATCGGCGCGGGCGGCATGGCCACCGTGTACGCCGGCACCGACCGCCGACTCGGCCGACCGGTGGCGTGCAAGATCCTCCACCCGCACATCGCCGAGATTCCGGAGGCGCGTGAGCGTCTCGCCCGCGAGGCGCGCGCGATCGCGCAGCTCAAACACGAGAACGTGATCGAGGTGTACGACTACTCGATCGAGGATCCGCACTGCACGTGGCTGGTCACCGAGCTGATCGAGGGTGGCACACTGCGTCAGTTCCAAGACCGCCACGACCGCCCGATGCCGGAGATCGCGGTGATGATCGCGACGGAGGTCGTGCGCGCGCTGCGGGCGGCGCACGAGGTCGGCGTCATCCACCGCGACGTCAAACCGGACAACATCCTCATCGGCAAGTCGGGGCGCCCGAAGCTGTCGGACTTCGGCATCGCGAAGGTGCTCAACGAGTCGAAGATGACGATGACCGGCAACCTCGTCGGCTCGCCGAGTTACATGTCGCCGGAGCAGGCCGACGGCCTGCACACCGACCACCGCACGGACCTCTACAGCGTCGGCATCCTCCTGTACCGCCTCGTGACGGGCACCCTCCCCTTCCGCGGCGCGTCGCCGCTCGAGACGATTCGTCTGGTCTCCCGCGGTGAGTACGTCGACCCCGCGGACCTCGCGCCGCAGAGCGCGGGCGCGGTCGCGGGCATCATCCGGCGCGCGCTCACGGTCGACATCGAAGAGCGCTACCAGACGGCCGACGAGATGCTCGCGGATCTCGTGCAGGTGCTGCAGGACGCGGGGCTGTCGGCGACGTCCGAGGTGCTGCCGCAGTACTTCGCAGATCCGACGGGTTACGAGAGCGCGTTGCGCCCGAAGCTCGCGCGTGAGCTCGAAGTGCGCGGCAAGGCGTTGCTCGAAGCCGGCGAAGAGAGTCGCGCGGTGGACTGCTTCAACCGCGCGCTGACGCTCGGGGACGGGAGCCAGCAGACGTTCGATCTCGTCGAGCAGCTCTCGAAGCGACGGAAACGCGGGCGCGTCGGGCGCATGTTGTGGACGGCGGGGATCGCGATCGGCGCGGCGGCGATGGTCGCGGCCGGCATCGTCGCGATCGATCTGCTGTCGACGGAGCCACACGGCCCGGCGATCGCGCAGACCAAGACACCGGACGCCGTGGACGTCGAACCGATCGAGGAGGTGGCCGCCGCTCCCTCGGACACGGCGGAGGAGGTCATCGAGCCCCCCGTCGAGGCCACGCCGCCGACGCCCGAGCCCGAAGCCGAGACCGAGGTCGCGAGCGAGGCGAAGGCCGAACCGGAGCCGGCGCCGACGCGGCGTCGACGGGTCACGCGCACGCGACGGACGAAGCCCGTCGAAGCCGAGCCCGCGCCCACGGTGCGCGAGGCGCCGCCCGAGGCCGAAGCCAAGTTCGGGACGCTGCACGTGGGCACGAAGGTCTGGGCGGATCTGTACATCGACGGGCACAAGGTCGGACGTGCGCCGGAGCAGACGCGGTACCCGCTTCCGCCGGGCACGTATCGGCTGCGCGCGATCCAACCGAATTCCAGTTGCATCCCGTTCGAGCGCACGTTCACAATCCGCCCGGGTCAGACGGAGCGGATGCGGTTGCAGATCGCCTGCCCCTGACGCGCGCTGGGTTTGTCTCACCTCCTCCTCATCGCTGGACTGCTCGCCGCACAGAGCGGCTCGCCGGAAGCCGTCTTCAAGGCCGCGATCGAGGACTTCGAGTTCGGTGAGCACGCGGCCGCGGCCAAGAAGCTCGAAGGCATCCTGAACCCGATCCAGCTGATCAACCGCGAGGACATCATCGTCGCGCGGCAGTACCTCGGAGCGTGTTACCAGCTCCTCGACGACGCGCCGCGCGCCGAAGAACAGTTTCGGCTGCTGCTCGCGATGGACGACCGGCACCGCCTCGATCCCGAGGTGTTCTCACCGGCGCTCGTGGAGATGTTCGAGCAGGTGCGTGCGTCGTTCGTGCCGCCTCCGCCGCCGACGACCACGGTGAAGGTGCCACCTCCACCCCCGCCCCCCGTCGCGGCGGGCCCGCCGCCGCCGATCGTGATCGAGAAGCCGCGCCCCGCGTTCGAGCCACACTCGCGGGCGATGTCGTTCGTGCCGTTCGGCGTCGGGCAGTTCGCCAATGCGCAGCCGATCAAGGGCGCACTGTTCGCCGGTGGCGAAGCGGCGCTGCTCGGCACGGCGCTGACGACGTTCCTGTTGTTCGAGAGCCTCAAGGTGAAGACGATCGACGGCGCGACCGGCGAGGTGCTGTCGGTGGAGTTCAAGCCGGAGGACGCCGACCGGGCGCGCACGCTGCAGACGATCTACCTGGCGACGTTCTGGACTGGGATCGTCGTGGTGGTCGGAGGGATCGTCGAAGCGCTGATCAGCTACCCCGGCGATGACGTGGCGCCCGTCGCCGTGGAGGCCGGCGCGAACGGCGCGCTGGTGCGGTTCTGATGGCGACGCTCGTCGTGAAGCTCGGCGGCGGGAAGAACCACCTGCTGACGAAGAGCGTGACCTCGATCGGGCGGTCGCCGCAGAACGACATTCGGATCGCGCACGAGTCGGTGCGCGACCGGCACGCGCACGTGCTGAAGGACCGGCACGGGTTCCGCATCTTCGCGACCGATGGCGCGACGATCGTCGTCAACGGGAAGAAGCGCTCGGAGTGGTCGCTGTCGGACGGTGACGCGATCGGGCTCGGCGAGGTCCAGGTCCAGTATCGCGTGGTCGACCCGATGGGGGACGACGCGACGGAGCCCTCCGCGGTGCGGCACGAGGTCGTGCGTTCGCGGGATCCGTCGATCTCGGAGTCGGTGCCGCTCGAGGCGTTCAAGAAGCTGTATCGCTTCAGCGCGAAGATCAACGAGAGCCCGTCCGTGGGGGCAATGAAGAGCAACCTCGTGGACGCGGTCATCGCGCTCGCGAAGGCCGAGACCGGGTTCTTGCTCGTGGTGCGGGAGAACGGGGTCGCCGAGATCGACGTCGCACGCTCACACGACGGTCAGGACCTCCCGCACGAGGACGCAAAGCTCTCGGACTCGATCGTGTTGGCGGTGATCGAGCAGCGAAAGCCGCTGCTGTTGTCGGACGCGATGGAGGACTCGATGTTCTCGGACTCGCGTTCGGTCGTGAACTACCAGCTGCGTTCGGTGATCGCGGTGCCGATCGTCTTGCGCGACGAGATCCTCGGCGTGTTGTACCTCGGGTGTGACCGTCGGACCTCGGCGTTCTCGCGCGACTTCCTCGACATCCTCTCGGTGTTCGCGGCGCAAGCGGGCTTGCTCGTGAAGAACGCGATGGTGGTGGACGAGCTGCGCGAGGACAACCAGGCGCTCAAGCAGGAGCTCGCGGCGCGTGCGTTCGGGGAGATCGTCGGCGAGTCGACGTCGATGCAGGGCATCTTCAAGGCGGTGTCGCGGTTCGCGCCGACGGACATCTCGGTGCTGATCACGGGTGAGACGGGGACCGGTAAAGAGCTCATCGCGCGCGAGGTCCACCGGCGCTCGGCGCGGGCCGAGGGGCCGTTCGTCGCGCTCAACATGTCGGCGATCCCGGAGAACCTGCTCGAGGCGGAGCTGTTCGGGCACGTGCGCGGCGCGTTCACGGGTGCGGTCTCGGACCGGCGCGGCAAGTTCGCGGAGGCGGACGGCGGGACGCTGTTCCTCGACGAGATCGGCGACATGCCACTTTCGCTTCAGGCGAAGCTGCTGCGCGTGATCCAGGAGCGCACGGTGGTGCCGGTGGGGAGCAACGAGGGCACGCAGATCGACATCCGGATCCTCTGCGCGACGCACCAGAACCTGGAGACGATGCAGGAGGAGGGGCGGTTCCGCGCGGACCTCTTCTTCCGACTGAACGAGGTCGAGGTGCACCTTCCGCCGCTGCGTGAGCGCGGCGAGGACGTGGTGCTGCTCGGGACGTACTTCCTGTCGAAGTACGCGGAGCAGATGAACGCGCGGGTCCGGCGGTTCACGCCGCGCGCGACGGCGGCGATGAAACGCTACGGCTGGCGCGGCAACGTGCGCGAGCTGGAGGCGAAGGTGAAGAAGGCCGTCGTCATGGCGGAGGGGACGGACGTGGACGTCACCGACCTCGCGCTCGACGAGGGCGGGATGTCGAACATCATGAGCCTCCGCGACGCGAAGGAAGCGTACGCGAACCGGTACATCCGCGAAGTGCTGGAGCTGAACGACGGCAACCGGAGCAAGACCGCGCGTGACCTCGGCGTGGATCCGCGGACGATCTACAAGTACCTCGAAGGGAAGTAGTCAGTCGTCGAAGAGCGCGTCGGCGCGCTCGACGGAGAGCGACGCAGCGAGGAGGCGGTCGAGCTCGGCGTCGTCCTCCACCGCGAGGACACGCGCGCGCGTGGCCTCGTCGACTTCGACGGCACGGTGACTGAGGACCTGGAGGATCGCGGTAGCGCGCCCGGCGCGGTGGCCTTGGTGACGGCCTTCTTCGCGGCCTTCTTCGCGGCCTTCTTCGCGCCCTTCTTCGCGCCCTTCTTCCTGCCCGAGCTTCAGCCCCAAGGCGCGCCCCTCGGCGATCGCCTGTTCGCGCAGCTTCTTGTCGCGCGGCCCGAAGGTGCGGTCGTACTCCTCCATCAACTCGAACAAACCCATGTCACTCACCTCGCGGCGGCGCTTCTTCGACAGCGCCTGATCGATCAACGCCAAGTATAGCCCCTTTTCGGTCCGTTCGAGGCCGGCGATCCCCGAGAAGGCCGCTGCGACGGCCTTCAAGCCATCGGGCTCGTTCCCGTGCGCGACTGCCGACAAGACCGCGAGCTCCGGGTGACTCAGCGCCTCTCGGCCCGCCTGTACGGCCGGGACCGCGTGCGGCGACAGCACCTCGGTCTGGAACACCGAACGACCGCCCAACGCGATCGACCGCGCCGCCCACGCCGCGACCCGCGCGTTCGGCGCGACGACCAACACCAACACCGGGCACCGCCAACGCGCCCGCGCGTTCACGCCGTACACCGGCCACGTCCACCGCTTCTGAGCGTCGACGCGGAGCTGCACCTCGAGCACGATCACCAGCACCGCATCGCCGCCGCGCTCCAACACCAACACGAGGTCTGCGGCATATTCGGCCGGCGCGAGCTCGTTCATCGCCGCCTCCGCGACGCGCACGACGTCGAACTTCGGCACCGCAGCGCCGAGCGAGCGACGACACAGGTCCACCGCCAACGAGGTGTCGGCGCGGAACAGCTCGATCAACGCTTCGTGCAGGAACGAGGGCACGGTGCGGGGACACTGAGGGGCGCGCAGGGCGCGTGGCACGAAGAATCGGTTTGGAAATCATTGGGCTTTCGTCGTACGACGCGACGCATGCGTCCGAGGTTGGGAGTCAACGTCGATCACATCGCCACGATCCGGCAGGCGCGTCGCACGGCCTATCCGGACCCGGTGGAAGCGGCGCTCGTCGCGGAGCGCGCCGGCGCGGATCAGATCACGGTGCACCTGCGGGAGGACCGTCGTCACATCCAGGAGCGCGACGTCGACATCCTTCGTCGCGTCGTGAAGACCGAGCTCAACCTGGAGATGGCGGCGTCGCAGGAGATGGTCGCCATCGCGCTGAAGTACAGCCCCGACACGGTCACGCTGGTCCCCGAGCGTCGCGAAGAGCTCACCACCGAAGGCGGCCTCGACGTCATTCAGAACCGCGAGAACCTCCAGCGCGCGATCCGCCTGCTGCAGGACGGCAACATCCGCGTCTCGATGTTCATCGACCCGGACCTCGATCAAGTCCGCGCGTCACACAAACTCGACGCCCACGCGGTCGAGATCCACACCGGACGTTACGCCGAGGCGCGCAGCTTCAAGGAGCGCAGCGAAGAGCTCGGACGCATCCGCGACGCCGCGAAGGCCGCCGCGAAGCTCGGGCTCGGCGTCGCCGCCGGCCACGGCCTGCACTACGACAACACTATCCCCGTCGCGCGCATCCTCGAGATCGTCGAGCTCAACATCGGCCACGCGATCGTCGCGCGCGCGATGCTCAGCGGAATGGAGGTCGCCGTGCGCGACATGATCGCGCAGATGCGCGAAGCCCGCGCCGACCTCGTCCGCACACCCGGGCGCTAACCCACCTCGAGGGTCTCTTCGATCCACGCGACGATCGCCGCGAGGCGATGTCCGCTCGCCAAGTAATCTGCGTAGAGGTCACGCGCCCGGGCCGGATCCGCCGTCGGGATCGCGCGGGCCGTCTCGAAGTCGAACACGATCGACGGCGCCGCGCGCGCGGCCTGCATCGACAGACAAGGCGGCGCCCCGTCGGCGCTTCGGTGCAGCAGCCAGTACCCAAGCGCGACCTCACGCGTCTGTGCCCGGTTGCCGAAGGGGTCGTCCTTCACCGTCGCCCAAACGTCGGGAAGGACCTCGAGCCAATCCGCCACCTCACACTCCACCGCGGCGTTGTCGAGCCACCCCGAAGTCGTCCGAAAGCCGCGCGGCGCGAGCATGTAGCGTTCGAGGAATCGCGACGTCGCGCGCGCGACCAACACCGGTCGACTCGTTGGCGCCTTCGTCTCCGGCCGCCACCCGGCGGCGACCGCGATGCGATCCACGAGCTCGCGACTCGGAACACCTTCGATCAACTCGAGCACCGTTCCGATCCTCCGGCCATTCACCGAGATCGAGCCGTTCTCACCGCCGCCCAGCCCCAAGTCGATCTCGAGCTTCGCGCCGTGTTTCCTGTGAATCCGGAGGACTCCGTGCGGCGAGGCGCCCGGATAGAACTGACGCACGCCGAGCTCACCGACACACCCACACCACCTCGCTCTCGGGATACCGGTACGCCCCGACACACGCGCGCTCGCCGACGCGCGTCACACCATTGAAGTCCACACACACCGCCATCGCGCCGTCCGCAACGCGACGCCGCCCCGCGCCCGTCACCGACGCGTGCGAGCCCTCCAACCACGCACGAAGCCTCGGGTGTCCGCTCGGGTGCGGCGGCACGAAGGCGTCGTGCACGCGGGGCACCGGCGGCATGTTCCAGTAGTGCCCGAACACGATGCGCACGTCGCGGGGCACCTCGTCGCGCTCCGGCAACCACCACTGCGCTCGGACATGGTCGCGCACGACGCCATCGTTGTCGGTGAACGGCTCCGCGGCACGGTGCTCGTAACCCTTCACGAAGACCTCGAGCGCCTTCTCCCACTGCCCCGAGAAACGCTCGGTCGGCATGCCCTCGCGAAACGCACCCGCCGCGTACGCGGCGTGCAGTCGAACGTAGGGCGCCCAGTCCGCGTGCACGGGGATCGGGCCCGGCGAACCGAGCGCCGGGGCGAGCGCGTCGAAACAGCCTTGGTGCCACACGGCGTGGGTCACGCGGAGCCCGGGGAGCTCGACGGCGAGCGGCAACGTCTCGAAGAACGCGAGGAGCGGGTCCCACCGCTCGGGTCGACTTTCGATCTGTTCGATCGTCGCGCGGTTCGACGCCTTCGGTTTCGTTCGGCCCGCGCGCCACTCCACGAGGTTGAGCTCGTGATTGCCGAGGAGACACAGCGCTCGCCCTTCGGCGCATCGGTCGGCGACCCAGCGGCTGACCTCGTAGCTCGCCGGACCCCGGTCGACGAGGTCACCTACGAACAAGAGTCGGCGGTCCTCGGGATGAGATCCGTCGGCGTCGTAGCCGAGCTCCTCGACGAGCGACTCGAGCGCGGCGAGCTGCCCGTGGATGTCGCCGATGACATCGACGCCGAACGAAGGGCGCTCCACCTCAGCGGATCGCCTTCTCCAGCGCCGACGCGATCTCCTCCGCGTACCGGCGCGTCACATCCATGTCCGGCCCCTCGACCATCACGCGGGCCTTGTTCTCGGTGCCGCTGTAGCGGACGAGCACCCGGCCTTCGCCGTCGAGCTCCTTTTCGATCTTGGCGATCGTCGAGGTCACGCCCTCGAGCGTCTCGAGCGGCGGCTTCGCCTTCACCGGGACGTTGATCAGGTGCTGCGGTACGCGGTCGAAGACCTTCGCGAGGTCCGAGATCGAACGCCCCGTCGCGACCGCGACCTCCAAGAGCCGCAGCCCCGCGATGCACCCGTCGCCGGTCGACGAGTGCTCCAGGAAGATGAGGTGCCCCGACTGCTCGCCGCCGAACGTGTAGCCGTGCTGCCGCATGCACTCGACCACGTACCGATCGCCGACCCCCGTGCGCACGACCTTGCCCCCGACCTGGTCGAGCGAACGCTCCAACCCGATGTTCGACATCACCGTGCTCACCACCGTGTTGTCGTGCAGTTTGCCGCGCTCGATCAGATCGCGACCGCAGATCGCCATCACCGCGTCGCCATCGACGACCTGCCCGAGCTCGTCCACCAGGATCACGCGGTCCGCGTCGCCGTCGAGCGCGATGCCCGCGTCGGCGCCGTGTTCGATCACCGCTTGGCGCAAGCGCTTCGGGTGCACCGCACCGCAGTTCTCGTTGATGTTCCGCCCGTTGGGGTTGTCGTACATCGTGATGACGTTCGCCCCGAGCTCCTCGAACACCTGCGGCGCGACCTTGTACGCCGCGCCGTTTGCGCAATCGACGACGAGCTTCAACCCGTCGAGCGAACGCCCGCCGTCGAAGGTCGTCTTCACGAACTGCACGTAGCGCCCGCGCGCGTCCTCCATCTTGAGCGTCTTGCCGATCTCCGTGGCCGTCGGACGAATCGAATCGATTTCACCCGAGTCCAGCAGCGACTCGATCTCCGCCTCGATCTCGTCCGCGAGCTTGAACCCGTCCGGACCGAAGAACTTGATCCCGTTGTCCTGGAAAGGGTTGTGTGACGCCGAAAGCATGATCCCCGCGTCGCACCGCATCGTCTTCGTCAGAAAGGCGATCGCCGGCGTCGGCAGCGGCCCGGTCAACCGCACGTCCACCCCGAACGAACACACGCCCGAGGCGATCGCGAACTCCAACATGTACCCGGAGATCCGCGTGTCCTTGCCGATGATGATCTTGTGCCGGTGCGCACCGCGTTTGCTGATGTGCGCGATGGCGCGCCCCAGCTTCAGCGCGACCTCCGCCGTCATCGGGTGCTCGTTCGCGACCCCGCGAACCCCGTCGGTACCGAACAGCTTGCGTGCGACCATCTTGTCGTCGCGTTATCGCAACGAAATCGGACCCGGAGCAAGAATCGAGGAGCCGCGACACCACGCATCCGCGACGCGCACCACGTCGACCATCGCCGCCACGTCGTGCACCCGCACCATCGCCGCCCCTCGCGCGATCGACAGCGCGACCGTCGCCGCCGTCCCCATCTCGCGATCCTCGACGCCCTTGTTCGTGATCGCCCCGATGAAGCTCTTGCGCGAAGTCCCCACCAACACCGGCCCGAGCTCGGCCAGCACCTCCAGGTTCCGCAACAGCTCCAGGTTGTCCTCGACCGTCTTCCCGAACCCGATGCCCGGGTCGAGCAACATCGCATCCTCGCCGACCCCCGCCGCGCGGCCCACCGCCACCGCGTTCGCGAGCGCGGACTTCACGGCGGCCACGACGCCGCCCTCGTATTCGAGCGGCCCCTCCTGCATCACCTCGGGCCGCGCGCGGGTGTGCATCAAGGCGACCGCGACCCGCGCGTCGGCGACGACCCGAGGCATGTCCGCGTCGAACCGGAACGCAGAGATGTCGTTCACCAGGCAGGCGCCCGCCTCGATCGCCCGCTGCGCCACCGAAGCCTTCGTCGTATCGATCGAGATCCGCGCCACCCCACCGCGCACCAGCCCCTCGATTACCGGCACCACCCGCGCCGTCTCCTCCTCCGCCGACACGATCGGCGCGCCGGGCCGCGTCGACTCCCCGCCCACGTCGATGACGTCCGCCCCCGCCTCCGCCAGCGCGAGGCCCCGCGCCACACGGGCCTCGACGGACGCCTCCCGGCCGTCCGAGAACGAATCCGGCGTCGCGTTGAGGATCCCCATCACGAGGGTTCGGTGACCCAAGGCCGGCCACAGCGCTGAAATTGCCGCCACGTCGCGAATACGAAGCCCTGTGGCCTCGCCTAGACATCGGACGATCGAGTGAAGACAAACACGATCCCTCTCCCGGAGAATGTAGGAGCGTGTCGGGCGTGAAGCTGAGTCGGGTCACCGAACCCGTCCTTCGACAAACTGCGTTCTCAGTGGAGCAAATGGCTCCCGGCGGCGTGGAACGCCCCGAGTGCGGGGCCGTGCGCCCCGCCGATCTCGAACGCGGGGTCGCGCGCCTCACCGAGCTCCTCTCCCGACCGGGGCAGCGCGACGACGGCAAACGCAACGCGCTGGGTCTCGTCCTCGAGCGCACGCGCTCGTTGCAGGACCTGATCGACCAGGAGCGCAGCGAGGGCGTCGTCTACCTCAACGAGGCCGAGTTCGCGCTGCAACCCCGCTTGCGCTCCGCCGCCATCGAGATCGACTTCTCCTTCGGCGACAAGGACGGCAAGGTCTCCACCGAGGACATCGCCGAAGCGCGCCGCCACTACGGCCAGGTCCGCGGCCCCGTAGGCTGGAACCGACTCCTCCTCACGGACGAGATCGAGCGCCGCCTCTACCCGGAGCGCACGCTCCGAACGACGGAAGGCCTCCGCCTCCTCCCCGAGGACTGGCTCACCGGCCCGCCCGACTCCCTCGCGCGCCTGCGGAAGGTCTGCCGCTACCTCGACGACTCCGCCCTCGCCCGGACCTACGCCGACATCGCGGCGCGGCTCGCGACGGTGGCCAATCGCGCGCCCGACTCGGACCTGTCCCAGGTCTTCGAGGAGGCCCTGGTCCTCCTCGGCAAGGAGATCCGCTCGCGGAACAGCGTCCGCCCCACGATCACGGACATCGCGCGCATCGGCTGCGAGGATCCCCAGGTCAAAGAGTGGCTCAAGACCCCGATCGAGATGTCCCGGCGCCTCCAGCCCAGCTCCCTCATCGACCGCTATCTGACGAACACCGACCCGAACTGAGGCGCCCCGACGCTTCCCGACAGGGGTGCTACCCTTCCGTACATCGGCGGGTTGGCTTCAGGTCCAGGCACGCCCATCCTTGACGTCGGGTATGCCTAGGATGAGGACTGCGACGTTTGTCTCCGTACTCTGTGGCGTCGCCGCCACAGCGGCGTTCACCGGATGCGAAGATCCGACCACGCCCGATCTCTTCATCGCGCGGTGCGCCGCCGACTCGGAGTGCGGACCGGGATCGATCTGCATCGACGGCGAGTGTGTTCCGCGCGACGCGGTGTCATGCCTGTCCGTCGACGGCGGCCAAGCGATCCTTCAGCCCGGACCGCCGCTCATCGACTTCGGTCACACGGGCAGCGGCACGAGCATGGCCGACCTCGACCTGCGGAACATCGGCGACTGCACGCTCACGATCTTCGAAGCGTACTTCGAGAAAGAAGAGGAGTCCGCGTTCGAGTGCCCGTTCTGCGCGCCCGAAGAGTTCCCGATCGAGCTGTTCCCCTTCCGCGACCACGCCGTCGCGGTGTTCTTCACGCCGGACGAAGTCGGCGTCTACGAAGACAACCTCATCCTCCTCTCCGACGACGCCGAGTTCTCCGAGATCAAGGTCCCGGTCCGCGCGCAGTTCAACGGCCTCCCCGAGGCGTCCGTCGCGCCGGCGTCGCTCGACTTCGACTACGCGCCGGTGGGCCGCACGATCACGCGCACCATTCAGATCACCAACCGCGGCACCGGCACCGCGCCGCTCGTGATCAACCGCGTCGAGATCCAGACGTCGACCGACACCTCGTTCTCCTACGAGCCCGAGCTCGAAGATCCGATCGAGCTGCTCCCGCCGATCGACGACGACCCGGGTGACAGCTACATCCTCAACGTTCGTTACCACCCCAAGGAGATCGACACCCACGTCGGCGACCTCGTGCTCTACACGAACCAGCCGTCGAACAGCGTGGTGCGCGTGCCGCTCACGGGTTCGTCGAAGACCCCCGCGAAGATCGCCGTCTCCCCCGAGCAGATCGTGTTCGGCCCGGTGCCGATCGGCGGCACCACCGCCCTCCCGCTCACCATCGTGAACGAAGGCGGCACCCCGCTGCGCATCAGCTACCGCTGGGGCGGCACGGGCCTGTCCACGGACCTCTCCGCGCTCCCGCTCGTCGTCCCGCCGATTCCGCCGGGCGCGTACACCGAGCTGCAGGTGCTCGTGACGGCCACGGCCCCCGCGCCGATCACCGGACTGCTGATCCTCGAGACCAACGATCCCTCGCGCCCGTCCGTCACCATACCGGTGTCCGCCGACGGCCAGGACGTCGTCGGCGCGCAGGTCGTGAAGATCGACATGAATTTCGAGAACGGATCCGACAGCGCCTTCGACGACGACTTCAGAAACGTCGACATGTCGCTCGAGAACCCGTTCGGTCTGGTCTGCAACAAACAGTACCCGCAGCCCACGAACTGGGGCGCGTTCGGCAACCCGAGCTGGATCAGCTTCGGCGTGAAGGAAGAGCCGGAGCGCGTCGTCCTCCCGGACGCGATGCAGGACGGCACGTACCGCGTCCTCCTCACCTACGTCGAGGACTGCTCGACGGTCCCGTCGGGGTTGGTCGCCGCGATCCTCGGCATCTCGATCGAAGCGCTGATCGCTTACTTCACCGGCGGCATCACGACCGGGATCACGGGCGGCCAGGTCGCGGACGCGATCGACGACCTCTGTCTCAGTCGAAGCTCCTCGGCCGTCACCGTGACGGTCTATTTGAACGGCGCCATCGTCGCGGAGGTCCCGGTCACGCTGGGCCGGCGCGGTGACTACGTCTACGCGGTCGACCTCGTGCGGTCCGGCGGCCAGTACACGGTGCGGCGGTGAACGCGATGAACAAGCGGATCGTCCTCGCCTTCCTCGCCCTCGCGGCGTGTGACCGTACGAACGCGGGCAGCGGGCCCGTCGAGATGCTGGAGCCGAAGCCCTCCGGTATCGAAGCGGAGCCGCGGTGGCTCACGTTCACGTGTGTCGAGCCGGGCTGCAACGAGACCCTCGAAGCGCAGATCTCGGTCATCGGCCGGCGCGACGTCGCGATCAAACGCATCGTCCTGTCGGAGCGCGACCGTAACGACTTCCTCGTCACGTCGTCGGAGGAGCCCCCCTTCGTGCTCACGGCCGGCGAGGCGCTCGACGTCAGCGTGCAGTACCTCCCGACCGGCGACGTTCGCCTCGGCGACGTCGAGCTCGAGGTCATCTACACCGACGCGTCCGCCTCCGAAGAGGAGGATCGCATCGAGCCCGGCGAGCTGAAGGTGCCGCTGGTGCGTCGCCTGATCGGCGAGCCGCGCCTCGCGGTCGACCCGGGCCAGCTCGTGTTCGGCGCCGTCCTCCCCACCGCGGAGAAGCGCCTCCCCCTCACGATCTCCAACGACGGCTTCGGCAACGTTGGGCTGATCATCGACTCGATCGAAGCGGAGCCCGCGGGCGTCGTCCGCGTCGAGCGCCTCCCCGAGCGCGCCCTCGTCCCCGGCGACAGCTGGGACCTCGAGGTCGTCTTCGCGCCCAACAACGAACGCTTCCTCGAAGGCTGGCTCAACATCGAGCCCGTCGGCTCCACGGTCGAAGGCGCGCGCGTCCCGCTGCTCGGCACGAGCATCGAGAACCCGACCGTCTACACCGAGCCCGCGGATCGCGTGGACTTCGGCGAAGTGCCGGTCGGCTTCCCCGACATGGCGACGGTGACGATCCAGAACCGCGGCGCCGCGGACCTCTTCGTCAGCGACGTGCGGCTCGCAGGCCAGGTTGCGGGCGCCGACATGATGGTGATCCTGGAGGACGGCGTACAGACCGCGACCATCCCGCCGCTCGGAACGCTCGACGCGATCATCACCGTCGAAGGCACCGCGCCCGGCGAGATCGACACCGCGCTGCTGATCACGTCGACCGACCGCGAGACGCCGGTGCTCGACGTCCCCGTCACGGGCCTGATCACCAAGCCGATCATCCAGGTCACGCCGGGCACGGTCGACTTCGGCGCGGTGCCGCGCGGGTGGACGACGGTCCAGACCGTCGAGATCGAGAACGTCGGCTACGGCGACCTCGTGCTGTCGAACGTCGCGATGATCCTCGGCTCCAGCGAGCTGTTCACGATGCGCACCGTCCCGACGCTCCCGATCACCCTGCGCCACGACCAGCGCATCGCGGTGGAGATCGAGTTCCGCTCCGAAGCCGAAGCGAGCTTCTCGGGCACCCTCGCGATCGACTCGAACGACGCCGAGAACCAATTCATGGAGATCCAGCTCGCCGCGCAGGGCGCCTCCTGCGACGCCGGCTGCCCGATCGCCAACGGCACCCCGACCTGCACGCGCGGCCTGTGTGAGGTCGCGAGCTGCGACCCCAACTGGTACGACTCCGACGTCGACCCCGTGAACGGCTGTGAGTGCCGCGAGGTCTCGAACAACGGCGACCCGTCCGCGTTCTGCAGCGAAGGGCGCTACCTCGGCACCGTCGACGACGACGGCGACCGCACGTCATTCACCGGCCTCATCCACGCCGAGGACGACATCGACATGATTCGCTTCTTCGGCGAGGACAAGACCAACTTCTTCTCCGACGACTTCGACGTCCGCGTCACGCTCGACAGCGCCGACCCGAACATCAAGTTCTGCGTCTACCGCCACGACACCGGTAACCACCTCACGGAGTGTTTCCTCGAGAACGAGTCGTGCCCCGGCAACCGGAGTTACCGCCGCGACGGCGACCTCGGCCCGGACGACAGCGCGGACTTCGTCGTGAAGATCTTCCGTGAACCGGGGACCGCCGCGTCCTGCACGCCGTACACGGTCTTCATCCGCAACGGCTGATCCGCTGTTCCTCCCCGGCCCGCGTCGCGAACGGTCCGCTGCCCCCCGCGCCGCGGGGGTGTTAGCGTCCCGCGCGATGCGCAAGACGCTCCTCTTCGCCACCTTCCTCGCGTTTGCGAGCACGCCCGCCTGGGCCCAGGACGACGGCTACAACGACCCGCCGGCCTCGCGGTCCACGTCGCGCTCCGGCGCTCGTTTCGGCGTCGGGATGTTCGCGACGCTCACGCCCTTCACGCAGGTCGGCAGCCCGTTCCCGCTGGGCGGCGCGGCGGCGGTCTTCGACACGGGGAGCCTCCGCTTCGCGGGCCGCTTGAACATGTTCGTGAACGACTCGGGTGACGACGGGATCGGCGCCGGCGTTCGGCTGCTCGTCCCCGTCCACGAGATGAAGAGCTCCGACTTCTCGCTCGGAGGCGGCATCGGCTTCGGCCACGTCTTCGACCCCGACCCGGGCGACGACACCACCTTCGTCCTCGTCGAGGGCATCGGCCAGATCCGCGTCTTCCTCGTCGAGAACGTCGCGCTCCACGGTGACCTCGGCGTCGCGTTCGCCGCTGGCGAGTCGGTGCTGCTCTTCGGCCTCGGTGCGCAGTTCATCGGCGGCTTCGGAATGACCTACTTCTTCTGAGCCTTCGCCGGTGCGGGTCGCGATCCTCATCCGCCGCTTCTCCACGCGCGGCGGGAACGAACGTCAGGCCTTCGAGCTCGCGCGCCACCTCTGCGGCGCCGGCCACGACGTCCACGTGCATTGCCACAAGGCGGACGAGACCGCGGCGCTCCCGGGCGCCCACGTGCACGTCCTCCCCGGCATCCGCTTCGACCCGACGGCCGCGATGCTCAGCTACGCGTGGTCCACCCGCCGACTCGTGCGTCGCCTCCGAAGCGAAGACCGCATCGACCGCGTCATCGGATTCGGCCAGAGCGTCGAGCAGGACGTCTATCGCCTCGGCGGCGGCACCCACGCCGAGTTCCTCGTCGCCACGAAGGACCACCCGGGCGCTCGCGGCGGTCCCGTGCTCGACCGCGTCGCGCTCCGCCTCGAACGCATCCGCCTGAGGCCGGAGCGCTCGCCGCACCTCGTCGCGCCGAGCCACCGCGTCGCGGACGAGCTCGTCCGGCACTACGGTGTCGCGACCGATCGCATCCACGTGGTGTGGAACGGCACCGACCTCGAGCGCTTCCAAACCGGCCCCGCCGAAGACCTCGGCTGGCGCGACGAACGCCCGCTCGCCCTCTTCGTCGGACAGGATCCCCACCGCAAGGGCTTCGACATCGCCGCCGAGGCGACGCGCCGCCTCGGCGCACGCCTTGTTTACGTCGGCCGCGGCGACCGCCCCGCGCGCCTCCCCGACCACGTGCTGTGGGCCGGCGAGCGCCGCGACATGGAGCGTGTCTACCGCGCCGCCGACGTGCTGATCGCCCCGAGCCGCTACGACCCGTTCGGCGGCGTCGTCCTGGAGGCGGCGGCGTGCGGACGGGCATCGGTCGCCACGCGGCGCATCGGCGCGACCGAGCGATTCGCCGAGACCCCGCTCGATGCACTGCTCGTCGAGGACCCGGAGGACGTCGACGGGGTCACGCGGGCCCTCGAATCAGCGCTGGCCGACCACGACGCGCTCGGCGCCGCCGCGCGTGCGGCCGTGGCCGACGCCTCGATCCAAGCGTGGGGTGAACGGATGGTCGAGGTTCTATCCCTTCCGATCCCCGAACGTGTGCGCTAACGAGGAGCCGTGCGGATCAGCGGGCTGGTGGTCTGTAAGAACGAGGCCGACCGAATCGACGCCTGCCTACGGTCGTTGTCGTTCTGCGACGAGATCGTCGTCGTCGACTCCGGCTCCACGGACGACACCGTCGCGATCGCCCAGCGCCACGGCGCGCGGGTGATCGAGCGCCCCTGGAAAAACGCGAACGACCAGAAGGAGTTCGGCCGCCAACAGGCGCAGGGCACGTGGCTCGTGAACCTCGACGCCGACGAGGTGGTCTCCGACGCGCTCCGCGACGAGATCCTCGCGCTGGTGGAGCGCGGCGGCGACGACGGCGTCGACGCGTACCTCGCGCCGTTCAAGAACTACTTCCGCACCGCGTGGGTGCGGCGCTGCGGCTACTACCCGGACCCGCACGTGCGTTTCATCCGTCGGGCCGGCGCCCGCTGGGATCTCGAAACCCCGGTCCACGACAACGTCCTCGCCGACGGCGCGACCCGGATGCTGAAGGGGCACGTCGAACACCACTCGTTCCACTCGATGGAGCACTACGTCGACAAGTCGAAGGCCTACGCCGAGGGGTTCGCGCGGCACGCCCACGCCCAGGGGCGCCGGGCGAGCGCCCCGACGATCCTGCTGCATACCGGATGGCGCTTCTTCCGCATCTACGTCCTGAAGGGCGGATTCCTGGAGGGCGCACTGGGCCTCACGATCGCGGGGCTGCAGGCGTTCGACGTGTTCCGGAAGTACACCCGGCTCTGGGAGCTCGGTCGATTCCCGCCCGAGGAGGACGTGGGTGAAGGAGCGCCTCCTTCCGCTTGATCGTCGCGTTCCGGGGTGCTGATCATCCGCGCCCATGAAGGCGCTGCTCGTTTGCACCGGACTCTGTTTCGCGCTCCTCGCGCTCCCCGCCTGCGGCGGCTACGACGCGTGCGGCGACAAGAACTGCGGCGACCCGTGCACCGTGTGTGACCCCGACGACAGCGACTGCGTGGAGTCGCAAGAGGCCAAGAGCTGCAACGTCCGCGGCGTGTGCGCGACGGCCGCCAACAACAGCTGCGGCTGAGATGGATCCCAGCGAGCTCGACGAGCTGTACGCGGGTCCGCTCGCCGAGTTCGTCAGCCGCCGAAACGATCTCGCCAAGGCGCTCAAACGCGCCGGCCGCAAAGACGACGCGGCCACGGTCAAGGCGCTGAGGAAGCCGAGCCTCGGCGCGTGGGCGATCAACCAGATCGTCCGCCGAGAGCCCGACGTCCTCCGCGCCGTCTTCGACGCGCTCGATCGCGTGAAGGCGGCCCAGCTCGGCGGCGCCCCGGAGTCCGAGCGCCCCGCGCTCGCGGACGCCATGGCGGAGGAGCGCGCCGCGCTCGCCGCGGTCGAGTCCACCGCCGAATCGATCCTCACGCAGGCCGAACAGACCGCGACGAAGGCGACGCTGGATCGTGTCGTTCGCTCCGTGCGCGCGTCGGCGGTCGAACCCACCCGTCGAGAACAGCTCATGCTCGGCCAGGTCACGGAGGACGTCGCGGACGCCGGCTTCTCGGATCTCGCCGCGCAGCTCATGGGCGGCCTCGTGCCGGCGGCGCCGAAGGCCGCGCCGAGCCCGAAACCATTGCCGACGCCGGCCGCGCCGCGTGCACCTCGTCCCGCGCCCGGCAAGGCGCCGCCCGATACGATCGACCTCGCGGCGGAGCGCGAACGTCGGGAGAAGATCGAAGCCGAAGCCCGCGCGAAGGCGCGGCGCGAGCGCATCGACAACTACCGGCGCGAGCTGAAGGCGCTCCGGCTGAGCGAAGAGAAGCTCGACAAGGACCTCGCGCAGGCGGCGCTGGAGGTACAACGCGCAGAGGAGCGGCTCGATCGCGCAAGGAACCATCACACCCGGGCCAAGGAGCGTGTCACGAGCGCGCGCGCGCAGCGCCAGGAGTTGGAGGAAGCCCTCGCTGCGCTCGAACGCGCGGACTGAAGTCGGTTCAAGCGATATCGCCGGTGTGCTACGGCACGAAGCGTATGGGCGTACGAATCGGCGCCGCCGCGATCGGGCTCGCCGCCCTCGTGGGCGTGAGTTGCTACCCGAAGAACTTCCCGCCGCCGACCGCCAAAGCGAGCTTCGCCAAGGACTTCCCGTTCGACATCGGTCCCTACCTCGTCTACGTCGAGGGCGGTCGCCTGGACGTCGTCGTCGGGCACGATGCCCTGAAGACACCCCCCGTCGTCGCCTGGCAGACCGGTACCAGCACCAACGCCGAGAGCACCAAGGTCACGAGCACCTCGATCGACGGTCTCTGGGTTGCCCAGCTCACCGAGCTCCCGCTGGACGTACCGCTGACGTACACCGTCGAGAGTGAGCTGGGGACCGTCGGCCCGCTCCCCTTCCGTGGGGGCCGCTCGCCCGGACGACGCTTCCGCTTCGCGGCGTTCGGCGACACCCGGACCGGCCACAAGGTCCACCGCGCGCTGATCGAGAACATGGCGAAGGAGAACGTCGACCTCGTCGTCCACAGCGGTGACCTGGTCGAATCGGGCGGCGTGCTCGACCAGTGGGTGGAGTTCTTCTCGATCGAGGCGCCGGTGATCGCGTCGGCACCGCTGATCGCCGCGCTCGGCAACCACGACCTCTCCCAACGCAACCACTACAAACGTTTCATCCTCGCGAAGCGCTACGCCGACGACCAACGTTACTTCTATCGCGACTGGGGCGACGTCCGCGTGATCATCATGGACTCCGAGGAGGAGTCGCGCGCCGGCTCCGCACAGTACGAGTTCCTGGAGTCCGCGATGCGCGACGGCGCCGAGAAGGACATGTTCATGATCGTCGCGCTCCACCGCCCGCCCTACTCCGCGGGCGCGCACGGCTCCGACCTCGAGATGCGCGAGATCCTCGGCGAGCTGTGCCCGCGCTTCGGCGTCGAGGTCGTGCTCGCCGGACACGATCACAACTACGAGCGCACCAAACGCATCGACGGCGTAACCTACTTCGTCGCGGCGTCCGGCGGCGCGCCGATCCGACGCATGAACCCGAGCTGGTTCTCGGAGGTCGTCCGCACCGAGCCGCACTACGTCATCTTCGACCTGGAGCGCCGGAGCCTCGTGGGCCGCGCCATCAACCTCGACGGGGACACGTTCGACACCTTCGTGATCCCGCCCCTCGACCCACAACCGCCGAAGAAGCCATGAAGGGGACACTCGCGGTCATCGCGTTGGCGACGGCCATCGCTTCGCCCGCGCGTGCGCAGACGTCGTCCTCGACGACGGCGGAACCACTCACGACCGAAGTGCGTCCCGAGACCGCCCCCGGCCTCGACCTCCCGACCCTGGTCCTCCGGCTCCCGCAGGCCTTCCTCGAGCTGGCGTTCGTACCGCTCATGCCGGTCGCGGTGCTCTTCGAGCGGTACCACGTGATCGATCGTCTCTTCGATCTGTTCACGAACGACGCCAAGACACTCGCCGTGGTCCCGATCGTCGTCCCGTTCAACGCCTCCGGCATCGGCGTCGGCGCGACCCTCGTCTACAACGAGCCGCTCGGGAGCGCGGACCGTCTGATCGCCGTGGTGCTCGTTCGCGAGAACCGCGACCGCAACATCTCCGTCAGCTTCGGACGACGCCTCGCGACCCTCAACGGACGCGCGTTCTCACTCGGCGCTTCGTACTCGTCCGACCACGACCAACGCATCTACGGCTTCGGCGCCGGCACGCAGGAGTCCGACGAGCGCTTGATCCGCGTCGACGGCGTCGACGCCACGGCGTCCTTCCAGCTGATCGCACCGGCCCGCGTGCCGGAGTACTCGGCGGGGGTCGGCGCGGCGTTCCGTCGGCGGCGCATCGGCGTCGGCAGCGGCGATCGCGCCCCCGGCCTCGCACCCAACGACTCCGTCGCGGTGCCGCCCGGCTTCGGACGTACGCTCGACTATCCGGAGTTCTCGCTCGAGAGCGCGTACGACTCACGCGACAGCGTCGGGCGCACGACCAAGGGCATCATCGCGAGCCTCCAGTCGTCGGTCACACACGACATGAACGGCGGCTCCACCGGCGGCGTGCGCATCGAAGGTGGCTTCTCTGCGTTCCTCCCGCTGCTCCCGTTGTACCGCGTGCTCTACCTCTCGGTCGGCGCGGCGGGCACCGTGCCGATCGGCGAAGAGAACGAGGTCCCGCTCCACCAGATGGTGAGCCTCGGCGGCAGCGGCTCACTCCGTGGTTATCCGTCGGACCGCTTCTTGGGGCGGATGGGTTGGTGGGCGACCGCCGAGTGGCGCTACCGCTTCTACGAGTACGAGGACAGCACGATCGGTCTGTCCGCGGTGTGGTTCGGTGACCTCGGTCAGGTCTCGAACGACGTCGACGGCTTCGGCGATGGCCTCCCCTGGTCGGTGGGTTTTGCGCTGCGCGCCGAGCAGAACCTGATCAACCTCGGTCGCGCGCAAATCGCGTACGGGCCCGAAGGGTTCCGCTTCAGCGTCGGCGTCGGGGAGGTGTTCTGATGCGCCGGCTCCTCCCGCTGCTGCTCCTCACCGCGTGCGGCGCGCCCGCCTGGAAACAAACGCCGCACGACGTCCGGTTCCAACGTACGCCGCCGCCCACCCCGCACGCCGCGCCGAAGCCGAACGAACCGTCGGACTCTTGGTACGCGATCGAGCAGACCACCGCCCGCCCCATCGCGACGGCGCTGAACCCGGGGCACTACATCGACCTGTTGCGCGGCGGTCCTCCGCCCCTCGACGTCAACGCGTTCGGCGAAGTGGTCGACTCGATGTGGTTCGAGAATCGTCTCGGCCGGCGCGCGCTGAGCGTCGAAGAGATCCGCCGTGGCCCGAACGAACACGACGGCCCCGACGAACGCCGCCTCGAAGTGCTCGGCGGCAAGATCGAAGGCGCCACCCCCGGCCTCGTGTTGCGCGACGCACGCGGCGACCGCTACGTCGCGAAGTTCGATCCGCCGGCGTACCCGGGCCTCGCGAGCGGCGCGGAGATCATCGCGACGAAGATCCTGTGGGCCGCCGGTTATCACGTGCCGGAGAACTACGTCGGCACGCTCGACATGGGTGCGCTCGAGCTGAAGGACGACGCGACGACCGGAGGCCACTACGGCGAACGCATCCCGCTCGACCGAGGGCGCCTCGACGATCTGCTCGCCCACGTGAACCCGTTCCCCGACGGCACGGTGCGAACGCTCTACTCCCGCTTCCTCCCGGGGCGCCTGATCGGCCCATTCCACTACCGCGGCCAGCGCGCGGACGATCCGAACGACGTCATCCCGCACGAGCGGCGACGCTCCCTGCGCGGCCTCGGTTTGTTCTCGGCGTGGCTCAACAACGTCGACGCCCGCGCGTCGAACACCCTCGACGTATTCATCCCCGGCGACGACGGGCGCGGGTACGTGAAGCACTACCAAATCGACTTTGGTGACGCGCTCGGCTCCGCCGGTCTGGGCCCGAAGTACCTCGGCGAAGGTTACGAAGGTGTCCTCGACTGGCCGAAGGTGCTCCGCAGCCTGACCGCGTTCGGCGTGTGGTACCGCCCCTGGCTCGGTCTGCGCCGCTCGCCGTACCGCGCCGTGGGGGTGTTCGAGGCCGACGTCTTCACCCCCGAGGCCTGGCGCTCCAAGCTGCCCAATCCGGCCTTCGACGAGGCCACCTGGCTCGACCGCTACTGGGCGGCGGCGATCATCGCGCGCTTCACCCCGTCGCACCTGGCGGCGATCGTGGAGGAAGCGGGCTACATCGAGCCGGGTGCGGACGCCTGGGTGCTGCGTGTGCTCCAGGAGCGTCAGTTCAAGATCTTGGAGTGGGTCTTCGGGCGGGTGTTGCCGCTCGATGATGTGCGCGCGGAGGGCGCGACGCTGTCGATGACGGACCTCGAGCGCACCTGCGGCCTCCTCACCGGCGTCCCGGCCGCGTACACGTGGTCGGCCCGCTGGGACGACCAATTCGTCGGGGAGGGGAATGGCCCCACCCCCACCGCCGATCTCGCGGCGCTGATCGCGGACGCCCGCGACCGCCACGGCGCGGCGTTCGACGACGATCCGTTTCTCACCGTGACCTTCGCGCGGACCGAACCGGCTCACGGTGCGACGGTCGACGTGCACGTTCGGGTCGTCGAGGGTGCGCTCCTCCCGGTTGGTCTCGATCGAACCGTCGACTAGTGCCAGCATCGCAGTCGGTGGCGGCTCCGGAACGCATCCCCGACGCCATCGGGCCGTACCAGATCCTCGAACCGCTCGGACGTGGCGGCATGGGCGTCGTCTACCGGGCCGCCCACGAACGCACCGGTGCGCTCGCCGCGCTGAAGACCGTGCTCGTCCCTTCGGGCCGTCACCTCGGCGCCATCCGTCGCGAGATCCAGGCGCTCGCACGCGTGCAGCACCCCGGCATCGTGCGCATCATGGACGAGGGCGTCGATGATCGCGGCCTGCCCTGGTACGCGATGGAGCTGTTGCACGGGATGTCGCTGCGCGACTACCGCTTCACGCCGTCCTCGATGACCCCCGACCGCGACGTCGTCACGCGTTCGGCGAGCGACGCCCCCGCCACCGAACCCGTCGTCGCACCGACCGCTCCGTTGCCGCGGCACATGTGGAAGCCGGTGCTCAGCATCTTCCGGAAGCTGTGCGCTCCGCTCGCGTACGTACACGGCGAGGGGCTCGTGCACTGCGACCTCAAACCCGAGAACGTCTTCCTCCGCTTCGACCTGCACCCCGTGCTCGTGGACTTCGGTCTGATGTCGCGCTTCGGGAGTGATCTGCACCGGGAGATCCTGAACGTCGATCTGTTCATGGGCACCGCCGAGTACATGGCGCCCGAGCAGTGGGAGGGGAAGCCGGTCGACGCGCGCACGGATCTGTACGCGCTCGGCTGCATCCTGTTCGAAGCGATCGCCGGCGAGCCGCCGTTCGTCGGCAAACGCAGCGAGCTCTACCGCGCGCACCTTTCGAAACCCGCACCCCGCCGGAGCGCGCCGACGGCATCCCCGAGGATCTCGACGACCTCGTGCTGAGGCTCCTCGCGAAGCGCCCGCGCGATCGCATCGGACACGCCGACGAAGTCGCGCGCCTCCTCGCGATCCTCGGGGCGGAGGGCCCGCGCGAGGTCGGCCCCACCGCGCGGCCCTACCTGTTCCGCCCCTCGTTCTCCGGGCGCGGACAGGCCACCCACGAGGTCATCGAGCTCGTGGCCGGCGGCTCCGAAGACGGGCGCGTCGTCGTGCTCGAGGGTGAGAGCGGCGTGGGCAAGACACGCCTCGCGATGGAAGCCGCACGGATGTCGAAGCGCGGCGGCGTACGGGTGCTGACCGGCGAGTGCTCGCCGATCCTCCACGACCAGCCGCACGCGCGCGGGTCGGTCCTGCACCCGTTCAAGTCGATCCTCCTGCACATCACGGATCTCGTCCGTGAGCGTGGTGATGCGGCGTTCGATCGTCTGGTCGACGGGCGCGCGCGGATCCTCGCGCGCGTCGAGCCGCAGATCGCGACGCTCCCCCAGATCGAGCGCGTGCCGGAGCTCATCTCGCTGTCCGTCGACGCGGAGCGCGCGCGCATGCTGAGCGCGCTGGTCGCGACGTTGTCGGTGCTCGGCGAGGACCAGCGAACCTTCATCGTCATCGACGACATCCAGTGGGCCGACGAGCTCACGTTGGAGCTGCTGCACCTGCTCGTGCGTCGGCGCAGCGCGTGGCGCAACGTCGTGGTCCTGGCGACGTGTCGCACGGAGGAGATGCCCGAGAGCGTGCGCCGCCTGACGGAGATCGATGAGGTCGGCCACGTCCGCCTCGCGCGCCTCGGTCCGCGCGCGGTGGAGACGGTCGTGTCGGAGATGCTCGGCTTCCCGCCGCCCGACACGTTCGCGACGTTCATGGCGGAGCAGACGGGCGGCAATCCGTTCTTCGTGGCGGAGTACCTGCGCGCGGCGATGACCCGCGGCCTGTTGATGCGCGACGGCCAGGGCAAGTGGTCCGTGACGCTGCAGGAAGGCAACTACGACGCGCTCGGGTTGCCAAACACGCTCGTCGACGTCCTCGCGCTGCGGCTCGACACGCTCGGCGAAGACGCGCGTGCGTTCGTCGACGCGGCGGCGGTGCTCGGTCGCGAGGCGGCGCCGCACATCACGCAGCACGTCGCCAAGCGCGCCGACCGGACGACGCGCGTCGGCATCGAGGAGCTCCTCCGCAAGCAGATCCTCACGGAGGCCGGCGACGGGCGGCTCCGTTTCTCACACGACAAACTCCGCGAGGTCACCTACGACAACATCGACGAGGCGCACCGCCCCGCGCTCCACCGGCGCGCCGCCGAGGCGATCGAAGCGCTCGCGAAGACCCCATCCCCCGCCGCCCTCGCGTACCACTGGGAAGAAGGCGGCCACCCGGAGCGTGCGGTCGACTACCTCGAGCAGGCCGCGGAGCTCGCGATCGACGCCGGCGCGCATCGGGACGGTGCGACGCACCTCGCGCGCCTCCTCACGCTCGCGGAGAAGCCGACCGGCGACGTCGAAGAGCGGCACCGCACCGCACGCTGGCATCGGCAGCTCGGCGCCGCGCACCTCGCGTCGGGGGATCTCGAGACGTCGCGCGTACACTCCAGCCGCGCGTTGTCGCTGCTCGCGCTCGACCCGCCGCAGTCGACGGGCGAGTGGGCGATGAAGCTCGCCACGGAGCTGCTCCGGCAGGTCGCGCACCGGCTGCTCCCGCCGCGTTTTTACCAAGAGCCGACGTCGAAGGCGCTCCTCGCGGAGGCGACGCAGGCGAGCGGCACGATCGCGCGCGTCGCGTTCTTCGAGAACGACGCGCTGCAGATCGTCGCGAGCGCGTTGTGGTCGATCAACCTCGCGGAGCGCGCGAGTCACCTCCTGGAGGCGGCGCGAAACTACAGCGGCCTCGGCTGGGTCTTCGGGCTCTCGGGGCTCCATCAGATCGCGGACGGGTACTTCGACCGCGCGCGTGCGACGGGCATCGAGCAGCGCGACTACAACGGCCTCGTCTTCAGCCTCACCTCGGAGGCGGTGTACCGGATCGGGCGGGGCCAGTGGGATCGTGCGACGCGGGTGTTGTCGGAGTGTGACGCTCCGCTGGAGGAGCTCAAGGATCCGCAAGCCCGAGAGCTCGTCGAGACGCTGCGTGGACACCCGGAGTACTTCGCCGGTCGCTACGACGACGCCATCGCGCGGCACCGGTTCGTCCTCGACTCCGCACGTCAGCGCGAGAACCGACAACACGAAGCGTGGAGCCTCTACTGCGCCGCGCGGTCCGCGCTCGAGCTGGAGCGCTACGCGGAGGCGATCGAAGATCTCGAAGCATCCGCGAAGATCCTCGAGGACGTCCCCGACCTCATGTCCGAGGTCACGTGTTACGGCCTCCTCGCGAGCGCGCGGTGCCGCGTCCGCGACCTCGACGGCGCGATGGCGGCGGCGGCGCGCGCCGAGCAGGCGATCGGGACACGCGCGCCGACGGTGTTCCTGATGCTCCACGGCTACGAAGGCATCGTGGAGGTCGCCATCACCCGCCTCGCGGCCGCTGATCGCAAGGACAGGGGCGCGCGCGAGGCGGAGGCACGCCGGGCGCTGCGACGTTTTGCTTCCGCGGCCCGCACGTTCGTCGTCGGCGCACCACGTGTTGCACGTTGGCGCTCTCGTTATTTCGAAGTGGTCGGCGACGTTGCGCGCGCGAAACGGTGGGGCACCCGCGAGTCCACGCTCGCACGCGAGCTCGGGCTCCCCGTCGCTTCGCGCTGAGCGGCGCTCGAGACCCTTGCGATCGCCGGCGCCTGCTCCCACGATCGACGCAGCGTGTTACCGGCGAACGAAGTCTACTACTACGAGGTCGGTGAGGGCCGCTGGAACGGCAAGTTCTCGTTTCGTGTCGATGAATGGCGCGGCTTCTTCGCCGCCAACCTGGGGTTGCAGGACCGACTGCTCGGAGTCCTGCTGCACGTCGTCGGCCTCCTGCCGGGCGACGCGATCATGTACGGCGAGATCGCGTGTGACCCGCACGAGGGAGATTCGGGCGTCGCGCGTGTCGATGTTTCGGTGGAGCGCTTCGGTCTGGAGATCTATCGCCTCCGTGGCCACTACGCGCTCGTCGACGACGGCGTGGGCGTCGGCATACGGATCTACCAACGCTTCGGTCCGTACGGCTCGCCGCTCGAGAACGAGAAGGACGCGACCGCCGAGATCCTCGAGGGCGGTTACCTCGGCGTCTACTACATGAAGATCCTCGGCGAGGACTGGGTCGGGAAGTACCGCCTGAACCCGAACCATCGCCGCCTCGAAGCCGAGTACAAGTGCGAGTGGGGGACGACGATCGAGATCATGGATCGCCAGGTCGCGGTGAAGCCCGAAACGCGCCGCGAGCGACTCCGCTACGAGACCCTCCTCGACGTCGCGCGCGAGCTCGAAGCGCTCGACCGCATCTACGAGGACGATGACGACGGACGCGCCCTCTTCACGTACGCCTACGGCGTCGTCACCCGGACCATCGCGTTCGAGCTCACGCAGACGGCCTTCGACGATCCCGACTGGGTCGTCGCCGTCGCGCGTGCGTTTGCGTGGCGCTACATCGCAGCAACCGAAGCCTACGACCGCGGCGACGCGCCGCCCGGCTGGGCGCGGGTGTTCGACGTCCTGAGAGAGCGGCGCCTCAGCGGCGTCGCCGAGATCGTCCTCTGCATCCTCGCGCACATCCTCTACGACCTCCCGTTTGTGTTGATGGAGGTCGGCCTCGTCGATCACCGCGGCGTACCTCGCACCGCCGACTATCACCTGATGAACGACGTGCTCTGTAGTTCGATCGAACCGCTACAGCAGCGCCTCGCCGCGCGCTACAGCCCGGTGTTCCTCGTGCTGGACAAGATCGGCTCGGACTTCGACGAGCTGTTGTCCCGCGCCGGCGTGACGCACATCCGCGCGCTCGCGTGGTACTCCGCCCAGCGCCTCGCGGACGGCGCACGACGGGCGGAGGTCATGGCCGAGCTCGAGGGACAGATCGACGATGTCATCGACACGATCCTCGGCCGTGACTTCCCCACGCGTTTGACGATGCGCGTCGTGCATCGCTCACTCCGCCTGCTTCGACGGCGCCCGAAGTACCCGAACATGAGGAACTTCGTTCACGCCGATCGGCCGCAACGAACGCAGCGCGCTCCCGACCGCGAGGAGGATCTCCTCTACGGCATTCACACCGCAGTGGGCCTGAAGCGCAAGGGCGTGGACGCGCCGACGCTGCGGCGGGAGGTCTTGGACGCCGCCGAGCACACACCGTTGTCGCGGGCGCTGAACGACGTCGCGCTACGCCTCGCGAGCGTCCGCGACTGGGAGCGCGCGAAGACGGTGGCCAAGAGCTCCCAAGACTTCGCGTGGCGCCTCGGTGCGCTGCTCCCCCAGCTCTCCAGCAACGACGGAGTCCCCTTCGACGTCGACGCGCTGGGCCTCGACGACGCGTGGTCCAACGCGGTGAAGCACCTTCAGGCGGCACTGCAAGACGGCTTGCGCGACGGCTT
This sequence comes from Deltaproteobacteria bacterium, assembly GCA_040218735.1. GTDB lineage: Bacteria > Myxococcota > Kuafuiibacteriia > Kuafuiibacteriales > Kuafuiibacteriaceae > JAUHYN01. Next base: position 162,215 of record JAVJQW010000017.1, read on the forward strand.
CGACTCCGTGTCGGACGCAATCGAATCGGCGGTAGGAGCGCTCGACGCGGTCGGCGTCCCCGCCTCGGCGACGCTCGGCGGCTTCGACGATCTGCGCGCTTCCTACGACCCGCTCACCGACACCTTCGTCGCGGAGGTGCCAGCGCTGATCCGCGTGCCCTTCGACGACATCAAGTGGCTGATCGAACCGCAGAACTGGGCGCGACTCATCCCGCACATGCTCCGATCGGATTGGGTCGAAGGACCCCACGCCGACCGAAGCGGCATCCTCTACGAAGTCGTGAACGTCTACCACCCGTTCGTCGACCGACACCCGCTCGTGATGGTGAACGAGCTCGCGGTCGAACAACACGACACCCCCGACGAACGCGTCGTGAAGTATCGTCTGCACAAGGCCATCGAGGGGGCGCTCCTCGTCGACGAGGGCACCATCTCGCTGAAGCGCATGCCCGCGAACGCGTCGCTGCTGTTGACCAAGAAGACGCTGAAGGTCGACGGCGGCCGGAACCCAGTGCTCTACGCGCTCCTCCGCACCAACCCGGACGGGCTCGCCTACCTCTTCACGTACTGGGTCAACACTGTCGCCCGTCGATTTGGCGGGCCGAATGGGGCCCCATCGGCGTAGAAAGGAGCGACGTGGCCCGCGTCCTGCCCATCGCCCTGGTGGCGACCGTCGCCGTCGCGTGCGGCGACGACCCGACCGACGTCACCTCAGACGAGCTCCAAGCCCACTGCGAGCGACGCTGCGAGTTCCAGGCGACGTGTGTCCCGGAGCTTCGCGACATCATCCAGCAGTGCATCACGCAGTGCCGCGCGAGCTTCGACGACACCGAGGCCTTCACGCAGACCTGCACCGAGGCCGACGTCCGCATCCCGAACGACCCGCCCGGCCCGTACCTGGTGCACTCGGTGGTGACCTACCAGTCCTGCCTGATCGACCGCGGCTGCGACACGATGGCCGAGCCCTGTCCGGAGTCGCGCGAGCTCTGCCTCGACGACCTCGACCCCGCGATCCGCTGCCGACGCGATCGCTCGAAGGCGTACACGGCGTGCAGCGAGGATCACACCGCGTGCATCGTCGCGATGATGGGCGACGTCTGCGCTCCGCGACTGCGCCGCTGTTACGATGAGGCGGCGCAACGCTTCATGGACTGCGGTTAGTCGAAGTCGCCGACGATCAGCACGTCACCGCCGAGGATCCCGCGCGCCGCGCGCAAGCCCGACATCACCGCCGCCTCGACGCTCCCGACGTTCATGCCGGTGCGGGTCCAGTCGCCCGCGAGGTAGAGGTGACCGAAGCCCGACCGGTCGGAGGGGCGCCGGTGGCGGCCCGTACCGGGGAGCGACAAGACGTAGCGGTCCGAGGGGCGGACGTTCACGCGGTCGTAGCGGTCCACGATCTTCTCCGTCGCGAGCGCGCCGCGATCCATCGCTCCGGGGAGGAGGTGCGCGAGGTGATCGTGGAACCAGCGATCGGCGTCGCGCCGTTGACGCGCGGGCATGAGCGCCGGCTCTTCGTGGTCTTCGATCGATCCGACGAAGTAGGAACACGCGCGTGCGTCGGGGAACGACTCCACCTCCAGTAAATGGGACATGTCGGCGAAGGTGTCGAGCGACTCCTCGTAGGCGGTCGCCACGGCGGGCCCCTGATCCCAGCCCATGTGCGCGTGCGGTGAGGACCACCAAACTTGGACCGACTGCGTGGCCGTCGTCCCGATCTTCGCGAGCATCTCGCGCCAGCCCGGATCCACGCGTGACAGGGACTCGGTGATGGGTCCGAGCCCCCCGATCGAGATCGCGAGCACGACCTCGTCGAAGTCTTCACCGGCGCGCAACGTTCGACGTCGCTCGGATGGCACCGACGCGGGCGCCTCGAGGTCGAGCGCGGTCGGCTCGTCGGAGGCGATCTGCGACCACAGCGGTTCGTGCGGCCAACAGTCGAGCTCGCCGACGCGCACCAGCGGTTCGTAGTCCGCGCCGGAGGACAGCTGGACCTGCTCGGTGACATCGACGTGTGTGACGACGCGTTGGGCATCGACGTGCACCGCGTCGACGCGGTGGAAGAACCTGAACTTCACGCCGCGGTCGCGCAACACCTTGTACATCGGCGTGAACACCGTCTCACCCATGCCTGCCGTCATCTTGAAGAACACCGAGCCGCGGAACGTGAGGTTGAGCCGGACCAGGCCGTTGAGCGCCGCGGCGGCGGAGCCTTCGTGTCCACTGTTGAACACTGCATCGCCGAGCCCCCGAGTGATGCAGGACTGCGCGGTCATCGGGCGCGCGCCGTGTTTTTGGAGCCAGTCCGGGTAGTGGTGGTGGTCGATGCGTTGGAGGTTCTCGAGCCAGTCCGCGTACGTGAGGTCTCGCGGGCGCCCGGCGGGCGGGACGAGGAGCCCCTCGCGGAGGATGCCAACGAGGTTCGAGACCATGAAGTCGAGCGTGAGGAGGAAGTGCCGCGTCGCGGCGTCGTCGAGTTTGTGACCGCGCGTGAGCCACGCGACGCGACGGATCCCATCGAGCGCGCTCGCTGCCACGCGATGTAACACCGGCGAACCGAACATCGCGGACCACGCGAGCTCGAACGGTCTTCGAAAGATCGAATCGATCTGGGGCGGCCGAGCGACGGACGAAGGGCCCCACGGGACGTCGTCGTCCGCGGGCGTGAGGATGCGTCCGAGCCACCGCATCATCGCGCGCATGAGCTCGTCGGGTGACGCGACGTCGTCGTGCTCGCCCGGGCGAGTATCGAGCACCGGAAACGTCGTGGCCCAGTGGTGCCACTTCCCCGCGTAGCGTTCCTCGAGCACGGTGGTGTCGTGCGGCGCGAACGCGTCGTGCCAGTCGAGATCGAGCGCGCCGTAGCAGTCACGAATCACCCGGAACGCGTTTTCGTAGCACCCCATCCACAGGTGCAGGCCGTGCTCCTCGATACGTTGGTGCTGCTCCGGGTTGCGGCTGCTCGCGCCCTTGCCACCGAGACGCCACCCAATCTGGTACACCGTCACTTCATAGGCGTCGCGCCGCTCGGGGCGTGTGAGCTCGTAGGCGGCCGTCAGGCCGGCCATCCCGCCGCCGAGGATCACAACCTTCTTCTTCGCCACGGTGGGCTGCATACCGACATCGGCCAGCGCGCTCAAGCCGCGCGCGGACACGCCGATCTTCGATGGAGAGACCATGCGCCATCACCCACGATTCGAGCGTTCGTGCGATGTCTTCCTCCGCATCTCCGGACGCGCCGACCTCCAGAAAGCCCTCCTCAAGGACATCTCCAACGGAGGTTTGTTCGTCGAGGTCGCAGCTCCGCCCGCGTACGGCCTCGTCGTCCACGTGACGGTCGAGACCCAGACGGGCCCGCTCGAGCTGCCCGCCAAGGTTGTTCACGTGCTCGACCCGTCGACGGCGGAGGCGTACGGCCGCACGGCGGGGATCGGGCTGGAATTCGAGGGGCTGTCGGCGGCGCAGCGCGCCCAGCTCGAGACCTTCGTCGATGCGCTCGCCGTCGGCTTCGACGGCGAGGCGCCGGCGCGGCTCGTCCCGGACCCCAACGCGCCGATCGCGATTCGAGTGGCGACGCGCGTGCTGGATCATTGTGAGCAGGACGACTTGTACGGCGCGCTCGGCGTCGAACCGACCGTCGCGCTCCACGCGCTGCATGATGCGATCGATGAGACCCTCGCGGTGCTCGCGCCCGACAACGACGTGTCTCCGGCGCTCGTCGCCCGCATCGGTCACGCGCGTTCGCTCGCGAAGCGCATCGCCGTCCTCATGCGTGACGACGACCGCCGCCTGCACTACGACTTCCGGCACGGCTACCTGCAGCCGGCGACGCGGCTCGCACACGCCTCAGCGCAGGAGGCCGAGCGCCTACGAAACGTTTGGCACCGTGTCTTTCACGGCGCGCTGAACGTGGCGGTCGGTCATGCGAAGGACGCGCTGCGCGCGGAGGCTCGCGCCGACTTCACGTCGGCGCTGGAGCTCGGGCAGGTGGCGCTGGAGTCGGACCCCTTCAACCTCGCGCTGAGGGCCGCGGTGGAGCGGTGGTCACAGCGCGCCGCTTGAGGCGGCGCGGATTCAGAAGAGCTCGATGGCGCCGGCGTCCATGTCGATCTGTTCGACGGGGGCCGACGTGGCGTTTTCGTCGGTGAGGAGCGAACGCAGGTGCGCGACATAGGAGGCATCGTCCGTCGCGACGGCCGCGTCGATCTTCGCGCGCGGCAGGACGCCGTCCATCTTGTCGAGGCGTTGCTCCACGTGGGCGAGGAGCTGCGTGACCATGTCTTCGAACTGCAAGGAGCGAATGGCGGCGGCCGTGTCGTCGTCGACCTGGTGCGTGAGCTCCGAGACGCGGGAGAGGACGCCGGCGATCTCGTCATCCGTGTCCCTCAGCGCGTCGAGCATGTCGTTGACGCTGGTCTTGGCGTCGAGCGCGACGTTCATGTCCTGCGAGGCCATCTCGCCGATCGCGGTGCGGACCTCCGAGACGTGCTGGCGGGCGAACTCGATGCGCCCAGCGATCGCCTCGTTGAGGACCTTGGCGTCCTTCGCGAGGCTGCGCACTTCGCTCGCAACGACCGCGAAGCCCTTGCCCGCGTCCCCGGCGCGCGCCGCTTCCAGCGAAGCGTTGATCGCGAGGATGTTCGTGTCCTCCGCGATCGCGTCGACCTTGGAGATCAGGTCGAAGATGTGATCCATCTGCCCGACCATCTCGTCGATCTTGAAGGCGATCGTGACGCTCTGCTTGGAGAAGTGGGCGACGACGTCGGCGAAGGTCTGCAGCACGACGGACGTCTGGTTGACGAAGTCGCGCATGTTGAGCGCAGGCGACCCCTCGGAGTCACCGTCACCGTCGGCGCTCAACTTGATGCCCTCCAGGAGGACGCTGACTTCCGTGCGCTGCGCCCGCGTGCTGTCCGAGACGGACTGAAAGCTCGCGTAGAGCTGCCCGACCGCTTCGTTGAGGAGCTTGTTGGCGCGCTGAAGATGTCCGCGCAGGTCGGCGACCTCCCCCGTCTGCTTTTCGACGATGGCATCGAGGAGGTCTTCGACATGCGAGCGGTCGATTGCGGGTTCGCTCATGGTCCACCGTGCTCAATCGGACAGGCCCCCCGCGAGTTGAGCCGAGGCGCCCGAGGATCTGAATTCTGTCCCCGACTCATACCCGCCCTTCCCGCGCCGATATCAGGGCAGAAGACATGTCCGATTCACGCATCGAACAGCTCAAGGGCATCTTCTTCGAAGAAGCCGAAGAGGGCCTCGAGACCATGGAGCAGGGGCTCCTAGAGCTCGACGAAGGCTCGAAGGACCCGGAGCTCATCAACACGATCTTCCGCGCCGCGCACTCCATCAAAGGGGGGAGCGGCACGTTCGGCTTCAGCGAGCTGATCGAGTTCACCCACAGCATGGAGAGTCTCCTGGACGCGATGCGCTCGGGCGACAAGGCGATCACCACCGAAGCGACCAGCGCGTTGCTCGAGTCGGTCGATCACCTCCGCGCGCTCCTGACGGACGCCCGTAACAACGACCCGATCGACTCGGAGTCCAGCCGCCCCTACATCGACCGGCTCAACGCGATCCTCGGAGCGGACGACGCGGCCCCGTCCAACGCCGCGGCCCCGGCTCAGGATGCCAGCGCCCGCGCGGCGGGCTGGAACATCGACTTCAAACCCCACCCCGACCTGATGCAGTCGGGCAACGATCCCTATCTGATCGTGCGCGAGATCACGGGCCTCGGCCCGGCCAAGACCACCGTCGATGTCTCCAACGTTCCGTCGTGGGACGTCCTCGACCCGGAGAACCTCTACCTCGGCTGGACGATCCGTTTGGAAGCGGCCGCTGAGGAACAACAGATTCACGACGCGTTTGCGTGGGTCGACGACCAGGCCGACATCCGCGTCGAGCCGATCGAAGCGAAGCCCGTCGCCGCGCCCGAGGCCGCTCCGGCCCCGGAGGCGGCGCCCGAGCCGTCGCCGAAGAAGGCGGAGGCCGCCGCTCCCGCGAAGCCCCCCGCCGCCCCGAAGCCGCGCTCGGCTAAGGCCGGGAGTAGCTCGATCCGCGTGAGCATCGACAAGGTCGATGCCCTCATCAACATCGTCGGCGAGCTCGTCATCACCCAGTCGATGCTCGGTCAGATCGAAAAAGACTTCGACATGAGCAAGCTCGAAAAGCTGCGCGACGGTCTGTCGCAGCTCGAGCGCAACACCCGGGAGCTCCAGGAGAGCGTGATGCGCATCCGCATGCTCCCGATCAGCTCCGTGTTCAGCCGCTTCCCGCGCATGGTGCGCGACCTCTCTCGCCAGCTCGAGAAGAAGGTGCACCTGGAGCTGTCCGGTGAGAGCACCGAGCTCGACAAGACGGTGATGGAGAAGATCGGCGACCCGCTGGTCCACCTCGTTCGCAACTCACTCGACCACGGCCTCGAGGCTCCGGCGGATCGACTCGAAGCAGGGAAGCCGGAGACCGGCCGCATCGAGCTGAACGCGTTCCACCAGGGCGGGAACATCGTCATCGAGATCTGCGACGACGGACGTGGACTCCCCACCGACCGCATCCGCGAGAAGGCGATCTCGAAGGGGCTCATGTCGGCGGACGACACCTCCAGCTCGACCGAGAAGATTCACGACTTCATCTTCCACCCGGGCTTCTCGACCGCGAAGGAGGTCAGCGACCTCTCGGGGCGCGGGGTCGGCCTGGACGTGGTTCGCAAGAACATCCGCGCGCTCGGCGGCAGCGTCGAGGTGCAGTCGTCGCCGGGCGAGGGTACCAAGTTCACGATTCGACTCCCGCTGACGCTGGCCATCCTCGACGGCCAACTCATCAACGTCGGCGACGAGACGTACATCGTTCCGCTCGTCTCGATCATCGAGTCGCTCCAGATCGACGGCAAGCAGGTCAACGCGATCGCCGGCAAGGCCGAGGTCTATCGGCTCCGCGAGCAGTACATCCCGATCGTCCGCCTCTACGACCTCTTCGGAATCGAGGGCGGCGAGCGGAAGCTCGACGGGGGGCTCCTCGTCGTCGTGGAAGGCGACGGCCAACACGCCGGCCTGCTCGTGGATGACCTGCAGAACCAACAGCAGGTGGTCATCAAGAGCCTCGACACCAACTACCGGAGGGTCGACGGCGTGTCCGGCGCGACGATCCTCGGCGACGGCACCGTCGCGCTCATCCTCGACATCCCGGGCCTGATCAAGTTCGCCAACGACCGCTCGCGACGGGCCGAAACGCCGCGCCTGCCTCAGGACAAGTTCGCCCTGAACTGAAAGGACCGACCGTGGAAACTCAACAAACGACTCAGATGGACGGGCTGGACGTCAACGCCGCGGAGGGTCAGCTCCTCACGTTCCTGCTCGCAGGCGAAGAGTACGGCGTCGACATCTTGAGGGTGCAGGAGATCCGCGGCTGGGACTCCGCGACGCGCGTCCCCAACACGCCGCGGTACATCAAGGGGATCATCAACCTCCGCGGGACGATCGTGCCGATCGTCGATCTGCGGGAGCGCTTCAACCTCGACCGCGTCGACTATGGTCCGACGACCGTCGTCATCGTGCTGAAGGTCGTCTCGGGCGAAACATCGCGAATCATGGGGATCGTCGTCGACGCGGTCTCCGACGTCTACAACCTGTCGTCGGAACAGCTGCGCCCGGCGCCGGACTTCGGCGGGAGCATCGACACGGAGTTCATCGAGGGTCTCATGACCGTCGAGGAGCAGATGATCATCGTGCTCGACATCGACCACCTCCTCAACTCAGGAGATCTCGCGGTGGCCGCTGCGGCGTGAGTGGACGGCGATGAAACAGGAGATTCGCTACCTGGATCGTGACTTCGACTGGATTCGGACGACGATCAAGTCGAAGACTGGCATCAACCTGGGCGAGGAGAAGCGCGACCTGGTCTACAACCGGCTCGCGCGGCGCGTCCGAGGTTACGGCCTCGCCGACTTCTCGGCGTACATCGACTACGTCACGAAGAACCCGGCGGAGGAGATGGAGTCGTTGATCAACGCGATCACGACGAACGTCACCGCGTTCTACCGGGAGCCCCACCACTTCGAACAACTCACTCGGTTCATCCGGACGATCCCGGCCAACCACCGGGGCGGCCGCAAGCTGCGCGTCTGGTCGGCAGGTTGCTCGAGCGGAATGGAGCCCTACACCATCGCGATCACCATTCAAGAGGCCACGCGCGGTCAGAAGGGCTGGGACGCCAAGATCCTCGCGACGGATCTCGACACCGAGATCCTCCGAAAGGCGGCGGCGGGTGAGTACCGGGACAACGCGGTGAAGGATGTCGACAAACCTCTCCGGTCTCGCTACTTCGTCGATGGGAAGGCAGCCAACCAGGGCCGGTCGAAAGTCACACCCGAGCTCAGGAATCTCATCACGTTCAAGCGCCTCAACCTCATGAGCCAGTGGCCCATGAAACACCCGTTCGACGTCATCTTCTGTCGAAACGTGATGATCTATTTCGACAAACCCACCCAGGCCTCACTCCTGGAGCGTTTCGTCGACCGTCTGGCCGTCGGAGGCCTCCTGTGCATCGGGCACAGCGAATCCATTCCGCCGTCGATGGACCGGTTGGAGTCCCTCGGAAAGACCGCCTTCCGGAAGGTCAAATGAACGTGGCCACGAAACAACCGGGGCCATGCCTGCCGGGTTTCGAAGCCATCCGCAGGTTCTGGGATGTGCGATGTGACAGCGTCGTCGCCCAGATCAACCCCGGAGAGTTCTACGTGACCCGCGGTGAGGAGCGAATTTCCACCGTGCTGGGTTCGTGTGTCTCGGCCTGTATCTGGTCTCCTCAGGCCGGGATCGGGGGGATGAACCACTTCATGCTCCCGCTCTCGGACGGCGACGTCTCGACGGCCTGGAAGAAGGTCGACGCCAAGAACGCGTCGACCCGCTACGGCGACTTCGCGATGGAGCGCTTGGTCAACGAGCTCATCAAGTACGGCGCGAATCGCCTCGACCTCCGCGTCAAGCTGGTCGGTGGCGGGATGATGTGGGCGTCCGAAGGCGGCATCGGTCAGCGCAACATCGAGTTCGCGAAGGACTACGTTCGCCGCGAGAACCTCCGCCTCGAGGGGTCCGATCTCGGCCTCCCGGTCGCGCGACGCGTGCTGTTCGACCCTCGGGCAGGGCGCGTCAAAGTGAAGAAGCTGGCCTCGGATGCCGCCGGTGCTCTGGCGAAACGCGAGCGCACGTACAAGCAACAGATCGCCAAGAAGCCCGTCGCGGGTGAGATCGATCTGTTCTGACTACGGAAGGAAGACGCATGTCGAAGAAGATCAAGGTACTCATCGTCGACGACTCGGCGCTCGTGCGGAAGCTCCTCACGGAGATCCTCGGCGGCGACCGTCAGATCGAAGTCGTGGGTACCGCCGCGGAACCCTACGCCGCGCGCAACAAGATCAAATCCCTCAATCCGGACGTGATCACGTTGGACGTGGAGATGCCGAGGATGGACGGCCTTACGTTCCTCGAGCACCTGATGCGGCTGCGTCCGATGCCGGTGGTGATGGTCTCGTCCCTCACCGAGCAGGGCGCCGACACGACGATGCGAGCGTTGGAGCTCGGCGCGGTCGACTTCGTGACCAAGCCGAAGATCGACCTCGCCCACACCCTCACGGACTACGCCGACGAGCTCCGCGCGAAGGTGAAGACCGCCGCGGGCGCACGGGTTCGCCAGCTCGCGCGCAAGCCCACGATGAAGGTCAACCCGAAGCACTCGGCGGACGCCGTGCTGAAGAAGGTCGACCGGCCGGTGCACTTCCGCACGACGGATCGCATCGTCGCGATCGGCGCGTCGACGGGCGGCACCGAAGCCATCAAAGAGGTGCTGCTCGACATCCCGGCGGACTCACCAATCATCGTCATCGCACAGCACATCCCGGAGAGCTTCAGCCTCGCGTTCGCGAAGCGGCTCGACAAGACCGTGGCCGTTCGTGTGTCCGAGGCGCGCGACGGCCAGCAGCTCCTTCCGGGACACGCGTACGTGGCGCCGGGTGGGCAGCACTTCGTCGTGAAGCGCAACGGCGCGCGGTACGTCGCAGAGCTCAACAAGGGCCCCGCGGTGAACCGTCACCGGCCTTCGGTGGACGTGCTCTTCCGCTCCGTCGCGCAGAACGCCGGCCCCAACGCGATCGGCGTCCTACTCACGGGCATGGGCGACGACGGCGCCGCCGGGCTCCTCGAGCTCAAGGAGGCCGGAGCGCCGACGATCGCGCAGGACAAGAACACGAGCGTCGTCTGGGGCATGCCGGGCGAAGCCGTCAAACTCGGAGCCGCGATGGAGCAGCTCCCCCTACAAAATGTCGCCTCGCGCATTCTCGAAATTGCGCGTGGCAAGGCCTCGATGAAGCGAGCTGGCTAGGCTCAATGTTGGACACCATCAACCGATAAATAGGTACAGCACCATGGCTCACATTCTCGCAGTGGATGACTCTCCTTCGATGCGCGCGCTGGTTCTGGCGACGCTGGAAGACGCCGGACACCAGGTGACCCAGGCGTCCGACGGCGTCGAGGCCCTAGAGAAGGCCAGGTCGGGCGCCGTCAACCTCGTGCTCGCCGACGTCAACATGCCGAACATGGACGGCATCACGTTGGTGAAGGAGCTTCGGGGCCTCGACACGTACAAATTCGTGCCGATCCTGATGCTCACCACCGAGGTGAACGCGGACCGCAAGAAAGCCGCGAAGGACGCCGGCGCGACCGGGTGGCTCGTGAAGCCGTTCGATCCCTCGCAGCTCCTCGCGACGATCGAACGCGTCCTCCCCTGACCGGCCCGAACCTGATTCGAGTTGCCGATCAAGCGCTCGCGCTGAGCGCCGCTCGAGCGACGAGCCCCGCGAACACGAGCACCAACACCACTCCCACCGTGAAGATTCGCCGACGCGTCGGAACGTGATTGCGCGTGGTGTGGACGAGCGCGTGCGCGATGCGACTCGCCACGAACGCCCAGGCCACCCCAACGGCCCACCCATCCACGGCGTCCAGGACACACAGCGACAACGCCAACACGTAGAACAGCACCGGGACCTCGAACTGGTTCCGGATGCAGTTGTTCACTTGGATGACGTGGTCGGGCCAGGCGTCCTCGAACAGCGCTCGGCGCGCCTCGTTCACCTCGCCCGCGCGGGCCGCGCGTTTCTTACGGACGACCAAGACCACGTAGAGCACGATCGTCAGGAGCACCTGGACGACGAGCGGGAGAGTCAGCGATACGCGGCTCACGACGCTCGCTTCTTGCCGACGAAGTAGATGCCGTAGCCGAACGGCGTGCGCGCGAGCTTGTCCTTCGGGATGAGGCCGTCGAGATACTTGAGCGGACCGAACACCGCGTGCGAGGCGCCGCGCGCCGCCTTGCGGGCGAGCCCCTCCCCTTCCAGTAGCCGCCCCGACAGGTACATCGCGCTCGTCGCGAGCGCGCTCATCGGACCGATGTGTGTCCCCGCCCGGACCTGGTCGAAGCCGCCGCGGTCGAACAACAACCTCAGGCCCGCGAGCGTGAACCGCCAGTAGTCCTCGGGCTCGGGGTTGTAGGGCTGGAACATCCCGACCTCCAGGTGCACGAGGCCCCCGGTGCGCAGCACGCGATTGAATTCGGACACGACCTTCGCCGGGTCGTGGCAGAGGTTGAGCGTGCCCGTGCAGACCGCGAGGTCGTACGCCGCGTCGTCGAGCGGCAGCGCGTGGGCGTCACCGACGAGGTCGACGTTCGGACCCGGCGCGACGTCGACACACACCGCGTCGGGACGAATGCGCCGACCGCCGGCGCCGATGTCGCAGATCTTCGCGTCCAGGGCCAACGCGGCGAGGGTGTCGTCCAGCGGACGTTCCACGCGCCACGTCGGCTCGAGGAGCCGCATCAACGGATTGGGATGGGGTTCGCGGTCGTCCGTCACCATCGCGGCGCGGACCATACCATCGCGTGGGGTCCGGAAGGGCCCGCGCAGCGAGGCGAAGCCGAGCGAAGGGCCGCAGGCGAGCTTGCTCGCCGATAACGGCCAAGATCACGCTTCGCCGGGTTCGGCGCTCGGGAAGGGCTCGAGCAGGCCCTTGCGGTCCCGCTTCTCCTTGTCCTTCTTCTCCTTGTCCTTCTTCGCCCGGTGCTCCTCCGGGGTGGACAGGTGCCGGCGCTCCGGCTTCTCGCGCGTGACCTCTTCGCCGCGGATGAGGGCGTCGACCTCTTCGCCGTCGAGCGCTTCGTACTCGAGGAGCGTCTCGGCCATGCGCACGAGCGTGTCCTTGTTCTCCTCGAGCATCTGCATCACGCGACCGTACTGGCCGCCGACGATGTCGCGGATCTCGCGGTCGATCTCGATCGCGGTCTGCTCCGAGTAGTCGGACTGCGTGGCCATCTCGCGACCGAGGAAGACCTGCTCGTCCTTCTTGCCGAAGCTGACCGGCCCGAGCTTCTCGCTCATGCCCCACTCACACACCATCTTGCGCGCGAGCTCCGTCGCACGCTCGATGTCGTTACCGGCGCCGGTGGAGAACTGATTGAACATCAGCTCCTCGGCCGCGCGGCCGCCCATCAGGATGGCGATGTTCGAGAGGACGTTCTCGCGGTTCATCGAGTAACGGTCCTCGGCGGGCAGCTGCTGCGTCAGGCCCAGCGCACGGCCGCGCGGGATGATGGTGACCTTGTGCACCGGATCCGTGTCCGGCAGCAGCCGCGCCACCAGCGCGTGCCCGGACTCGTGCACGGCCGTGGTGTGCTGCTCCTTCTTGGTCATCACCATCGTCTTGCGCTCACCGCCCATCAGGACCTTGTCCTTGGCGGACTCGAAGTCCTGCATGGTGAGCTTGTCGCGGTTGGCGTGCGCTGCCATCAGCGCCGCCTCGTTCACGAGGTTCTCGAGGTCCGCACCGGAGAAGCCGGGCGAGCCACGCGCGATGATCTCGAGGTCCACGTCCGGGTCGAGCGGCGTGCGCTTCGTATGGACGTGGAGGATGCCCTCGCGGCCGCGCACGTCGGGGCGCGGCACGATGATCCGGCGGTCGAAACGACCGGGGCGCAAGAGCGCCGGGTCGAGCACGTCCGGACGGTTCGTCGCGGCGATCAGGATGACCCCTTCGTTCGACTCGAAGCCGTCCATCTCCACGAGGAGCTGGTTGAGCGTCTGCTCGCGCTCGTCGTGACCGCCGCCGAGGCCCGCGCCGCGGTGACGACCGACGGCGTCGATCTCGTCGATGAAGATGATGCAGGGCGCATTCTTCTTTCCCTGCTCGAACAGGTCACGGACGCGGCTCGCGCCGACGCCGACGAACATCTCGACGAAGTCCGAGCCCGAGATGGAGAAGAACGGGACCGACGCCTCGCCCGCGATCGCGCGCGCGATGAGCGTCTTACCGGTGCCGGGCGGGCCCATGAGGAGCACGCCCTTCGGGATACGGCCGCCGAGGCGCGTGAACTTCTTGGGGTCACGCAGGAACTCGATGATCTCGTGGACGTCGTCCTTGGCCTCGTCCACGCCCGCCACGTCGGCGAACGTCACCTTGTTCTGGTTCTCGTTCATGAGCTTCGCCTTCGACTTGCCGAAGCTCATGGCCTTGCCGCCGCCCGACTGGAGCTGCCGCATGAAGAAGAAGAAGATCGCGACGAGGAAGATCATCGGTAGCCAGGTGATGAGCACCGACTGCCAGAACCCGCCCTTGTCCTCGGGCTCGACCTCGAACACCACGTTGTGCTCGAGCAACGACTTCTCGACGTTGTCGCTGTAGACGCCGGTCGTCGAGAACGAGCGGTCGTCGGCGAGCTTGCCCTCGAAGCGCCCCGCGGTCCCCTGACCGGTGAGGCTGATCTTGACCTCCTTGATGTTCCCTTCCTCGATCTTCGCGAGGAAGGTGGAGAACTCGAACTTCTCCTTGGGGGCGTGGTCCTGCGAGATGATCTGGTAGATCGCCCAGAACATCAGGATCAGGAGCACCCAGAGGGCTAGGGTCTTGTGGCTCTGCCGCATCGTTCGTCTTCTTCCCGAACAGGAACCCTAAAGCTCCTGCGCGTCCAGCATTCTATGATTCAATGTCCAGAACACCCAAACTTCCTTTGTTGTTTCTCCAACTTCCGCGCCTGAAGCACGGAGGAGTCCGGGGATCCAGAGGACTTGCCCGTCGGCCTCGACCACCCACACCGCCGACCGGGCCTCGACGGGCACGCCGCCCTCGCGGAGGACGTCACGGACCTTGCGGTGGAACGACCGACCGAAAGGTCGGATACGGTCGCCCGGTCGGACCGGGCGGACGGTGAACGCGCCGATCGCCCCCGCGTCGAACACCGCCTCGGCGCGACCGTCCGGGACGGCGCCGCCCGACCAGCCTCGACGCTCGAAGGCGACGGGGTTCGGCGTGAACGAGGGTGCGACGGGTGCACGAACGGGTACATCGGCACTTTCGACTCGTTGTGAAACACCGTCCGCACTTCGCGCTAAACGCCCCCTCAGACCCGGCCGATAGCGGCGCTCCATCAACGGGAGGAGCTCTTTGCGGATCCGGTTGCGCAGATACCGCGGCTCCAGGTTCGAAGGATCGTCGCGCCAGATGAGCCCGTGGCGTTCGGCGTGCTTTCGAAGCACCGACTTCGGGACGTCCAGCAGCGGACGAAGAATCGTGTCGCGTTGGCGCGGGATCCCCTTCGCGCGCCCCGTCCGGATCAGACTCAACAGGACCGACTCCGCCTGGTCGTCCTCGGTGTGGGCGGTGAGCACGAACGCAGCGTCGGCCTCGGATCGCATCCGAGCGAGCGCGGCGTAACGCGCGTCGCGCAGATCGGCTTCGGCCGCGGAGGCGGGCGTCACCCGCTCCGTGAGGAACGCGGCACCGATCGTGTCGGCGAACGCACGCACCGCCTCGGCGTCCGCGGCGGAGCCCGGCCGCACGCCGTGGTCCACGTGCCCGAGCACAAGCCGCCGCGCCCCATACAGAGTAGCGACCGCATCCGCGAGCACCGTCGAGTCGAGGCCGCCGGAGCACGCGACGAGCAGCCGCGTCTCTCCCCGGCGCGTCACGCCGAGCGGCTCGAGGGTTCGCTCGATGGCGGCGAGCAACATCGAGCCCGCAGCACACCCCGACGGGCACGCTGCGGGCAAGCGACCGTTCGCGCCTACGGCGCTTCGGTCATCGTCTCGACGTTGACGATCCGCAGCTTCCCGTCGGTGACCATCGCGGCGGTCGACCAGTGCCGCCCGTTGGCGAACTGGAACAACGTCGCGACGTCGGACGCGGTCCCGATCGCCGGCTGGTCGGCGGTGTCGATCGACGACTGCGTGATCTTGTACCCCATCGGCCGCGCACGGTTGCTCGTGTCGATCAGCGGCACGATGTAATACGGACGCATCACCGACCGCGGGAGGTCACCGAGCCGCGTGATCGCCCCGCCCTGACGCGTGACGATCGGAACGATCGAAGTCCCGGCCGGCGTGATCTGCCACGACGTCTGATCCATGTCGTCGCCCGCGGTGCGGTACGCCGTGACGTAGAAGGACGTGAAGTCCTCCTTCTGCACGTGGACCACGCGGACGTCGAAGCCCGGCGGGCTCGCCTGGTTCTGCGCCGTCGCGACCCGCGACACCGTGAGGCCGTCGGGCGAGATGTCGAACACCAACGGACGGACCCGGCCCGTCGACGTCCGCGTCGCGATGACCACGCGACCGTTCGTCGACGATCCCGTCGCAGAGGCCTCCAGGAAGGTGTCGGGCGAGACGTAGCTCCCCCGCTCGACGAGCGTGTCGTTCAGCGCGATGTCCCACGCGGTGACCTTCAGGTTCCCGGCCGGCGTGATAGCCGCGGTCACGAGCTCGGCGTCGACGCCGCCCGGGATCTTCGCGAGCTTCGCGAGGCTCACGGGGAAGCCGCCGTCGGTGTCCTTCAGGGTGATGTTCCCCAGCGGATCGACGCGGTAGCTGCTCAACGACAGGTCCCCCTTCACGTTCCGCATCACGGTCACGAAACGGGACGCGCTGATCCCCAACACCTCGACGCCGGAGCCGGAGCCGATGACCTTCCAGTCGTCCTCGACCACGCCGAACCCGACGCGTTTGTACGTCGCGACCTCCATCTGGTCGGCCTCCCCGCGAGTGGCGACGACGAAGCGGCTGCTCGCCGGGAGCCGGTCGATCGCAACCTCGCTTGCATCGTGCGAGGTCGTCATGTCGTCGCGCGACGACAGGATCATCATCGGCAGACACGACGGCGACGCTCCGGTCGCGAAGTCGAACGCGTACTTGAACAGCTCGTCGGCCTCGGGCGAGCCGCGTTTGCTGTTGATCGACAGCACCGCCTGCGCGTTGCCATCGAGCAGCGTCGCGAAGGACGTGGTGGCGCCCGCGCCGTTCTTCCCGAGCACCGCGTCGCCGCCCGCCCGCGCGACGTACGGAGGCTCGAAGCCCACCGCCGTCGCGCCGCCGTCGAGATCGAGGAGCCCGGTGTCGAGCATGACGTCGGTGTTCGCGGGCGAGAGGATGCCGCGGCCCTGCAGCGCTTCGAGCACCGCGACCATGTCGTCGGCGGTCCCTTGCCAGCCGCCGGCGCCGCAGTTGCGCGACCATCCGTTCACGCGGTTCGGGTCGGCTTGCGTGTACGTCTCGCCGCCGAGCGGGAAGCAGGTGTCGCCGTCCATGCAGAACTGGAAGTACTTCGACTCCATGTCGTCCAGGCAGCTCGGCCCGTTCTCTACGACTTCGTCGAGCCAGAGCTCCTTGATCATCTGATCGAGATCCGGCGTCGTCGTGATGCCGGCGGTCGTCTGGTTCAGCACCCGGAGCGCCGTGAAGTTGGTGTTCACGTAGTCGCGCTTGCACTCGAGTCGACCGGGTGGCGGCGTCGGATCACACATCAGCGGCGCATCGGTGCTGAAGAAGTCCGAGCAGTCGACCTGGAGCGCGTCGTTCTCGCCACACCCCGGCGTGGTCGCGCCCGTCCAGCCGGACGTCTGCGTCATCAGGTTGTACGGCGTGCGCGCGGTGACCCACGCGGCGAGCGAGCCGTACCCCGAGCCCGCGAGCTGCGGCGCGATCGAGCCGTTCAGGTTCAAGTCGCCGCGGTCGTCGAGCGCGAGCGTGGTCAGCGTCGTCATCAGCTTACCGACGCTCCCGTAGTTGATCACCGAGTCGCGCGTCATCGGGAGCGGCCCCGGCGCGAGACGTTTGTGCCCGTGGGCGCGCGAGAGGATCTGCTTGCCGCCCTGCGAGACCGACAGCTGGTAGCCGACGGCGCGGTGCGCGAGGTTGTCGTGCACACACTCGGCGAGGCGACCCATCTGATCCATCGTGAGCTTTCGGCTGTTGTCGACGTCGGTCTCCAGCTCGACGCCGACCATGAACGTCTGTCCGTTGCGGCGGTACGTGAGCACCTCGTCGTACGCGAAGCCGGTCGACGTCATCGACATCACCGTCCCGGTCACGACCGTCGAGAACGGATCGAACGCCCGCAACATCGTGAACCCGTCGCGCCGGTAGAGGAGGAAGCCGTAGGTGTCGACGTCGACCTCGACGAACCGCGCGAGCTGGAAGCCGCTCCACAGCACCTGGTCGTACTTCACGACGGACTCGAGGCCGCTGCCGTCGATCGCCACGATTCGCGCGCGCCCCTCCTCGGTCGGTGACTGCCCGAACGACGAATAGGGGTCGCCGGCTTCCTTGTAGAGGACGCGGTAGACCTGACCGTCCACGTCGATGTGATCGGCGGTGCTCCACCCGGCCGACACCGTCTCGGCGCCCGCGAGGCCCCACGGGAACGCCGGGCGCTGCACCGCCGTTCCGCCCGAGAACGTGTCGAGCGCGAACTGGCGCGGCGTGCCCTGGTCGAACACGTCGAAGACGTTCTTGTGCTGCAACGCGGGCGTGTAGAGCGGCTTCGGGGAGGCGAGCTCGACACGCCCCTCCTTGTCGATCGGGTAGGCGAGCATCTTCCCGTCGGCGGGCTTGGCCAAATACAGGTGCGGCCCGGAGACTTCTTCGCCGACGCCGATGCCGCGCCACCCGGTACCTTCGACCTCGCCCTGTTGGACGACGCCGAGGCTCAGGCCCGTGTCGTCGAGGCCGAGCACGGTGAACTCACCGCTGCCGCCGGACATGACGATCAGATAGTCGGCGTCGCGCACGGTGTAGATCGCAGCGAGATCGTAGGAGGCGTCGCCCGCGGGGACGAGGGTCGTGTCCGTCGGTAGACCGAAGACACCCGTGGAAGAGATCGGACGGATTTCGACGCGCGCTTGCGTCGGCGCGGCGAGGGCCGTCGACGCCGACGTGCTCACGGCGAGCGTCGTGAGGGCCGCGAGCCAGCCGCGGCGAAGTGATGGAATCGAGGACATCGGGAACACTCCTTGGCGCCACGTTGGGTGTGGCTGCCTCGTGAGTGCGCCGCGTCGACCTCGCTTATTCGGCGTTCTGCAGGGACGCCATCGTGAACAGCTCCGGCCACACGTCCACGCCGCACGGCAGGTCCTCGCACCAGTCGAAGAAGCGGTTCACCATCTCGCGTCCGACGAGGATCGATCCGTGCTGCGGCGCGATCGTCTCCACGTCGAGCTGCCGCGCCGCCCTCGCCCACGCCCGCAGCGCGGCGCCCGTCGCGATGTAGCGCCGGTGGAAGCCGGCCATGTGCTCGACGTGCGCGTCGAAGTCCCTCACGACCGGGTCTTCCGTTCCCATCGACGCGCCGACGTCACCGGAGAAGAGGACCTTCGACGTCGGGTCGTAGACGTGAAAGTTGCCGGGGGAGTGGAGGAAGTGCGCCGGGACGAGGATGAGTTTGGCGTCGCCGAGCTTCAGCACCATGCCTTCGTCCGGGATGGGGTGCAGCCGACTCTCGAGGAGGCGATCGATCCCGAAGTGCGGCAGGAACCGAACCCACAGGCGCGACACGTAGGCGTCGGCGTCGGTGTCCATCAGCCACGCGTTGAGCGACGTGCCGATGTCCGGGTCCTGGTGGGACAGGAAGATGTGATCGAGGCGCCCCTTGCCGAGCCTCAACATCGTCTCCGCGTAGACGTCCGGGTAGACCTTCGGCCCTCCGGGATCGAGGACCATGCCGTGGCCGTCGTGCACGATCAGGAACTGGTTCGCCTGCACCGCGAGGCCGCGTCCGAAGTCGTGCAGCCACACGTTGCTGTGCACGCCGTCGTCGTACAGGGACGCGCCCGCTTCGAGGTTCTCGAACGCGACGACGGAGCGACGCTCCGGTTCGTCCGAGAGCGTCCGCGCGTCGATGAACGACGGCTCCGCCGGCTCCTCGGGCTCGGGCGGAGGCGACTTCACGAGCGCCGCCAGCGCCTCGCGATCGCCGGCGGCGGACAGGTCCGCCTCCACGTTCGCGAGCTGCGCGCAGAGCACCTCGTCCTGGTCCTCGCGGAGCGCGCGTTCCACGAACGGGAAGAGGATCTCGTCCTCCTTGTCGACGTGTGCGCGGACCAGCGCGACGTAGTGGGTCGCGCTGTCGTGTAACAGCGCGCTCGCCGAAGGATCCCCCTCCGCCGCCTCCGGCAGGGCGCGTACCGCCGCCTTGAGGTACGCGCGCGCCATGAAGTGCTCCTTCGTCATCGCCTCCAACGCGCCGTGCACCATCTCGCGCAGCTCACCGCGCACCACGGGGAAGAGGACCTCCTCCTCCTTCTGCTGGTGCACACCGTCGACGAAGCGTTCGAGGAGGGTGAGGAGGCGCTCGATCTCGGCGTACGCCGGCGGTGCAATCGCGAGCTCGAGGCGGTCGAGCGCCGAGCGGATGAGCACGTGCTCGTCGCGGAGCACATCGAAGGCCTTCATGGGCGCGATGGGATCCAAGCCACGTGCCGCGGCACACGCCGACGAATCCCGCGCGGGTCCGTTACGAGGTCGTGATCAGGAGCTACGCGGCGGTAACGTCAGTGGACGTACGCGAGCTTCTGCCCGGTGAGCTTGCGGTAGGGGACGGCGAGGCGCGCGCGGAGCTTCTTCTTCACGTCGACCTCGATCTGCCGAATGCGCTCGCGCGACAGGTTGTACTTCTCGCCGAGCTCCGCGAGGGAGGCTTCTTCACCTTCGTCGGCGAGGAGGCGCTGCTGCAGGATGTCGCGCTCACGCGGTCCGAGCTTCGACGACTCGCGCTCGAGGAGCGCGGCGTAGCTCGACCACAGCTGCGCGCGCTCGACGCGCTCCTCCTGCGTGGCGTCTTCGTCCGGGATGCGATCGAGCCACGCGGTGGACCGCTCGTCGGCGCCCTCGGCGTTGAGGGATGCGTCGGTCGAGCTCACGCGCGTGACGAGCGCGGACGCCTCGTCCTCGGTGATGCCGTACTCCTCGGCGAGGCGTTCGAGGGCGTCGCCCTCACCGACGAGGCCGACCCACCGCGCGTGGTCGCGGCGCACCTTGAAGAAGGTGTCGGTCTCCAGCGCGCGACCGCCGACGCGGACGATGCTTCGGCCGCGCAGCATCTCGCGCACGACGTAGGCGCGGACCCAGTGCTCGGCGTAGGTGGCGAAGCGGAGGCCACGCTCCGGCTCGAACTTCGCGAGGGCGTGGACGAGGCCGAGGTTACCGGCGGCGATGAGATCCGACATCGACGCGCCGTAGCCGCGATAACGCATCGCGACGTGTACGACCTGCTTGAGGTGCGCGCGGGCGAGTCGTTCCGCCGCGCGCTTGGAACCGCTCGCTTTGTAGAGGGTGGTCAACTCCAACTCCTCCTCGCGGCTCAGGCGAGGTGTGGCGAGCGCGCTCGCAATGTAGTGCGACGTCGACGATCCCATCGGCCACCTCCTTCGGTCGTCAGGATGTGACGTTCGAGGTGAGACCACACGCGATACTTTTTCATGGTGAGCATGAGCGCTGCACATGCCGCCCGTGAATCGACCGCGCGCGGCACTTGACGCCCTTTGTACCCGCCGATGACATGCGCAACATGAGCGACGCGCCCGTGATTCACCCCCCGACCGGAACGAACCTGAGCTGCAAAGGGTGGGTGCAGGAAGCCGCATTCCGGATGATCCAACACAATCTGGATCCCGACGTCGCGGAGCGCCCGGAGGACCTCGTCGTGTACGGAGGCACCGGACGCGCGGCGCGCGACTGGCCGAGCTTTCATCGAATCCTCGACGCGCTGAAGGACCTCGAGAGCGACGAGACGCTGCTCGTCCAGAGCGGCAAGCCGGTCGGTGTCTTTCGCTCGCATGAAGACGCGCCGCGCGTGTTGATCGCGAACTCGAACCTCGTCGGGAAGTGGGCCAACTGGGAGTACTTCCGCGAGCTCGAGAAGCAGGGCCTGATCATGTACGGGCAGATGACGGCCGGCTCGTGGATCTACATCGGCACGCAAGGCATCTTGCAAGGCACCTACGAGACGTTCGCCGCCGCCGGTCGCAAACACTTCGGATCCGATGACCTGTCCGGGCGCTTCATCCTCTCCGGCGGGCTCGGCGGCATGGGCGGCGCGCAGCCGCTCGCGGCGACGATGCTCGGCGCGGCGTACCTCGGCATCGACGTCGACCCGCACCGGATCCAGCGGCGCCTCGAGACACGCTACCTCGACGAGGTCGCGGATGACCTCGACGACGCGCTCGCGCGGATCGACAAGGCCCGCGCCGACAAACGCGCGCTCTCCGTCGGGCTGTGCGCCAACGCCGCGGACGTGTACCCCGAGCTGCTGAAGCGCGGCGTCATCCCGGACCTCGTGACCGACCAGACCAGCGCACACGATCCACTGAATGGATACGTGCCGAACGGCAAGTCGTTCGAAGAGGCGCTCGCGTGGCGTGACTCCGATCCGACGGGTTACTCGGATGCGTCGAAGGCCGCGATGGCGACGCAGGTCGAGGCGATGGTCGAGCTCGGCAAGAAGGGCGCGCACGTCTTCGACTACGGCAACAACATCCGCGCGTTCGCGCAGGAGGCGGGCTACGCCGACGCGTTCAGGTTCCCGGGCTTCGTGCCCGCGTATATCCGCCCGCTGTTCTGCGAGGGTCAGGGCCCGTTCAGGTGGGTCGCGCTCTCCGGCGATCCCGCGGACATCACCGCGACCGAGGAAGCGCTCCTCGAAGCGGTCCCCGACGTGCCGCACCTCCGCCGGTGGATCGAGCTGGCGCGCGAGCGTGTGCAGTTCCAGGGCTTGCCGTCGCGCATCTGCTGGCTCGGGATGGGGCAGCGCGCCCGCGTCGGCCTCGCGTTCAACGAGCTCGTGCGCTCCGGGAAGGTGAAGGCGCCGATCGTGATCGGCCGCGACCACCTCGACTGCGGCAGCGTCGCTTCGCCGAACCGCGAGACCGAGGGGATGAAGGACGGCAGCGACGCGATCGCGGACTGGCCGATCCTCAACGCGATGATCAACGCCGTGAACGGCGCCTCGTGGGTGTCGTTCCACCACGGCGGCGGCGTGGGGATCGGGTACTCGCTGCACGCCGGAATGGTGATCGTCGCCGACGGCACCGACGCCGCGGCGCGACGCCTCGAGCGTGTGTTGACTTCGGATCCGGGCATGGGGGTCATCCGGCACGTCGACGCCGGCTACGACGAGGCGAAGGCGTGCGCGGAGCGCACCGGCGTGAAGATCCCCTCGGCGCGTTGAGCGTGCGGGTGCTGCTGCTCGCGCTCCTGGCCGCGGGCTGCACGAAGACGCCGAAGACGTGCGGCCCCGACGTCTACGGCGTCGCCGCCTACGACGCGCTCCTCGGGGTCACCTACGACGGCGGACCGGCGCTCTACGCGACGAACGTGGCGGGGTTGCTCGCGGGCGAAGGCGCCGCGCTGGCGACCGCGCTCGAGGCGGCGGCCCAGGTACATCCGAATCCACTGAATGGACCCGCGCGCGTCGCGCTGCAGAACGACGTGTGGGGCGTGCTGCAACGTGTGGCCGCCCACGAGACCTCGTCGTCGACGAAGGCGGCGATCCTGGCGAGCGCGCACGCGCTGGTGCAGCGGCTCGCGCTGCCGGCCTCCGTCCTCGAATCGATGGACGGGACCGCGGCGCCGAAGACGATCGCCCGGTTCCTCCCGGGCTTCGAGGAGCACGACACGGAGCACGTCGTGCTCGGACACGAACACCTCTACGGGCTGCGCCGGCTGTTTCGGATCTACGTCGACGGCGATCACGTCGCGTTGGTCGGGCAGCTGGTCGCCATGGACACCGAAGCGCGGCCACACCTCACGAACGTGTTGTCGGAGATCGAGCGGCTCGACTTCGAGGTCACGGCGCCGGCCGAGCCGCGCGCGGTGGAGCTGGTGCGCGCCCGGGTGTTCGAGCTCGATCGTCGGCGCCTGCGGTGCCGAGGTGAGGGCCTCGTGGAAGTGGGCCATGTGCCGCACGTCCCGGGGCTCGGCGCGAACGGCTTCCTGGCGCGCTTCGGCGCGTCGCAGGATCTCGCTTCTTTGCCCTGCGCGTCGTGCCACGACGACGGCAACCGGATGTCCCTGCCGATCCCCGGAAATTCCGCCACGCGGCACCGGCGGCTCCTCGGGGAGCTCGCCGACGCTTACCCCGAAAAGTGAGGACGATCGGCGGCCGGATCGCGTAGGATGTTCGCGATGCCTGGCATGATCGACATGGTCCCGGGCCCCGACGGGGTCTTCAGGATGAAGGAACCCGGTACGGCGCTCGCTCGGGTCGCGAACCCATCGACCGTCAGCACCGCACGCGCGACGGCAGGAGCCGGCGGGCGCGCCGCCGCCTCGGGCCTCGGGGGCTTCCTCCGGAGCGCCGTCAGCTGGGTCGCGCGCCTGTCGACGCCGGGGAAGATCCTCCTCGCGGGCGCGGCGATCATCGGGGTCTCCAAGCTCGCCAACCGCGACGCACCGCAGGCCGCCCATCTCGCGGGTGCCTACCCGACGATGCCCTACGTATGAGCCACGAAGTCACCGAAGAGCAGCTCGCGAACGTTCACCCGTTTGCGATGTGGGTCATCGACCAGCTCGACCTGCGCAAGGGCCAGCCCGACGAAGTCTTCACCGACGAAGACGTGCTGGAGCTCGCGAAGGGCCTCGAGAACCTCCTCGGTGACGAAGAGCTCCGACTCGCCGTCGTCTCGCTCCTCAACCTCGCCGCCACCCTCCAGACCAACGGATCGCCGAAGACGGCCAGGAAGTTGTACGACCTGGTAGAGCGACCGAAGGTGCTCGACGCGCTGAAGGCGCTCAACGCCTCACGCGGCGAGCAGAGCGAACGTGAAAAGATCGAGGGACAGCGCAAGTTCGAGAAGATGTCGGGGAGCGGCGACAAACCCAAACCCGCGGCGGTCGGCGAGGAACGCCCGAAGGACACCGTCACGCTCGACAAGCTCCAGTTTCCGCGACGTTTGTGACGCGCGCCGCTGTCCTCCCGGCCCTGGAATACGCACAATCGACGCCGTGAGGTTCGTAGCACCGTGGGCGCTCCTGCTGGTCGCCGGTTGCACGGCGGACGTCGGTGAGTTGTGCGGCGGACCGCTACACGAAGTCACCGAGCCGGTCGTCGTCCCGCGGTCGGCCGACGTCCTGTTCGTCGTCGACAACTCACGGTCGATGGCCGAGGAGCAAGAAGCGCTCGCGCGCAGCTTCGGTCGTTTCATCGACGCCGTCGCGGGCTCGGGTGAGTACCGCATCGGCGTCATCTCCACCGACATGTCGTTCGACTTCGACGACGAGGGCGAGGTCGGCGGCTACTCGGAGTTCATCTACGACGTGCGTCACCCGCACGGGATCGTCGGCGTCGACGATCAGCAGTGCGCGCCCCTCGTTCCCCGCACCGAGCACGGTTGTTTCCGCGGGCGCGGGGCGGAGCGCTTCGTCGACTCCACGATGGGGGATCGCAACGCTCAGATCGCGCGCTTCGCCCAGAACGTTCGCGTGGGGACGTGCGGCTCCGGCTTCGAGCTCGCGTTCCAGGCGCTCATCCGCGCGCTCGACGAACGCGAAGGCTGCAACCAAGGTTTCTTCCGCGAGGATGCGAACCTCGTGATCATCTTCGTCTCCGACGAGGACGACAACGGCCAAGAGCCCATCGCGCTCTACGCGGAGGAGCTCGAGCGCCGGGTCGACCTGAGGCGCACGCGCATCGCCTCCGTTATCGGCGCGGTCGACGGCGAGGCGAGCTACTGCAACCCCGACACGGCCGAGGTGTGCGGCGACTTCTGCGCCGAGCTGAACCCGAACGGCTCGGGCTTCCCGTGTTCGTTCGCCACCTCGGGGACGTGCCCGTTCGGCGAGATCTGTCTGCCGATGGGCGCGGGGCAGGAGCCTCGCTGTGTGTTCGACGACGAAGGCGCGACGTTCTGCGCGAGCTGCTCGCGTTTCATGACCGACGGGTGCTGCTCCGCCGAGCCGGGCCGTCGCTACGTCGAGCTCGCGCGAGAGATCGAGCGCCGCACCGTCGCCGCGAACCCGGAGCTCGTCGCGACGGGGTGCTCGGGCGGCACGGACTCCCTGTGCCTCGTCGACACCATCTGCGCGACGGACTTCGGCGACACCCTCGCCCGCATCGCGCGCGACCTCGTCGCGTCAACGGACTACACGCTCATCCCGCCCGTCGAAGGACCGCGGCGCATGGTCGTAGACCTCGTCGGCCCGCGCTTCGACGACGGCGAGCGCCGCCTGCAGATCGACACGGACTACCGCCTCAGCGACGACGGCTCGATCGTCTCGATCCTCATCCCGACCGAGCCGGAGGACACCGTCCGCATCCGCTACCGCAACTCGATCGACATCCCCGGCAAGAACTGCCTCCCGAACTGACGCACACCGACGACCGCCGTCAGTTGCAGACCTCGATCGCCTCGACGGTCGCGTAGCCGCTCGCCGGGATGCCGTTGATCACCGCGGCGTAGTTGTAAGCGAGGACGCCGTCCTCGAAGGCGAGGGCGTGCGGCGGGAAGGCGAAGTCGCAGCACAGGCACGGCGCGACCACCCGGCTGACCTCGACCTCGCGGTCGAGGGGGAGCTTCGGGTTCCAGAGCCTCAGCGTGCCGCGGTTGTTGCCGCCGCAGAGCGCGTCGGGGTCGGCGTAGTGGATGTACGCGACGACGCCGTCATCGATGCGCGCGACGGAGATGATCCCGCCGCCCCCGTCGCGCGTGAAGTACTCGCCGTCGATCGACACTTCGATGCGCCGGCCGAACTGCGGGTTGTCGCCGTTGCACGTCGCGACGACGTCGCCGTCCTGCGCGTCCGCGACGGCACAGTCGTCCCCGAACGCGAGCTCGATCGGCGCGCGTGTGTCGAGGTGGAAGCCCTGGACGCCGTCGCCCGTGAAGAAGATGCGGTCGCCGTCGAAGATCGGCGTCACGCCCGTGGAGGTCGGCGGCGTGGTGAAGAACGGGCGCGCGGCGCCGGCTTCGTACACGTCGATCGGGAGCCCTCGACCCGTGCGTTCGCCGAAGACGGCGATGCGACGTCCCCCGTAGACGGCAGCAAAGCCGCGGCCACGGTCGGTGATCGCCTGTGCACCGGTCTCGGGGGTCCACGCGAAGAGCGCGTCGGTCAGGAAGATGGCGCCGGTGCGGTCGATGAACTGGGGCTCGGCGCCACCCGTGTCGTAGGGCGTGAACGCATCGTTCGGGATCGCCGCGAAGCGCACCGAGGACTCGGCGCTCTCCCCGTAGTAGAGCGACACCCCCGACTCCGACCACGCGATCACGCCGTCGCGCGCGTCGAGGATCCGGCGCTCGCCGCCTTCGCTGACGAACGGTTGCTCTCGGCCGTCGTCCGCATCGATGACCGCGATCCCCTGCCCTGCCCTGTACTGCCGATGGACGTAGACCTTCCGCGCGCTGACGTAGGCCGCGTCGAACCCGACGTCCTCGATGAAGTGCGACGCCGCGACATACCGATCCACGGCGCAGCTCGGCCCGGTCGGTCCGGTGGGGCCCGTCGGTCCGGTCGGCCCCGTCGGTCCGGTGGGCGCCTTCGTCGTGCTCTTCAGCAGGTCGGAGCGACCGCAGCCCGCGGCGAGGAGTAGAACGACGAGCCACCGAAACATCATGTTCTAACTACCGCGTCGGCCGGCCATCCGGCACCCGGCCTTCATTCACGTAGGATCGTCGCGCCGATTCCTACACAAACGTCGCTCCCGTCGCCAAATCTCCAAGGCCCACCGTGTGCGTGCCACTTGCTCACGCGGGGCCCAACCATGGCCTACCAAGCTGAGTACATCTGGATCGACGGCACAGAGCCCACCCCGCTGGTGCGCTCCAAGACCCGCATCATCACCGACGCCCCGACCAAGGATCCGGGCGCCCTGCCCCAGTGGCAGTTCGACGGCTCGAGCACCAACCAGGCGCCCGGGCGTGACTCCGACTGCATCCTCGAGCCCGTGCGCGTCGTCCCCGACCCCGTGCGCGGCGGCGACAACATCCTCGTCCTGTGCGAGGTCCACGCGCCCGACGGCACGCCGCACGCGAGCAACCGCCGCGCGCTCCTCCGCGCTGCGTTGGACGCGGGCGCCGAAAAGTCCGAGGCGTGGGTGGCCTTCGAGCAGGAGTACACGTTCTTCGACGGCTCCCGCCCGATGGGCTTCCCGGCCGAGCGTCGGTTCCCCGCTCCGCAGGGGCCGTACTACTGCGGCGTCGGCGCCGACGAGGTGTACGGTCGCGAGATCGTCGAGGAGCACACCGCCGCGTGCATGCGCGCCGGGCTCTCGATCTGCGGCATCAACGCCGAGGTGATGCCCGGGCAGTGGGAGTTCCAGATCGGCGGCCCCGGCGTGGGTCCGCTCGAGGCGTCCGACCACCTGTGGCTCGCGCGCTGGCTCCTCTACCGGGTGGGCGAGAACTTCGACATCTCCGCGACGCTCGATCCCAAGCCGGTCCCCGGCGACTGGAACGGCGCCGGGATGCACACGAACTACTCGACCGCAGCGATGCGCATCGAGGGCGGCCGCAAGGTCATCGAGGACGCGTGTGAGAAGCTCCGCGCGAACCACGAGAAGCACCTCGCGGTGTACGGCCACGGCAACGAAGGTCGACTCACCGGCCTCCACGAGACGTGCTCGTACCGTGAGTTCCGCTGGGGCGTCGCCGACCGCACCGCGTCGATCCGCATCCCGCGGTCCGTCGCGACGGACGGCTTCGGCTACCTCGAGGATCGTCGCCCGGCCGCGAACGCGGACCCGTACAACGTGTGCAACGCGCTGCTGCGCTCTACGCTCGACCTCTGGCCGTAAGCGCTTCCAACACCCTGCGCAACGCGGGCGGGTCTTGGACCCGGTGGCTCGCCCGCGTCGCGCCCTCCCCCACCTTCACCGTCAACGCACCTTCGCGCCCCGCGAGGGATTCGAACGCGTCTTCGTCGGTGACGTCATCCCCCGCGTAGAAGACCGACTTCGCGCCGAGCTCGTCCGCGAGCGCGAGGAGCGCCGTACCCTTGTGCACGCCGCGCGGGCGCGCCTCGACCACACGTTTACCTCGGACCAGCTCGAGCGGGGCCCCCGCCATCACCTCTGTGAAGCGGCGCTGCGCCTCGACCTCGTCGTCGGGCGCGCAAGCCCGCGTGTGCATCGCGAGGCCGGACGACTTGTCCTCGATCCACGCACCCTCGATCGACGCCACCGCCGCCTTCGCGGCGACGCGGCGTTCTTCGATCTCCTTCGCGGTCGCCTCGTCGAGCGCGTGTGCTTCGAGCGCTTCGGCCGGCGTGTTCGGCGCGCACCGTTCGTGACCGTGCAGACCGATGCGCCACACGTCCGGCATCCGCAGGAGCGCGTCGACGCTCTTCACGTCGCGGCCTGTCACGATCGCGAGCGTGTGCGTCGAGGCGAGGCGTTCGAGGATCGGCCGCGTCACCTCCGGCAGCGCGGCGTCCTCCGGGCGGTCGACGATCGGCGCGAGCGTACCGTCGAAGTCGAGCGCGACCAGGTGCAAGCCAGGTTGCGCGAGCCAGGCCGCGACGTCGGCGTCGCTGGGGCCCTTCAAACGTCGATCCCCGCGGAGGCTTGCGCGGCGCGGAGGCTCTCGCCGAGCCACCATCCGATGTCACGCATCGCCACGCGCGTCCGCAGCCGACGCATCCGCGCGCGCTGCTCGTCGGGGTGCATCTTCAGCGCGAAGTCGAGCGCGGTCGCGACGTCGCTGATGCTGTACGGGTTCACGAGCACACTGTCGCGGCCCAGCTCTTCACCCGCGCCCGCGAACTCCGACAGTAGGAGCACACCGTCGTCCTCGATGCGGCTCGCGACGTACTCCTTCGCGACGAGGTTCATGCCGTCGCGCAGCGGCGTCACCAGCGCGACGTCCGCGGCGCGGTACTGCGCGATGAGCTCGTCCTTCGGCAGCCCGCGGTACTGATAACTCACCGGCGTCCAACCGAGCCGGCTGTACTGACCGTTGATGCGACCGACCGTCTCGTCGACCTTGCGCTTGAGGTTCTTGTAGTCCTCGACCGCCGTGCGGCTCGGCACGGCGATCTGCACGAGCGAGACCTTGCCGCGGTAGTGCGGGTGTCGCTCGAGCAGCCGTTCGAACGAGTAGAGCCGCTCCAGGATCCCCTTCGTGTAGTCGAGGCGATCCACGCCGAGGATGATCTTGTCTCCGCTCACCTTGCGCCGGATCTCGGCGACCTGCTGCTCCACCTTCTCGGAACGCGCGACGCGCTCGTGCTCGGCGACGTCGATGCCGATCGGGAACCAACCGACCTGCGTCGACCGCCCCTGCCACAACACCTGTCCCGACGCCTCGTCCACCTGCGCGCCGAGGATCTCCGAGCACGCGGTCATGAAGTTCTTCGCGTAGTTCTTGGTGTGGAAGCCGACGAGGTCCGCGCCGAGCAAGCCGAGCAGCACGTCTTCGCGCCACGGCAACACCCGGAACACCTGCGACGCCGGGAACGGCACGTGGTGGAAGTACGCGATCGCGCCGCCGTTCGACCGTCGCTCACGCACCATCCGCGGCGCGAGGCAGAAGTGGTAGTCCTGGATCCACACCAGGTCGCCCTCGCGCGCCTCCGCGGCGACCGCGTCCGCGAAACGCGCGTTGACGCGCTGGTAGACGTCCCAGTCCTGCTCCTGGAAGTCACACCGGTCGAGCAGGTAGTGACACAGCGGCCAGAGCGCGCGGTTCGCGAAGCCCTGGTAGTACCGCCGCACTTCGCTCTGCGTCAGCGGGACACTTCGGAAGAGGAACGACGGCGCGTCGCCGCCCGGGACGCGCGTGCGCGTGGGCTCCTTCGACTCCGGCTCCCACGCGACCCAGACCCCGTCCTCCTGGGTCATCACCGGCGTCAGCGCGCTGACGAGGCCGCCGGGTTTCTGCACCCAACGCTCGGAGCCGTCCTTCGCCTTCTTGCGCGTGAACGGCTCGCGGTTGCTGACGAGGACGATCCGCGGCCGCGCTTCGGTCACGCGGCGGGGTTCGGACGAACGCTGCATCTCGAAGTCGATGGCGTGAGGTACCAGTCTCGTTTGGCGCCACGCAACGGCGTGTGTTTCGATGCCGTGACATGGACATCGTCACTGCGATGCGTCTGCTCACCAAGACGTTCGATATCGGCCCCGAGGGCTCGACGCCGCCCCCGGGACTCGACGCGCACGGTCTGATCGGCGACGGCCTCACGTGCGCCCTCGTCCGCGTGGACGGCGCGATCGACTGGCTGTGTTTCCCGCGCTTCGACTCACCGAGTGTCTTCGGCGCCGCGCTCGACGAGGAAGACGGCGGACGCCTCCAGGTCGCACCGAAGCAGCGCCCGTTCACCTCGCGCCAGAAGTACGAACCCGAGACCAACGTGCTCGAGACCCTCTTCGAGGTCCCCGGGCAAGGCGCGGTGCGCATCACCGACTTCATGCCGTGGATGGACGACGACCGCGCGTCCTACCACGAGGTCCACCGACGCATCGAAGGGGTGTCGGGGACCGTGCCGTTGGAGATCATCTTCGACCCGCGCTTCGACTACGCGCGCACCCGCCCGAACATCGAGCGCAGCCCGCACGGCGCCGTCGCGCGCCACGGCCGCGACACGCTGTGCCTCGCGCTGCGCGAGGACGTCGCGTCGACGATCGAGGAGCGCAAACAGGGCGGCGTGAAGTTCGAGACGAGCGTGCGCCCCGGCGAGCACCACTGGGTGATCGCGTCGTGGGGCGGCCCGACCGTCGCACCGCTCCCGCAGTACCGCGCGTGGGAGCTACTCCGCGCGACGCGTAAGTCGTGGCGCCACTGGATCGCCAACGGCTTCTCGTACGAGGGGCCGTGGCGTCACCACGTGATGCGATCGGCGCTCGTGCTGAAGCTCCTCCAGTACGCACCCACGGGCGCGATGGTCGCGGCGCCGACCACGTCGCTCCCGGAGTGGCTGGGCGGCGAACGCAACTGGGACTACCGCTACGCGTGGACGCGCGACTCCGCGATGAGCGTGCGCTCGATGAACCGCATCGGCTACGGCCCGGAGGCGCAGCAGTTCTTCCACTTCGTGCGCGACGTGCTCGACACGACGCCACACGTCCCGGTGATGACGACGATCGACGGCGCGCCGGTGCCCGAAGAAGAGATCCTCGAACACCTCGCGGGCCACCTCGGCTCACGCCCGGTGCGCATCGGCAACGGCGCCAAGTCGCAGACGCAGCTCGACTGCAGCGGTTACCTCCTCGACGCCGCGCACGTGTACGAACACACCGGCGGCTCGCTGACGCTGCGCGTGTGGCGGCACCTCGTCGAAGCCGTCGACGAGACGTGCCGGCGTTGGTCGGATCCGGACCACGGCATCTGGGAGCCGCGCCGCCCGCCGCGCCACAACGTCCACACGAAGCTCATGGCGTGGGTCACGCTGGACCGCGCGCTCGACATCGCGCCGCTGTTCGGCGGCATCGCGCAGGAGGCCACCTGGCGCACCACGCGCGACGCCATCCGGGACGCCATCCGCTCGGAGGGCACCACGGCGGACGGGAAGTACTACCGACCGATCCTCGGCGACGGTCACGACGAAGACGTCGACGCCGCGCTCCTCGTGATGAACCGCTACGGCTTCACCGAGCGCGGCGACCCACGAAACCTCGCCACCATCCGTCACATCCGCGACGTGCTCACGGAGAACGGGTTCATGCGCCGCTACATGAGCAACGACGGCGTGCCGGGTCACGAGGGTGCGTTTGTACTGTGCGGGTTCTGGCTCGCGGAGGCGCTCGCGCTGGAGGGCGCGATCGACGAAGCGCTCGACGTCTTCAACCGCCACATCGACGCGACGAACCACCTAGGGCTGCTCGCGGAGGAGGTCGACGCCAATACGCTGCAGGGGCTGGGCAACTTCCCGCAGGCCTTCAGCCACCTGGGGCTGATCGACGCGGCGTACATCCTCAACCGCTCCCTCGAACACTAGAAGACGGCGAGGAGGGCGCCGAGCGCGAGCGCGAGTCCGACGTCGAAGGCCATCCAGCCGAGCGAGCGGTTGCGGAGGTCGATCATGCCCGTGACCAACGCACGGCGTGTGCCAGCCTGAATCACGCGTCCGCGGCGATTCGACGCCGTGTCATGACACGACGGTCGTGACACAGCGACACAAAGCCCGGACACGCTTCGACGCTCAGCGCACCTGTTGCAGCAACCAGCCGTAGATGTCGTGGCCCGCGGACAGATCGTAGGTCTGTGTCCACGAGTCGTGCGGGACGCCCGGGTAGGTGGTGAGGATGGCGTCGTCGCGCACCGGGCACGCGATGAGGTTGTTCATCGCCTGGATGGTGCCCTGCGGGCTGACGACGGTGTCGCCCGTCCCGTGGAAGCCCCAGATCGCGACCGCGCCCAATGCGCAACCTGCGTTGCTGAACGCGTTGCGTCCGTCGCCCGCGATGAGCACCGCGCCCGCGACCTGACTGTCGAGGTGCACGCCGAGGTAGTTCCACGAGCCGATCGCGCCACAGCTCAGGCCGGTCAGGTGCACGCGGTTGGGGTCGACGTTGTAGTTACTGACCGCCCACGCGATGAACGACTGGATCTCCGAAACGCCGGGGCAGCCACCGCCGGGGTGCTGCGGGGACAGCACGACCCACGGCCGGCTGTTCGGCCACTGGTCGTCGTCGATCAAACGCGGCGGGCCGTTCACGAGGACGCGGAAGAGGTCCGTCGATCCGTTCCCGTTCTCACCGACGCCGTGCCAGAAGACCATCAGCGGGTACGGCGCGCCCGACGCGTTGTAGTTCGGCGGGAGGTACTCGTAGAAGCCGTTGCCCGCGCCGGTGGTACCGAGGGGGCGCGCCGTGTGTCGCGTCGATGAGTTGCCGCCGCCGACCATGCCGCCGTCCCGCGGGCCACCGACGCCGCCGTCGAAGGACGAGCTGCCGATCGCGGGGATTGCAGTCTCCGCTTGGGAGGGGCTCGACCACAACAGGCGAATCACCGCGTCGAAGCCGGAGTCGTAGTACTCGAGCCGGATGTCGTAGGTCTGACCGGCCGTGAGCATCATCGTGCCGGTGTCGCGGGTGACACCGTGGTCGGTCCAGTTGTCGATGACCGCGTTGCCGTTGACGAAGAGGCGCACGCCGTCGTCCGACTCGGTGATGAACGTGTAGGTCTCCGAGTAGTCGGCCTGCACCGTCGCGGTCCAACGGATGGAGAAGTTGTCGACCGGGACGCCGGGCTGCGGCGAGCCCGCGCCCCAGTTGAAGTCGATGAACGCATCCTGGCGCGTCTCGATCGGCGAGCCGCCGAGCGCGGTGCCGAGGTAGACCTGCCCGTTGAAGAGCGCCTGGACCCCGCCGTCTCGCATGTTCTGCGGACCACCGTCGCGCGGGGGTTGCACACCACCGTCGCGCGGACCGGCGTCACGCACCGGGCCGGCGTCACGCGGCGGACCACCGTCGCGCGGCGGGCCGGCGTCGCGGTTGGGATCGAAGCCACCGTCGCGCGGCACGCCGCCGTCGGTGAAGCCCGCGTCGACGTTCGGGCCCCCGTCGCGCGGCACGGCCGGGCCGCCGTCGCGGTCGCCGGGCAGGATGATGATCTTGCCGCCGCCTCCGTCCCGAGCGTCGCCGTCTACG
Source organism: Deltaproteobacteria bacterium (assembly GCA_040218735.1). Lineage (GTDB taxonomy): Bacteria > Myxococcota > Kuafuiibacteriia > Kuafuiibacteriales > Kuafuiibacteriaceae > JAUHYN01. The sequence goes on from JAVJQW010000017.1 coordinate 196,099, forward strand.
TCACCCGCGCACCCCACGAACAGGAGACACGCCACCGCGATCGAGAACCGAACGGACATCGCTCGGCATTGTCCACACATTCGCCTCTGCGACCAAGCTCGGGAGGTTACTCGAACGCCTTCTTCGCCTTGTCGAGCGCATCCCCCGCGGCATCCATGGTCTTCCCGACGGCGTTCCGCTCCCAGTAGAAACACAGCGGCCCCGCCTCGGCCTTGCAGTCGGTGCCGACATCGTCCGCCTGCGAACGACCGACCACGCCCCACGACAGGACCGCGAGCAACACGAACAACACCAACGCGACCTTCTTCATGACGCTCCTACTTGGCGCGCTCCGTCAGCCAACCGACGAGGTCCTTCAGCACCTCCGGCGACCACCGACGCCCACGATCCGCGTACGCCTCGAGCGTGGACGGCCCGGGCGTCGACTTCATCAGGTGATCGACGTCCGCGAACACGAACAGCTTCGCCTGACGACGCTTCCGCTTGTTGATCGCCTTCTCCATCGCCTGCGCGTCGTCCTTCCACGAAGTCTCGAAGTCCTTCAGCCCCTGGAACACCGCGATCGGCTCTTCGACCTTCACCAGCTCACCGTCGACGTTCAACTTCGACGCGCTCATCACGCGCCCCTGCGCCTCGCGGTACAACGCCACGATGCGCTGCGGGACCTGCGTCTCCGCAGCCGCGCTCCCGGAGAACAACGACAACAGCACGTTCATTCTCCGCACCGCTTCGTCCGGCTTCGTGTCGTGTAGCTTCACCTCGCGCTCGGCGAGCACCTCGGGCACCGCGCGATAGGGCGTCGACACGAGCACCAACCCCGCGAGCTCGACACGCTGCGCGACGAGGATCGCCTCGATCGCACCGAAGCCGTGCCCGATGACGAACAGCTTCTCCGGGTCCACGCCCTTCTGCCGCTTCAGGAAGTCGAGCATCGCCTCCGCGTCGGACGCGCGCTGCTGCACGGTGACCTTCGACGGCTCGATGTCCGTCCGCGACGTCCCGACGCCGCGATCGTCGAGGCGCAACACCGCGAAGCCCTCCTCCGCGAGGTGGTCGAACAGCTCCCACCGACCGTAGTCGACGGTGTGTCCGAAGCCGTGGCGGTTCGTCGCCGGCAGATCACCGAGCACCACCACGCCGGGCGCCAGCCCGTTCGACCAGCGCGCGCGGAGCGTCGGCACCGACAACACGCCGGCGTAACGACCCTGCTCCACGTCGACGAGCACCTCGCGGTCCTCCCACGTCGCGGAGCGCGGGCGCTCGTAGCTCGCGGGTTGCGGCACGGGGAGCAGGCGCGGCGGATCACTCGGCTTCGCCTCCAGCACGTACTTGCTCCCGTCGGCGCGCTCGAACGTCTTCACGTAACCGCGCGCGTCGAACGTCGCCTTGCCGCCCGGGAGCTGCACGACGGTGTTGCGGCTCGCGTCCGCGAAGACCTGCACGGGGACCGCCTCGGGTTCACCGGTCGACGGGATCCAGGTCGCGATCTTCCCGCTCTGGCCGGGCTCGAGCCCCGACTGACGCACCGCCGCGGCGATCGCGAGGAGGTCGTCACGACCGAGCATCAACGCACGCGACGCCACGTCGTACGGGACCTTCCGCTGCGCGATGTCGGTGATGATGCTGAGGAAACCGTCACGCGCCGCGACCTGCAGACGCCCCTCCACCGAGGACAGCCGCTTGTACGCGAGGAGTGATCCGTCCTCGCGCGTCGTCGTCGCGTACTCGACCGTCGCCGCGGCCGGGTCGCCGTAGGCCACGCGCGTCACGAGCTCGAGGCGCCCGTCACCGCGGGACACGCGGCCGTGCGCGCGACCGAGCGTACGCCCGGCGCCGTCCTGCAGGACGTACGTGACGACGTCCCCGTCCGCGAACGCCTCCCCGCCCGACGCGGGCTTCACGTCGACGTCCGGCGTGCTGCCTCCGCACGCGAAGAGAACAGAACAGGCGATCGGCAAGTAGCGCATCAGTACTGATAGAAACCGCGTCCGGACTTCTTGCCCAGCCACCCGGCGTCGACGTACCGCCTCAGCAGCGGCGCCGGCCTATACTTGCTGTCCCCGAGCCCCGCGTGCAGCACCTCCATGATGGAGAGGCACGTGTCGAGGCCGATGAAGTCGGCGAGCTGAAGCGGCCCCATCGGCTGGTTCGTCCCGAGCTTCATGCCGGTGTCGATGTCCTCCGGCGTGCCGAGCCCTTCCTGCAGCGCGACGACCGCTTCGTTGATCATCGGCATCAGGATCCGGTTCACGATGAACCCCGGCTGATCGTCGGCCTTCACCGTCGTCTTGCCGAGCTTCTCCGCGAGCGTGCGCGTCTCCTGCAGCGTGATCTCGCTGGTCTGAAGCCCCGGGATGATCTCCACGAGCTTCATCACCGGCACCGGGTTCATGAAGTGCATCCCGATGAAGCGGTCCGGCGACTTCGTCGACGCCGCGAGCCGAGTGATCGAGATCGACGACGTGTTCGAAGCGAGGATCGCGGAGTCCTTCACGACCCCGTCCACCGCCTGGAACACCTTCTTCTTCACGGCCTCCTTCTCGGTGACCGCCTCGACCACGAAGTCGACCTCCGCGAGCCCCTCGATCGACGCCGCGCCGCTCACGCGCGCGAGGATGTCCGACTGATCGTTCGCCGTGAGCCGACCCTTCGACACCAGCCGATCCAACCCGGACCGAATCTTCTCGATGCCCGACTCGACCGCGGCCTCGTCCACGTCACACAGCACCACGCGCAAGCCAGCTTGCGCGCTCACCTGCGCGATCCCCGCACCCATCTGGCCGGCGCCGATGACGCCGATCCGCTCGATCCCCGCCACGAATCAGCGCTCCACCACGAGCGAGACGGCTTCACCGCCGCCGATGCAGAGCGACGCGAGGCCGCGCTTCTTGTCGTGGCGCTGCATCGCGTACAGGAGCGTGGTGAGGATGCGCGCGCCGGACGCGCCGATCGGGTGGCCGAGCGCGACGGCGCCGCCGTGCACGTTCACCTTCGAGCGGTCGAGCCCGAGCTTCTGCTCGTTGGCGATCGACACCACGGAGAACGCTTCGTTGATCTCGAAGAGGTCGATGTCCTCGACACCGAGGCTCATCTTCTTCAGCGTCAGCTCGATCGACTTCGCGGGCGCGGTCGTGAACCACTCCGGCGCCTGCGCCGCGCTGCCGTAGCCGGTGATGGTCGCGATAGGCGTCTTACCGTTCTTCTCCGCCCACTCGCGCGACGCGATGACGAGCATCGAAGCGCCGTCGTTGAGCGAGGAGGCGTTGGCCGCCGTGACGGTGCCTTCCTTGTCGAACGCGGGTCGGAGCTTCGAGAACTTCGACGGGTCGCCGCGCGTGGGCTCCTCGTCCTCGCTCACCACGATCGGATCCCCCTTGCGCTGCGGGATCTCGACCGGGACGATCTCGTCCTTGAACCACCCGCTCTTCTGCGCTTCGACGGCGCGACGGTAGCTCTCCGCGGCGAACTCGTCCTGCGCGCTGCGCGGGACGTTGCACTCACGCGCGCACAGCTCGGCGGCGTTGCCCATGTGGTAGTCGTTGTAGACGTCCCACAGGCCGTCCTTGATCATGCCGTCGACGAGCGTCTGGTCGCCGAACTTCATGCCCTGGCGCGCGCCCTTCACGTAGAACGGCACGTTCGACATCGACTCGGTGCCGCCGGCGAGGACGACGTCGACGTCGCCCGCCCGAACCGCCTGCGCGGCGAGCATCACGGTCCGAAGCCCCGAGCCGCAGACCTTGTTCACCGTCGTGCAGGGCACGGTGTTCGGGACGCCGGCGCCGAGCGCGACCTGGCGCGCGGGCGCCTGCCCGAGCCCAGCGGGCAACACGCAGCCGACGAAGACCTCTTCGATCAGCTCCGGGGAGACCCCAGCTTTTTCGAGCGCGGCCTGGGCGGCGATCGAGCCGAGCTTGGGGGCGGTGAGGCTGCTGAGCGAGCCCAGGAACGAGCCGATGGGGGTGCGCTGTGCGCTGAGGATGACGGCGTCTTTCATTGTGCGCCGCAATATCCGAGCGCTCCGAGGCCTTGTCAACGTCGATCGGAACGTCGGTCGAGCGCGGCGAGCTCCGCTTCCGAGAAGACGCGCGAACGCGTGAGGAACCGCATCCCGGTGGGTGACTCCAGCGAAAAGCCCGCGCCGCGGCCCGGGACGGCGTCCAACACGAGCTGCGTGTGGCGCCACCGTTCGAACTGCGCGCCGCCGATGTAGACGGGGGTGTCCTCGATCGCACCGAGGAGCACGTCGCGCTCGCCGATCTTGAACTCACCCTCGGGGAAACACATCGGCGCGCTGCCGTCGCAGCACCCGCCCGACTGGTGAAAGATCAGCGCACCGTGCCGCGCGCGGAGCCGAGCGATCAGCTCGCGCGCGGCGTCGGTCGCGACCACCCTACGGAGGTCTGTCGCCACTAGAAGAAGCCCATCGGCTTGGCCGCGTAGCTCACCAGGAGGTTCTTGGTGCGCTGGTAGTGACCGAGCATCATCTTGTGGTTCTCGCGACCGATCCCCGACTGCTTGTAACCACCGAAGGCCGCGTGCGCGGGGTACAGGTGGTAACAGTTGGTCCACACACGACCCGCTTCGACGGCGCGTCCGACGCGGTACGCGGTGTTCGTGTCGCGGGTCCACACGCCGGCGCCGAGGCCGTACAACGTGTCGTTGGCGATGCGGATGGCGTCGTCGGTGTCGTCGAACGAAGTGACCGAGACGACCGGGCCGAAGATCTCCTCCTGGAAGATGCGCATGTCGTTCGTGCCTTCGAACACCGTCGGCTGCACGTAGTAGCCGCCGGCGAGGTCACCCGACAGCTCGGCGCGCGCGCCGCCCATCAGGACCTTGGCCCCCTCCTGCTTCCCGAGCTCGAGGTACGAGAGGATCTTCATGAGCTGATCGTTCGACGCCTGCGCGCCGACCGTAGTGTTCGGATCCAGCGGGTTGCCCGGCACGTGTTTCTTCGCGCGCTCCACCGCCTTGGCGACGAACTCGGCGTAGAAGCTCTTCTGGACGAGCGCGCGCGACGGACACGTGCAGACCTCCCCCTGGTTGAGCGCAAACATGCCGAAGCCCTCGAGGCTCTTCTCGGCGAAGTCGTCGTCCTTCGCGAAGACGTCGTCGAAGAAGATGTTGGGTGACTTGCCCCCGAGCTCCAGCGTCACGGGGATCAGATTCTCCGACGCGTACTGCATGATCAGTCGCCCCGTCGTGGTCTCGCCCGTGAACGCGATCTTCGCGATCCGGTTCGAGGTCGCGAGCGGCTTTCCGGCTTCCACGCCAAAGCCGTTGACCACGTTCAGCACCCCCGGCGGGAGCAGGTCCCCCACCAGCTGCATCAACTTCAGGATGGTCGCCGGCGTCTGCTCCGCCGGCTTCAGCACGACCGCGTTCCCCGCGGCGAGCGCGGGCGCGAGCTTCCACGCCGCCATCAGGAGCGGGAAGTTCCACGGGATGATCTGGCCGACCACGCCGAGCGGCTCGTGGAAGTGGTACGCCACCGTGTCGTCGTCGAGCTCGGAGAGCGAACCCTCCTGCCCGCGGATGCAGCCCGCGAAGTAGCGGAAGTGATCGACGGTCAGCGGGAGGTCCGCCGCGAGCGTCTCGCGGACCGGCTTGCCGTTGTCCCAGGTCTCGGCGATCGCGAGCGCCTCGAGGTTGTCCTCGATGCGTTGCGCGATCTTCTCGAGGATGTTCGCGCGCTCGGTGACGGACGTCTTGCCCCACGAAGTCTTCGCGCGGTGCGCCGCTTCGATCGCGCTCTCGATGTCCCGATGATCGGAACGCGGGATCTCACAGAACGCCTGCCCGGTGACCGGCGTGATGTTCTCGAAGTACTGACCGCCCGCGGGCGCGACCCACTCCCCGCCGATGTAGTTGGCGTAGCGCGCGTCGAAGTCGACCTTGGATCCGTTCTGATTGGGTGGTGTGTAGCTCATGGTGCCTCCTGAGCGCAGCCCTAGAGCAACCGGCGTTCCACTCGATGGAACGGTCGGCTCTCCCGATGACCTGTAGCGTTTCGCTGCAACTGCTTCGACGCGATACGTAGCGGCGCTTCAGCCGCGTCAGCGCCGGTTGCGGAGGGCTCCGCGTGCGTGGTTTCTTGAAGCGACGTGCTGACCCTCTCGATCGAACGCGACGTCGCCGAGCGCTTCCCCATCCCCGATGAGCGCGCCGAGCCGGTGTTCGAACGTTGGCGCCGCGCCGTCGATTTGGTCGTCCGCTCCGACGGCCCCGCGCACCCCGAAGGCGTCGATGGGAGCGCGCTCGCCGTGCGGCGCGAACGACTCGAGACGACGTTTCGCCGCGACGATCTGCTGACGCCCGTACCGCGCGAGCTCATCGAGGCCGGCTACTCCGCGATCATCGCGGACGCCGACGGCTACATCATCGACGAGGCCACCAGCGATCTCTTCGCCGGGACCGCGACACACGTTCGCCTGGTCCGCGGCGCGCGGTGGAGTGAAGCGACGCGCGGCACCAACGCGATCGGCACCGCGATCACCGAGGCCCAACCGATCGCCGTCGTCGGCGACGCGCACTACGAACGTCAAAACCGATCGCTCGTCTGTTACGCCGCACCGATCCGCGATCCGCGCGGGCGCGTGGTCGCCGTCTTCGATGTCACGTCACGCGTCGAGAACGCGAGCCCGTTGGTCGGTCCGCTCGTCACCGCGATCGCCGGCGCGCTGGAGCGCTCGCTCCACGAGGCGGCGTTCGCGCGGGCGGCGCCGGGCGGCCTCGCGACGTTGGAGCGCCTCGTGGAGATGGCGCCGGGGCGGGCGTGGCTCGTCGGCGCGGACGGACGTGTGCGGGCCGCGAACAGCGGGCGGTTCGGTGGGACCTTCGAGCTCGGTTGGTCGGAGCTGGAGCGCGCGATGTCGACGGACGGCGCTGCGATCCTCCCGAGCACCGACGAACGACTCGAGCTGCAGCCGGTGCCCGGCACGGACGGTGAGCCGATCGCGGTCGTCTGCTTCTCGCGTGGCGCGGCGCGACCGCGGGCTCGTTCGGTGCACCCGGCGTTCGACACGATCGCGGGGACCGACCCGGCGCTCGTCGACGCGCGCGCGCTCGCTTCACGGTTCGCGAGCTCGAACCTCCCGGTGATGCTCTTGGCCGAGACCGGCTCTGGCAAAGAGCTGTTCGCGCGTGCGCTCCACGCCGCGAGCTCACGCGCCGACGGGCCGTTCGTCGCGGTGAACTGCGGCGCGCTCGCGTCCTCGCTCTTGGAGTCGGAGCTGTTCGGTCACGCGCCGGGGGCATTCACGGGCGCGTCCGCGAAGGGCCGCGACGGAATGATCGGCGCCGCCTCGGGCGGGACGCTGTTCCTCGACGAGGTCGCGGAGATGTCGCCCGAGCTGCAAGCCTCCCTGCTCCGCGTCCTCGAGGACGGGTCGTACCGTCGCCTCGGCGAGACGTCGGTGCGCCACACGGACGTCCGGATCGTCACCGCGACGTGCCGAGATCTCCCTGCGATGGTGGAGTCCGGCGCGTTTCGCAACGACCTGTACTACCGGCTGCGCGGGACGACGATTCGGCTCCCCTCCGTGCGCGCGCGGACGGATCGCATCGAGCTCGCGCGACACCTCCTCGAACGCCTCGCGCTCGAAGCGGGCCGTCCGGTGCCGCGGCTCGGTGAGAGCGCGCGCGAGAAGATCGAGGCCCACGATTGGCCGGGGAACGTGCGCGAGCTGAAGATGGCCTTGGCGCACGCGCTGGTCCTCGCGGACGACGTCATGGAAGCGGAGCACCTCCCGGACGACGCCCCCGTCACGCAGGCCCCCGTGTCTCACGCACCGCCGTCCCGGAGCGACGCGGAGCGCGAAGCGTTGGCTCGCGCGCTGGCTCAGGCGGACGGCAACCTGAGCGAAGCCGCTCGGATCCTCGGCGTGGCGCGAACGACGCTGTACCGCATGAAGCGGCGGCACCGACTCTGACGTTCAACCCGCGCGTCGGGTCGCGGGACGATTCGGCGTCAGCTCGACGACCTGCGTGGTCTGGAAGACGTAGCGCTCGATGTACTGGAGGATGTCCGCCTGCACGGCCTCCGGGAGCAACAGGATCACGACCGGCGCGTGGCTCGCGATGATCTCCCAGAAGATGATCGCCTCCAGGTAGCCGTCCTCGATCGCGTCGAGCAGGAGCCCCTCGCTCACGCCGAGCTCTTCCTCGTGCGCGCGGCGAACCGCGATCGACGCGGCCTGGTTGATCAGGCACTCGCGGTGCATCTGAAGGCGCAGCGGATCCTCGTCGACCGGAGAGCGTCCGCGGCACTCGTCTTCGTACGCCCAACACGCCATACACGCCGCGAGCGCGAGCCAGCGGAGCCCTTCGTCCTTGTCGAAGCGCATCTCCACGCGTCGGTGCGCGACGCGCTGGATCTTCACGGGCGGCGCGAGCCTCCCGTCGCGAACCCGGAGGCTCAGCTTCGCAAGCGCGGCCTGGAGGCGTTCGAGCACCGCGGGGTTGTCGCGGTTGATCATGAACGCTCGCGTGAGCACCGACTTCGAACGACCGTAGTCGCCGAGCTGGTAGTACGTGTCGCCGAGGAACAGGAGCGCCTGGTAGTCGATCGGGTTGATCGACAGCGCCTTCTCGAACGCCACCTCCGCGCGCCGGTAGTCACCGAGCTGGTACAGCGAGTTGCCGAGGTACGTGTACGCCTTGAAGTACTCCGGCGCGAGCTCCACTGCGCGCGCGTAGATCGTTCGCGCCGCTTCGAAGTCACGCGCCTCGCACGCGCTCGTGCCCGCGTCGAAGAGCGCTTCCACCTCCGGCCCCGGGCGACTCGACTCGAGGTGCGGCCGTCCGTCGGGGCGACGCTTCACTTCGACGAACGGATCCATCGGCCCCGTGTTCTTCGACGGGCGCGACATCAACGCTGGGACCTCCTGCCGGGCGACAGGCATGTCCGAGATGGGCACGTACTCGATGCCGCTCGCGGCGAGGATCGCAGCGATCTGGTCCGGCCTGAACAGCCCCGACGTCTCGTCCGTGTTGGTGTCGAGCGGCGGCGGCGCAGGGGTGCTGCTCGCGCAGGCCGTCAGTCCGACCGCGAGCACCACCGCTGGAATGCACCGAATCACCAAAAATAGCGTAGCACGCGCCTGAAAATACCCGTCGGCCGCGCAACAAGATCGGCGCGCGTGCCGAAAACCTCGATGTGATCAAGCTCTCCCCTTCGGCGATGACGTGGTGGCCGGACCTCGTCGACCACGTGCTCCCGGACTCCGTGCGCGCCGGAGACGCGTTCGATGTGCTGTCGGGACGCTTCGCGATCCAGACGTGGGCGCAGCTGAATCCGCTCGTGGAGGTCGGCGACGCGATCGGCGTGCGCCGCGCGCGCGATCAGGACCTCACGTCGTCCGGCCTCGGATTCGAGATGATGATCTCCCACCAAGGTGACTTCTCGAACGCGCTCGTTCACCTCCCCGCCGCCGACGACCCGGTGTGGCAGACGGGCAAGCTCCCGGTGGTCATCGACGCACACGGGTTCTCCGACGCCCCCCGCGCGCACTCGAAGCGCTCCAAGATCTCGCAGGCCGCCGTCGAGGGTGGTGCCGTCGCCGTCGCGCTCGGCGGGAGCCGCCACCTGGAGGGCGCGCCGATCCTCCTCGTCCGCTCGCACGACGGCATGGACAGCCAGCCCGGCAAACCGATGAAGCCGACGGACGGTCCGGAGCAGATCCGGTTCGTGCTGTCCGAGCTCGAAGCCAAGGTGAACGACTTCGCCGCGCGGAACGGGTTGCCGTCCGTGAAGCTCGACGTCGACGAAGCGGTCATCGACGGCTTCTCCAACGGCGGCGCGCTCACGGCGATCGCCGTCGCGAGCGGCGCCGCGAAACACGGCGTCTCGTTCTCGGGCCCCACCAGCCCGCAGATCCGCGACCTCGTCCCGCCCGGCCCGGTGAACATGATCTTCGTCGCGGGTGAAAACGATCCGCTCGTCCCGCCGCAGGGACGCACCGGCCCGATGCAGGCCGACTTCCTGGCGCCGGCCGAGGCCGCGCAGATCTTCGCCGACCACAACGGCACGGGCCCGCTGAGCGGCGACGACCTCCCGCCGTTCCTGGCGAAGCTCGTCCAGCCGGGCGTCACGGTGACGGCGACCGGCGATCGCGAGAAGGGCCTCGTCGCGTACGTTCACGTCGAAGGCATGGGCCACGCGGTCCCAGGCTCCGACCCGATGATCTCGAAGGACGTCGACCCGCGGATGCGACTGCACTCGTCGGACAAGTTCTCCGGTGCCGAGCTCGTTCAGGACTTCGCGAGCTGGGTGCGAAGCTAAGCCGCCGACACGAGCTTCGGCGTCGCTGCGCCGAGGAACTGGTCCGGATCCTCGATCAACTTCTGCAGCCCCTCCAACGCGATCGCGCAGGTGAGCCCGTCCTCGACGCGCTCGTCGAACGCGTACTTCACTTCGACGATCTTGCGGACCTCGGTGCCCTCGTCGGTCGGCACGACGCGATCCTGCACGCGCCCGATGGTCGCGAAGAACGGACAGTTCCCCCACTCGTAGAGGTGATGGTACGCGGCGTCGAGGCCGACGCTCCCGAGGTTCGCGACGAACAGCGAGCAGAACATCCCGTCCGGATCCACGAGCGCACCCGGCAACCAGCGACGACGCTGAAGCCACATCGCGAAGCGCGCGAAGAGGTTCACCAAGAACCCCGGCACCATCAGGAACAGGTCGTACTCCTTCTCGGCCGTCGTCTTCTCGCTGCGCCCCTTGTCGACCATCGCGACCACGCGGTCGTGCACGCGGATCGGATCGTCGTCCGGCTCCATCGGCACCTTGAGGAGCACCACCTTCGCGTCGGCGGTCATCGCCTTCTTCACCGAGATCGTCAGGTGCACGCCGTCGCGCTGGTACATCCGGTACCCCGCGACGTAGCGATTCAGGTTCGGATTCGCGTGCAGGAGGCGCCCGGCCGCCGCGAGGTACACGTGCAAGAGCGTGAGGTGCTTGCCGGTCTGTTCGCGCTGACGTTCGAGCCACGCGCGCGTCTTCGTGAGATCCAGGGTCTGCGTGAAGTACACCGCCGCGCCGTTCCGGTCGGGCGAGATGTGCAGGTACATCCGGCGGTAGGGGGCGACGAGCTTCGTGACGTCTTGGTCTTTCGCGTACATCGGTTCTTCGTCCTTCTCTTCAGTGGATTTCACTCTTGCGCCAACGACGCAGCGATCGCCGAAAGCTCTCCGCGCTCGCGAAGCCGAGCATCTCGGCGGCGCGTTCGGCCGGGACCCCTTCCCGGAGCAGCCGCTCGGCGCTCTGCTGGCGGAGGCCGTCGACGACCTTCGAGAACGTGGTGCCCTCGTCGCTCAGTCGCCGCTGCAGAGTGCGCGGCGTGATCGCGAGGTGCTCCGCGACGCGCTCGAGCACCCGGCCGGCGACGCGGCTGCGCCGCGCCCCCTGGGCACCTCGCTCGCTTCCTCCCTCACGCGAGGGCGCGAGCTCGAGCACCCGGCCGGCGACGCGGCTGCGCCGCGCCCCCTGGGCACCTCGCTCGCTTCCTCCCTCACGCGAGGGCGCGAGCTCGAGCTCCAGGTCGTCGTATCCGAGCTGCTGCTCCACGACGTGACAGACCGTCGCCACGAACGACGACGACTCGGGGCTGCGCTCCGCCGCCTGCTGCGCGAGGAACTCGTGCACGACCGGGTCCGACGACGTCAGCGCGAGCGCGGAACCCTCCGCACCGAGCGCGAAGCCGCAGCTGTCGGCGCCGTAGGTGATCGGACACAAAAAGTAGTCGTCGAGGCGCGCCGCGTCGCTCGGCGCTTCGTGTGCGAACCACACGCGCTCCAACTCGATGGGGGCCGCGGCGACCAATCGAATCGCGCGCACCACGAACGCGATCGAAAACTCGTTCTGCAGCGCGCCCAGCCCCGAGCTCGATCCGAGGACGAGGTACCGGAGCTCGACGCCCGCATCGACGTCCGACACCTCGAAGCGCCCGACGGGGTTGATCTGCCCGCCGTACCGCGCGAGCGCACGCAGCGCCTCCGCGACGGTCGGCGCGGTGCGCGCGAGGAGCTCGACGAGGCCGTACGTCCCCTCCGGGATCGCCTCCGCGAGCGTGAGGCCGAACGACGGATCCTTCCGGCGAACCGCCACGTCCTGGATCAACCCGCGCACCGACGACAGCGGCACCGTGCAGGAGCCCATCGCCGCGCTCTCGGGGAGGTGGTGCTTCGCGAGCAGCGCGGCGCGCTCGTCCGCGTTGGCGTTCGACAGCGACAGCAGCACCGGCGTGAGTCGGAACGTGAAGAGCGGGTCGCTTTTCATCGCGCCCGGACCGTGCCACGCGAAGGCCAGGTCATCCAGCGCGCAGCGCGGGGGCATCGGCCTCCTCCTTCAGACCCGCGAGCTCGGCGAGCAGGTGCTGGGCGACGTCGGTCGAGCGAACGAGCTGCTCGGGGTCGACGTTTTCGACGGTGTCGCTCGGGTGGTGGTAGCCGCGCGGCGCGTGCTGCTCGGGGTCGATGCAGGTCAACGCGATCGCGCGATAGCCGTACGCGAGGAACGGGAGCGCGTCCGTGCCCCCCGCGGGGACGACGTACTTCGGCACGGCCGGCTGTCCGGCGTTGGCGGCCGCGGCGTCGACGGCGGCGACCAGCGAGGCGGGCCGCTCGATGCGGTACAGCTCGCCCTCCTCCAGCGCGAACAGGTCACCGTTGCTGAGGGTGTCGAGGATGATGATCTCGGTGTCGTCGCGCGACCACTCGCCCTGCATCGCCTTCACCAGCGCGTAGGCGCCACCGGTGCCGGCCTCCTCCGCGCCCGTGAATCCGAAGACAACCTCCACGTCGTCCGCGGCGCGCTGCGCCCACGCCTCCGCGAGCACGACCTGGGCCGCGCAGCCGGTGAGGTTGTCCGCCGCCCCCGGGACGACTTCGTTCTGCAAGACGACTTGCGCATTGACTAGGAACACGAGCACCGCGGGGATCAACAGCACGTAGCCCGGCCAGCGCGGGAGCTCGAAGAGCACGGACGCGACTTCGAACGCCGCCGCCAGGACGACGCCGACCAGCGGCAACGCGAGCTGCTTCTGCAGGAACGGGAGGAACGACGGGGGCGGCGCGGCCATCACCTTCAAGACCTCGGGACGGAAGAGGAAGCCGGTGTACGCGGAGTCGACGTGGGCGAGGAACACGAGGCGACGGCGCATGGGGCCCTTCGCCGGGCGCGTCGCGAGGAGGTTCTGGCTGGAGACCTTGGGCCAGAGGTGCCTGAGGATCAGGCCGCGGCGTGTCGCCTCCGAGAAGAAGCTCACCGCGACCAGCACGTGGCCCGCGGCGGCGAGGTAGGCCCATGGGAGGGCGGCGAAGGCGAGCGCCAACCCGAAGTGCAGCGCGAGGCTCCCGTAGATGTGGCGGGGGTAGCGGAACGCGTGCCACGAGACGTCGTAGCCGGCCTTCTCGAGGCGCGCTGCGATGGCGTCCTGCGCGGCGCGCTCGTCCGGAGTGCCCGTGAGGCGCGTGCGGGCGATCCCGCCCAGCCAGCGGAGGGTGGAGACGACGTCGTCGGAGGCGCGCATGTACCGAGGGTGGGATAGCCGCCCACGCCCCGCCCAGAACCGCAGGCGACAAATCGGGGAGCCGACGCGCCACTTGCGACTCCTGCAACTCGGGGCGCCGCGCGGGTTCACTTGCGGGTGGGTGCAAGAGATCCGGTGTCGGCATGGCCTTTGCTCAGCAGCCACCGGTGAGCCGGATCAATCGACGCGAGTTCAGGACCCTCTCCGACCACAACGGTCGGCTGAACATCAACCGGATGCCTCCGCGGTTGATGCGGTCGCTCGAGTCGCACGGCGTCAGCCGCGCCGAGCTCTCCCGAATCGCCGGCGACGACCACGTCATCTCTGGGCCGGAGTTCAACGCGCTCTTCGACGCGCTGACGGCGCGCGCAGAACGCGGGGGCAGCGGCAACGACCGCGGCGTGAGCGAAGACCTCTTCAGCTCCCTCGCGTCCCGCATCGAACGGGACGGCGCGACCGAGCGAACGTCGGACTCGACCCGCTCCACCGTCGGCATCGGCGGGCGCGTGTCGGCGCGTCCCGGGACGGTCGAGACCGACGACGGCACGGCCAACCTGGACGAAGCCGCCGACCTCGAAGGCCGCACCGACGGCCAGCAGGCGTGTTGGTTCGTCGCGATGCTCCAGTGCATCGCCGAGTTCTTCGTCGAGACGATCGGCGGCGGCGACTACATCCGCACCGCCGAGCGCGACGAGGCGCTGGGACGCGAGCTCGGTCGAAACCACGGTGAGTCGCTCCGCGCGATCCTCGACGAGCCGGGCGGCGAAGACGCCATCCGCGCCCAACTCCAGTCGCAGCGCCCGGAGGGCACCAGCGAGAACGACTGGAACCAGACCGTGAACCAGGTGATGCGCGGCATCCGCGCCGAGATCGCGAGCGGGCCCGATCTCCCCGACGACGTGGCGCCGTCCGCCGACCTCCTCGTCCGCGACCGCGCCGCCGTGCTCTACGCCGCGAACGACGACGCCGCCGCGCGCGCGGAGCTCGGCGCGACCGTCGAAGCGCTCGCGCAGAGCGGGCTGTCGACCGAGACGCAGCTCGCCTTGCTGAACCAGTGGGAGTCCGCCGGGCGTCCCGCCGAGTTCCGCCAGCAGCTCGAAGGTGTGACGCAGGCGCTGGCCGGGCGGAGCGAAGCCGTGCAGACCGCCGCGCGCGAGCAGCTCGACGCCCACCCCGAGCGCTTCGGTCGGCTCAGCGGTTTGATCCGATCGACCGGGTTCGGGAGCGACCGCATCTCGGACGACGCGCGCATCGCCGCGCTCCGCACCACGGGCACGGACACCGCGGAAGCGGTCGCGAACCTCGACCGCCTCGTCGCCGCGGACGGCTTCGAGCGCGTCTCCCCCGAGGTCCAGACCCGCTACGTGAACATGATGCTCGACGAGTCGGTCGACGCCCGCGAGAAGACGCGCTCGCTTCAGCTCCTCGACGGCGCGCAGACCGGCGACATGGCCGGCATCAACAACGTGCTCTTCGGCGACGCGACGCTCCAGGCGGGATCGCAGGGCGACGAGGTTCGCCTCGTGCAACGCTACTTGCGCGGCCTCGGCTACGACGGCGTGCTCGGCATGACCGAGGGCAACACGTTCGACGCGGGGACGACGCGAGCCGTGGAGGCGTTCCAACGCCGCGCCGGCCTCCTCGACGGCAACCCGCCGGCCGCCACCGCTGGCGTCGTGAACCAGGCGACGATGCGCGCGATGGTGCACGCGCTCCACGCACGCGGGATGGACGCGAACGCCTTCCGCTTCACGACGGACCTGAGCCTCAACCGCCCCACGCGCGCGACCGACGGTCCGTGGCGCGCGACGCAGCGGTGGACGCCCGCGCTCCAGCAGGAGTTCGAGCAGTTCGCGGACGCGTACGTGAAGGCGCGCATCCCGCGGCACCCGAACGGACAGGCGCGGCTCCCCGAGTGGGGTGAGCGCGTCGACTGCGCGGACCTCTCGTACGAGGCGTTGATCCAGTTCGCGCGTCAGCGCGGCCTCCCGATCTCCCTGAGCAACGGCCAGACGACGTTCACGCACCGCAGCCGCGGACCGATCGTCGGACGCGTGCAGAGCGCGATGGGCGCGATGCACCTTCGCCAGAACACACGCCCGCTCGGCGAGGGTGAGCTCCCGCGCCCCGGCGACCTCGGCAACATGGACTGGGACCAGAGCGTCGGCGACGGGCACGACAGCCGCTACTGGCACTCCCACAACATCGTCGACTTCGACCCGCTCTTCCACGAGGCGACGGTCGTCTACGGCAGCCTCGACGACCTCGTGAAGGAGAGCGCGCTCCAGCGCTTCAACGGGACCGACTACAACCTGACGATCCACGACATCCGCGAACGCGAGATCATCGACGCGATCAACGACGACAGCGGGCAGAACCGCCAGCAGCCGCGCGCGGAGCAGGAGCGCCGCGTGCGCGAGCTGTTGGAAGGGCACCGCACGGACGCGAGCCGACCCGTCTCGGACGCCGACGTGAACCGGTTCATCACGATGGTCTCGAACGACGCGAACCTGCACCGCAACGCGCCGACCGCCGTCTCCACGCGCGACGACGCGTTCACGAGCCTGGTGGAGGGCGGGCGGACCTGGGCCGACCCCACCGCGCGGGCCGCCGCGGTCGCGGACCTGAACCAGCGCTTCGGTGCGCGCTTCACGGAGGCCGACATCGATCGCCTCGTCACGGTCTCGAACAGCCGACCGCCGCGCGGCATGACGCGACGGCAAGCGGTGACGCAGGAAGCGGCGCGCCTCGTCGCAGCGCGTGTCCCCGAGGGCCGTCGCGAGGGCGCGGCCGACGCGCTCCTCGCATCGACGCGGGGCGCGGTGCGCTACCACGCGGTGCGCGACGCCGTGTCGGACCCGGGGCTCAGGAACACGGCACGCGCCGACTTCAACCGCACCTTCGGCGCGCGCGTGACGGACCGCGACATGGTATCGATCCTTCGGGCCGGTGACGGGAGTGCACGACGAGTGGCGGAGGGCATCGTGGCGCGACGTGGCGTCCCGGCCGAGCGCCAGGCCGAGGCCGCGCAGGCGCTCCTCGACGCCGTCGATGGCTCGCGCCGGTTCCGGAGGTGGGATTTCGATGCGTTCAACGCCGCTCGCGGCCATTAGCTTCTGCCTCGTGGCGAGCGTCGCGCTCGCCAAGGACGACACCCCCGACGCGCGAGGTTTCTCGAAGTCGTCGCCGTGGCACCCCTTCACGAAGTCGAGGACCAACCTGTCGCAGAAGTGCGGCGCCGAGATCTCCACGTTCCACCTCCTCCGCGACGACCGCGACTGGATGGAGCTCAGCGGCCAAGACCGCTACCTGTGGACCCCCGTCGGTCGCTTCGTGAACCGCGGCGACGGGTGGAAGACGATCGACGACGACGCGTGGGACGCCGTTCGCCTCTCGGGGCGATCGCTGCGCGAGCTCTTCGGCGCGCCGCTGGTGCCCGACACCTGGACCATCGCGAAGCACACACACGAGGGCACCGCCGTGCACTTCACGCTGGAGGACGGCAAAACCGAGCTGGTCTACGACACCCTGGCCCAAACGTGGCGCGCGCAACGCCCGGGCTGGCGCGTCACCGAGCTCACGCAATTCGACGGGCGCAAGCTCCCGACGAAGGTCGTCTTCGACGACGGCTGCACGCTGCGACGCGGCTACGAGGTACCGCGGGGGGAGACGAAGCTCCCGACGCGCGACGAGCTCCCTCTGTGAAGAAGAACGACCGCTCGGATCGCGCGCTCGGCATCCGCGCGAGCCGGTGTGTCGCCGCGAAGACGTTGGACCTCGACGGGCCCCACGCGCGCTTCGCGCAGGACTACCAACCGACGCCCCCCGAGATCCTCGACGACCTGCTCGTGGATCTCGACGTCGCGTTCGACGCGTACACCTTCGTCGATCTCGGCGCGGGCAAGGGGCGGGTGTTGTGCCTCGCGACGCAGTGGCCGTTCTCGCGGGTCGTCGGGGTGGAGCTGTCACGAACGCTCGTGGCGCAGGCGGAAGAGAACCTCGGGGGCTACGCCGCCGAGATCCGACACGGCGACGCCGCCGCGTTTGTCTTCCCGGCGTCGCCGCTCGTCGTCTTCATGTACAACCCGTTCGACGCACCGGTCGTTCGCGCCGTGCTCGACAACCTCGAGCGCTCGCTCGAGGAGCACCCGCGCGACGTGCGCATCCTCTACTTCGAGCCGGTGCACGACGCCGTCGTACGCGAGCGCTGGTGGATCGAACCCGAGCGCGCCGCGCCGCGGTGGGCGCGTTACACCGCGAGCTTCGGTCGTGCGAACGGGCGTGCAGCCTCCAGCGCGTAGGCCAGACCGAACAACACGTCCTCGCGTCCGACGTGCGCTGCGAAGTGCATCCCGATCGGGAGGCCATCGTCCGTCAGGCCCGACGGCACGGACATCGCGGGCACCCCGGCGATGCTGTGGATCGGCGTGTACCCGGCGAGGCGTTGCGTCTGGTGCACGAGCTCCTCGCGGGACTTGGTCGGCGCGAGGGTCCCGAGCGGCGGAGCCGGATCGGGGGTCGTCGGGCACAAGAGCACGTCGAAGGCCTCGATATACTCGAGATACTTCGCTGCCGCGGTCGCCGTGGCGGCGCGTGCCTTGTCGAGCGCGTCGGGAGGCTGCTGCCCGAACCACGCGAGGAGCTCCAGCGTGAACGGTTCGAGATCGTCAGCACCGAGCGTGCGGCCCACGAGGCCTTCGACCATCGCCTTGAAACCCGCGACGCTGGCCCCCGCCGCGACGAAGAAGGCGTCCCGGATGTCGGCGCCCTCGACGCGCGGAGCGTCGGCCTCCACGACCTCGTGGCCCAGCTCCGAGAGCAACGCGACCGTCGAGTGCAGCGACCGCGTCACGGCTTCGGACGCGGCTCCGCCGAGGAGCGTCGTCCCGTAGAAGCCGATGCGGAGCCGGCGGTCGGAGGGTTCGAGCACGAGCGGCATCCGTTCGATCGCGTCGCCTTGTGTCGCGTGGAGGAGCCGCGCGCTGTCGCGCACCGTTCGACTGACGCAGTGCTCGGTGAGCATCCCCAGCAGATCAGCCGCCTCCATCCCCGTGGGGAGCGTTCGACCGCGCGTGGGTTTCATCCCGAACAGCCCACACGCTGCGGACGGGATGCGGATCGATCCACCCCCGTCGCTCGCGTGCGCGAACGGCACGTACCCGGCGGCGACCGCCGCCGCGGATCCTCCCGAGGAGCCCGTCGCGGAGCGCGCGAGGTTCCACGGGTTCTTGGTGGGCCCGTGCAGCAGCGTCTCCGTGCTGCCGAGCAACCCCAGCTCTGAGGTCGTCGTCTTGCCCAGTGTGACGAGGCCGGCCGCGTCGAACGCGGCGCTGTACGGCGACCCCTGGGGCGGCACGAAGCGCGCGAGCGCGCGGGAGCCGCAGGTGTTGGGCAGGCCGGGGTACGCGAGGAGGTCCTTCAGGAGGAACGGCACCCCCGCGAACGGGCCTTCGCTGACGTTCGCCGCGGCAGCGCGCGCGCGCTCGAAGTCGTGCGCCGCGAGCGCGCCGATCGTGGGTTCGAGCGCCTCGATGCGTTCGATCGCGGCGTCGACGAGCTCGACGGCGCTGACCTCGCGCTTGCGAACGAGGTCGGCCATGGCGGTGGCGTCCAGTGTTTGAAAGTCAGCTTGCATTTCTCACCCACTCCTTGAAGCCCGCGATCCCCGCGAGCTGGTAGCTCCAGAACGCCGCAAAAGCGCGGCGGATGTCGGCCTCGTCCTCGTGGTTCTCGAGGATCGAGACGATCGCGCGCAGCGACGTCGTGAAGATGTTGTCGAGCGTGAACCGGATGGTCTTGCTCACCACGATCCCGGGGACCTCGTGCCGCAGCTTCGCGACGGTGAGGGCGACGAGGCGCTCCACGAACCGCGCGCCGAAGTCGGCGTAGGCCGAGCCCTCGGCGCGATCGAGCAGGACCACCACGCGGAGGCGGTGCTCGATCCAGAACGCGAGCATCGACTCGGCGTCGCCTTCGGCGCGTGCGTCGAGCTGGCCGAGATCCTCGAGCTCGACGAGCGAAGCGACACGACGATCCACGAGTCGCATCAGCTCGTCGGCGAAGGCCTCCGTGAAGACGCCGTAGAACAGCGCCTCCTTGTTCTCGAAGTACCGGTAGACGTTGCCGGTCGAGATCTGGGCTGCCTTGGCGATCGCCCCCATCGTCGCGCCCGCGTAGCCGCGCTCCGCGAAGACACGCTCCGCCGCCTCGACGATGCGCTGCTCGACCTCGGCTTTACGTCGCTGCACCACCCAAAAATGAACATGTCATTCATTTTTGGATTCGTCAACGGGGTTGCGACTCCTGCAACTCGAGCGCCCCGCGCCCGGTCACTTGCAGCGGGCTGCAAGGAGCGCGGCCTGGCCCGCATCTTGGAACGTTGGCCCCCATGGGCACTCCAGACGTGCGCCGGGGCCGATCGACGCTCCCGATCCATCAGCCGACGGTCGCGCGACCGAACGTCACGCGCACCGGGCCTTCGGCGCCCGACGCGCCGGCGGTCGAGGGGCCCCGCGGACCGCGCTGGTCCCAGACCCCCGCGTGGGCGGAGCGAGCCGGCGCCGCGAACGAGGGCGGCGGCGCAGAGCCGACCTACCAAGGCCCGCCCGCGGCGCGCCTCGGTGCGGGGAGCGAACGCCCCATCGCCGACGACCCGCAGCGTGCACGTCCCGCCGATCGCCCCGCCGACACCCCCGGCATCGGCGCGCGCACCACGCGCACGAAGGACACGAAGGACCCGCCCACGGCGCAACGTAACTTGCCGCCGATCCGCTACGACTCCGCGGACGCCGGAGACTTCTACTGCGAGCACGTCTTCCACGTCGCGCAGCGCGAGGCGCTCGCGTCGTCGAGTTCCGTGATGCGCAACGGCCAGGGTGAGCGGCTCGTCGGCTTCATCCACATCCCGCAGGACAGCCAGGCGACGCAGGCTCCGGACCCGACGCCCACGGACGCGGAGCAGGCGGCCCGACACGCCCAGACCCGGCAGGTGGTCGGCGCGGGCATCGCCGGCTACTTCGACGAAGCGCGCACGCAGACGGACGGCCCGGTGCGCATCATGCTGAGTGGGTTCGGGACGTTCGGCTCGTTCACCAACAACCCGTCGGGGGACTTCGTCTCGCACCGCGCGAACATCGACGCGGCGATGGAGGAGGCCTTCGGCGCGAACCTCGTCGGACGACCGCCGGCGAACGCGGACATGAACCAACCGCTGACGTACCGCGTGCGCCAGCAGGACGGAACGGAGCGCGAGGTGCAGATCCGCGCGGTGAGGCTATCGGTGGACGATGCGGCGCTCGACCCAGCGCGCGCCGGATCGATCCCCCACACCATGCGGGACTTCGCACCGCACGCGGTGATCTCGATGGGTCTGCGGCCCGGGAGCCAGACGCACTACGACGTCGAGAACCACGCCGACGACGGCGGCCTCGCGACCGGGTCGAACGGCACGTCCACGCACCAACGCGGACGTGCCTCTTCGACCGACTACGCCAACCGCAGCCTCGAGCGCGCGATCGAGAGCGCCCGGCAGACCGCGCCCTAAGGCAGGTACGAGACGCGGCTGTACGCGCCCTGCGACCACATCCGGTAGACGTCGCGGTTCACGTCGGTGTTCGGCGCGCCCACGCGCGTCGTCACCGGGAACGAGCCCGACACGTCCGAGACCCAGACCTCGTCCGCGCCGGCGGTCGTGAACGCACCTTCGAAGATCAGGCGCTGGCCATCCGCGGTCCAGAACCAGTCCCAGTTCCCCGCCCAGCTCGTGCTCATCGAAGCGTCGCTGGTCGTCGACACCGCGTTCGGGTGCACCTTGCGCTGCGGGCCCGGCGCCGAGCCGCTCACGTTCACGACGTACAGCTCGTACGTGCTCGACAGATCGAGCGTGCCGACGTAGGCGATGCGGTTCCCGTCCGGCGACCACTGGAACGACGTCACGTCGTTCGACGTGGTGAGCGCCGGCGTGTTGACGCGGATCGATGCGTAGGGCGGGCCCTCTTCGAGGTCGACGAGGTACAGCTCCTCCGCACCGTCGAGGCTCAAGTCACCGATGTACGCGATGCGGGAGCCGTCGGGTGAGAACTCGTAGTCGAGCTTCGCGTCGGCGCCCATCTCGAGCGTGGACAACCCGTTCGTCGCGGACAGCTTGTACCGCGGCTGCGGGAGCGAGCCCGAGACGTCGACGATGTACAGCTCCTCGGCGAGGTTCACGTCGAGGTCACCGCGCATCGCGATGCGCTGGCTGTCGGGCGACCACTTCGCGCTCGTCAGCACGAGGTCACGCACGGGCGTCTCGATCGTCGCGCGCTGCCACGCGCCGGGGACGCTGCCGCTGATGTCGACGATGTAGAGCGCGTACGCGAAGTCGACCTCCTGGTCTGCGATGTAGAAGAGCTTCGTGCCGTCGGGCGAGACACTCCAGTACTGCCAGTGGTCCGTCGTCGTGCTGATCTGCACGCCGCCGAGCGCCACCATCGGACCGCTCACGACGATCGGCGTACCGAGCACACCACCGGTGGTGTCGACCCAGAACAGCTCGTTCTCGCTCGCGATGTTGAAGTCCGCGTTGAAGATCAGCGCGCGTGAGTCCGGCGTCCACTGGAAGTTCCCGTTGATGTCCGTCAGCGACGCCGGGTTCGAGAAGACCGGCGTGAGCGGGCCTGGCGCACCCCCGGCGGGGAGCGCGGAGAGGTCGACGAAGAAGAGCATGTCGTCCGACGACACCTCGTCGGCGATGAACGCGATCTTCGTGCCGTCCGGCGAGAAGTGGTAGTCGGGCAGGTACACCTCGGTCGCCGAGGAGACGTACGCCGAGCTCACGCGCACCGCCTGTCCAGGCGCCGCGGGGTTCGTGACGTCCACGACGAACAGCTCCTCCGCGAGGCTCGTGGTGACGTCGGCGCGGAACGCGAGCTTGGTGCCGTCGGGCGACCAGCGAAGGTCGACCGCGGACTGCGCGCCCGAGAAGCCGAGCCCGCCACTCACGACGATCGGCTCGCTGGGCGTGCCGCTGCGGAGGTCGACGACGTACACGTCGTCTTGGGCGTCGACGGTGAGGTCGCCGATGAACGCGAGCGCGTTGCCGTTCGGCGAGAACGCGACCGAGAACGTGGCGTAGTCGACGTTGCCGCCGCTGACGGGGGCCGCCGGCATCGCGGGGATCGGCGTGGGCACGCCGGGCGTGCAGACCTCGCCGAGGACGATCATGTCGGACGCGCTGACGACGAAGTCACCGACCGCCGCGACCCAGCGTTGACCGCCAGGAAGATCGGCGACGTCGATCGTGAAGGTGCGCTCGTCGGTCAGGCCGAACGTGTCGGTGAGACGAATCGTGAAGTTGTACGAGGAGGCCGTCGCGCCCGTGGGCCCGCCCAGCGTCGCCGAACGCGACCCCGACCCCAGCACGATGCCGGGCGGCAAAGCGCCGTTCACGACCGACCACTGGTAGCCGCCGTTGCTGCCGCCGGTGCCCTGGATGATCGTGCGGTACGTGCTGCAGAACGGCGCGTCGGGCACCGTCATCGTGGTGATCGTCGGGAGCGTCGACGGGGGATCGACGGTGATCTGCACGGGCACCGACGCCGTCGCGTTGTTCCAGTCGTAGACCGTGACCGTCGCGGTAAACGTGCCGAGCTGCAGCGCCGCACCGCTGATGACCGTCGACGGCGAACCAGGCACCTGCAGCGTGAGGCCGTTCGGCAACGCCCCGCTGCTGACGACCCAGTTGTACTGACCGAACCCATCCTGAGCGGTGAGCATCGCCGAGTACGCTTCACCGCCCACGGCGTTCGGGAGGACGATCGTCTGACCGCCGCCCACGATCGTGATCGGGAAGACCTGCTCGGCCACGTTCAGGATCAGGGTCTGATCGTCGGAGCCACCGCGCGCGTCCGTTACCTCGATCTGAATCTCGAAGGTCCCGAACTCCGTCGGTGTGCCGACGATGCGCGTCGACGGACGGCCCCCGGGCTCGAGCGTGAGGCCCGCCGGGAGGCGGCCGTTGACGATCGCCCACGTGTAGTCACCCGCGCCGTTCAGCGCGGCGATCGTCGCCTCGTACGCCGCGCCGACCATCGCCGGCGGCAACGAGATCGTCGTGATGCGCACGGCGGGCGGCGGCTCGGAGATCTCGAGGAAGAACGTCTTGCGAGCGCGCTGGCCCTCGGCGTCCTCCGCCTCCACCTGAACCGTGAACGTGCCGGACTCCGTCGGTGTGCCGGACAGACGCGCGGTCGTGTCGTCGACGCGCGTGAGCGCGAGGCCGGGCGGGATCTGCCCGGCACCGCGACGGAAGACGGTCCCGCCGACGCCGCCCATCACTTCGATCGTCGCGTCGTAGGGCTGGCGCTGTTCGGCCGTGGGGAGCGAGGTCGTCACGAACACGAGCGGCAACGTGTCGTCGACGATCTCGATCGTGTAGCTCTGCCGCGCGCTGCCGCTGTCGTCGTCACGCACTTCGATCGTAAAGGTGTACGACCCCTCCGAGCCCGCCGGGAGATCGCCATACAGACGTGTGCTCGGCGTACCCGTCGCCTCGAGCATCAGGCCGGCCGGGAGCGTCCCCGACGCCACGCGCCAACGGTAGCCGTCGTTCGATCCGCCCGTCGCTTCGATCGTCGCGTCGTAGGTCGTGCGCGTCGCGGCGTTCTGCAAATCCAGCGTACGGATCGCGAGCACCGGCGGCAGGTCGCCCACCACGATCGTGAAGGGCCGCGCGTCCTTGGTGCCGACGCTGTCCTCGACCTCCACCGTGAAGGTGAATGAGCCCAGCTCGGTGGGCGTACCGCTCAGTCGCGTCGCCGGGGTGCCGGACGTGCGGAGCGAGAGACCGTTGGGGAGCGCGCCGGACGTCACCGACCACTTGTAGTCGGTCTCCGTCCCGCCGCTCGCTTCGATGGAGGCCGCGTACGGGGTCCCGATCTCTGCATCGGGTACCGTCTCGGTCTCCAAGACGATCGCCACCGGCGGGGCCACGGGCTCGGTGCCCGAGCAAGCCGTCAGGAGGACGATAGGAACAGCCAGAAGGGGGAGTTGCTTCATCGCGATCCGCGATAGGCGGCTAAATCGATCCAGAAGAAAAGATGTAGGTGTTCACTTTTCAACTTTTTCGTTGATGACTCGTCGAAGCGCGAGCCAGCGCGCACGCCCTTTCACCGTAGGCTGGCGAAGCACTCTGACCGAATCCGCTCGGTCTGCGGCGACTTGGGAAACGCGCGCTCGAACGCGGTCATCCGGGATTCGGCGTCCGCCGTCTTACCCAACCGGCACAGCGCGATGATGGTCAGCGCCTCGCGCTCCTCCCGGAGCACCCCCCTCGTGAAGATTTTGCGGTGTTCGGCCAGCGGCGCGAGCGCGTCGGCCGGACGGTCGTCGGCCATCGCCCGCTGCGCCCGTCGCATCAGGACGAGCTCCTCCGCGAGGCCCCCCGTGGTCGCCTTCTCCTCGACCGACGGTTTGCGCCGACGCCGCTTCTTCTTCGGCGCCGGGCGCGCGCGCGGAACGTCGGGCGCCGCGACCGCGATCGTCGCGCCGGTGGTCGGGCGTGGGTCCGCCCTCTCGATCGGCGGAGCCTCGGCGATCGGCGTCGGTGCTTGGCGCGTCAACCCGATCACCGCGACGGTCCCGATCAACACCAGCGCGCCCAACCACCACACGACCTTGCTGCCCGCGAGCACCGCGGACGTGGCGGAGGGCGGTAGATCGATCGGCGGCGCGACGCCCGCTTCGATGCTCGCTTCGAGGCGCGCGCGCGTCAGGGACTTCGACGCCTCGGATGCGGCGACGTCCTCGCGCTCGGCTTCGATCAAGGCGCGGAGGGGATCGTGTTCGTGCGTCATGCCGACCTCCTCGCTTCCGCCTTGCGCTCACGCTCGACCGCGCGTTCGAGCTCGAGTCGCGCCGCGCGCAAGCGCGAGTACACCGTCGGCAACGCGAGATCGAACGCCTCCGCGATCTCGGGCGCCGTCATGCCCTCGAGCTCGGACAGGATGAACACCGTCCGCTTCTTGTCGTCGAGCGCACCGAGGAGCCGGTGCAGCGTTTGGGCGGCCTCGCTCCGCGCGTAAGCGTCAGTCGTCGCATCCGGCGTCGCCGCCGCGTATGCGTCCTCGCGCCGCTCCTTCCGCATCCGTGTCCGGCGATACCGCTGCGCGATCCGCAGCGTGATCGCAAACAGCCAGGTACGGATCGACGATCGCCCCTCGAACTCCTCCAGCCTGCGGTGCGCGACGAGGAAGACGTCGTGCACGGCGTCGTCGACCGAAGCGTCGTCCACGCCGAGGCGCAGCGCGCTTCGGAACACAAACCCGTGGTGCGCCTCGTACACCTCTTCGAATGTGGGCCGCCCCTCCACTCGCTCCTTCGTCCCCGCCCGCGCGCCAATCCATCGACGAATCTGCGCCGCGCCCACATTTTGCGACGGTTTGGGGGGCGCGCGGCAACTCACCCAACCCGTCGATGACTCGCTGGATCACCTTGCTGCTCGTCCTGGCGGGCTGCGCGGCGCCTACGGAGGCGCTCGAGTGCACGTCCGACCTGGACTGCCCCGCCGAAGAGCGTTGTTCGACCGGGGTCTGCGGTCCACCGACCGACGGCCCGGTCGACGCCGGCCCCCAAGTCGCCTCGGACGCCGGTAGCCACGCCGTAGCGGACGCGGGCGTCGTCCCGGACGCAGGGCCCCAGGCACGCCCCGACGCTGGAGTCCGGGTCCCGTCGGGGCCTCCACCCTTCCGGCCTCCGCCCGCGTCCCCTCTGTGTATGGGGACCACGACCTCGACCTGCGCCTGCGCGGACGGCCGCGACGGCGAGCGGCGCTGCCGCAGCGACGACTCCCTCGGCGCGTGTGTCTGCGGCGACACGGAGGAGGACCGCATCGCCCGGGTCCGCGGCGGCATCGTCGGCTTGTGGGCGGGGACGCGCTTCACCGTGTGGGACGGCGAACAGCTCGTCTGGGTCGCGTTCCGCGCCGACGGGACGCAGGGATCCGAGTGCGTCGGCGCGTGCCTCACGTTCTTCTGGCCCGAAGACGGCACCCCGACCCCGAACCGCACCTACCGCATCTACGACGTCACCGCGGACGACACGGGACGCGGCGACCTGAGCTTCGCCTACGCGTCGTTCACCCGCGCCCTCGCGCTGGAACGCATCACGATCAGCGCGGACGAAGACCGCATGACCTTCGAAGCGCGGCACGACGAGATCGCCCACCCGCTCCTGTTCGACCTCGTCCGCTACGCACCGTGACTAGGCTGAGGCCGGTCGCGCGAGCGACGGGTCCGAAGACTGTGCCAAGCCGTCCCGCGCAGCGGGCCGGCGTTATGGCCTAGAAGGCCGTATCGGCTAGCCGGCGGGGGAGTGCCCAGGCTCGACTTCGCTTTCGGCGACGGCCGGGGACCTCTCCTCCGGTCAGAAGCCGTTCGTCTCGCCGGGTGTGGCCCCTCGGCTTCGCTGATGGCCGCGGTGGGCGAGCCGAACTCATTCCCTACGGAGAGGTCCCCGCCCGCCGCCATCGCTCCGCGTGTCGAGTTGCCGCTCACCAGCGATCCGATGGGTGGTGAATCGCCGCGCCCGATGTCTGCGCTCCGCTACGCGCGTTGCCCAAACCCAGCGCGTGCATCGGCGTGCTCTCGTGCTGATCTGCAGTCCTACTGCGTTGGGATCAGGCAACGCGAATAGCGGAGCGCAAGGGGCGGGCGCTCCGATTCCGAAAGCCGAGCCGCTCCGCCGAGCGCAACGTGCCTTGCCCATCGCGAACGCGGGGTCCCCGTGTCGATCGATGGCCCAGCAAGCCGAACCGAGGTCGGCGTGCCCGCCGCCGGAGCGGAGCGAGCGCCTGGGCAGCATGTCGCATCACCTCCGCAATGGCGCGAAGCTCCTTGGGTCACCCACCCCCATCGGATCGCCGAGTGAAGGCAACTCGACGCGCGGAGCGCTGGGGGCGGACGGGGACGCTCTGGAGGGAATCAGTTCGGCTCGCCCGCCGCGGCAAACAGCGAAGCCGAGGGGCCACACCAGGCGAGACGAACGGCTTCTGACCGGAAGAGCGTCCCCGGCCGACGCCAAAAGCGAAGCCGGACCTGGGCACTCCCCTACCGGCAATCCGATACGGCCTCCTATGGGAAGCGCAGCTCGATCCACAGGCCGCTGCGGGCGCCGAAGCGGCCCATGCGAACGTTCACGCCCTCGATCTCGTAGCGCGGGCGCACCCACGACACGACGCCCTCGAGATCGAGCATGAACGCGAGGTTGTTCGTCACCACGAACGACAACCCCGTCGACAAGGTCGAGCCGCCCCAGAAGCTGCGCACCGGCGCGACCTCTTGGCTGACGGAGTCGGCCGCGAACCGCCCGAGCTGGAGCCCGATGCAGATGGGCACCTCCAGCCACTTCGTCGGCGTCGCGACGTAACAAGACGAGCCGTCCATCGTCCAAAGGCCCACCGTCGCCTCGGGCACCGGCGTCGTCCGGTCGAGCCACACCGTCGCCGCACCGTAGAACCGCAGCGGATCCCACAGCACCGCGCCGCCGAACGACAGACCGAAGCCCGTCCCCGGCAGCACCTGCGTGCCGACGCGCGCCCCCGCGCGGAAGTCGAGGCGCGGCAGCGGGATGCCGAACACGATCCCGGGCGCGCGCAGCCCGTCTTGGTCGAGCGGAGGTCGACCAGGCGCGCGCGCCGGCTTCGGTGGCGCCGTCGAAGTCTCGGTCTCTTCGACCGGCTCTTCCTCGGTCGGCTGCGCCCACGAGATCGCCGCCGGGTCGATCGCCATCGCGACGACGAGCGCCGTGACGTCGACGATCGAGGCGCACGAGGTCTCGCCCTCCTCGGACTGAACCGTTCGCTCGTGATGGCGCCCGTCGTCGTCGACGGTGTCGATGCGCACCGTGTAGCGCCCGCCGGCCGCGGTTGCGGTCGCCGTGACCTCGAGCGCGCGGTCGAAGGTCTCGTCGAGCGAGCGACCGAGCAGCAGCTCGATTCGATCGACGACGACCTGGCGCTCGGGACAAACCTCGGGGGCGCGCCAGTCGAACGTGACGGGCCCGCTCGCTCCCACCACGAGCAGCGTAATCAGCTCAGGCGTCATCACAGGTGCAGGCCGACTGAATCCTCAGGTAGAGCGTGCCCTCGCCGTCGACCACGACGGCCTGAGGCTCGCGGTCCGTGACGTCCCCCGACGCACATTGCAAGCGAAGTTGCGCGAGGTACTTTCCTTCGGCGAGGTGCAGGACGTGCCCGTCGAAGATCCCGTCGCGGTTGGCGAGGAGCTTGAAGCTCCGCAGCAGATCCCCGTCCTGCTCGAGCGCGACCGTCGCGTAGCGCACGCACTTGGGGTCGGTGGGCTGCGGAACGAAGCGAACCTCGTGACGCATCATCTGGGGGAGGAACAACGCAGCGCCGCCGATCAGCCCGAGGAGGGCGACGGGGCGTGCGAGGCGTCGTCGCCAACCCGCGACCTGTCCGTCTTCGGTCAATGCCCCTCGCCGTCGTGCGGACGTCCGCTCGCCGACAGATCCGTCGTGGCGTCGCCGTCCGGTTCGAGGTCTTCGGGTTGCTCCTCGAGGACGTCTCGCCCCGACGGGTCGCGCACCGACACCTTCGAGCCAGCGTCGACCTCCGGCTTCACGGCGCGACCGTCGCCGGTGGGTTTGAACGACACACTCGCGTTCACCTCGACGCGGAGCTGCGTCAGGATCTTCACCGCCTCGGAGGAGATGTCCGTCGCGCGCAGGAAGTCGCCGACCTCCTTCGCGATGACACGAACCGCCTGCTCCTTGCCGCGCTCCCCCTGCTGCAGCAGGTAGCTGATCGCATCACGCCCGGCGGTCTGGGTGTTCTGGACCTGCCCGACGGTGTTCTCGATGGCCTTCTTCACGATGTCCGCGATGACGGGGCGATAACGCTCCCGCCGGCGGAACATCTCGTCGTCATCTTCGGCGAAGACGTCTTCGAGTCTCTCTTCGGTCTCTTCACTCATCTCGCACCTCAGAACGCTTCGATTTCGAAGTAGGGCTCGTTGGAGCGGCGCCCTGCCCCGTCCTCGAGCACCACGCCGATCTTCACGCGGTCTCCTACCGCCACCTCGTCGATCAACCTTACGATGATGTCGATCTGCCCTTCCGTGGCGTCGGGGGCAAGCGGCGGGGACTGCTGCTCGAACACATCGGCCATCGGCAACGTCGCGTTTTTGTCCCCGTTGATCCTCAGCTCCAGCACACCCTGCGCGAGGTCGCCGTCCGTGTCCTCGAAGGCCACCTGGACCTCCAGCGCCAGCGGATCCTGCGGGCTCTGCTGCAAGAGCCGCAGACGCGCCACACGCGGGCGCCCCGGCTCCCAGTCGTTGGGGTCGTCACCGCACCCCAACAGGGCCAGCAGCCCCCACAGCATCAGCCTCCGCACGACCGTTTCATTCTACTCGACGTCCACGATCCGCCAACGACCATCCTCACGGACGAAGCGCACCGCTCGGTGCTCCGCGTAGGCCAGAACCGCCGTCTCCCCCTCGACCCGCGCCGCCGGGACGGCCTCCCCGAGCGCCTCCCGGGCCGCCGAAAGGCGCGGCTTCACGGCCTCGACGTGCGCCGCCAGCGCCGCGTCCGTCGCGAGGCGCTGCGCCGCCGCCTTGGGCAGCACCCGGCGCACCACGTCCCATCGCGCGTGGTCCAGCGCCCACCACAGCGTCTTCAGCGCCGCCGCGGGGGTGTCCGAGCGCAGGGCCTCGACACCTCCGCTCGCGACGCGCCAACCGCCGTCCTCCTCGACGAGCACGACCTCGCGGCCGTCTTCGAGCACCACCACGTGCCGACGCTGGACGGGGACCCCGAGCTCGGGGGCGTCCGCGCCGCGCTCCGCGAGCGCCTCCGCGGACGCCGCCTCCCGCGTGGCCCGGTCCGAGAGTCGGTGCACCGTCGCCCAATCCTCGGCGGCGACCGCGCGACGGTAGGCGTCCAGCGTGTCCTCGGGACCCGGCGTGCTGCACGCGGCGACGAACAACAGCGCGAGCGCGCCGCGTTTCACCGAGGCGCCTCGTAGGTCACCACACCCTGCGCGATCGTGAGCGCGGCGCGCCCGACGAACCGGCGCCCGAGCAACGGCGTGTTGCGCGACTTGGAGTACGTTTGCTCGAAGCGCCATTCGACCTCGCGATCGATCAACGTCAGATCGGCCGGCCCGCCTTCCCGCAGCCGCCCCAGGTCCAACCGCTGCAGCACGTTCGCCGGCGCCCGCGTCATCGTGGTGATCGCGCGCTCGAGCGTGAGGCGCTTGTCGCTCACGAGCGCGAGCATCACCGGGAGCATCGTCTCCAGCCCCGTCGCGCCCGGCGCCGCCCAGTCGAGCTCCACGTTCTTCTCGATCTCGATCTGTGGGTTGTGGTCACTCGCGACGCAGTCGATCGTGCCGTCGGCGAGCCCCGTGATCACTGCGTCGACGTCCGACCGCGGGCGCAGCGGCGGGAACACCTTCGCCGCGGTGTCGTAGCCGAGCACCGCCTCGTCCGTGAGGAGCAAGTGCAGCGGCGACACGTCCGCGGTCACGCGAATCCCGCGCTTCTTGGCCTGACGGATCAGCTCGACACCCGCCGCCGTCGAGACGTGCCCGATGTGCAGCCGCGACCCGGTGAGCTCCGCGATCGCGAGGTCCCGCGAGATCCCGACGACCTCCGCCGCGCCCGGCGCGCCCGACAACCCGAGCCGCGCCGAGACCAGGCCCTCGTGCATGACCCCGCCGAGCGACAGCGACTCGTCCTCCGCGTGCGTCATGATCGGCGTACCGACGTCCCCTGCGGTCTCCATCGCGTACCGCAACAGCTGGCTGTCCTTCACCGAGCGGTCGCCGTCGGTGAACAAGACACACCCCGCCGCGGACAGCTTCGCCATCTCCGCGAGGCGCTCGCCCTCGCGCCCGACGGAGAGCGCACCGGCCGGAAGGACACGCGTCGTCCCCGCCGCGCGCCCGCGCGCGAGGATCAGCTCGACGACCTCGACACGATCCACCGTGGGCTTCGTGGTCGGGAGCGCGACGAAGGTCGTGACCCCGCCCGCGGCAGCGGCGGCGGCGGCGGTCGCGATGCTCTCGCGGCTGGTGAAGCCTGGCTCACACGCGTGCACGCGCAGGTCGACGAGGCCGGGGACGAGCAGCTTGCCGCCGCCGTCGATCACCCGGTCGGCCATCACCTCCGCGGAGGCGTCGAGCGAGCCGATCGCGGCCCCGTCGAGCACGACGTTGCGCGCGTCGGCGTCTACGCCGGCGCCCGGGTCGAAGAGGCGGACGTTCTTGAGCAGCGTCGTGCTCATGCGCCCTCCGCCCACGGCCCCCGCCCCACCGCACGCTCGAGGACCGCCATGCGCACCGCGATCCCGTTGCGAACCTGGTGCGCGACGACCGAGGTCGGCCCGTCCGCGACCTCCGGATCGATCTCGATGCCGCGGTTCATCGGGCCGGGGTGCATCACGAAGGCCTCCGGTTTCATGCGCTCGGCGCGCGCGACCGTGAGTCCGTAGGTCCGGTTGTAGTCGCCGAGGCTCGGGAACGGCGGCGGGCCGACCATCCGCTCGAACTGCACGCGCAGCATCATCACCGCGTCGGCGACGGGGATGATGTCGTCGACGTCGCGTACGATCGTGCCGCCGAGGGACTCCAAGGTTCGCGGCACCAGCGACCGCGGTCCGCACAACAGCACCCGCGCGCCGAGCTTGGTCAGGAGGAACAGGTCGGAGCGCGCCACGCGCGAGTGCGCGATGTCGCCGACGATCGCGATCGTCCGCCCCTGCAGGCTCTCCAACCGATCGAGCAGCGTCATCGCGTCGAGGAGCGCTTGCGTGGGGTGTTCGTGCGCGCCGTCGCCCGCGTTCACCACCGCGGTTCGACCGACGCTCTCCGCCGCGGCCGCGAGCAGGTGCGGCGCCCCCGGGCTGGAGTGACGGCAGACGAGCGCGCCGGGCTCCATCGCGGCGAGCGTGCGGCCAGTGTCCCAGACCGTCTCGCCCTTCTTCACCGACGACGACGACGACGCGATGCTGACGATCGTCGCGCCGAGGTTCTGGGCGGCGATCTCGAACGACGCGCGCGTCCGGGTGCTCGCCTCGTAGAAGAGCGTGACGACGGACTCACCGGCGAGCGGGCGCTCATCGGCGCGACCGAGCTTCGCGTGCCGAAGCACCCGTGCGCGGTCGAGGATCTTCGTGCACTCTTCCGCGCTGAGCGGCTCGATCCCGAGGAGGTGGCGGTCTTCGCGCCGCGGAACGCGACGCGCGCGCGGGTCATCCAGCGAGGACTTCGACGCGGCGTCGGTGTTCGCCATGCTCGGCGACTACCACTCGACCTGAGTCAAGTCGCCCTCGATCTTCTTCTCGAAGACAATGTGGGTCGTCTTCCCGATCAGGGGCCACTCGTAGTCGTCCTCGTAGAAGAACTCGATGACACACAGCTTGCCGCGCTTGGCCTGGAAGCTGTCCGTCTTCTGATTCCGCGCCGTCAGCTCCTCGGGCGTGAACTTGACGCGCGAGAAGCGAAAGTTGTCCTTGGTGATCCGCAACCCCGTGCGCCGCGCGTTCTGGACGAGCTTCTCGACCAGCTCTTCGTCGTCGAGGATTCGGTAGGCCTCGTTGCAGCCCGTCTGCATGATCCCCCCCATCTGGAAGCTGGGCCACCAGACAGGGATCGCAAACCACAACAGGTACGCGATGATCAGAACGATGATGGTCACCGTCACCGAAACGGCGTTGATCCGTTTCGGTTTCTTCATCGCGTAGATGTTCATCGCTGACCTCGGACTCTAACCCATCGCCGCCTGCATCGTGACCCCCAGGTCCGCAGGCGTCGGCGCCACCTTCACCCCGGCCGCCTCGAGCGCCGCGATCTTTTCGGCCGCGGTGCCCTTGCCGCCGGAGATGATCGCACCAGCGTGCCCCATCCGCTTGCCGGGCGGGGCCGTCGTGCCGGCGACGAAGCCGGTGACCGGCTTCTTCATCTCGGACTTGATGAAGTCCGCCGCGGTCTCCTCGGCCGTGCCACCGATCTCACCGATCATGATGACGCCGTCCGTATCCGGGTCCGCGTTGAACGCCTCCAGGCAGTCCACGAAGTTGGTGCCGTTGACCGGGTCGCCGCCGATGCCGACGCACGTCGACTGACCGATCCCCAGCGCCGTCAGCTGCCCGACCGCCTCGTACGTCAACGTGCCGGAGCGCGAGACGACGCCGATGCGACCGGCCTTGTGGATGTGGCCGGGCATGATCCCGATCTTGCACGCGTCCGGCGTGATGATGCCGGGGCAGTTCGGGCCGATCATCCGCGACTTCGACGTCTCCATCACCCGCGCGACCTTCACCATGTCGAGGATCGGGATGCCCTCCGTGATGACGACGATCAGCTCGATCTCCGCCTCGACCGCCTCGAGGATCGCGTCCGCCGCGAACTTCGGCGGGACGAAGATCGCCGTCGCGTTCGCGCCGGTCTCTTCCTTCGCCTTCACGACCGTGTCGAACACCGGGACCTTGTCCTCGAACCGCTGGCCGCCCTTACCGGGCGTGACACCACCGACGATGTTCGTGCCGTACTCGAGCATCTGCTGCGCGTGGAACGAGCCCGCACCGCCCGTGATGCCCTGAACCAGGAGCTTCGTGTCGTTGTTTACCCAGATGGCCACGTCTTCAGGATCCCTTCTTCGCCCGCGCTTCGGCGGCCAGCTTCACGACCTTCTCGGCCGCGTCGAGCATGTTGTCGGCCGAGACGAGCGCGAGGCCCGACTCCGCCAGCATCTTCTTGCCGAGCTCCACGTTCGTGCCCTCGAGCCGCACCACGACCGGCACCTCGATCGACGACTCACGCGCCGCTCGGATGACGCCGTCCGCGATGACGTCGCACTTCATGATCCCGCCGAAGATGTTCACGAGCACCGCCTCGACCTTCGGGTCGCGCAGGATGATCGTGAACGCCGCCTTCACCTTCTCCGCCGTGGCGCCGCCGCCGACGTCCAGGAAGTTCGCCGGCTCGCCGCCGCAGTGTTTGATGATGTCCATCGTGGCCATCGCCAGGCCGGCGCCGTTCACCATGCAACCCACGTTGCCGTCGAGCGCGATGTACGAGAGGTCGTAGCGCTTCGCCTCCGTCTCCTTGGGGTCCTCTTCGTCGAGGTCCCGCAGCTCGGTGATGTCCGAGTGCCTGAAGAGCGCGTTGTCGTCGAAGTTCATCTTCGCGTCGAGCGCGAGGAGGTCGCCGTCCTTCGTGATGATCAACGGGTTGATCTCCACGATCGACGCGTCGAGCTCCACGTACGCGCGGTACAGCGCCATGCACAGCTTCGTCGCCTTGCCGACGAGCTTGGCGTCGAGCCCCATCCCGAACACGAGGCGACGCACCTGGTTCGGCATCAGGCCAGTCACCGGATCGACCGCGACCTTGTGGATCTTCTCCGGGGTCTTTGCCGCGACCTCCTCGATGTCCATGCCGCCCTCGCTGGACGCCATCAGCACCACGCGCTTCGTCGCGCGGTCGAGGACGAGGCCCATGTAGAGCTCCTTCTCGATCGCGACGCCCTCCTCGACGAGGAGACGCTTGACCTCCTGCCCCTCGGGGTCGGTCTGGTGCGTCACGAGCGTCATGCCGAGCATCTCGGCGGCCTTCGCCTTGGCCTCGTCGACCGACGGCACCACCTTGACGCCTCCGCCCTTGCCGCGGCCGCCCGCGTGGATCTGAGCCTTCACGACGACGGGCGTCGTCCCGAGGCTCTTGGCGACCTCGTAGGCCTGCTCCGGTGACGTCGCCAGACGCCCGGCGGGCGTGGGGACACCGAACTTCTGGAGGAGCTCTTTGGCTTGGTATTCGTGGATCTTCATGAGCGCTTTTGGGCCTTCGGGAGGCCTTCTACGCCGTCACGGCGCGTCGAGCAACCGCGCTCAGAAGAAGACGTGGGACAGCGCCACCGCCGCGGTGATCCCCGTGAGATCCGCCGCCAGACACGACAAGACGGTGTAGCGCGAGGCGCGTACGCCGATCGCCCCGAAGTACACCGCGAGCACGTAGAACGTGGTCTCGGTGCTCCCGCTCATCGTGCTGACCACGAACGACGCGAAGCTGTTCGGCCCCGTCGTCTTCATGGTCTCCGTGACGACCCCGAGGGCGCCGCTGCCGGAGAGCGGGCGGATGATCGCCATCGGTAGCGCCTCGGGCGGGAAGCCCAGCGGCCCGAGGATGGGCGTGAGCCCGGAGACGATCCACTCCATCGCGCCGCTCCCGCGGAACATCCCGATCGCCACGAGGATCGCGACCAGGAACGGGATCACCATGACGCCCACCTCGAAACCCTGCTTCGCGCCGCGCACGACCGACTCGTAGACGCGGATCTTCTTCACGAAGCCCACCAGGAGGATCGCCACGAGGAGGATCGGCAGGATCCAGTCGGCGGAGAGGACCTTGATGACGTCGAGGACCGACTCCGTCGCGACCTGGCGGTTCACTTCGCTGCCGAGCCCGAACGCGAGCACCCCCACCACGAGCATCGCGAGGATCAGGCGAACAGGGTGGCTGTGGGTGGTCTCGGACGCGAGCTTTTCGGCGTCGCCGAGGCCCTTGATGTCGGCGGCGTCCTTCACCTCGCCCGCCTCCACGTCGCCGTACTTGTCGGCGGCGAAGAAGCCGAGGTTTTGGAGCGTCTTCGCGACGATGATCCCCACGACCGTCGAGCACATCGTCGCGAGGATCGTCGGGAAGAAGATGCCCGTCGCGTTGTCGGCGCCCATCGCGGCGCGCACCGCGATCGCGCCGGTGGGGAGCACCGCGACGCCCGAGGTGTTGATCGTGAGGAACAGGCACATCGCGTTCGTCGCGACGCCCGGGCGATCGTTGAGCTTGTTCAGCTCGATCATCGCCTTGATGCCGAACGGCGTCGCGGCGTTGGTCAGGCCCATCATGTTGGCCGCGATGTTCATGATCATCGCGCCGAGCGCGGGGTGGTCCTCCGGGATGTCGGGGAACAGACGCGACATCACCGGCTTCAGCGCGCGCGCGATCGCGCCCATCATCCCGGCGTCCTGCAGGATCTGAAAGACGCCGAGCCACAGCGCCATCTGGCCGATCAGGCTGATCGAGATGTCGACGGCGGTCTTCGCCATCGCGATGGACTGCGCCGAGACCTCGCCCATGGTGCCGGCGAGGGCGCCCGTCACGGTGGCGACGAGGATCAGTCCGAGGAAGAGCCAGTTGAGCAAGGTGGCCTACATAGCAAAAAAGCCCCCCTGGTGTTTCGACCAGGAGGGCTTCTTCGCGGTCAGCACCCCCTGGGCAGGAGGTGCTCACTCGACTCTGCGGTGATTACTGCGCGACCTGCGCGGCAACCGTCGTGCAGTACTTGCCGTACAGCCCGAGGATGTTGAGCGTCGGGTGGTCGACCGCGACGTTCTTCAGGGTCTTGCCCTCAGCGCCAGCCGCCTTGAGCGCCGCGTCGATCGACCAGTCGCCCAGCGCGATCGCGCCGAGGATGCTCATCGAGCACGACTCACCGCTGATGGCCGAGCCGCCGGGGTTCGTCGTCAGGCCAGTCTGGAAGCTGCCCGGGTGCTTCACGCTGGTGAACAGCACGCCCGAGGGGCCAGCCGCACAGCCAACGACAACGAGAAACGCAGCAACGGCAACAAAAGCGAGTACCTTCTTCATCCCAATCTCCTAGTTTGATTCAGTTCGACGTCGAACGATTGAAGGATCCGCCCTTTCGCGTGACGGAGCCCCGTATGGCTG
Source organism: Deltaproteobacteria bacterium (assembly GCA_040218735.1). Lineage (GTDB taxonomy): Bacteria > Myxococcota > Kuafuiibacteriia > Kuafuiibacteriales > Kuafuiibacteriaceae > JAUHYN01. The sequence goes on from JAVJQW010000017.1 coordinate 233,362, forward strand.
AGAAGTACGTCGTACGTATCGAAAACCTTCCTTCGCTCCGATACGACGATGCGACCCCCCCTCCGAATTGGGGGCGTCAATAACGTGCTTAAGCGTCGGCGTCTACCGCCCCACCCGAAAAAAGTTCGCGACGTGGGCCTCACGTCCCTGTCCTTCAGGAAAGGCCACAGAGCGCTCCAAACAGCCCAAAGGCGGCAAAATGCGGGGAGAGGATGAACGAACGACGCGCCCTCGCCTCCGTGCACCTCGGCGTCTTGATGTTCGGACTGGCCGCGCTGGTCGGCAAGATCGTCGACACGGATCCGATCCGGATCGTGTGGTGGCGGAGCCTGTTCGCCGCGATCGCGATCGCGGCGGCGATCCTCTTCGCGGATCGTCGCATCGTTCGTCCGAAGCGGATCGGATCGCTGTTCGTGCTCGGCGCGATCCTCGCGGCGCACTGGATCACTTTCTTCGCCGCGATGCGGATCGCGTCGGTGACGATCGGGCTCCTCGGCTTCGCGACCTTCCCCGTGTTCGTCGCGTGGATCGAACCGTGGCTCGTACCGGGTGAGCGCTTTCGCCTCTCGTCGGTCGCGCTCGCCGTCGTCGCCGCAAGCGGAGTTGCGCTGCTGGTGCCGTCCTTCGATCTCACCGACACGTTCACACTCGGCGCCGCAACCGGCGTGCTGTCCGGTTTGCTCTACGCGATCGTCGTGACCACGAACCGACGCCTCGTCGCCGACACCTCCGCGCTCGAGCTCGGCCTCTGGCAGAACGCGGCCGCAGTCGTGTGGCTCACGCCGTTCAACCTCGGCGTGATCGTCGGCCTACCAACCGTTCGGGATCTCGGTCTCCTGCTCCTGCTCGGCGTCGTGCTCACCGGCTTCGCGCACGTGCTGTTCGTGCACGGAATGCAAAAGGTGTCGGCGCGCAACGCGAGCATCATCGGGTTGCTCGAACCGGTGTACGGCGTCGCGGCCGCGAGCCTGCTCTTGGGCGAGCGCGCCGCGCTCCATACTTATGTCGGTGGCGTGGTGATCCTCGCGGCGGTCACGGTCGCGTCGCGCACGAAGGTCAACGCTTGAGCTGCTCGGTGCGCCGCAGCGCCTCGCCGTCCGGTCCGTACTCCACGATCGAGCGATGGTCGCCCGTCGTCGTGGCAACGACGCGCACGATCGGGACGAGGCCCGCCTTCGTCTTCACGTAGTGCATGTCGCGCGGCACGTCCGCGATCGGTCGTTCCATCACGACCTTCTGTGTGTTGCCGTCGACGTAGACGATCTTGCCCGGGTGTTTGGTGGCCATCAGGGTGCTCCGTGGATCGTGTCGAGGATAGCAAACCTCTCGGGCATCAACGCACGCAGCTCCGCTTCGCGCGGCGTCCCCAGGACGTCGAGGTACACGGCGTAGGTCTCCGCGAAGTCCTCCTGCGGGTTCTGGCTCGCGTACCGTGAGACACCCGTCGTGTCGGCGTCGATCGCATCGCGCCACGGCTCCCAGTTCGTATCGTTCGAGTTGTAGCCCCAACGACCTTGGGACTCGAAGTGTCCGATCTCGTGCGCGAACGACGACGCCAGCGTGTTCTGGTAGTGCGACGGGCTCGGGTACACGTTGATGGTTCGGTTCGGCGTATCGGCGGTCATGTAACTCGTGAAGCCCGGCTCCCCGTAGACGTTCTGCCAGTAGGCGTCGGACGGGTTCGGCGCCGACTCGATCACCACACGATCCACCTGCTGCAGCGCCTCCGGCGGGAGGCGCGCGAGGCCGTCCGCGATCTCGTCGATCGTGGGCTGGCGCTGGCCGTTCGGCGCCGTCCGGTTGTTGATGACGACCTCGACCTGCTGACCGTGCACGTCGACGGTGTAGCTCGTCGCGGTGTCGGAGCCGCCGCGGAACGGGTAGCGCCCGATCGTGGTCGGCATCGACACGTTGGGGCTGACGCCCGGCGGCCGCGCGTGGTTGTTCATGCCCTCGTTGACCTGCGGGAGACCACGCGGGTCGGCGAGGAAGGCTTCGAGCTCGACGCGCTGCTGGTTCGCGTCGTACCCGCGCCATTCGCGAGACGTGACCATGTCGTGCAGCGCCTGGCGAACCGGCCGCGAGATCTGCGGATTCTCGCCGCCGATGAGGTCGAGCAGTCGCGTCTGCTCGGCCGCGTCGAGCCGCGCGAACCCGTCCGTGCCCACGACGTCCGCGACTTGCGCGCGGAAGGCGCCGTGCCCCGGATCGAGATCGAGGTAGCGCTGCCGCACGTCGACATCGAGGTCGCCCCAGCGCTCGACGAGGCGCTGCTTCGCCCGCGGGGACAGCGCATCGAACTCCGGAGTCCGGGCCAACGCGTCGAAGGACTCGAGGTTGTCGTCGAGGAACGTGCGGCGCTGCGCAGGCGTGAGATCCTGGAACGCCTCCGAGCGCGCGAGGTAACCAGCGACATCGTCCGGCAAGTCTTGTTGCAGACGCCGCGCGGACGTGGCGTCGACCTGGTCGAAGAGCGCCGCGGTGCGACGCCCCTCGAGATCGAAGGGTCGTGCGTTCGTCGCCGCGCCCACGCCCCAGAAGCCGACGGACAACGCGAGGTTCGCGCGCTCCGCGCCCGACAGGTCGTCCCACTCGGTGAGGAGCGTGTAGCCGGCGTTGCCGGCGGCCGCCGCGTCGAGCGCGCCCGCCCCGACGCGTAGGAAACTCGCCGCCGTCGCGCCGCTCGCCGCGTAGCGACTGCCGGTGTTCACGAGGCGCCCTGCAACCCCGGTTGCACCGAGCGATGCGATGGAGAGCGCGCCGGCCCCGACGTCGAGCCACGCGGCGCGCGCGGCGGGGTCTTCCAGCGGGTTCACCGACTGACCGTGCTGGTAGCGATCGTAGAGCTGATCCGCGCTGCGGTAGACCTGCCACGACGCCGCCGCACCCACGACGACGGGCGCGAGCGTCCCGCCCGAACCGAGGATGATCGCACCGCCCGCGATCGTGCCGCCGACGAGCGACGCCGTATCGAGGAACGCCGAGATGCGCTCACCGGGGGTGTCGATCGTGTTCGGCGTGTTGCGCGTCGCGAGCGTGACCTTCTCGTCGAGGTGCCCGTCCTGCGGGTACGTGACGTTGCCCGGCGGGAGGACGTTGTTCTTCTTCCAGTCGTCGAAGTCGTCGTAGACGCGACCGACGTTGTCGACGAAGCGCTCCGCCCCGGTGTCCTCGTCGACGACGCGGAACAGCGGGAGCTCGACCGTCCCGACGCCGTCCGCGGCGAACTGGATCGGGAGCACCGTGACCTCGGGGTCGTCGCCGCCGACGCTCCGGATCGCGTCGGCGACGGGCTCGACGACCTCTTGGGCCGGCTCGCCTTCGAACAGCGAGTGATCACCGCGCGCCATCGCCTCTTCACGTGCGTCGCGCTCCGCGTCGGTCTCGTCGGGATCGATCCCCTGGGGCGGGAAGCCCATCGCGAACCCGACCGTGTTCTCGAGGTCGGTGCCGGACAGCTCGACGGGCTCGTCCCCGCGGAGGTCTTCGTACTGGCGCGCGGTGTCGGCGAACTCGTCGAAGACGATCGTCGGTACGTCGTAGACCGAGCTCTCGCTGGTGAAGAGGTCGCGGTCCCACTCCGGGTTGGCCTGCACGCGCGCGAGGTTCTCGAGGCGGCCCTCGTAGGTGAGGTCCTCGGAGAAGAGGTACTCACGGCCTTGCCCGCTGTCGAAGATCCCCTGGAGCCGCTCCGTCTCGGACGCGGCGAGCTCGGCGTCGTCCGGGTGCCAGTGCGTCGCGATCGCTTCGGCGAGCTCGTCGGCGACGAAGCCATCCTGCTCGCGGAGATCCTCGCGCGTGGCGGTGGCGAACGCCGCGTCGACCACGGCGGCGGTGGCCTCGGTCGGCTCGCCGTCGTTGATGGCGTGCAGGAGGAGCCCCTGCGACTGCGCGACGTCGTAGTTGCTCGCGGCACTACCGAAGGACGTCGTGACGCTGCTCGTCTCGCGCCCGAGCGATCCCATCAGCGACGCGGCGTCCTCGGGCCCGAGGTTCTCGATGAGCTCACGACGCCCCTCGTCCGTGCCGGCCGCGATGACCGCGTGGCTGGCGAAGGTGGCGGCGAGGCCCCGCTCCGAGACCGAGTTGCCGATCGATCCGTCGAAGAGCCCCTCCTCCAACTCGATCGACTGGCGCGCGAGCGCCTCGCTGACCGGGGCCTGAAGCTCCGGATCGTCGAGCGAACCGTAGGCGAGCTCGTCGATCGCCCAGTAGTTCGTCTGGCGGTCGTAGTAGTCCGCGTCGAGATCCGACCAGCGGTCGATCGCGAGATCGAGGAGGTAGGCCTGCTCGTCCTCGGTGAGCTCGCCGAGCTCGGAGTCACCGCGGACGGCGTCCTGGATCAGCTCGACCTCTTCGTGGTGATTGCGGTCGGCCAGGTAGTCTTCGTCTTCGAGCGCCTGGTCGAACGCTTCGATCTCGTCACGGCGCTCGTCCGAGATGCTGTCGTCGTCGGACTCGGCGGCCGGCGGGATCTCCGGCTGGCGTGGGATCGGCGCGGGGATCTCGGGCGCGGACGGCGCGGGTCCGCTCGTGACCTCGAAGCGATCCCCCTCGTCGACGGCCGTCGGCGCTGCGGAGGTCGGTGCTGCGGAGGTCGGCGACGCGCTCGGCGCCGTCGTGGTCTCTTCGCGCTCGACGGTGTTCTCGCGGACGCGTTCGGCGACGCGGCCGGCGATCTTCGAAAGGCCCACGCGATCACTGTGCGCGCGGGGCAGGCCACGAGCGATTGCGCGGCGATTACAGCTGGGTCGCGGTCCCCGCGAGGAGGTGTTCGTGCGGCAGGACCCGGCGGACGATCGCCTCGATGTGCTGCCCGAGCACCTCGGCGGGCTGCGCCGCCTCCTCACGCGACAGGAGCGCCTGGAACCCGACGGCGCGGCGCGGCTCCGTCGCGAGGAAGCCGCTCCAGTACGCGGACGTGTGGCCTTCCGGCGAACGTGTGATCTGCAGGCGACCGGCCGCGGTCGGGATCACGTCGGGCCCCGCAGCCCACGGCACCGGCTCCGGCATGCTCTGCCGCTGCTTCCAGAGGCGACGAGGTTGATTTGTCTTCGGGACCTCGGTGAGCGTCATCGTGTGGCTCGGCGACAGCTCGACACGGAGCCCGGCGAACGTCCCGGCGACCTGCGTCGCGACCTCGCCCGTCGCCGGCACGCGGAGCTCCGGCGTGAGGTTCTCGAGCTTGCCACTGCCGTTGGGGGCGTTGCCTCCGAACGAGCGCGTGTGGAGGAGGTCGATCCCGTGGAGCCCGAGCTGCATCGGATCCATCAGGGCGCCCTCCGGGAAGACACCCGCGACCTGTTCGCGCAGACGTCGCGTCGCGGCCTCCGCGCCCTCGCCCGGCTGCGCGAACGTGAGCGCGTGGATCTGGAGGAACTTCGACGGCGACTCCGGCGCACGCACCCAGCCGTGCAGCACGATGCGATCGCGGCCGTCGACCTCGGCGTGCTGCGTGATGCCTTCGGGGTGATCGCGCACGGAGAAGTCGCCCGGGTCCTGAGCCATGAGCTGGTCCACCGTCCACGTGTTCGGCACGCCGAAGGACGGGTGGATCTGGACGCCGCCCTCGACCACCGATCCGCCGACCTCGATCCTGCCGTTGGTCGGGACGACGTCCGCCCCCGTGCGTACCGGCACGCCCGCGATCCGACCGTCGACGACGTAGCGCGCCTCGTTGTTGAGCGGGTGCGACGCCGGGTAGCGAGCGCGATGTTCGGCGAGCGAAGGGTCCGTCCGATCCGCGTGCCACGTGCTCGCGTCGGCGGGCGCCGACTCGTGGGGCACCACGGTGAACGCGGGTCGCGATGGGGTGGCCACGGACGAACGTCCGGCGCGGTCGACGGTCATATAGGTTTTGTCGGCTGACGGGCGCGCAGCGTCGTTTACGCCGCGCTTACGCGAGGTCGGAGGGCTCAGTAGCGCATGCGGGCTTCGAGGCCCCAGATGCGCGGATCCATCACGAATCCCGTGAGGTTGTTGAAGTCGATGCCGCCGGTGCGGGAGTTGTCGTCGAGGATGTTGCTCACGTACGCGGACATCTCGAGCTGGCCGTTGTCGCGTGTCCAGCCGACACGCAGGTCGCCGAGGATCATCGACGCGTCGGTGAACTCCTCCGACTCGTAGAGGAAGAAGTTCACGCGGCTGCGGTACGACCAGTTCGTGAAGAAGAAGAGCGCGTTGCGCCCGTCGAGCGTCAGGTCGTAGCGCGCCGACGCGTTGAGGATGATCTTCGGCGCGTGCGGCAGCGGGTTCCCGTTGATCAACACCGTACCCATCGTCGGGCCGGGGTCGTCGAGGACGGTGCAGGGCGCACCGCAAGGCGCGAGCGCGAGGTCCGGATCTTTGATCTCGGTGTGGTTGTAGCTGAACCCGAAGTTCAGGAAGAGGCCCTTGATCGGCGCCGCCTCGCCGTCGAGCTCGAAGCCGTACCCGAGGGTGTTGTCGGCGTTGATGAGCTCGTTGAAGTTGTTCACACCACCGACCGCCGTGAGCTGCTGGTCACGCAGCGCGTAGTAGTAACCGGCGGCGTTCACACGCACGCGGTTGTCGAGGAACTCACTCTTCACGCCGGCCTCGACCGAGAGGATCTTCTCGGAGTCGGCGATCGAGATCGTGTCGCCGAACAACACGCGCCCCTGGATACTCGGTGCGCGGAAGCCGCTCGCGACGCGCCCGTAGACGTTCACGTCCTTCATGGCGCGATAACGAACGCTGCCGTCCCAGCTCACGAAGTCCGCCTTCGGATTCGCCGCGAGGCGGCCCGGGCCTGGCGCGCCGAACGGGGAGAGCGTACGCGTCGCGAGGAAGTCCTTCTCGTCGTTCGAGTAGCGCACGCCGCCGCCGATGCGGAGATCGTCGATCACGTCGTAGGTCGCGGACGCGAAGAGCGCCCACGCGTCGGTGGTCTGCCGCTGCGACGCGAAGCCGTCCTGCACGCCGCCGCCGAGGGTGTTGAAGCTGAGGGACTCGATGAACAGGCGCTCGTGGAAGTAGAAGAAGCCGGCCTGGAAGTTCACGTAGTCCCAGTCGTTCGTCGCGATGCGGATCTCCTCGCTGACCTGGAAGTGATCCGGGATGGCGTCGGCGGACTCGGAGGGGAACGGGATGTCGCCGGGGCTGCTGCCGGTGGGGAGGAAGACCGCGCCGCTTCCGCCGTCGATGTCACCGCGGCTGAAGATGTCGATCGTCTCGTAGCCGGTGATCGAAATCAGCGTGACGGGACCGAAGTCGTACTGCACGTCACCGACGAGCCCGTACTGGGTGAGGTTCTGTTGGTTCTGACCGTCCTGCTGAACCGCGAAGCGATCGAAGTTGTCGTTCAGGTTGTCCGTGCCCGGCTCGATGATGTTCGCGCGGAAGACACGCGCCGTGCCGTCGAGCGTGTGCGCGTGGAAATTGAAGAGCGCGCGAAGCTGCGAGGTCGGGGTGAAGAGGAGCTGGAAACGCGCGGCGACATCCGAGAAATCCTCGAGCGCGTTCTGCTCCGTCGTGAACGTGTTGTCGACGTACCCATCGCGTCGTTCGTACATCACCGAGAAACGCGCCATGAGCACGTCGTCGATCATCGGGCCGCTCACTGCGCCCTCGAAGCCGGCGTACTGGAACGCGCCGTACGTGAAACGACCGTACCCTTCGAAGTCGTTCGTCGGTTTGCGCGTCTCGAACTTCACGATGCCCGCCGGCGTGTTGCGCCCGAACAGCGTGCCCTGCGGTCCACGGAGGACCTCGATGCGATCCATGTCGAAGACCGGGAAGCCTTTGATCGTCGGGTTCTCGAACACGACGCCATCGACGATCGTCGACACCGGCTGCGACGCGTTGAGGTCGAAGTCCGGATTGCCGAGGCCGCGGATGTACAGACGCGGGAACGTCCGGCCGAACGACGACTCGATCGTGAGACTCGGCACGCGAATCGACAGGAAGCGCATGTCCGCACCGCCGGTCCTCAGGTAATCGATCCGTTCATCACGCACTGCGGCGACGGACGTCGGAATCTCCTGGAGGTTCTCGAGTCGCTTCGTCGCCGTGACGTTGATGACCTTCAGACCGATCAGCTCGACGAGGTCGAGATCCCCGATTCCGAGCTGTTCTTCTGTCGGTGTCGAGCTCCCGTCGCTCTCGGGCGCTTGCGCCGCTGCACGGTTCGGCAGGGCGAAGGATCCGATGAGGAGCAGGGGAGCGAGCTTCTGCAAGGCGCCTTGCGCGCGCGTTCGTGCAGCCTGCATGGTGCGCGCGGAACGTAGCCCAATCCTGAACCGCGAGATAGCTCGGGGCGATGCCCCGAGCGGGTTGTGCATAGGAGTCCCGATGCGCGTCATTTACGGGAGTGGGAGCGCGCAGACGTGTACGGTGACGATGTGGGACTCCTGTCTCATGTGACAGCAAGGCGAATTGCGATCAGGGATCGTCAGGTAGATTCCCTCCAATACCTTGCCCGTGTCCGCGGCAGGGCGTAGAGCTTGGCGTGTTCGGCGTGGCACGACCGGGAAAAGACATCGAGCTCGCAGCCGTCGAAGACGGCGACAGCGCGTTCGGCAAGTATCGTCTCGTACGAAAGATCGCCGACGGCGGGATGGCGACGATCTATCTCGCGACGAGTGTCGGGCCCGGCGGCTTCGAGAAGCCGTGCGCCGTGAAGCGCATCCGCTCCGAGTACTCCGCCACACCTTCCTTCCGCGACATGTTGGTTCGCGAAGCCAAGGTCGCCGCGCTCTTGAACCACCCCAACATCGTGCAGGTGTTCGACTTCGGCCAGGTCGAAGACGAGTACTACCTGACCATGGAGTGGGTCGAAGGGGCGGCGCTGAGTCAGATCCTCAAACGCGCCGCGCGCAAACGCATCCCGATCGGCCTCGGCCCCGTACTTCAGGTCACGAGCGCGCTCGCACGCGCGGTCGAGTACCTCGCCTCGGGACTCACCGTGGACGGCGTGCGAACTCAGCTCGTTCACCGGGACATCTCACCGAGCAACGTCCTGGTCTCGAACACCGGCGTCATCAAACTCACCGACTTCGGCATCGTGAAGGTGCTCGACGCTCCGCAGGGCACGGCGGCCGGAGTCATCAAAGGCAAGTACGCGTACATGTCACCCGAGCAGCTCCGCGGCGAGCCGCTCGATTCACGGTCCGATGTCTTCTCACTCGGCGTGGTCATGTACGAAGCGCTGACGAAGAAGCGGCTCTTCCGTCGTGACGACGTCGCGTCGACGATCGCCGCGGTGCTCGGTGGATCCGTTCCGCGGCCGTCCACGATCGCGGGCGACATCCCGGCCGAAGTCGACGAGCTCGTCTTGGCGATGTTGTCGAAGCGCGCGGCCGAGCGCCCGAGCGCGAGTGAAGTCCGCGCACGCGTCGACGCGCTCGCCAGCGAACACGGCGCGCGAGGCACGGATCGCCTCGCGACGCTCGCACGCGGCGACAACGAAGCGGACAACGACGACCCGAGCTTCGCCCAGGCGTCGACCGCGCTGCTCGGCGACGTCCCGCTGATCCCCACGGCCTCCGACGCACCCGCCGTGATGCCGGACCTCGCGAGCGCCTATCCTTCCCAGACCTCGATCCACATGCACGGCGCGCCCGCGAGCCCGAACACCGCGGCGTGGTGGGCGCTGGCCATCGTGCTGTTGGCGATCACCAGCACCCTCGCCTTCTGGGCGTTCGTGCTGAGCTGAGGAGAGACCCCGTCGTCATGACCGGAGTGATCCACCCGCAACCCCCACCACCCCAGCGCCCCTGGCTCCCGATCGCGGTCGTCATGGCGCTGCTGATCGTGGCCGGCAACATCGTCGGGTACATCCTCTACGCCAAGCCCGACCCCACGCAGCCCACGCCCGCCGCGTCGGTGACCGCGCCGCCCGAGCGCGACACCCCCGACGAGCCGAAGACCACACCCACCACCTCGCTCGCCGAAGAGCAACGCGAGGCCGGCGTCCGCGCGCTGCGTGAAGGCAAGTACGCCAAGGCGATCGCGAGCTTCGAAGCCGCGATCAAGCTCGACCCGAAGGTCGCCGACGCCGCGGTCCTCCTCGACGTCGCGAAGAACCTCCAGGAGGCGGAGGCTCAGGACGAAATCGCCGACGAGACCGAGACCGTCGCCGAGGTGACGCCCCAACCGCGCACCGAGCCGACCCGCCGCCGTCGTGTCCGGCGAACGCCGCGACGCCGCCGACGTGTGCAGCGCGAGGTCTCGGTCGAGCCCGAGACCGGGATGCTCGCGGTGACGACGGTGCCCGCTGCGCTGACCGTCGAGGTCGACGACTTCGATCCGCAGACCTCGCCGGTGGAGCTCGACCTCGAACCCGGCCCGCACGACGTCCGCATCCTGAAGGACGGCGAGGTCCTCGAGACACAGCGCGTGGTGATCAACGCCGACCAGCGCACGAAGATCGAACGCGACTTCTCCGGTCGACTCGCGCGCGCCGCCGCGCCGCCGCCGCCTCCGCCCGCCGCGCCGCCGCCGCCGACCGACGGCGTGAGCAAGGACGAGGAGCTGGATCTCGTGGCGCTCCTCGATCGCGACCAGCCCAAGGAGACACCCGCGGCGCGCACGACCACCACGGAGACCCCGACGCGGGACGGGAGCGCGCTGACGCCCACACCCGCCGCGGCGTCCCCGCGGCTCGTGGTGTTCTGGCCGGGCCGTTCGAGCTCGACGCTGGAGCAGTCGATGCGCTCCGAGATGGGGGGCGTCGACGTCCGCGTCGTGACGCGCACCGGCGATCTGCGGCGTGCGCTGTCGTCGCCGACCGACGCGGTGATGGCGTCGCCGTACGTGCTGCGGAGCAACGGGCTCGCGCCGTCGATGTCGGCGAAGGCCAACGGGTCGGGCCGCTACTTCGCGGTGTCGCTCGAACAGACGCCGGTGAAGGCGCAGATCGCCAACCAGACGATCGGCGTCGTCGACGAGCTCGGACGCAATGCGATGCCCGCCTTCGTGCAGAAGCTGCTCGGGAGCTCACGCCAGCCGCGGCTGCGACGCGTGACGAAGGTGGAGGATCTCCTCCCGCTGTTGCAGTTCTCGATTGCGAAGACCGTCCTGGTCAAGGAACGTGACTTCTCCGTGCTCGAGAAGCGCACGCAGCGAAAGCTCCACACGTTGCCGCTCAGCGCGAGCGCGACGCCGCTCGCGGTCGCGTTCGCGGACGGCGGGCGACGCGCGGTCGTGGAGCGCGCGGTGCGCGGCATGGGTAATCAGTCGAAGCAGTCATTGGGGGTGGATTCGTGGCGCTGAAGCGCATCGTCATCGTAGCGGCGCTCGCAGCCTTGGCTGCCTGCGCGCCCAAGCGAACGGAGCGCGAGAGCTCCTTCGCGGACCTCCAGTTCGCACGGCGTGCAGAGGTCCCCGCCATCCTGACCTTGATGCCGGACTCCCCGTCGGCGCGCGCGACGTACGACGGCATGGTCGACGAGCTCGGCGCCGACTTCGACCTCGTCCCGCGCATCGTGACGCGCAAGACGTCCGTCGAGGAGCTCGCGCAGATCATCGGCGACGTGAAGCCGAAGGCGATCGTCGTGATGAACAACCCGACGCTGCGTCTGTACCGGCAGTATCAAATCGCCCGGCCCGCGGCGAAGCGCACGCCGGTGATCGCGGTGCTGACCTCGTTCCTGCGTGAGTCCTCCGAGGGCGTGCAGAACCTGACCGGCGTCATCTACGAAGTCCCGCTCGTCACGAGCCTCGTCAACCTGCGCACGATCCTGAAGCAGCCGCTGAAGCGCGTCGGCGTCCTCCACCGGCCGATCTTCGGGAAGTTCATCGAAGAGCAGCGCAAGCTCGCGCAGACGGAGGGCTTCGAGCTGGTTGGCATCGAGGTCTCCGGCAAGAAGCGCTCCGAGATCCGCGAAGGCCTGCGCGACCTCCGCAACGAGAAGGGCGTCGACGCCATCTGGGTGCTGAACGACAACGTCCTCCTCGACCGCGAGATGCTCCGCAAGGGCTGGCTGCCCGCGCTGCGCCGCAACCGCACGCCGGTCGTCGTGAACGTCCGCTCGCTCCTCTCGCGCGACGTGGACTTCGGGACCTTCGCCGTCCTCCCGGACCACAACGCCCTCGGCACGCAGGCCGGGCAGCTGATCGGCAACATCGCCGCCACCAACTGGCAGGTCGACGGCGCCGGGTTCGAGTATCCGCTCTCCGTCGAGAAGGTCCTCGACGTCACGTTCGCGCGCCGCTACCTCGAGATCGAGGAGCAGCAGCTCGCCACCATCGACCAGCTCGTCGAGTAGTCAACGCTTCGAGGCCGACGTCTCGCGGCCGATCTTGCGTTCGTCCAGCCGACGAATCGCGTCGAACAGCGCCGCCTGCGTCGCCACGCCCACACCCGACGGGAGCTCCGCGTCGGCGGCGGCGCGGGAGAAACGTGCGCGGCCCTCCGTCAGCGGGACGAGCGCGACGAGACCGCGCACCACGGAGCGACTCACGGCCATCGCGACGGCGCCGACGTCGACCTCCTCGGCCTCGCAGATCGCACGAAGCCCTTCGAGGTCCGGCTCGTCGTCGTCGGCGCGCTCCGCGAGCGCCTTGTCGACGCCGAGACCGCCGAGCCGCTCCGCGAGCGAGAGGCCCCCGGGCAGCGACACCGCGAGCAGGAGGCCGGCGTTCATCGTGACGCGCGCGACGCCCTCCTCCATCGTCAGCTCCAACACTCCAGACGATCCGTTCTGCGCGAGGAACTCGAGCAGCTCGGGGAGGGAGAAGATCTTCAGGTCGACGTCGAGCTCGTTGGACTCGGGCACCGACGACTGTTTGCCGCTCACCGCGCCGAGCACGTCGGAGAGCACGGCGCGAACCTCGGGGTCGTTCGGTTCGTCGGCCGCCGCGCGGAGCAGGTGGGTCGCGGCTTCCTCGTTGCGACCGACACGCGCGAGCGCGCGACCGAAGTGGAACGCGCTCCGCGGCGGCGGCGGCGAAGAAGAGATCGCGCGGCTGAAGGCGTCGAGGGCGTCCGTGTTCCGGCCGAGCGCCTCCATCGCGATCCCACGCTGCAGCGCCACCAACCCCGACGTCGAATGTTCACCCTCGAGGTTCGCCAACGCCGCGAGCGCGGCGTCCGGGCGACCACACGCGTTGAACCCGACCGCGAGCCGCACGGCGTTCGGCGGGTTCACGACGCCCACGCGTTGCGCGGCGTCGAGCGCCGCGGTCGCGCGAGCCACGTCGCCCTCCGCGAGCGCGGTCTCCGCGAGCGCGAGGGCGGTCTCCGCGTCCTCGGGCTCCATCGCGAAGAGCTGTTCGAGCAACGTCCGTGCGCGGGCGATGTCCCCGGTGCGACGGTGCAGGTCGGCGGCGAGGCGCAGCTCCTCCTCCGTCGCGGTCCCCTCCGCGGCGCGCTCGGCGTGCGGGAGCGCCTCGTCGAAACGCTCTTGTGCATAGAGCGCGCGAGCGAGTGATGCGTGCAGTGCACGATCGTTCGGCAGATGAATGAGCCCGCGTCGCGCTTCCATCTCGGCGGCTTCCGGCTCGCGATCGCGCAGCCACACGCGGCTCAACGACAGCTCACCCCCACCGAAGCCGGGCGCGAGCCGGCAGACCTGGCGATACGCGTCCACCGCGCCGTCGATCGCCTCCGCGCGCTCCAGGGTTCGGCCGATCTCCAGCCACACCGAAGCGTCACCCTTCGCGACGCCGGCCGCGCGCTGCAGCACGTGACGTCCGGGGTGCAACGCACCACCGTCGATCAACGCACGCGCGAGATCGAGCCACGGCCACGGATCGTCGGGGGACGTCTCCGCGGTCCGCGCGAGGTCTTCGAGCTGATCGGACACCGGCGGCGCACCTTAACAACGGGAGCGCACCCGGCGGAAGCGCGGGATCGCACGCGCCAGGTGGGTGTTCGGTTTTGTCGCTAGTCCGTGGTTTTCCGCAAGTGATCTTGCGGCCGGCCCCCCGGCCTCAACCTTCCTGAAGCCACTTCTTGTAGGCGTCGAGGTTGTAGGGTCGACCGAGGAAACTCTTCACCAGCTCGGCAGCCGGCTTGGACCCACCCGGCACCAAGACTTCGTCCGCGTAGGCGCGCGCGGTCTGCCCGTCCATCAGTCCATTCTTCTCGAAGCGCGTGAACATGTCCTTCGCGAGCGCGAGGGACCATTGGTAGGTGTAGTAGATCGCGCTGTACCCGTTGAGGTGCCCGAAGCTCGCGTAGACGTGGGTGCCCTCTGCGTAGGGGTAGGGGCTGTACTTGGCCTGCAGGTCCTTCGCGGTCGCGAACAGGTCGAAGTCATCCTTCGCCGCGCGCCCGTCGTGCAGGTAGAAGCTCATCGCCTGGTAGTGCACCTGTCTCATGATGTGAACGCCGATCCCGAACTCGGACGCCGCGCGCATCTTCTCGACCAACTCGGCCGGGATGGGCTCGCCGGTCTCGTGGTGCTTCGCGAACCGCTGCAGCACTTCGGTCGACCACGACCACTCCTCGAGGATCTGCGAGGGCGCCTCGACGAAGTCCCACTCCGTGTTGATGCCGCTCTGGTTCGTCCACTTCGACCCGCGCGCGAGGAGGTGGTGAATCAGGTGACCGAACTCGTGGAAGAACGTCTTCACCTGCCCGTGGTCCATCAGCCCGCTGCCCTGCGACGGGTCGGGGAAGTTGCAGACCAGCGAGGCCTCCGGGAGCTGACCGCCGTCGATGCCGATGCGGATCGGGAACATCGCCGCGTGCCCGTACTTGCCGTCGCGCGGGTGCATGTCGAAGAAGAACTTCCCGACCAGCTCGCCGTCGCGGCTCATCTCGAACGCCTCGACGCTCGGGTGCCAGACCTCGCGCTCGACCTTCTTGAACTCGAGGCCGAACAGCTCGCCGTACAGCGCGAGGATGCCCTTCTTCACTTCGGGGTACGCGAAGTACGCGCGCGCCTTCGCGGCGTCGAACCCGAACTGCTCCGCCTGAACCTTCTGCACGTAGTAGAAGCGGTCCCACGTCTGGATGGCCTTCGCGTCCGGGACGTCCTTCTGCTTCGCGGCGAGCAGGACCTGGAGATCCTTCTCCATGCGCGGACGCGCGATGTCGGCGATCTGCTCGGTGAAGTCGCGGATCGTCTTCGCCGAACCCGACATCTTGTCCTTCGCGACGTAGTCGGCCCACGACTCGAAGCCGAGGAGCGTCGCGTACGCGTGACGCTTGCGGAGGAGCTCGACGAGCGTCTTTTCGTTGTCCGGGTACGCGCGGCTCAGGAACGCCTTGGTGAGGTCGCGGCGCACGGCCTCGTCCTTCGCGTACGTCGCGATGGGGAAGAAGTCGGGGTAGTTCGTCGTGAGCGTGACCTTCCCGTCCTTCGCGGGGTGCGCGGCGATGAAGTCCTCCGGCAACCCGTCGAGCTGCTCCGGCTTCACCTCGATCTTGCGGACGTCCTCGCGAATCGCACGCGAGAACTTCTGACCGATCTCGACCATCTCGCCGTGCAGCTTCTCGAGCTGCTTGCGCGTCGCCTCGTCCTTGTCGACGCCGGAGAGGCGGAACTCGAGGAGCGCCTTTTCGGCGAAGCGCTTCGTCCCCGCGTCGGCGCTCTTCACGTCGACGCCCGCGACCGCTTCGTACACGGCGCGGTCGAGCGTGACCTTGTTCGCGAACGCCTTGAGCGCGCGGTCACACGCCTCGGCGTGGGAGCGACGCGCCGGATCCGGGTGCACGGCGCCCATCAGCTCCGCGTCGCCGAGCGCGTTGCTCAGGTGACGCCACAGCTCGTTGTACGGACCAAACACCGACGCCACGGAGCGGTCCGCCTTCGGCACCGACTGCAGCGTTTGGCGGAGGGCCGACGCCTTCGCGAGCGCCGTTCGGCAGTCCTCACCGATGTCTTCCGCGGCCTTCTTGGCCGCGTCCTCGGCCTCCGCCATCTCGGGGTTCGACGATGCGCAGGCGACCAAGCAGGCGCCCAGCGCGGCCACGACGTGGCGCTTTTCGAGCTTCAGCACGGTTCGCCTCCTAGTACGGGGGCGATTTCGCTGGCAAGAACGCCGCGCCTTGGTGATGCTGGACGCCCGGATGCGCCTCGCTATCGCCGTCATGGTGGGGCTGGCCGTCGTAGCCACCGTGCTCGTGCCCCAGCCCGTCCAGGCCCAGGACTGGACCTCGATCCGCGGGATCCGCGTGGTCGCCAACGTGCGAGGCAAGGATCGGCGCTACAGGAACGCCGTGGGGCGCCCGATCCGGCGCCGGCTCGTGGAGGCGATCGGGCCGCTGGTCCCCTCCCGAGAGTTCGAACGCGCGAAGAAGAAGCTGCGCCTGCGCGGCGTCCGCGCAAACAGCCCGAAGAACCTCGCCCGCGTCGGCCTCGAGCTCGGCGCCGAGCACATCATCGACGTGTACGTGAAGCGCCGCCGCCGGGGCGCCGAGGTCCGCACGCGGATCGTCGACGTCGCGACGTCCGAGATCGCGTTCGAGCAGCGGACCAGCCTGAAGAGCGTGAAACGCGAAGCCAAGAAGGCCGGCCGCGACATCGGCACCGAGGTCATCGCGAAGCTCCAGGAGATCACGAACGCCTACGGCGGCTCCGTGACCGCGTCCGCGCCACCGCCTTCCCCGCCTCCTCCCCCGCCGGCCGAGGACGAGCCCGCGCCGTTCGCGGGTGACCCGGCCGTCCTGCCCGAGACCCGCATCACCGCGAGCCCAGAGCCACCGCCTCCGCCGCCCGCCGGCGGGGACCCGTACGCGGGGATCGACGACCCGATCGCGCCGTCCGTGTCGACCGAGAAGAAGGACGAAGGCGGCGTGAAGTGGTTCTCGCCGAAGGGTGAGGAGCAGGCCCCGCCCCCGACCAACACCGCGTCGCTCGACGATCCGCCACCGCCGACCGAAGGCGGCGCGAAGCGGGTGTGGTTCGAGCCGCCGCCGCCCGAAGAGACGGAGCCCTCCGAGTTCGTGCGCGTCGGGGTGCAGGGAGGCGCAGGGGTCCTGCGCAGTTACACCCTCGCGACGAACGAGGGTTCATCGGCGCTGTCGTACACACTCGATCCGCTGAGCATGCTCGCGTTCGACTTCGAGCTGATCGTCCCGAAGGCCAACGTCGGTCTGCGCATCGACGCGGCGTTCCGTCCGGTCGCCTACTCGATCGATCGCGGGGAGGACGGCACCACGTTCCCGTCGGGCCTGCTGATCGACTTCATGGGCGCCGTGAACTACCACGCGGAGGTCCTCGGCTCCGGACGCAACGCGCTGAAGGTCATCCCGAACGCGGGCGTGCGCGTGGCGGCCGCCAACGTCGAGCAACACGCGGGCAACATCATCCCGTCGGCGACGGGCGTCGGTGTGTTCATCGGCACGGACGTGCGCTACCCGATCAACGACCTCTTCGAGGTCGAGGGCGGCGCGTTCTTCGGCTTGGTGGTGGCGTACGACGAGACGCCCCTCGCGTCGGGGAACGCCAACGGTGGCTTCACGGCCGGCGGGCGCGTCGGGATGCGCGTCTGGGTCACGCCGTACTTGGGCATCACGTTCGACAACGTGCTGAGCTACGACGCGATCTCGTTCTCGGACTCACCCGAGCGGCCCCTCCCCCCAGACGAGGAGGGTCGGATATCGGACGCCTCGATCACGATCTTCGATGTACGATCTTCCGCGGGCATCGCGTTCCGCTTCTGAGCTCTTCGTCATGCGTTCTCTTCGTCTCGTCCTCGCGCCCCTGCTCTGCGCCTTCGCCGTCCCGGCGCAGGCGGCGCCAGTGATCGCGTTCGGCGATAGCTGGGGCAATCAGAGCTGGCCCGACCTGCAGGCGGCGCTCTCGGCCGCGGGGTACCCGACGCTCTCCGTCGCGAACCACTCGATCGACGGCACGACGGCGCTCGAGTACGCGACGACGCAGTCCGGGATGATCACGAGCGCGCTGCAGCTCAACCCGGACGCGGAGTGGATCTATCTGTCGATCGGCGGCAACGACCTCTTCAACCACTACATGGCCGGCAACCCCGGGACGTCGGTCGCGGCGAACGACGCCAACATTCGGACGATGCTCGACCAGATCTTCGCCGAGCGCCCGGACATCCGCGTGGTGCAGTTCGGCTACGACCGAACGAACTTCGTGCAGAGCGCGGCGTGCATGACGCAGGCGGAGCAGTTCTTCGGCGCCGGGATCACGCAGGCGCAGATCAACCAGATCAACGAGACCGAGCTCGGCACCGTGTTCAGCGCGATGGAGGCGAGCTACCCGAACTACACGTACATCCCGCTGTGGGGGACGCTCCAGGCCGCGGCCGGGGCGCCGGTCACGCAGAACGACCCGAGCCCCGTGCAGTACATGGTCGACTGCTTCCACCTCAACTCGAACGGGTACCGCATCGTGCACGACGAGCTCGTCGCGAACTACTGGGACTCGTTCACGCCGCCCACCGCGGTGTTCGGCGACGACGGCACGGACCGGTGCGTGGGCAACACGATCACGTTCACGAGCCAGAGCACCGGCAACACCCGCGTGCGGTGGTTCGTCGACGGCGTCGACAGCGGCACGAACAACACCCTCGCGGTGAACATGACGACGGCGGGCAACGTCGACGTCTCGCTGAGCGCGTTCAACGAGGTGTGGTCCGACACCGTGTCGCAGACGATCGTCGTCGACCCGTGCCGTGACGCCGGCTTCCCGCGCGACGCCGGAACGCCGGACGCCGGCTTCCGCGACGGCGGCGTCCCGGACGGCGGCTTCGTCGACGCGGGCTTCCGCGACGGCGGCGACCGCGACGGCGGTGACGTCATGCGCGACGGCGGCGACCGCGACGGCGGCGACCGCGACGGCGGCGGGGCCCCGCGTGACGGCGGCGCGGTGGTGCGCGACGGCGGCACCGTGTCCCCCGGCCGCGACGCCGGTTTCACCGGGCCGGGTCGCGACGGCGGATCGACCACGACGCCGAGCATCGGCGGCGACTCCTGGGAGCTCGGCGGCGGCTGTTCGTCGTCGGGGGGCGACGCGACGCTCTGGAGCCTGTTGGTCTTGCTCGGTCTCGGGCTCAGCCGCGCATCCGCGCTTCGATCTGCTCGGGCGTCAGCACCTCGACGATCGAAGTGAGGATCCACAGGTGCCCGAAGGGGTCGCGGAAGCGGCCTTCGCGGTGCCCGTAGAACTGATCCGCGAGCGCGATGACCACCTCGCCACCCGCGGCGAGGAACCGTTCGACGAGCGCGTCGACATCATCCACGACGACGTTCAAAAGCACGGGCGAGCCACCGAGCGTCGGGGGCGCGGCGTTGCCCCAGACCTCGCGTTCCTGAGTGAGCGAGACGACCGCGTCGCCGATCCGAAACGCGGCGTGGACGACGTGGCCGTCGGGCTCCGCGTAGCGCTCGAGGACTTCGGCGCCGAAGGCCTTTCCGTAGAAGGCGAGCGCGGCGTCCGCGTCCTGGACGACGAGGCGTGGGGTGAGTGCGACGTTCATGTGCTCAGCCTGCCCGCACCCGGCCGCGCGCGTCTTGTAGAAAACGTTCAGCGCACGTGGTTCGGCGCGTGTTCGTCGCGCGGTCGGTAGGCGGTCGGCGATCGCTCCGCGAAGCGGCGGAACTCGTGGCACAGGTGCGCCTGGTCGGCGAAGCCACACGCCAACGCGACCTCGGCGAGGTCTTCGTTCGCCGCCACACGCTCCACCGCGCGTGAGAAGCGGCCGAGGCGCGCGTAGCGCTTGGGGGTGAGGCCGACGTGGCGATCGAAGGCCCGCACGACGGACGAGCGACTGCGTCCGGTCGCATCGATCGTCGCCCTGACGGTCGCGCCGGCGTCGAGCTGCGCGGTCGCAAACCGAACGAGACGCGAGGGCGGAGTTTCGGCGTGCTTCGCGAGGGCGGCGTCGAAGGTCTCCAGCGCGGACGTCGGCGAATCGGACCCGACGAGCGCGGCCCACAGCGCTTCGGCGTCGTCCCACAGCTCGGCCAGCGGGACGTCGTGCTCCGTCAGCGCGCGCGCCGACACGCCGAGCAGCTCCGCGGCGGCGCCCGGCAGCAGGACGGCGCCGGCGATGCGACGCATCGGCGCGGTCGCGATCGTCGCCGGCCGAGTGCGTGGTCCGGCCACCACGGGCGCGAGCAGCGCGTCGGTCTCCGCGCTGAGCCCCACGAGGATCTGCACCCGCGAAGACGGGAGCACGGTCTCCGTCGTGTGCGCCACGTGCGTCGCGTCGAACCACAGGAAGTCGACGAACGGCGCGAGCCGCGGTGAAGGCTTCACCGTGAGGAACACGGTTTCATCTTAGCGGAATCAGCGCGCGCATGAGGCCCGTTGTTGCGCGTCGTGCGTTCCGTCCTGCCCGTCGCGCTCCTCGCGTGTGCCTCCGTGCCTCCGCCCGAGACACCGGACGCGCTCCGCATCATGGGTTACAACGTGCTCTACGACGCGCCTTCGCCCGAGGCCTCGGTCGCGCTGATCGCGCGAGAAAATCCGGACATCGTCTGCCTTCGAGAGCTCCGTCCGCCGATGCTGAAGGTGTTCCGCGCCGAGCTCGGCGACCGTTACCCGCACGCGTTCGTTCGCGCGCGACGCTCCGGCACCTGGGGCGCGGCGATCTTTTCGAAACATCCACTGCGCGCGCGGCGCGTCTTCCCCGCGAAGCCGCATCGGCTCCCGGTGCTCGAGGCGACCGTGCGCGCGCCGAACGTCGGCGACGTGGTCGTCGCGTGTGTTCACCTCGTGCCGCCGTTCATGGCGCATGGTGCGTCGTCCGGTCCGATCGAAACACTCCAGCGCAACGACGCGCTGCGCACCCGGCAGGCGAAGCAGTTCGTGAAGCGCTACCGCGGTCGGTCACCGTTGGTCCTCGTCGGTGACTTCAACGAGGAGGACGACGACGCGATGGAGACGCTCTACGCCGCCGGCTTCACCAACGCGTGTGACGACGCCGACTGCGCCGCGACCTGGCCCGGCGCCACTTCGTCGTGGCCCGCGGTCGTGCGCATCGATCACGTGCTCACGCGCGGGCTTCGTGTCGTCGCGGCGCACGTGCCCTCCGGTGGTGGCTCGGACCACCAACCGATCGTGGCGGCCGTCGCACGTTAGAACCGCCCCATGACCGCCAAGCCCGAGCCGGCTTCGTCGGAAGAGAACGGCGCGACGGTGATGTCGCTGCGTGACAGATACGTCTCGTCGTTGTTCAGTCCGTAGATCGCGCTCACGAGACCGGCCGCTTGAACGAGGCCGTCGATGACGAGGATGAACGTGAAGCTGTCCGGTTCGCCTTGCTCGGGGCTGAGGGCCGCCTGACGAACGGTCCGAGCACGGGGAGATAGAGCCAACGGTGGGTGGTCTCGCGCGTGCCGCCGGCGTCGATCAACGACGCGACGATGCCGCCCGCGAGGTAGAGCGCCGCGCTCGTGCCGAGGCCGGCTTCGATCAGCGTAGAACGTGACCGCGTCGCAACGTGGTAGCCGGCGGGGACCGAAACACCCTCTTCGTACGGGAGCTCGCGTGGGCCCTGCACCGGGGCCGCCGCCACCGGCGCGGGCGGCTCCTTCGGGCACTCACACTTCGAGAACCGACGACCGTCGTCCTCACAGATCTGGATTCCGCGCTTGCCTCCGAGGCAAGCACACTCGGTTTGGGCCCCCGGAACGCAGAGGTTCGCGGGCAGCGTTGGGTTCTGGGTCGCAAGGAGGAGCAGCAGGTTCGTCAGTGCCATGCGAGACAAACCGACCCCGACGTCTTTTTAGTCTCGGCATTCCGGTGTGGCCGCCGACACGTCATCGACCTCGACCGAGGTTCACTGATCTCCGGCTACAGCCCGATCCAGCTCGAGCCCGCCAGCACCCACAGCGACACCCGCGAGACGCCCGGCGCGCGTTCGATGAACGGCGCGTAGCCGCCGATCGCGGTGACGAAGAAGTCTTCGAAGGTGGCGTGGGTCTGCAGACCGAAGCCAACCGCGTTCGTCCCGTCGAACCGCGCGGCGTCGACGAAGGGCGTGAGCTCGACGGGGCCCAGGTTCGCCGCGATCCCCGCGCGCCCCGCGACGTAGTCCTCGACCCACCACTCCGCCCACGCGGCGCCCGCGAGCGGTATGACGTACGGGTTGAGGCCGCCGAGCCGCGTCGTGGTGAGGAAGTCGAGGTTCTCGCCGACGCCGAACCACGCCGACACGCGGGGCGCGACCCCCCACCGCGGCGCCCAGGTGAAGGTGCCCTCGACGTTCACGCCGACGCGTTCACCGCCGAGGTACGCGCGCGTCCCGAGCTCGGCGCGCAAGGGCTCGGACCAGTACCCGGCGAACGCGCCGGGTTCGAGGCGCGCGGTGGGATCGGGCGTCGCGATCCGTGTTTCGTCGGAGCGCGCGAAGAATAGGTAGCCACGCGCGCGAGCGCGCAGGCCGGAGTAGAAGCCGTGGCCGAGGTTTTCGACCCAGCCGCCGTTCACCTCCCCCATCATCGCGACGAGCGCGCGGCTCGGATCCTTGGCGCCGTTCGACCACGGCGAGATCAACATCTGCGCGGCGAAACCTTGGAGCCGCAGCGTCACCCACGCGCGGCCGGTCGCGTGCGTCGGCGCGTACGACAGCTCGACCGTGTCGGTTCGGAGCTGAAGGCTGTAGGGCCCCGAGCGGAGCCCCGCGTCGAGGACGCCGTGGGGATCCGCGTCGATCTGCCCGCCCAGCGCCGCGAACGCCTCGGGCGTGCCCGCGAGGCACAGGAGCAGGAGCGCGCCCGTCATCGCCGTCCGTCGATGATGCGCTCCGGGCGCCACGCCGCGGCGAGCGCGAGGAACGCGGCGAAGTGACTGCCGGCGAGCGCGTAGAGGACGTAGTCCGGGTCGGTCGTCGCGATCGCCGCGCCGATCAAATAGACGAGCGGCGCGACGAACATACGTCGGTCGATCGTGATCGTGAGGACCGCGAACACCGCGCCAAAGAGCGCGAAGTCCGTGAGGAGCGACGACTCGAGCGAACGACCAAGGCGCCACGTCAACGGCCGCGCGAGGCCCTCCGCGATCACGAGGAAGAACGCGACCGCGGTGAGCTGTCGGTTCACCAGCGTCTTCGAGAGGCTCTCGCGCGCCCACCACACCACGACGATCGTGTCGACGAGCTTGAGCCCACTCACGAGGTACAGCTCCGTGTACCCGACGTCGTGCCCAGCGCGCTGCAACAGCGCGAGCCCGAGCGGCAGCCCGCCCCACGCGACGGCGGCGACCAACATCAGGAACGCACGCGTGCGACGCCCCACCGACAGATCCCGCTGCGCGCCGACGTTCCTGAGGTGCTCGAGCGCCCGGGTGCGTCTGTCGAGGCGCGCCCGCGCGTCCGCGAGGGTGTCGCGATCCACGGCCCGCTCGTCCTGCCCTTCGAGCTCGTCGAGCAGCACCGTCGCCGCCTCGACGTGATCCCGCGACAGCTCGTGTTCGAACATGCGCAGGAGTGAGCGCACCAAACCGTCGCGCGCGGCGCGGTTCGCCGGCCAGGTGCGCAAGGCCTCCTGGAACGCGAAGCGACACTCCCCGAAGAACTTCTGGTGCTGCGTCGCGTCGGCTTCGTCGAGCACCGCGGTCCACGCTTCGTAACGCTCCTGCCCGAGCCCGGTGAGGCGGCGCGACGACTCACGTTCGAGGTAACGCTCGAGCGCTTCGCGGAAGGCGCGCGCGGAGCGAATGCGCAGCTTCGGATCGAGATCCGTCGCGCGGTTGCACAGCTCGCCGAGCACCGCGGGGACGTCGTCGGGATAGTCGACCGGCTCGGACGCGAGTGACGACAACAGCGATGTCTTCACGTCGTCGTACGGGTGGCGCTTCGTCTTCGTGAGGATCTCGTGGAGGATCGCGCCGAGCAGGTAGACGTCGGTGCGCTCGTTCAGATCGGCGCCGGTCTCCTGCACCATCTCCGGCGCCATGTACCCCGGCGTGCCCGACACGCCGCGTACGTCGGCGGCGCGCAGGAGGCGACCGTCGCGATCGTCGCCGAGGGTCACCGCGATGCCCCAGTCGAGGACGTACACCTCGCCGAAGGCACCGATCATCACGTTGTCCGGCTTGAGGTCGCGGTGCACCACGCCGCGCGAGACCGCGTACTCGACGGCGCGGCAGACCTGCATCAGCGTCTCGAGGTGCCACTTGAGATCGCGGTCTTCGTCGTGGATGACGCGCGACCACGGCTCCCCCTCGATCCGCTTCATCACGATCACCGGGTGCTGCGCGTCGTCGACGCCGACGCTGTAGATCGGGACGATGTTGGGGTGCTCGAGCGCACCCGTGACCCACGCTTCGCGGAGGAGCTGCAGCGCGAACTGCGGCTCGGTGCGATCCACGCGCAGTGTCTTCACCGCGACCTCACGCCCGATCGCGGTCTGGCGCCCGAGGCGCACGAGGCCCATGCCGCCCTCGCCGAGCGTGGCGTCGATCTCGATCGCGTCCGCCGTTCCTGTGCCCACCCTCGGGAGCGCGGCGATCAGGCGATCGACGTCGGCGGCGGGGAGCAGCTCGGGCGTGACCAGCGCGCCGTTCGAGGAGCGCACGACGGTCTCGACGAGCGTCTGGACCCGTTCCTCCGCCTGCACCCGCGCAGGGTACCTCAGATCCAGCGCCGCACGCGCCGCCGGTACGACCGGTAGCGCTCGCCGTGCACTCCGTCGAGGTAGACCTCCTCCACGCGGACCTGCACCTGGATGAGCACCTCCGCGAGGATCGCCGCGGTCAGCGACAGCACGTTCGGGGCGGCGAGCACCAGCCCGAGCATCGCCACCCGCATCCCGAGGAAGACCGGGTTGCGCGAGCGCCCGAAGAGACCGGCGGTGACCAGGGGGGTCTTGGCCGCGTCCGGATCCACGCCGATCCGCCACGAGTCACCCATGTGAACCTGCGCGAGCACGATCCACGCGAGCGCCGCGACGAGGAGCGCCGCCCCCGCCGCCTCGACCGCAGGGAGCTTCAGGACCTCGATGGGCACGAGCCGCGCGCCGGCACCGACCGCGACGACGTCGAGCGCGACGAGCGCCACGACCACGACGAGCATGCGCCCGACGTACCCGCGCAGGTCGTCGCGCCAACGCTCGACGAACGGGTCCGCGCCGGTGCGGCGCCGAACGAGGACGACACGCACCACGAATACGAGCGACAGGCACACCACGAAGTAGGCCGGCAGGAAGTACCTCATCGCTTCCTCCCGTGCGCGACGTGCTCCAGCCCGACGTCGATCAGCGTTCGGACGTGATCGTCGGCCAGCGCGTAGAAGACGTGGCGGCCCTCCTTGCGGGCGGTGACGAGGTCGCCGTCGCGGAGCTTCCGCAGCTGGTGCGAAGCGGCGGACTGCTCGATGTCGAACCGCTCCGTGAGGTCGTGGACACACTGCTCCTTCGCAGCGATCGCGGCGAGGAGCTTCAGGCGGGTGGGATCACCCAAGGACTTGAAGATCGCGGCGAGCGCATCGAGGCGCTGGGGCGAAGGCATTCGCTTCGGCATGAACGAATGAATAAATGATCATTTATTCATGCGTCAACCCCCGCCGAGCCCGACCGTCTCGACGCTGCGCTACTTCTGATGCGTTCCGCCGTCTTCGAAGGGCGGATCGTTGTGCCCCCCGCTTCCGCCGCCGCCGCCGCCGCCGCCGTCGCCGAGACTGCACGGGCTGCTGTTCGGCAGGGTGGTGAGGCCGGCCACGTACCCGGGGCACGTTTGGGACTCGCTGTGGCGCTCGAAGATGTCGCAGACCTCGTGAAGCTGGGCACCGTCCTCGATCGCTACGCGCGCCAGGGACTTCAGCAGCCGATCCTCCGACAACAACGACTCGTGCGCGCGCCAGTCGGCCCACATTCGCGGAAGGCAGCGGCCGCCTAGAACGACATCGTCATCGTCGGCGATGGCTCGTGGGTCGTGCACGAGGTAGCCGTTCGAGTTGAGTCGCCAGTGGATGCCGGAGTTCGGGGCACCCGGCTGGTCGCTCCCGTCGAAGAAGTCATGGAGCAGCGAGGCGACCCGACGCACCTGGCTGGTGAAGGTCGCGTCGTTCGACCCGTCCGCGTTCTCCTTGAAGTCTTCGTCGAGGCCGACGCTGATGGCTCCCGTGACGGTCGGCTCGGACCGGGCGTAGTCGATGTCGTTGGAGTTGTAGTGATGCGCAACCCCGAAGTAGTCGGTTCCACCGACGACCTGCGAGGCCATGAAGTCTGCGAACCCCTCCGTCAAGTACGCGGCTTCGTCGCCCGGACCCTGACTCGCCGCCTCCAGCATGAGCTGCGGGAACACCGTCTCGAAGTCGTGCGCCATCAGCGCGCACATCACGGTGTGGCCGTACTCGTGCACGGCGACGCCGCGACTCTCGAGGTTCCGATCCACGAGAATGACGTCGTACGCCGTGACGGCACCGACCAAGGCGAACGCGGGATCGAGCACGCTCAGAAGTGCGTCGAGCGCAGCCGAGGTCAGGGTGGGCGATCGTCCGAGGCACGGCGCGAAGGATCGGTCATTCGTCGACACCAGATCCGCGAGGGGCCCGACGAGGACCGAAATCTTCGGTGGCTCGTAGCCCAGCACTTCGGTGCTGTACGCCCCGGCGTCCGACATCTGCGCGAGCACGTTCACGAGGCGTTTGCGAACGTGGATCGTTCGGGATGTCGCCGTCGACAACCGCTCTAGCCGTTCGACGCACACGTCCTCCGTGTAGAAGCCGCGCGTGAGCCTCGCCCACTTGTTCTCGAGCGTGATGCAAACACGGCCTTCGAGGTTCTTCGCGATCCGCAGTCGGGCGTGGCCGTTTTCGTCGGTCGTCGTGGTGAAGGTGGCGATGCCCTGCCGAACACGTACCGTTACACCTGCGAGCTCGATCGGCGTGCCCCGCCAACCGCTTCGCATGACCGTATCGATCGGGTTGCCGGCTGCGTCGGTGGCGTAGAATCCCGGATCCGTGTTGTCGAGAACGAAGTCGATGTCGAGCTCCACTTCACCGCGGATCAGCTTGGTGATCTGACCGATTCGATCGCCGATGAACTGGACGCTGTCGATGAACTGATCCGTCGCGAAGGACACCAGCTTGTTCGTGAGCCAGCCAACGAGCGCGCTTTCGTCCTGGCAGACCTGTCCGAAGTCCTCCGTCTCGAAGCACTGGGGACGAGCGTTGTAGTCGAAGGCGTGGGAGCCGAGGAATTCGATGTCCAACTGGTACCGCCGGCCGTCACGCCGCGCCTCTGGCACGGGGATCTGATGGAGGACCATCGCGTCGACGAGCGGCTCGTACCCAGCTGCGACGCCCGCGATGGTGTCGTCGCGGATCATGTTGAACATCTCGCCCGGGATGGCCGCAAAGAACCACTGGCGTACGACGCCGTCCGCTTCGCCGTATGCGACGGCATCGGCGCTGGAGAAGTCGGCGAGCTCGCTTTCGAAGATCGGCATCGTCTGGATGTGTGCGCCGAGCTGTCGGAGCCCGAGCACGTCTTCCGCGCGCATGAAGAGGTTCGTGTAGTAGAGGATCGGCTCGCCATTGGCGTCCTCGGCGACCCGCGGTACGGCCGACCAGTCGAAGCTCTGCAGGATGCTCGTGGCTTCGAATTGGCTCAGCCCCGGCTGCTGGAACGCTTGAGGCGTGCGCCGGCAACTTTCGCCGGAGTACTGCACGTAGCCGTCCGGCCCCGCGGATGCGATGTGGTAGCAGTAGCGCGTGTCGGGCTGTAGGCCGGCGTGTGTGGCCTCCCGCCAGCCGCCCGCGCTGCCCTCATTGTGCACGAGCGTCCACGCCGCGTCGGTGCTTGGACGTCCGTAGACGGCCGTCGCGGAGGCCTGGCTGCAGTTGGCCGTGTACTGCACGGTGAGGGAGTCCGGCGTGAAGCCCGTAAATGGCGGCTTCGCCTGGATGCCGGAGCCGATCTGCGGGGCGGCGCACGCAGGTGGCGGCGTCGTCGTGCACTCGACGGGGCTCTGCTGTTCGTGACCGTCGACCGTGGTCTCGACGTAGAAGCAATGGGTTTCGTCGGGGTGAAGGCCGCTGACCGTTGCCACGCGCCATCCGCCCTGGTTGTACCCGTCGCTCTTGATCAGCGAGAAGGCGCCGGACGTCCCGGCGCGGTGGTAGACGCGCGTCGAGCTCTCGCCCGCGCACTGGTCATGGTACTGGACGTCGATCCGTCCCGCGGTCCGGACCACGAAGGGCTCGTTCCCCATCCCTCCGATGACGGGCGGCCCGCAGCGGATCGGCTCCGTCCCCTTGCACTTCACTTCGGAGGTCTTCACGAGATCCCCACGGACCGTCTTCGTGTAGAAGCAGTACGTCGTACGCGGATCGAGCCCGGAGTGGGTCGTCGTCTTCCAGCTCGTGCTCGGCGGGGCGGCGTCGATCGCGGCGAACCCACCGATGTAACCTCGGCGCGCGAACACGGTCGTGCTGTCGCCGAGCAAGCACTGGTCGCGGTGCTGAATGGTGATGCTGTTCGACGTGACGTCGACGAACGGCTCGACGGGGCTCGAGCACCCGGATTCGCAACCGATCTTCGGGTCGTTGCAGATCGCCACGGCGCCGCGGGCGTCCGCTCGCGCCGACGACAAGAGCGCGAACATGGCACATGCAGCGCCGATCCACTGGGGTCTTCGATAAGGCATTGGTGTTCTCCTGGAAAAATGAAGGTGTGCCGGCACGGTCCGTGGCGGCCTCGCCCCGCTGGCGTTCCGATTCGCGGAACATTGTTCCGTCGAGGCGTTACGGCCCACGTGTGAGCGCGAGCGTGACCCAGGCAGGCTCCAACAGACGTTTCAGGAGTTCATCGCGGCGTGGGCGGCGCCTTCGCTCGAGGCGGAGCTCGGTGAGAGCACGTTTGTCTGCTGCAGGCGCGTCGGGTTGTGCGCGTGGTCACCCCCCGCCGAGCCCGACGGTCTCTCCCGCGAGCATCGACCCGGAGTCGAGGCACAGCAGACGGACGCGCCCGGTGGCGACGGTGCGCCCGGACTCGTCGGTCACGGTGCCCGCCCAGACCTGGCTCTTGCGGCCTCGTGTCACGGGGGTGGCGCGGCAAGTCAGCTTGCCTTCGCGCACCGCGCGGATGAACGAGGTGCTGTTCTCGAGGCCGACGACGGACTGGTTGTTCTTCATCGCGGCGATCGCAGCGCCGGTGGAGCACACGGTTTCGATCACCGCGCAGTGCACGCCGCCGTGGACGATGCCGTAGGGCTGTTGCAGCTCGGGTTTGACGGTGAGCTCGGCGACGACTTCGTCTTCGCTGGCGGCGACGAAGGTCAGGCCGATGTTTTCGTTGAAGCCACCGCGGGCTTGGTTGAGGGCGTCGAGGTCGACTTCTTTCACGGCCCCTAACGAACCGTGAGCGTCGCGCTGGTGTCCACCTCGACGCTGCGCCCGTCGATGTCGGCGACGGTGGCCTTCTCGATGGCGAGGCGCCCCTCCGTGCCGTCCCCGAGGAGGCGGAACGTCGCGACGGCCCCGAACGCGGGTAGACCCACGCCGCGTTTGTCCCCCGCGAAGAGGACCGCGCGGTTCGACCCGGCGCCGCGGACCTCGACGGTGTCGAGGGGGAGCCCCGCGGGGGCCTTGGCGTCGTCGAACGTGAAGGTCCCGCCGTCGATCTTCAGCACGACCTGCACGGCGCGAACGCTGGCGGGTGCGTTGTTGACCTCGAGCGCGACACGATCGGCGCCCTGGCGCACGAGCTTCAGACGCGCGGTGGCCGGCTCCTCGACCGTGCCTCCCTTACAACTCACGAGCGCAAACAGCGCGACGAGCACGAGACGTTTCATCGGGCACCTCCCTGGGCGATGCGACCGGTGAAGTCGCGGACATCGACGACCCCGTCGAGGTTGACGTCGTAGGCGGCGTCGAACTGCTCGTTCAGGATCAGCTCGACGATGGCGTCGAGCTCGGCGCGGAAGTCTTCGGTGAGGACGGGGCAACCGTCGGCGTCGACGGGGGTCCCCGCGGCGGTGAGCGGGCAGAGGTCACACGCGTCACCCGCGCCGTCGCCGTCGAAGTCGGCTTGGTCGGGGTCGGCGATGGACGGGCAGACGTCGGTGTCACTCGGGACGCCGTCGCGGTCCGGATCGGGGTCGAGGTCGAGCCCGCCGTCGCGCGGCGCGGTGCCGCCGTCGCGAAAGCCTCCATCGATGCTCCCGCCGTCGACGACGCCGCCGTCGCGCGTCGGTCCCATCTCCACCACCGAGAAGAACGCGGTCTGTTCGCTGTAAAAGGACGGCGCGCCGCCCGAGGCGACGCGCACGCGGAGGACGTGAACCCCCGGCGGGAGCCCCGTGAGGTCGAGCGCGGCGGAGTACGCGTTGGTGCCGGCGGTCATCGGGTAGAAGCCGTCGTACAGGCCGTCGGGGGTGCCCGTGGCGCGCGTGGCGCCGGGGACGTCGAAGGTGCCACCGTCGATCTCGACGTAGGCTGCGGTCGCGAGCTCGTCGGTCGCGACGTCGACGGTGAGCGTGCGGCCGGCGCCGACGACCGCGGTGTCGATGACCTGCGCGGGCACCGGCGCGCCGTCCGGCGTGCGACGCGCGGGCGCGGTGGTGATCGGCAGCGAGCCGAGCGACGCCCCGCCCTCCGTGAGCGCGAGGGTCAGCGTCGGCGTGCGCGGGGCGTACGCGACGTAGCCGACGTCTGGACCGGCGGGGATGTGGAGGTAGACGAGCCCGTAGTTGGCCGGGAGCGGGAAGTCCGACGAGCGGTCGTACTCCGCGATTGCGGCGTTGCGCGCGGCCTCGGGGATCACGTTCGGGTCGAGCACGGTGATCGTCGCGACCATCGAGTGGCCGGTGACGTCGACGAGCTCCGTGCCGGGCGGGAACTCCGTGACCAGGAGCGGGCGCGGGTCGAACTCGCCGAAGCGCACTTCGTTCGAAGTGCTGTCGTTGATCGCGACGAGGAGCGTCGCGCCGCCGCTGCCGCCCGACGTGCGCACGACGCGCTCGTAGACGTAGGCGTCGCCGTCCACGTAGCGGTTGAACATGCCGCCGCGTCCGAAGCGGCGGCGGATGTCGAGGAGGTCGAGGATCGTGTTGGACGACAGCTCGCCGAGCGCGTCGATGCGGCCCGGCTTCACGAACGACGACGAGGTGAAGTTGTTGCCGTCGTAGAACACGACCGAGTGCCCGACGCGCGTGAGCGTGAACGCGTACGCGGCGTTGGGTTGGGTGTGCGGCGCCTCCGTGTCGTGGCTCTGCACGAACGTGACGCCGGCGTTGCGCCCAAGGCCGCCGAACTCGCTGTCGAAGCCGTCGAGGCCGCCCTGCGGGAAGCTCAGCTGGCCGATGTCACCGCTGCCGTTCTGGCTGAAGATGCCACCGCCCTCGCCGAGCTTGAACAGGAGCGGGAAGTCGAGGAGGTACATGCCGGTCGCGCGGTAGGCGAGGAGCGAGCCGATGTCGCCGGTGAACGACTCGCCGAAGAGGAGCGCGTCGTCGACGCCGTCGTCGTCGTTGGCGTCCGGCGTGCCGCGGCGCTCGTCGAGGTTGTCCTGGAAGGCCTGGTTGAAGGCGATCTCGTCGCCGGTGTAGTCGACGCCGAAGAACTGCGTGGGCGCGTGTTTGATCGCGTCGAGGCGGAGGCCGTCGCAGTCGGTGGTGTCGCCGAACCACTTGATCCACCGCATCATGAACTCGCGGATGTCCTCGGGGACCGGCGTGCCATCCGGGTAGAAGTTGGGGTTGTTCGGGTGGCGCACGTAGCGCGGGAGCGGGAGCTCGGCGACGAGGTTCGTGCCGTCGTTCGGGAGCGGGCCGTTGCCGTCCGCGAGCTGCTCGATCGCGAAGTCGATGAGGCCGAGGAGCGAGAGGTACTGTTCTTCTTCGATCGTCGGGCCGTTGAACGTGAACCACGGCGCGCGCGCGAGGTGGGTGTAGCCGGCGACGGTCGTGCCCATCGGCATCGGAATCGTGGCGACGATGTTCTCGTTGGCGCCGGTGTTCGGGCTGAGCACGCGCGTGCCGCCGCCGAGGAGCTGCGGCCAACGGACTTCCCAGTTGCCGTTGCCGACGTCGCGCGCGGGTAGCACGTGGTAGTCGAGCGGGTGCGTCGCGGGGAAGCCGTCGATCGGAACCGGTGTCAGCGTCGTCCCCTCGTTCTCGATGAGCGCGGGGTTCGCGTTGTGGTTCATGACCGTGTCGAAGTAGACCTTGAGGCCGAAGCGGTGGGCCTCCTCGACCATCGCGATCAGCTCGTCGTGCGTGCCATACCGAGTGGCGACGGTGCCGCGCTGATCGACCGAGCCGAGATCGAAACGGTCGAACACGGAGAAGCCGACGTCGACTTCACCTTCGGCGCCCTTCGTCGGCGGTGGTAACCACACGGCGGTGTACCCGGCGGCGGCGATCTCCGGCATTCGATCCGCGACCTCGCGCCACGAGGTCTCGAAGTACTGGATGATCGTCTCCGGGTGCGCCTGGGCGTGCGCGGCGCGCCCCGAACCCGCGAGGGCGAGGAGGCTCGCCGCAAACGTAACGCAAGACTGATACACGAATCGCACGGCCGGAGTACCTTGCTCGCCTGCGGCCACGTTGGGCAACGGTCGGATGACCGGCTCGAAAAATCGTCCAGAGTTGCGTGTTTACCCTTGATTCCGACTCATCCGCCCAGTTGCGAAGTCCTCAACGATTCCGACATGATGCCGGCGGCTGTGACAGAACTGAGAAAAAGGGACGCGACCAAAACCCGACAGAAACTTCTTAGAGCGGCGGAGTACCTGTTCATCCGCAAGGGGTATGCGGCAACGACCGTCGATGAAATCTGCAAACGCGCCGGAGCCACGAAAGGCGCGTTCTTCCACCACTTCAAAAACAAGGAAGACCTCGGCGTTGCCTGCGGGCGTGATCACGCGCAGCGGCACATGGACATGCTGAACGCCGCGGCCGAGCAGAGCTCGGACCAACCGGTCGATCGCCTGTTCGATTACCTCGATCACGTGGTCACGAGCAGCACGCAAGCCGAGTTGCCCGCCTGCCTGATCGGCATGCTCACCCTCGAGCTGTCCGCGGTGAACGAGCGCTTCCACGAGATGTGCAACGAGGAGCTCGACAGCTGGGTGAACACCGTCGAGCAGCTCCTCGGGGACGCCGTCGCGACCACCGGACGCAACGCGGACGTCTCCGCGCTCGCGCAGCAGTTCCTGACCACGTTCCAGGGCTCGATGATGCTCGCGCGCGCGAAGCGCGACCCCAAGGTCATCGCCAAGAGCATGAACCAGTACCGCGACCACGTGGCGTTTGCGGTCACCGGAGGCGCCGGTCCAGCGCCACGCCAAAGTCATACCGAAGTCGAAGCCCGAGCGTAGCCAAGCTGCGCTCGCGGCCCGCGACGGGCACCTTCACGAAGAGCTCGAATCCGCGCCGGTCCAGGTGCACGCGTAGACCTGCCCCCAAGGCCAGGTACTCGAGCGCCGAGCCGCGCCCGAACCGCGCGTCGGCTTCGGTCACGAGGGCAAAGCCGTGGGTCGGACGAAAGGTCGCGCCGAGGATCGTGGTGAATCCGAAGCGGAGATCCGCGGGCCCCCGGGAAACCGCGCCGGTCGCGAGCGCGGCGAAAGTGCCGTACCCCGTCCACGCCTCCGTCAACCGAAGTTGCAGCGCCGCGCCCGCGTCGACGCCGAACGGTTTGGCGTTTTCGTAGGGGAACGCGTCGGTCGGGATCAGCGAACGCCCGAACCCGGTGACGACCCACGCGTCCGACTCGACGAAGCGCCACGACGCGCCGACCGTCGGGCGCCCCGGCGCGAACGTCGACGCGGTGAGCGAGGAGATCACCGTTTGGTAGCGCAGCACCTCGAACGAGCCGAACACCGCGCCGCGTTCGAGGAACGTGAGGCTTCCCGCGACCAACGCCGCCGCCGACAGGTTCCCGTAGAAGTCCGAAGGCTCGACGATCGCGCGAGCCGCGGCGCCGAGCTCGAGCTCGTCGTGCGCGCAGGCGGCGACGCCGACGCCGAACCGCGACGGGAGGAAGCCGACCGGCGCCGGCCCCTCGAGCTTCGCACGCCAGGACTCGGTGCACGCCGCCTCCGCCGTGGCGGTCATCAACATCGCGAGCGCCGCGAACAGGAGCGCTCTCACTTCGCACCTCGCGTGAAGCGGCCGTCGCCGTCGCGATCGATCAGCAGCGGGTTCGAGAACGCGAGCGGATAGCCAAGGGGGGTCACCGCGCGGAAGTGATAGAGCGGGTCCGCGCGATCCGTGGGCGCCGGCGGCTCGGCGACCGGTCCGACCTCGTCGTCGCAGCGCTCGGGGACGTCGTCCTCGTCGACATCGCCATCCTCGTCGACGTCTTGATCACGTTCGTCCACGACGTCGTCGTCGTTGCGTTCGACGTCGCGCCAGTCGATGCGTCCGTCGCCGTTGTTGTCGCCCGTGTCGACGACGCCGTCGCAGTCGAGGTCCGCGTTCTCGGCGAGGGGTGCGCCGGCTTCGACGACGATCCACGCGTCGCGACCGTCGTCGGGGAGCAGCTGAGCGAGCGGGATCGCGAAGTCGTAGAGCAGGTTCGACGACGACGAGAACGGGTCCGGCGCGACCAGCGGCGCGGAGCGGACGCGGACGACCTCCCCGTTCACGACGACGCGCACGCGATCGACCGGCACCCACGGCGCAGCACGAACGCGGACGACGAGCGACGCGTTCGGAGCGGCTTCGAAGACGTCGACGCTCGGCGTGACCGTGGCGCCCGAGGTATCGAGTGTCGCGACCTCGAGCATCGGTCCGTTCGTCCCGAACATCCGCCCGCGTTTGACGGCGGTGTTGAACGCGACCTCGTCGAACGTCGCGGTGTCCACGTTCGCGAAGACGATGTTGCGCGGCGAGCCGAGCACGCTGTCCGTCAGCCCGTGGGAGTCGCTGTTCGCGGTGCCGGCGCGGACCACGCCGTGTTCGAGGAGATAGAACCAGTACGCGCGGTGGCCGAGGTAGTCCTCGTTGGCGCTCCCGTTCATCACCTCCTGCGTGTCGTAGTCCGCGTTGCTGCGCTCCGTGCCGGGCGGCATCGTGGCGAGCAGGCTCTGTCCGCGGTCGTCGCGCGACGCGGGGATCGGGAGGTTGGCGTCGAGGCTCAACGCGCGCGGGAAGCCGGTGTCGCGGCCGAAGAACATCGCGCCCCAGGGGTGGTTGAGCTGGACGACACCGTGCGCGGGGAAGCCGGTCGCGACAACGCGCTCGATCAACGTGCCCGGCTCGGCGAGCTCGTCCCACGGGCCGCCGCGGTAGGGGCCGTTGGGATCGAACGTCATCGGCCAGAAGTTCCAGTGCCCGACGACGCGCGGGAAGTCGGAGTCCGGGACCCAGTCGAAGAGGATGTGCCCGGTGGTTTCGAGGCCCGGCATGACCACGAGGCGGTCGCCGACGTTCAGCGCGGCGAGCGCTTCTTCGTAGCTCCACACCGCGTCGTGCTCCGTCGCCGCGATGACGTCGACGTTCGCCGCGAGGAACGCGAGGACCCGATCGCGGTCGGGGATCGAAGAGTCGAACGAGGCGCCGCCGTGCACGTGGAAGTCGGCCGACAGCGCGCCGTTCGGTCGCAGGTCCGCGAGGCTCGCCAGCTCGAACAACAGCTGAACCTCTTGCGCCGCCGCGAGCTCCACCTCCCGGCGAACGAGCGAAGAGAACGGTCCACGAGTCGCGTACACGTCGTAGCGCCCCGGCGGAACGTCGAGTGTGACCGGCTCGCGGACGAGGACACGATTACACGCGGGGGATCCGCCCATCGGCGGTCCGAGGAGCGGCGCGCATTCCTCGAAGTTGTCGAAGAGCCGCGCGGTGACCGCGTCGCGCGTCGCGGGGTCGGCGGGGTGAAAGAAGACTTGCGCCGTCGTCGGCGCGCCGTCCTCGGCGACAACCAACGTGACGCGGGCGGCGCTGGGGATCAAACGCGTGTCGATCGTACGGTCCTCGTTCACCGGGCCGATAGCGTCATCGACGACGGTGCGCCCGAACGCGGTGACCGTGTAGCCGTACGAACGTCGGCGACGAACGCGGGCCGAGAAGCGACCGTCCGCGTCGGGTACGACCTGCGTGACGGGTACCCGCTCGTGCATCGGCGTGGACGGATCACCCTCGTAGACGATCACCGGGCTGCGCGTCTCGTTGTCGTTGATGCTCCGACCGCCCTGCACTTCGATGCGGCCGGACACCACGGCCCACGTCTCGTCGAAGAGCTGCCGGCGCGCTTCGAGGAGCTGGTCGACGGCCGGCCCGATCGCGACACCGTCGGCGACGGTGATGAAACGTTCGTACACTTCGAAGTCGGAGGGCGGCAGGATGCGTCGCGGCATCCCGGTCGCCGACACCTCCACGTCCTGGAACCCGTCGAGCATCGGGGCGTCGCAGCGCGTGATGCCGACCGCGGTCGGATCCACGCCGTGCCCGGACGCTGCCATGTACGGGAACGATTCGTAGACGTCGCCGATCTCCGTGAGGCCGAAGCTCGGTTGGTCGAAGCCGCGGCCCGCGGTGGGTGTGAACGGGATCTCGGAGCGCCCGCCCCAGAACCAGCCGTCGACCAGCGCGACGACACGGTCGTCGAGGCTGAGGTTCACCATCTCGGTGCGGATCCGAACGCCCGGCTCACACGGTCGCAGCTCGTAGCGCGTGTTGACGACGATCGATTCGTCGCCGTCGAGGTGCCCGCGCACCTGCACCGCTGCGAAGCCTTCGCCCTCCAGGAGCTCGAGTGTCTCGTACGCCACCGCGTCGCCGGGGAGCAGCCCGACCCCGGTGAAGATCGACTCCATCCCGTCACGGTTCTCGGCGCGCGTCGCGAGGTCGATGATCGTTCCGCCCGTCGGTGCGAGCGCGTGAGGATGATCGATCGCGTCGATCACCACCCGGACGCGATCGTTCTCGAGGAGCACGTCGCCCTCGGCACCGAGCGCGTCGAGCCCCACCGGGATGTCGTCGTCGTCGCGTGTGATCCGCCGGACGGAAGCGGCGCCCGACGCACATTCGTACGCGAGACGCTCACAGGGCGACTGCATCGTGCACGTTTCATCCGCGGCGACGAGGCACGACGTGGTCTTGCAGCCGAGCTCGTGCGTCAGCACCAGGCCGCACAGCACCACGCTCGACAACAGCGCGGGCGCCCAACGCCGCGCGTCGATCGGTCTCGGGATCACGACTT
Organism: Deltaproteobacteria bacterium; assembly: GCA_040218735.1. Lineage (GTDB taxonomy): Bacteria > Myxococcota > Kuafuiibacteriia > Kuafuiibacteriales > Kuafuiibacteriaceae > JAUHYN01. The sequence continues at coordinate 270,334 of JAVJQW010000017.1, forward strand.
CGGGATCGTCGTCCGCAGGTGATAACTCTTCGCGCGTGTGACGGCGTGGAAGCCGAGCCGCGACAGCGACACACCCTTGCCGGAGTCCTTCCACCCGGTCCACGCGAGCAGCGGGTCGAGGTAGTCCGCGCGATTCATGAACACGGTACCGGCCTGCAGCGACGTCGCGATCCGCATCGCGCGCTCCTGATCGTTCGTCCACACACTCGCGGTCAGGCCGTAGGCGCTGTCGTTCATCTTCGCGATCGCGTCGGCGTCCGACCCGACCTTCGCCACCGCGACGACCGGTCCGAAGCTCTCCTCGGAGGCGATCGCCATCGCGTGGTCGGTGTCGGCGGCGATCGTCGGCGCGAAGAAACGCCCGCGCCCGTCGTCGGACGTCGCGTTCCCGCCGAGCAACACCCGCGCGCCGCGCTGTTTGGCGTCGGCGACCTGGCCCTCGAGGAACGCCGGCGCACCCGGTTGCGCGAGCGGGCCGATGCTCGTGGTGTCCTTCATCGGATCGCCGAGCACGTAGCCGCGGGTCTTCTCGACCATGGCCTCTACGACGCGGTCGTAGACCGGCGCCTCGACGTACACCCGCTCGACGCCGCAGCAGCTCTGGCCCGCGTTGTAGAACGCGCCGTCCACGACGTTGTCGATCGTGAAGTCGAGGTCCGCGTCGGCCGCGATGTACGCCGGGTCCTTGCCGCCGAGCTCGAGCGCGACGTCGATGAAGCGCGACTCGGCCACCGCGCGGTAGATGCGGCGCCCGCCCGACACGGAGCCGGTGAACGAGACGAACCCGGCGAGCGGGTGCGCGACCAACGCCTCCGCCGTCTCGTGCGACGTATGAATCGCGGTGACGAGCCCCTTCGGCACGCCGGCCGCCTCGAACGCCTCCGCGATCTGCTCCGAGCAGCGCGGCGTGCGCGAGCTGTGTTTCAGCACGACCGCGTTGCCCGCGAGGACCGCGGCGATCGTCGGGTTGATCGCGATGAGCAGCGGATAGTTCCAGGCCGCGAGGACGACGACGACGCCGACCGGCTCACGGCGGATGAACCGCGAGAAACCGTCCTTCGCGGGGAGCACCTCGTCCGCGAGGCTCGCCTCGGCGATGCTCGACATCTGGCGGATCCGATCGATCATCCCGTTGATCTCGCCGTTCGCCTGGCCGACCGGCTTGCCCATCGAGGCGGTGATCTCTTGGGCGTACTGCTCGCGTTTCGCCTCGAACGCCGCGACGACCTTCTCCATCGCAGCGACCCGCTCCGCGATCGGAACCTGCGCCCAGGCCTGCTGCGCCACACGCGCCGCGGTCATCACGCCGTCGAGCTCGGCGGTCTCGGTGAGCGGTGCCTCGTAGACGATCTCGCCGGTGTAGGGACTGTCGACTTTCAGGGTGCGCTGGGCCATTCGATCGCGGGGCATAACATGGTCACACGATCAGCTGATAGATCGCCCAGAAGGTCGCGAGGATCACGAACGGTCCGGTGAGCGGCACGACCGGCGACGGGCGCTTCGGGGTCTGCTTCGACGTCGCCGCCCGCAGCGCTGCGCCGTCGTCGGACAACACGTCGCGCGCGCCCGAACGGAGCAGCTCCACGAACGAACGCAGGCCGACCCACGTCCCGATCGGGATCGCGACGACGAGCGGCAGCACCAACACCAGCGCAAGGAGGCGGCTCGCCGGCGCGAACCTCCGCAGCCGAAACCCGACCCAGATCTGCGCCCACCCCACCAACAGTGCGAGGCCCCCGCTCACCGTGGCCCACGCGGCCTCGCCGTCGGACCACGTGCGAACGCCGTGCACCGTACGCCCCGTACCGAACAGCACGAACCACACGCCGAAGAACATCAGCCAAGAAGCGATCCTCAGGACGCGACGCTCGAAGGGCAACGCACGTTCGCGCGCTTGCGTCGGTTCGAGGTCCGCCGTGGCGGGGTCCAGCTCCGCCTCGGTGCTCGCGAAGGGGTTCGCCTCCTCCACCTGACCCATCCTGACCGAAAGAGCGCGCGCGCGCACCTCGGACGACATGACGTCGCGCGGGCCTAGGCGTTGGCTCGACTCACAACCATAATGCGCCGCGATGCGGTCCTGTCCGCAGTGTCGCTCCCTGTTCACCGGGGAAGGCGAGTTCTGCACGATCGACGGCACCCGTCTCGTCGAAGACGTCGACGATCCTCTGATCGGTGAACGCATCGACCGGTACCGCTTCGTCGAACGCCTCGGCACCGGCGCGATGGGCGTCGTCTACCGCGTCCGCCACACCGAGCTCGACCGCGACTTCGCGATCAAGGTTCTGTATGGGGAGTTCGCGGCGAGTGAGTCCCTCTCCGCGCGCTTCCGACGCGAAGCGAAGGCGATGAGCCGGATGAGCCACCCGAACGTGGTGAGCGTCGTCGACTTCGGCTCGACCGCGCACGGCCTCGAGTTCCTCGTGATGGAGTACATCGAGGGCCGCACCCTCGAGGACCTAATCGAAGAGTCAGGCCGCATCGAGCCGCGCCACGCGGCCTGGATCGCGCGGCAGATCGCGGCCGGGCTCCACGAAGCGCACCGCCTCGGGTTCGTCCATCGCGACGTGAAGCCCGCCAACGTGATGCTCTCCGGCGTCCGCGGTCGCGAGCGCGCGCAGGTGCTCGACTTCGGCATCGTCGGCGTCAAAGACGACTCGATCAGCGCGAAGCTCACCGGCACCGGGCGCATCGTCGGCACGCCTCGCTACATGTCCCCCGAACAGGCGCGCGCCACCGACGTCGGGCCGCCCGCCGACCTCTACTCGTTGGGCGTCGTGCTCTACGAGATGCTGAGCGGCGAGGTCCCGTTCCCCGGCGACGTGCTCGCGGACGTGCTGGTCATGCACTCGACCGCCGACCCCGCACCGCTGCCGCCTTCGGGCGGCTTGGAGACGGTGGTCGATCGGCTCCTCGTCAAGCGCTTCGAGGATCGTGTGCAGTCGGGCGCCGACGTCGTCGCGCTGCTGGACGCATGCTTCGACGACCTCGCGCCGTCCTTCCCGTCGGTGGTGGAGGACGAGATCCCGACGGAGCGCCCGGCGCGCGTCGAAGAGGTCTTGGAGATCCCGCCGCTCGCCGACGAGGAGCTGCGCCCATTCCCGCGCAGCGACTCCGGGCTCGGGCTGCGCACGTCGGATCGTCCGGTGTCTTCGCCGTCGCTCTACGACTCGGCGCCCGCGGCGTTCGCGGACCCGACGTTCCGCGCGGGGGTGGAGACCTCCGGGTTCGATGCGCCCGGCTCCGACAAACTCAGTCAGGTCGAGACGCCGACGCCGCAGGCGCCGACGCACGAGGGCTCGCAGCCGCTCGTCTCGACGCCGGCGCCGCCGAAGCAGAGCCTGACGCTGCCGCTGATCCTCCTCGCGGTCGTCGCGCTCGCGATCGCGACGGCGCTCGGCTTCCCGCGCTTCGCGGAGCCGCCGACGCCGAAGCGCGCGCCGGTGGCCGCCGCGACCCCCGCGCCCCCTCCGCTGCCGCACCTGATCCCGCTCGGGATCGATCACCGCCCCGACCGTCGTGGCCTCGATCCGAAGCGCCCCCGACGCCGCCGACGGCGGGTCCGGCCGAGGACCGAGACGAAGCCGACGCCGCCGAGCATCTCGGTGGCGGAGCTGGAGTTCGCGCTGGGTCACGTCCTCGCGCAGCGCGGCCTGTCGCTGACGGACCTGGAGGGGCTTCGGCCCACGCGGCGCCTCGCCCGGGCGTGGCGCACGGCCAAGGACGGGCAGACCGACGAACAAGCCGCGGCGACGCTCGCTCCGCTGATCGAGGCGACCCGGTCGGTGACGATCACGCGGGCCATGCTCAAGCGAAAGGCGCGTCGCGCGCGCAGGGCTTTCGATCGCGCCCGGGGCGGCCTGGATGAAGAATCGTCCGAATCGCTCGCGACCCGGATGAAAACGGCAGAGCTGCGGGTTCGGACCGGCAAGCCGAAGACCTTCGACGCCCTCGCCCGCGAAATCGCCGACATCGAGAAGTCACTTGCTACGGCTCCGGCCCGGACCGTACGGTAGGACAGCTCGGGCGAACCCGGGTTCAACTATTTCGAACAATCACCTTGACGCACCGAACGGTCGTTCGCCATATGGCGCGCGTGCCGCGGGACGCCACCCAAGAGGCCAAGGCCGAGCGCCGGGCCCGGCTCGCGGACCACCAACGCCAGCAGATCACGAGCGCGGCCGCGCGTTGTTTCGCCGAGGCCGGCTACGACGCGACCACCATGCGCGCGATCGCCGAAGCGTGCGGTTTCACGGCGTCGTCGCTGTACACGTACTTCGACGGCAAGGAAGACATCTTCTCCGCGATCATCGAGCAGCTCTCCGAGCACGCGAACGACGTGTTCACGCGGCCGATGCCTCCGAGCATGGGCTTCGAGCAGCGCCTGGAGCTGCTCTTCATGCGTTTACTCGAATTTACAGAAACTCAACGTGACGCGCTGATCTTCATGAAGAAGATGCACCACGGTTGCGCCGCCGCGAGCGCCGCGACCGACACCATGATCCGCTCTGAAGTCGAATTCATCGACGCGATCCGCGACTGGATCGCGAGCAACGCCGCCGACCAAGACTTCGGCGACGCAACGCTGGATGATGTCGCCTTCTTCGTGTGGGGCACCATGCACGGCTTCTTCGTGCAGTGGCTCGCACGCGGCGACGCCGCGAAGTTGGGAAACAAACTCTCCGTCATGACGCAGTTGATTCTGAAAGGTCTGAGGCCATGAGTGCCGCCATCCTGTGCGTCGCGCTGTTGAGCGCGGCGCAGCAACCATCCTCGTCCGAGGTGATGTCGGTGCTCGAGCCGACGTCCGGCGGCCTGACGACCGACGAAGTGATCCGTCGCGTGCTGGAGACCTCGCCCGAAGCGATGAAGGCCGAGGTCGAGCACATGAAGGCCGCCGAGGAGGCGAACACCGCGTGGACGGGCTACGCCCCGCGCGTCGACTTGTCGGCGGGATACCAGCGGCTGTCGCCGATCACGTTGCCGCCCTGTGACCCTTCGCTCCCAGAGGACGAGCAGTTCTTCTGCCTCCCGCCGGGTGTGAACCAGAACGACGTACAGGGCTTCGGTGCATTCCCACTCGACAGCTACAGCCTCGTCGCGTCGGTCTCCGTGCCGGCGAGCGACTACTTCCTGCGCATCATGCCGGGCTACGACGCCGTCGTCGGGACGGAAGAGGTCGCGCGAAATCAGCTCGCCGCGAAGCGCGAGGAGGTCGCGTTCACCGCCGTGCAGATGTACCTCGACGCCATTCGCGCGCGCGCCGGACGCGTCGTCGCGGAGAAGTCGGTCGGAGTCCTCACGACGCAGATGGAGGACCTGCAAAAGCTCGCCGAGGCCGGTCTGAGCACCAACGGCGACGTCCTTCAGGTGAAGGCGCAGGTCGCTTCGGCGCAGGTCGCGCTCGAGCAGGCCAAGGGCGGCGTCATCGTGGCCAACGCGCGGCTCCGCCGGGCGCTGCACGATCCGCAAGCCAAGCTCGAACACGGTGAGGACCTCCTCGCGAGCGCGAACATCGAGCTCCCGGAGTACGAGGCAGCGCTGGAGCAAGCGATTGAAGACCGTTTCGAACTCCGCGCGCTCCGCAAGCTCGTCGACGTGCAGGCCAACTTCGCGAAGCTCGAGCGCGTCGGTGTGTTCCCGCGACTCACCATCGACGGATCCGCCACCCACGCCCGGCCAAACCAGCGCGTGTTCTTCGACCCGACGGGCTTCAACACGACCTGGCAGATCGGCGTGAACCTCCGCTGGTCGCCGAACGACGCGGTCGTCGGCATGTCCAACTGGGACAACGCGGACCGCGACGTCGCGCTCGTCGAGACGGACATCATCGCGCTGACGGATCTCATCGCGGTCGAGGTCGCGAACGCGCTGGCCACGATGCGCTCGACGCGTGCGTCGATCCTCGCCGCACGCGAAGGTCTGGAGGCCGCCGAGGGCGCCTTCGACGACCGCAAGAAGCTCCTCGACGCCGGACAGGGCACCACCCGCGAGCTCCTCCTCGCGGAGCAGGACCTGCGAAACGCCGAGCTGCAGATCATCAACGCACACTTGGATCTTCGCCTCGCCCGGGCACGACTCGATCGCGCGCTCGGCCGGCTGCACAAAGGAGACGATCGATGAAGAAGGCGAAGCTGCTGATGTTGACGCTCGTAGGCGCCGCCGCGTGCGCGCCGGCCGAGGGTTCCAAGGGTGCCGATCCCGAAGGGGGCCGGACCACGAGCAAGAAGGTCGCACCCGAGGCGCGCGCAACGCGCGTCGAGGTCGCGACGGTCGGTGCGTCGGACGCGACGCTCGATCTGGTGCTGCCCGGTGAGGTCGAGGGGAGCAAGACCGCGCTCCTCGCGTCGCCGATGGGCGGCTACGTCGAAGGGGTCTACGTCGACGTCGGCGACGCGGTGAAGACGGGTCAGGCCCTCGCGGCCGTGGACCGCTCCACCTACGACGTCCGACTCACGCAGGCGAAGATCCAGCTGGACCAGACGACGACCGACTTCGAAGCGGTCGAGCGCGCCGGCAAGAGCATCGCGAAGACGCGCCGCGACCAGGCTCGTTTCGCGAAGGACGGCGCGCAGGCCGCGTTCGACCTCGCCGAGCTCCAGGCGAAGCGCGCCACGGTGCGCGCACCGTTCTCCGGTGTCGTCGCAGAGCGACGCGTGGAGAAGGGCGAGGTGCTCCCGCCGGGCGGCGCGGTCGTCCGACTCGTTCGGCTCGACCCGATCCGCATCAACCTGTCGGTCTCCGACCGCGACGTCGTGAACCTCGACAAGGGGATGGCGGTCCGCGTGTCGGCGGACGCCAGCACGGGCGTCATCAACGGAAAGATCGAGCGCATCAGTCCGGCCGCGAGCCTCAACACGCGCACGTTCGAGGTGCTCGTCGAGGTCGACAACGACGGCAAGACCCTCCGGCCCGGCATGATCGCCACGGTCCGCGCCAAGGTGCCCGTCGCCGGCGAGGGCCTGTCCATCCCGCAGTACGTGCTCGTCACGCGCCTCGAAGGTAACGGCGTCTTCGTCGAGCAGGAGGGCGTCGCCCGCTGGCGCGATGTCGAGCTCGGCGGAATCGTCCGCGGACAGGTGCTGGTGAAGTCCGGCATCAACGTCGGGGACCGCGTGGTCGTCACGGGCCACCGCGAGCTCGCGGACGGCGACAAACTCCTGGTCGCGCGCGAAGGCAAGTGCTGCCGCGACGGCCAGGTCATCTTCGGAGACAAGTGATGCTGAAAGCGCTGATCGACAAAGCCGCCGTCGTCGGGCTGCTCGTCGCGGTCATCATCATCTTCGGCTGGAAGGTCTACGAGGAGATGCCGCGCGAAGCGGCGCCCGACGTCGACATCCCCGTCGTCCTGATCACGACCCCGTACATCGGTGTCTCCGCGAAGGACATCGAGACGCTGATCACCACGCCGATCGAGAACGAGCTGACGTCCGTGAAGGACGTGAAGAAGATGTCGTCGACGTCCGCCGAGGGCGCGTCGATCATCTCGCTCGAGTTCGAGCCGGAGGTCATCATCGAAGACGCGCTGCAGCGCGTCCGCGACCGCGTGAACCGCGCGCGCGCGAAGATCCCGGACGAAGCCGAAGAGACCGACATCCGCGAGGTCTCGTTCTCCGACTTCCCGATCCTCATCCTGACCCTCGCGGGCCCCGTGGACGACGCCGTCCTGAAGGACCTCGGCGAGGACATGGAGGAGCGCGTCAAGCGCATCAACGGCGTCCTCGACGCGAAGATCACCGGCGGGCGCGAGCGCGAGATCAAGGTGCAGGTGGACCCGTTCCGCCTGCAGCACTTCGGCCTGCAGCTGCAGGACGTCGTCAACGCCATCTCCGCCGAGAACGTGAACATCCCCGGCGGCGACGTCACGACCGGCGACGCGAAGTTCCTGCTCCGCGTCCCCGGTGAGTTCGAGGTCGGCAAGGAGATCGAAAACGTCGCGATCAAACGCGTCGGCGATCGCCCCGTCTTCGTCCGCGACGTCGGTCGCATCGAAGACGAGTTCAAGGAGCGCGAGTCCTACGCGCGCATGAACGGGCGCCCCGCCGTCTCGATCGCGGTCACCAAGCGGACCGGCGCCAACATCCTGCAGATCGCCGACGCCGTGAAGGTCCTCGCCGCCCAGCAGTCGAAGACGTGGCCGGAGGGGGTCAACTACCGGATCGTCGGCGACCAGTCGAAGCAGATCCGCGACATGGTCGCCGAGCTCGAGAACGGCATCATCACGGCGCTGATCCTCGTGGTCGCCGTGCTCCTGTTCGCGATGGGCGCACGCAACAGCCTGTTCGTCGCGGCGGCGATCCCGCTGTCGATGCTCCTCGCCATCATGGTGCTGTTCGGCTTCGGCTTCACGCTCAACATGATGGTCCTGTTCTCACTGATCCTCGCGCTCGGCATGCTCGTCGACAACGCGATCGTCATCGTCGAGAACATCTACCGCCACGTCGAGATGGGTAAGACGCTCAAGGAGGGCGCCATCGACGGCACGCGCGAGGTCGCCGGTGCGGTCACCGCGTCGACCGCGACCACCGTCGCCGCGTTCCTCCCGCTCGTCTTCTGGACCGGCATCATGGGCCAGTTCATGGGTTACATGCCCAAGACGGTCGTCACCGTGCTGATCGCCTCGCTGGTCGTCGCGATCGTCGTCCTCCCGGTCATCACCGGGCGTGCGATGAAGCGCACCGGCAAGAAGGTCGACGAGTCGGGCATCCCGAAGAACGCGATCATGCGCGCGTACCAGTCGGTCCTGAAGATCTCGATCGACCACCGGTACATCTCGGCGACCCTCGGCGTGGTCAGCTTGTTCGGCACGTTCTTCGCGTACGCCGTCCTGAACCACGGCACCGAGTTCTTCCCCGAGACGGAGCCGAACCGCGCGACGATCTCGGTGCGCGCCCCCGACGGCACGGACGTCGACGCCACCGACGACATCGTCCGCCAGGTCGAGGCCGTGCTCGTCGAGGAGGAGAACGTCGACTTCTACGTCGCGGAGACCGGCGTCTCCGGCGGCGGCGATCCGATGTCGGGCGCGCAGTCCGTGCCGCACATGGCGCGCATCACGCTCGACTTCCTGCCGGACCGCAACACGGCGAAGGAAGGCGAGAAGATCCGCGTCGAGAACACCACCGACACGATCGATCGCCTCCGCGACAAGATCGCGCGGATCCCCGGTGCGGCGCTCACGATCGACAAGGAGCGAATGGGCCCGCCGGTCGGTAAGCCGATCGCCGTCGAGGTGTCGGGCGACGACTTCAACGAGGTCGGCTCCATCGCCGCCCGCGTGCGCCGCGAGCTCGCGGGCATCGAGGGCACGACCGACCTCGAGGACGACTATCGCGTCGGCCGACCGGAGCTGCGGCTCCGCATCGACCGCGGCGCCGCCAAGCGCGTCGGCGCCGACACCCGAACGGTGGCGAGCACGATCCGGACGGCGGTCGCAGGTCAGATTGCGAGCACCATCCGCGACGGCGAGGACGAGTACGACATCGTCGTCAACATCGCGCCGGAGTTCCGCGACGACCTCCAGGCCGTCCTCGGCCTGCGCATCCCCGGCCGCCTGGACACGAGCCCCGACACGTTCCCGGTGCCCCTGTCGACGCTCGCTTCGTACGAGCTCGCGGGCGGCAGCGGATCGATCCGCCACATCGACCGCAAGCTCGTGGTCACGATCAGCGGCGACGTCGCGGAGGGTTACAACGAAAACGCCGTCCGCGCCGAGGTGATGAAGTACATCGAAGAGGCCGAGATGCCGGCGAACACGTTCCTCCGCCTCGGCGGCGCGAACGACGAGCAGAAGAACGCGCAGGAGTTCTTGGGCAACGCCTTCCTCATCGCGCTGTTCCTGATCGCCATCGTGCTCGTCGCGCAGTTCAACCGCTTCGACCTGCCGTTCATCATCCTCGCGTCGGTGATCCTGTCGCTGATCGGCGTGCTCTGGGGGCTCGTGCTCACCGGCACCCCATTCGGGATCATGATGACGGGGCTGGGGGTCATCTCCCTCGCGGGGGTGGTCGTGAACAACGCGATCGTGTTGCTCGACTACGTGCAGCAGCTCCGAGAGCAGGGCATGGCGACGTACGACGCGTTGATCCAAGCCGGCATGACGCGCTTCCGCCCGGTGATCCTCACGGCGATCACGACGATGCTCGGCCTCATCCCGATGGCGCTCGGCATCTCGTTCGACTTCCGCGAGCTCAAGTGGATCGTCGGCAGCCAGAGCGCGCAGTTCTGGGGACCGATGGCGGTCGCGGTCATCTTCGGCCTGCTCGTCGCGACCGTGCTGACGCTGGTGATGGTGCCGACGATGTACTCGATCTTCGAGGACATCCGCCGCGTCCTCGGACGCGCCTTCAAGCGGAGCCCCGCGCACGCCGACGACGAGGATCACGCCCACGACAGCGCCGGGCAGCCCTCCCCCGCCTCGCACTGACCAAAGTGCTATCGTCGCCACCGATGCGAAGGTGGCTCGTGGTCCTCCCGCTGGCGCTCGCCGGCTGCCCCAGCCTCGACATCGACGCGCTCACCTACCCGTGCGCCGAAGACGGCGACTGCCCGGCCGCGCAGGCCTGTGATCTCATCGACACCGTCTGCGTCGCGCCGGCCTCCGCGCGCCCGCTCCCCGAGGCGCGCCCCGCGACCGACGCGTGGGGACAACTGCTGGGGCTCGGCGTCGCCGACGGCCGCTTCGTACGCTGGTACGCCCGCGGCGCGTTCACGCAGATCGAGGACCTCACCCAGCCCGACGACGGAACCGGCGCCTTCGCCCACGACCTCACCGAGGTCGTCGCCGTCGCCAAGGCCGACGGCCTGCCCGCCTACACGTTCTTCGCAGACCAGCGACTCGCGCGGGGTCCGCTCGCCGCGCCGGACCGCGAGCCGCTCGGACGCTACGAGGCACCGGCCGGCGTCGTCGGGATCGCGATGGCTCCGGACGGTTCGACCGTGACCTGGCTCGACGACGACACGGTCGTGTACGGCACCCCCGAAGACCTCGGCGCGGGCGCCACCGCCGACGTGACCTGGCCGGTCGGCAAACACGCCGCCAACGCCGACGCCTTCGCCCTCGCCGCGGACGGGACCGCGTGGGTGCTGTTCCGCGACGGCACCGTCGCCAGCGGCACACCCGAAGAGCTTACGCGGACCGTTCGACCGGGGCGCCTCGTCGGCTTCGACATCTCGACCGAGCCGCGCACCTTCCTCTACTACGCGACCGGCTGGTGCAAGGTGCTGCTCGACGATCCGTTCGTCGCGTTCAAGCGCCAGTCGGAGCCGTGGTCGGGCGACTGGGCGGCGACGTCGTCCTCGTCGGACTGGCTCGCGGAGCGTTGGATCACGCTGCCGGAGGACCGCAGACCCGACGAGATCCTGGACGTGAGCATGGGCGGCGCCTCCACGAGCACGGTGCACGTGTACTTCCACGACGCGGTGCGCGTGGAGTCGATGGGCCCGTTCGACTTCACCGGCGCCCGCTCGTTCACGAACCTGTCGCCCGAGGTCACGCCTGAAGTCGTAGGTATGGGGCAGGTCGCCGGCGTGTTGTACACGTACGTCCGCGACGTCGGCGTGTATCGCAGCGACCACGTCGCGCTCCCGATCCCGCCGGACGTGGAGCCGGTCGACGTGGTGTTCCCCGAAGGCCAGAGCTTCGACACCATCGCGGCGATCGCGGGCGAACAACGCAACAGTCGCCCGCGCCCGATCGTCGGGGCGATCTGGGCGATCTTCACGGACGGCTCGATCGCCGAGGGCCGCAGCTTCGACTTCCGCGGGGACGCGGGCCTGCGGGACATCGGCTACCGCTCCATCGACGGCGACTGACTACTCCGCGGACGTCAGCGCGCCCCAGATCAAGCCGCTCGCGACGGCGACGCCGCCGGCGATCATCAAGCCGACGCCCGCGGCCGCTTCCCGACCCGCGCGCCGCTCCGTCGCGACGGCCTCCGGGTACGTGACCGGCGCGAGGTTCGACCCCGGCGTCGGGTCCAGCGTCCCCGCCGTGCCGTGCGCGACACCGAGCAAGACAGCGCCGGTCGCGACGAGCACCGCACCGCTCGCCGACACCACCCACGGCAGCACCGGAGCAGACTCGGACGGCGGCGGCGCCGTCACGACCTCGACGACGACAGGCTGGCTCAAGGGCTCCGTCGCACCGGGCGCCAGGTCGATCGTTCGTTGGTGGGTGTCACCTTCGCGGCCTGTCCACTGAATGGAATGACGCCCTGGATCCAGCCTCAGCTTCGTCCCTGGATCCGGAAGCCAGCCCAGCGATGCGCCGTCGACTGTCATGTCGCGCACTCGCTCCGCGCCGATCGCGAGGAAGGCATCACCTTCGCGTTCGAGGTAGGTCGCCGTGTCGATCGTCGTGCGCCGCGCGACGGGGAGCTCGACGTTGCGCACCACCACCCCCTTCTCACTGCGAATCGTGAGGACCGCAGGCCCGGGGTGGACACGCTGATCGCCGCCGCGGTCGGAGCGCGCCGTCGCGATCGTGGCGTCCAGCGCGGAGAGGAACCGAACCGTCGCGCTCTCGAGGCTCGGCTTCAGCTTCATGAGACGCTCCCGATCCTTGGCGCGCAACGCCTCGGGGCTCCGCTCGTCCGCGATCACGCGGATGAACGCGTCGGCGGCCTCGTCGAAGCGACCGAGCGCCTCGAGCACGACGCCCAGGTTGTTGAGCAACTCAGGTTGCGGGTCGAGCGCATACGCCTTCTTCGCCGCCGCCAGCGCCTCCTCGTAGCGCTCCGCGGCGAAGGCCTTCGTCGCACGTTCGGCCCACGCCTTCGCCTCGGCGGGCGGGGCCGCGATCCCCAACACCAACACGAACACCAGCGGGCCCACGGCGCGCGGATGGTAGCATCACGGCCCGCGTGGATGTGCTCGAACCCGGCGCGGTCCTGGCGGACCGTTTCACGATCGAGGCGCCCCTCGGCCGCGGGGTCCTCGGGGAGGTGTACCGCGCCACGCAGCTGGCGATGGGGCGCCCCGTCGCGGTGAAGCTCCTGCGCGCGGCGTCGCTCCGCTCGGAGCACGCCCACCGGCGTTTCGAGCAGGAGGCGCACCTGCTCGGGCGCCTCGCACACCCGAACATCGTGCAGGTCTTCGACTTCGGCATCGACGAGGTGACGCAGCGCCCCTTCATCGCGCTGGAGCTGATCGCGGGGTCGACGCTCCTCGACCTGCTCCGCAACCGCGGTCCCGTCCCGGAGGCGCAGGCCGCGCGCATCTGCGAGCAGATCGCGCTCGCGCTCGCGCACGCACACGCGCAGGGCATCGTGCATCGAGACCTCAAGCCGGCGAACGTCATGCTCTCGGATCTCGCCGACGGGCGCGCGCCGCTCGTGAAGGTGCTCGACTTCGGGCTCGGTAAGCTGCTGGGCCGCGAGGAGGCGAAGAAGCGCCTCACCACGCCGGGGCAGATGCTCGGGACGCCGAGCTTCGCGAGCCCCGAGCAGGCGCTCGGGGACACCGTCGACGAACGCAGCGATCTCTACTCGCTCGGGTGCCTCGCGTTTGCGCTCGTCGCGGGGCGGGCGCCGCACGCGGCGGCGGACGTCGCCGAGACGTTGCGCCAGAAGCGCTCCAGCGAAGCGCCCGCGCTCCCCGCCACGCTGCAGGACGGCGCCCCGCCCTCCGCGGAGCTCGACGACCTGTATCGCCACCTCATGGCACGGCGACCTTCGGACCGGCCCGCGCAAGCGCGCGACGTAGCGGCGCGGTTCGCGGAGATCGCGCAGGACGCGGAGCAACGCACCGCCGCGATGCGGTTCCCCGAGGACGAAGCGACCGCACGCCCGAGCATCGCGAAGATCGTCGACGGACCGACGGACGTAGCGACCCGCGCGACGCAGATCGTGACGCCGACGGACGAACGCCCCGCGGAAACGACGGCAGCGACGAAGCTCCCCGACACGGTCCCCGGCGTGGAGCGACCCGACGCCAAGACCGCGCCCCACGAGCTGGATCCTGCGGCGCTCGCCGACACGACGCCGAGCGCGGATCGCGAAGCCCTGGCCGACACGACGCCGAGCGCGGATCGCGAGGCACTCCCCGACACCGGCGCGGCCCGCGCAGGCCCTCCTCGCGCCGCCGCCGCGCCGCTCGTCGACCCGGCGGCGTCCCCGCCGACGGAAGCGATCCTCCCGCCCCCCTCGCCCGGCCCGGGGAGTCGGCTCCCCCTCCTCTTCGCGGGCGCGGCGGCGGTCGTTGCGATCGCCGCGCTGATCGCCGCCAACACTTCGCGGACCACCACGGCGCCACCGCCGGTCACGGCGCCACCGCCGGTCACGGCGCCCGGCGCCGCGCCGCGTATCGAGGTCGCGCAACGTCCCTTGCATCGCGTGCGCATCGAGACTTCGCCGTCGGGGGCGCGGGTCATGGACGGCAACCTCGACCTCGGGCCGACGCCGCTCGACCTGCAGCTGACCGCCGAGCGGCTCCCGCAGACGCTCCGGCTCGAGCTCGCGGGCCACCACGGCGCGACGATCGAAGTTCAAGAGGACGGCCCGGCCACGCTGCGAACGACGCTCCGCGCGATCCCACGGCCCGCGAAGGCGGCGCCGAAACACACCCCGCCGAAGGAGCCACCGGAGGAAGGCTACCCCGTCTGGTGAGCTACGGCGGCGTGACGCCGAGCTGCTTCATGCGCTGGCGAACGCCGGACTTCGACACCCGCAGCGCGTCGGACATTCGGTTCAGATCCCACTCGACCTTCGCGCCCGCCGCCTCGATCTCTTCGCGCGTGAGCTGCTTCGCGATGCGCAGCTCGGGGTGCTCCTCGATGCGCCGGTAGAGCGCCGGTCGACTGATGCCCAGGCGCTCTGCGGCGCGCTCGATGCGGAACGCCTCGGCCTTCATGGCCGCGAACACGTCGTCGTCGGTGAGCTCCTGCGAGGACCGCGTCGGTGCCGCGGGCGCGTCGACCGCCTGCGGCGCGTCGAGCACGGCGTCGAGCTTCGTGAGCATCGCGGCCGTCGCCGTCGGCTCGAACAGCGCGAGCGCACTCACCACGTTCGCGAGCTGCCGCACGTTCCCCGGCCACGCGTAGCGCGCGAGGCGCTCCATCACCGGCGTCGGCAGGAAACCTTCGCGCTCGCCCCAGAAGTGCCGCGCGAGCCGACCGATGTCCTCGCGCCGCTCGGCGAGCAGCGGCAGGTGAATCTCGTACCCCGACAACCGGTGGAGTAACGCGGGCCGAAACGATCCGTCCTGCGTCAGGCGTCCGAGATCGGCGTCGGTCGCCGCGACGAGCCGAACGTCGACCCGGCGCTCGGCTCCACCGCCGACCGGCTCCAGCGTCCCGGTCTCCAGCACGCGGAGCAACATGACTTGCACCTCCGGGGGCGCCTCGCCGATCTCGTCGAGGAACAGGGTGCCGCCGTCGGCGCGCTCGAAGAGACCGACGCGATCCGCGTCCGCCCCCGTGAACGCGCCCTTGGTGTGACCGAACAACGTGGACGCCGCGAGCGAAGGCTGGACGGCCGCCATGTTCGCCGCGACGAACGGCCCGTCCGGACTCGGCCCCTGCGCGTGGAGCGCGCGCGCGACGTGCTCCTTGCCCGTTCCGGTCGCACCGCGCAGGAGCACCGGCAGGTTCGACGGCGCGACCCGGAGGATCTCGCGACGCAACGCGTGCATCGCCGCGCACGCCCCGACCAACCCCAACGCAGGCTGCGAGGCACCGAGCGCGTCGGTCTCACGGAGTAGTAAGACCGTGCTCCCGCCGAGCGTCAGCACCACGCCGTCGCGCAGGCGCGCGGCTTCGACCGTCATGCGTTCTTCGAGCACGACACCATCGACCTCGAGACGCGTCGACGATCCGTCCCGCGCGATCGTCACGTCGCCGGAGGTCGAACGCTCCAAGACGAGCGGTCGACGTGAAACGAACGCGTCGGCGAGCGGGCCACCCACGCCGCCCTCGACAGGTGCGAACGTCGGCATGATCCGTCCGAGGCGAATCGGCGTCCTAGGGGCGGTCGAGGCCACCTCTCCGATCCGCTCGACCTGCGGGTGCAAGAGGATCGTCAGGGTGACGACGCGCTCCGCCTGGGTCGGCGTCTCGTGAAGCTGCGGATCCCGCGTCTCCTCGCCGAGGCCATCGTACTCGCTGCTCCCCATGCGCGGGGGGAGCGTACGGCGGACGGTGCGGCCTGTACACCTACGGTCCGACCGCGCAGACGCGCCTCGAAGTCACTCGATGAGCCCCTCCGCACGCAGGCTCGCGCGCACGCCCTCGCGGTAGGTCGGGTGCGCGAGCGCGCCCATCACCGCGGCGCGCACCGTCGAGCGGCAACGCCGCCCTCCCATGCGCATCTCCAACGCGGCCGGCGACAGCTGCTCCTTGGCCTCATCGAGACTCACGACGTCGGGCATCGGACGGTCCAGCAGCGCGCACGTGTAGCGGGCGACGTCGAGCGTCGGCGCCGGCTCTTCGTCACACGCGATCGCCAACGACGGGGCGTCGGGGGCGAGCATCCCGACCAAGAGCGACACCAGATCGTCGACGTGGGTTCGGCTCGTGTGCGGTCCGCCCTCGAACAGAACGAACGAGTCGCGCTCCAACGCGCGCAGCAGCGTGCGGTGCGGTCCGTAGATCCCGGCGATGCGCACCACGCGCAACGGGAGGCCGGCGTCGGCCAACGCATGCTCGGTGTCGAGCCGACGCTGACCGCGCGCGCCGAGGGCGCCCGATGGGGTGGCCTCGTCGATCCACGCGTCGCCGTGGTCGCCGAACGCGCCGGTCGTCGACCCGTAGACGAAGGCCCGAACGCGGTCGGTGCAGCGGTCGGCGATCACCTTCGCCTCCGCTGCGGCGGACCCGTCACGCGCCGGCGGGGCGAGGTGTACGACGGCGTCGACATCGAAGGTCACGTCCCCGGGTGTGCCGAAATCGAAACACACCGCGTCCGCGCCGCGCGACGACAGCTCCGGGACCTTGGCGGGCGTCGTGGTCGTCGCGAGGACCCGGTGGCCCGCCTCGACGAGGCGCGTCGTGAGGGCCTGGCCAACGTATCCGGCGCCGAGGACGGCGATCTGGGAGGGCGCTGCATCCTTCATTGGCGCGGTCGACTCTACTCGACTACCATGGGTCGCGCATTGCCGAAGGTGATCAAGCGGGCCTCCCAGGCCCCCGAACCGAGCCGCCCGCAGGCGCCGCAGATGAAGAAGCGGCGCGTGATCGAGCGCGAGCTCGTCGACGCGACCAAGGAGGCCACGCGCATCCGACGCGAGGCCGAGGACGCGGCCCAGCGCATCCTCGAAGAGGCCGAAGAGCAGGCCGTCGAGACGCGCCAGCACGGGTTCGAAGAGGGCAAACAAGAAGGCCTCGCGCAGTACACCCAGCAGGTCGCGCAAGCGCTCTTGCGGGTGAAGAAGGTCGAGGACGGCCTCGAGGCGAGCTACGTCGGGCTCGTGACGGAGTGCGTCGAGAAGATCATCGGTGAGGCCGTCAAGATCGACTCGAACGTCATCGTCGGGGTCGTGCGGCGCGCCCTGCTCGACGCGCGGCAGCAGCGCGAGATCATCGTGCGCGTGCACCCGACCGACAAAGCGGCGCTCGAGCAGAACAAGAACAAACTCCTGGAGATCCTCGCGCGTGCGAACGCCGTAGAGATCCGTGAGGACGCCTCGGTCACGCGCGGCGGCTGCATGATCATGACGGAGCTCGGTGCGATCGACGCGCAGCTCGAGCGGCAGCTCGAAGCGATGCAAGCCGCCTTGCAGGCCGAGCTCACGGAAGCGGAGCTGTCCGGCTACGACATGGGCGAGCTGGATCCCGAGGACGACCCGGGGGCCGGTTACTAGTGGTCGCCGCCCCGATCGACTTCTCTCGATACGCGCGCCGGGTGCGCAAGACGCGCTTCACGCGCGTGCGCGGTCGCGTGACGGAGATGACCGGCCTGATCATCAAGGCCGCGGTCCCGGGCGTGCGCATCGGGGAGCTCGTGGAGATCGTCAACCCGACGCACAGCCTGCAAGCCGAGGTCGTCGGCTTCCGCGACAAGGAAGTGATGTTGATGCCCTTCGGGTTCCCGGAGGGCGTCGGTCCGGACTCGGAGGTCGTGCCCTACGGGCGGCCGTTCGAAGTGCGCTGCGGCGAGGGTCTGCTCGGTCACGTCGTCAACGGTCTGGGCCAGCCGATCGACGGCGCGAGCCTCAGCGAGATCCGCGGGCTCGAGGACTGGGCCGTGGAACGCACGCCGCCCGATCCGCTGGATCGTGAGCGCGTGCTGGAACACATCGCGTTCGGCGTGCGCGCGATCGACGGGCTGCTGACGATCGGTAAAGGTCAGCGCGTCGGGCTGTTCGCGGGCTCCGGTGTCGGTAAGTCGACCTTGATGGGGCAGATCGCCCGAAACACCGAGGCCGAGATCGTCATCTGCTGTCTGATCGGCGAGCGTGGTCGTGAGGTGAAGGACTTCATCGAGGAGTCGCTCGGTGAGGAGGGGATGAAGAAGTCGGTGGTGGTCGTGGCGACCTCCGACGAGTCCTCGCTCGTTCGTCAGAAGTCGGCGTTCGTCTCCACCGCGATCGCGGAGTGGTTCCGCGACCAGGGCGCGCGGGTGTTGTTGATGATGGACTCGACGACGCGCTTCGCGCGTGCGCAGCGCGAGATCGGCTTGGCGGTCGGTGAGCCGCCGGCGCGCCAAGGTTATCCGCCGTCGGTGTTCTCGCAGCTGCCTCGGTTGTTGGAGCGCACGGGCAACTCGTCGAAGGGATCGATCACGGCGCTGTACACCGTCCTCGTCGCGGGCGGTGACATGGAAGAGCCGATCTCCGACGAGGTCCGCGGTATCCTCGACGGCCACATCATCCTCAACCGTGCGCTCGGCGCGCGGAACCACTGGCCGGCGATCGACATCCTGCCGTCCCTGTCGCGTGTCGCGACGGGCATCATCGCCCCCGAGCACCGCGAAGCGGCGGCGAAGCTCCGCGAGGTGCTCGCGACGTACGAGAAGCAGCGCGACCTCATCCTCCTCGGCGCGTACCAGTACGGCACGGACCCGGCGACCGACTACGCGATCGACAAGATCGACATGGTCGAGGCGTTCCTCCGGCAGCGCACCGAGGAGAACTCGCCGTTCGAAGAGTCGATCCAGATGCTGGTCGGCTTGTTCAACTGAGGATTTCGACTTTGGCGAAGTACCGACTCCAGACCCTCCTCGAGATCCGCGAGCGCGCGGAGGAAGACGCCAAGCAGGCGTTCGCCGCCGCGATGGCGCAGCTCAAGCAGGAGCAAGATCTCTTGCAAGAGCTGAAGGACGAGCTCGAACGCATGATCGAGGACCGTCACCGCCGCCGCGAGGAGTACGCGAACAAACTCGCGTCGGGGGAGATGAAGGTGACGGACCAGGCCGCCGCCTACCGCTTCATCGACCGCCTCAAGGAGAAGGAAGTCGAGCAGAAGGGGCGCATCGACGCGCAACGCGAGAACGTGCGCGAAGCCGAAAAGCACATGAAGCGCGCACAGGACGCGCTCATCCAGGCGACCCAGGACCTCAAGGCGCTGCAGAAGCACAAGGAGAACTGGGAGGCGCAGGTGAAAAAGGAACGCGCCATGCGCGAGGCCGAGCAGCTCGACGAGATCGCGCAGACGATCTACCAGCAGCGGAACAAGTAGCGTTCGCGCGGTTCAGCGGCTCGAGATGCCCCGCGAGCGCGTCGAGTTTCGATGGTCGTGGTCAAGGGAGCTCGGAGACCACCACGCGGTAGTCCTGGCCGGCCGTCACGAGGTGGCCGCGGTGGAATGCGGCCGCCGTGACGTCGCGTCCACCGTGCACCACGAAGGACGCGACGCGCTGACGCGCCTTCACGTCGATCACCGCGACCTCGCCGCCCGGCACGCCCACGGCGACACGCTGCGCATCGATGAACACCGGAGCGCTCCACGGGCGCTCGACCGTCCCCCGCGTCGCGTCGCGAACCACGACGTTGCCCTCCGGGGAGAGGTTCGTCTCGAAGGCGCCGTCGAAGCCGAACACCGTGAGGTCGCGCGCGGTGAACGCCATGAGGTCACCGGTGGGCGAGGTGGCGATCGCGCTCATGCCGTCGGTGGGTTCCGCGATCTTCGGGCCTTCGACACGGACGAGGTGATCACCTTCCAGCGCCGCGTACGCCACGTGGGAGCCGCCCTGGCGGACCGCCGCGCAGACCAGGCGGGTGCCGTCGAAGGCGAGCGAGACGTTGCGCTCGCCGCCGAAGCTCTCGAGCGCGACGGTCTCGTCGCCGAAGAGCCAGAGGATCTCTGCGTCCCCGACCGCCGCGACGCGGTCGCCGACGAAAGTCACCGCCTGCACCTCGTGGCCGGCGGGTTTGGCGATGATCCGGACGCGCTCGCCGGCTTCGACATCCCACACCTCGATGTCCCCCGCGCCCACGACGACCGCGCGGCGACCGTCGAACGCGCAGTCGTGCACGATGTCGAGATCACACTCGAGGCGGTGACGAAGCGTGAAGTCGTCGCCCCACACGAAGAGCGTCCCGTTGGAGTCGGCGCCGACGAGCGTCGTGCCGTCCTCGGAGAAACGGAGCGCGACGATGTGCTCGACGTCGTCTTCGATGACCCGACCCACGTTGGACGTGACCTTAGCAGCTACGAAATTCATTGCGGATCCCTCACTGGTGGAAGACTTCGATCTGGACGTTCGGATAGTCCGTCCGGAACTTCGACATCACGCGCTGACACGACGGGCACGGCGGCAGCTCCGTGAAGATCCGCAGCCGCGCGTCGGCGCCCTTCGGCAGCTTCGACAGCGCATCGTTCACCAACCCCATCAACCGCACCTCGGAGTCGTTCATGCGCGACATCTTGTGCTGCCCGGGCACGTCCTCCAGCACCCGCGCCTCCGCCTCGTACGGGTTCCCGGGCACCCCTTCATCGGGACCGCCACCGCTCCGACGCGGACCGATCGGCTGCCGCACACCGTCGACCTCCAGCTCCGCGTACGCCCGGTTCGGCTTCTCACCGTCCGGGAGCTTCAGCTTCTTCACCTCCTCGACGGGGTTGCGGTCGAAGGCGCCAGGACGTGCGTCCGAGATCGGCGATACCTCGATGCCGGCGGTCTTGCGGATCGACTCGTACATCGCCTGCTGCGACGCCTTGTACTCGTCCATGAACGCCTGACGCGTCGCCTTCTCGTTGGCCTCCCACGTCTCCTTCGCGCGCTGCGCCTGCGCGAGCTCCTCGTCGGAGAGCCGGCCCGGCGGGCGCTTGGGTTTGTCACCCATCGTCCCGTACTCGGTCGCGAGGCGGCGGCTCTTCTCACTCGCGCTGAGGAACTCACGCGCGGCGGATGCGTTGGCGTCCGTCGGGTTCTGCTCGACGAGTTTCTTTGCGAGGCGGACGTCCTCCGCCATGCCCTCGACGCGCTTGCGCTGACTGGCCGCCTGTTTGCCGGTGTGTGGCCACTGATCGAGCGCCCGGTCGAGATCCTTCCCGGCGACGTCGAGCTGTTTCAGGATGTCGTCGGCGAAGGTCGACGGCTTGAGCTTCGCGCGCTCCGGAGCGTCGAGCTTCTTGGGCGCCGGTCCGTCGACGTCCGCCTTCGCCTTACCGCGCCACAGGCGCCCCAGCCCGTTCGTCGCGCCCTGCGACAGCGGGTTGAGGATCGCGCCGAACGCAGCGCCGCGGAGCCCGTTCATGTTCGCTTCGCTGAGACTCTTGCCGTCGAGCAGCGAGTTGGAGGTCCCGACGATGTAACCATCGACAGCGCCCTCGCCGATCGTCGTGCCGCCCCAGATGCCGGCGCGTGTGAGCATCGAGACGCTCTGCCCGGTTGCCAGCTTCGTCGCCTGGTTCGCGAGCATCCGCTGCGCGGCCTGACGCGCGAGCATGTTCGTGCCGGTCGCCGACAGCCCGTTGATCCCACCCTTGAGCAGATCGAGGGCGACGTTCCCATCGTACTCGCCGCTCCCGGTCCATGCGTCGAGGCCCTTCGTCCCGACCTTCGTGATCGCACCCGCCGCCGCGCCGACGAGCAGCGACGCACCACCGGTGAACGGCGCCGCCGCGGCCGCGGTGAGCGCGACGCCCACGGATGCGAAGTCCGAGATTCCTTCCACCCAGTTGCTCTGCGACTTCTGGAAGCGCTGGATGTGATCCGGGACCGCCTGAATCTTGTCGTTCAGGTTCGTGACGCGGTCGCGGTACGCCTTCACGAAGTCTTCGTGCGAGCCCTTGAAGTTCGCGAGGTTCTCGACGTCGCGACGCGCGCGGTACGCGTCGTGAATCGTTCGCACGACCGCGTTGCTCCCGAGCTCGGAGTCGATCAGCCACCCATCCTTGCTGCCGAGGTTGTTCTTGATCGCATCGGCGAGGTCACCGACGACCCCCTGCTCGCGCAGGATGCGGTCGAACGTACGGTCGAGCCGGTCGACCTCCTTGCCCACGTTCTCGACGAGGCTCTTCCGCAGCTTCCCCTCGAGCTGCTCCACGGAGAACCGCGTGTAGTCCTCGCTGACCTGCGCGTGCTGTGCGTCGGACAGGTCGTCCATCGACTTCTTGAGGTAGGGGATCGGGTTGTTCGGCTCGGCGCGCGCGGCCTTCATCCGCTCCGCGATGTCCGAGTCCTCGAGCCCCGCGGCGCGCATCTCACGCTCGTCGCGGTAGTACAGCTCGGAGGTCGGCGCGGGAGACTTCACCTCTGGCGCCGTCCAGGTCGGCGCCGCCTTCCGCTCGCCGAACAGCCCGGAGTCGAGTGAGAAGTCGTGTTTCTTGCTCGGGTGGCAGTCGTAGCACTTCTCGCCGGTCATGAGGCGCGACAGCTGCGCCGGGTCGAGCTGCGGACGCTGAGCTGCTTCGTGCTGCTGTACCCGCTCGCGGAATCCTTCGAACGAGTTGGGATCGCGATCGAACAGCTCTCCGTTGTCGCGTTTGTAGCCGTCGATCTCCGACAGCGCGCGGAAGCGGTCGTAGCTACTGACCTTGGAGATGTCCTTGCCGGCGACGTCGGCGAGGAACGCTTCGCGGTCGACGCCGTAGAACGGGCTGTCGTCGCCCCAACCGTTCTTCGTGTACTCACTGTCGAGGCGCGCGTGGTGCGGACGAATCTTCTTGTCGAGCTCCTTCAGGCGGAAGTTCGCGACGTGATCGTCGTAGACCTGCCGTTGCTCGGCGGTCATCTGCTCCGGCTGGATCTTCAGGCGCTGCCGCGGGTCGCCGTTCGACAGCTCGAGCCGGAAGCGCAGCGCGCTCTCGTCCTGGTAGCGCTTCGCGAGCTGGTCATACTGCTCGGTGCCCTTCCGCACGCTGGGGTGATCGGTGCGGATCTTGTTGTCGATCGCGGTGTCGAGGCGTTCGCGAGCGCCGGCGTGGATGTCGCGGAGGGTGTTGGCCTGCGTGAAAGGCGACGACAGCGAGAACGGCTCGGTCTTCTTGTCGGGGTGGCAGTCGTAGCACTTCTCGGTGTTGGCGAAGATGTTCCGGCGATCGATCCGGTCGAGCCGGTCGTCCGGCTCGACCGCGGTGTCCTTCGACGCCCACTTCGCCGGGTCGAAGAGCCGCGCCTGCTCTTCGCGTGAGTAGAACAGGTCGTCGTGCCCGGGCTGCACGCCGGTGACCGGGTCGTAGGTGTTCGCGTCCGCCGGGCGATGCGCACGGATCGTCGACAGCGCCGCCTTCGAGTCGCGGTGGGAGAGGTCGGAGACCGGCGTCTGCTCGAGCTGCGAGATGAACTGCTGCGTCCCCTCGGACATCGGGCGCCGCACGAGGTCGTGGGCGAGCTGCTGCATGCGCTCGCGCGACTCGGGCGCGAGCTCCTTCGCGCGCGAGGCCTCCTGCAGGCGGTTCGACTCGCGCAGCCGGAAGTCACGCTCGTACTTACGCGCCTGCGGCATCTCGTCGGCGGCGAGGCGATCGGAGTAGCGCTGCGCCTCTTCGGCGCGCTCCACGGGGCTCATGCCCTGGACGGTCGATTCGAAGCCACGGTCGAGCTCGGCCCGGACCGCGTCGTGGTTCACCGGCTTCGGGCCGACGCGTTCCGTAGGCCGGAACTTCGCGAGCGCCGAGAAGTCGAGCGGGGTGAAGTCCTCCTTCTTGTCCGGGTGGCAGTCGCGGCAGTCGACGCTGTTCCGCAGCGGATCCCGGAACGGGTTCTTGGTGAGGGACTGAAGGGCGTCGGTCGGCTGCGGCTTCTCCTTCGTCTTCGCGAGGTAGTCCTCGAGGCTGCGGATCTGTCGATCCATCGTGTCCTTGAACTCGGCGTCGTTGTTGCGGCGGTGGCGGTCGTGGAGCTGTTGGTAGGTCGGGAGTGCATCACTCGGCGTGGTGTCGCTCCGCGTCTTCTCCTCCTCGGCCGGCGCCCGGGTTTGGACGGGCCGCCCCTCGGCGAGGTGTGTCTCGGTTCGGCGGAGCTCCGTCGCTTCGTCCGTGACCTGACGTTCCGGTTGCTCGCGAACCTTCGGCCGCTCTGCGCCGGTGGTGTGATCCTGTTTCGCGACGCGTTGGTCCGCATCGTTGGCGGGCGGCTGGTAGTCGTCGCCCTTCGCCTCCGGCGTGCCCTTCGCGCCTCCCGCGCCGCCCTGCCCCGCTTTGTCGCCCGACTGCGGCGGTGGCGGTGGTTTGGTCTGCTCCTCTTGTTTCTTCTTCTCGATGCGCTGGAGCGCGAGCGCGATCCGGTCTTCTGCGGTCCCACCGAGGGGAAGTGCATTCACGGGCGGCATGTCGCGCAAGATGAGTTGCAATGCCCGGCCCGCCGCCCAAGCTCGCGAACTTCGGTGTGTCGGCGGCGGACCTGTAGCGCGCGCCCCTCGGACCTGCGGCGTCGGCGCCCGTGGGGCGACGTGGGCAGATGAAGGCCTTGGTTGGACCCGCACCGACGTCCCCAACGGAAAATGCTCGTGAAACCGGGGTCTTGGACCGTTCGTCCAGCGCGCCGAGATTCGGAAGCAACGAAGCACAACGAACGATCGATAATCCCCATCAAAGGGAGCCGTTGCATGAGCCGCGTCGACGACAACAGCGACAACCGCCGCATCCGCGAGATGAACGAGGCGGCGCACAACAAGAAGATCCGCAACGAGAAGAAGAGCGCCGAGGCCCGGGGCGAGCAGACGTTCCGCGAGGTCATGCAGAAGAAGGCGCGCACCGAGACCGCGCAGCGGAACCAGGCCAAGGAGACGGAGAAGGAGAAGGGGGCCGAGGGTGAGTCGGTGCTCGACCGCATCCGCAAGCGCGCTCCGAAGAAGAGCGTCGAGCGCGACCGCCGGCAGGCGCTGCAGCGCTCGATGCAAGGTGGCTTGCTCAAGAAGAAGGCGCTCAAGGCCGGCGAGGACGCCCGCGCCGAAGCCGCCCGCGGCGAGGAGCTGAAGACCGGCGCAGACAACGAGCTCGAGCGCGTCGAAAAGGAAGTGCGCAAGGAAGACGAGCACGAGACGGTGCGCAGCGACGAGAAGCAGGCCGAGGTCATGCAGGAGGCCCGCGCCGACGTCCCGACCGAACGCGCCGACCCCGACGGTCGCCGCCAGCAGCGCCAGAGCCAAGGCAAGTCAGGCGACGGGAGGGACAACAACGCGCAGGCCATCCAGAACGCGCGCCGCGCGGGCCGCCCGGCGATCCCGCAAGAGGTCCTGCAGCGTCTGGTCTCCGCGATCTACAAGGCGGTCAACGCCGACGGGCGCACCAGCATGCGCATCACCCTCAAGGGCGGAAAGCTCGAGGGCGTCACGGTCGACATCAAGTCCGAGGGCGGCAAGGTGAGTTGTGAGTTCGGCAACTGCCCGAAGGAGCTGAAGTCGATGCTGAAGAAGGGCACCTCGCAGCTGGCGAAGGGCCTGTCGCGGCGAGGGTTGAAGCTCGAGCGACTCAGCGTCCGCGACTAAGACCCACCACCCGCGCCCCCCCAAAAGCCGAAAACACGCGCTCCGTCACATCGCCCGGCTGCGAATTCGCGCAGCGACGTGACGTGCGCAACACCGCGCGATTTCTCGCCGTTTCGGCGCAACCTCCGCAGCCCTCGAACCGATACACACCAACGATACGATCAAGGTGACGGGTGAGTTCTTCGAGCTCACACGTCGCAACGGATCGGTTCCACCAAAACGTAACGAGCTTTGCCGGGAGAGGTGCGTCCGCACCGATCCGGCGATGGGATGGAGGGGTGCGCCATGCGCATTCGATGGACACTTGTACTCACCACGATCGTGCTCCCTGCGATCGGACTCACCGCGTGCGGGGGTGAGGTCGACATGACTTTGCACGAGCCGCTCGCGGTCGCGCCGCTCAGTATCAAGCCGGGTTGTTTCAGCCCGATCGTCACGCTCGCGCCGTGTGACGACGAGTCGCCCGACGAATGCGAACAGTCACGCGAGGCGAACGCGACGATGCAGGCGAACATCTCCGAGATCACCACGCAGCTCCGATCCGTCGTCGAAGTCATCCGCGCCGCGCCGAACGACGCGCTGTGGTCCGCGACCTATACCTGGCCGCAGCCGCACGAGCTGACTTCGACCTTCACGATCACCGCCGAGAAGCGCGGCACGCCGAGCGGCGCGTTTACGATCTCGGCGCACGACGTCGGTACTTATGCACCCGGGCTCGACCTCCCGACCGAGATCGACGGCTTCCGCGAGATGTACGGCTTCTACACGCCCAACTTCACGATGGTCGACGTCGGCGACGGCGTCCTCCGCTGGACGGAGCACGCCCTCACCGCCGGCTCGTTCTACCGGGGCTGCGACCCCGAGAGGAACGTGAGCTTCGACCAACGCTTCCTGGACGACGGCACGTTCGATCTCTTCTGCTGGGAAAACGACGGCGGCAACGCCGTCGACTGCACCACGATCGACCTGTGGCCGAAATGACTCGGCAAGGGCGCGCAGCGACCGCGCAGCGTGGCGTACCCGCGCGAAGGGCCGCAGGCCAGCTTGCCTGGCCGATAACGGCCAAGATCGAACTAACGCGCCGTCACGAGCATGTTCGCGACGCACATCTCGTCGCCGGTGCCTTCACCCCAATTCACGTCGACCGGCTCCTGTCCGCGGTCCTGGTTCGCCGCCGAGTTGTCGAAGGTGCAGTTCAACATCAGCGCGTCGCCGTCCAGGACTTCGAGCGGCTCCGACAACACGTACTGGCGCTGCCAGTTGAAGTCCCAGTTCTGAATGTTGAGGAAGTTCGTCTCGAACCCGCGCCGCACGCGCGACACACGTCCGACCTCGCCGAGCTGGTGCATGTGGAACATCACCGCGTGCACCTCGAACCCATCGTCGAACGGGAGCGTCTCGCCCGCGACGAGATCGAAGAAGCCCCGCGGGTCCTCCTCGATCTCGTGCTCGACCGCAGACTCACCCGCGGGGATCTGCATGAAACCGAGCGGCCACGACACGTCGAGGAACGGCGCGTACCAACCTTCGCGCTCCACCGAGTCCTCGAGCGAGAAGACCAACCGACTCTGGTCCGGCGCCGGGTCGTCGCCGACCACGTTGTAGTGCATCTGGATCACCACGGTGGACCCCGGCTTCACGCGGATGCCGATGCCGTTCGGGTACACGTTGCCGCTCTGCCCCGGCAGCCACGCGCCCAGCTGCACGATCGGGATCGCTTCGCGCCCGCCCGACGGTCCGCCGAAGCACTCGTAACCCGGGCGCTCGTCTTCCTCGTTCCAGACGAACGGCTTCTCCGCATTCTCCGGCGGCAGGATGAACACGCCGACGTGGTGCACGATCTCCAAGTTCCCCGGCATCACCGACAGCGCCGTCACGAACTTGTCCGCGGTCTCCGTCCACCGCACCGGGAAACAACGGTAGTCGTCGGGCCGCCCCGTCGGGACGTACGGTTCGGGGAGCTGCAGCTCCAGGTCGACGCCCGGGAACGCGGGCTCGGTCGGCGGGAGCGCGTCTCCCGGCGACGACGCGTCACCCATCTCCATCCCTTGATCGACCCAGTCGACGATCGTCTGGATCTGCGCGTCGGTGAGCGAGACGTCTCCGTCGTAGGTCACGTCGGACGGACCGGCCGACCACGGCGGCATCTGACGCGACGTCACCGCCATCGCCACCGCGGGACCGAACGCCTTCACCTTCTCGAAGTCGTCGAGCCCGAACGGCGCGATCGCCCCCTCGGCGTGGCAGCTCGTGCAACGCCCCTCGACGATCGGGCGGACATCCCGGTAGTACGTCGGTGCCCCCTCGGAGCACGCGACGAGCGCGAGGGCGGCCACCGGGACCAACGATGAACGGGACACGGGCGGGAGCTTGCCGGGGCTGGCAAGACCTGAACACCGGTCGACGATCGGTGCTCCCGATCCTGCTGACCCTCGCCGCGTGCTCCGGAAACTCCGCGCCCCCCGAGCCCGTCGCGCTGATCGATCACGCCGCCTGGGTGACGGGGCGCGTCGAGGTCGATCCACAAGGCCTGCACGCGCCGGATCCGATCACCTGCGCGGCCGGCACCTACCACGTGGACGGGCTCCCGCCGTTCGAGACCTTCGAGGTCACTACGGGCGACTGCAACTTCCTCACGGCCTCCCAACGGACGCTCGCCCCCGTCGAAGCCGGCGACGCGCTCCGCCTGATCGTCTGGCACCTCGACCTCGACGCGACGCTCCCCGGCCCCGCGCACGCCGCAATCTCGATCGACGGCGACATCCTCTGGGAGCTGAACGTCGACGTCCCGTCGGACGCGGCGCTCTACGATGTCCGAATCGACGCTCCACGTGCGTTCACCCGGGACGCCGACATCGTCTTCCACGTGCACAACCACGGCACGAACGAGTGGAACATCCAGACCGTCGAGCGGCGCTGATTTTCGCGCGGACCTTGAATCTTGGCGCCGTAGTCCGGCACAACTCGAATGTGCTCCGCCGGCTCGCTCCCCTGCTCGTCCTCGTCACCGGGTGTGACTGCGGCGCGGGGACCTTCGCGAACGTCTACCCCGACATTCGTGTCCACCCCGAGATGATCGACTTCGGTGAGGTTCGGATCGGTGAGGACGCCCGAATCGTCACCGTCGGCGTCGCAAACGCCGGCACCGCTACGCTCCACGTGGCCGCGGTGCAACGCGCGGAGGGCACCAGCGATGTGCTGACGTTCGACACCGCGGGCTTCGACGTCGCGATCGACGCGCAGCACGACCGCGAGGTGACGCTGACGCCGCTCGAAGTCGGCGTCGTCACCGGCGCGCTGATCATCGTGTCCGACGATGCCGACCAACCCGAAGTCACCGTCCCGATCCAAGGCACGATCCTCCCCGCCGCGGGGCCGCGGCTGTCGATGTGCGTCGAAGCGGAAGGCCTCGACCGCACCTGCGGCGCGGACCTGATCGCGGAGCTTGGCGAGGTCCTCTTGGGCACCTCGCGGGAGGCGAAGGTCACCTTCGTCAGCGAGGGGACGGAGCCCCTCACGGTCGCCGCCGCGCTCGCGGGATCCAGCCACGCGAGCTACTCGGCGTCGGAGCTCGTCACGACCCTCGCCCCCTCCGAGACCGCGACGCTCGCGGTGACGTTCGCACCGGTCGACACCGGACTGGAGCGCGCTCAGCTCGTCGTCGAGACCAACGATCCCAACGCCGTCTTCACACAGATCCGGTTCCGCGGGACCGGGGTCGAGACGGGGCTCTGCGCCAACGCCGAGTCGCTCGACTTCGGGTCCGTCGAGATCGGTGACTACGCGGAGCGGCAACTCACGATCGAAAACTGCGGTGCCGCCCCCATCACGCTCGCGGCGCTCGACGTGCTCGACGCCGACGTGTTCACGATCGAGCGGAGCGACGCGCTCCCACTTCGGCTCGAGGTCGGCGCGACCACCGAGGTCACGGTGCGCTACGCGCCCACCGACGGCCAACCCGACAGCGGACGGCTCCGGATCACCTCGGAGGGCCCTAGCGTCTTCGTCACGCTGGAAGGCCGGCCGGATGCGTGCACCCTCGTCGCGCTCCCCTCGCAGATCGACTTCGGCACGACCAACGTCGCGACCGCTGAGGGGCGCACGCTGGTCCTCGCCAACACGGGGACGCGCGTGTGTGAGATCCTCGCCTTCACCTTCAGCTCGACGACGAGCACGGAGTTCTCCGCGTCGTTCCTCCCGGAGGTGCCGCGCGCGGTTGATCCAGGCGGCACCGAGACCGTCGAGCTTCGCTACGCACCGGTCGACCTCGGCGTCGACAACGGCGCGTTGATCGTCACGACCAACGCCGGAGACGTCGTGGTCGACATCCTGGGTGACAGCCGCAACGCGAGTGGCTGCACACTCCTCGCGACGCCGAACACACTCAACTTCGGTGCGGTGGCCCACGGGTCCTCGTCGCTCATGGGCTTTTCGGTGCTGAACGTCGGCGTCGACTTCTGCCGAATCGTCACCGTGACGATGGACGCCGGTTCGTCGCCGGACTTCGCCCTCGAGGGTCTCATGATCCCGCGTGGGCTCAATCCTCAGGAGCAGACGTCCGTGATGGTGCGGTACACGCCCACCGTGTCGTCGGCGACCGGGACGGTGCTCATCGCCGGGCCAGCGGGGACGCAGCGGGTCCAAGTCACGGGGACCGGCACCGGCGCGCGGCTGTGTGTTCAACCCAACCCGATCGTGTTCGGCACACGACCATCGAGTTCGGTGACTTCGCGCGCCGTCGATCTCACGGCGTGCGGTTCACAGGACGTCGTGGTCTCGGCGTTGTCGCTTCCCGCGCCGACGACCCCCGAGCTATCCATCTACATGCCGCCGACGATGCCGTTCACGATCACGGCAGGACAGTCACGCCCGATCGAGCTCCGCTACGCCGGGACGAACGAGGGCCGCGACGACGGGCTGCTCCAGGTCGACAGCAACGACGCCATCGCGCCTTCGCAGCAGCTCGACATCATCGCCCACACTTCGGCGGCGCCGTGCGGCGACATCCAGGGGCGCATCTGCGATCTCTCGCAGTCCGGGCCGGTCGTCGGCGCGCTCGTCTACGTCGACACGCCGGGCGGCCGGATCCAGACGACCACGAACGCCAACGGCGACTACGTCCTGACGTGTGTCCCCGTCGGTGGGCACACCGTGCACGCCGAGAAGGGGCAGTGGAGCGTGTCGTCCTCAGCGGTGGTCGACGCCTACGTCACCACGGTGCTCCCGGGGCAACAGTGTCTCGAGCCGACGAGCGCAAACGTCGCGGTCATTCACGGCGCGTACGACAACATCGAGAACATCCTGGCGACGAACGGCGTGCCCTACGACTTCTACATGGACGCGGCCACGCTGGTCGGGAACCCGACGCTCCTCGGTACCTACGACATCCTCTTCATCAACTGCGGCTGGGACGAGACCATCGGGCTGACCCCACCCCACCGCGCGAACATCGAGGCGTTCGTCGACGGCGGCGGCTCGCTGTACACGTCCGACTACGCGTACGACGTCATCGAGATGATCTGGCCCGACGCGATCGACTTCTACGGAGACGACACCGTACAGAACGCCGCGCAGGCCGCGACGTTCTTCCGAGGCTACGTCGGTATCGTTCACCCCGGGCTGTCGATAGCGCTCAACCACCCCTCCCAGATCTACATCGACGCGAGCTACGTCGGGACCGTCTCGGCCGGTCCGGGCACGACCGTGTACCTCGAAGGACCACGCCCCGGCGTGGGCCCCGCGAGCCCGTTCATGGTGAGCTTCACGCCGAGCCCGACGTCGGGGCGTGTCTTCAGCACCGACTTCCACAACAACGGCGTCGGCGCGATCGCAGCCGTGTTCGACTGGCTGCTGTTGAACCTCTGATCAGTGCGTGATCGTCGGCTCGGTGTTCTTCGCCTCGTCGATCCAACCCTGAACGACCGACGCCGCCGGCGTCGCGTTCGCGAGGTTCTTCTCGGCGTTCACTTCCTTCATCTTCGCGGCGAGGTTCTCGGCGTTGCGGTGGCGCAGCTCCTTCACGGTGTCGACGCCGGAGGCCTCGAGCAGCTCGGAGTACTGCGGGCCGATGCCGTCGATGCGCATGAGGTCGGCGAGGTTCGCCCACGTGAGGATGCGCTTCTCGGAGATGTCGGTCTTCTCCGCGATCGCCTTGCGGCCCTTCGCGTCCGCGCAGTGCGCGAGGAAGTCGTCCGTGGTCTTGATGCCCGCGGCCGCGAGCTTCTCGCCGTACGCGGGTCCGATGCCTTCGATTTCTTCGATCTTGTACGTCATTCGATAGTCCTCCAGGGCGGGTTGGATAGCGGTATGCTGCGCGCCATGCAACCACCCCTCGACGGCACCGTCGTCATCACCGGCGCCTCGTCGGGCATCGGGCGCGAGATGGCGCGACAGCTCGCGTCGACGGCGAAGCGCCTCGTGCTGGTCGCGCGACGCGCGGACCGATTGGAGGCGCTCGCTGACGAGCTGCGTCGTGACGACCTCGTCGTCGATGTCGAAGCGGTCGATCTCGCCGATCTCGAAGCGACCGAAGCGCTCGCGGTGCGCCTCCTCGAGCGCGGCGTCGACGTCCTGATCAACAACGCGGGCCTCGGCGACATGGCGCTGTACGACCAGTGCGAGTGGGAGCGCATCACCCGCATGAACCGCGTGAACGTCGACGCGCTGATGCTCCTGACCCACCGCCTCCTCCCGCCGATGGTCGCGAAGGGCAGCGGCGGCATCCTGAACGTCAGCTCGGGGTTCGGGATGACGCCGATGCCGGTGATGTCCACCTACGTCGCGACGAAGCACTACGTCACCGCATTCACCGAGTCGCTCCGCATGGAGATGGCCGGGACGGGCGTCATCGTGTCGCAGGTCTGTCCGGGGCCGGTCGCGACGGAGTTCGAGCAGGTGGCCGGCAACCCGTTCGACATGTCGACCCCCAAGGCCATCACCCTGACCCCCGAGGCGTGCGCCCGCGCCGCGCTGGCGGGGTTTCGACGCCGAAAGGCGCTGATCGTGCCCGGCTTCGTCATGGGCGTGGTGATGGCGATGGGCCGCATGACCCCCCGCTGGGTGTTCCGCGCCATGTACGGCCCGTTGGGCCGAGCGGCCCGTAAACGCTTGGCCTCCGGCTGACTTGCGCCAGATCGGCCCCAGGGGTACCAACAAGGCTCTTGAACGCACGTCCACCACCTCCGCCGCCGGCGTCGATGGTCGATGTGTCGGCCTACACCCGGCAGTCGCGCACCTACGAGCCCAACGACCCGGAGATCCGCGGCAAGAAGGTCCGGCGGTTTCGGCTCGACGAGCTCGAGCGGTTCCCGCGCGAGGTGCGCGACATCCACCGCGCGCTGTTTCGGATCATGCCGGAGCTGGTCTTTGCGGACGACTTCGTCCCGAAGGTCCGCAAGGTGCTCCAGCAGTACACCGAGATGGACATCGACCTGTGGATGCACTCGATGCGGGTCGTCGGGCGCACCAAGCTCCGGTCCCTGATACCGGGCGCCTCGTTCATCGCGATCGTCGGGCTGCCGCCGCTGCACGAGAAGGTGCTCGTCGAGATCGATCTGAGGTTCTGCTACCGCGTCGTCGACGCCCTCCTCGGCGGGCGGGGCGTCACGGTCGACATCCACCGGCCGCTGACGGAGATCGAGCACGGCGTCTTCTCCTACCTCCTCCTCAAGGTGCTCCAGCTCTTCTACGGCGACCTCGCCAACCCCGAGCAGATGGGGGTGCGGCTCGAGGACATGCGCAACGACCTCAAGAGCTGCGCCGACATCGTCCGGCACGACGACTTCTGGCTCGTCGCGTCGTGGAAGATGAACTTCGACCTCGACGTCGGCTACGTCCGCGCGCTGATGCCCACTTCGCTCGCGCGTAAGATCGTCGACGAGCACCCGCCGCCCGGCTCGGCGCTGCAACAGCGCATGCACGACCGCATCCGGCAGCGCATGTACCGCCTCGCCGGCGTGACGGTGGAGGCGCCGGTGGAGATCGGGCGCATCGAGCTGTCACCCGACGACGTCGAGCAGCTCGATCCGGGCGACATCATCCTCCTCGAGAACTGCAGCGTGCAGCTGTCCGAGGAGGGGGTGTACGGGACGGCGGTGATGACCGTCGGGCTCGGTGACAACGGCGTCATCCACGGCAACGTCGGAGCGGGCGGGCACTACGGCAACCTCGTCTTCGAGGTGACGCAGCTCGAGATGCGTCCGCAACCCAAAGAGCACGACCCCCAAATCATTCACGGAGAGCACGGGAACCCAGAAGAGGTCATGGCCGAATACGAAGCACCGCCCCCCGGTGAAGAGGGGTACGAAGAGGACTACTACGACGAAGCCGACGACGGCTCGACGACGCCGGACGACGTGCTCGACGAGGACTGGGGCATCGACGACGAGGACCACGGCGAGGACGAAGAGTACGGCGACTACGAAGAGGGCTACGAGGAAGGGTACGAAGAGGGCTACGCCGAAGAGGGGTACGA
Source organism: Deltaproteobacteria bacterium (assembly GCA_040218735.1). Classification (GTDB taxonomy): domain Bacteria; phylum Myxococcota; class Kuafuiibacteriia; order Kuafuiibacteriales; family Kuafuiibacteriaceae; genus JAUHYN01. The sequence goes on from JAVJQW010000017.1 coordinate 304,613, forward strand.
AGAAGGCTACGCCGAAGACGGCCAGCAGCAGGAGTACTACGACGAGGCGAACGCCGAGGACGTGCCGATCGACGACTCCGACAACCTCATGGAGGCGGAGCCGCTCCTCGGGGACATGCCGATTCACGTCGTCGTGGAGCTCGGACGCGTTCAGCTGACGGCAGACGAGGTCATTCGCCTCCGCGCCGGTCAGCTGATGGAGCTCGGACGCTCGCCCGCGGATCCCGTAGACTTGGTCGTGAACGGCAAGCTCCTCGCGAAGGGTGAGCTCGTCGAGATCGAGGGCGCGCTGGGCGTGAAGATCCTCAACCTCGTGAAGGAGACGTGATGAAGACGCGCGCTGCTCTGCTCTGCCTGTCGCTGTCGCTGGTGTGGACCGCACCGGTGTTCGCTCAGGCCGACGGAACAGCGAACGGGACGGCGCCGTCCACCGTCGCGGCCGAGGTGCCCGACGCGGCCGGGGACCCGTCGATGGATCCGGAGTTCGCCGCCGCGCTCGCGGAGGCGGAGAGCGCCGACGTCGAGAAGACCAGCACCGCGGACGCGACCGAAATGTTCGGCGCATTGGTCCAGATGGTGTTGGTCCTGGCGGTGGTGTGCGCCCTCGCCTATCTGTTGCTCGGCAAGGTGTTGCCGAAGCTCATGCGCGTGCAGACGCCGACGGCGCCGCACCGCATGTTGGAGGTCGTGGATCGGCTGCCGCTCGATCCGCGCCGTTCGATCATGGTCATCAAGCTCGGCGAGCGCTTCTTCCTGGTAGGCGCGACCGAGCAAGGCATCAATCTCCTCTCACGCCTGGAGACGGAAGAGGTGGAGGACGCGCTGGCCTCGGCGGCCGCCCGGCGCGACTCGACATCCCTCTCCCGCTTCGCGGGCAACCTTCTTTCACGTACGAGGAAGGAGTCCTGACGTGTTCATGAAAGCTGTGACCTCGGTGTTCGGGGAGCGGAAGAAGTCGCGCCGCGAACGCCGGCTCGCGCTGCGGAACGAGACCCCGCGGCGGCGTTGGCGTCGACCTCGCGTCGAACCGCCGCGACCGCGACGGGGGATGCGCAACCCGCAACGCTCCGCGGCGAAGACCGCGCTGTTGTTGACCGCGGCGATCTCCGCTGGGGCGATCACCGCGACGGCGTTCTCTTCGGACGCCGAAGCTCAGCAGCGTCGGCGCCGCCGGGTGAAGACCTCGGACCTGACGCTGAAGGGTTCGGTGATCGCGCGTCCGCTGGTGCTCATCGGAGCGCTCGCGGTCCTCACGCTGCTGCCGTTCGTGATCATCATGATCACGAGCTTCGTGAAGATCTCGGTGGTGCTGTCGATCGTACGCTCGGCGATCGGTACGCAGCAGATCCCTCCGACTCAAGTCATCACGGGCCTGGCGATCATCCTGACGGTGTACATCATGGCGCCGGTCGGCCTGGAGATTTATCGAGAATCGGAGAACCTCATCAACGAACGAAGACCGGGTTCATCGCTGGCATCTGCCGAGACGGTCGACCTGGTGTTCGAGGCGATGCTCCAGGCGAAGGAGCCGGTGAAGGCGTTCCTGATGAAGAACAGCCACGTGAAGGATCGCGTGATGTTCTACCGGATGGCGGTGCGGCTCCGTAAGCCGGAGGACCAGAAGGGCGTGGGGCCGGAGGACTTCATGGTCATCGTCCCCTCCTTCGTCATCTCGGAATTGAAAGAAGCCTTCCAGATCGGCTTCATCATATTCGTGCCGTTCTTGGTGATCGACATGATCGTCGCCAACATCCTCATGGCGCTCGGCATGCAGATGTTGTCACCGACGACGATCTCACTGCCATTCAAGTTACTCCTCTTCGTGATGATCGACGGTTGGTACCTCATCACGAAGGGGCTCATCACGGGGTACATCTGATGGTCGAAGACTTCATCATCCAGATCGCCAACGCCGGGATCTTGTTGACCCTGGTGATCTCCGGGCCGCCGGTGCTGTTCTCGCTGCTCGTCGGTCTGATCATCGCGCTGTTCCAGGCGGTGACGCAGGTGCAGGAGCAGTCGCTGACGTTCGTGCCGAAGGTCATCGTGGTGTTCGGGACGCTCGCGGTGATGGGCCAGACCCTCGGGAGCTCGATGGCGCAGTTCGGGCGCATGTGCTTCGAGGGGTTCGCCACCGTCATCGGCAACTGACCGTGCCCGTCGCTCGTCCTCTGATGGCCGCCGTGGTGAGCGCGACGATCGCGCTCGCGGCGCCGTCGTCCGCCTCGGCGCAGGTGGAGGGGGACGGGGTGATCGTGACGACGGCGGTGCTCGGGACCATCGCCGGGATCACCAACGCCATCGCGGTCACGGTGTACGCGGTCGAGGGCCGTGCGCTCGGGAGCGGGTGGGTGGTGAGCACGCTGTTCTCCACGGCGATCTGCGGAGCGCTCACAACTTCGTTCATCGTCGCCGCGGCGCAGAACGACGGCGTGGGTTACTCGATCGGGACGCTGTTCTACGCCCTACTCACCGTGTGGCCCGGGTACTACGTCATCCGCTCGTCCTTGAGCGAAGCCGAGCCGGGTGAGTACTTCGACGCGGAGGTCGCGCCCGACGACACCGAGGACCCGATCTCCTCGCTCACCCCCGCGCCGCGACGCTTGCCGACGGCGTTGGCTTGGGGCTTCGAGTTCTGATGGGTGCGTTCGGCCAGCTCTCCGACCTGATCGGTCTGCGCGGTCCGCTCTCCGACACGCTGTTGATGGGCGTGCTGGTGTTGATGCGCATCGTCCCCATCATCTTCCAGACGCCGTTCCTCGGCGGAAAGCTCGTCCCGCCCGAGACCCGCATCGGTCTGTCGGTCGGGCTCGCGGTCCTCGTCTTCCCGTTCGCCAAGTCCGGGATGGACGGACCGCTCGACGTCAACTGGCTCGCGTTCCTGATCCTGCTGTTGAAGGAGCTCTTCTTGGGCTTCGTGATCGGCTTCGTCGCGACGGAGCTCTTCCTCGCGATGGAGATCGCAGGCCGCGGCCTCGACGTTTTGCGTGGCTCGAACATGGCCGAGGTGCAGGTCCCCGAGCTGCAGCTTCGTGTGTCCCCGATCGGTCAGTTCAACTTCCAGCTCCTGCTCGTGGTGTTCTGCGGGCTCAACGGGCACGGCCACTTCATCGAGAGCGTGATCAAGAGCTACGAGATGGTGTCGATCGACAAGTGGCCGGGCTTTTCGGCGGCCGGCTTCCAGACCTTCGTCGACGGCATCCTCATGTACACGGGCGACCTGTTCGCGGTCGCCTTCGGGCTGGTGTTCCCGGGCATGTTCGCCGCGTTCCTCGTCGACGTCGTGTTCGGCATGTTCAACCGCATCGCGCCGCAGCTGAACGCCTACTTCATGGCGATGGGTGTGAAGGCGCTCTCCGGCCTCATCATGTTCATGTTCGCGATGTCGCTGATGGTCGCGCAGATGGGACACCGCCTCGAGGAGTCGCTGCTGTTCATCCGCCGCATCGTGGCGTTCTTCTGAGATCGAGAACTCACGGCACCAGCTCGGACAGCAGCTCCGCGACACCACGCTTCACCCACGCGGTCAGCGAACCACGCCCTCCCAGGCCCCACTGGATGACAAGCCCGTGCCAGTGCGCCTCGACGAGCGGAGCGAGCGCGCTCGCACGCGCCCTCGACGCACCACATCGCTCGAGCGCACTCGTGATCTCGGTCCGCACCGCCTTCAGGTACCGTCGCGCCTTCCGATTTCGCGCAGGCACCGTCATGTCCCGCGCCAGGATCTGAAACGACCCGACGAGCACACGACGATCCCCCGTCCCTGCGGTGAGCGTCGCGAGCCACCGCGCCAGCTCGAGGCGGGGGTCTTCGGTCGGGGAACGCGGCCGGTCGAGCTGCGCCACGATCGACGCGGTGTGCCGGTCGATCACCGCTTCGATCAGCTCCACCTTCGACCCGAACCGCTGCAGCAGCGTGGCGGGCGACAGACCCGCGATCTCCGCGAGCTGCGGGAGCGTCACACCGTCCGGGCCCTCCGCGAGGACCGTGGGACGGAGCGCGTCCAAGAGGTCGGCGTCCGAGACTCGTTTGCGCCGGGGCATTCCTCGCTTGTTTATAAATGAGCATTCATTTATCTACAACCTCATGGCACGAATTCGGGTGTACATCGCCACCTCGATGGACGGCTTCATCGCCGGTCCGGAAGACGACCTCTCCTGGCTGCCGACCGCTCACATCGAGGAGACCGACGCGGTGACCTTCGAGGGATTTCTCGCCGACGTCGGCGTGCTCCTGATGGGGCGCCGGACCTACGACGTCGTCCGCGGGTTCGAAGGCGACTGGCCGTACGGGGAGCTCCCGGTGCTCGTAGCGACGAGCCGCCCGCTCGACGACGCCCCCGCCACCGTCACCCCGGTCGGTGGGACGATCACGTCGATCCTCGCGGAGGCGAAGCAAGTCGCCGGCGAGCGGGACGTCTACCTCGACGGCGGCAACCTCGTTCAACAGGCGCTCGAAGCCGACGCGGTCGACGAGCTGATCGTCACCGTCGTCCCGATCCTCCTCGGCGCGGGCGTGCGGCTCTTCGGCGAGACGTCGAAGCGGATCCCGCTCCAGTTCGAGGCGCCCCAGCGCTACGGCAGCATGGTGCAGCTCCGCGCCCGACGCGCCGAGAGCCCGACGTGATCGCCGACCGCGACGCCGTCGAGCTCGTGCACCGCGTCCTTGCCGGCGGCGGACGCTTCCGATCTCGACGAGCTGCTCAGTTGATCGCGAAGCAATAGATCCGGCCGATCGCCGATCGAGACGCCGTCGTAGTCGAACCGCGGCCCCGCGCCGATGCGATCGACGCGCGTCGGTCGACCGTAGGTCGCGTCCGCCATCGCCGAGATCGTGGCGTTCTGCTGACGGACGCGAAGCCCACGCCGAATCGGCGTGCCGAATCAGCGTGGTCGTGGTCGACAGGGCCGTCTGGCGGAACAACACGGCCTGGCATGGCCCCTGCTTCGGGGCACGGCATGTCGTACCGAATCGCCATCTGTACCCTCACGGTCGGAATCGTTGCGTGTGGGGCTCCTACGGACACACCTCCCGCGGCCCCGGAAGCGACCGTGTCCGAGGGCCACGCGCTGTCGCTGTCCTCGAGCAACCTCCTCGGATCGAGCTTCCGCCTTTCGTCCGTCAGCGCCTTCGGGGTGCTGCGAGGCTCCTCGCTCGACGCTGTCTCGCCGTACGCAGGAACCAACGCCCTGAGCGGCATCGGCCCGAACGGCATCAGCACGGACGGACTCAAAGGCGACCTCACCGGTCTGCTGGCGAACAGCTCCTCGGTCGCCGGCGACGAGCTGATCGGCGCAGAGTTCCCGGCGCTCGGGACGAGCGGGAACATGACACTTCGCATCGCGAACGTGCGGCGCGGCGCGGGCGACAACCGGGACATCAACTACTACGACGTCCGAGTTCTGGAGAACGACGGCACCGTCGTTCCGTTGTGCGGCCTCGACAGCTCGGGAAAACCGGTTCTGGCGATCGCCCTCCCGGGCGTCTGGGACGACGGAGGTTTCGACATCAACCCGGGTGGCTGGCTCGAGGCCGTCGACGAGTTCAGCTTCGCCTGCCACGGGAGCAGCGTCGCGAAGTGCTTCGAGATGGGCTACAAGCCGTGGCGCCTCGAGGAGCAGAGCCTCATGCCCGCCGCGCACCAGGCGTGCGTCCGAATGCTTCGCGCCGACTACTGCGGGGATGGGGAGGCCCACACGACGGAAGGAACCCTGATCGGGTACTACGACGACCTCGGCGTGCAGCACAACGTCGACCAGCGCCGCCTGCTCGAAGCGACGTGGACCCCGTGGGGCGCCGCGTGCATCGAACGAACCCGAATCGCAAAGGCCTCGAAATCGCCCTGCGTGCGACGTCGAATGGCGACGAAGTGCGACCTCGAATCGTCCACGACGCGAGGCCTCGTGCGGAGCACGCTGCCGAGCGCCAAGACCAGCGGCGATGACGATGACGATGACGGTGACGACGACAGCGACGACGACGATGACGGCGATGATGACGATGACGATGACGATGACGGTGACGACGACGACGAGGACGACGACGACGAGGACGACGACGACGACGAGGACGACGACGACGACGAGGACGACGAGGACGACGACGATGATGACGACGACTGAGGTCGTCTCGTCAGTTGATCGCGAAGCAGTAGATCCGGCCGATCGAGAGCGTCGACTCGAAGCTCGCCTGGTCGCAGCCCACGGTGTCGTGCGCGTCGTTCCACGTGCCCGACGAGAAGTCGGTGTCCTCGTGGCCCACGCGACAGATGCGGAAGGTGGCGTTCGACGTCCAGTCTTCGCAGGTGAGCGGCGGGTCGTTGACCGGATCGCTGCCGCCGACGAGGCGGCCCTGCGAATCGGAGCCGGTGAGGATGTCGTGCGCGATGTCGAAGAGCGGGAACGGACCCTGCACGATCTCGAAGCCGCACTCCGACTTCTGCAGGTTCGCCGGGATGCCGGTGCCGCCGTTTTCGTGGTGAATCGCGGCGTGACTGCCGATCGAGACGCCGTCGTAGTTGAACCACGGCCCCGCGCCGATGCGATCGCGCGCGTCGATTCGACCGTAGGTCGCGTCCGCCATCGCCGAGAGGTACGCGCGCCAGGTGCGGCCGCCCGCGCCGGCCGCGGTCGCGGCCGCCTGGCAGATCGCGTCGGCGCCGGCGAGCCCGCCGAGGTTGCCGCCGGCCGCGCCCGAGCCCTGCTCGGTGAAGAAGAACGTCATCGTTGGCGCCGGGTTGCAGCCGGGGCCGCCGTCGCGCACGAAGCCACCGTCGCGCCCAGGCCCGCCGTCGCGCGGGGGGCCACCGTCGCGCGGCGCGGGTCCACCGTCGCGCGGCGCGGGACCTGCGTCGCGCACGCCCGCGTCCCGTGGCGGACCTGCGTCGACGCCTTCACCGGCGTCGCGCACCCCGGCGTCCCGATCGCCGGCGTCGCGGTCACCGCCGTCGCGGTCTCCGCCGTCGACGACGCCGCCGTCCCGATCACCTCCGGCGCCGCCGTCTCGCTCACCCGCGTCGCGCTCTGTCGCGCCCGCGTCCACGCCGCCATCACGCGCGACCGCGTCGCCGCCGTCGCGCTGCCCTTGGGGCGGCGGCATGTTCGTCGAGATCTCGTCGTCGCCCGTTCCGCAGGCGACGGTGAGCGTCAGGGAAGCGAGCGCCACGAGGGCGCCCGACGGGATCCGCCGCGGCATGGTCCGACCAAGCTACCGCGGATCCGCCGCCGACTTCACGCCCCCTTCTTCAGCACCTCGGGGTACGCCTTCTCCAGCTTCTCCAACTTCGCGGGCACCCACATCCGCACGTAACCGTGGTCCGGGTGCAGCCGGACGAAGTCTTGGTGATAGGCCTCGGCGGGGAAGAACTTCGCCAGGCGCTCGAGCTTCGTGACGATCCCACCGCCGAAGTACTTGTCGTTGATCTGCTCGATGTACGCGGCCGCGACCTTCTTCTGCTCCTCGTCCGCGTAGAAGACCGCGCTGCGGTACTGCGTTCCGCGGTCCGGCCCCTGGCGGTTGAGCGTCGTCGGGTCGTGCGTGGTGAACAGCACCTGGAGCAGCTGCCCGAAAGTCACCTTCTGGGGGTCGTACGTGATCTCCACCACCTCCGCGTGCTGCGTGATCCCCGACGACACCTTCTTGTAGTCGGCGTTCTCCTTCGAGTCCCCGGCGTAGCCCGACACCACGGACTTCACCCCCTCGACCCGCTCGAACACCGCCTCGACACACCAAAAACACCCCGCCGCGAACACGGCCTTGGCCGTCTCGCCCTTCGCCGCGACGTCCTGCTTCGGCTTCGGCAGCGTCTTCGCGGCGGCCTGCTGCACGCAGGCGCTCGCGGTGAACAGGGCAGCGGTGAACGTCAGGAGCGCTAGCGATCGCATCTGCCCAAGAGTATGCGCGAAGCGACAAAAGGTTTCGTCCGAATCGAGATCAGTTGCCGGATCGCGTCATCTGCGCCCACGATCCACGACGAACGTGCCTCGGATCGGGAACATCCAGGCGGCGAGCTGGCGCACCACGAACGCGCCGCTGCCCTCGGCGGTCCGGCTGCTGACGCCCGACGTCCCCCGCGTCCCCGGCTCGAGCGCCCCCGCCCGCACCGGACGTGTCTGGGGCCCCGGCCTCCTCGGCGTCTCGTTCACGACGCTCGCGGACCGCGCGCAGCGCATCTACAACGACGACAACACGAAGCTCGACGCCGTCTCGATGGAGCTGATCCTCGGCGCCGAGAAGCTCCTCGACGCCCACGGGGTTCAGTACAGCCACACCAAGACGACCGACGGCTTCTTCGCGCTGCAGATCGAGCCGAACGACGGCGGCAACCTGCTCAGCGACCCGGCGCACGATCTGTCGACCCACCTCGGCGGCTTCCGATTCCTCTACAGCCCCGGGAAGCTGATCGCGCGCGGCAGCAACGGCGACCACTGGCGCTTCACCCGCGAGCTCTGCCTCGCGCACCAGTCGATTCAGGACATGCGCCTCGACCCCGTGACCGTGCACGAGATGGAACACACCGTCCTCTCGCGCGCGGAGGAGAAAGGCATCCCGCAGCTCCTCACCGGGTGCTTCCAGTCGAACCCCGGCGGCGCGATCCCGACCGACACCCACGGCATCGGCGGCTACGTCGGCTACCTCTCGATCCAGGAGGTCTCCGCGTACTCGGAGCAGTGCTTCGTCCACGCGAACCGCATCCGAGCCGTGGACTTCGACGCCGACCACGCGGACGAGGTCGAGCAGCTCCGCGAGGCCTCGTCGTGGGGCACCGCGCTCGCGCAGCGGATCGGGAACATCGCCGAGGAGCTGGAGGGGGTGCTCGCCCGCCGTCCGCCGGTGCACGCCAAGCTCGACGACGCCGACGTGATCGTCAGCGCCGACGGCGAGATCCTCGACACGACGGACGCCCAGCTCGGCGAGCACGTTCGCATCGAGCGCTTCCCGCTGACGATCCAGCCCTTCGGCAAGGACGAGCCGTTCCCCGTCAGCCAGCCGCGTGTCTTCCTCCAGATCCGCGGCATGCCGTACTCGACCTCCGTCCCGCTCCCCCAGGCCGAAGCCGCCGTGCACGCGGGGGACTACACCGGCGTGCGCGATCAGCTCGGCGATCACTTCACGCGCCTGAAGGACGCATGCCGCGAGCTGGAGGGCGCCTTCAAGAAGGTGTGGGACGAGACGGAGCGCCTCCAGAGCACCCGCCCGCTCGAACGCCAGCACCTCGACACGCTGGTGAACGACATCCTCGCGCTGCGCGACCTCACGAAGTCGCTGACGTGGAGCTACCGCAACACGTTCGACCCGCCGCCGGGTTAGAGCCGTGCGCCGGGCACGCCGATGTCCGACCACATGCGGTGGATCGCGGTGAACGCGCCGCGCCGACCGAGGTGCACGAGGTGGCTCCCCGGGAACGTCTCGAGGGGCGCGTCGAAGTGCGCTGCGAGGCGCTCGGCCTCGGAGACCGGCGTGATGCGATCCGCCGCGCCGGCGATTACGAGGCGCCCCGCACGATCCACGACGGAGGGGCGCGCGACGGGCGACACCGGGCGGTACATCCGCTCGAGCAGCTCGTACTGACGCTGCTGCTGCGAGGGCGTTCCATTCAAACGACCGCGCTCCCGCGCGAACGCCGGCACCGACACGAGCGGTATCACCGGGACCACGAAGCCGAGGCGAGGCTCCACCGTGGACAGCAACGCGCTCGTGTAGCCGCCGAGCGACATGCCCATCACGCCGACGGTCGTCGCGCCGCGCTGGTCGAGCCAGCGAACGAACGTACGGAGGTCGTGGATCGCCTGGCGGAAGCCTTCGATGTTGAAGCGCGGGTCGCTGCTCGGGAAGGCCGGCATCCCGCCGCGGCGAATCGCGCCGCGCACGCCGTGGAAGGGGAGCACGAACAGCGCGACGTCGAACCCACGACGCAGGAACGATCGCACCGGCCAGATGTAGCGCTCGAACATGTGCACGCCGCCGAGGTAGCCGTGCAGGAGGACGACCGCGGGCCGGTTGCCGCCGCGCTTGCGCCAGACCCGCGCGTGGGCGCGTTCGTTGAGGCCGTGGCGTTCGTAGCGTTCGCGGATCTCGGGCGCACGGACGTAGGGGTCGTAGTCGCTCGCCCAGGTGACGTCGACGACGAGGTTGTCGCCGCGTTTGGACCGCACGCGCTCGCGGACGTCGCGCGGTGCGACGGAGGGCATGAAGAAGGCGCTCGGGTCTTCGACCAATCGCGGGTCGTCGAAGAGGTGGACGTTGGCTTCGAGCTGCGCGATGCGCTCGTCGGCCGCGTAGCGCTCCGCGGCGTCGCGACCGCCGTACTTGAGGATGGCGCGGGCGAACGTGCGGTCGACCGTCGATGCGACGTGTCTCCTCACCCCGGCCCTCTGCGGACGAACGAGTGTTCCGACCGACACCATTCGTTGGATTCTACTGAACCGAAGCGTGACCGGTCGATAGAGGCCATCCCCGGGTCACTTTCAGAAGCGCGCAGTCGCGCTCAGCTGCCACCAGCGACCGGGTTGTGGATAGGGGTGCTGCACGCTCCCGCCTTGGAAGTACTTCGCGTCGAGCGCGTTGAAGACACGTGCGTCGAGCTTCATCTGCTCGAGCCCCGGGAGCGTCCACCGGATCCCCGCGTTGACGACGAAGGCGGCGTCGACCTCGAAGTCCGGGTCCGAGTAATCCGGTCCGCCGGCGTACGCCACGCTGATCGGAGAGAACTGCGAACCGACGTAGCGCAACGTGAGGTTCAGCCAGAGCTCCTGCCCGATCGTCCACAGCGGGTTGAAGTCGAGCACCGCATTTGCCGTAAGCGACGGCACGGCGTGGATGGCGGCCCCCGTCGTCCCGTAGTTCTCCGCGTCGACCGCGCGCTGGTACGTCGCGTTGACGAGCGCCTTGAACATGCTCGCCGAGTACGACACCTCGTTCTCGACGCCGGCCGCGGCCAGGTGCCCCGCGTTCTGGTAGATCGGCTCGTCCGCCGCCGCCGCGTTGTTCCGGAAGATGAAGTCCGCGAAGTAGCTGTAGAACAGGTTGGCGGTCGCCTTCAGGCGACCGTCGAGGAACGTCAGCGTCGGCGTGAGCTGCGCGGCCGAGAGCCGCTCCGGGCGGAGGAACTCACCGCCGCGATAACTCGCGAGTGAGTTGTAGCGGTACCAGTACGGCGCATCCACGAACGACTGCGCGAAGGACGCCTTGAGGCTGAACACGTCCGCCGGGAGCCACACCACGGCGATGCGCGGGCTGAGGTTGTGGATGTCGTCGCCGCGCAGGCGTTGTTTGATGTCGTAGCGCGCGCCGGCGTTGAAGAGGAGCTGCGGCGTGAGCTCGTGACGGATCTGCGCGAAGGCGGAGAGCGACTGCTCCGAGCCGACCTCGAGGAGCTGGTCCTCGCTCGAGTCTCCGAAGCGCGTCCACTCACCGCCGGTCTGAATCGGGAACGCGCTGTCGTACAGCGTCGTGCCGTCGACCTGTCCACCGATGAGGATCGAGCCCTGCCCCAGCAGCGTGTACGCCTTGCGGAGCTGGACGATCGCGCCCAGATCGTACTCGTCCCAGGTGAGGAAGCCCGCGGTCGCCGTGGTCGGATCGATGACGAGGGTCCCGCGCAGCTCACTCGCGTCGAAGTAGCCATACACGTCGAGCTCGACGCCGCCGAGCGACTCGAAGACGTGGTCGAGGCCGAGCCCGAGGTGCGTGGACGTCTGGCGGACGCCGGTGCCGATCCCGAACATCGTTCGGATCGCCTCGCGATCGTAGAGGCGGCCCGTCGGCGAGCCGGCGTCCGTGAACGGCGAGGCGTACGAACCGGCGCGACGGCTCGCCAGCAGACGCAGCTCGCCGAACCGATACGTCGCGCCGACGTCGTAGGAGAGCGGGTCCGCGAAGCGCCCGAGCCACGCTTCGCCCGCGCGCGGCACGGGTTCGTAGGAACGGTCGGCGGGGACGTCGACGCGCTCGCCGGCGGCGGCGTACGCGGTGCCCCACAACGTGAGCGCGTGGTCCTCGTCGAACTGCTGCCCGATGACGACGCTCCCGCGGTACGCGTCGAAGGCGCCGAACCCGAGCGTGACCTCGGTGCCGCCGAGCTTCTTTGCGTCACGCGTGATGAGGTTGACGACACCGCCCAGCGCGACGTTGCCGTACAGCGAAGATCCCGGGCCGCGGAGGATCTCGATGCGCTCGATGCTGTCGAGGCCGATGCTGTAGTCCGGCGGCGCGGAGGAGTACGCGCGCGAGTTGAGGCGATGCCCGTCGCGAAGGATGAGGATCTTCTGCTGCGAGCTCCCGTACACGCCGCGCACGGCGACGTTGAGCTCGTTGTGATCCTGCGCGTTCGTATAACCGGGGACGAACGTGACGAGGGCGTCGCGGAGGTTCCGCACGCCGCTGCGCTCGATCATCTCGCGCGTGATCACCGTGACGGGGACCGGCGTCTCCGCGAGGGACTCCACCTCGCGCGACGCGGAGACGACCTTCACGTCCATCAGCTGGTCGAGCGAGAGGTCCAACAGCTCGTCCGCCGGAGCGGCGAGCGCGGAGGAGGGCCCGCCCAAAGCGAGCAACGCGACCGTCGAATTCAACCTCCCCCGGTTCATCGGCGTGGCGATCCTGAATCGCCCTAGGGGGATTCATCGGTCGGCCGGTGCCGGACTGGAGCCGGATACGTGGTGGATCAGACGTCCACGGTGTCGCGGCCCTGCAGCTCGTCGATCGCCGAGGTCATCGCGCGCTCCAAACCGGCGGCATCGACCTCCGTGATCGCGAGGCCCTTGTTGGCCGTAGTCCGCAACCAGAACACACTCCCCGGGACGGGGATGAGCGTCGCGTCCCGCACGAACCAGTCGCCGGGCCCGAAGTCGAACCGTGTCAAAACGAAACGTGTCTTGGTCGCGATGCCCCGCGCGAGATCGGCGAGGTAGCTCCGGAGGATCCAGTTGCCGCGGTCCTTGGACAGCACGTCCTTGGCGACGAGCGCGTCGAGGGCCTTCTGCCACGCCGCTTCGTCCGGGACGGCGAGGCTGCCGGACGTCTCGGCCGCTTCCCCCGGTGTAAAGCGCGCGCGGCGCCCGGGCATGAGGACGGCGCCGTCCATCGTGGGGTCGAAGACACTGCGGGCGGGGCGCTTGGGGCCGAGCGAAGCTTCGCCGTGCAGGACGAGCTCCTTCGCGAAGCACACGAGCGCGTAGTACTCGGCCGACGTGAGCTGAAGCTCGATGAAGTCGCCGGTCGATCGCCGCGGCGAGAACTTGGTCCGAACCTCGTCGAGGATGTCGACCTCCTCGAGCGGCGGACCGATGTGGTGTTTGCTGCCCGAGCGCCGGTAGGCGACGTACGCGCCGGCCCGCAGGTACACGTCGAGGACGCGCTCCGCGCTGGCCGGGGAGGCGTGCAGGAGCACGACCCGGGCGTCGGGCTCGGAGACCACGAGCAGCCGGCGGACGATCTCGCGGTGCGGGCGGTACGTCCGTCGGTCCGCGAGCCCGCGGCGAACGAGGGTCCGTGCGCCGTTCTCCAGACGCTCCGGATCCACTTCGATCTGTAAGGGACCGAGGGGCGACTCGTCGTCGGTCGACAGCTCGCAGGTGAGCCGCAACAACAGCAGCTCGTCGTCGGACAGCTCGACCTCCGAAGCAGGGTCGATCGCTTCCGAGCTCGACGCGGACGCGGACACGTAACGACGAGGTTTAACACGCTTTGTGTAGCGCGTCGCGCATGGGGTAGCTTCGACTTCGTGTCGGGGGATACCGGCGAAAAAACCGAGGAGGCCACTCCAGAAAAACTTCGTAAGGCGAAGGAGGAGGGGCAGGTTCCGAAGAGTCAGGACCTCGTCGGCGCGCTCGGGTTCGCGACCGGGTTCTTCACGCTCGTCGGGCTGATCGGTTTTGTCTTCGGGGAGATCGAAGACTTCGCGCGGGCGTGCCTCGACGCCGCGGTCAACAACCCGTCCGAGGCGACGATCACCAAGCTCCTCGAGGACGCCATCCCGATGTTCCTCAAGGTCACGCTGCCCATCGGGGCGGCGGTGTTCGTGATGGGGGTGTTCTCGAACGTCGTTCAGACCGGGTTCTTCATGGCCTTCAAGGTCCTGATCCCGAAGATCGACAAGATCAACCCGATCAACGGGTTGAAGGGCCTGTTCAAGGTCAAGAAGTTCGTCGAGCTCATCAAGAACATGGTGAAGATGGGCGCCGCGGCCTGGATCGCCTGGAGCGTGATGGAGGACGCGCTCTACGACATGACGCTGGTCGTCACGATGCGATTCGAGCAGGCGGTGGACTATGGAAGTGGCCTGCTCTGGGAGTATCTTGTGAAGACGACTGCGCTGTTCGTGGCGATCGGCGTGGTGGACCTCATTTGGTCCCGGCGTGTCTTCAACAAAGAGCAGATGATGTCCAAGTACGACGTGAAGCAGGAGTACAAACAGAGCGAAGGCGATCCCCAGATGAAGGGGCAGCGCCGGCAGCTCGCGCACGAGCTGTTGTTCTCCGGCGGCGCGCAGAACGTGAAGAACGCGGACGCGGTCGTCGTGAACCCGGTGCACATCGCGGTCGCGATCAAGTACGACACGGACAACGACAAGGCGCCGAAGGTCGTGGCGAAGGGGATGCGCGTCCACGCCGAGAAGATCAAAGAGCTCGCGAAGCACTACGGCGTGCCGATCCTCAGGAACGTCCCGCTCGCGCAGGCGCTCAACAAACTCGACATCGACGAGGAGGTCCCGGAGGAGCTGTACGAAGCGGTCGCCGAGGTCCTCGCGTTCGTCTACAAGATCAAGGAAGAGCAGGAGAACCGGCAGGCCGGCCAGGCGGACGATCGCGCCGCCGAGCAGAAGGCCCGCATGGCGCAGATGGGCGCGCACGCTTCGGCGCCCTCGACAGATCCGCCTCCCCGCGGGCAAGGTGGTGGCGGTAAAGGAAACCTGCTGAAGCGCAGAGGCTGACATGGCGGACATCAAGCAGAAGTGGCCGTGGCCGGCGAACGTCGGCACGCTCGGGACCTTCCCCGAAGAGGTCCACTCCCAGAAGAAACTCGAGAAGGACCTCGCGGCGTCGCCGATGCCCGAGCTGGCCCCGGAGCGGCTGCTCACGCCGAAGCGGTCGAGCGACAACCTACGGATGGGCGAGCCGGCGCCGGTGTACCCGGAGGGCCAGGAGCCAGTGCAGCTGGCGTTGACGCACGTGGTACTGCGGCGCCTGCTGATGAAGCGACGCAAGCGGGGTTGGAACCTGTTCGAGTCGTCGGTCGAGGACGAGGTGCTCGACGATCTGCCCGGCTCGCGACGCGACCAGATGCGCGCGATGCTGAAGCGTGAGAACGCGATGCTGCAGCTGTTGGAGCGCTACAACTCACTCGCGGAGATGGTCTACAGCCGGCTGATCGGCGAGGCGAAGGGCTGATGGCCAACGGACCGCTCGTCAAAGCCGACGAGGCCGCGATCGCCCGCAAGATGGATCCTGACCGGGAGCTCGAGGTGGCTCCGGGGCGCGCGGTGAAGAAGTGGGCGCGGGGCGAGGCGACACTCCAGGAGCTGAAGGGATACTCGGCGGAGGAGCTGTTCGCGATCTCGTCGCAGGGCTACACGCTGTTCCTGAACGGCAAGGTGCGGGACGCGCAGATCATCTTCGAGGGTCTGGTCGCGATCGACCCGCGCAACGACTACTACTACCGCGCGCTCGGGGTCGTGTATCACCGGCAGGGGGACGCGGAGCGCGCGCTTCGGCAGTTCACGCACGCGATCACCGTCGCGCCGAAGTCGGCGGCGGCCTACGTGAACCGTGCGGAGGTCCACATCAGCCGGCGCGATACGAACGCGGCGCTGCAGGATCTCGAGATGGCGATTCAGGTGTCGCGCGACCTCGCGCATCCCATCGCCCGCAAGGCGCTCGCGCTGCGGTCGCTCCTACGGCGCCGACGCTGAAAAGGCGTGGATCGATCGGGACTTTCGACCAAATCCTACATGTAGTTCCATGTCGGCCCGAAACACCCATAAGCCCACGATTTCACACGAGATTCGCGTCGGACGATCGTCGGATCCTCGAACGATTACAGGATCTTGCAAGATCTCGTCTGTTTTTCGAAATCCCAAGCAACTTCGGCGACTTGGCACCGATAAACTCCACGCCGATGACCGGAAGCGATGAAGCAACGTTCACGGTACGGTTGTGGTGATAGCACCGTGAAATGTTCGGACTCAGGAAGGTCCGGTAGATTGGCAACACGCGACGCTTCGAAAGCGACGCACTGAAAGGAAGACAAAAATGGTTGGTTTCAACACGGCTGGCACGATCGCGAACGACGTCCTCGGATTCTTCGGCGTCCGCGGCGCGGGCATCGGCGTGGCGATCGACTCGCTGCTCGGCAACCCGCAGGGCGTGCTCCTCAACATGCAGGACGCCTACCTCGAGATGGCGCTCGGCCACGGCACGGGTCCGATTCAGCGCATGATGGGCAACGCGCAGATGTCGATGATGCCCTGGATGATGCCTTTTGGAATGCCGTCGCCCATGGCGATGATGCCCGGCATGATGCCTTTCGCGGGCGCTGGGTATGCGGGCGCGCAGGAGATCGACCTGGCGCCGGGCTCCTGGAACATCCCGATCCTGAGCAAGCTCTTCTCGGGTCGCCGTCGTGCGGCGGGCCGCTTCGAGCGGATGCTCCGCACGAACCCGCACGCGCGTGCGGCGTTCGAGGCGCAGATCGGTGGCCGCATCACGAACTTCGGCGTCCGTAACGACGGCAAGTTCACGGTGGCGCGCTTCGGCGCGGGCTACCACCCCGGCATGGCCGCGGCGATCAACCCGATGGCGGCTTCGGCGCTCGGGTACTCGACGATGATGGGCAGCGCCATGATGGGCACCTACGGCAACATGGCGATGGGCGGCTACCCGATGTTCGGCAACATGTCGATGCTCGGCAACCCGTTCATGGCGATGACCATGGGCGGCATGGCGAACATCATGGGCATGGGCCCGTCGGGCCCCGGCGGCGCCGGCGCGGGCATGTTCGACAACACCGGTTGGCGCGGCGGCCAGGGCTACGGCTCCTGGAACCCGCTGACGATGCCGGGTCGCATCAACAACACGAACCCGGGCTCCGAGTACGCGCACCAGGCGCAGGTCGCGGGCGTGCTCGCCGACCCGTCGCTGACGGTCGAAGACAAAGTCACCCTCTTGATCATGCTCATCATGAACAAGATGGACGACGACATCGAGCGTCAGGCGCAGTACATCAACTCGCTGCAGCAGCAGCAGTCGAGCCGGACGCCGGGCGGCGACCAGGGTGCCGGCGGCGGCGCCTTCGGCCTGAGCGGTGGACCGTTCAACCCGCAGGGTGGTGGTGAGAACTCGCCTTCGATCGACGTCGAGACGATGAAGCTGAAGCGCATGATCGACAAGCGCTCGCAGATGTTCGACATGCTGCGTCAGATCATCGACAAGTACAACGAGACGGCGAAGAACATCATCCAGTCGATCGGCCGGTAATGATGAGCCCTGGATGAGCCGGGTTCGCCCCTTCGGGTGCCCGGCTCGTCCCTGCCCCTCCCCTCTCCCCTTCACCTCCAACCAGGACTCCCCGGACCGCGGTGGCCCCGCGGCACGCGCAGGTTTTTGCGATTTCCTGGGGGGATGCTATGAACCGGATGAGCCGAAAAGCGATGGCGACCAAGGACAACAAGCCGAAGCCAGACAGCCTCCTCGACAAGCTGATCGCTCAGGGCAAGAAGCCCGAGGATCTGTCCGAGGAGGAGAAGGAAAAGATCCTCGCGGAGGTCGACAAAGAAGTCGAGAACATGACCGCCGAGGACGTGATCAAGGCGGTCGAGAAGGGCGAGATCGAGATCGAGTACGTCGATCCGCCGAACCCGATCGACAACTTCACCGAGGAGAACTTCAAGAAGTTCCTGTTCGGCAAGATCACGTGGGCCCAGCTCGAAGGCATGACGATGGAGCAGGCCTACGCGATCGCGGAGTTCGGCTACACGATGTACCAGCAGGGCCGCTACAAGGACGCGCGGACGCTGTTCGAAGGCCTGGTCATCGGCAACCCGTACGACCCGTACTTCCACGCGATGCTGGGCGCGATCTTCACGAAGCTCGACATGCACGAGGAGGCCGCGCAGGAGTTCTCGATCGCGATCGAGCTCGACCCCGAGGACATCAACTCCTACGTGAACCGCGGCGAGCTGCTGCTGCAACACGGCGAGTTCGAGTACGCGATGGAAGACCTCAAGGCCGCCATCGACCTCGACCCCGAGGGCAAGAACCCCGCTTCGCTGCGCGCTCGGGCCCTCGCGGCCGCGACGGCCGCGGCGATCAAGGAGCTGATCGAGCGGCGTGAGGCGGAGGGTGACGACGCGCCCAAGAAGCCCGCCGGGAAGAAGCCGTCGGCTTCTCCGCCCAAGAAGTAGGCGCTCGGCTGCTTCGCGCGCGCCCTGGGACCGGGAACCCGAAAGATCGAAACTGGGGCCGGGGGATGGGAACTTGAATTGGGCGTGTAGTTGAGCAATCGCCTGTAGATCGGCCATCCTACCCCCCACCCGATGAAGAACTTCATCGCAGTCCTCACGACCGGCGACCTCCGCCAGACGATCGGTCGGTTCTCCGACCTGATGCTCGCCGGCCTGGTGATGCTCATCGTTTCGATGCTCATCATCCCGCTGCCGCCGTTCCTCCTCGACATCTTCATCGTCATCAACATCTCGATCTCGGTGCTGCTGCTCCTGCTCGCGATGTACATCCCGAACGCGCTGCACCTCGCGTCGTTCCCGTCCCTGCTGCTCGTGACGACGCTGTTCCGCCTCGCGCTGAACGTGTCGTCGACGCGGCTGATCCTCCTGACCGCGAAGGCCGGTGAGGTCATCAAGGCGTTCGGCAACTTCGTCGTCCAGGGCAACCTGGTCGTCGGTATCGTCATCTTCCTCATCCTCACGATCATCCAGTTCCTGGTGATCACGAAGGGCGCGGAGCGTGTCGCCGAGGTCGCGGCGCGCTTCACCCTCGACGCCATGCCCGGCACGCAGATGTCGATCGACGCGGACCTCCGCGCCGGTGCGTTCGACATGGACGAGGCGCGGCGGAAGCGAAACGACCTCAACCGCGAGTCGCAGCTGTTCGGTTCCATGGACGGCGCGATGAAGTTCGTGAAGGGCGACTCGATCGCCGGTTTGATCATCACCGCGATCAACATTGTCGCGGGCATCATCATCGGAACGACGATGCTCGACATGCAGGCCGCCGAAGCCCTTCAGGTCTTCGCGATCCTGACGGTCGGCGACGGCCTCGTCTCCCAGATCCCGGCGCTCCTCATCTCGATCACCTCCGGCCTCATCGTGACGCGCGTCGCCTCCGAGGACGCGGACAACCACCTCGGTA
Organism: Deltaproteobacteria bacterium; assembly: GCA_040218735.1. Classification (GTDB taxonomy): domain Bacteria; phylum Myxococcota; class Kuafuiibacteriia; order Kuafuiibacteriales; family Kuafuiibacteriaceae; genus JAUHYN01. The sequence continues at coordinate 323,980 of JAVJQW010000017.1, forward strand.
AGGACATCTCGCTGCAGCTCCTCGCACAGCCCCGCGCGTTCATGATCGCGACGGCGATGCTCACGATCTTCGGGCTCGTCCCCGGTCTCCCGATGGTGCCGTTCCTCTTCTGCGCGGCGCTCGTCGGCGCGGTCGGCTACGGCCTCAACCGCACCAAGCGCCTCAAGGCGGAGGGGCGCCTGCAGCAGATCGACGACGGCTCGCCGCCGTCAGAGGAGGAGGTCCAGGAGCAGCGGCAGAAGCGCATCCAAGCGCAGCGCATGCAGGAGGGCCAGTCGCAGCAGATGCTGCCGGTGGTCACGCCGATCGCGCTCGAGGTCGCCGCCGACCTCATCCCGCTCGTCGAGGACTCCGGCGAGGGCAGCAAGTTCCTCGGCGAGATGATCCCGATGATGCGCGACGGCCTCTTCTACGAGCTCGGCGTGCGCTTCCCCGGCATCCGCGTCCGCGGCAACGAGAGCGACATGCCGCCGGGCTCGTACCTGATCATGATCAACGAGATCCCGTTGGTCATGGGCACCGTGTCCCAGGACAAGGTGCTGGTGAACGACACCGTCGAGCGACTACGCCTCCTCAACATCGAAGGCGAGCCCGCGACGAACCCCGCGAACGGCAACGAGTGCGCGTGGATCGACGCGCAGTTCCAGGACGTCGCGGAGCAGGCCGGCCTCACGACCTGGGACGCGGCCGGCTACATCGTCCTGCACCTGTCGAGCGTGCTGCGTAAGAATGGCGCGGAGTTCGTCGGGATCCAGGAGACGATGAACATGCTCGAGCAGCTCGAGCAGGCGTTCCCGGCGCTCGTGAAAGAGACGGTGCCGAAGGTCGTCTCCCCGTTCCAGCTGACGGACATCCTGCGGCGCCTGATCGAAGAGGAGATCTCGATCCGCGACCTCCGCTCGATCCTCCAGGCGCTCGCCGAGTGGGGGCAGGTCGAGCACGACACGGTCATGCTGACCGAGTACGTGCGCGCCGCGCTCAAGCGCTACATCAGCCACAAGTACACGCGCGGTCAGAACACCCTGATCGTGTACCTGCTCGATCCACAGATCGAAGAGACGGTGCGCAGCTCGATTCAGCACACGTCGTCCGGCTCGTACCTCGCGCTCGAACCAGAGATCACGCAGGAGATCCTGTCGGCGGTGCGTACGGAGGTCGGCTCGCTGCCGCCCACCGCGCAGAACCCAGTCATCCTCACCACGATGGAGATCCGGCGTTACTTCCGAAAGCTCGTGGAGCTCGAGTTCCCGCACCTCGCGGTGCTCTCGTACCAAGAGCTGTCGCCGGACATGAACATCCAGCCGATCGCGCGCATCTCGTTGGAGTAAGCCGGCGAGCGTCAGATCGGCGCCCGACCGGACGTATGGGAGCACGTGCCGTTCCCCCGCCTCCCGCTCCTCTTCATCATCGCCGCGCTGGCTACGGCGTGCGGCTCCGAGCCCCCCCAAAGCTCGCCCTCGACGCAGCGCGACGCCGGAGCGGCGCCCCCCACGGCCTGCGCACCGAACACCCTCGACGCGCCAGCGGCCGAGCTCGACGCCACCATCCGCGCGCAATGCACCCGGCAGATTTCGTGCGGTATCCCGTTCCTCAACACGGCGGCGACGGTCGAGGCCTGCGTCGCCGAGCGCACCCTCGCCCTCGACGACTACGCGCGTTCGCTCGCGACGCGCGGCTCGCGGGTCAGCGCCGAGAACGCTTGCCTGTGTCGCGTGGGATACGAGGAGGAGGCGTGCGGCGCGTTGAGGCGCACCCCGCCGACGGCGTGCGGTCAGCTCGTGGTCGGCCCGGGCGCGCAGGGTGACGACTGCGCCTTCGACTTCGACTGCAGCGAGGGGCTCGTCTGCCTAGCGACGACGCAGTGCCCGGGGACCTGCGTCGAGATTCCGCCGCGGTGCACCGTCGACAGCTGCGGCGCAGAAGCGAAGTGTGACTTCGGGACCGGGCGATGTGATCCGCTCAGTCGCGCCGGGCAGGAGTGTACGGTCGGATGCGTCGAGGGGCTGTTCTGCGGGTACGCGCCGGGCGAGACACCGATGGGTCCTCCGACCTGCCTCCCCGCCGCGGAACCCGGCGCACGTTGTATCGGCGCAGAGGGCTCGTGTGTGTCGGGCTACACGTGCCAAGGGAGCTCGGGGGTGCCGCAGAGGTGTGCGCCGGCGCTCGGCCTCGACGACATGTGCTCGAGCTACACCGACTGTGCGGACGATCTGTTCTGCGACTTCGACGTGTCGCGCTGCCGACCGCGTTCGGCGATCGGTGAGGCGTGTAAGAACTTCGGGCGACACTGCGTCGAGGGGCTGTACTGCGCGTCCCCGGCCGAAGCCGAGTGTGGACCGGATCGCCCGTGCGGAACCAGCCGCGAGTGCTGCCAAGTCGACGGCCGCGCCCAGTGCGTCCCCCTCGGCGGCACGTGCGCGCCACTCGACGGGACCTGCGCTCCGCTCGCGGACTACGCGGGGCCCGATCTCGTGAAACTCGCCGCTGGCGACGACTGTAGAGGCGGCCGGTGTCCGCTCGGCACCACGTGTCGCCTCGCCACCGAGACCGCGACGGTCCCGACGTGTGCCGACCTCTTCGAGCTCGGCGAGGCGTGCAACGCGTACGGCACCATCGACCCCTACGTCTGCCGGACGGGGATCTGCGACGTGTTTGCGTCGATGCGCTGTGTCGAGCTCAAGCTGCCGGGTGAGGCCTGCACGACCGACGCGGCGTTCACGCTCGAGTGTGGCTCGCTGATGTGCGACGGTGGCGTTTGCGCCCCCTGGGATTCGTTGTGCCGCGCGCCGTGAACGTGCGCGGTCGGCGCCGGACACATGAACATCGAGGCCATCGCGCGTATGTTGCAAGCCTAGGTGAAGGCGCTGACCAAGGGCCGGAAGGCCATCCCGAGCTGGTTCTTTTCGGTCGTCGTCGTGCGCCTCGGGCACCGCTTCCTGTTGGTGCACGAGAAGAAACACGGCCAGCAGTGGTACCCCATCTCCGGACCTCGCTTCGCGAGGGCCGGGGGCACGTTCCATCGGACGACCGACGGCTGACGCCGTCGACCGCCTCGGAGGGTACCTCCCCGCGGGGCGCGTCGAGCCCGGTGAGTCGTTCGCCGACGCCGCGATCCGCGAGACGCTCGAAGAAGCCGGCGTGCCGGTCGTGCTCGACGGTGTGTTGCGCGTCGAGCACCGACCCTCCCCCGACGGCACGCGGATGCGCGTCGTGTTCGTCGCGCACCCCGCCGACGACACCCCGCCGAAGTCCGTGCCCGACGACGAGACGCTCGGTGCGCGGTGGCTGACGATCGACGAGATGCGATCGCTCCCCCTCCGCGGCGACGACGTCATCGCGCTGTTTGCGATGGTCGAACGCGGCGCCCCCGTCTACCCGATGTCGCTGTTCGGCCCCGAAGGCCTCTACGCCTGACGTCGGATACCGTCAGCGGCGCACAGGAACGTTCGCGGGGCTTCGGCAACCGTCGCGGAGCGCAGACCGAAGATGAAGGATAGCCATGCGTCTTCACGGTCCCCGCCCCACGACGACCCCCACGACGAGCGCCGCTCCGCAGGCTCCGACCGAGGAGAGGAAACGTCGCGCGGTCTTCGGATTCGGGCGTCTCTTCGCGCGTGAACGCTTCGCGCGTCGTCGGTCGGAAACCTCCCGCGCGCCGCAGACGCAGGGCGCTGCGTTCGGGAGTCGCCGGGGCCGCGGGTTGGCGGCGTTCGGTGCGGTGCTCGGCGCGATGTTCGCCGCGACGGCGACCGGATGCGCGCCCTCCTCCGAACCTGCACCCGCGCCGCCGCCCGCGGTGGTCATCGAGCAGGAGGCCCCCGAGAGCTTCCACGATCTTTCGCCGACGACGCCCGTGTTCGAGGTCCCCGCGGAGCCGACGCCCGAGCGCGTGGACGAGGTCGGCACCGGATCGATCCAGCTGTTCTACGATCCGCAGGGCCTCGGAGAGCTCTCGGCCGCGGAGCAGAACGCACAGTCGGTGATCGATCACCTCGTGCAGGCCGACGACTTCGACGCGACCCTCACGTTCTTGGAGGACGCCACGGTCATCTCGCGGCCGCTCGAACCCGAGGCGCGTCGACTCGCGGAGCGGATGGGGGAGTCGATCCCGCTCGCGCCGCGCGAGACGGGGGTGATCACGCTCGACGCCGACGCGCTCACGACCATCGCGGATCACTTCGCGGCGAACCACATCGCGCTCGACGATCTGGCGGGCTTCGCGGCGCCGCGCGGGATCGAGGCCCCGGCGGAGGGCATGACGCCCGCGTTCGCGGGGCGCTACCTCGACGCGCTGTCGACGCGCGAAGTGCTCACCGACGTTCGAGGGGAGCTCGGCGTGGAGCAGTCCCGCGCGCTGGAGGTCGTCCATCACCTGAACGCCGACGAGGTCGCGGCGCTCTCGGAGCGGCTCGGCGTCGAGGCGCGCCCCGGTAACGACGCCTGGATCACGAACGGGTTGGTGGACCGCTTCGTCGGCGCGCTCCACGACCGCATCATCTACCTCGACGACATGGGCATCGAGACGACCCGCGCGGTGATGGGGATGGGCGGCGGAGGCATCGACGCCGACTTGTCGCGCGCGCTCGCATCGCTGCCTGACCTGTCGAGGAACGTCACGAACTGCGCGCTGGGCCAGACGGAGTCGTTCGCGGTCTACCCGATCGGCATCGACCGCAAGAACGGGAACGTGGAGTGGCTCCGTCACGAAGCGGCGGTGCCGTTCCGCCAGATGTTCCACGAGGCGCCCGCGGACCTCGGGCTCTTCCCGCGCAGCGGCTTCCGCTCGAACGCGGAGCAGCAGTCCCTCCAGTCGACGGGGCTCGCGGCGCCGGTCTGTACGTCGAACCACGAGGACGGCATGTCCGTCGACATCGGGTTCGTGCAGGGCGGCGTCGCGTACGGGCTCGATTCGCAGAGCTCGGCGCAGTACCAGTGGCTCGCGGCGAACGCGCCGGCGCGCGGGATCGTGAACGACGTCGCGCACGAGCCCTGGCACCACACGTTCGTGGGGTGATCCGCGGCCAGCGGGGCGTTCTCCCCTTGCCGCCGGCGGGCCTCGCGATTACATCAGCGCGACCATGAAGTCGCTCAGCACCGCCGAGATTCGTTCGAGCTTCCTCGACTTCTTCGCCGAACGCGGCCACGAGCGCGTGGCGTCCAGCCCGCTCGTCCCTCAGAACGACCCCACCCTGCTCTTCGTGAACGCGGGGATGGTGCAGTTCAAGGACGTCTTCACCGGCGCCGACAAACGCAGCTACACCCGCGCGACCACCGCGCAAAAGTGCGTGCGCGCGGGCGGCAAACACAACGACCTCGAAAACGTCGGCTACACGCCGCGCCACCACACGTTCTTCGAGATGCTCGGCAACTTCTCCTTCGGCGACTACTTCAAGAAGGAGGCGATCGAGTTTGCTTGGGAGCTGGTGACCGAGGTCTGGGGCCTCGACAAGGGCCGGCTGTGCGTCACGATCTTCAAGGGCGAAGGCGAAGTCCCCGCGGACGAAGAGGCGGCGAAGCTGTGGGAGGCGGTCGGCGTCCCGGCGGACCGCATCTTCCGGCTCGGGAAGAAGGACAACTTCTGGCAGATGGGTGACACGGGTCCGCAGGGGCCGTGCTCCGAGATCCACTACTTCCTGCCCGAGGACACGAGCGACATGTTCGCGCCCGGTCGCGTCGAGAACAGCGACGGGTGGATGGAGATCTGGAACCTGGTCTTCATGCAGTTCGTGAAACACACCGCGGACGGTCCGCTCGAGCCGCTGCCCGCGCCGTCGGTGGACACCGGCGCGGGGCTGGAGCGCGTCGCGATGGTGATGCAGGGCGAGACGTCGACGTACCACATCGACTCGTTCCTCGCGTCGCTCGACAAGATCGCGGCGGGCGTCGGCAAGAAGTACGAGCGCGGGGACACCGAGGACGAGATCTCGATGCGCGTCGTGGCGGATCACGCGCGGGCGACGGCGTTCCTCGTGGCGGACGGGGTGCAGCCGTCGAACGAGGGGCGCGGCTACGTACTGCGTCGGATCATGCGGCGGGCGATCCGCCACGGCGACCGACTCGGATACGACGACCTGTTCTTCTACCAGGCGTGTCAGCACGTCGTGGACGCGATGAAGGCCGCGTACCCGCAGCTGGTCGACGCGGCTTCGCTGATCGAGAAGGTGGCGAAGCACGAGGAGACGTCGTTCCGCCAAACGTTGAAGCGCGGGCTCAAGCTCCTCACCGACCACATCGAGAAGACCGAGGACAAGGCGTTGGAGCCGGCGTTCGTCGCCGACCTCTACGACACCTACGGCTTCCCGATCGACCTCACGCGCGTCATCGCGAACGAACACGATCGCACCGTCGACGAAGACGCGGCGGCGGAGGCCGTGAAGGTCCGCCAAGCCGGCGGAAACAAGGACGGTCACGCGGGCACCGGCAAGGCGGTCGACGCGGTCTGGTTCGACCTCCGCGACAAACTCGGCGCGACGGAGTTCGTCGGCTACGCGGGGCACCGCACGTTCGGAAAGGTCGTCGCGATCGTGAAGGACGGGGCGCCAGTCGATTCCGCGACGGGCGAGGCGCTCGTGCTGCTCGACCGCACCTCCTTCTACGGTGAGTCCGGCGGCCAGGTCGGAGACGTCGGGGGGCTCGCGTTCGAGGGAGGCGTCGCGAAGGTAACGAACACGACGAAGCCCGTCGCCGAGTTGATCGCGCACCACGCGGAGCTCACGGGCACGCTGAAGGTCGGCGACCAAGTGGAGGCGCTCGTCCGCGCGGAGCTGCGGGACCAGACGAAGAAGAACCACTCGGCGACGCACCTGCTCCACCTCGCGCTCAAGGAGGTGCTCGGCGACCACGTGCAGCAGAAGGGCTCGCTCGTCGCGCCCGACCGGTTGCGGTTCGACTTCTCGCACTTCGAGGCGCTGACGAACGAGGAGATCTCGAAGATCGAGGATCGCGTGAACACGATGATCCTTCGGAACGAATCCACGGAGACGAACGAAGGCACCATGGAGGAGGCGAAGGAAGCCGGCGCCGTGATGCTCTTCGGTGAGAAGTACGGCGACCGCGTCCGGATGGTGCGCATCGGCGGCGACTCGATGGAGCTGTGCGGCGGCACGCACGTCGCGCGCGCCGGGGACATCGGTCTGTTCAAGCTGGTGAGCGACGGGAACATCGCGTCCGGCGTGCGCCGCGTCGAGGCGGTGACCGGCCTCAACGCGCTCGCGTGGGTGCGCGAGCAAGAGCGCCTCGTGCGCGCGGCGTCGCAGACGCTGAAGGCGACGCCGGAGCAGGTACCGGAGCGGATCGAGAAGCTGCTCAAGAAGAACAAAGAGCTGGAGCGCGACCTCGAGCAGGCCCGCACCGCGGCCGCGATGGGCGGCAACAGCGGCGGCGACCCGCTCGCGGGCGTCGAGGAGATCGGCGGCGTGAAGGTGCTGTTCAAGCGCGCCGACGGCACGCCGAAGAAGTCACTCCGCGCGCTCGCAGATCAGCTCCGGGACAAACTCGGCAGCGGCGTCGTGGTGCTGTCCGCGGCGGAGGGCGACCGCGTCGCGTTCCTCGTCGCCGCGACGAAGGATCTCGCCGGCAAACGCGTCCACGCGGGCAACGTGGTGAAGGCCGCGACGACCGCGATGGCCGGCTCCGGCGGCGGCCGCCCCGACTTCGCGCAGGGCGGCGGTGAAGCGGCGCAGCTCGAGGCGGGGATCGAAGCGGCCCGCGCGACGCTCGCCGAAGGTTGATCGCGATCGGCCGCGGAGCCGGGCACGCCGGTACGGTCGCGGATGCCGCGACGCTCGCGGGCGGTGGATCGCAGTTGGCTGCGCGACGGGCACACCGAGGCGGCCGCGGACGCCGCGACGCTCGCGGGCGGTGGATCGCGATCGGCACCGCGTGTGATCTCGCGAACGTTCGAATCGACGGCGACGCCGCGGCGTCTCACCGATCGCTGTGGTGCTTTTGCATCACCTCTGACAGCCCGACGGCCGGACGTATCACGCGCGCCACGCGTCGCCGCGTTCCGCGAGTGATCTTGGAGCGTTGAGCAGTTGGTACGGTCGCTGCTTTTGTCTGGCGGCATGTCCCGACGCCTCGCCTCCGCCGCCACCCTCCTCGCCGCCGCCGCGCTCTACGGCTGCCCCGCCACCGTCGAGATCCTCGAGTCCGACGCCGAGCCCCGCCCGATCGAGCTCGCCGAAGGTTACGACGTGCGTCGCTTCACCCTCGACATCGACACCCCCGAGGACGCCTTCCCGGGCGAAGACGGCTTCGCCGAGACCGTGAAGATCGTCGCCGTGCTGAAGACCGACCTGCGTACGTCCGGCGAAGCCGAAGTCGAGCTCCTCGTCGCCGACGACTCCGACCGCGACGGCGACGTCCGCAACGGCCAGTCGCGCCGCGTGACGGTGTTCGGCTCCGAGACCGAGCTCGTCATCGAGCGCTTCCTCTCCAAGTGTGACGAGCGGCCGTGCCCCCGCCGCATCGACATCGACTTCCTCAAGAGCGGCGACGCCGCGGTCACCGGGACCTGGCGCATCGAACACGAGATCGACTGGTACGGCGAAGGCAAGGAGCCGCCCGCCCACGCCGTCTCCACGCTCCAGCTGACCGAATACTAGCCCCCTACGCACCCCAGACCCGAGAAGGAATCTCACCGTGACTACGCCCAAGAACGACCTCGCCCGCCGCGCCGCCATCCTCACCACGCTGACCCTCGCCGGCATCGCATCCATGGCGACCTCGCCGCCGGACAACTCCCTCCCCACGGTCTCCGTGACGCTCGAGTCCCCGATCCCGAGCTTCGAGCTGAGCGAAGCAAAGCCGGAAGCCATCATCGACATCCAGGTCGCGGACTCCTCGACCACCGCGATCGGCGGGCGCTTCACGGCCGACCTGTCGCTCGAGAGCGACGGCCCCGTCGAGGTCATCGCGACCTTCGATCCGGGCGGTCAGCGATCGGGTGACTTCTCGTCCCGCGCGGTCGACGGAGCCGGCGAGCTCCAGGTCAACGGCATCGTCAACAGCCGCGGGACGATTCGCGTCCGGATGATCGGCGCGGGCCGGGTCCAGGGCGGCGGCCGGGCCGAGCTACGGACCGAGGTGCCCGAGACGGCCGACACCTCCCCCTCGGCCTTCCGGTTCGACCTCGTGCTGCAGTAACCCCCCGAGATCCCCTAGTCCTCGGGCGGTCGCCTCCACCGGGTCGTAAAGTTACCTCAAACCCGGAGGCGCGCTATGGTTGAGCCGGTGGCCCAGCCTTCCGACACCGTCTCGCTGAGGATCACGCTCCGGTACAAGGATCTCGACGAGTTCGTGAACCGGTACGCCGAGAACATCTCGTCGGCCGGCCTCTTCCTCCGCACGAAGTCGCCGAAGGCCACCGGCACGAAGATCCGCTTCGAGCTCCTGCTCGCGAACGGCAGCCGCGCGCTGCGCGGCGAAGGCGTCGTCGTCACCGTGCGCGAAGACGACAAGCCCGGCATGGCGCTGCGCTTCAAGATGCTCGACGCCGACTCGCAGGCCGTCATCGATCGCATCGTCGCCAAACACGGCCAGGGCACCCTCGCTCCGACGCCGCTGTCGACGAACCTCGGTCGCCCGAGCTACGGCGGCGCCGCCGCGCGCCCCACCTCGACGCCGAACTGGCGAGCGAGCTCCGGCTGGGTGTCGATGAGCGGAGGAGCGCGCGTGCCGGGCCAGAGCGACCGCACGCAGAGCGGCTCCGGCGTCTTGCCGCGCCGCCCCGCGCGCACGTTCGAGGGGCAACCGACGAAACCCGTCCCACGCGAGCCCAGCGGCTCGAAGGCCATCCCGCGCGCGCCGCTCCCGCGGAGTCGCTCGTCGGTGACGCGCCCGTGGGGGAGCGGCGATCGCCGTGAGACGACCGGCCGCATCCGCGTGAGTGACTTCGCATCGGCGCGCGAGGACACGGGTTCGCTGTCGAAGCCGAAGCTGCCGCCGATCGGCGATCCGGGCGCGGCGACGCCCGAGGACGACCGGACGCTCCGCATGGACGTCGACCGGCTGCGCGCGCCGTCGACGCGCGGCGACACCACGCTCGATCCGCCGCGCGGCGTCGGCGAAGCGCAGGTCGCGACGGACGAGTTCCTCTCCGACACCGACTCCGGCGCACCGTTCGGCGAGGCGCTGCGTGCGCCTTCGGACGTCGACACCGAGATCCCGCGCCCGATCGACGACACGCCGACGGCGGAGGACGACGCCACGCGCGGCGACGCCGACACGAGCGTCGCAGAAGACGACGCGAACACCGCGGCCGCGCGTGATGCAGATGCGATCGCGGCGGCGGCGGCCGCCGAAGCGGTGAGCGTGGACGTCGACGCGATCGCGGCGGCGGCAGCGGCCGACGCGGCGGCCAACGCCGAGGCGGACGCACCGAACACGGACGATCTCTCGGCGCCCGTCGACGCGGAGACGTCGCCGGACGACGCCGCGGAAGAGTCGCCCCAGGTCGAGGTCGACCCCTGGGCCGATGCGCTGGGCATCCCGCCGACGCAGCCGCCGGCCGCGGCCGACACGTACGAAGATGGCGCGGCGCCCGCGGAGGCGCGTAGCGGCCTCGTGAGCGAGACCGAGGACGCCGCGGGCTTCACGAACGACGAAGCGACGCACCTCGAAGCGCCCGCGTTCGACGGCGACGGTCGCGCGACCGACGGCGCCGCGAACGACGAGGCGATCGACGGCGCAGCGCCAGCGACGGACAACACCTCGGACGAAGCGACGGCGATCAGCGCGGCGCACGAAACGAGCACACAGGACGACGCGACGAGCGCTCCGGCCGAAGCCACTGCGGTCAGCGCCCCGACCCACGAGGCGCAGGAAGCGGACACCCGGGCGGAGGCGACCGCGGTCAGCGCAATGAACGACGACGCGGGGCGCGCGGACCACCAGGTCGATGACGAGGCGCGCGAAGCGCAACATCGCTCGGACCGAACGCTCGGCGACGACGCCCACCGCGAAACCAGCGCCGAGGCAGCGCACGACGTCAGCGCCGATGCGGAGCACGGCGCTCACGAGACCACCGGCCACGCGGCCTCCGCAGAGCACGACGCCGACGCCTACGCCCGTGATGACGGCGCCGACGCGGAACGCGACGTTCGCGAGGCCAGCGCGGACGCGGAGCACGACGGACGCGAGCCGAGCGCCCGCGCAGAGCACGACGATGCCGAAGCCGGCGCCTACACGGAGAACGACGGACGCGATGCGAGCGCCCGCGCGGAGGACGCCGGACGCGATGCGAGCGCCGGCGCGGAGCAGCACGCGGACGAGGCCGGCGGCTACGCGGAGCACGACGGACGCGATGCGAGCGCCCGCGTAGAGCACGGCGACGACGTAGCCGGCGCCTACGCGGAGCACGACGGACGCGCCCACGCGGAGCACGAACGACGCGACGCGAGCGGCCACGCGGAGCACGACGGACGCGATGCGAGCGGCCACGCGGAGCACGACGGACGCGATGCGAGCGGCCACGCGGAGCACGACGACGAGGTTGCCGGCGCCCACGCCCATGTAAGCGTCCGCGCAGAGCCGCCCGCCGACGAAGCCGGCGCCTACGCGGAGCACGAAGGAGGCGATGTGAGCGCCCGCGCAGTGGAGCGCGCCGACGAAGCCGACGCCGATGCAGAGCACGAAGGAGGCGATGCGAGCGCCGACGCGGCGCAGCGCGCCGACGAAGCCGGCGCCTACACGGAGCACGACGGACGCGATGCGAGCGGCTACGCAGAGCACGACGACCGCGACGCGGAGTACGACGGACGCGATGCGAGCGGCTACGCGGAGCACGCCGACCGCGACGCGGAGTACGACGGAGGCGATGCGAGCGCCCGCGCCGAGCAGCACGCCGACGAGGCGGGCGGCCACGCGGAGCACGACGGTCGCGACGCGAGCGCCCGCGCGGAGCAGCACGCCGACGAGGCGGGCGCCCACGCGGAGCACGACGGTCGCGACGCGAGCGCCCAAGCGCAGCACGGCGACGAGGCGGGCGCCCACGCGGAGCACGACGGTCGCGACGCGAGCGCCCAAGCTGAGCACGCCGACGAGGCCGGCGCCTACGCGGAGCACGACGGTCGCGACGCGAGCGCCCGCGCCGAGCAGCACGGCGACGAGGCTGGCGCCTACGCGGAGCACGACGGCCGCGACGCGAGCGCCTACGCGGAGCACGCCGACGGCGACGCGAGCGCCCACGACGACGCGGCGCACGATCCCAGCGCACACGCGGAGCCCGACGATCGCGAGCTCAGCGCCTACGCGGAGCACGGCGACGGCGACGCGAGCGGCCACGACGACGCGGCGCACGATCCCAGCGCACACGCGGCGCCCGACGATCGCGAGCTCAGCGCCGACGATCGCGAAGCCAGCACCCACGCGGAGCACGAGCACGGCCCCGGCGAGGCCGGCGCCCACGCGACGGACGACGCGGGGCGAGATCCGCGGGAGGCCGGCGTCTACGCGGGGTATGACGACAACGAAGCGCGCGCCGTCGCGGGGCGGGACGCCGGCGAGGCCGGCGTCTACGCGGAGTACGACGACCGCGAACCTGGCGCAGGCGCCGACGCGGAGGATCAAGACGTAGACGAGGCTCGCGCCGCCGACGCGGAGCATGTCGACGGCGCAGCGGGACATCCGCGCGGAGCCTCCGCCGACGCGCCCGGCGCCAGCGCCGAGCAAGACACGGGCGACGACCACGCCGAAGCGGCCGGCGAAGACTTCGTCGCAGGCGACTCGACGGCGCGCGACGCCTCCGAGGCCGCGCACGACGCGACCGTCGCCGAAGCGCGTGCCTACAGCAGCGAGACCGACGGGCCAGATACGACCGAGCACGACGCCAGCGACGACGTCGTTCGAGCGTACGCCGACTCGGACACACAAGCGTCCATCCAGGCGCCGCTCGACGACGAAGCCACCGTCGCCGCGCAGCCGGAGCCCGAGGTCGACGAGCTCGAGTCCAGCTTCGCGGAGATCGGCGACGAGCTCCGCCGCCAGGTCGAAGAGGAAGACCGCCTCTTCGACGAGGGCGGTGAGATCGACGACGAACCCACCGCGCACATCCCCGTCTCTGCCGGTCCGACCGAAGACCCGAGCACCGACGAGATGCCCTCGCCGCTGCAGGGCGCCGCCGCGTTCGAAGACGAACCGACCGCGCACATCCTCGCGACCGACGCCTCGCCGGCCGACCCCGCCGAGCCCAAACCCGACGCGGCGATGGACGAAGGCCCCACCGTCCACGCCGAGATGGACGACGCGCCGACCGCGTTCGACGACAGCGCTTCGGACCGCACCGCCGAGGAGGCGCCGTCACAAGACTTCGCCGACGGGGGCGAGACGGCCGCGCTCGCGCCGAGTCCGATCCCCGGCGGCGAGCAGGAGGACGCGGAGACGAAGGTCCTCGTCAGCAACGTCGACGAGTCGGACGCGGTGGTGCCAATCCCCGAGCAGCCGCTCGACGAAGACGCCACGCGCCTCGAACGTCCGGAAGATCCGGCGGTGCGTGCCTACTCGGAGGCACCGACCCACGCCGAGATCCAGCGCGAGGCGCCCGCGGCCACGCCGGCCGAGCCCTACGCGGAAGCCGCGACCGTCGCCGCGCCCGAGACCCAGGTCATTCGCAACCGGAAGCGCCCCGTCGCCGACCCCGAGCGCGTGAGCCTCGACGCGTCGACGGAGATCGTGAAGGCGCACGACGCGATCGCGCCGCGCGACGGGACGCCGATGTACTCGACGGAGGTGCAGGTCACCGGCGTCGACGCCGACGCGAAGCCGCACGAAGAGGTCGCGCCGACGCGGCGTCGACCGAGCTATCGCCCGGTGATCGAGCGTGAGTCGAGCCGGCCGAAGAACCCCGAGGACATGCTGCGTCGTGCGCGCGAGGCGGCGTTCTCCGAAGAAGCCACCGAGGTCCCGCCCGAGCGCACCTCGGACGAGCAGGTCGCGAAGCGCCCCGTCGACGAGACGCCGAAGCGCCCCGCTCCGCCGACGCAGGTGGTACGGGCGCGCGGTCCCCAAGCACCTTCGCGTGCGCAGCGGGTCGTGGGCATCGACTTCGGCGGGCAGTGGGTGCGCATGGGCGTGATCGAGAACGCCGAGCTCGAGCTGATCCCCGCCGCCGCGAGCGCCTACATCCCCGCGCTCGTCGCCACGCGCAAGGACGGCTCGCTCGTCACCGGCGTGAAGGCCCGCGCCTTGGTCCTCGACGACCCGCGGCGCGGCACGTCACCCCGCTCGGTGCTGCAGGCGATCGAGAAGGGCAAGATCCCGCCGGGTCGCGCGAGCGGGCTCAACGTGATCGGGTCCGAAGACGGCGAGGTGAAGCTGCGCCTCGGTGATCACGTCGTCGATCTCCAAGACGTCCTCGTCACGTACTTCACGTTCCTGCGGGACGCGATCAAACAGCACCTCGGCACGGACACGTTCTCCGTCGCGATGTTGGTGCCCGATCGCCTCGATCCTTCCGCGCGGAAGATGCTCGAGGCGGCGTGTAAGACGTCCCGCCTCGACGTCGCTCGGTTCGTCGAGGAGTCGCAGGCGATGCTCTCCGCGTACAACCTGCGGGAGCGGCCGATGAAGTCGGTGCTGCTGATCGACGTCGGGATGACGCACGTCGGGATTCAGGTCGCGAAGCGGAACGCGGAGAAGTTCGACATCGTCGCGTCGCGCTGGGACGACAAACTGTCGGCGGGTGCGTTCGACGACCGCGTCGTGCAACTCACGCTCGACGAGCTGGAAGCCCAGGCGGGCGAGGATCACCAGGCCGACCGCGCCGCGCGGCTGCGGCTCAAGGAAGCGGTCGAGCACGCACGCATGGACATCCGTCGCGCCGCGTCCGTCGAGCTGAAGGTCACGCTCCCCGCGCCCGGAGGGGCGTCCGGGGTCGTCGTCGAGCGGTCGATCAAACTCCCGCGGAGCCGGATCTACCAAGTCACGGAGGATGTCGTCCTGGAGATCTGCGTCGCCGTGCAAGAGGTCTTGCGCGACGCCGGGATCGATCCTCGGAACCTCGACGCCACCGTGCTCGCCGGGAGCGGCGGCACGTTCCCACCGCTGATCGAAGCGCTCACCAACCTCACGCAGCAGGAGCCGATGCACTCGATTCCGCCCGCGCACGTGTTTGCGATGGGCCTGGCGAAGAGCAGCGCGGCGATCGAACGCGCGGAGGTTGCGGCACAGCCGAACACCCTCAGCGCGTCGATCGGCTTCGGGCTCCCCGGCGGACGCTTCCGTCCGATCCTCCAGGCGGGCTCGAAGCTCCCGATCACGATCGCGAAGTCGTACCCGACGACGAAGGACGGTCAGACCGACGTCGAGCTCAAGTTCTACCAGGGCGACGCCGAGTTCGTGCGAACCTGCACGTACCTCGGAGAGCTCACACTCACCGGCCTTCCGCGCGCGATGCGCGGTGAGGTGCGCATCGACCTCGAGCTGAGCGTCGCCGCGGACGGCATCTTGAGCATCCGGCTCGGCGAGAAGACCAACGGCGTGCAGAACCGGTTGCAGGTCGCGACCGCGCAGACGCCGCAGGAACGCCGCCGCGCGTTGGCCGCACGCAAGCCGGCCGTCGCGCAGGAGCCCCCGCAGAAGACCGGCGGGTTCTTCAAGCGCCTCTTCGGCCGCAAGTAGGGATCAGATCTCGACGATCGTGAGGGCGTCGCGAACGCTCGTCGCGGCGGCGCGCTCCAACAGCTCGTCGGCCGGCGACCGCCCGCGCTCCGCGCGCTCCACCAACGGCATCACACACTCGGCGCAGTCGGGCGCGCTCTTGTCGAGGCGTTCGTGAGCGCGCTTCGTGAGCCACTTGATCACGTCGCGCACGGGTCCGGCGGGTGAGTCGGCGTCGAGGGCGAGCGTCGCGATCTTCGGCTGGAGCTCGCGCGCCGCCTCGTAGTCGATCGCGGCGAGGCGCTCGTCGACCTCACGACGTGTGTCCTCGTCGTCGAGGAGCCCGCGCCAGAAGCCACCGATCGCGACCGCCTCCTCGGGCAGCACGCAGTCCGCGCCGCGCATCTCGACGTAGCCCTTCGTACGGATCTCCGGGAAGAAGGTCGTCAGGTGATCGAGGAGGTCCGAGACCGTCACCGTCGTGCCCTGGAACCCGTCCTGCGCGTACGCGGCGAACGGCTTGTCGTCCGCGGGGACGAACTTGCCCTCGCGCATGAAGAACATCGGCGCTGCCTTCATCGCGCGCTCCATGTAGCGCCGCGGGCGGAGACCTTCGTCGTCGAACATCTCCGGCCACAGGCCGCAGCGCTCGTCGTCGGTCTCGAGCCAGATCTGGTAGCGCACCGTCTTGAAGCCGTTCGGCTTGCCCTCGGTGAACGGCGACGCCGCGACCAGCGCGCTCAGGAACGGCGACACCCGCGCGGCGGTCCGCACCTTGTCGACGAGGTTCTGCTCCGACTGGAAGTCGACCGTGCACTGCACGCTCCCGGTCAGGTGCATCATGTCGAGCGCGCGCGCGCCGCGCGGTCCGAGGTAGCGGCGCATCATGTCGTAGCGCGGCTTCGGCATGCGCGGCGCGGTGTCGCGGTTGACGAACGGCTGCTGGCCCATCGCGAGGAACCGCACGCCGATCTCGTCGCCGGCGGTGTGCAGCGCGGTCGAGTACTCCAGCACCTCGGCCTTCATCTTTTGAAGCGAACGGTGCGGGCGCGACGCGAACTCGAGCTGCCCGCCCGGCTCCAACGAGATGATCTGTCCGTCACCCTCCAAACCCACGAGCGCGCCGTCCGCCTCCTCGACGCGCTCCATCGAGCGACGCTCGCCGAGCTTCTCCAGGATCTGGGCGATCTGCGCGTGGGTCGCGGGCATCCCGTCCGACAGCTGCAGGGAGAGGAGCTCGAGCTCCATGCCCAGGTACCACTGGGTCTCGGGCTTGGCGGCCGAGAGGAACAGCTTCTCGAGCTCCGCCGGCGCGGCGTCACGCACCGGGCGAGAGAGCAGCGCGCGCTCCTCCTCGTCCGACAGCACCATGGGCTTGGACATGCCTTCGTTGGACCAACTTTTTTCCTACGGAGCAAGCGAGACCGAACGGGTGAGGGCTTTTGCGCGACGGACCGAAAACGGCTGCCGACCGTAGTGCGTGTCGTCCATCCGCTGGATCGCGACCTCCGCCCACGCGGTGTGGATCATCCAGTCGTCCGCGTCGAAGACACCCTTCTCCCCGGCGTCCGCGTAGAACGCGCCGACGTGCCCGTCGAAGATGATCCAGTCCCCGGGACGGAGCCCGCCCTCCCCGACCGCGATCGGCTCGCCATCGGCGTCGACGTAGACCTTCCCGCGTCGGGCTTCGACCGGTCCGACCACCGCGCGACTGTGGGGTCCCATCGTGCGACTCGATACGTACGGCACGTCGTGCCCCATTCGACGCAGGCCGTAGACCATGAGGTCCGCGCAATCGACGCCGACCCCGCGCTCGGCCTGGTGCAGCTCGCGCCCGATGTTCGCGCTGCCGAACACGTACGGGACGTTGCCGAGCTCGGTGAGGTAGCCGAGGTAGTCGTTCGAGCGGCGCAACGTCACCCGGCGCGCGTCCTTCGCCGCCGGGACGCCGCCGTCGTACGCGCCATCGGGCGCGGCCGAGGTGTGCTCCGAACCGTCGGCGAGGGTCACGCGCACGGCGTAGCGCATCGTCCCGCCGACGCCGATCCCCGCGCGCTGCAGCGGCGCGTGGTCGGCGCGAATCGACGGCGCTCGGTCCGCGATGGTGCGTGACGCGTACGCGATCGGCGCGACCTTGAATCCACCCGACGGCACGTTGTTGTACCAGGGCTTCGTCGGCTCGATCTTCGACCACCGCGTCCGCACGTCATCGGGGATCGGCGCCACGCGGCAACGTGTCTTCGGCTTCGGTGCGTTTGTGTAGAGTGTGCACCGGCGACCGCGGCGCGCGACGATCGCGGCGTGCAGCATGACTTCGTCCGACGCCTTCGCGAAGACGTCCTTCGCCTCCGCCGGGCCACCGTTGACGGCGGCGAGCACGAGGATCTCGGCGACGTGTTTCGCGAGCAGCGCGGTCATGGCAGCACCACGATCTCGTCACCCACGCGGACCTGCGCGTAGAGCCATTCGATCTCCTCGTCCGAGATCGCGATGCAGCCGAGCGTCCAGTCGCTCCCACCACCGCCACCGTGTACGCCGACGAGGCCGCCGAGCCCGGTGTACTGGGGGGGCTTCTTCTTGTTGGCGGCGGCGCGTTCGATCTGACGGAGCACCTTCTTGCTGATGCGCCCGTCGGCGTGGGCCTTTCGCGCGTGGCGCGGCATCGGATAGGACAGGCCGAAGAACCGGTGGAACTGCGAGCCCGGGTTCTTCCACGCGACGTAGTAGCGGCCCTCGGGGGTGCGGCCGTCGCCCTCGATCGTCTTGTCCTTTTCGGGCGCGAAGCCGAGGCCGACGCGGAAGGTGCGCACGACGCGACCGTCGACCTCCAGGGTGAGCTTGCGTTTTGCCTTCTCGATCTTCACCACGTGGCGCGGGCGGGCCTCGGCGGTGGAGGCGATGGCCAACGAGGCGAACAACAGCAACAGCGTTCTCGACATGCCCTTGGAACAACGCAACGTACGTGCCACGGACATCCTATCGGTTCCGCGAGGACGGCGCCGTGGCGCACGTCGCACGCGCGCGAACGACGATCACTTTCTGTACAGGGGGAGCGCGATCACACGGGCGTGCGGTCTTCGGTCTTGGCGTACAGGCGCGAGGCGCCGACGACCGCGCTGGGGATCGCGATGAGGCCGAGGAACGGCACGAACATCGACAGCGAGATCACCGCGCCGGTACCGAGTGTGATCCACAGGTACCTGAGGAACCACTTCACCCGCTGCCCGCCGGAGTGCCCGGTCATGAGGAGCGCCGAGTTGAGCGCGCTCGAGCCGAGGCCGAACCACGCGATGAGGAGGCCGACGATCCAGAACGCGATGCCGACGACCGGGATGAGGCTGAGCCCCCAGCACACGACCGCGGGGACGGCGAGGACCAAGCCGCGCACGAGGTCCGGCACAGCGCCCTTCACGAAGCCGGGGTCCTTCCACGCGATGTGCTCTTCGTCGAGCATGTAGGCGGCCATCTTGTCGTAGAACGGGCCCCCCACCAGCTCGACGATCGCGGTGAACAGGACGGCGGCGAGCGCGAGGAGCCCCAGCACGAGGATCACGACCGACAGCCACCACAGGTAGACCATCCAGTCGTCGGGTTTGAAGCGTTCCAGGAGGCGCGGCGTGAAGTAGATGATGCCGCCGGTGAGGACCGTGTAGACCAGCGTAGTCAGGCCCAGCGGGATGACGGCGAGCCCGCGGAGCTTGCTGTCGCCGAGGATCCGCTTGAGCCCCCAGAAGACGGCGCCGCCGCCGACGAAGAATCCGGAGATGCCGCGGCGGAAGCCGCGATCGACTAGGGGGCTCGCCATCGCTTCGAACAGCCTCGGCACGTCACCGAGGACGTCCAGCGGGTAGCACGTCCGCGTGCGCCAACGCACGCCCGAATCCTTGCCTTGGCCCCCAAAAGGCGGTTTGAGTCGGCGATATGCGTATCTTGGCGCCGTTCCTGGCGCTCACGCTGTCGGCGGGTGCGGCCTCCGACGCCGCGAAGACCGCCGCGCTCCCCGGGCCGAAGCCCGCGCCCGACGCGCGACGTTGGGTCGGCGCCGACGGCGTCATGAAGCGCCTCGCGGAGCAGGCCGAAGCGGCGGCGAAGCGGGCCGACGACACGGCGCTCGCGCGGCTCTACCGGCTGACGAACATCGAACGCCTGGTGCACCGCCCCGAGATCGTGCGGCCTGCGCTCGACGTCATCGCGAAGACCCGCGACCCGCTCGTCCGAGACCACGCGCAATACCTCATCGCGCGCGATGATCGTCGCCGCGGCGAGCTCGAAGTTTCGCGCAAGACGATCGCCGAGCTCGGCTTCCTCACCGGAGGGCTGCTCATCGGCCCGTTCGACAACGCCACCGGCCGCGGACACGACGAGATCTACGCGCCGGAGATCTCGTTCGACACGCCCGTCCGCGGGAAGTCACACGCCGTCGCCTGGAACGCGCTCGAAGGTCTCGTGCCCGACGGTCACGTCGAGCTCGCCCGCCTCGTGAGCCCGAGCAACGAAGCCACCGCGTACGTAGCCGCCGTCCTCGAGTCGAAGCGACGGACGAAGATCGCGCTGCGCACGGGTTCGATCGATCAACTGCGCGTCTTCGTGAACGGGCTGGAGGTCTACGCGATCGACACCCGCCGCGACGCCCACCCGGACCAGGACGCCATCCCCGTCGAGCTCGTCGCGGGCGACAACCTCGTGCTGTTCAAGTCGTCGTGGGTCGCGGAGTCAGGGCGCCTGTTCGCGCGCGCGACCGCGCCGCGGGGTGGCGCCGCCGCGGGGGTGAGCTGGGTCTACGATCGCGAGCGCATCGCCGCCGCGTACCAGCGCGCGAAGGACGCACCGGCGACGAAGAAGGCGACCCACGCCGTCGTCGGTGTCACCGACGGCATCCAGCGCGCGGTCGAGCGAGCGCGGCGCGGCCAGGAGGGTGACACCCTCGCGCTGCGCGCCGACCTCTACGCGATCACTTCGTCGTTCGATCGCCGCAAGCTCCCGACGCCGCCCGAATCCGACCTCGAGTCGGCACTCCGGTTGCTGCCCGAGGACCCGATGGTTCGCTTCTTCTACGCACACCGCGTGCGCGCGCGGGATCCCAACCTCGCGCTTCACCAGTGGGAGGCGACGCTCGAATCGGATCCGAAGTTCGTCCCCGCGCTGCTCGAGCTCGCGGACGCCGCGCGACGCTCGGGTCGGGTCCTCGAAGCCCACGCGCGCATCGAGGCGGCGATCGCGGCGGACCCGACGTTGACGGCGTCGCACGTCGCCCGCGCCCAGCTCGGCAACGACGCGCTCGACGAGGGGCCCGCCGCGCTGCTCCGGTTGCGAGAGGCGCCGGGGTTCGATCGCACGCCGGGTGCGCTCGTCGACGCCGCACGGATGGCGCGCGCGCAGGGGGATCGGAACGCCGCGCGGCGAGACGTGCGTCGCGCCCTCGCGTTGGATCGCGACCGCCCGACGGCGCGCCTAATGGCGGTGAACCTCGCGCTCGACACGGCGGAGGTGGACGACGCGCTCGAACACCTCGGCCAAGCGATTCAGCTGAGGCCGTTCTCGGTGCACCTCGTCCTCCAGCGCGCGCGGATCCTCGCGGGTCGTAACGCGCTCGACGAGGCGCTCGCGCAGATCGCGGCCGCGAAGCGCATCGCGCCCGACGACCCGACCTCGTTCTCGCTCGAAGCCGAGCTGCTGCTCCTCTCGGGCAAGAAGGAGGCGGCGATCGCCGCGTACGACGAGGCGCTCGCCCGCGACCCGCAGCAACCGGACGTCCGTCGCCACCGGCGCGCGCTCTCCGGACAACGCGACGAGCTCGAGGACGAGTTCACGGCCGACGCGAAGAAGCTCCTCACCGCGCCGGTCTCGGAGGAGGAGAAGCAGTGGGGCGCGGCCTACCTGTTGGACCGCAAAGCGGTGCGGCTGTTCGAGAACGGCAAGAGCACCAAGTTCGCGCAGTACGTCATCCGCCTCACGAACCCGCGCCTCGAAGACGCGCTCCGCGCGCAGCAGATCCCGTACTCACCGAGCCGCGAGGTGGTGGAGGTGTTGTCGGCGGAGCGGCTGCGTCCGTCCGGGGAGATCGAGAAGGCGGCGACGATTCGCGACACGGGTCCGAGCGGGAAGGTGTCCGGGATGTACATCGACCAGCGGAGCAAGACGATCGTCTTCAACGATCTCGCCGCCGGTGACCTCGTGCACGTGCGCTATCGGATCGACTCGATCGGCGAGAACATCTTCGGCGGGTTCTTCGGCGACGTGGAGGCGGTGCAGGCCGGCGTTCCGAAGCGCGACGTCGAGTACACGGTCATCACGCCGAAGTCGCGACCGCTGTACGCGGCGTCGATCCGAACGAAGGACCCCATCGTCGAGGAGCGCGGAGATCGGACGTACATGACGTGGAAGTACGCGACCGTCGACGCGCTCGACATCGAGCCGTACGCACCGCCCTACCCGCAGCTCGGCTCGATGGTCAGCGTGAGCACCTACGAGAACTGGGCGGCGCTCGGGAAGTGGTACGCGCGGCTGTTCTCGGATCAGCTCGAGCTCGACAAGGCGGCGCGCGACGCGGGCAAGCGCGCGGTGAAGGGCGCCAAGACCGACGAAGAGAAGATTCGGCGGCTCTACGACTACGTCGTGAAGAACACCCGCTACGTCGGCATCGAGCTCGGCATCCACGGGTGGAAGCCGTACAAGGCGTCGGAGGTGCACCGGCGCCGCTACGGCGACTGCAAGGACAAGGCGACCCTGCTGTCCGCGCTCCTGCGCGACAACGGCGTGGACGCGACGATCACGCTGGTGCGCACTTCGGACCGCGGCGTGCTCCCGGAAGACCACGCGACGATGTGGGCGTTCAACCACGCCATCACGTACATCCCTTCGCAGAAGCTGTTCCTCGATCCCACCGCCGAGTTCTCGGGCTCGACGGAGCTGCCGTACCAGGACCAGGACGCGATGGCGCTCATCGTCCACCCGAACGGCGACACGAAGCTCGTCCGCATCCCGAAGAGCGGCCCGAAGGACAACCGCAACGAGTCGCAGTACGTCGCGAAGATCGGGCGCGACACGAGCCTGACGATGACCGGTGAGGAGCGCTTCTTCGGCGCGCGCGCTTCGCAGCTTCGGCAGGAGCTCGAGGAGCAGAAGACCCGCAAGACGATCCTCGAACGTCAGCTCGGTCAGATCCTCGCGGGCGCGAAGATCACCTCGCTCGACTTCTCGGACCTGTCGGACATCGAGGCCCCCGTGAAGTACGACTACAGCTTCACGGTGCCGAACTACGGGCGCGTCGACCAGGGGCGCCTGCTGCTGCCGGTCGCGCTGTACCAACACCAGGTCGCGACCGCGTACGCGCAGCTCGCGGAGCGGAAGACGGCGCTGCACATCAACCACCCGTGGACGACGACGAACGAGATTCGCTACGTGCTGCCCGAGGGGTCCACGGTGGAACAGCTGCCGGAGGGGGTCACGATCGAGTCGAAGCACGTGTCGCTCGTGCAGGTCGTGGAGAAGACGCCGGACGGGTTCCTCACGCGTGACACCGTGTCGCTGAAGACGAAGACGATCCCGCCCGAAGACTACGGCGAGTTCCGCAACACCTGCCTGGCGATCGACCGGGCGCTCGAGCGAGGGGTGGTGATCAAGCTATGAAACGCGCAGCGTGGCTCCTCCTGCTGTTCGCCGTCGCGTGTAAGACCACGTCGACCGCGAAGCGCTTCGAACCGCTCCCCACCGCGACGCCCGCCGAGGACGCACGGCAACGCGCGCGGGGCCTCAAGGACGACGGCGTCGCCGCGGTCGTGGCGTGGATCGAGGGCAACGACCGCAAGTACGCGCGCGAGCGCCTCGACGCCGGGATCGAGAAAGCCCCCAACAAGGCGCACCTGAGGATCGCGCGGGCGGTGTTGTCCCTCTCGGAGCTCGACGAGGTCGCCGCGTGGCGCGATCTCGCACACGTGATCGAGGCCGCCCCCGACTCCGCGGAGGCAGAGCTCGCGATGGTGTTGATCGCCGACCGCGTGCGCGCGACGCGCGACGCCGAGGTCCTGAGCGCCGCGCTCGCGAAGACCATGGAGGCGGGCCGCGCCGAGCGCGTCGTCATCGCCTCGGCGATCTCGGCGCGCATCGCGTCGGGGCTGAACAAGGACGACGACGCGAAGAAGGCGATGGCCCGCGCCGGCAAACTCGTCGACTGGCGAGGCATCGGCCCGATCGCACCGTTGGATCATCGCGAGATGGCGGAGCGCCCGCGGTACGTGGACTCGAGCGACTGGTCGAACCCAGAGCCCTTCCGCGGCGCCATCCCGTCGATCGACAGCTACGGACACACCCGCCGCGGCCACCTCCGCCCGAAGGGGTCGCCGGGGCTCTACGTCTTCGAGACGTTCGTCGAGCTCGATGAAGCCGGCGCGCTGTTGCTCGACGCGCGCCTCCCCACGACCTCACGCATCGAGATCGATGGGCAGCTCGTCGTCGATCACGACCTCGGCGATCGGCAACGGCCGCACCGCGTCCGTGTCCCGCTGCGCGCGGGTGCCGGCTGGCACCGCGTCACCCTGACCATGCTCGGCAGCCCTTCGCACCGCGTGTCGATCGGGCTCCTCGCGGCGGACGGCGCGCCGGTGGTCAAGCAGCAGGCCGAAGCGCTCCCGAAGGGTGCTGCGCTGGTGTCCGTCGCGCCGGCCGTGGGGCAGCGCGCGGTCGACGCCGACATGCCGATCGATGCGCCAGACCTCGTCGCGAAGTGGATTCGCTCCGACGACTGGTCGTGGTTCGGGCGCACCATGGCGGCGTTCGTTCACCTCTCCGGTTGGTACCGCGACCTGGAGTCGGCGCGCGCCGTGCTGTTCGGGGTCGACGTCGCGGCCCCCGAGTCCGCGGCGCTGCACCTCGCGCACGGGCGCCTGCTCCGATGGACGAACCGCCCCTCCGGGATGGTCCAGGCGTCGGTGGCGGAGGCCTTGGAGCTCGACCCGACGCACCCCGCCGCGCTCGTCGCGCTCGCGGCGGCGATTCAGTCCGACGACGCCGACCGCGCGTTGGCGTTGGTGGAGCGCGCGGAGAAGGCCGCGCCGCATTCGCTGCGACCGGACGTGCTGCGGCTCCGCATCTACCGCGAGCGCGGGTGGCGCGCCGAGGCCGTGGAGCTGCTCCGCGCGATCGTGAAGCGCGACCCACCGCAGAGCGTGCTGCGCGACGGAGCGCAGTTCCTCCGCAGCCTCGACTACGTCGAGGAGGCCAACACTCTCCTCGCGCGCGCGGACGCGATGACGAAGGACGAGGTCTCGATCGACGCGAAGCTGATGCGCGGACAGATCGACGAAGCGATCGCCCAGCTGATCGAGGACGGCGGTCCGAACAACTTCGCGCGCGCAGCGCGGCTGCTCCTGACGCGCGGCGAACGCGACGAAGCGAAGAAACGCGCCGACGCGGCGATCGAACGCGACCCGGGGCACGTCGGCGCGCTGGAGGTTCGCCTCCGGATCGCGGTCCTGGAGGAGGACGCCGAGGCGGCGAAGCGGATCGTCGCTGCGCTGCGCACGCAGGGGTCGGCTTCGATCTCCCACGAGGTCCTCCGCTCGCTCGTCAGCGGCGAAACGCTGGCCCGTCCGGAGGCGGGCTCCTGGCTCGCGAAGGAGCTGAAGCACGACGTCTGGCCGCAGATCCGCTACCTCCCCGGCACCGACGTCCCGCGCGGGCTCGACCCCGCCGACCCGAACAGCCGCTACGCGAGCGTGCGTCTGCTCGACCGCGTCGTCGACCACGTGCGCCCGAACGGACAGGCGCTGTCGTGGCGACACGAAGTCACGCGGCTGCAGACGAAGGAAGCGACCGACAAGGCCGGTGAGTTCCGCATCCCCGGCGACGCCCTCCCCGTCACGCTCCGCACGCTCAAGCCGGACGGGCGCATGCTCGACGTCGATCAACACAGCGGCAAGAACGACCTGTCGTTCTCCGCGCTCGCGCCCGGCGACGCCGTCGAACGTGAGTGGGTCGACGTGACGAGCCCAGCCACCGCGTGGGGCGGTTACATGCGGCGCTTCTACTTCTCCGGGACGACGCCCACGGAGCGCTCCGACTACGTCGTCGTGGTGCCGAAGGGCCTGAAGGTCTGGACGCACAGCTACCACGGGGCGCCGGAGCCGATCGTCCAGGACGAAGGCGACCACACGATCTACCTGTTCACCGCGCGCGACATCGAGGCGTTCCAGCCCGAGCCGGCGTCGGCTCCGTGGGAGGAGTTCGTGCCGTTCGTCGCGGTGGCGGTGGAGGCGGATCACGACCGCGCGCTCGCGGCGAACACCCTCGGCCTCGACGCCCTCACGCGCACGGCCTACGACGTGGAGGCGACGGCGCATCGGATCATCAAGGGGGTCCCGGAGGCGGAGCACGTGCGCGCGATCTTCCAGTGGGTGACGCGAGAGATCGGCGACGGACGTGCGCGCGAGCCGTCGGTCGTCCTCGCGACGAAGCGCGGTGACCGCGCCGGGATCTTCGCGGCGATGTTGCGAGCGATCGGCGTCCCCGCGGAGGTCGTGCTCGCGGAGTCCGGGGGGAACCTCCGCATCTCGCCGCGGTTCCCGATGACCTCGCGCTTCGAGATGGGTCTCGTGCGCATCACCCCGAAGGACCAGCCCACGGAGTGGGCGTTCCTCGAAGGCAAACAGCCGTGGCTCGGCCGACTCCCGCCGTTCATGCGCGACGGTGCGTACGTGTCCTGGTCGGACGCGAGTGTGCACCCGATCCGCGCGCGGGAGGTCGACACGTGGAAGCTCGTCTCGCACGTCGAGCTCGAGGTCGACGCGGCGGGCAACGCCGCCGGCAAGGTCCAGCTCACGCTCCCCGGCACCTACGGCGCGCAGCTGCGGGAGTTCCTGTTGGGCGCGCGCGAGGAGCAAGCGCAACGTCAGTTGCAAGGCTGGTTGTCGTCGCTGATCCCCGGCGCGCGTCTGGTCGACTTCGAGACCGTCAACGCCGACACCCCTTCGCTCCCCTACGGGCTCGAAGCTCGCGTGGCGATCGACGCGTTCATGGTGCGCGAGGGGAACATGCTCGTGAACGAGCAGTTCTTCTGGAGCCTGCTCGCGTCGCGTTCGATCGGGATGCCGTCGCTCGGCACCTACCTACGGACGCCGGCGCGCAAGTCACCGATGTTCATCCGCGAGAACGCCGAGCAGATGACCGTCGTGGTGCGCTTCCCGTCGAACACTTCACAGCCGTTGGAGGCCCCCCAGAGCTTCACGCGCGGGATGGACTTCGGACAGTTCAGCCAGGCGTTCGAGTGGGACGCCGAGAAACACGAGGCGCGGCTCGTGCGCATCGAGGCGATGCCGCAGATGCGCCTGCCGGCGGAGGCGTTCGGGCCGTTCCGGGTGTCGGCGCAAGAGATCTTGCAGGCCCTCCGCAACCGGCTGGTGGTCCCGGTCGACGTGATGGCTCAGCTCAGCGCCAAACGCTGACGCCACTCCTGGATCAACCGGTCCGGGTGACTGTGCTCGACGGGGTGGAACGACGGCGCGAAGTACGCCAGGTACGGCACGATCAGGACACGTAGGAGCCCCGGCTCGCCCCACAGCTTCCTCATCCCGCGGCGCCACACACCGAAGTCGAACAGCTTGCCGCGCTCGCGGAGCAGGCCGACGTGGTACCAGCTCATGATCACCACCAGGAAGAACGACGACAGCAGCATCGTCCCGACGCGGCGCCCGTAGGAGCCGTCGACCTGCGCGAGCAGATCGAATGCGACGTGTTTGTGCTCCGTCTCCTCGAGCGCGTGCCACAGCCACAGTCGTTGCACGGCCCCGGTCGCGGCGTCGTTGTGCTCGGGCGTCACCAGCAGCTGCTCCGCGAGGAGCGCGGTGATGTGCTCGAGGGCCACGGTGATCCCGAGCTGCGAACGCGCGGAGAGGCGACGACGCCCGAAGTCGAGGAGCCTCCGAAGGCGTCGCTCGTACTTCGGGACCTGCGTGAAGCCTTGCTCGACGAGCATCGCGTTGAACGCCCGGTGCGCTCGGCCGTGCATCGCCTCCTGTCCGATGAACCCGGCGATGTCCGCTTCGACCTCGGGGTTCGAGCCGCGGAACCGCTTCACGGCGTCGACGAAGAAGCGCTCGCCCTCCGGCAAGAGGATCGAGAAGGCGTTGAAGAACGCGGTGACGAACGGGTCGTTGGCGTACCAGTCGCGGTCGACGTTGGAGAAGTCGAAGTCGAGCGCGCGGCGAGGAATGGCTCCCATGTCTCGATCTTGGTCATCGACGCCAGCGGGACAATGTCATGTCGTGCCAGTTGTTGGTCCGAACGGGCCAGGCGCGGGGGCCTCTTGCAAGCGCGCGGACGGTCGGGTGTGCTTCGAGACGAGGATGCGCGCCGAGCACCCGACGTTTCACGGCTCCTACGCCCTGCAGCTCCTCCAGCTCGTGGAGCGCTGGGACGTGCGCCCCGAGGCGATGCTGGAGGGGCTCGACCTCGACGTCGACGAGCTGGCGGATCCGCGCACCTTCATCCCGCTCCCGACCGCGCGTACGTTGGTCGAGCGTGCGTACGCATTGACCGACGAGCCGGCGCTCGGGTTCTTCATGGGGACGGCGCTGCGGCTGTCGGCGCACGGTTACCTCGGCTTCGCAGCGCTCGCGGCGAAGGACGTCTCCGGTGCGCTCGCCGTCGCGGAGCGGTTCGTCTCCACGCGGACCGACGCGATTCGTTTTGTCTCCAAGCGGACCGACGGGCGTGTGGCGCTGACGGTCGAGCTGAACCCGGCGCTCGGCGATGCGTTCACGACGTTCCTCGTGGGCACGGTGTTCGTGACGATCGCGTTTGCGGCCGAGTTCATCACGCAACAGAAGCTCGACGGCGTCGCGGAGGTGACCTTCGCCGAGCGGCCGGAGTTCGCGCGCTTCGCAGACGTGCTGCACGGGACGGTGCGCTACGGGCAGCCGAAGAACCGGCTCCTCTTCGACGCCGAGATCCTCGAGCTGCCGCTCGTCATGGCGGACGACGCCGCATCGCGGCTCGCGGTCGAGCAGTGCGAGGCGGAGCTGTCGCGCATGTCGGATCTCGAGCCGGCGGTCGCGGAGGTCCGGCGGCACCTGCCGACCGCCGGGGGCTTTCGATCCCTGGAGTCCGTCGCCGAGCGCATGCACGTCTCGCCGCGAACGTTGAAGCGCAAGCTGGCGAGCGCGGGGACCTCGTTCTCGCAGCTCCTCGACGAGATGCGACGCGCGCAGGCCGAATCGTTGCTGGAGGACCCCGCGCTCGGGTTGGACGACATCGCGGCGCGTCTGGGCTACGCCAACGCCGCGAACTTCTCGCGCGCGTTCCGCCGGTGGACCGGACGAACCCCGCGCGGCGGCTGAACCGCGTTGCGTCGCGGTGAGCGGCGCGCCACAGTGGCGGCCATGAGCACGTTTTCGCCGAGCGGAGTCATCACGCTGACCACGGACTTCGGGCACAAGGGCCCGTTCGTGGCGTCGATGAAGGGCGTGATGATGACGCGTTTCCCGAACGTGCGGATCGTCGACCTCACGCACGAGATCGTGGAGCACTGGCCGGCCGAGGCGGGCTTCTGGCTGGAGCGCTCGTACCGCTACTTCCCGCAGGGCACGGTGCACATGGCGGTCGTGGACCCGGGCGTCGGGACTTCGCGGCACATCATCGCCGCCGAGCACGACGGTCACGTGTTCATCGCGCCGGACAACGGGCTGCTCACACCGATGCTCGACCTGGACGCGGAGTTCGTCCGCGCGATCGACATCGCGCGCATCGGCAAGCTCGTCCCCGACACCCCCAGCGCCACCTTCCACGGCCGCGACATCTTCGCGCCGGTGGCGGCGGAGATCGCCGCGGGCCGACTGCGCGTGACCGACGTCGGCTTCGTGGTGCGCGAGCTCGTCCCTTCGTGGGTCGAGCCGGCGGAGATCGTGGGCGACGAGATCCGCGGCATGGTCATCGCGGTCGACAACTTCGGCAACCTGATGACCAACGTCGGGGCCGAGCTGCTGAAGGACTTCGGCGGGACGGCGGTGCACGTCGGCGGCATCGACGCGCCCATTCACCGGACGTATGCGGACAAGAAGCCCGGGGAGTACCTCGCGCTGTTGAACTCGTTCGACGTCCTCGAGGTCGCGCGCGCCGAGAAAAGCGCATCCGACGATCTCGGGGTGTCGCGCGGCGCGCCGGTGGTGGTGAAGCGCTGACGCTCAGGGCGCCGGGGGGATCGGCTCCGCGACGTCCTTGCACTGGTACCGCTCGGTGAAGTCCGCCTGCTCGAAGTCCGGGTCGAGCGGCGCGGGCTCCGCGTACGCAAACTCCTGGCCGTTGATCGACACGACACCGCGGATGAAGTTCGTCTGACCGGTGCCGACGTACGAGCCATTGAAGGCCTCGATCCGAACGTAGTCGATCTGCACGTCGAACTGTTTGCCGTCGAAGAAGATCGTCGCGGGGGTGCTGGAGAGCTCGACGTCCGTCATGTGCGCGATGTTGGTCTGCGTGCCGAAGTAACCCGGCTCGCTCGCCCTCTCCGCGAGGATCGGCTTCACGTGCGCGCGCACGGTCGCCGACTCGATGAACATCGCACGCGACGACTCCATCGCGCCGGGTTCGAGGTCGTACGCGACGAACCGATCGAGGGCCACGGCGTGCATCGTGATGTCGACCGGCTCGTTGCCCTTCGGGATGATCGAATCGAAGAGGAAGTACTCCGTGTCGCGCAGCCCGCTCACGGTGCGCGTCACGTTGAAGTCCGCGGTACCGCCGTAGTTCTTCGTGCGACCCTTGCAGTCTTCGTCGTACTGCGTCCCGTTGCGCCCGTTCAGGCGGCAGCCGTCGATCGTCCAGGTCATCGACCCCATCTCGCCGTCGTCGCCGACGACCTCGTCCGGGAACGCCTTCACGCGTAGCGCCTCGAAGCCACAGTCGTCGTCGTTGTTGATCAAGGTGCCGAGCGCGCCGACGGTCTGAACGACCAGGCGCCCCGCCCCCTCGGCGAGCGCCTGCTGCATGTCGCACTCGCTGTCGTCCTTCGGGATGCGAAGGTCCGCGTCGCAGGTGTAGCTGCTGTCGAACGCCGCCGCGTCGAAGCCGGGGTCGAGGATCGGCGCGTCGGAGATCGGGATGTCGAACACGTCACCGTCGACGACCATCTGCCCCGCGAGGTAGTTCTCGCGATCGCCCTTCCGGCCGTTCTGCGCTTCGAGGTTGGAGGTGTCGAGCCCGACACCGAACGTGAGGCCGCCGCTCGCGACCTCCACGACGGCGTTCGACCACCGCACTTCTTCGAAGCTCGTCACCGGCGTCTGTTTGCTGCACGCGCCGGTGACGACGTCGATGGCTACGCGCGGGAGCACGCGCCCCGACAGCTCACCGGACTCCACGCTGAGCACGTTCTCACCCGGGTCGGTCCAGACCGAGAAGCCCTCGAAGGCCGCGGTGATCTCCACCGCCGCGGGGTCGCGCGTGGTCGGGACGATCGCGTCCTCCGGGTCGCCGGAGACGTATCCGCGCACCGTCTTCGTCCCGCGGACGTGGATGGTGCCCGTGGCGTAGGTGTTCTTGCCGTTGCAGTCGGTGTCGATGACGGTGCCCGCGTCGAAGCGCATCGTGCACGACGGCATCGTGTACGTCGCGGCGCCGCCCGGCTCGCCGACGTTGCCTTGGACGATGGGGTTGTACTTCACGTCGGCGCTCGAGAAGCCGCAGCTCTCGTCGGCCTCGGCGAGTTTGGCGAGCATGCCGAGCGTTTGGATCGTCAGCTGCGATGCGCCCTGCGCGACGATCGGGCGGATGTCGGTCTGGCAGTCGTAGCGGACGGGGACGGCGAGCTCCGGTTTACACGCGTACGCTTCGATCTGCTTGGCGCGATCGTAGTCGGGGTTGAGGGCGTGCTCGTCGTCGCTGGTCGGGATCGCCTCTTCCGAGCCCCACACGTTGATCGTACCCCACAGCTCGTTCTCGCGGTCCTCGAACCTGCCGTTCACCGCGGAGAGGTTGGAGCCGTTCACCTCCACCTCGAAGTCGCGGTCCTCCGTGACGATGCGGACGCGCGAGGGCGCGTACTGGATCGCTTCGAGCGTGGCGTCGCCGGTCGCTACCGAGCACACGCCGCGGTCGCGGTCGGCGGCGACGCGCGGTTTCACGATCGCGGCGACGGAGCCGGTGATCATCGTTAGGGACGCGTCGCTGTCGGAGCTGGCGACCTTGAAGTGGTCGTACTCGGCGCGCTCGATGTGGACGGTGACCGCGGTCGGTCCGGCGGGGACGACGGGGGTGCCGCGGTCGCCGGTGATGTACCCTTCGATGGTCCGCGTCGCGGTGACCTTCACGTGGCCGCTCATCTCGGAGGCGACGTCGTTGCAGTCGGTGCTCACCTCGGGTGTGCCGAAGTCGAGCTCGCAGCCCTCCACGCGCCACGTGACGCTGCCGGTCTGCCCGGGCTCCGCGGAGGCGACCCAGCTGTCCTTCGCGGCTTCACTCTCGAAGCCGCACACCGCGTCGTCGTTGATCGCGCTGGCGATCGCGCCGACGTTCCGGATCGTGAGCCGCGCGAGCCCCTGACCCACACGACCCGGAGCGCACTTCTCACAAGCGACCAACGACAGCGCGAGGAAGATGACGGCGTAAGGCTTCCGCTCGACCATGGAGCGAGTGAAGCACAAAGTATGTAGTAGCACTCAATGCTACTAGGTCATTCGTCGTACTCCGGCTTCTGGACCGGATAGTCCAGCTCGTCGCCACGGAGCGCGCGTTCGACCCGATCGAGCAAGATGTCCAGCTGGTGGAGCGTCGCCGCCGGACGCGTCGCGTCGAGGTGGCCGAGCGCGAGCTCCGTCTCGCCGGTCCTCGCGTAAGCCTCCGCGAGGAAGAGTCTGACGACGACGAGCATCCCGGCGTAGATGGCGCGCGGCTTCAGGTTGGCGACCTCCGCAACGGCCCCTTCGAGGCGCGCTCGGGCCTCCGCGTAGCGCTTGCGCTCCAACGCGTGGACGCCTTCGACCCACGCCACGGAGAACCGCATCGGGGGCATGAGGGACGCACGATCCAGACGCGCGAGATAGGCCTCTGCGCCCGCGAGGTCACCAGCGAGGACCGCCCGCTTCTGCGCAAGCTCGAGGAGGAGCATTGGGTTGTCAGGCTGCGCTGCGAGGGCGCGCTCCGACCAACGCAGCGCACCGTCGTAGTCGTGGGCTCGGTCGAGGATCGTCGCGACCTGGCTCGCGTAGGCCACGTCGGGCACGACCCCCTCGTACGGCTCGATGGTGCGGAGGGCCTCGGCGTGGGCCCCCTGGCTACCGAGGACCTTCGCGCGCATGTGCGCGAGCGTGAAGTCATCGAGGTGGGCGCTCAGCGCGTCGAGGTGGTGAAGCGCGTCGTCCCAACGACCTTCGAAGTGCGCCAGGTGAAAGGCCTCGTGTGCTCGCGTGGGTCCGAACCACGTCACGAAGGTCGCCCCCGCCAACGGCGTCAGCGCGAGCCCCAACGCGGCGACGCTGATCCACCCGAACGCACCGCCCATGACGTACTCGCCCACGGCAGCGACGGCAGCGAGGGCGATCAACCAACGCAACCGACGCGCGATCTCGAGCGCGGCCAAGAGCCACAAGGAGCCGCCCCCTTCGCCAAGTCGAACGCGGTCCTCGGCGGACATGTTCTCGAGGAGCTCGCGCGCATCGACATCGCGTAGCACGATGCCGCCGGTCAGCGAGTCGTCGGTACGCAGCGCGATGACGCGGTGCCCCGCCTTCTTCGCCTCCTCGACGGCGAGGGCGCCACTGGCGGCCTCGATGCGGACGAAGTCACTACGGCCCGCGTCCCCCTCGACCTCCACGATGAACTGCACGGCTCGACTATCCGTCGCCAGCGCGCTTTCGAGAAGGGCCTGCGTTGCGTCCCACGCTCTCGGGTGTTTCGATTCGAAGCGCCGTGGCCGGGTACTCGGGGACGCCGCTCGTCAAGAAGCTCGGGATCAAGGAGGGGCACGCCGTCCTCCTCCTCGACGCGCCCGACGGCTTCGACGCGACGCTCGGCGCGCTCCCGCTGGGCGTCGACGTCCGCACCACCCTCCGAAGCCGAGGGCCGTTCGACGTCATCGTCTGCTTCACGAAGTCCCGCGCGAAGATCCTCGCGTCCTTCGACAAACTCCACGCGCGCATGAAACCGGCGTGCGGCCTGTGGTTCTGCTGGCCGAAGAAGGCCTCGAAGGTTCCGACCGACGTCACCGAGGACGTCATCCGAAACATCGCCCTCGAGAAGGGCCTCGTCGACAACAAGGTCTGCGCGGTCGATCAGGTCTGGTCAGGGCTGCGCGTCGTCATCCGTCGCGAGAACCGATGACACGTTTGCGAGGCGCGCGCGCTCCGGGCACGCTGCGGTGATGCGACGCCTCGCCTGGACCGCCGTCTTCCTCGCTGCGTGCAGCGGCAACGATCGTGAGCCCGGCCCGCCCGTCGTCATCGTCGACGCGGGCAGCTCGAGAGACGCCGGCACCGACGAGCCCCCGCGCGACGCCGGCACCACCGACGCCGGCTCCCGCGACGGCGGCACACGCGACGGCGGACCCCACGACGGCGGGGCACGCGACGGCGGCCCGCGCGACGGCGGAACACGCGACGGCGGGAGCACCCCGGCGTGCGCGTGGCCCCTCGGCGCTCCGCTCGGCAACGGCGTGAACCCACCGCCGCGTCGCGACCACGCGATCGCCGCGGATCCCGAGTGCCGACGTGTGCTGATCTTCGGCGGCAACGACGCGGTCCCGAACAATTGCGCGCCGACCGCCGCGAACTACCTCGGCGACTTCTACACCTACGACCTCGCGACCAACGCCTGGTACACGCAGCCCGTCGCGTCCGGCGTCGCGCCGGGCCCCCGCGCGCGCGCCGGCGCCGTTTGGGATCCGATGCGGCGCCGCTTCGTGATGTTCGGCGGCCGCTACCGCGCCGGCACCACCGGCAACTACACGCACTACGACGAGCTGTGGGCGTACGACGTCACGACGCAGACCTGGAGCCCGCTCGTCTCCGGCGCCCCGACCTCGCCCTCACCGCGGATGGGCTTGGTCATGGAGGCCGACCCGACGCGCGACCGCTTCGTCCTGCACGGCGGCGGCGAAGCGACCAGCCTCGAGTTCATCCCGCGGAACGACACGTGGGCGTACAGCTACGCCCTCGCCGACTGGTCACGCATCGGCCTCATCAGCGCACCACCCGGACGCCTCCTGCACGCCGGCGCGCTCGACTCCGCGGCGGGGCACCTCGACATCTTCGGCGGCGGCGACGAAAACGCGTTCTTCGGCTTCCGCGCCGAGGCGTGGCGCCTCGACTTCGGCACCGACACCTGGACACAACACCCGATGGGCCCGGGCGAACGCGCCTTCACGCACATGGTCCACGACGCCGACTCGGGCGCCTCCGTCGTGTTCGGCGGCAACACGGCCGAGCAGATCGGCATCGACAACGATCTGTGGCGCCTCGCCGGTTCGCCGCCCACCTGGACGCGCGTGCGCCAGGGCGACGTCTACGCAAACCCGGCGCGCGGCTTCTGTGACTTCCCCGGCGACTTCACGACCGCCGACCTCGCGAGCCCCGAGCGCCGCGACGGCGCGGGCTTCGTCGCGGTGTCCTCGTCGGAGGCAATCCTCTTCGGCGGTCGCAGCGACTGCGGCGTCCTCAACGACACCTGGCACCTCGACCTGAGCACGAACACCTGGACCGAGCAGATCGTCTCCGACGCCGGGCTCACCTGTCCGCGCCGCGCGGGCGCGAGCTGCGCTGGAGCCAACTCGAACCTCTGCGAATAGGTCTAGCGCTCCGGCGTCCGACGCAGATCCCAGAATACCACCGCGAACAGCGCGCTCGGCCAAACGAACGCCACCGCGATCCGCGTCGCGAGCACCCAATCGCGACCGGTCATCGAGTTGTTCGGCGTCCACCACTGCCCGACGCCGTACGCGCGCATCGCGACGCCGATCGCCGCGAGCAAGAGGAACGGCACGAGCATGAACGCACACGCGTCGACCGCGCCCTCGAAGGTGACGCGCTGCGCTTCGTCGACTCCGCGGAGCCGGTCGAACAGGTACAGCACCGACGCCGCGACTAGCACGCCGATCAGCGGCGCGATCATCCGGTCGGCGAACATCCGCGCTACCGCGTTGAAGCCGTCGAACAGCGAGAGCCGCCCGATCAGCAGCGCCTGCCCGGCGCGCGTGGGCTGCGCCATCGCCGCGACGATCAACATCCACGGCAGCACCTCGAACAGACCGCCGCGCCCCGCGCGTAACACACCCGTGAGCGTCGAGCGCGGCGCGATGATCACGCCGCCCAATCTCCCGAAGTGATCGAGGAGGCGCTGGATCATGCGCGTCGGCGGCGACCGAGCATCGCCAACGCGAGGACCGCGAAGGCCGCCCACCACGAGGTCGACCCGCCCGCGTCCTGGCAGCCGCAACCGCCGCCGTCGTCACCACCACCGCCGCCGCTGCTCACGCCGGCGTCCGGCGTCTCGACGTCCATGCTGCACTCGGCGAGGAAGTTCACGATCGACAGGTCGTCGATGCCGGCCTCGATCGTCCCGCGACCGCCTTGGCTCTCGTCCGCGATCTCGAAGCGGAAGCGCATCCGGTTCGTCAGCGCCACGGCGTCGCGGATCCTGAAGCTCACGCGCGTCCAATCCTCGGTGTTCTCGTCGAAGCTGCCGAGCTCCTCGTAGGTCGTTCCGCCGTCGTTCGACACGTACACGATCAGCGGCGCCGACAGCGCCGTCGGCTCCGGCGTCGAGAAGTCGTACGCGGTGCGCCACACGTAGAACACGAGCGAAGGATCGACCGCGTCTCCGATCGCAAAGACCGGCGACTCCAGCGTCGTCCGCCCACCGTCGAGATCGTTCGTCGACACGAAGCCCTGGAGCTCGGGCCCCGTCATGAACGCGAGCTTCGCGTCACCCGGGGTGTGGTCGGCGCCCGGCTGCGTCATGACGCCGTTCACGCCGCCCATCTCGGGCTCGCCGAGCGCCCACAGGCCGCCCGTCGCGTTGTCGGTGCCGTCTGGGTTCACGCGCCAGTCGGGCGCCTCGTTCAGCGGATCGAAGCGCAGCTCGCGGCTCCCGACGCCGAGCTCGATCGACTCCTCGAACACCGGCCCCTGCGTCGTCGTGAAGCGGACCGCGAGCGGGAGGCCCACGTCGCAGGAGATCGTGCTCGACGCCGTCACCATGAACGTGCCGATCTCGATGACCTCGCCGAAGGGCAGCGGCGGCGCGTTCTGCGCGCCGGTCTGCACCGACGTCGCGGCGTTCTCCGCCACCACCTCGACCACGACGCCCTCGGCGGTCCCGATGCCGATGTTCTGGCCGAAGACCTTCACCGAGAACTGTTCGCCCGGCGCGATGATGCCGTCGCCGTCGTCGATGATCTCGTAGTTCCCGAGGACGATCTCCGGCTCGGGGCAGAGCTCGGAGACCTTCGTGCACATCGATCCGCCGGTCCAGTTGTTCCAGGTCGTCGGGAAGTCCTCGGCGACGTCCTGCAGCACGTTCAGGTGTTGCTCCCAGCTCGACCGCGGCTCACCCGGCTCCGTCACCAGAATGAACGCCGCGCGGTAGTACGGGGCCTCGGTCAGCGGCGGCGGGATGCGCGGCATGAGATCGTCGAGGACCATCTGCATCGTCACGTTGACGCGCTCGCCGGAGACGACGTCACCCGTGCGCACGTTCGACGTTCGCTCGAGTGGATCGCCCGCTTCGTCCGTCGCGTTGCGAATGAAGTAGAAGTCGTCGACGTCGTCCGCCGACAGCCGCCCCATCGCGTACAGCTCCAGCGGCGAGAAGCCCATGTCCGTCCCCTGGTTCGTGAACGTGTCGTCGCCGTTGTCCCGGTAGAGCCGACCGTCGTGCACCGAACCAAACGCCTGCGCGAGCGTGCTCCAGTGCGCGTTGTCGCGCCCGAGGAGCGAGAAGTTCTTCATGTTGTTCGCGTCGCGGAACGTGATGTTGAAGAGCCACCGGTGCGACAGCTCGTGCGCGATGACGCCGTGGTAGTAACCTTCGACTTCGTTCAGCCCGGAGAAGGAACCGTTCCCCCACATGAGCATGCTGTTCATGTTGGAGAAGCCCGAGAGACGACCGCCGACGGCCGGCAGCCCCCACGCGGGGCGGCTGTTGAACTGCATCTTCCCGATGCCGCTCACTTCGTTCTTGATGCCCTGGTAGTACGCGAAGCCCGCGTGCGCCTGGTCTTCGAACGTCGTGTAGATCTGAATCGTGTCGAAGACGTCGGGATACATCGCCAGGACCTGCGCGACGATCGCGCGCTGGTTGTCCTCCGAGATGCCGAACCGCCCGAGCCCGTTCTGCGACACCGTCATCGCGTCGCCCTCGAGCACGAGGATCTCCCCCTCCAGGCTCAGCGCGGATCGTTTGATCGCGATCTCTTGCTGTATGGGGTGGAAGTCGGGGTTGGGTTTGAAGCCCTGGGACATGTCGCCGTCGAGGAAGCTCGGGTGAATCTCCGGGACGGAGACGTCGGACCCGGCGGGGCCACAGGCGAAGGCGGGCAAAAGAGCGAGCCCGAGGATCCAGTAGGTATGTTGCATGACGGCGACCGGCATCCTGCCATACCGCGAAGCACGGGGTCTCGCCCTCGAAAACACCGCCCGGGGCACAACGCGACGCGTCAACACCGCTCGCCCGACCCCTATCGCGATCGCCCCGCCCCCCGACTGACCGATGGCCGGTTTTGGGTGCGCACAAGGTAGGATGCACACATGCCTGCATCTCGCGTTGCCGCGCGAGCCCTCGCCACATCGGCGTTGGCTCTGGCCGCGGCCTGGTCGAGCCCCGCTTCCGCGACCGTCGTGAAGGCGATGAGCCTCATGGACAAAGCCCAAGAGGCGCCCGTCATCTTGCACGCGGTCGTCCAGGGTACCGAGACCCGATGGATGGTCCCGGGCGCACGCGTCGAGACCGTCGTGACCTTGGAGGTCATCGAGTCGATCAAGGGCGGCTTCACGCGAGGTGAGCGCGTCACCTTCCGCCGCGGCGGCGGGCGCATCGGCGACTTCGAGCAGACGGCCCCTGGCCTGTCGCAGTACGAGGCCGGCGAAGAGGTCATCATGTTCCTCGAACCCTTCGGCGCGACGCTCGTCGCGATCGGGATCGGCATCGGCAAGTACGAGGTGGAGCAGCGCCAGAACGGACGGTTCGTGGAGCACCACCCGGACGTCGCCGTCCTGAGGTACCACGGCGACAAGGCTTCTCCCGACGACATCCAGCCGCACGAGGCGATGACCCCCGAGCCCCTCCCCGACTTCCTGAAACGTTTGCGCAGCTACGTCCGTGGCTTCGGCGTGAAGAAGGTCGCCGAACCCGGCGCCGTGTTCGAGAAGCGCCCCGCGCTGAAGAAGGCCAACTGACATGCCCGGTCTCGCTGCAGTCACCACCGCGACGCTCCTCACCACGATCGGCTGGCTCCCGACCGGCCTGCGCTGGCGCACGAGCGATCAGCCCGTCCCGTTCTGCATCTCCGCGAACGCGACGAGCACGAACGTCAACGCCACCGCGCAGCAGAACGCGGTGCTCCAGGGCATCGGCGTCTGGGTCAGCACCGCCGGCGGCGGCTCGCTGTCCTGCTCGACGTACACCGTGCAGACGTCGAATCAGTGCTCGGTCGGCGTGAACACGAGCGACCAGAACCCGAACATCTTCTGGGAGAGCAACTGGTCGAACGGCAGCGGCACCATCGGCGTGACGTGGTCGACCGGCTACGGCCAGCCCGGCGGCCCGTGCGGCTCCGTCTCGGACGACACCGGCTCGAACCACAACCTGTCCTGCAAGTACGACTCGGACATCGAGTTCAACGACGTGCACTACACCTGGCGCACGAACGGCAGCAGCACCGACATCGCGTCGATCGCCGCGCACGAGTACGGGCACTTCATCGGCCTCGACCACTGCAACGTCAACGGCACCTGCACGTTCGGCAACGCGGTGATGTTCGCGTCGTACGGCGGCGGCGCAGTCCGCACGCCCTACGCGGACGACGTCCAGGGCGCGTGCGCGCTGTACCCCGGGACGCAGGGCGGCATCGGTTGGCCCTGCACGTCGAACAACCAGTGCAACAGCAACGTCTGCGTCGACCCCGGCGCGAACGGGTACTGCTCGCAGACCTGCGGCACGTGCCCGACCGGCTACGTCTGCGGCAACGCCGCGTTCCCCGGCGTGTGTGTCCGCGACGACGGCACCAACCGCGGCACCTGCGAGACCTGCCAAGGCATCCCGAACGCGTGCGCCAACGGCGGCATCTGCGTGGGCGGCATCCCGGAGGCCAACGGCGGGCGCTGCATCGCGCCGTGCGGCGCCGGCGGTACGTGTGACCCGCTGTTCCGCTGCGTCACGTACACCGACGGTAACAACCAGGTGATCGGCGACTTCTGCTACCCGCGCTCCAGCGACTGCACCGACCTGAACAACATCATGGAGCTGGGCATCGGGCAGCGCTGCGCGAACGACACGCCGCCGTGCGCCGACCCGCTCACCTGCATCTCCGCGGGCGGCGACGGTATCTGCTCCCAAGAATGCACCGGCCCCGGGCAGTGCCCGAACGGGTTCGCGTGTGAGCTGTTCGACGTCAACGACGGGTGGTGCCTCCCGGCCGTGTACGAGGGTGACAGCTGCGAGGATCTGTTCGTGTCCTGCGCGGACGGGTACTGCTTGCGCAACCCGGCCGACCAGCGGCTCACCTGTTACAAGGACTGCGAGAACATGGCCGGCGCGTGCAACAACGCGCAGGTCTGTCGCCTCGTGAACCTCTCCGGCGGCGGCGCGATCGAGGTCTGCGACCCGCCGGGCGTCCCGCCCAACCCGCGCGACGCGGGTGTGACCCCGCAGCGCGACGGCGGTTCGACGAACCCGAACCGGGACGGTGGAACCACCAACCCCAACCGCGACGCGGGCATGTCGGTGATGCCGACCCGCGACGGGGGCGTGGGCAACACGCCGCGGGACGCCGGGGTCATCAGCACCTTCTGCGGGTGCGACTTCACGTACTCGTGCGACCCCGACCAGATCAACGGCGGGGACTGCCAGTGCGACCCGGAGTGCATCTGCCTGTGCGACGAGACCTATTCCTGCGACCCGGGCTGCGACAACTGCGACCCCGAGTGTGCAGCCCGGTGCGCGTGCCAGTCGGTACCGACGGGGGGCGCGACGGCGGCCTCCCTGGCCCTCTTGGCGCTCCTCGGGGGATTGCTCGCCCTCCGACGACGAAGTTGCTAGATTCGCTGGCGTGTCCTCGCCGGCGGAGATGCCGCATGCAGACGAGGCGCTGAAAGCTCTCGTCGCCCGCTTCAAGGAGGCGCCGGGCTCGTCTGCGTGTACGGAGCTGGCCTCTGCGCTGCTGGCGCGGGGGCATGCGTCCGAAGCGCTCCGCGTCGCGGAGCACGGGCTCCAACTCGTCCCCGGACAGGTGGACGGTCGCGTCGAGCGCGCGGCTGCGCTCCTCGCGTTGGGGCGGCCGCGCGTCGCGTACGTCGAGCTCCGTCGTGCGCTCGCGATCGATCCCACCCACCGCCGCGGGATGCGGCTCCTCGGCAAGGCGTACCGCGACGCGGGCGCGCCGGGGCGGGCCGCCGCGCTCCTCGCGAAGCGGTCGATGGACCCGGACTACGAAGCGCCGCCTCCGCCCAAGCCGACCAAGAAGAAGAAGAAGGAGCAGTGGCGTCAGCGTCCGGCGATCGACAACGATCCGACGGTGCCGGTGTCGCCTTCGGACGGCGCGATCCCCGAGCTGTTCTCCGCGCTGACGAAGGACCTCGGGCTCGGCGCGGCGGTGCCCGAGACGACGGCGCCGCGGCGGGTCGAGGTCACGCAGATCATTCGGCGCAAGGGCCTGCTTCGTCCGCCGCGCTCGGCGAGTGAGCTCGCGGAGATCGACGGTCCGATCGTCGACACCACACAGCCGGGGCACATCCTCGACTCGGAGATCGACGAGCTCGCGCAGGAGGTCACCACGCGTGAGCCCGCGCCGCTGTTCTCGGCGGGGAGCGGCGCTGGCCTGAACGCCTTCGCGCTCGACGACGAGCCGCTATTCCAGGAGGACATGCCGTTCGCGGTGCGTCCGGTGGACGGCGCCTCGACGGACATCGAGCCGGTGCTCGACGACGACGATCCGGTCGACGCGCCCACGGATCAGATCCAGGCGTTCGACGAAGACCGCGACCGCGCGGCGACGAAGCCCGGCGACACGCTGGTCGACGATCTCGAGGAAGGCACGGACCCGCTGGAGGCGCTCCAGCCTGCGCCGACGTCCCCGCTCGTGCCCGACGGCGAGCCGAACCCGCGCATCCGTCGGTTCGTCGCGGGGAAAGAGAAACGTCGGCCCGAGGGCGACGCGCCCGCGTTCGAAGGGGGCGCCCCGGTGGTGGAGCGCCGCGGGCCGAAGCAGCAGCGGCTGGAGATCGTCGATCCGCCGGCCAACCGCACGCACCTGCTCCTCGCCGTCGCGTGTGCGATCGCGATGCTCGTCTACTTCGTCGGCCTCGGATTCTATCTGCAGGACGGCATCCGGCCGTGGTTCGGCGGCGCAGCGGACAAGGGACGAACCGAAGCCCCTGCGCGCGTTGACGACGAGCCGGCGAAGAGCGCGCGCGTCGCGCCCTGACGCCAATCAGACCGTGGGCATCATCGTTCAGAAGTACGGCGGCAGCAGCGTCGCCACCACCGAGAAGATCCGCGCGATCGCGGAGCGCGTCGTCGAGACGAAGCGCGAGGGGCACGAGGTCGTCGTCGTCGTCTCCGCGATGGGCGACGCCACCGACGAGCTCCTCGCGAAAGCGCACGAGGTCGCCGCGGCGCCCGACCGGCGGGAGCTCGACATGTTGCTCTCCGTCGGCGAGCGGATCTCGATGGCGCTGCTCGCGATGGCGATCCGCGAGCGCGGCGCCGAGGCGGTGTCGCTCACCGGGAGCCAGTCCGGGATCATCACCACCGCGAGCCACACCAACGCGCGCATCATGGAGGTGCGTCCGTTCCGCGTGCAGGACGAGCTCGACGCGGGGCGCGTGGTGATCGTCGCGGGGTACCAGGGCGTCAGCTACAAACGCGACATCACGACGCTCGGGCGCGGCGGTTCGGACACCACCGCCGTCGCGCTGGCCGCGGCGCTGGAGGCCGAGGCGTGTGAGATCTACTCGGACGTCGACGGCGTCTTCACGGCGGACCCGCGGGTGGCGCCGAACGCGTCGAACCTCCCCGAGATCGGGTACGCCGAGATGCAGGAGCTCGCGGAGGCCGGCGCCAAGGTGCTGTGCGCGCAGGCCGTCGAATTCGCGAAGCGGAAGAACATCGCGATCTACGCCCGAAAGACCGGGGCAAAGACGCCGGGCACCGTCGTGCGGACGAACGCCCCCTCGGCGCCGAACGGCGTGCGGGGGGTAGCGCACGAACGTCAGGTGGCGGCGATTGCGGCCGAGACCACGCTCCCGGTCGTCCGTACTTTTGTGCGGGCGGTCGACGACCTCGGCGTCGGGCTGAAGCAGCAGACCCTCACGCTGCACGGCGAGCGCGCGTCGTTCTCGGCCGTGGTGTCGATGGACGAATACGGGCCGGGGCTGGTGTCGCGGATCGCGGAGCACTTCGGGTCCGAGGCGGTGCGGCTGGACTGCGGAGCGGTGTCGTTGGTCGGCGAGGGGATCATGCAGACGCAAGACGTCCTGCTGCGTGCGCTCGGCGTGCTCGACGCGCTTGGGGCCGAGGTCGCAGGAATGTCGACATCGTCGTTCCGGCTGACGTTGCTGGTGGCCTCGGAGCACGTGACCGAGGTGGTGGGCGCGCTGCACGAAGCGCTCGTCCGTGGTGGGCGCGCCG
The DNA here is from genome assembly GCA_040218735.1 of Deltaproteobacteria bacterium. Taxonomy (GTDB): domain Bacteria; phylum Myxococcota; class Kuafuiibacteriia; order Kuafuiibacteriales; family Kuafuiibacteriaceae; genus JAUHYN01. Next base: position 367,402 of record JAVJQW010000017.1, read on the forward strand.
TGGCGGTGATCGGCTGACGGACGGATGCCGGACGGCGGACCGTGCGTGCGGCTGGACTTCAGGAGCAAAAGGGGCGATGCAGGGGGTCGTTTTTCGGCTTCCAGGAGGTAGCCCCCTCAAGTGCTCTCCCTCGCGCGACGTCCCGGCCAAAAGATCCGCATCGGCGAAGACATCATCCTGGTGGTTCGTGAGATTCGCGGCCGGCAGGTGAAGCTCGGCATCGAGGCCCCGCCGCACGTGCGGGTGCTGCGCGAAGAGATCTACGAGGAGATGTGCGCCGCGAACCAGGAGGCTCGTTCGGGCGGTGACATTCGGGCGGCGCTCACGAAGATTCCGAAGCCGTCCGAAACGAAGTGAGGGCGTTGGCGTGAAAGTCGAGAACACGCGCTTCGGCTCGCTCGATATCGCGGACGACAAGATCATTACGTTCCCGGAAGGGCTCCCCGGCTTCGAGGGCAAGCGCTACGCGTTCGTCCACGACGTGGAGCACCCGGTCGTGCAGTGGCTGCAGTCGATCGACGAGCCCGATGTGGCGTTGATGACGATCGACCCCGTGGACCTCGGTGTCGTCTACGAGCCCAAGCCCAAACCCGGCGAGACGCGCCTGATCCGCTCCGGTGACAAGGACGACGAGATCATCTACCGCGTCATCATCCGGGTCCCGGAAGAGCACCCCGATCACCTGTATCTGAACCTGTTCGCCCCGGTGTACATCAACGTGGATCGGCGCCTGGGGATGCAGGTTCCGCTGGTCGGCAGCGGCTACAACGTTCGGGAGCTGTGGCCCCCCGAGGAGCTGAGCCAGACCGCTGGTAAGGATCCGTGATCGGCTGCTAACTTCGGCGGGCCGTGATCGAGCTGTTCACTTTTCTCGAGAAGAACAAGCAGGAGATCATCGAGGACCTCATGGAGCGTATCCCGGCCACCGTGCCGGCGTACCTCAAGGTCCCGAAGCCCGAGCTCCGCCAGACGCTCGAGCACCTCCTCGAAGCGTACGGTGACTACCTCGTCACCGGCGAGCCCGACACGCTGACGTCGGTGCTGCGTTACATCACGAAGGTGCGCGCGCAGCAGAGCTTCAAGCTGTCGGACGTCCTGCGTTCGTTGCTCCTCATCCCGCCGGTGATGCGCGAGCGCCTCCAGGAAGAGTTCCGCGACAACGACTCGGCCGACGCACGCGTGCAGTTCAACGACGCGATCGAGAAGTTCGAAGAGACGACCTACAACGCGGTCTGTCTGTTCGTGGACATCTTCCAGGAGTACCTGATGAACATGATGAACGAACATCAGGACTACTTGAAGAAGACGAACCAGAAGTTCGGCGTCGACCTGTCCAAGTTCATCCTCTTCAAGGGCTGATGACCGGACCCAAACCCAAGCCGACGACCGCCGCGCACCTCGTGCACGACGCGAACTACCACAAGAGCAAGTGGGAGGGCGGCGATGCGGGCGGCGACGTCGAGGACGACGACTTCTTCTCGGACGAAGGCGGCGCCGACTCCGGCTTGTTGCTCCCCAGCGCGAAGGCGCTGGGGCACCCCGCCCTACCGGAGGCCGAGATGCGGCCGCCGGAGTTCCTTCAGCCGCTCGAGGCGATGAAGGACATCTACATGAAGGTGAAGGGGCGGATGTCCCGGCGCACGCAGGAGCTGATCGAGGGCGTGGACCTCGAGGACATGCTCGACATGCTGCGCGCGCTCTTCAAGGACGAAAAACTCGTGCGTAGCGGCGAGGCGCGGCTCATCGGGAAGGTGCAGGCGCTGCTGAAAGAAGACCCGGGGCCGCTGCTCCTGGGGCTGCACGACCCGCGGCTCACCGAGCTGTGGCGGTTGTTCCTCGACGACTGGGACATCTGGGTGCCGGGCGCCGAGAACGGGACCGCTGAAGACGAGGAAGGCGTCGAGCTGTTCTGGGAGGGCGAGGCGGAGGACGACGACGGCGAAGTCATCGAGATGATGCAGGCGCTCGCGTTCAAACACGGCGAGATCAGCCTCCACGTGAAGCTCGGTGACATCGAGGACCGCGTCGTCTTCGACGGCGAGACGTTCTACCGACTGAAGTCGGACAAGCAGGAGGACGCCCGCCCGTGAGCTGCCCCGCCTGCGGAAGCCCGACGAAGGACACCGACTGGATCTGCGCGTTCTGCGACCACATCCTCGATCCTTCGGTGCTCGACGAGACGGCGACCGGCGACCTCGACGACGCCGGGCGTGAGGAGCGCACGCACGTGATCGCGTGGGACGATCACAAGAACAGCCAACAGATGCCGGAGGCGGTGATGCTCGGCGACGTCAGCGTCGCGGAGCAGGAGTTCGGCGTGATGCACGGCGCCGGCTCGGACGACAAAGGCGGGACGTCGACGTTCCTGTATTACACGTCCGGCTCCACGACGCGGGTCATCCACCCGGACGCGATCCCGCGCAAGGCGAAGGCGGACGCGACGATCCCGCGGACGCCGTACGAAGACTTCATCCTCTCCTGCATCGACGGTCAGCGATCGGTCCGCGCGATTCAGCGTGCGTCGGGGCTCGCGCCGCAGGAGGTCGTGGTCACGCTGCTCACCCTGCTCGACAAGGGCGCGGTGGAGATCGAGACGTCGGACGGGAGCGCCGGTTCCTCGGATCTGGATCCGCCGAAGCCTCGCCCCCGCTCCCGACGGGTGACGCCGCAGCCGAGCTCCCCCGGGCGTCCGCGGAGACGTTCACGCGCGGCGCGAGGGAACAGCGACGCGACGGAGATGATGCCGAAGAGCGCGCCCGTCGCGCAGCCGCGCGCGCAGTCGCTGCCGGAGGACTTCGAGGACCTGCCGAGCGTCTCCGACTTCGAGGAGATCGTCGACGAGCTCGAAGCGCGCGAGACCACGCGCCGGGCGAGCTCGATGTCGGACGTCTGGGCTTCCACCAACTCCGCGGTGAAGGTCGTGGAGCCCACGCCGCTCGAAGAGGACGCGGCGGAGGAGGTCACCAAGGCCGTCCAGATCCCGGAGAAACCGAAGAAGCGGAAGAAGTCGAAGAAGAAGGGGCGCGCGAAGAGCAGCAAGGCCGCGAAGAAGGCGCGCCGTACCTCGAAGCGCGGGACGAGCACGACGCCACCGCTCGCGTCGGGGCCGATCCCGAAGGTGCCGCCGCCGGTGCCGGAGGCGTCCAAGGTCAAACGACGCGCGCCGCCGCCCGTGCCGGATCCGTCGGAGATCATACGACGCGCGCCGCCGCCCGTGCCGGATCCGTCGGAGGTCAAACGCCGCGCGCCGCCGCCCGTGCCGGATCCTTCCGAGGTCAAACGTCGCGGGCCGCCGCCCGTACCGGACCCTTCGGAGGTGAGTCCGCGGTTGTCGTCGTCGCGCGATGCGCTCGTGAACCCGCGGCAGACCACGGAGGAAGAGCTCGAAAACGCATTGCTCGCGCCGACGCCGCCGCCGTTGGTGATCCCGGCCGACGACCCGACGCCGCCGCCGCGTCCGCGCGTCGCGAGTGTGAAGCCGATCCCCTTGGACCCGTCGTTCCTCGTCGAGGTGCCGCCGTCCGGCACCGGCCCGCTCCCGCAGGGCCGCGCGATCGACGACGACGACGACGACGAGTCCCCGGTCATCGCGCCGCTGGGAGCGCCGGCGCGCAAGGCGTCGGACGCGGAGGACATCAAGGAGAAGCGCAAACGTGCGCTCGCCGCCGCGGTGAAGCGGGGGCCCATTCAAGAGCGCGTGCGCGGTCGCGACGGCAAGCCATCTCGCGCGAAGAAGGAAGAAGCCCCCGCGTCGGCGCCGGCGGCTGCTCCCGTCGCGGCGCCGGCCGACGAGCCCGCCGCGCCCCCGGCGGAGCGCCCGGAGATCGACAACGCGCGCATGGTCAAAGCGCAGAAGCTCTTCGATCAGGCGCTGGTCGACAAAGCCGACGGCAACCTGGTGTCGGCGCGCATGAACATGAAGCTCGCGCTGACCTTCGACCCGACGAACGAGCTGTACACGCAGGCGTTCGAGGACCTGTCGAAGAACCCGGACGCAGTGCCGGGCGGGACACCGGCCGGGCGCTCTCGCGCGCGCGAGCTCTACGACGAAGCGACCGAGGCCGAGAACCACGGCAACGTCGACCGGGCGATCGAGCTGCTCGAGAAGGCGCTCGCGGAGTCGAAGCAGGCGCCGTTCTACAACCGGCTCGGCGTCATCCTCGCCACGAAGAAGGGTGAGTACGTTCGTGCGCAAAAACTGATCGAGCAGGCGTTGGAGCTCGCGCCGGGAAACACGCTCTACGAGAAGAACCTGTCGAAGGTGCTGTCTAAGGCGGCGACCGCCGGGATGAAGAGCGAGCGGGCGGGCGAGAAGAAGGGCGGCTTGCTCGGCTTCCTCGGGCGACGCAAGTGATCGGTCTCGTGCTCGTTCTGGCGGCGGCGTCGCCGGACGTCGCGTCGCTGGAGCCCGCCGTCGAAGCGTTGATGCGCGAGCTGCCCAAGGGTTGGGTGCTCGAGCGCAAGGGGTTGCCAGCGGGGATGCGCGGCGCGGCGATCGGACCGGACGGCGAGCGGGTGTCGGTCTCGATCCTCTCGGCAGCCGTGACGGCGGATCTGGTCGCCTCGTCCGAGGCGCGGGCGTGGCTGATCGACGCCCTCGGCGTGAAGGGGGGCGAGGTCGAGACGGGCGGGCCGCTGGGGGCGGTCGTCGTGTCGGGGCGCCTGGACGGCGGCCGGACGTTGTTGGCGTGGATCTTGGCGCCGCGGTACCTGGTGACCTGGATCGGCCCTCCGAGGCGGGCGGGGGCGGCCAAGAAGCGCGCGTACCGGCTCGCGGAGCGTCTTCGCGGGCGGGGATCCAAGAGGTCGGTCAGCGATGGTAGGCTGACGGGAGCCGTTTTGAGTGACCGCGACCGAAAGCGACGTAAGCGCCCCGCCGGAAACGAGCAGCTGCCGCAGGAGACGATGCCTGCGCAGGGCTCGCAGATGTTCTCCGGGAAAGCGGGCATGATGCGCCTGCCCGACACGATCGAGTCGGGACGTCGCGCCGCGCCGGAGGGCGCGCGCACGCCGAAGAGCGCGCGACAGTCGTGGTCGCCGCCGGCCGGTTCTTCGCCGGCGCCGACGTCGACGCCTCAGAACCGCGCGCTGGTGAAGGGCCAGACGATCTCGCTGACGGACACCGCGATCAGCGCGATGCCGTCGGACTCGAAGGACCTCGTGTTGCTGCACGAGCGCGACGGGACGTTTGCTTCGGAGCTTCGGATCCTCGCGACGCGGATGGAGGACCTGAAGAACCGGCTCGGCTACAAGTCGTTCCTCGTGACGTCGGTGGGTGACGGGGACGGCAAAACCGTCGCGGCCTCGAACCTGGCGCTCGCGATGAGCGAGGACTCGGACCGAAAGATCGCGCTGGTCGACGCCAACTTCCGGAACCCGCGCGCCGCGGATCTGTTCAACCTCGACAAGCGGCGTGGCCTGCTCGGCGCGCTGAAAGGTGAGTACCCGCTCTCGCAGTGTGTGGCGCGGGTGCTCGGTCGTAACCTGATCGTGCTGCACGCGGGCGGCAACCACGACAACCCGGCGTCGATCCTGTCATCGCCGAAGTTCAAGTCGCTCCTCGCGGAGCTGTATCAGGCGGTGGACTTCATGATCGTGGACGCGCCGTCGGCGATTCCGTACGCGGACGTCCCGTTGCTCACGCAGCACGTGGACGCCGTGTTGATGGTGGGTGCGGCGCACCGCACGCGTCGGGCGAAGCTCGACGAAGCGCTCGAGACGGTCGGTCGCGCGCGTGTGGTGGGGAGCATCTTCATGGAGCGCTCCAAGAAGGACGCGAAGAAGGCGAGTGCTGGGGCTTCTTGAACGAACGCGCGCGCTCGCACGCGGGGACGGCAAACTCTCGACCGTCGTCAACGCGATGACCGTCGACGTCGAAGAGTATTTCACGGTCCAGAACCTCGACGAGCTCGTGCCGCGCGACCGCTGGTCGGCGCAGCCGCTGCGGAGTGATCTGCAGACGGGGCGTCTGTTGGATCTGTTCGACGAACACGGCGTGAAGGCGACGTTCTTCTGCCTCGGGTGGGTCGTGGAGCGGCAGCCGGCGTTGGTGCGTGAGATCCACGAGCGCGGCCACGAAGTCGCGTCGCACTCACACTGGCACCGGTTGGTGTTCGACCTGAAGCCGGAGGAGTTCCGCGAGGACACGAAGCGGAACAAGGCGTTCCTCGAAGACACGATCGGCGCCGAGGTGATCGGCTATCGTGCGCCGACGTACTCGGTGACGCGCGAGTCGCTGTGGGCGCACGAGATCTTGGTGGAGCTGGGGTTCCGGTACTCGTCGTCGATCTTCCCGATCGTGCACGACCGCTACGGCATCCCGGACTACCCGCGGTTCCCGATCGAGCTGGACGTCGGCGGCGCGAAGCTCTGGGAGTTCCCGCTGACGACGCTCCGGGTGTTGGGCCGGAACCTCCCGGTCGCGGGCGGCGGTTATCTGCGTTTGTTGCCGGCACGCAGCGTCGCCGCGGCGCTCGCGCGCGTGAACAATGCGGAGGGGCACCCGGCGATCCTGTATCTGCACCCGTGGGAGATCGACCCGGAGATCCCGAAGTTCCGGCAGGGGTTGTTGAAGGACACGCGCGGCTACATCGGCCTCGACGGGATGCTCGACAAACTCGACTTGCTCATGTCGGTGCTGGAGTTCACGACGACGCGCCGGGTGCTCGGCCTGTGAAGAAGTCGCTCGACGCGCTCCTCGCCGCGGTCGAATTCCTCCCGAACCGCACCCCCGAGATGGCGTTCGAAGGCGGCGCCGAGGACGCCTTCGCCGAGGTCTCGGCGTATCGGGACGGCGCGATCTACGTCGGGCATTACTCCGGCTCGAGCGAGTGGGAGCGGCACAACAACGGCGACGAGATCGTCATGGCGCTCGAGGGGCGAACGACGGTGGTGTTGTGGATCGACGGCGCCGAACAGCGCGTCGCGCTCGGCGCACGAGAGCTGGTCGTCGTGCCCGCGGGCGTGTGGCACCGGTTCGAGGGCTCGGAGGATCTGAAGGTCCTGACGGTGACGCCCCAGCCGACGGATCACCGGCTGGAGCGCCCGACTTAGCGCAGCTCGATCTCCACTTCGACCTCGTCCCCGTCGCCCTTCTCCCCGCGGATCTTCTTCGGCACCGCCAAGAGCGTCCGCCCCGACTTGTCGCGCCAGACGCTCGTCTCCCAGCGGCGGCCGTTAGATACCGCCGCAGGTGCCTCCGATACAGAGCTCGCCGTCGCAGCACTGCTCGTTGTTGGAGCAGGGGTCGCCGAGCTCGCCGCAGGCGCCCTCCGGTTGGCAGACCGAGTCGCCCATCGGGCCGGGCGCGCAGTCGCCGCTGCAGCACTCGGCGTCGACGCCGCAGGCTTCGTCTTCCATGCGGCACGCCTGCGGCGCCCAGTACGCGGAGATGTTCAGCGAGCCGGTGTTCTGCCCCGGGAGCCAGTACGGGACCTGGCTCGGGTCACTGCCCGACGTGGCGTTCAGGTCGATTGCCGTGACCCAGATCTGCTGCCGCCGCGTCCCGCGCGTGCCGGCGACGTTGTTGCCGTAGTCGCGCCGCGACAGGAACGTCATCCACAGGTAGCCGTCCTGCACGAACGGCGAGAAGTTCGGCTGGAAGTTGTCGGTGCCCGCGCCGCACGCGTTGTCGAGGCGGACGAGGCCCGAGCCGTCCGGACGGATCATGTAGAGCGCGCTCTGCCCCGACTCACTGCGCGACGAGTTGCCGTGCGCAAACGCGAGCCACTGCGAGTCCGGCGACCACGTCGGGTACGACGCCGCGAGGCCGGCGGGCGGTCCGGCCGGCACCGTCCCAGTCATCACGAGCATCGGCTCGCCGAAGCTGTCCATCCCCGTCACCGGCACCACGAACAGGTCGCTCACCGTGTTCGCGCCGCCCCAGTTGTTGGCGTTGCCGGTGTACGCGATCATCGAGCCGTCCGGCGACCACGACGGGTGGGTCACCGGCCCCGTCGGCAGCGATCCACCGAGCGGCGGGATGAGCTGGCCGGTGAACGGATCGAGCAGCTCGAGCGCGCGCGGACCGCCCTGCTCCCACGTCGAAACGATGACGCGTGTGTCGGTCGGATCCCACGACGAGAACCACCAGTGCGTCGTCGTGCTCGTCACCGGGAACAACGTCGGCGGCGGAGCCGTAGTCAGATCCTCCGTCAGGTCGAACACCGCGCCGACGTTTTCACCGCCGCCGAGGCGACCGGCCATGTAGCGACCGTTGTTGGAGACGCTGTGGCAACCCACACAGCCCTGCTGCGGGCTCGGCATGAACTCGTCGCGCATCCCCGTGTCGTCGTCGATGCGGACGATGCGCCCTCGCGCGATGTCCCAGTAGTACACCGAGCCCTGGAGCGCAGCGCGCGCGAAGCGGACCTGCACCGGCGTGCCCGCGATGATCTCACCGGTCGTCGCGTCGTAGCGCTCGACGACGATCGTCGCCCACTCGTCCGGCTCGCTCTGCGCGATGCGGCGCCACGCAGCGAGATCGACCGTCCAGTTGTTCTGCCCCACCGCGTAGAACGCGAGCACACTCACGTTCGGCTTCGACAGCGTGATCCGGAACGCGTCCTGCGCACCACCGCGGAGCCACTGCACGTTGGCCGGGCTCACGTTCTGCGGCATCACCGCGCCGTCGAGCGGGTACACGATCTGCGCCTCGCGGTTCGGGTCGTTCACCCGCGGCGCGTTCTCGAAGAGCGGCGGCACCGTCGTCGACGTGCCCGGCACGAGGATCGTCGTCTCCAGCAAGATGCGGAGGTCCGCCTCCCCTTCGATGCCGTCGACGTTCGCGACGACGCGCCCTTCCCCACCGACGCGCCCGTTCGCCGTGAAAACGAGCGTCGAGGGATCGATCGTCCCGAGCACCGCCGGGTCGACCGTCATCTGCGGCATCGCCACCGCGAGCGTGCTTCCGTCCGCGCGCATGGCCGATACGGAGAACGCCTGCGTGGGTTGGTCGCCGTCGCGCGACAACAACGTCGCGGTCGTCGGCGTCACCGTGACTTCGACGATCGGGAAACCGCCGTCGCGCTCGGGGCCCCCGTCGCGACCGGGACCGCCGTCGCGCGGCGGATCTCCCGCGTCGCGCGCGGTGTCGTCGCCGGCGTCGCGAACCCCGGTGTCCTTCGTCGTGCTCGAGCCGGCGTCGCGGGAGGTGCCGTCGTCGTCGCCCGTTCCGTCATCGTCGCCTCCGCTACAGGCGAAGCAGAGGGCGGCGAGCGTCGACACGAGGAAGCGCGTATTCACGGGTTCAACGCTAGCGGAATCCCGACGTCGTTAGAACGGGCGCACATGTGCGATGCGTCTACCGGCCGATCACGGCGCCGCGCACGCCCCCGTCGCACCCTGTTTCGCGGACTCGGAGAGCGCCCCCGGGAAGCCTTGGGACAGGTCGGTGAGCGTGCGGGTCCCGGGGAGCTCCTCCGCCGGGAAGTAGACATCGGGCGGGATGGAAGCGTTGCGCGGATCGACGACACCGCTGCCGTGGTTGAGGCTCCGAACGGCCGCCCAGGGAAGCGCAGTCTCCCACGCCGCGAACGCGTGGACCTCGTACCCTCCGTAGACGAACGGCGCGGCGCTCGTCGACAGGCGCCGGGGGAACGGGACCTCGCGGTCGTCGGCCACGCCGACGTCCTCGAGCCCGCGCGAGGACACCTTCGGCCACCGGTAGATCGTGACGCGATCGGCGTTGCTCGGCTGAGTGCCGTCGTACACGAAGACCCACTGGGCGTCGTTCAGCGGGACGTTCGCCGCCGACGCGGTCCGCCACGCGCCGTCGTCGAAGATCGACACGACGACGCGCGCCCCCTTCAACTCGGCACGTATCACCCCGGCCTGCTCGAACAGCAGCACGTGGTCGAAGCGCGGGATCGCGGTGTGCAGCATCACCGTCGCCTTCTCGAGGCCCGACAGCGCCGGCCCCGACGGGTTGTTCCAGCCGCCCCCGATCGTCACCGTGCCTTCGCGGGTCGTGTAGCAGTTTGCGTACGGCAGCAGCCCGCCGTCGCGCAGCGCAGCGAGCTCCTCCACGGAAGCATCCCGCGGCGACGCGCCCTCCAAGCGGCGCGACACCGGCCAGCACCACTGGTCGCCGAGCGGGAGCCCCGCGTCATCGACGTTGCCCATCGCCCAGGGAGCATCCACTGAAGGGAATCGCTTGAATGGACTCCGCCAGTTGCACCCCGGATACGTCCGCCCCGTCCCGTACGGCCCCGCGTCGCCCTTGTCCGCGACTCCGACCCACGCGCGGTCGGAGGGGGTGCGGTCGAGCTTCAGCCGAAGCCGACACTCCACCCCCGCGTCACACGGCTCGGCCGTCACCGCTTCGATCCGCGGCGTCTCGAAGTCTCCGTAGACGCGAAAGCCGCCTTGCGGCTGAGGCTCCGTCGCCACCACGTCACGAACGATCGGCGGATCGAAGCGACACCCGTCCGGGCTCCCTCGCTCGTCGCTCCCGTACGCGCGGCACGGAACGAAGAACGTGCAGTCGACGTCCTGCTCCGTCACGAGCCGACACGACTGCATCAACAGCGGCGTCCACGACCCGCTCCCGAACACCACCTCGTAACCGGCGCGCGCCATCCCGCCCGCCATGATGATCTGCCCCGTCCCCGAGTTGTGGAGGTTGTCGACCGGGTTCACCGGGACGTGCGCGCCCTGGTTGGCGCCGAGGTACACGTGCGGCAACCGCTCGGCGCATGCGACCATCGCGTTCGTGAACGGCGTCTCGTCGATCGTGCCCGCGCGAACCCAGCGCTGCTCACCCATGATGATCATCGCGAGCGCATCGCCGCCGTCGTCGTAGCCGGGGATGCGCCGCCAGTGGGTCTCGAGGTCCGAGCGCAGCCGCTCGAGCCCGTCGCACCAGACCTCCGGGTCCCCGAGCTTGAGGATGTCCGCGTAGCCCTGCAGGTAGAAGACGACCGGGATGCGCTCGACCCCCGCGAGGCGCACCGCGGTCGCCGCGTTGTCGAGCATGCCCTGGCAGACCGGCGAAGGTTTGAACGCCCCTTCGTCGTCGCGGCAGTCGATCTGATCCAACCGCGCGCCCCCCTCCGCCGCCCACACACTCACCGCCGGCGGACGCTCGGAATCAGGATCCGCATCGAGGTGAAGGCTCCACAGGTTGTGAATCAGCGGCGGCCCGATGCGCTCTTCGATCTGCCCGCTGTGTCGGTTGTCGAGCGGGAAGAGATCCCCGCGCAAGGCCTCTTGCAGCCCGTAGCTCGCCTCGTCGGTGATGCGCGGGAAGTGGTTCGCCTGGTCGTTCGCCCAGCTCTGCCCCATCACGCCGATCCCCAGCGTGCCAGGGCGCTTCTCCTCGCGCGCGCCCTGCCCGTCACCACGTTTGCAGAGACGCGCGCACGACATCAGCGCGAGGAGCGCGACGAACCCGACCCAGCGGCGCACGGCCGCATCGTACGTCAGTTACCGCACGAGTACTCACCGAACGGCGGGTAGTGCGCGATGAAGAGGTAACACATCTCGTCGGTCGTCCCCTCGCCGAAGCGCGTCGTGCCGGTACGCGGTGTCGTGTCCCAGATGCACGTCGCGCGGAGGGTGTCGCCCGCGTTGAAGTCCCAGTTGGCCGGGTACGAGACCTGCGACTCGAACGCAAACGTCGGCACGTCCGCAATCAGCTGCGGCGTCCCGTTGCGCACCACCTCCATGCGCGCGCCCTTCCCGAGCAGGTGCATGTGCGGGCTGTACGAGAAGACGTGCATCGGCCGCTCGAGCTGGCAGTCACCGCTGCGCTCCACGGCCGGCTGGCCCGGTGGCAGCGAGAAGTTCTCGAGGCCGACGCCGAGCACCGCCGCGTCGTTCGGTCGCAGCCGCCGCGTCGCCTTGAACATCATCCCCGACGCGTCGAGGTACGTGTCGTTCGTCGGGTTGTTGTAGTGCACCTGCACGACGAGGTGATCGCCGTTCTCCAAACGCACGCCGGCCTCCGGCGGGAGCACCATCGTCTGACCGCCCGGCGCCCACCCGTGCAGCAGCTCCCAGTCGTTCTGGAGCACAGTGTCCGCCGCGCAGAGGAAGCCAGTGCGCTCCTCGGGATAGTTCCGCCCACCGTCGCGGAAGAGGAGGATGTGGTGGAGCACCGTCGGCTCGTCGATCACCGGCGTGATCTCCACGGCGTGCAGCGGCACGTTGGTGTCGATGACGGTTCGGAAGCAGCCGTACTCGTCCGTGGCTCCGCCGCGCACCGCGGCGTTCGGGGCGACGACCGGGATCATCTCGAACGGCGCCTCCGGATCGGGACCCGGCTCCACGCCGGAGTCGGGCGGCGACGAACCGCCGTCGACGATCACCCCCGCGTCCGGCTTGGGCTCTTCGCTCGGCGGCGTCCCCTCCGGAGCACCCGCGGCGGACCACGCCTGGATCAGCGCGATCTCTTCGTCGGTGAGGTGGCCGTTCGCGACGGGCGGCATCGGCGGCCGGCCGGTGTTGCGCGCGATGCGCTCCGCGACGACCTCGTGCACCCGCTTCGACGGGTCCGACCGCGCCGGCGCGTGCACCTCGGCGTAGGTCGCCAGCGGCATCGGCGCCCCGTAGAGGGGCATCGAACCGTGGCATAGATGACACTGACCGCGGATCAAAGGCTCCACATCCTGCCACCAGGTCGGCGTCGGCCCGGTCGGCCCGGGGGGAGGATCCTGACCGGGCAGCCCCGCGTCGTGGGTGGGCGTCGGGCCGTCGTCGAGGATCCGTGGCGGTCGCTCCCCGTACTCGTAGTCGGGGACACACGCGAACACCAATGCGAAAACGGGCGCAAACAGGCCGATCCGAGCGAACGAACGTGTCGAACGCCCAGGTGAGGCGGGGTGGGGTCGGGTCGGGTCTCGAGTCACCAGCACGAAGAGCGCTCCTCATCGTCGGGTGTCCTTGTGCCCGGGCGTTCTCCGCCCCGGCTTCGTTGGACACGCGACGCGGTAGAAAGAAGCAATCCGCGCGCCGGTCGGGTTCAGCGATTCACTGACCGCGGCGTGCGCTCATCTCGTGGGCGATGTCGTTTCGCGCGGCGTCGTCGAGCAAACGTTCGACCGCCGGGAAGATCACGTTCTCCTCCCGCGCGAGGTGCACGCCGAGGTCGGCGTCGACCGTCGACGCGACGCGCGCGAGGTCGGCGCGAAGATCGCCGAGCCGCTCCGGCGCGTCCGCGAGCGCGCGACACAACGTGATGAGCTCGGCCACCGGTCCTTCGTGCGCGCGGTGCTCCTTCTCCATCTCGGCGAGCTCTGCATCCACCGCCGCGTCGCGCCCCTTCAGGCGCGGGAGCAGCGACTCGTCCTCGTCGGCGGTGTGCCTAGGCAGCGCTTGCGTGAAGTACTTCACGACACCCGACGCCGCCTCGCGGACGTCGTCCGGCGTTGCGTCCTGCGACTCGGCGAGCCGCACCGCCGTAGCGGAGAACTTCCTGAGTTTGTCGTGGCACTCCCGCAGTCGCCCCACGGGATCCGTCGCCGCCGCCTTCTTGCCGATGCCGATCATCGCGGACCACGTTCGCGCCAACGCTTCACGAGGACAAGGGGGACAGGTACCGCGCGCCGTCGAAACCGAAGCGTTGCACGGGGGCGTCGGGTCCTGCGGCGGGATCCAGCGTCATGACCCGGCACGTCGCGACCTCGTCGACGGCCGCGAGGAGCGCGGCTTCGAACGCCTCGACGACCGCCGCATCCGCGGTCACGCCGAGGAGCGCGACGCCGATCGTCCCGCCCTGGAGCTGGATCTTCGCGACCGGCGTCTCGCCGCGGCGGACGACGAAGTCGACGACGAACAACGCATCGTCCACGTGTTCGACCGTGTCCGGATCCAGCGCGAGGCGACGGGTAGCGTCCTCCCCCCCGACCAGCGCACCGAGGCGCGCGAACACCCAGGACGCGACGGGCGCACCGTTCAGCTCCGGGAGGTGGGGGGTGAAGCGTTCGTCGAGATCCTCGACGGCGACGTCTTGTGGATCGTCGAGCTCGACCGCCGTGAACCCATCGTCCACGGCGAACGTGTAACCGCGCGCCTCGAAGAGGCCGAACATCAGTCTTCGATCAGCTGGAGCGAGAGGCGCTTCTGCGTCAGGTCGAGGTCGAGGACCTTCGCCTTCAGGTCGTCTCCGATGTCGGCCTTCTTGAGCTTCGACTTCGCGGTGTCCGTCGCGAGCGCGCCGGTCGCGTGCACGAGGCCTTCGACGCCCGGCTCGACCTGGATGAAACAACCGTAGTCGGTCTTGCTGACGACCATCCCGTTGACGATCGTCCCGGCGGCGTAACGCTGCGGCGCGGTCGCCCACGGGTCGTCCTGCACCTGCTTGAGTCCGAGGGAGAGACGTTTGTTCTTCCTGTCGAACTTGAGCACCTTCACCAGGAGCTCCTGCCCGACCTCGACGACCTCCGACGGGTGCTTCACGGACTTCCACGTCAGATCCGAGACGTGCAGCAGCCCCTCCGAGTTGCCGATGTCCACGAACACGCCGTACTCGGCGATGCTGCGAACGACGCCCTGCACGATCGCGCCGACCTTCAGCGCGGAGAACACCTTCTCGCGCTCGCCCTCCAGCAGGGCGCGCCGCGACAGCACCACGTTCTGACGACGACGCTCGAAGCGGATGACGCGGAACGAGAAGCGCTGTCCGAGCACCTCGTCCGCGTTCGCGATCGGCCGCAAGGCAACTTGCGAGCCGGGCAGGAACGCCTTCATCCCGACGTCGACCGTATAGCCACCGTCGGTCTCGGCGACGACCTCACCTTCGAGCGTCTCCTTGGACTGGAACGCGGCGTCGATGCGGTCGAGCGTCGCGAGGCGGTCGGCCTTGTCCTTCGATACCGACCAGCGCTCCCGGTCGGGCGCGCGCTGCTCGACGTAGACGTCGAGGCGGTCGCCGACCACCAGGCCGTGCTCCTGCCCTGCGCGGGTGAAGTCACTCGCCGCGAGCTGGCCGACGCCTTCGTCGTCGCCGAGCTTCAGCACGAGCTGGTCATCGGAGACCTCCGTGACCTCGGCGTGCATCACACGCCCGATCAGGTTCGCGGGCACGACCTCTTCGACGACTTCTGCGGTCTGGCTCATGGGGCGATAGGCATCGCCCCGATCCCGCGCGCGCGCAACCCTCAAAAAGGGGGGCCGATTTCCCTCGGCCGACAACGGCCAGGACCGGCCGATCGGAAGCCCCCAAGCGTCCGATCGACCGGTCCCTGCCGACCGGGGCTCAGCGAGCCGCGGCTTCCATCAACATCTCGCCGGGGATGAAGAACTCGGCGTAGGCGGCCACGCCGCGCGGGAGGAGCGCGCGGTCGATGTCCACGGTCGGCGCGAATCCATTCAGGAGAACCGCGTCGACCACCTCGGCCTCGGTCGAGGCGCGCAGCCCGCGCACGCCGGGCACGTCGATGAGGAGCTCCTGCTGCATCAGCCCGCCGGACTTGAACTCCGAGTGCAGGACGCCGGAGATCGTCACGGTGTCGACCAGCCCACGGACCCAGGTCACGTGGATGTCCACGTCGCGGACGATCGCCAGGTCGAACGGGTTACCGGCGTACTCGAAGATCTCGGCGGCGACGTCGATGTAGGGATCGATCAACCAGTCGCTCTTCCAACGGTCGTACGGATTCTCCCAGACCGGCGGCTTCGTCTCGATGCAGTGGATGATCTGCAGAATCTTGTAGAACCCACAGAGCTGGGCCTTGTCCGCGTCGGTGAGGAGCACCGGCTGCACCGCGTACGTGTTCGCGCCCGCGGTGGTCACGACCTTCGCGTGCAGCGGGTACGGCGCGCTGTTGTACGCGAGGATCTGCGCGTCGGTGACGCCCGGCTTCAGCTTGATCTCGATGTCGGCCGGGAGCTTCAGATCCGTCGGGATCGTGACGTCGAAGAGATTATCGATGTCGCCGGTGAGCCCGAGCTCGCAGATCTTCGCGTCGCCCTTCACGTACACCCCGCCCTCCGTGGAGCAGGTCGCGCTGTTGCAGTTGCCGCGCAGGCCGACCTTCGGATCGTGCACCAGCACCTGCGTGCTCGGCGCGGCGGGGCCGTAGACCGCGAGCGGCCCCGACATGAACAGGCCGCCGCCGTCACCGATCACAGAGGTGAGCGTCGCCACTGCCATGTGCCCGAAGCCGAAGTTCATCGTCTGCGGGTGCGTCTTCAGGTTGCAGTCGAGGGCGCCGTTCGACGTCGTGGAGCAGGCGCCGTTCTGACTCGCCAAGTCGATGTCGATGAACTGCCCGGCGATCAGCGTAACAAGGCCGGCGAACAAGTCACCCGTCTGCGCGCCGCACGCGAACAGGTCCCAGTCACTCGCGTCGTAGTTGATCTGACCGCTGAGCTGCAGGCCGTTGCTGTCGTTGTTCTTGGCGATCGTCAACGGGACCTCGAGTTCGACGTCGATCTCACACGGCCCCGCGTGAACCACGAGGTCCGAAGTCACCGTCGCACCGGCACCCGCCGTCCCGAGCGGGAGCCAGAACAGCTGCGCCGCGCTCGCGGAGAGCATGCTGCTGTCACTCGCGACGAAGTCATCGATGATCTGCTCGAACTTCTCCTCGAGGAGCTCCTTGTGGAGGAATCCACGCCAGTCGCCCGTACCCACCGCGGGGGCGAGCGAGCCGTCGATGAAGCTCTGCCACGCGTTCACGCGCGCCTGGTCGAAGAACATGTGCGTTGGCTGGTAGAACGCGCTGGGGATCGCGACCTCGGTGCGGAGCGCGATGCGGTCCCCCGAGCTGCTCAGCGAGAACGCCGAACCCGACACCTGCACGTTCGACATGTCGAGCGAGTCGAGGATCGAGCTACC
Source organism: Deltaproteobacteria bacterium (assembly GCA_040218735.1). Lineage (GTDB taxonomy): Bacteria > Myxococcota > Kuafuiibacteriia > Kuafuiibacteriales > Kuafuiibacteriaceae > JAUHYN01. The sequence goes on from JAVJQW010000017.1 coordinate 384,182, forward strand.
GCTCAGCCCCACGCACGCATTGATGTTCGGCGCGGGGACGTTCGGCGGTGCGCCCTGGAACGAGTCGACCTCGACGCACAGCTCGTCGTTGGCGAGCGTGACGTGCCCCTCGAGCGTCACCGGAACCGCGACCGTGGTGGAGCAGCCGGGGGTGTCCGCGCACTCCACGGTCTTGAGGTGGACCTGGAGCCCCTGCGTGAACAGGACCCGCTGCGAAGACAGCGTGAGCTCGTTGTTGATGACCTGCGCGTCCATCGCCGACCCGCGACTGAAGTTACCGGGGGTCGGGACGTCGTAGTGATCGACGTAGCACGTGTTCGACGGGCTCCAACCGCACGGCACGGTGAACGGGCACTGACTCTGGTCCGAGTTGAGTCGCTTCTGCACGACGGTCGCGACGGAGCTCGAGCTGAATTGCAGCTCGAGGAAGTGACTGGTCGACGCCAACGCCGTCGCGGGGGCGAGCGCGCCGAGGGCCAGCAGGCCCGCGGTGAGGTGAGTTCGAAGTTTCATGATTTGGTCTCCTCGTTTCGCCGATACTCAGGGGAGCGTGACCTTGAAGGTCGCTGACTTGGACGAGCCGTTGTCACCCAGGTAGATGCCTTCGCGTTTGGTGCACAGCCCGTCCGGATCACTCGAGTCACACGAGCTGTTGAAGTCGATGACGACGGCGCGGACGAGGTGCTCGCCGTCGCCGATGTCCGCCGTGATGGCGTTCGCCATCGCGTTGGATTCGTCGCACTTGCCGTTGCTGAGCTGGAACGTGCCGATCGACCCGTGCTCGCTCCAGGGCCCACCGCCGTTCGTCGCTTTGCGCGAGAAGACGTTGATGGCCTTGTCGGAACAGTTGACGACTTCGACGGTGTCGTAGCCCGTCGGCGTCGAGCCACCGCCGCCCCCGCCCGAGGACGTCGAAATGTTGCAGGCGAAACCCATCATCGCAGTCACGAGGACCGCGGCTTGGTACAGACGCATGTCTGCCTCCCTTTCGGATGTTGCCGACCGGCGCGACGTGCGCCGGTCGTGGTTCGCCGTAGGACTAACGAGAAAGGGCGCGGACTTTTTTTACAACGTTCGCAACGTCAAACCGTCCGCAGTACGCGCTCCAGCGCGACACCCTCGAGCTCGGGCGCCGCACCGAAACGAATCCGCACCGTGCCGCCGTCTCGAACGACTCGCTTCAGCTCCGTGGTGAGCACGCGCAGCCGATCGTAGCGGACCACGTCGAAGTCGCGCTGACGCACCGCCCGCGGGCGCGCGCTGAACGGCGGCTCCGGCAGGGGCCCCTCCCACGCCCCCCCAAGCGTGACCTCGGCCTTCGCGACCGAGAGTGCGTACGTCGATCCGCCGGGCTCGCAGTACGCGATCTCACAGTCCGACAGATGGCAGAGCCACCGCGCGCGAGAGACGAGCTGAGGCGCACGGGCGAGGGCCTCCTCGAAGTGCTCGACGACCCGGTCCACGTCCCAGACCAGCTCCTCCTCGTCGCGGCGCACGCGCGGCGTCACTTCGAGCTTCCGCGCGATCACCCGCGCCGCGCGCTCCAGCCGCGTCAGCGAGGTCCGCTCCGACAACCCGTATTGCGCACGAAACAAACCCCACGCCTCCCAGAAACACGCCGCGTCCGGCGCGCTCACCGGCATGATCCCGAGCGCACGCGACATCACCCACGCGGGCACGTTCGGCGTCGGCGTCGCGCGCAACAGCCTGAAGATCGTCTCCACCCCCGACAACGCCCACCGCGAAGGCAACGGACCGATCGGGTGCGCATCGTCCGGCACCTCCACGAACGACGCGAGGTCGCGCGAAGAAAACCCGATCGCCCGGCCCTCCTCCACCAACGCGACGTTGTACGGCGGCGCGTGGGTCTTGATCGCGTCCGACTCCAGCAACGCCGCCTCCAACGCGGTGCGCGTCTCGACGAACGCGAGGTCCCGCGCCTGCGTCAGCATCTCCAACGTGCGCTCGGAGAGCTTCGATTTCTTCGAGAAGTGGCTGTTCACCCGCTTCTTCAGCGACGTCGCCTTCCCGACGTAGAGCAGGTCACCGTTGCTGCGGAGGAAGCGATAGACGCCGGGCGCATCCGGCAACGCCAACCGCTTCTCGCGTGGCATCGGATAACGGCGCCCCGGCCGCTTCGCGCGCGACTCGGCGAGCCACGTCGCGAGCTCCTCCCATGTGCACACGTCGTGCTCGCGCTCGAGGAGCTCGACGAGGTGCCGCCAGACAAAACACGTCGCCTCCACATGGTCGCGGCTCCGCCGCAGCTGCGCCGACGAGAACCCGAAGTACCCGGCGAGCGCCCGCAGGCTGCGCCGCGGGAGATCCGGGAGGAGCCGCTGCGCGATCGCGTGCGTGCAGACGATGTCGTAGCGAAACCAAGGCGCTTGGTCGTGACGGGAGTAGAGGTCCTCGAGGAACTTCTCTTCGAACTGCTTGAAGTGAATGACCGTCGGCGTGAAGTCGAACGGGCTCTCGTGCCGCACCGCCGTCGCCGCACGATCCAACGCGCGCCACGCGGCCTCGACCGACACCCCCGCCTCCACGTCGCGCCGCCCGATCCCCGTGATGCGCGAGACCATCCGCGGCAACGACGCCCCCTCGGGGAGCGCGACGATGTGCCCCGCGACGTCGTAGTCCTCGACGTCACACGCGAACCGCGCCCACCCGAGCTCGATCAGGTGCCCGTGCTGCGGCGTGCTCCCGGTGCTCTGGCAGTCGACCACCAGCACCTGCGACGCCGTCAGCCGACTCGACATGCGCTACAGGAAAACGAACTCGATCCGCGAGGGCAAGTCACACCCAGTACAGGCGCTCCGGGACCCCTAGACGCGCGAGCGGCACGCGAAGATCGTCCGGCATCGGCGCCACGATCTCCAACGCAGCGCCGGTCCGCGGGTGCACGAACCGAAGCGACCGCGCGTGCAGCGCGAGCCGATGCAGCCCGTAGTGCTCGCGAAAGAACCGGTTGTGATCGCCTTTGCCGTAGCGCACGTCGCCGATCAGCGGGTGGCCAAGGTGTTTCATGTGCCGCCGCACCTGATGCCGTCGCCCGGAGTGCGGCCGCACACGAACGAACGCGTACCGGCCGTGCACCCACAGGCGCTCCCAGCTGCTCGACGCCGGCACCCGCGGACCGTCCTCACTCCGAGGGATCGCGTGATCGATCGTCCCGTTCGGCGGCGGCGCACCGCGCACCAGCGCGAGGTACGTCTTCTCGGCCCGCCCCTCCGCGAGCGCTCCATTCAGTAGACCGGCTGTCTCGCCGTCGAAGCCGAACAGGAGCACTCCGCTCGTCGCCCGGTCGAGGCGGTGCGCCGGATACACCCACCGGCCCAGCCGATCCCGGACCTCCGGGAGCAGCGCGGGCCCCGAGTCCGGGACCCTCCGAGGCGGCCAACGGCCACGCCGTTGGCCGTCCGAAGGAACGTGCCCTCGGCCCGAGCGAAGCGAGGTCCGAAAATGGGGTGAGCCCGGGTGGACGGAACAACCGCTCGGCTTGCCGACCGCCACGAGGTGGTCGTCGGCGTACAACACGTCGAATGGCGGGCACTTGGGGGCGGTCACGGTTTTTTTCGAACGCCTGTTACGGAAAGGATCCGAGTCGCCGAACCGCTCGGTCGGCTAGGATGAACCCGTTGAAAGCGCTGTCCTTCGCCGACCTCGTCGAATCGCCCACCGCGTTCCGCAGGAAAGCCGGCTCCGTCATGGTGGAGGCCTTCTTTCGCGGGCTGTCGGGCGCGGGGCGGCTGCACCCACGTTCGCGTCCCGAAGCGCACGGCCTCGAGCTGCTCACCGACATCCCGTACCTGCCCACCGGCGAGAAACATCACCTCCTCGACGTGTACCGCCCGAAGCAGCGCTCGGGGAAGCTCCCCGTTTGCCTCTACGTCCACGGCGGCGGGTTCCGCATCCTCTCGAAGGAGACCCACTGGCTGATGGGCCTGATGTTCGCGCGCCGCGACATGGTGGTCTTCAGTATCAACTACCGCCTCGCGCCGAAGCATCCGTTCCCGGCGGCGCACGAGGACGCCTTCGCCGCGTTGCGGTGGGTGCTCGACAACGCCGAACAGTACGGCGGTGACACGAGTCGGCTCGTGCTCGCGGGTGAGTCGGCGGGTGGGAACATCGTGTCGTCGATGGCGATCGCGCTCAGCGCGGAGCGGCCCGAGCCGTGGGCGCAGTCGCTCTACGCGACGGGTGCGCGTCCGCTCGCGGTGCTGCCCGCGTGTGGGATCTTCGAAGTTTCGAATCCGGAGCGGTTCGCGGATCTGCGGATGCCGAAGCTGGTGCGGGATCGTCTGACCGAGGTTTCGCGCGGTTACCTGCCCGACGACATCCCCGCGGAGCGTCGCACCCTCGCGGACCCGCTGACCTGGTACGAGAGCGACGCCGCCACGACCCGCGACCTGCCTCCGTTCTTCCTCCCGGTGGGGACCGGCGACTTCCTCTACAAGGACACCGAGCGCATGACCAAGGCGCTCGAAAGGCGAGGTATTCCGGTAGAGGCCAAGTACTACGACAAGGAGATTCACGCCTTCCACGCCCTGTACTGGCGGAAGGCGGCCAAGGCCTGTTGGCGTGACCACTACGCGTTCTTGGATCGCTACGTCCCGCGTGATAGCTCGGCAGCGTGACGGGACTTCAGGGCAAAACCATGTTCATAACCGGCGCGAGCCGGGGCATCGGACTCGCGATCGCGCTGCGCGCGGCGCGGGACGGCGCCAACGTCGCGGTCGCCGCCAAGACGGTCGAACCGCACCCCAAACTTCCGGGGACGATCTTCACGGCGGCCGAAGCGATCGAGAAGGCGGGCGGAAAAGCGCTCCCGATCGTCGTCGACGTCCGTAACGAGGAGATGGTGGAGGAGGCCGTCGCGAAGACGGTCGAGACGTTCGGCGGGCTCGACATCCTGGTGAACAACGCCAGCGCGATCATGTTGACCGGCACCGAGTACACGCCGATGAAGCGCTACGACCTGATGAACCAGGTCAACGCGCGCGGCACGTTCCTGTGCTCGCAGAAGTGCATCCCGCACCTGAAGAAGGCCGACAACCCGCACATCATCAACAACGCGCCGCCGCTCAACATGAAGGCGAAGTGGTTCAAGAACCACGTGGCCTACACGATGGCGAAGTACGGCATGAGCATGTGCACGCTCGGGATGGCGGCGGAGCTCGAGGACGACGGCATCGCGGTGAACTCGCTGTGGCCGGCGACGGCGATCGCGACGTCCGCGGTCGAGATGCTCGGCGGCGATGCGATGATGAAGACGAGCCGCAAGCCGGAGATCATGGCGGACGCTGCGTACGCCATCCTCACCAAGAACAGCCGGGAGTGCACCGGCAACTTCTTCATCGACGAGGAGCTGTTGAAGAGCGAGGGCGTGACGGACCTCGACGCGTACGCGTACGCGCCCGGCACACCGCTGGCGCCCGACTTCTTCCTCGACTGAGGTACGAACCATGCGCGTCGCCGTTTTCACGTTCCTCGCCTCGGTCCTGGCGTGCACGGCGGCGTGCCGTGACAACGAGCGGGTGCCGATCAACCGCCGCGACGCCGGCCCGGTCACACCCGACCGCGACGGCGGCGACGTCCAGACGCCCCGGGACGGCGGCCGCGACGGCGGTCAACGCCCCGCGTCCGCGCAGATCCAGATGGTGCTCGACGCGCCGACCGGCACGCTCGCGTCGCCGCAGCTCGTGGAAGGGGCAATCGTCACGGACGTCCGCCCGGCGCTCGGCGACGACCCGGAGGGCTTCTTCTGCCAAGCCGACGTCGCGGGGCCTGCGCTGTTCGTTTCGATCGCGAACCTCGTGCCCGCGGTCGGCGACATCATCACGTTCGAGGTGACTGAGACCGCGATGATCGGCGAGCAGCACGCGGTGACGGCGATCGGGACGTACCGCGTCGACAGCAGCGGCTACAACGTGACGCTCCTCCTCCAGGACATCAGCGGCGCGACCGACGTCGCCGACAACCCGAGCGCGTACGACGGCGAGCTGGTCTCGTTCTTCGGCACCGCGGGGCCGATGTTCACTCCACTGAATGGATCGCAGCAGCGCATCAGCGTCGGCACCACGGGTGTCCCGAACGACGCGCGCTTCTCGCTTCGCGTCGCAGACGCGGTCATCGACGCGGAGGGCCTCGCGCCCGGGTGCAGCGTGACGATCGGACCGGCGCCGTTGCTCGCGCGCTCCGGCGGTCCGGAGATCTTCCTGTGGTCGGGCGCGGACATCGTGGTGACGGACTGCGACGGACCGTTCCGGGTCGGCGCGGCGCGTTCGTCCGGGCCGGCGTCGGTGGTGATCGACTTCAATCGCCCCGTGCTCGCGTCGAGTGTGATGGCGTCGGCGTTTACGTTCTCGCCGGCTCTCAATGTCACGGCGGCGGCCGCGAGCGAGCGCCGCGTCACGCTCACCACGGACGCGCTCACCAACGACACGACCTACACGGTGACCGTCGACGGCACCGTGATGGACATCGACAACCAGTCGCTCGAAGCCGGGAGCAACATGGCCACGTTCACGACGGGCGGCGCGCCGGGGGGTGGCCTGGTGATCAACGAGGTCGACTACGACCAGCCGGGCAGCGACACGACGGAGTTCGTGGAGCTGTACAACGGCACGGCCTCGGCGGTGTCCCTCGCGAACCTCGCGTTGGTCTTCGTGAACGGCAACACCGACGCCGAGTACCTGCGCGTGGATCTCTCGCAGGCAGGCTCCCTCGAAGCCGGCGGTTACCTCGTCCTCGGCAACGCGACGATCGCCTCGGCGAGCTTCGTGCTCGAAGACTCCACCGTACAGAACGGCGCCCCCGACGGCATCGCGCTGGTGAACACCCAGACGCAGGAGATCATCGACGCCGTCAGCTACGAGGGCCGCATCGAGAGCGCCGCCCTCGACGGCTTCGGCCGCTCGGTCGACCTGACCAGCGGCACCACGCTCAGCGCCCGCGACAACGGCGACGGCAGCATCGCGCGCCTCCCGAACGGCGCCGACTCGGGCGACGACGACGTGGACTGGGGCGAGACGGCGACGCCCACCCCCGGCGGCCCGAACGTGCCGTAGGACAGCTCGCGGCTGTCATCGTCTTTCCGCGGGCGGAGCTACTGCCGCCAGCTCCCGACGCGGTAACCCACCGTCAGCCCGAAGCCGGCGAGCTCTTCGTCGACGTCCGGCGTGCTCCCCAGGCCGTAGAACCCGCCTTCGACGCGCAGCTCGCCGTGCGCGCCGACCGCGTACCCGAGGCCGCCGAACGCTGCGAACGCCGGGGCGGTGTCGGACGGTGACGCGAAGCGGACACCTCCGCCGACGCCCGCGAACAAGCGCGCGGCGCCGAACACGTAGCTGAGCGCCGCGCGGCCGAGGATCGGGAAGGCGTGCACGTCTTCGCTACGCGAGGTCCACCCGGCGGAGGCCAACAGATCAAGGTCACCCGACTCCGCGAGGCGCCACCGGGCGCCGGCTTCGAGCCACACCAGCGGCGACGGCGCATCGGCGTGGCCGAGCGTCGCGCCGCCCGACGCGCCGATGAACAGGCCATCGCGTCGGGGGGGCGGCGGCGCGACCGCGACCACCCGCGGCGGCGGGATCGGGACCTCCATGCCGACCGGCCCGCGCGGCTCGACGATGCGGAGGATCGTCTCGCTGCGACGCGACGTCGGGAGCGAAACCTCCGCGCGATACACACCGCGCCCCTCCTCCACCAACGCGAGCGCCCCCTCGGGCGCGCCGCAGACACACGCCGCGAGCGTCGACGTCGCGCCCATCGGGACCCGCAGCGACGCCGTCGGCGCGGCGACCGGCGCCGCGACGAAGCGCAGGCCCTCCACCGGCGTCCCCGCGGAGGACACTTCGAGGCGAACGACGTGTCGCTCGACCTTACCGACTGGCTGCGCCTCGGCCTGCAAGCTGACCTGCATCGGCGCGACGTCGAACGTGTACTTTCCCGTCGCGACGTCGCCAGCCGTCGCGGTGATCGTGTAGTGGAGCACGTGCCGTCCCGGACGGATCAGCACACGCTCGACCGCCACCGACGAAGTCTCGGCGCCGACCTTCAGCGCAGCGCCCTTCGGCGCCACGAGGCGCACCCGCCGCGGACCCGACTTCGCACCGTCTCCGCTCAACGCATCCGCCCGAGGTCGCTCGAGGACGACGACTCGACGCGCCACGGACGGAGCGCCACGAACCCCGCGATCGTCGATCCCGGCGAGCCGCACGTAATAGATACCGCTCCGCTGGAACTTGGTCTTCTTCCGGTCGCCGGTCACTTCGTCGAGCTGCACCGGTCGCGCGGCGTCCGGATCCCCTTGCAAGCCAACTTGCACCTCGGCCCCGGTCACACCCGACGCGTTGGTCCACGCCAGCTCGACCTCGTCACCCGCGAAGACCTCCAAGGGCGTCACCGCCGACCACTCGGGCGGGAGCGGCAACGGCCTCGGTGGCTCGGGCGGGCGCCCCTCCTCCACGCGTGTGCCGTAGCCCTCCTTCACGAGGACCGTGCGGCCGCTGTTCGTCACGCTGGAGCGCCCCGCGAACACGGACACCGTGCTCGCCCGCTTCTTCTTCTTGCGCCGACGCACGTCGATGCGCGCCTTCTTGGACTGCACGGCGTAGCGTCCGGCGCCCGTCTCGACCCCGAGCGTTCGACCCTCACGCTCCGCGAGCGAGGCGAAGATCGACCCTCGCTTCACCTCGACGTCCTTCACGCTGCGCCGCGACCGTTGGGTCTTGGTCGGCGAGCCGAAGATCACCACGAGCGCCTCGGGCCCGAGCGCGATGTGGTCCCTTCGCTCGAAGCGAATCTCACTCGACGACTGTTTCAACGTCCGCACCTGCGCCAGCCGCCTCAGCGGCATGTCGACGCGTGCGTCGCGCCACACGGGCGCGGCCGCCTCCTTGGACAACACCTTGCGCTCGACCTTCGAGACACGCGCCACCGCGCCCTGCGGCGTCACCCACACCTCGACGCGCCGGTTCGTACGCCGCGCCTCGTCCGTGCTTCCGGACACCAGCGGGTCGGCGCTCCCCAGTCCCTCCGTCAGCAGCCGCGTGCGACGAATCCCCAACCGCACGAGGTGCTCCCGCACCGAGTCGGCGCGCCGCTTCGACAGGACGACGTTGGTCGCTTCCGCGCCTCGGTCGTCGGCGTGCCCGACGAGCAGCACCGGATCGAGCTCGGGCCGCTGCCGCAGCAGCGCGGACAACCGCTGGAGTGTGTCGACCGACTCCGGCGTGAGCTCGGCCGAGCCCGACAAGAAACGCACCGTCCCGTCGGGGAGCGCGCGACGCCCCGCGAGCTGCGGCGCGGCGAACGCGGTCCCACCGACCGCGGCGACCAGCGCTACGCTCGCGATCCACCGCGTCACGGCCCCCAAAAGAGCAGGATCCGAGGATCGGGACAACGCGGCCGGCCCAATCGGTGCGCAACCCGGTATCGAAGGGCACGCCGCCTTCATAAAAGGCGCGGCGGATCCCAACTCAGTCCCCGTCGATGCCCCCGTGACGTCCTTCGACCGCATACCGCTCTCGTGGCCGCGATCACGGGTTTCGCGGCCTCCTGGCCCCGCGTTGTCTCCTATCCGTGAACGTGCAATCTCGGGGGCCACGGTGAACCGCGCGGCGCAGCACGTGTTGCCCTGGGCCCTCGCGCTGCTCGTCTGCTCGAGCGGCTGCGTCGCGGTCTACCAGCCGCTGTCCGGGATGCACGACCCGGTCGTCGTCGACCCGACGCTCGGCAACCTCCACGACGTCCGGATCCTCGTCCACTGCGTTCCCCAGGAGATCCTCGACGGCGAGGCCGGCCTCCTGTGCCAGCGCATCAAGACGCTGTTCGAGAACCAGGGCGCCGAAGTCCGCACCGTCACCTCCATCGGACGTAGCGCCGAAGACGAGACGTTCGAAGCCCCCGTCGAGCTCGAGCCCGCGAAGCCGGAGCCGGCCGAGCCCGGGAGCGCGGCCAAGACGGAGGGCGCCAAGGAGGAGAAGGCGCCGCCGCCGCGCATACGCCCGCACCTGATCGTCGAGCTCCGCGCCCGCCACCTCCACGAACACGTCGACTACCCGATGTGGACCCTCAGCTGGTTCACCGGGACGCTCGCCCCCGGGATCTCCGAGAACACCTTCGTCCAGGAGGTCGTCATCCGCGGCCCGCGCGGATCGCTGCTCGGCCAGGGTGAGCTCAAGGGGCGCATCGTCCGCTACTTCGGCCTGGGCTACTGGGCGGTGAACGGCCTCCTCGACCTCCTCTTCCGCGACGACGACGACGAGCTCTCCGACGCGAACCTCTCGGAGCAGCTGAGCACCGATCTCTACGGGCAGCTCAGCCAGATGGTCTTCAACGCCAACATGCGCCGGCGGGTCCTCGATCCCGAGCCGTCTCCCACGAAGAAGAAGGATGACGCCTCGTGATCATCTTCTTCTTCCTCGGGCTCCTCACGTTGCCGTCGATGATCACGCTGTGGAACGACCCAGCGCCGGGGCTCATCACGAGCTACGAATCGTCGCGGCGCTACAACTGCGAACGCGCCACGTTGGAATCCGCCCGCCGCGCGTACCCGGGGCTCCTCGAAGATCAGTACCCGCGCGGTGACTTCATCGAGCGTTCGGCGGTCCTGTGTACCGAACCCATCGTCGGCGTGGATGTCCGCCACAAACGCGACGCCGCCATCCTCGGCGGGCTCACGCCGACCGTACGGAGCGTCGCTTCGCGGATCGCGGCCGAGCAGCCCGAGAAGACGTGGCTCGTCGAGGTGCACTACCCGAACGCCGCGGTCGTCGCGAAGGTCGCGTTCGCCGCGAAGGCCGCGCTCGTCGAGTCTGGCGTCCCCGTCACGGATCGCCTGCCGACGCTCGCGACGGGCGACGTCGACGTCCTCTCGCGCACCCCCGCCTTGAAAGCGCACGCGCTCGCGTGTCGGCGTTACTTCGCGACCGGCCGCCTCGAAGGCGACGACGCCGTCCTGAGCCTCCTCGTCCTCGACAGCCGCGAGACCGCGCTGCACGCGGGGATCTGCATCAACGGAGCGTGGACGTGGCTGCAGTGAGGCTCACCGCGCTCGTGATGGCGCTGCTGGTCCCCGGGGTCGCCGTCGCCGACGAGGTCGACGACGCGACGCTCGCCAAGTTGGACGAGCTCCGCAGAGCCAAGGCCAATGAGATCCAACTCAGCGCCTACAACCTGGTCGACGAGCTGGTGTACGGCTGGACGAAGACCCCAGTGTTCCAGCAGGAGACCGACGTCGTCCTTGCGGGCGTGACGGTCCCGGTGGGTTTGGGCACGGCGCTGTCGAGCCTCGTCGAAAATCATATCAACGACGTACTCATCAAGAACCCATCCACGCGGATGACGTTGACCCACTGCCCGGCCTGCACCGCGATGATCGTGCACTCCGGGCGCGACGGTACGGTGATATCGCGCGGGGTCGACAACCCCGAAGCCTTCGACCGCCTACGGCGCGACACCAGCACGAAGTACGCGCTGTTCGTCGACATCGAAGCGGAGGGCACCTCGCTCGTCCTGCGCGCGCGCATCACCAAACTCGACACGAGCCTCTCCATCGTCTGGGCCCGAACGATCGCGAGCGCGAGTGACACCCGCTCGATGCTCCGCGAGGCCGACGACATCAAGTCGGTCGAGGAGGCTCGGCAAGAGCTCATGGCCGCGGTCGAGGACCGCTGGCCGCTCGTCGTCCCGGCGCGCATCTCCGTACGGTTCTTCTCCGACGGCGGCAGCACCGGCGTGAACCCACCGCCCTTCGTGTGGATCCAGTCCGGCGTGGAGCTCGCGCTCAGTCAGGAGCGCGCTTGGACCGCGAGTTTCCTCCTCGGCTACGGCTGGGTCCCGAGCTCCTACGACGGGTTCATGGCGCAAGTGCGCATCCACCGCCTCCTCACGGGTGAGTCGCGTTCGTACGTGCGGCCCGACGCCTACGCATTCCTCGGTGCATCGCTGTTCGCCGTGCAGGGGCCCTCGGCGCTGATCTTCCAGCGCGACCAACTCACGACCGAAGACATCCTCGCGATCGCGCAGGGCAACGACCAACCCATCCAGATCGTCAGCACCGTTCACGCCGGTCTCGAGCTGAGGATCGGCAACCGCATGGGCCTCAACGTTTTTGCCGAGCTGCTCCCGGCCCACATCGGCTCCAACAACCTCGGGCTCTTCCTGGATCTCTTCCACTCCTTGGGCACGGAGGTGAGCGTTTGGTTCTGAAGCGACACCTCGCGCTGACCGCCGCGCTCGTCGTCGGGTCGACCAGCCCGGCGTACGCCGATCGTTCCACGACACAGGACGCCCTCGACCGCATGGTGGAGGTGCTCCAGCTCCGTATCGACGACGGCACGTTGCGGAAGCCGGAGATGACGCCCGCGCTCGTGGTGCGGACGGAGACCCGGTACGAGGAGTCGAAGGATTGGTTCCCGAACGAAGCGCTCAATCGGTTGATCGAGGTCCTCGGCGCGAAGGACCTCCGGCTCTGCGAGGCGTGTATGACGCCGCGGGTGTTCACGGGTGACGGGCGCCTCGAGCACAGCTCCGGGCCGATCACTTTGGAGGAGATCGTTCGCCTCGACACGATGGCGCGCGGCGACGCCGAGGCCGCCAAGACCGCGATCTGGGTCGACGAGCAGGCGACCGGGGTGTCGGTCAAGATCGTCGAGCTCGCGACTGCGCGGGTGCTCTTCGCGCAGAACATCGACCCGATGCTGCGAGAGCAGGAGAACACCGAGGGCCTCATGCGCCTCAGCGCCGAGCTGGAGCGGCGTGCCCGCGGCGACAGCCTCACGCACGCCTTCGTGGATCTCGCGCTGCTTCCGAGCCAACACATCTCGTTCGACTGGACGGACCAGTGGGGCGAGGAGAACAAGAACTTCACGGGCATCACGATCTCCGCGTTCGATCCGGTCTTCGGCGTCGGCGTCGCGTACTACCGGGTGTTCGGCGTCTTCCACATCGCCGACATCCCCTTCGCTCCGCAGTTCGGCGGGAAGGTCGTGGTGAGTCTACCGACGGCCATCGTGAACGCCGTCGCGCCCGACGACGCGGGGGACCTCATCGACCCGATCCTCACGGGGGTCGGTGTCATACGCGTGCCTTTCGGCACGTCCAACTATGCGCTGGTCGCGACGCTCTCCACGAACGCGCGTTTTGCGATCGGCATCTCACTGCTGAACATCAGCTTCCTCCCGGTGATCCCATGAAAAGAACCGTACTCATCGTCGTCGGTCTCATGAGCTCCGCGTGCGCAGCGCGAAGTTATACCCACTACCTCGTAGCGCCCGCGCCCAAGAAGGCGCCGCCGATGGAGGAGGAAGGCACCCTCGTACGTCCGCTCGCGTACGGCTCGACGACGGTGATGAAGGTGCGGTGGAACGACGGCAACACGATGACGGAGGTGCACGTCCCTCTTCTCGCGAGCGGACAGCGCATCGTCATCGAACACGAGAAGAAGCCCGAGGGCGTCGACACCATCCCTTCCACACGCCTCGTACCGCCGCGCCCGACGCCGGCGGACGACTCACTCGTCGAGGCGTACCGCGAACGCGGCCTCGCGATCGACGAGGAGGCCCCGGAGGTCTCGATCTCCCGCGCACGCACCGCGATGAACGACGCCATCGCCCAGGGCAGCTATGCGATCGCGCTGGAGTGGGCCGAGATGGTCCTCGCTCGCTACAAGTCACATCCGGAGTTCCTTCGCGCGAAGGCATCCATCCTCTTGCTGATGGGTGAACGCGACAAGGCGATTCAAATCTACGAGAAGGCCGAGGAGATCGAGAGTGATCCCGCGGTCCGCAAGAAGTTGGAAGAGCTGCAGAAGCAGACGCAATAGGAAAACGATCGAATGCAACTCATTGGCCTGTCCCTCGTTGGTTTCGTCGTCTGGTACGGCTTCGCCGATCGCGACATGACGCGCATCTCCCCCTTCGATGCGCACGCGCTCGTGATGGTGTTGGTGGGCTCGCTCGCCGCCGTCCTGACTTCGTCCTCGCGCCTGACTACGGTGCGAACGTTCCTCTTCCTCCGGGAGCTCGTCCCCGGCCTCGCGCGGTTCTCGCCGGACACCGACTCACTCGAGGCGGAGCGCAAACAGGTCGGCGCGCTGTGGCGTGAAGGCAACCGCGCTCAGGCCGTCGCCCTCGCGGAGCGAAGCAACTTCCCGGCAATCAAACGCATGCTCGAGCTCCTCCTGGGACGTGCACCGCGTGCCGCGACGGAGACCGCGTTCACGGAGCTGAAACACGCCGAGCTGGGGAGCTGGCAGCCCGCGGTGTCGAACTGGGAGATGCTGGCGAAGCTCGGGCCGTCGTTCGGGATGGTCGGAACCATCACCGGCATGATCCAGCTGTTCCGCAACATGGGCGCCGACAACCTCAACATCGGCGCAGCGATGTCGCTCGCGTTGCTCGCCACGCTGTACGGCGTCGCGTTCGGCGCAGGCATCGCAGGCCCCATCGGACACTACCTGCGCACCCTGTTGGACGAGCGCCTCGGCGCCATCGAACGCTGTGAGCAGAGTGTGTACGAGCTCGTCGCGCTCTCCGTGGGCGAGGCACGGAGGTAGGTCGTGCAGCGGAGGGTCTTCGGAAGTGAGGAGGGGTGGCTACTCTCGTACGCCGACCTCATCACGAACTTACTCATCTTCTTCGTGATGCTGCTCGCCGCCGCGAACATCAGCCGCACGAAGATGCAGCAGATCTCTCAGAGCCTCTCGGGGATCGAGAGCAAGCAGAGCCTCTCTTCGATCAAGCAGGAGATCGACGAGCGCATCCACAAAGAGGGGATGGAAGGTCTGGTTCAAACGAAACTCACCGACGACGGCCTGGAGCTGTCGCTGAACTCGGGGTTGGTGTTCGACTCCGGGCGCGCCGACATCCGAGCGGAGATGACGACGGCGCTCGGCGGCATGCTGAACACGCTCGTCCCGTACAGTGAGAAGTACGCGTTCGCGGTCGAAGGCCACACCGACTCCAAACCCATCATCAACGGCACGCTGTTCAAGTCGAACTGGGAGTTGTCGACGGAGCGCGCCAACGCGGTGCGCGGGAAGCTCGAGGACGTGGGCGTGGACCGCACGCGGATTCGCGTCGAAGGTTACGCGGACACACGACCCCTGCCGGCGAAGGAGCTGGAAGGCCTCGACGAAGAGGAGCGACTCGCGCGCCACAGGCGTGTGATCGTGCGGGTGTACTGATGAAGCGCCTCGCAACGTTCCTCCTCGTGTCGCTGTCGGCGTCGACCGCGATCGCCCAGAACCCCTCGATTCCGGACCGGCGCATTCCGCCGTCCGTGCTCGCCGAGCTCCGCGTCCTGCAGGACCGGTTCGACGAGGCGCTCGCGCAGGACTGCGCTTCGGTGCGGTGTTTCTCGAAGGGTTGTACTTACCTCGATCACACGGTCTCGGATCGTCCGCGCGCGACCGCCCTGCCCGGTCTCGCCGAGGATCAGGGCCCCGGCGCCGAGCCGGCTCAGGAGTACCTGACCCTCGCGCGCTGCGCCTTCGCCTATGAGCAGGACATGGAGGCGAAGGACGCGACGGCGTTGGCGCGTCGCCTGCGGACCAAGCTGTCGAACGGCTGGACGACGGTGGAGATCGGTCGGCAGCGCCTCCAACCCATCCCCGCGGAGCTCCGTGAGCCGCCGGCCCCTCCCGAGCCCGAAGAAGAGGTCGTCGAAGAACCGCCGGCCCCGGTGGTCACGCCTCCCAAGGAGCCCGAGTGGGGGTTCAACATCGCGGTGCGCGAGCTCTGGGTGAACCTTCTCCCGCATTTCGCCTGGATGATCGCGCTCGTGATGCTGACGTTTGCGGCGCTCATCCTCATCTGGGGCTGGCGTCGCCTCGGGCGAATATCACCCGAGGAGCAGGCGCTGCTCGCGCAGATGGGTGCGTCCGACAAACCAGACGAGGCGGCGCTCGAGCCCGAGGTCGCGGACGAAGAACCCGAGGAGACCGAAGAGGTCTTCGTCGGCAAACAGAGCGCGTACTGGACGGAGCGGCTGTCGCAAAACGGCCACCCCGACCCGGACGTGCAGGCGCTGATTGCGCAGTGGCTGAAGGAACGTGAGATGGGTTTGCTCGCGAAGGCCGTGTTGACGTTCCCCGAGGCGTTCCCGCGAGCGTTCCCGGACGGCGGTGAGTTCGCAGAGTCGAAGCTCCACTTCTCCGAGTACCTCCGCGAAGTGAAGCAGCCCGAGCTGCCGACGGACGAGGTCTTCTACAAGCAGCTCAAACAACACGCGCTGTCGGCCTCCCTCGCGCGGCAGGAAGACGTGACTTCGATGGCGACGCTGCGCGATGAGTTCGGTGCGTCCGGGCTGGTCCGCTTCATCCAGAAGCTCCCGCCTCGGTTCGGGGCGCTGTTGTTCGCGCACGCTTCCACGAGCGACCAGCTCGAGGCCGCGCGGCTGTTGTCCTCCGGACAGGTCACGACGCTCGCAGAGCAGCTGCTCCAGTCCAACCGGATGAGTCGCGCGGAGAGTAGGTACGTCATGGAGCTGCTGTCGGCGAGCCGTACGGACCAGACGCTCCCGCCGCCGCCCGACGTCACCGAGGTGACGGACCTCGGGCGGACCTTCGACGCCGCCTCGGCGCTGTCGATCCTGCTGCCACGGGCCGAGCCGCACGATCGGAACCTGCTGCTGACCAACGCGAAGATCCGCTTCGGCGGTGGGTTTCCGAGTTGGTACGAGCAGATCCTCTTCCCGGAGATGGTGCTGGCGCTCGACGAGGAAACACGCGCGAACGTCTTGCTCGCCGTCGACGCCAACGCGCTCTCGGGTTGGATTTCGGTGCTCTCGGAGCAGAGCCGCGCGGCGCTCCTCGGAAGCATGTCGCCGACGCTCCGGGCGGCGGTGTCGTCCGGCGCGCGGTTCGAGTCGCGCGCCGAGCAGCTCGAGCGGTTCCGCGAAGGTCGGGAACAGACGGCGGCGGCGCTTCAGCAGCAGCTCGCGCGTACCGGCACGCCGTTCGAGAGTGTGATGGCCTGAGTCATGCGGCGCGTCCTCGCAATATCGATGTTGCTGACCGCGGCTTGTCTGAAGCTGCCGGTCTCCGACGTCAATGCGGGGTTCGATCTCGCGGATGCGTCCTGGTTCCAGGACGAGGAGACGCTGTTCTTCTTCTACGAGGTCTCCGCCGAGCAAGGTCTCAACGAGGCGAGTGTCATCGAAGTCACCTACCGGACCGACACCGAGACGGTGCCGTGGACGCGCATCGATCAGCTCGAGTACGTGCACCCTCACCTTCCGGTCGACTGTGGGTTCACGCGTCGCTGTGGGAGCCTGAGTTTGCACGTCCCCGATCGACCGCGCGAAGTCGGGATCCGGTTGCGCTATCACGAGGACGGCGAGCTCGCGCTCACCACGGAGACGGTCTTCAACGCGATAGGGTCGGGCCCGGCGCACTCGAACCGCAGCTTCCTCGTGTACGGCGTGTTCACTGCGAACAATCAGCGCGTGCAGTGGCGCGGTCGCCACCGCTTCCCGACATTGCGCAACGAACAGGTCCAGGAGCTCGGCCTGCGACGACGCTTCCAGGTCGATGCGCACGCGTACGGCTCCGCCGACTTCCCGCGGTTCGCCAACCCATATGGCTACGGCGTGGCGTGTCCCTCGTCCTTCGTGCCGCTCGGCTTCTCGGCGATCAGTACCCAGGACCGCGCGGTGTTCGACACGCAGGACCTCCCGCAGGAGGCGGCGACGTCGGCGCAGGTTTGTGCGCGCGCGACGGTGCTCGAGCCGAGGGCGCCGTTTGTCACGTCGGCGCTCGCGCAGAAGAACCCCGAGGTGGAGCCGGCGTTCCCGGTGCTGCGGACGCCGATTCACGAGGCGACGCCGATCAAGTTCTTCCTCGCGCCGTGTGACCGCACGATCGACGCGGACCACGAGGAGATGCAGCGGCAGCGCATCCTCTACGACGGCCCGGCCACGTGTGTGGAGGATTGGCGGGCGCCGGACTTCGTGGACCGGCTGGTGGGACGGCTCGAGGAAGCGATCGAAGCGACGCGTCCCGCGGGTGAGGACATGGTGCTCGTGATGGCGCTGCACCGCGAGAACTCGGAGGACGAGCTCGCGGACCAGCTCGAGGAGGTGCTCTCTCAGATCCTCCCGTCCGAGCGAGACCGCGCGACGCCGCGGGTCGTGGGTGCGTTTGTCTTCGACAGTGAGATTCGCGACGTCCGCGACCCCGTGCTCAACCGGCTGATCCTGTGGTGCCCGGCGAGCATCGTCGACGACGAAGAGGTGGAGCCCGGTCCGTCGAACGCGAACTGCGCGATCACGCCGGACAACGTGAACCTATCGCTCGGACCGTTCTCACTGTCGTTCCTCCCGATCCTGCCGTCGCGCAACCGGTACCTGGACTTCATCGACCGGTACTCCAAAGCGCAGGCCGGCGAAGTGAAGGAGCTGACGTTCCTTGTCCCGGAGTTCACGCCGACCACGGACAACACGCAGGTCGGTGGGTTGGTCGCGACGTTCTTCAATCAGGAGATCATTTCGGCACAACCCGAGGACGCGTTTTCGTTCTGCCCGTCGGAGGAGCCGCAGCCGTTTGTCTTCCGCACGGAGATCTCCAAGTCGGACGACCTCGATTGTCCACCCGGCCAAGAACCCACCGAGGACGACTTCTGCCTCCCGCCGCCTCAGGACTTCCTGCCAATCGAATTCCTTCCGATGTGGCACGACGTCCTGCAGGAGCAGACCTACGAGCTGGGGCTCCTGTGGGACTTCCCGTGGCTGATGCGTGCGACCTACGAGGTCGTCGCCGCGGCGAGCGCGAGTGCCTTCGGGCTCAGCGTCCCGTTCGGCTTCGGAGCGGAGCAGATGGAACAGCTCGGCGCGCCGCAGTGGCTTCGCGGTGAGTTCCCGCTCGCGGAGCGCCTCGCGCACTGCAAGCGGTTCTGCGACCACCCGACGTTCGACTCCGCTGGGATCTACAACGTGACGCGTTCCTTCCGGTCGACGTACCTCGACGGTTGTTACCGCCCCTCGTACCCGGCGCTGGGAGATTCGAGCTTCCCACGTGATCCCTAGCGTCCTCGCTGCGCTCGTGCTCATGAGCCCGGGCGCGACAACGACGTCCTCCGACGCCCCGACCCTCTCGCGGTTCAAGCTGCCGTGGGAGATCTTGGTCGACAAGACGGTGGGGACGACCACGAAACCCGTGCGGTTCGACTGGCGGCGCACGAGCGTGCACGTCGGCGCATTTGCCGCGCAGCCGGCCGAGTTCAACAACTACAACTCGTTTCGCTCCGGCGTGCTCGCGCGGATCCCATCCGACGCCCTGATGTACGAGCTGGGCCTGAGCTACGTCTGGGTGTTCGAGACGGAAGCGAGCAAACGGCTCGCGCTCACGCCGTACCGTCAGCCGGGTCGACCGCAGCGCTTCGAGATCGACTTCTCGGTGGGTGTGCCCCTGGCGGAGGGTGTCGTGACCGTGTGGCCTTCGTGGTTCCCGGCGGCCGAGCTGGTGTTCAGCGCGTACTTCAACCTCCGCTATTTGATCTATCCGAGTGGGTTCGAAGGGCTGAGCTTCCGGAATATCCTCGGCTCTTCGTTGTCACCGAAGATCAGCGACGACGAAATCGAGAACCTCGACGACAACCGCCTCCCCGGGATGGAGGTCGACCGCACCCGGTACTCGCTCTACGCGGGGCTGGGGACGGACATCTACTTCGACTTCGGGCTCTTCGTCGCGCCGCGCATCATGCTCGCGGTGCCGCTGCTCGCGGGGATCGCGGAGTCCGAGATGGGCTTCTCGATGGAGTTCTCCCTCGCGTTGGGAGCAGCGTTTTGATCGGCGTCGTCGCCGCGCTCCTGATCGCGGGCGTCGAGCCCGACCCGGCGACGCTCGTCTACTACAACGCAAGGATGCAGCTGAGGGAGCGCCGCTCCGAGGACGTGCTGCGCCTGTGGCTCCTGCGAAATTCCTTGGAGAGCCAAGAGCGTGCGCTGTCCGCGTACGACGAAGACTTCAAGAGCCTCGTGTGGGTCGCGCTCGGCGACCTCGGCTACTGCCAAGACGGCATCAGCTTCGACGACGACGGCGCCGGTTTATGGCCCCTCGCGCTCCACAACTGGTTCCTCCGCAACATGCGACGCGGCGAGGCGCCGGACCAGCCGGCGCCGTTCGACGCCTTCGACATCCCGCAGCAAGCGCGGTTCGTCACGCTCCAGGACGTGCTGAGCGTCGACGAGCTGAATTCCGTTCGGTTCTACCGGACCGATTGCTACCGCATGAAGGAGGTCCTCTCGGCGGGCGGCGTGAAAGGCGAGCCCAACGAGCGCAAGGTGCAGGTCGCCGTGTTGCGCTTCCTGCTGGAGGCCGCACGACACACCACGCAGCGTCCGCAGGTCCGCGGTCAGGCGACGATCGAAGCGCGGCTCCTCGACCTCCGCCTGAAGAAACTCGACCTCGTGGACCGAGAGCAACGGAGCGCGGAGCGAGAACGTAAACGCCGCGTACGGGATCTCGGCGGCACGTTCGTCGAGGCCCCGAGCATCGCGCAGTCGGAAGAAGTCGCGGAGCTTCTGTCGGTCACCGACGGGTGGGTTGCGGACGACTGGCTCGCGCTAGAGCCGGGGCGACGCCTGTACCTCTACGACTGGGTTCTCAGGGCGAAGCGCGAGAACCCAGAAGTCACGCGCTCGATGATCGACCGGTTGATGACCAGCGAGGACACGTCGGAGGTCGGTGCGTGGATCGCGTTCACCGGTGACAGTGACACCGCGAAGGCGAGCATCTGGTCCGGCGAGCGCGGACGGCGGCTCCTCGCGCTCGATCCGAAGACCGGCTTCAGGGAGCGCGCGGCGATCGCATTGCACCGTGGCGTCGATGCCGTCGGCAAAGGTGACCTCCCCGAGGCGCTCCGATCTCTGGCCTACACGCTGAAGTACGCCGACGAGTCCACGCAGTCGGAGGCGGTGCGTCGCCTCGGCCTGCGGTGGATGTCGTTCGTCGCTGGTCGCTTCGCCGTTTCGGAGGCGCTGATGACGATGCTCGTCGAGCTCGTCCCGCGCGGTGACCTGTCGCAGGTCCTGGAGGGGCTGATCTGGGACGCCGCGATGTCGTCGGACCTCGAGTCGTTCGACCGGACCGTCAAAGCGCACCGCGGACGTGGCGCCCTCGCGCTGCGCATCGAACGGCTGCGCCCGCTCGCGGAAGGTGACGTCGGCGCGTTCCTGACGCGCATCCGTTCGGAGCTCCCCGAGTCCCCCCACGCGACGCTCCGATTCCTCCGCCGGTTCCTGGAGCGGCTCGAAACCCAGGACGGCGACGTGCGCGCGATGCACCGCGCGACCCTGGAGGCGATCGATCGGGAGCTCGCCAAGGCCACGGAGATCCTGGAAGGCGGCCTGGGCCGAAACGCCCGTGAGTTGGAGCAGGTGACGAACGCGATGCTCGAAGGACTCGATGTGATCGGTGACTCGGAGCGCGAGCGCGCCCGAGCGTTGTCACCGACGAGTGAGGTGTTCGCGGGGAGCATTCGCCTCGCGCCGACGGACGCGCTCCCGTGGCCGTTCGTGGTGCCGACGATTCGTCCGCCGTCGGTGTTCAGTCCGTTGAAGATCACGCCGGTCGAGTGGCCGGACGCGTCGGGCGAAGGGTTGGTGATGGGGTGGAAGCTCGGTCGCTGAAGCGTCGCGCGATGCGGCGCGAGCTGAGCGAGCGGCGACGCGCCATGCGCGCGGCGCTGAAGGCGCGGCGCCGGGCCCTGCAGGCGGAGCTGCGCGCGCGGCGCGGAAAGCTTCCGAAGACCTCGTCGTCGAAGTGGCGACGTCGGGTCGTCATGGCCCTGATCATCATCCTCTTGCTCCTGCTGCACCTGTGCACCGAAGAGCCGCCGCCCCAGGTCGGCAAACCCACGCCCCCCGCGCCGCTGGTGTTCGGCCCACCAGCCCCCCCGCCGACGCCGGAGCCACCACCGATTCGTCGTCGGCTGAAGAAGCGCGAGCGCCCCGACTACACGAGCGCTCCGCCGCGAAAGAAGCCGTGGCTCGACGCCTACCGCCTGCAGGTCGCGGGACGCAGCGTCGTGCTCGCCACGTGTTTCGAGGGGGTCGAGCGCCCGGGCGCGGTGCGGTGGGTGGCGTCCGTCGACGTGAAGACCGGTCAGGTCGCCGAGCACGAGCTGGAGCCCGTCGCCAACGGTGTCGTGCTCAGCCAGGCGCACAAGAAGTGTCTGATCGCCGCGCTCTCGAAGCCGTATCGCCTGGAGGCGACTGAACCGAGCAGCACCCCCGAGCGCGTCGCGATGGTGCTCGAGTTCTAGGAGGCCTGGCGCTCTTGCCGAATCGCCGCGTAGCGCTCGCGGTACCGCTCGTAGAACGGCCGGTACGCGTGTTTGTACTTGCAGTCCGCGAAGAGGTAGCGCCCGGAGATCGGCGGTTTGTGAAACTGCCGGAAGAGGAATGCGATGAACGCCCACGACGCGAACAGCGCGGGGCACAGCGCCCACTGACCCGTCATCGCGATGTAGACCATTGCGATGGGTACGGTCGTCGCTTTCAACCCGAACAACGGCACCGTCAGGCTGTACGTCGACAACATGATGAGTCGACGGTTCTTGTGGAACAACACGGCGAGCCCCGCGCATAACGTCGTCCACGCGACCATTCCGGCGATCTCTCCCGGCTGGAACCCACCCGCCGGGATGTTCAGGAGCGGCTCGACCACGAAGTCGAACATGAGGAGGACGACGAAGAGGTAGCCGAGCAACACGTCCCACAGACACGACGCGAGCAGGAACATCAGGATGCTCCAGTGTTCGTTGTGCGCCGCGATCTTGCGACCGAGCGCCTCCGCACCTTCGACCGCGTACTCACCCTCCATGCGGAACTTGAGCGCGTTGTTCGGATGAAGGAGCTCGAACCGCAGGTTGCGGAACGCCTTCAGCGGGTTCCAGGACAGACCCGACCAGAACTTACGCCCGATCCCCACGAACTCGGCCACGTCGGCCGTGTACAACCCATAGTTGACGAGGTGATCGGTGGGGGTCCGCGAAGAACCCACTGGATAGTAGTAGTCGTTGTAGTCCTCGATACGCTGGTGGATGTCTTCGTACAGTCCGGACCTTCGATCTTCGTCGGTCAGCAGCTTGTGGATCATCACCGCCTGCATCTCGGTCATGTTCGCGAGACCCCCGGTGAACGGGCGGGTATAGCCGAGGAAGAAGACGTTGCGCAGATCCTCGGGGACCACGCCCAGGTACGTTCCGCGGTACGCGTAGGCGTACTGGTGTCGCGTGCCGTCCTCGCTGACGAAGTGAATTGGTGGGAGGCGTGGCTCCTCGGAGCCTCCGTCGATGAAGTGATCGAAGTGTTCGATGCGACCGTCGCAGCGGATGGTGCAGGTCTCCATGTCGACCGTCGTCCGATCCTTCGACCACGTCTCCACGAGCCCTTCCGTGTGGAAGAAGATGAGGTCGTTCATCAGCACGCCGTTTCGAATGCGGTCGTCGACGTCGTCGCCGAAGCGCTGCTCGTACATGTCGATCGGCCAGTACTTGATGCCGCTCATCCCGTTCGCGTGACCGGCGCGCGCCTGCGCGTTCGCGCGAACGCGCCCGCGGCGGTAGGTCTCCGGACGCAGCACGTGGAACTTGTGGGGGAGCAGCGTCCTGGAGACGATCGACTCCGGCTCCGGCGGCCCGAGCGGGATCGCGAACAGGTCCTTGTAGAACCGCGGCCAGAACCGACCGACGTTGTGGAACTCGAGCTGCGCGAGATCCAGCGCGTAGCGCTTGCCCGTTCGAACGCCGAAGATGGGTAGGTACCACTGTGACTTCGGCCCCGGCGTCTCGAAGGTGACGTACTTGTCGAGGTTCACGAAGCCATCGTTGAGGAGGATGACTTTGTTCCCCTGGGGCACGGCCTTCGCCACCATCATGTTCGCGGTGTCGCCGATCGTGTTGAAGACCAAGGTCTGCCCTTCGATCTTCTGGATATCGAGCTCCTTGATCGTCTCGTTCTGCGGGCGCCCGAGCCCCGTCGCGAAGACGAGGTTCTTGGTCTCGTAGACCTTCCCGCTCTCGGTACGGACGACGCTGCGGTCGCTGTAATTGTCGACCGCGACCACCCGGTCTTCGATCACCTTGTCGCGGTACGGCGCGAAGATGCGTTCGTGATACTCGAAGAACTCACGCGCCGTCGGGTAGTAGTTGTCGATGACGTTCGCCTCGACCTGATCCTCGACGTAGAACGACGCGTGAAACGAGCTGACGAGGTCGAAGTCGAGGCGGTCGTTCGCTGCGAGCTGCTGCCAGATCGGCGTCCCGTGCGAGAGCACCGTGTACGCCTGCCCGCGGGCATCGAGCTCGCGTAGCAGCGGGATCGCCGAGAAGCCGAATCCGACGATCAGGATCTCGACACGTTCTGCAATGGGAGCGGAGTCCGGAGCGGCGTCCATGAAACGCCGGCACTCTACCAACGTCGGCGCCGCCTCAGTACTGCTCGGACTCCGCGAACAGCGCGCCGAACAGCGCGTCCGCCTCCGGCGAATCGTCGGAGTCCCACCACCAATCCGCGTTCGCGACGAGCAACACCCCGGCGCCGTCCGTCGGATCGAAGAACATGTACGACGCCGCGCCGTCGTCGCTGCCGTCGTGACCGACGACGTTCGGTCGCCCGGGGAATGCCTGATAGAACCAGACGAGGCCCTGCACGTCGTCCATCTGTGCGTCCTGAATACGCAGCATCTCGTCGACCGACGCCTGGCTCACGATGCGCACGCCGTCGAGCATGCCGCCTTGCATGATCATCGCGAGGAACCGCGCGAGCTCCGGGACGCTGCTCCGCAACCCGCCGTCCGGGTACGTCGGCCACCCCGGCTGCCCGATCGAGCGGAAGCCCCCACCCGACGGGACGTGGGAATCCGCCACGCGACTCAGGTCGAGGTTCGCGATGCGCATCGACGTGTTCGACATGCCGAGCGGGCCGAAGATCCGCGCGCGACAGAACGCGTCGAAGTCCTCGCCCGCCACGACCTCGACGATGTACGCGCCGAGCGCGACGGCGATGTTCGAATACTCCGCGTACTCACCGGGGCACTCGTAGTCGAAGTTTCCGTCCGCGTCGTAATAACGCCCGCCCGCGACGAGGTACTCACGCATGAACTCACCGAGCGGCACCGGTGAATCGCCCATCGAGTACGACGCTCCGTACGTGTCCTCTTCGTCGATGATCGACGACACGTGCGTGAGCAGCTGGCGAACCGTGATCGCCTCTCCTGAGCACTCGGGGTTGGTCACGTTGAACGGGAGGTGCTGATTGACGCGGTCGTCCAGCCGCAACGCGCCCGACTCGACCAACATCATGATCGCCGTCGCCACCACCGTCTTCGAGACCGACGCCCACAGAAAACCCGTGTCCGGTACGACGGGGGTCTGCGCCGTATAGTTCGCGTGGCCCGCCACCGCGGTGCACACCAGCCGACCGTTCTTCACGATCCCGGCCGACAACCCAGGGACTCCGAGCGGCGCGAGGTGCGCCGACAGATCCGTGGCACACGTCGGCACCTCGGCGGTCATCGATCCCGCGTCCCGCTTCGCGCCCGCGCCCGCGCCCGCGTCGTGCACCCCCGCATCGGCGACGCCTGCGTCCGCGAACGTCGGCGGCTGACGCCCCTCCTCCCCGCCGTCCCGTGTAGCCACCGGCGTGTCCTGCGCCGGAATGATCTTGGTCTCCGAGCACCCTGCGACGAGGGCGAAGGTGACCATCAGCGTGCGTCCTGCACTCGTGGTCTTCATCCTGAACGACCAGTCGTGCAAACACCGGACCTACCCGTACCGTCGCGCGGTGAAGGCCGTCCGACTGTGGCGCCCGGCCCTCAATGCGGGGACGACGCCCCGCCCGCCTTGCGGATCCAGATGGAGCTGCCGTCGGCGCTGACCTCCGGCACGGCGTCGATCCAGTCGCGGTGGCAGCGGTACAGGTACGACGCCCAGAACTGAAGGCTCCACACCGCGTTGTTCGCGAGGAAGGCGCGGAGCACGTACGCCTCGTTCCACGCGCGCCCCTCCTCGACCCAGCGAAGCGGGTACTCGAACGGGTACAGCACGTCGTGGAAGTGCACGTAGACCCCCGCCGCGAGCGCCGGGAGGATCTCGAAGAACAGCGCGCACAGATCGTTGCCCGTCTTGATCACGTGGCTGCTGTCGACGAACAGGATGTCGCCGTCCTCGAGCGCTTCGAACGGCGCGCGCGGCGCGAGCTCGAGTGGCTTCTCCACGATCGCGCACGCGTCCGACGCGCGCAGCAGGCCCCGTAGCCGATCGGGATACGGTTCGACGAACGTGAGGTCGTAGTCGGCGTCGAAGTGCTCGCGCGTATCGAGCATCACCGCGCTGCTGAACCCAGAACCCACCTCGACGATTCGGCGCGGACGCAACACCCGTAGCATCAGGTGCAAGGCGTTCGCGCTCTTCTGACCGAACATGTTGTTGCTGGAGTGATACCGAACGTCGCGGGCGTCCTCGCCGCGGTACAGGCGGTCGGCCCGGTACGGCTCGAACGCGGCGAGGAACCCACGCTGAGTTTCGGGCGCGAGATCGACGTCCAGCAGTGATGGCGGGCTCTGGTCGAACAACACGTCCGCCCGCGGCGCGAGCTCCTCCCACTTCGGAAGTGGTGAGTAGAAGTGCCCGGGCGCAACCCATGTCGTCTTGGCGACGGGTGCGGGCGGGTCGAGCCGACGCGCGACTTTCGAGAGCACACGTCCGGCGCGGCGGCCGATCTGGCGGCCGGTATCACGAAGGACCACGG
The DNA here is from genome assembly GCA_040218735.1 of Deltaproteobacteria bacterium. Classification (GTDB taxonomy): domain Bacteria; phylum Myxococcota; class Kuafuiibacteriia; order Kuafuiibacteriales; family Kuafuiibacteriaceae; genus JAUHYN01. The sequence goes on from JAVJQW010000017.1 coordinate 410,942, forward strand.
TCGCGTCGAACCATCGCGGGCCGCAAAAGGTCAACGCGGAGTCTCCCCCGTGGTAAATCGTCGGCGTGGACACGATCCCCGGGTTCGAGATCGACGACGTCCTCGGCAAGGGCGGCACCGGGACGGTCTACCGCGCCAAACGCACCGAGGACGGTCAGGTCGTCGCGCTCAAGGTGCTCCCGCTCGACGAAGATCCGACGCGCCGGGCGCGCTTCGAGGTCGAAGCCAAGCTCGGCGCGGTCCTCGAGCACCCCGACATCATCCACATCTACGGGACCGGCTCCCGAGACAACGTCGGGTGGATCGCGATGGAGCTCCTCGACGGCTTCGAGCTCGCGCTCGCGATGCGGGACGATGCGTTCGGCGTCGACGATCGGATCCGCGTGTTGATGCGCGTCGCGCTCGCGCTTCACACCGCGCACGAGCAGGACGTCGTCCATCGCGACGTCAAACCTTCGAACATCTTCCTCACCCGCGACGGCGGCGTGCGGCTCCTCGACTTCGGCATCGCGCGCCTCGCTGCCAACAAGATCACGAAGACCGGATTCATCGTGGGTACGCCGCAGTTCATGTCACCCGAGCAGATCTCCGCGCTCGCGGTCGACGCGCGCACCGACGTGTTCTCACTCGGCGTCGTCGCGTACGAGCTGCTCTCGGGGAAGCTCCCGTGGCACGGCGAGAACCACACGCAGATCATGATGGCGGTCTGTTCGAAGCCACCGATCCCGCTGCGGAGTGTCTTCGACGGATCACGATTCGAGCTCGACGAAGCGCAGGTCGATCACCTCGTTCGCATCGTGCACCACGCGATTCGCCAGGAACCACAACACCGCTACGCGTCGGCGCTGGAGCTCGCCAACGCGCTGGAAGCTTACCTGGAGCGCACCGAGGGCGCGCTGGACGGCGACGCGCCCCTCCCGTCGATCGACGTCGACCCCGACGAGTTCATGAAGCGGCGCATCGACTGGGCCGTCGCGCGCGCGGCGCGACTGAAGGTGGAAGAAGCGATCCCGGCGCCGCGCTCGAACGCCAGCGCCCCGCTACCCCGCGCGGCGACGCGCGAGCTGGACATCGACGAGCAGGACGAAGCGACCCGCTCCAACGCGCTCTGGTTCGTCTTGCTCACCGTGTTCCTGGTCGGGCTCGGCGCGGCGTTGTTCCTGCTGAAGACGGCCTGACCCGTCGGCTCAGGCGACCTCTTCGGCCTCGGGCTCCGGCTCGGCCTTCGCGCGCTTGGGGAGGAACCGCGCGACCACCGGCGTCGCCGCGAGGACCACGACGATACGCACCGGCTTCGTCAGCTGCAGGATCGCGTAGGCGCCCGCACCCGTACCGAGGCCGCCGGCGACACCGTCGATCTCGAACCCGAGCTTCAGCGCGACGAACGCACCGCCGAACACGACCGCGGCCAACCCGAACCACATCGCGACCGCGACCATCCCGTATTCGGCCAGCAGCGCCTTGAGTCGCTCTCCGAGGGGCTTCTTTTCGGCCTCGTTCGCCATTCACCTCCATGGTCGCGAGCGGGGCGAGAAAAAGCCAGCGGCAAGCGGGTGGCCGGCGTCACGGATTCACCGTAGGGATCAGGGGCGATGGCGTTTCTCGGACGACTCCTGAACCGCGCGATCCTGAGCCACCTGGTCGTGGCCGTGCCGCCGGCCGTGGCGCTGGGGTGGATGGTCATCGACATCAACGAGGACGCCATCGAGCTCGAGACCCAGCTCTTGAACCTCTCGCTCGCCACGCAGCTCCGCGACCGCATCTCGGCGCGGGTCGAGAGGTCCGCGGGCGCCCTCACCCACGCGGAGTCCGTGCTCGACCTCGAAGCGATCTCGATCGAAGCGCGGCAAGACATCTTGCGCGGCCTCGTCGCGGAAGGCGCGATCGACCACCTCACCATCCATGCTCCGAGCGGCGCGTTCGACACGTCGATCCAGATTCGCGAGGCCACGATCGACGAGTCGCCGCTCGCGGTGCCCACGGAGCGCCGGCTGGAGAAGGAGCGGTTCGCCGTCGAGACGCTGACGAACGGAGACGCACGTGTCGTCGTCGCGTGGCGCCGTGACGACGAGCTCCTCGGATTCCTCGCGACCACGTTGAGCGCGAAGCGAATCTCCGACGACGCGGAGCAGCTCGCACGAAGTTACCTGCCCGGAGGCGGCGAGGTGGAGGTCGTCGACTCGGAGCGCAACTACGTCGCTTCGTCGCGCCGCGAACGCGTCGGCAAACTCGCGGGGAGCGACTCTGCCTTTCAGGCCGTGCGCCTCGAGGGCGGCAGCCTGACGCAGATCGAGGCCGGCCTCTCCACGCGGTTCACGGAGAGCGGCGACACGTGGCTCGCGTCGATCATGTCGGCGCCGAAGCTCGGGTGGGTCGTCGGTGTGTCACGACCGGAGAAGGTCGCGTTCATTTCCATCGAACGCGTCAAAACGCGCACGATACTCATGGCGCTGATCGCCGCGCTCACCGCGGGCGTGGTGGGTTTGTTGATGGCGCGGCAGGTGACCGAACCCATCAGCCGCCTCGTCACGCAGGTCAAACGCGCCGCGCGACGCGGGTTCTCGGAGGACGCCAAGGTGCACGCGAAGGGTGAGCTCGGTCAGCTCGCGTCGGCGTTCAACGGTGCGCTCGACGAGCTTCAGGACCACCGCAAACAGCTCCGCCAGACCACGCAGATGCGCCTACGGCTGGGGCGGTTCGTCTCGAAGGGTGCGATGCACGGCCTCCTCGCGTCGTCCGAAACGCTGGAGACCGAGGGCCCCCCGCGACCGATCACGCTGTTGTACGCCGACGTCGTCCACGAACGACACGCGGACGGGAGCGGCGACGAAGGCAACGAACACCTCGTCACTCTGCTCGGTGAGTTCTTCTCCGCCGCGCACGAAGTACTCACCTCCAAGGGCGGGCGCATCGACCGCTACTCCGGGGACGCGGTCATCGGCATCTTCAACGACGAAGGCGCCGCCGCCCACGCGATCGAGGCGGCCCTCGCGTTGATCTCGGACGCCAACGCGATCGCCGATCGGTGGTCGGCGCTCGCGCACGTCGATCTGTCGGCGTCGGTGGGCGTGGTGTCGGGTGTCGCCGTGGTCGCGCGCGCCGAGGCGACCGGCAACGAGATCACGGTGTCGGGGGAGATCGTGGATCGCGCCGCCGCGTTCCAGCACGCAGCCCCTCCCGGCACGGTGTGGATCGACACGTCGACGAAGGACGCCGCGAACGCTTCACCGACCGGTGAGGCGCAGGTCGACGACGAAGCCGCGTTCGTCCTCGGCTGATCAGGTCAACGCGAGGACGGCGACCACCGCCGCGACGACGACGGCGGCGCCCACCAGCATCCACGGGAACGGCTTCGCCTCGTCGGAAGCGTCGGGGCGCTCGATGACTTCTGACGACAGCGACGCCGCGGGGATCTCGCGCTCCGTCGGCACGTTGCTCACGCGATCCGTGAAACCGGGCAGCGGCTCCATCCGCTCCGTCGGCGCGGTCTCCTCGTCGACGCTCTCGTCGATGTTCAACTCGATGGTCCGCGCGGACGGCGCGAGGTAGTCCGGCAGCTCCATATTCGGCTTTTGGCTGTCCTCGACGGTCGGCGTGGACTCGACGGCCTCGGCGACCTCCAGCTTGCTGGGGAGGCGAATCTTCTGCGGATCCTCGTCGGTGTCGTCTTCGTTCGGGTCCGTCGGATTGCTGTCGTCGCGGCTCATCGCACCGCTTTGGAGCATTAGCCCGAGGGTCAGGATGTGTCGAGGACCCCGGGTTCGGTGTTAGGAAGGGGGGGTGCGACGCGCCGCGATCATCGCGCTGCTCTCGGCATATCCCAGCCTGGCCGGCGCGCAGGTCGTGGAGCCGCGCGGCTTCTCGGCGGAGCGGTTTGCGCTGTCGTTCGACCGCTCGGGCCTGCTGAACGTCGAGTGGGCGGACATCCCGAGCGCGCCGATGGCGTTCGACGTGTCGCTGTGGTTCGGCGTCGCCGACGATCCGCTGACGTTCCAACGACGCGCACCGGACGGCACCACCCGCGTCGGTAGCCTCGTCGGCACGCGCGTCGGCGGCGGCTTGGCGCTCGCGCTCGCGTTCGACGACCGCGTGCAGCTCGGGCTCGAAGTCCCGCTCGTGTTCTACCAATCGCGACAGCGCGACGTCGCCGGGCTCGCCGGGCCCCTCGAGGACCTCACCGCCGGCGGCGTGGGCACGCCCCGCCTCGCGGCCAAGCTGCACCTCGTCCACCAACGCGACCTCGGCGTGCACGTCACCTTGATGCCGGCGTTCACGATCCCCGCGGGTCAGCGCGGCGCGTACCTCGGACAGGACGGTCTGGTGTTCGAGCCGGCGCTGCTCGTCGCGCGAACCCAAGGGCGCGCGCGCGTCGGGCTCAACGCGGGGGTGCGCGTTCGCCAGGAGGTGACGTACCTGGATCTCGAAGTCGATGACGAGATCTTCGCCGGCCTCGGCGCGGGGTATCGGCTGGAAGGAGCGCCGGTCGAGCTCGACGCCACGCTCGCGTTCGCCGTGTCCGCCGAAGCCCCCTTCGAGCGCTCCAACCAGGGGTACCTGGAGCTGATGGGCGGCGCGTCGCTCGAGCTCGGCGGACCGGTCCTCGCGTTCGCGGGCGCGGGGATCGGATTGAACGATGGGTTCGGCTCCCCGGACTGGCGCGTGCTGGGTGGTCTGCGCCTCACGGGCGGCGACACGGATCGGGACGGCGACGGACGCCCCGACGACGACGACCTCTGCCCCGACGAACCCGAGGATCTCGACGGCGTCGACGACCTCGACGGCTGCCCCGACGGCGACGAAGCCCCCGCCGCCGATCCCGACGCGGACGACGACGGTGTGTTCGACTGGGACGACGCGTGTCCGAAGACCCCGGGTCCACGCGCGGCCGGCGGCTGCCCCGAACAGGATCAAGACGGCGACGGCATCGCGGACCACGCCGACCTCTGCCCGACGGACGCGGAGGACGCCGACCAGTTCGAGGACGACGACGGCTGCCCCGACCCCGACGACGACGGCGACGGAACCCTCGACGCGCAGGACCGGTGCCCGCGGTCGTCGGGGCCGAGCACGAACGAGGGCTGCCCCGAGCCAAAGAAGCCCATCGCCACGGCGCCTGCGACGCCGGAGGCTGCGACGCCGGAGCCTGCAACGCCGGAGGCTGCGAAGCCGGAGGCCCCGAAGGTCCGCGTCGGCACGGACAAGCTGGAGATCAACGGCACCGTCTACTTCGACACCGGGAGCGCACGCATCCAGCCGCGCTCGTTCCCGCTGCTCGACGAGGTCGCGCAGGTGATCGTCGCGCACCCCGAGCTGCGGCGCATCAGCGTCGAAGGCCACACCGACAGCCAGGGCGCGGACACCACCAACCTGACGCTCTCCGACCGGCGCGCGGCCTCGGTGAAGGCGTACCTCGTCGAACGCGGGGTGGACGCGGCGCGGTTGTCCTCCGTCGGTTACGGCGAGACACGACCGGTGGCGGACAACGCGACCCGCGAGGGCCGCGCCGCCAACCGTCGCGTGGAGTTCGTCATCGATCCAAACCCGTAACGAGGTCGGCGCCGATCGCGCGCCGCAACAGCTCACGCGCGATCTCCACGTCGAGGCGCGCGTTGATCGCGGAGACCTGCGCCGCCGTGTACTTGAGCTCCGCGTCACGCAGCGTGATCAGCGTGGCCTTGCCATCCTTGTAGCGACCCCGCACCGACTCCACCGCGACCGTCGCGGGCCGCAACGAATCCAGCGCGAGCGCGTAGATCTGAAGCTGCAGCTCGAGGTTCTCGACGCGATCCTCGACCTCGCTCATCACCTGGCGCTCCACCTCCGCGTAGTCCGCACGCGCCTTGACGACGTTGAGCTCCGCCTCTTGGATGAGCTGCTCGTCGATGCCACCGCGGTAGAGGTTCCAGCGAACCGTGACGTCGAACCCCGCGTAGAAGTTTCTATTGAGTGGATCGGTGAATACACGATCGGCGCGCCGGCTGAACTTGCGGTAGCTGCCGCCGACCGTCAGCTCCGGGAACAGCTCCGCGCGACGGGTATCGACGAACTTCATCAGCTGGTCGACGTTCGCGCGCTGGATCTCGAGCGCAGCGCGGTGCCGCCGCGCGGCCTCCAACGCGTCGTCCAACGTCGGCACCGCGAGCTTGGGCGCGGAGGCCGACGAGGTCGACACGTGGGCCGGCAGAACGATCGCAACATCGGTACGCGCGGGCCGCGCGAGCGCGAGGTTCAGAGCCCGGCGACTGCGGGACGCCGAGAACCGCGCGCGCGCAAACGCGAGCCGGTCCTCCGCGAGGTTACGTTCCGCGGACGCGACGTCGAACGCACGCGCCTCGCCCTTCTCCATCAGCGCCCGCGCGCTATCGAGCTGCTTCTCACCGAGACGCATCCGGAGCTCGAAGCGCTCCTGGCTCTGTAGCGCGCGCTCGAGCCCGTAGAACGCCTGCACCACGCGCAGCCGAACGTTGTTGAGCACCTCCTGCAGCGTCGCGCGACGGAGGCGCTGCAGATCCTCGAAGCGCCCGATCTCCGTCCACCACCGCCCGCCGTCGTAGATCGTCTGCCGCACCGTGATCCCCGCGCTGAAGTTCGCGAGGAACAGGTCGTTGAGGATGAACTGATCCCGCACCTCGTCGACCGCCGCGTTCTGGTCGAAGCCCTCCCGCGGCGGGAAGTACGGGACGTCGTCACACGCCTCGGCCCGCAGCGAGCTCTCGCAGTTCAGGTAGAGGGGCGCCTCGACGACGATCGAGTCCTGGTGCGTGCCCGCCCCGCGCAGCGAGAGATCCACGCGCGGGAGCACCGCACCGATCGCCCTCAGGCGCTGCGCGTCGACGATCAGGACGTCGTTCTGCGCGCGCACCGCGTCGCGCGCTTGGACCTGCGCGATCTCGATCGCTTCGTCGAGCGTCAGCGGACCGGACGCCGCCACCAACGCCATCGCGAGCGCCCCGAAGCTCACGCGGCCCCTTCTACCACCCTCGCCCCGGGGCGCGCGTCATTGCATGATCGCGGGGTGCGTGAACCCGGACGGACGGAGCGGGCGCTCGACGACCTGTGGCGCCCGTACCAAAGCGGCTGGCGCAGGCTGCTGTCCAAACACATGTTCGAGGAGCTCGCGCTCCGCGCGGACTTCGACACGGAGCTCCTCGTAGAGTCCAAGGTCGCGAACCACGTCGCCGCCGGGCTCGTCCCCGACTGCCCGCGCTGCGAGAACACGTGCTGCGCCGGGTATGAGAACGTCGTATCGCTGCGCCTCAAGGACGTCGCCGTACTCATGGACGTCGAGCGCACCGATCTCATCAACAAGAACAAACCTCGGTTTCCTCCACAAACCCTCGCGGAGCGCCCGGGCCTCGCCGACCTGACGAAGTCCGTCCTGTGGCGCACCCTCCCCGTGCTCGAACAGGTCGGCCCCCTGAGGCGGTGCGCCGCCCTCGACGACGACCTGCGGTGTTCGATCCACCCCGCGTGGCCGACGTCGTGCGAGCGCTTCCCATACAGCCTGTCGGCTGTACGTCGCGAGGTCGTGTGGGGCACGCGCTGCCAGTCACGCATCCTCCGCCCCGAACACCGCGCACGGAGCCGACAGCTCTTCGCGTCGGCGGTCGCCGCCTACAACGAACGCATCCGCGACGCCGTCCTCCTGCACTACCAACGCCCTGCCCTCGACGCGCTCGGGATCGGCGCGTTCCTCTCCGACCCCGACGGCGACCCGTTCGAGCCGCCGCCGAAGCTACCGGTCGTCTCCTGAGTCACCAGTCCGGACGCTCGGTGCTGTCCGGGTCCACGCGCTTCTTCTTCGTCGGCGGCGGAGGCGGACGTTTCTTCGTCCGGGCGGACCTCACCTTCTCCTCGGTCATGACCACCGTGACCGTCGCGTTCGCGGTGAGCGCGACCGACTGCACGGCGTCCTCGTAACCCTCCGCCTGGAACTTGAGCGTGACGGGCTCCTCGGATCGCGGGACGGCGGTCGGGCCCGGCGCCGTCCCGATCAGCTCGTCGTCCAGGAACACGCGCGCGCCCGCCGGGGCCCCGTCGAACCACAGCATCACCGACTTCGGGGCCTCGGGCTCCGTGTCGATCGGCGGGGTCTCCAGGACCGGCGGCGGCGCCGGTGGCGGCAGCTCCGCCGTCGCACGCGGCTTGGAGTCGAGGACGAACGGTAACGTCACGACGACCAGCATCGCGAGACCGACGACGATCGCGATCAACCGCGCACGCCCCGGCGCCGTGGGTGCGATGGCCTCGGCGGAGACGGCCGAAGGGATCGTCTCGGCGAACGCCGGCTGCATCGACGGCGGCGTCACCGAGCCGCTCGACAGCGCGACCGGCCCGCTCACCTCACCCGACTGATGCGTGGGGACATCGTACCCGGCCTCGCGCGCGGCCTCCTCGAACTGCGCCATCGCGGCGGCGAGCGACGGCGGGCGCTCGTCCGGCGCCTTCGCGAGCATCGCGAGGACGGGCGCGTCGAGCGCGACGTCGAGGTCCGGCGCGACCTCGGAGGGCTTCGGCGCCGGCGCGGTCATGTGTTTCATCAACAGCTCGACGACGCTCGCCCCCTTGAACGGAAGGTGGCCCGTCATCAGCTGGAAGAGCATCACGCCGAACGAGTACACGTCCGTGCGGTGGTCGACGTTCGGCCCCTGGCACTGCTCGGGCGACATGTAATCCGGCGTCCCGACCGCCGCGCCGGTCGCCGTGGAGTGCTGCTTCGGGAGGTCGTCGGTGAGGAGCTTCGCGATGCCGAAGTCGAGGAGCTTGGGGAACGCGCGCCCCTCTTCGTCGTGCCCGAGGAAGACGTTGGCCGGCTTGAGATCGCGGTGTGCGATCCCCGACGCGTGCGCAGCGTCGAGCGCGCGCCCGAGCCCCCGCATGATCGGGATGAGGTCCGTGATTCCGACGCGCCCCCCCTGCCGGCGCACGTAGACGTCGAGGGTCTCACCCTCGAGTAGCTCCATCACGTGGTAGTGGCGGCCGTCCTCGATCTGTCCGAACGAGAAGATGTCGATGATGTTCTTGTGGCGGATCTGATTCACCGCCCGCGCCTCGGCGATGAATCGCGATACGACGCTCGGGTCCGCCGAGTACTTACGCGACAGGACCTTCACCGCGACCTGTTTCCCGATCAGCGGTTGGATGGCGCCGTAGACCGCGCCGAACGTCCCGGCCCCGAGCTTTCGCTCGATGACGTACTCCCCGACTTTCGTCCCGACACTTAGGTCGGGGTCGGTGGTGGTGAGCTCGTCCGTGCTCATGGGTGGCTCGTTCTGCTTTAGCACGCCTTGACGTGATCCGTACCGCCCAGCACGCTGGTCTGTGCCATGCGTCGGGGGATAGTGAGCGCGATCGCAGTCGGCCTCCTCGGCGGCTGCGTGGCGGAGACCGTCCCCCTCGGCGCCCTCGATCGCGTCGAGATCGAACCCACCCGCATCGACTTCGACGCGCCGGGCGTCCCGTGCGGCGCGTATACCCAGCCGATCACGATCACCAACGCGACGCGCGCGACCCTGTCGATCGACCGGGTCTACGTGGAAGGCGGCGCCGCCTCCGAGTTCACGGTCGAGGCTGGGTTCGAACCCACCGAGGTCCCGCCGGGGGCGTCCATCTCCTTTTTGATCTCCTTCGACGCACCCGAGGACGGCATCTACGCCGACCGCGTCTTCATCGAGGGTGAGCTGGCGATGATGAACTTCCGCCGCATCATCCCGGTGCGGGGGTTGATCAGCTCCGACAACCGGCACGAGGACGACTACGTCCAGTCGACGACCGGCGACGCCGACATCCTCTTCGTCATCGACAACTCCTGCTCGATGGCGCCCGAGCAGGCGGCGATCGGGCGTGGGTTCTCGTCGTTCATCCAGATCGCGAACAGCGGCCTGCTCGCCTACAACATCGCGATCACCACCACGGACGTCAGCACCGGCGACGGCTCAACCGAGGGGCGCTTCGTCCCGCTCGATCCCAGGCGGCGCAACGAACGCATCGTCTCCCGAATGACCCTCCCGACGCCGTTGGATCAGTTCGAGGAGAACGCGGAGGTCGGTGTGAAAGGCTCGGGCGAGGAGCGGGGAATCCACGCCGCGTACCTCGCGCTGCGACCCCGGCTCCTCGAGGACCACAACGCGAACTTCCTCCGCGACCACGCGCTGCTATCGCTGATCTTCATCTCGGACGAGGAGGACCAGTCGCCGGAGTCGCTGGAGTTCTACGCGGATCACTTCGCGTCGTTGAAGGGAGGCGATCGTTCGCGTGTGAAGATCGCCGGTGCGATCGGTGGCGTCGCCGGGTGCAACGGGCCGACGGGTCAGGCCTCACCCGCCACGCGATACGCGGAGCTGATCGACACCTTCGGCGGTGTCGTGGAGTCGATCTGCACCTCGAATTGGCCCGACACCCTCGGCAAGCTCTCGGCGGTGGCGTTCGGTCTGCGCGCGAGCTTCAGGCTTTCGGCGCGCGCCGACCCCGGGACCGTCGAGGTCACGGTGGACGGGGTTCCGGTGCCGCCGAGGAACGCGCTGCAGCGCACGAACTGGCGGTACGTGTCGCGCTCGAACGCCGTCGAGTTCGAGCCGCGCGCGATCCCCGAGCCGGGGGCCGCGATTCACATCGCGTACGGGACGCTCTGCATCGACTGAGGGCGCGGGTAGCGCACGGTGGCGATCGCGACGTTCCCCGCCGCGTTCGTCTCGAACGAGCTCGCGAGGCCGCGGACGAGCTCGAGTCCTCGACCGAACGCGTCCTCGGACGAGGTCGGAGCGAGCTTCGCGGCGTCGTAGCCGGGGCCGGAGTCCGCGACCGCGACCGTGATCTCCCACTCCGCGTCGAACGCGCGGAGCTCGACGGTGACCTTCACCCGTCCCTTGCGTCGAGTGATCGCGGCGCTTCGAATCCCGGTGAAGGTCTCGAACTGCGCGGCGCTCCGAAGCTCGGAGTCGAGTCCGAGGACGCCGTGGTCGAGCGCGTTGATGAACAGCTCGGACACGATCGTCGCGATGACGAAGTGTTCGTCGCGGACGTCGGGCCAGCGCCCGACGATCCCCGCGAACAACGGCGCGGGCTGCGCGTGCTCGAACTCGTGCTCACGAAACGTCAGCGCGACGCGACGTGACGGCTCGACGGGGGCCTCCATTCGCTCAATCGAAGTCGAAGATCGCCTCGAAGCCGGCGATGTCGAACACCCGCTTCGCGTAGCCGGTGCAGTTCGAGATCTGCACGCGCTCCACGTGGTCGCGCAGGACCAGCAGCATCCCGAGCGCCGAGCTGTCGACGTACGAGGTCGTCTCGAGGTCGACGACGCAGCGCTCCACGCCTTCGAGCTTCTTGAGCGCGAGGCGGAAGTCTCCGCTGACGCTGTAGTCGAACGCACCGTGAATGGTGATGCGCGCGGGCGAGTCTTCTTGGGCAGCAACGACTTGAATCGGCATGTTGGAATGGGCTCCAGCAGACACGATCGGCGGACGGGCCCGATGTTTGAGCGGGGAGAGTATTCAGAAGCGAAACGCGGCCCCCATGCGCCACAAGAAACCGTCGAGACGGAGTGATCCGGCGTCGATCGTGCTCGTGGCGATCCGCGCTGGATCACTGTCGCTGGGGAGGTCGCGCTGCATCTCGTCGAAGCGAAACGCGGACGCCAGCGCGTATCCCACCTCGAAGTGAAAGCTGAGCCACTGGTCCGCGCGCTCCAGGCTGCCCGACTGCGTGTAGCCGACCGGAACGAGGAGCTCGGCGCCGAGCGCACCGGCCGCGGAGTACGCGACGGCGACGTCGTCGATCTCGAAGTCGCCGAGCCGCTCCGACACCGCGAGGTGCCCGATGTCCAGGCCTCCCGTCGCACGCGCGTAGGCGCCGAAGTAGCTCCACACCGGACGACGGTAGACCGCGGACACCTGCAGGCTCGTCACGGCGAGCTTGGCGTCGGCGGTCTCGAGGATGCGTCGGGTCTGCAGCCCCGTGGAGAGCCCCGCCTCGAACGACACCCCCTGCACGGGGGACCACGGCGCATACTCCGCGCCGGCTTCGAAGCGCACCAACGCGCCGAGCCCCGAGACCGTCGCGAAGCCCGACTCCGCGCGAGGGATCTGCGAGCTGGCGCGCGTGTAGACACCCCACGCGGCGCCCGCGTCCTCGACCCGACGATCGAAGGACAACGTCGGGCTCGGGGACGCGGGCGCCTCACGCACGCCAGCCGTAGGGAGAGCGGGCGACGACTCGACGGACGTCGAAGACGTCGAGACCGTGCCCGCCGTGGAGGTCACGACCAGGAGGCCGAAGATCATCGAGCTCATCGCGCACCTCCCGTGCGGTCGAGGAGGCCAGACAGGAGGACACCGTCGACGCGGCGCGCCGCGCCCCGTTCGATCGACGCGCGCGGTACGAACGTGACGTCGCCGAACGCGCCCGGGTGGACGGCGTAGAGGTGGTCGCCGAGGACGCCGACGACCACGATCGGATCGTCGAGGACGACCGATTCGATGGCGAGCGTCTCGGCGTCCACGACGGCCAGCGCTCCGGTGGTGTCGTTCGGCTCGCCGTACGGTCGCGCCGGGAGCGGCGCGGCGCCGCTGTCTTCGCGGAGGATGTCGACGCCGACGACGACGCGCTCGTCCGCCGACGAGAACGCGTAGTCACGAACGTTGCCGCCCAGGACGAGCGGGCGGAGGGCGACGGAGAGGCGGACGTCTTCGCGGCGGAGCGCGAGCGCGGTGAGTGCGGTGGCGCTGCCGCCTTCGGCGGCGTGGACGAAGAAGGCGGTACCCGCACCGACGGCGGCGGGTCCCATCGTGGGGCCGGCGAGCGCGTCCTGTTCGACGAGGTCGTCTTCGAGATCCCACCCGCCGACGAACGCGTTCCCGCTGCTGCCGATGCGGTCGGGGCTCCCGTGCAGGAGCACGGTTCGGTTCTCGAGCAGCGCGATGCGCGTGGCCTGGCCGGCGAGCTCGACGGTTCGCGTCTCGGAGACATCGCCGTCCGCGGCGAGCCGGGCGGCGATCGTGCGGCCCTCGGGCGCGCGGAACGCGGCGAGCACGTAGGCGGGGTCGTCGGCGACGGCGAGATCGAGGAGGCGCTCGGCGCCGGGGACCGCGAGGAAGTTGAGCACACCGGAGGTGGTGCTGCCCTCGCCGAGGAGCTCGAGCGCGACGACGTCGGCCGTGCCCGAGGTGCGGAGGAACAGGTAGTTCGCGTCCGCGTTGAACACGACCTGCTCGGGCGCGAGGCGATCGCCGTTCGGGAGCTTCAGCGGCACACGCACGATGCCGTCGGCCGCGAGATCGACGACGACCACGTCGGCGTCGAGGACGATCGCGGCGCGGGACTCGTCGGCGGAGAAGACGACGTCGCGCGGAGCCGTCGACTCGGTGTCGAGCGCGACCCGGCGCGCGCTTTGGGAGTCGAGATCGACGATGGCGATCTCGTTGTTGTTGATCGCCACGACGGGCGAGCTGCGAGCGAAGCGCGCGTCGTGAATCGCGACGAGGTAGCGGCCGGACGCAGAGAGGAACGCGCGGTCGAAGGTCGACGACAACGGGACGACGTCGACCTCACCTCCCGGGATCGCGACCCGAACCGCGGCGGGTTCGTCACCGCCCGCGAGCAGCGTGACGTGCTCGGGGCCGAAGACCGCCGAACGCACGTCGTCGCGGTCGATCTCCGTCGACTCGACAACGGTGTCACTCGCGACCCAGGCGACGCGGGCGGTGGTCTGGTCGACCCACACGAGGTGATCGGCGACGACCCGAGGGCCGACGACGACGAGCGCCTCGGTGAGCGCTTCGTCCTCGCCGCTGCACGCGGCAAAGACGAGGGTGCAGAGCACTGCGATGGACACGGGACGGGGCATCACTGCGTACCTCCTTCGATGCGCGCGTTGAGTTGGTAGCCAGTCAGGGTGCGGAGGCGCTCGGCCTCGACGTCGAGGATGCTGATGCGTCCGGCGACGTGCTCCTGGGTGACCCACACCCGCGAGTCCTCGCCGGCGAACGCGCCGGTGTACTCGGGCGCGGAGCCGAGCGCGAAGGTCGTGACGACGAGTCGGTCGAGGTCGATCGTCTCGACGCGGTGGGCGAGATCGTCCGGGTCGCGGAGCGTGACCGAGGCGTGGCGGTTGGAGAACACCAGCGACGCGGGCGCGATGCGGCCCGTGCGTTTGAGCTGCACGTCGCCGGTGTCGAGGTCGACGATCGAATAACCTTCGTCCTGGTCGACCGCGCGCTCGTAGGGATCCGCGGCGGTCGAGTCGGGCTCGGCCTCGTGCAGGACGATCGCCGTCGCGCCGTCGGGGGACACCGTGACCTGGCGGAGCTTCTTCTCGAGGCGATCGAAGACCCGCACCGAGGCATCCTCGAGATCGAGGAGGCCGAAACGCTCGACCTCGTCGAAGCGGCTGTAGATCGCGGCGCGGCGTCCATTGGCGTCCAGCTCGATCTGGCCGGCGCGAACGCCGTCGACGTCGACGACGCGCACTGCGGCGGAGGAGGTCAGCGCGTCGGGGAGTGACAGGAGCGCGACCTGGTTCGTGGCGCGGAGCGCACCGACGGCGAAGCTCCCGTCCGTGAGCAGATCGAGGTCCGTCGCGGAGGTCGACAGCGGGATGTCGGTGAGCTCGACGAGGTCGAGATCGAGGACCGCGATGCCGGGGTGGCCGAGCGCACGCAGCAACACGTAGGGCGACGCTTCACTCGCGACGGCCTCGCGCCCGATGACCTCCGCGAGGGAGTCCGGGAACGCGATGCGGCCGGGCCGGTAACCCGGCTCCGCGAGGCGAGCGAGCTCGATGATCGTGGCGTCGTTCTTACCGACGACGACCGCGAGCGTGGCGAGCCCGCGTTCGACGCGGAAGAACACGTTGGTGTGCCGGTAACCGGCGGCGACCTCGGCCGGCGCGACGTCGTCGCCGCGCGCGAGCGCTTCGAGGTCGACGACGGCGACGAGGCCTTCCGCGCCTTCGTCGGGCTCCAGCCCGTCCGGCGTGTAGGCGACGGCGTAGCGACCATCGGGGGAGACGACGACGTGGGCGTACGCGCGACCGAGCGCGACGGACTCTCGCGACAGCGCGTCGGGCGTCGCGCCGACGACGGAGAGGCTCTTCCCGGCGCGCGACACGACGGCGACCGACTCGGTGTCGGCGATGCGCGTAAGCGCGACCGGTTCGCGCGGGACGAGTACGGCACGCACCGCGAGATCGATCGGATCGATCACCAGCACCGTGCTCGACCCGGTCGACAGCGCGAAGAGGTTCTCGCCGGTGGCGATCGGTCGCGAGATCGTCGCGTCGATCTCGAACTCGACGGGGAGACCGTCGTCGGGGCTCACGCAGATCGCTTCGCGACAGAGGAGACCCGACGGGCAGTCGGCGTCGACCGCGCAGTTGTCGAGCGTGGGTGTCGGCACCGGAATCGCGGCGTCGGAGGCACACCCGACGCCTAGAGCGGCAAAGAACGAGGCATAGAGTTGCAGACGCATGGACGGCCCACGACAAAAGCAAACGCCACGCCAGCCGCGCGACGCCGTTCGTTGTGTGTCGTCCCCCCGGGGGTTGGCGCCCCCGCCTTTGCAGTCGGTGACTTGAACCGCGACAGCGATGTCGCGTCGACCGAATCCTCGACAGGATACGGACCACGCGACGCACTTCGCCTGGTAGGATCGGCTTCGGTTTTGGTCGCCGACGCGAGCTCACGTCTGGTCTGCCCGCAGTGCGGAGCGATCTACCGGACCGACTTCGAAGCGTGCGCGCTCGACGGTCACGCACTCGAAGTCCTCACCGACGACCCACTGGTGGGGAAGGTCATCGCCGACCGCTACTGCATCGAAGCGTGCATCAGCGAAGGCGCGATGGGCCGCGTCTACCGCGCGACGCACACGCGGATGAGCAAACGCTTCGCGGTGAAAGTGCTCTTCGGCGAGCACGCGTCCCAAACCCGCATGCGTGCGCGCTTCTCGCGCGAAGCCGAAGCCGCGAGCCGCCTCGAACATCCCAACCTCGTCTCCGTCGTCGACTTCGGCGAAACACCCGAGCGCCTCCTCTACCTCGTCATGGACTTCATCGACGGGCGCACCTGCGGCGGCCTCATCGCGGAGGAAGGCCCCCTCGACGAGCTCCGCGCGCTACGCCTCGTCCGGGAGATCGCGCGCGGGCTCCGCCACCTCCACGCACGTGAGATGGTCCACCGCGACCTCAAGCTCGACAACGTCATCGTCACCTCCGACGGCGACGTCGAAGTCCCGAAGATCGTCGACCTCGGTGTGGCCGTCCTCCCGTCCGACGGCACGGTGCAAGAGAAGTTGACGAAGCAGGGGACGATCGTCGGCACCCCCGCATTCATGGCGCCCGAGCAGGCGTTCGGCGACGGCGTCGATCCGCGCTCCGACGTCTTCAGCCTGGGGATGGTGCTCTACCACCTCCTCGCCGGACGCGGCCCATTCGACGGGTCGGCGGTCGAGGTCATCCAGCAGAACGTCACCGTGCCCTTCCCGCCGGTCGCGGAGCGCGCCCCGGGTCGAAACGTGTCGCGCGACGTGCAGCGGATCCTCGATCGGATGATCGAGAAACACGCGGAGGATCGCTTCGACTCGGCGCAGGCGGTCATCGATGCGATCGACCGCGTCCGCCCACCCTCGGTGCCCGTCGGGCGCTCCGCCCTCGTGAGCCACGCCGAGCTCACCGCGGACCTCTCGGAGCCCGCGCTCGCGAAGCCGCGACGCTCCAGTGCACCGAAACGTAGCTTGCGCGCGGTGTACGTCGCGGCCGCGTGTGGTCTCGTCGCGGCCCTCGCCGTGGGGGGCTGGGCGATCGCGAGCCGCACCCCCGAGCCCGTACCCGTTGCGGAGCTGACGGCGGAGGCGGTGTTCGAGGCGCCCTTCGAGGACGAGGACGAGGCCGCGGAAGTCGTCGAGGAGGTCGAGGAGGCCGAGGACGAGGTCGCGCCCAAGAAGAAGACGCGGCGCAAACGCCGCGCGCGGCGGAAACGTCGCCGTACCGTTCGCCGCACCAAGCTGGCGCCGCTCGAAAAAGAGGACGGCCCGAAGACCCGCACCGCGCCGACGGTGGCGGAGCTCTCCGCTCTGACGAAGGAGTGCTCGACGCTCATCCAGCGCATCGAGGATCGCTCCGGCCCGGTCGAGGCGGGGCCGCTGCGGGTGAAGCTCATGGGCCTCGCGGCGACCGAGAGCACGCCGCCGGATCAGCGGCACCAGATCGAGCGCGGGCTGCGGCGCCTGCGCCGGGATCTTCGGCGAAGGTTGTAGCTACTCGATCGTGCCGTCGCGCACGACGTACGAGCGCGACGGATCGATTTGTTCCGGGATCTTCGCGAGCACACGCCCGGGCGCGGGGTAGAGCTTCAGGCCGTTCGGCAGCTCGCGGCCCGGAGCGACGAAGACGTCGGGGCCGATGAAGGTGTCGTGGCCGAAACACGACCCGAGGACGTCGTGGGGGACCTCGACGAACTCGTCGCCGACGCGCACCTTGATCTTCGATCCGCCGAGCGTGTCGGTCGGCGTCGCGCGCGGAGTGAGCGCAGCGCGGCGGCCAGCGAGGCACATCTGCATGCTCATGCCGGCGTTGGTGCCGTCCATGACCGCCGAGTTGTAGATGAGCGTGTACTTGCTGACGAAGCAGTCCGCGCCGATCGTGGAGTAGGCGACGTTCGCGCGATCTTCGATCACCGTCCCGGCGCCGACGATCGAGCCGCGCACCAACGCCTGCGCGCCGACGCGGACGCCGTCACCGAGGAACGCGCCCTCGACGCGAGCGGTGGGGTGCACGTCCACGTCCCGGCCGAACCGGTTCGCCGCCGACATGACGCGCCACAACATCCGGCCGCGGCGGAAGAGGAGCGCCTTCACCAACACCCACGCGCCCCACCACGGCGCGCCGACGATCTGGTCGACCCACTTCACCTGCACGGCGAGGCGCGAGGCGTCGAGCACGTGCACCCAGTGCCGCACGTGCAGACAGACGCTCGACGTCAGCGGGTGAACCCAGATCCCCTGCTCGTTGACGAAGTGCGGGACCCGCACCTCGATTCGACGCTCCTCGTAGATCACGCCGAGCGGCGCGGCGGCGTCGAGGCCCTGCCCGCGCGGCGCGCCGTAGAACCGATACATCGCGAGGCCGTCCGCGATGTCGACGTCCTGGTGCCACGAGAACTGTGCGAAGAACGTGGAGTCGATCGGGAGCGCGAGGCGCACGGTGCGGTCGCGTTTCCATCGCTTCAGGAAGTCCTTGAGCACCCGGCGCGTGAAGTAGACGTCGTCCCACGTGACGATGCGGTCCTCGTCCTGCGGGATGTCGTCGGCGCTGTCGACGCGCACGACCTGTAACCCGAGCTTCGCGAACAGCCGGTCCTGTGTTTCGCGGAGCGTGGCGTCGCCGATGGGAATGTCGGCGACGGGATCACCGAACGGCGCGATGTGCGTTCCGCTCGCGATGACGTACGCGCGCATCTACTGAAGCCTGCGCAGCATCTCGTGGTACTCGCGCGTGATCGCGTAGCGGATCAACGGCGCGTGCCAGTGCCGCTCGACGCGACCCCCGGCGAGCGACGACAGCACGTCCACCGAAGTCTTCAGCGATCCACTCACCACCAACCCGAAGCGCTCCGCGGTGCGGAAGACACCCGCGCGCTCTTCGCCGAGTGAGCGTCGGTCGTCACTCTCGAGCCAAGTACGGACCTCGCCCTGCAGCGCCGCGCGATCGTTGGCGGGCAACGCACGCTCCAGCGCACGACCGCGTTTCTTCGCCATCTTCGGGTCGACGTCGTGCTCCGACGGGTCGTCGAACTTCGCGAACCCGACCAGCGCCTCGCGCAGGACGGTGAGCGGGATGAGCTCGAACATCAGCGCACGCGGGCGGAGCATCGCGAAGCACCGCCCGAACATGAACCGCAGCTCGTCGATCGAGTGTTGCTCCGCCTTCGACAACGAAACGACCAACGCCGGTCCGTCGCCGACGAACGCGGCGTTCACCGCGGCGGGTGCGTCCTCGCGCACGTACACCGGCGGTGTCTCTTGTCCGAGGACCCGCGCGGTGTAGCCGATCGGCCGGCTCACGTGGATACCGAGCCCGGCGGCGCCCGCGAGGTCGCGCTTCTTGGGGCGCGGCTCGGGCAGCACGTCGGCCATCGCCTTGAGCGGCGCGTAACCGAGCGCTTCGAACAGCTCGGTGAGATCGGACGTCTCGCCGGGGTGGAACGGGACCTCCACCGGGCGAAGCGCGTTGATGACGCGGGTGTCGAGGCTCCGCTCGACCTTCGCCGCGCCGTTCTTCGGCTCGGGTGGCGGCGTCTCGCCGAGCGCCTCGAGGATCTCCGCGGTCACGCGCGCCTGCTGCGTGTCGCCCACGCGACGACGCAGCACCGTCAGCCGCTCGAGGCCCTCGACGTCCCCCGCGCGCTGCTCCACCAGGTACGACCAAGCGACGATCGCTTCACGCGAGAGCGTCATCGCGGTCGGGCCGCCCTTCGCGGCGACGATGTCGAGGAGACGCGCGTACTGCTCGCGGAGCCCAGGGGTCTCCGGCGCGATCTTCATGACCTTCTTGCACACCGCGAGCGCCTGCTCGTGCAGCTCCAAGTGGAACCGCAGGATCGACATCGCGTGCAGGTAGAGGCGCGTCGCCGTCGCGACCCGGTCGTCGCCGTCGGCGTCCGCGTCGGTCGAGAGATCCTCGACGAACTGATCCGCCGCACGAAGCTGCGTGCGCACGAGCTCGTCGACGTCCCCGTCGAACTCCAGCACCACCGACAGATCCGCGCGCGCGCCGGCGTGCGTCGGCACCAGCTCCAATGCTTCGCGCAGCAGCTCTCGCGCGCGCCCGCGCTCCTTCCCCGCCGCGAGCAACACCCGCGCGGCGCGCACCAGCAGGTCCGCGCGCTCACGACCGTCACGTCGCATCGCCGGGAGCACGAGCGCCTCGGCGCCGCCCAAGGCGTCTCCGAGCTGCACGCGATACGACGAGAGCCGGTCCGCGAGCTCCACGTCCTCCGGCCCGTAGGTCTGCGCCTCGGTGAGCATCGCGGAGGCGCGCGCGAGGTCGCCGTCCAGATCACCGAGCAGCCGACCCGCGTGGACGAGCGCGTCCTTCTTCGCGCTCTCGTCCTCGAGCAGCCCCGCCAGACGCTTCAGGCACTCGGCCGCCTCGAAGGCGTCCCCCGCGTGCTCCAACATCTCGGCGTACAGCCGCAGCGGGCCGACCTCGCGCTCCGCGAGGTGATGCGCCTTCTTGGCGAGGCGCGCCGCGGCCTCGAAGTCCTCGTCGGCGCACTTGGCCTTCGCCATTCGGAAGTACACCGCCGAGCGCTGCGGCGCGGCGAGCGACGCTTCGTGGTGGAGCACGAGGCTCGCCCCCAGCTCGTACACCCGCGACCAATCCTGGTCGTCCGCGAGCAACGCACCGAGGCGGTCGAGCGCTTCGGCGTGCGTCGGTTCGTTGTTCAGGACGGCGTCGTACGACGCGCGCGCGATCTCGTGCTCAGGCAGCTCGTCCGCGGCGCGGGCGGCGGCGATCGCGAGCTGCGCGGATCGCTCCGGATCCGACAGCCCCTGCGCCGCGTTCCACAGGTGCGGCAACGCCTGCACCAGCTCTCCGCGCGACGCGAGCAGCTCACCGAAGGTGGCCTCCGTCGACAGGTCGTCCGGGTCCGCGGCGAGCGCGGCCTCGTAGTACTCGAGCGCCTTGAGGTCGTCGCCGACGCGCTGCTGCGCGAGGAGCCCGGCGCGAACGAAGAGCGCGTTGGCGTCGCGCTCGTCCTGGGACAGACGCGCCGCCTGGGCGGCGAGCTCGTGCGCGCGAATGAAGTCGTCCTCCGCCTCCGCGAAGTCCAGCAGCGCGAGGATCGCCTCACGACACTCGTAGTCGGCCTGGTAGGCGTGTTCGTACTCGGCGTGCGCGGCCTCGCGATCGCCGAACTGCGATTCGAGCATCCGCCCGATCCGCACGTGCACATTCGCGCTCTCGGCCGCCGGCGCGACCTCCGCGAGGCGACGCAAGATCGCGATGCCCTGTTCGTCCTCCCCGCGGCGCATCGCGAGCCCCGCCATTGCGTCGAGGACCTCCGTGTGGTCCGGCGCAACCTGGATTGCACGATCGAGCGCCGCCTGCGCCGCACCGAGATCGTCGAAGACCTGCACTTGGATCTCGGACGCCTCCAGCAGCAACGCCACCTGGGCCGCGGCGTCCTGGCTGCCGTCGACCCGCGCGAGCAGCGCCTGGATGACGCCGTCCCAGTCTTCACGCGCGCGGCGAAGACGTTCGATGTGGCTCCACGCCTCGTCGTCCGTCGCGTCGTCGGCGACGACGCCCTGGTACATGTCGAGCGCGATGTCCGGCGAAGCGAGCTGCTCCTCCGAGATACGGGCGATGCGCTTGCGGAGCGCGTTCTTCGTCGCCGCGCTGTGCAGGACTTCGAGGCGCCGCATCCCGACGTCGACGGCCTCACCCCACTTCTCCCGGTCGAGCAGCGCTTGTTCGAGCGCTTCGAGGAGCTGCGGATCCCGCGCGCGCTCTTCGAGGCCACGCCGCAGCTCGGCTTCGGAGGCGTCCGGGTCGGCTTTGTGCTCGAGGTGGAGACGCGCGAGATCGAGGCGGAGCTGGGAGAGCTTCTCACCCTCGGTGCGCAGCGCCTGCTTCTCGTACAGCGCGATCAGATCGTCGTAGCGCTCGGTGCTCGTCAGCAGCGCCGCGGCTTGCGCGATCACTTCCTCTTCGTCCGCGAAGTCGTCGTGGTGTTCGAGGATGACGTCCGCCGCGCGCGCGCTGTCGCCGAGCTTCCCGTCGTAGACACTCACGGCGCGGAGCAAGAACCCACGTTTGTCCTTCTGGTCCTCGGTGGCCTCGGCACGCGCCAGCAACACCTGCGCGACCTCTTCGTGCCGCCCGGCGGCGTCGAGCACGGAGAGGTGTCGACCGAGCACGGCTTCGTCGGTCGGCGACTTGGCGCCGAGCCGTTCGAAGCGCTCGAGCGCACGTGACAGATCCCCGAGATCGTCGGCCTCGATCTCCGCGAGCTTCAGCTCGAAGCGGAGCTGCTGCTCGGGCGACACGTGTTCGAGCACCCCCTGCACGGTGTCGATGAGCAACGTGTACCCCTGCGCGCGACGTCCGAGGCGAATCGTCTGCTCGATGCGATCCACGTTCGGATCGATCTGCGCGAGCCGCACCATCGAGAAGAACGCACGCTCCGACTGTTCGAGGCGCTCGTTGGTGGAGACGATCTCCTCGAGCAGCTCGATCATCTTCGGGCGATCGTCCTGCTCGGTCGCCTCCGCGAGCTCCTTCTGGATCTGCGCGAGCCGGCCGGCGACGTCCTCCGACGCCCCGTCCTCGTCGACCGTCGCGGCGAGCGCTTCTTCGTCCAACGGCTCTTCGGCCTCGTCGTCCCCGTCGGCGGCGCGGCGATCCCGGATCTGCTCCGTGACGACCTGCGCCGCGCCGGCGCGCTCGGGTTGCGCTTCTTCGGCCGCGTCGATGTGCGAGTCCCAGCTGTCGAGCTCCGCGGCGGCGATTTGACGCGAGAGCGCGTCGCGCTCGACGAGCTGCAGGCCGTCGATCTTCGCGTCGAGCTCCTCCGCGTCGTCGACGGAGACGGGGATCTTCGCGTCGAGATCCTCCGCGTCGTCGGGCGGCGGCGGAGGCGGAGTGGGTTTGTCGAGGCGCGCGGCTTCGATCTTCGCCTCCAGATCCTCCGCGTCGTCGGGCGGCGGAGGCGGGGGGGTCGGCGTCGCGAGGCGCGCGGCTTCGATCTTCGCCTCCAGGTCGTCGGCGTCCTCGGGCGGCGGCGGCGGAGGTGTCGGCGTCGAGCGACGCGCGGCTTCGATCTTCGCCTCCAGATCGTCGGCGTCCTCGGGCGGGGGCGGCGGCGCGGTGGGCGTCGAGCGGCGCGCGGCTTCGATTTTGGACGCGAGGGCCTCGGCCTCCGCGGGATCCGCGCCGACCGACGGCTCGTCGTCCGGGTCCATCACCTCCACACGCGCGACGCCCGTGATCGGTACGGAGGGATCGCGCACCGCCGACTCACCGCGCGGCGGCGGCGGCGGCGGACGACGGCGCTCGACCGGGACGATCGCCGCCTCCTGCGGGACGTCGGCCAGTACCAAGCCCGCCGCGGGCGCCTCGTCGAGGGCGACGGTCTCGTCCTCGTCCTCCATCGGCGCGTCGGGCGTCATCAACCGGACGCCGTCATCCTCGAGGACGAGGTCGTGCGTCGACGGCACGCGCGGCGCCGGTGCCCGCGGTGCAGGGGAAGGTGCGTCCGGCGACCAGTGGGTCTCACTCTCCGGGCCGTAACCTTCGCCGTCGAACTCGGTCGGCGCCTCCGTAGCGTCGGTCGCCACCGCGGACACACCGACGGCGTCGAGGTCCAGCACCGGACGCGCCGGCGCTTCGTCGGCTTCGTCCTCGTCGCTGACCCGCTTCGCGAGCTCGTGCTGGGGGTCGATCTCCAAAATGCGGCGACATGCTTCCACGCCCCGTTCGGGGTCGTCGACCCGCTTTTCGTCGCACAGCGTCACGATTCGGGCGTAGATCGCCACCGCCGTGGCGTCGTCCGGGGCCTCCTCGGCGTCCATCTGGAGCAGGTGGGCGACATCGTCCCAGTCCCCCCGCCGCTCGTGCAGCTTCATCAGGCGCCGGCGCGCCTCCCGGTGCTGCGGTTCGGTCTCCAAAATGGCCCAGTACACGCGGATCGCGTCCTCGGCCCGGTCCAGGACGTTTCCGTAGATGTGCCCGAGCTTCAGGCGCATATAAGTACGGAGCAGCGCGTTGTCGGTCGCCTCGCAGACGTCTTCGTACGTGTCGGACACCGTGACGAGGTCGCCGCTCATCAGGCCGAGGCGCATGACCTCGTCGAGCAGCTCCCGGTCGTCCGTCGCGTGCTGGACGGCGCGGGTGATCGCGGCGAGGGCCCGCGGGAGGTCGCCGAGCTCCAGCTCGTAGATCCGCGCGAGCTCGCGTTCGAGGCGGACCCGGTGCGGACCGACGCGCCGATCCTTCGCGGTGACCTCCAGGATCTCCGCGAGCTCGTCGAAGCGCTCGCGCTCACGGAAGACGTCTTCGATCTGTTCGAGGACCTCCGGGTTGCCGCCGTCGTCCCAGAGCGCGGCCTTGAGGTAGGCGAGCGCACGCTGCTGGTTGCCCAAGGGGCCGAGGTGCAGCTCGGCGAGGCGCAGCGAGAGCGCGGCGCGGACGCGGGGGTCCTCCTGGTGGAGGATGATGTCCCCGATCGCCACGGCTACCTCGTCGACGCGGTCCGTCTTCTGCCCGAGCTGTTCGAGGCGCGTGACGATGCGGATGTTGGTGGGGGTGAGGCGGACGGCGCGGAGGACCTCGGTGAAGGCGGCGTCGGCGTCGTCCTTCCGTTCGGCGAGGAGCTCCGCAATGTAGAGGTGGAGCGTGGTGCGTTCGCCGCCGTCGGTGCTGGTCGCGAGGCGGCGCCGGTACAGGGCGATGAGGTCGTCCCAGCGTTTGAGGTCGTGGAGGATCAGCCCGAGCGCGAACAGCGCGCGGCGGTGGTCGGGCTGCAGCTCGAGGACGGCCTCGTAGGCTTCGGCGGCTTTCTCGAGGTCGTCGACCTCCTCTTCGAACACGAGCGCCGCCTCGACGAGGGAGTCGGTGGCGAGGTCCATGTCCTCGTCCCACAGCGCTACGCCGCGTTCGAAGAACGCCTCCGCGTAGGCCGAGAAATCGCCGTCCTCGCGCGCCGCGGCGCGGACGGATTCGGCGGCCTCCTGCGAAGCGGGATCGCTCCGCAGGGCCTCGAGAAAATCGGACAGACTGCCCAAGCGTGCCGAAAGGTACACGAGGACCGAGGTGGCTTGAAGGCGGCCTCAGTAGTTGAGTCGAAGCTCGGTGTAGAGGCTCGTGAGCTGGCGGAAGAAGGTGCCCTTGGTGCCGTCGCGCGCGGTGCCGAGGCGCCCGCCGATCGCGAACGTGTAGTGCTGGAACCACCGCTCGTTGTACTCGAGCGTGATGAGGTGATCCGTCGGGTTTCTCAGGTCGAACAGATCCGTGAAGGTGATCTGCGAGCCCACCCCGTTGTTGAAGTCCCAGCGGAACCCGTACACGAGGTGGTTCTCGAAGAAGCGCACGATGTCGTCCGGCGGGCGGTCCCCGCCGAAGAGCTGACTGTCGGAGTCGCCGATGACCTCCGCGAGCGGGATGAACGTGCTGCCGCCGACGAAGTTGTCGAACGTGTGCTCCACCCCCGCCACCACCATCACGCGCGGGCCGGGCATCGGGATCTCCGCGGCGGGTCGCCCGTTGTCGAGCGTGAGCGGCGGGTTCCGCGTGCGGTCCGTCGGCGTGTGGATCACGTACGCGCCTTCGAGCTTGAGCGAGGTGTTGCCGAACAGGATCGAGGCGTCGCTGCTGATGTGGTGGAGCAGCGGGTACACGAGTGTGTCGGTCGGCAGGTGTACGAACGGGAAGCGGTTGTAGCCGTAGAAGTAGCCGGCGTGCACGTCGAAGCCCGAGAAGACGAGGTCGAGGCGCGTGGCGACCTGCGGGTGCCACTGTTCGAGTGACGACGCGTAGAGCGGGGCGTCGCCGTAGTCGAAGGTCTGGGGGTCTTGCCCCGACGGCGCCTGGATCACGGAGAACGGCGTGTCGAACCTCGGGAGCGCGGGCGGGATGAACGGCGTGAGGTAGAGCAGCGACAGCGAGTGGTTGCCGAGGAGGATCTTCGCGGACGCCATGGGCTGTCCGACCTTCGGTGCGTCGACGATCCCCTCCGCGAAGTTACGCGCGTTGATCACGTCGACGACGTGCAGCGCGCTCGCCGATCCCCAGGTGAGCGTGTTCCAGCCGATGCGAACGTCGGCGTGGCGGAAGCCGTACTCGAAGAACGCCTCTTCGACGATCAGGCGGTGCAGGCGTTGGTTGGTGGCGTCGACCTCGACGAGGGGGAGGAGGCGCACGCGCGCGGAGTCGCCGAACTTGCCGGTGACGGTGGAGCGGAAGCCGGCCTTGAGGATCTGGCGGCTCTTGCCGTCGAGGAGATCGGGGCTGACGAAGGCCCAGTACTTGGAGCCGACCCAACCGCGCACGCTCCAGACCCAGCCGTCCTCTTCGCCGAACCCGTCGAACTCCGCCTCGGCGGTGACCTCGGTGTCGCCGCTGAACTCGGCGTTGAACTCGGCGTCGAAGTCGGTGTCGCCCGAGCCGAAGTCGGTGTCGGTGTCGACCTCGTCGAGGATGCTCGTCGACTCGGCGACGGTGGTCGTCTCCGTGGTGTCGGTCGGCGGTGGGGGCTCGGGCGGCTTCGTGACGTTCGCGAGCTGCGCGCGGCGGCCCGGCCAGAGGGTCTCGAGCTTTTGGTTGGTCTTGCGCCCGATCCGGTAGCCGCGATCGCGCGTCTCGGCGTCCGGCTTGTAGTAGTCGGAGCGGAAGTCCATCTCGATCTGTCCGGACTCCGCGTTCACGAGGAGGGCGCGCGCCGTGTAGAGCCAGCCGCGTTTGGTGACGGTGACGCGGAGGACCCAGTGGGCGTCGATCTTCTTGCCGATGGCGGCGAGGGCCTTCGGGTTCCAGCGCACCTTGGGGTCGATGCGGAGGGTGTCGCCGGCCTCGGCGAAGGCGTCCTCTTGAAGGACCGTGTAGCCGCCGGTCTCAAGCTCTTGGACGATGCCGCGGGTGAGGTTGGCGGTGCCCCAGCGCGCTTGGCCGCGGACGTCGGGGACGAGGAGCCTCAAGCCCTGGAGATCTTCGGCGCGAGCGGCGTTGGGCGCGGCCAGCCCGAAGAGGAGCGCGACCGTCAGACCCGGGAGGACGGCGGCCTGTTTTACTCCGCGTGCGATTTGAAGGACCCTCTGGGGCCGGAGCATGCTGAGTCTCAAGACGCACGACAAGGAGCCCTTCGATCTCGCGGCGGCGGTGGCCTCGAAGCCCGCCACGGTGCTGATCGTCTTCCGCGGACCCTGGTGTCCGTACTGCCAGGAGTACTGGGAGGACCTCGCGGACTACGCCGAGAAGTTCGAAGCCGCGGGCGCGCAGGTGATCGGCCTGTCCGCCGACAAGCCGAAGGCGCTGCGTCGCTTCCGCCGCCACCACCGCCTGAGCTTCCTGATGCTGAGCGACCCGAACCTCACGTCGAAGAAGGTGCTCGGCGTGAAGAAGGAGTCGCTGCACCCCGCCGCGATGTCCTACAAGAAGGAGGCGTTCCTGCAGCCCGGCGCGTTCGTCTGGACGCAGGACGGCAAGCTCCACTACGAGTGGACGCAGGACCCGAAGCTCTCGAACGTGTACGGCGCCGCGAAGCGCCCCAGCCCGAAGAAGCTGTTGAAGCGCGTGATGGCGGCGCTGCACCCCGAGCCGAAGGAAGACGGGCCCAAGGTCGAGGCCCCGGCGACGGCGTAGCGTGGCTGGGCGGGAGAAGGACGCGGACGACGACGCGTGGGTCGCGGAGATCGAGCGCCGAATTGGAGCGGTAGAATCCGGCGAGTCAAAGGGCGAGGCGTGGGAAGACGTCTACGCCGAGGCGCTCACGCGTAGCAAGTAGACCACCTGAGTCGAAATCTTCGAACGCTGGCACCTGCTGGAGCCCAGCTCCGACAGAGTTCGTGTCGAGACAGCTAGGTTCCGTCAGCAGCTTCGACCAAGGATCCTACCATCAGCTGAAGTTGCGCCATCGCCGGGTGAGGTCTACGCGAAAAGAACTCCGCAGCTCCAAAGCAAACAGCGATGTTCGCGACGGTTTCATTGAAGAACTGGATTGCGAGTACGCCCTGGGACGAATGCAGGACGTCCGGTGTCATGCGGTAGCCGGACACGAAGTTCAAGTGCTCCGTCCACGCCGCTTGCGAGTTCATCGGTGCTGGCTGCATGAACTCAATCAGGCTCGAAGGTCCAAATATCTGGCCGCCCGATCGGCGGCCTCCAAAGAACATGAAACTCTGCTCCCTCCTAAGCACAACGGCTGACAGTTCCCCTACTCCGTCTGCTTCCACAGCCTCAACACCGCAGAAGCTCCACCCACGCGGAACATCTACCTGCCCATACGCTAGGGCGGGGTTCAATGTCTGACTCAATTTGTTCCTGAGTGCTGACGGAACAGTGATCCGTTCGAGGAAGGGTCGCTCGATAGACAGATTCTGAAAAGCCGGCCCGACCCAGCTGAAAGAGAACACGCCCGACTGATGAACCAGTGCCACCAGACACGCGATTGCGCAAAAAGACGACTGCCTCTTTGCGTTCAACATCTTCGTCACCTGCGCCTCATCGCCGACCGACATGAAGAATTGGAGTGGATAGTCGCCAAGAACCCCCTTCATCAGTGGCCCCTCCGATGACTCTCTGACGACGAATGCAGGGAACTGAATCGTCCGCCGCGGCTGCGTACCCAATACGATGCTCCGTAGCGCGTCCGGCTCGAGCGGAGTATTCCGACTCCCGTATCTAATGAGGTATCGGCCGCTGGGAGTACAATGCGGTTTGGTCGAAGACTCTGGGATATCGACGACGAGGATTGCTCGACCTCGGCTGTCGCGTTCCATGTTGAGTCGATGATCGACCGGCGGCGAACAATCGCTCGCCTTATTGGAGACTTCGAGCTGAGCACTGTCGGTTACGGAAGTGCCGACGATTCGCCCTCGCGTCACCTGACCTGGAATCTCATCGACTCCGAGATAGACTCTCCCGCCTTGCGAGTTTGCAAACGAGACGAAGTCTTCCGGCTTGATGTGGGAGTATCCCCGCTTGAAGTCGACGTGGCGTCCTTCGCCCGCAGCAAGATCGGCCCGCGTACGACTTGAAACCGTCGACCGCGCCACCCCTCAAATCCCCAGCAACCCGATCCGCCGCTTCCGCTTCTTCGGGCGCTCCTCGTACAGGATGATCACCGGGATCACCTGGTCGCGATCCACATCCGTCGCGCCCGCGATGGCGTCGCTGATCGCGTCGCCGACGACGTCCGCGAGGTCGCCCTCGCCGCGGGCGAGCGCCTTCAGTTCTCTCTTCTTGCGTCGCCCCGCGCGGACGAGGACGCGGTCGATCGCGTCGTGCATCACAGGCGGAAGAGGTCTTCGAGGATGCGGTCGCCGTCGTACGGGTACATGCCGTTCGTCAGCTTGCTCATGCGCTTCGCGTACGCGGCGTAGGCCTTGGCCGAGTTCTTCGCCGCGTCCATCAGGCCGCCGTCGCGCTTCTTCTTCGACGACTTGTTCGAGCCCTTCTCCCACTCGCGCACGCCGTCGAGCACGGCGTTCAGGATGCGGCGGTCCAGCTCGGTCATCGCGCGGTCGTAGCGCTGCGCCTCTTCGAGGCCCATCGAGTACTTCCGCTTCTTGTTCTTCTTCTTCTTCTTCTTGCCCTTCTTGGCCTTGCCGCCTTCGGGCAGCTCCAGTCCGGAAAGCTCCGCCGCTTCGTTCGTCTCTTCGACCATCGTCCGTACTCCCTCTCTTCGTTCAACCGCCCAGCAGGATCCGGATCGGATCGTCCCGCTTCCGCCGCTTCCTCTTGTACACCACCACCACGGGCACGAGCGTCTTGCCCTCGGCCTCCGCGCCGAGCTGCGCGCGCACCTGCTCCACCGTGGCGTCGATCTCGCCGACCAACGGCCCCGCGTGACGCTCCAACGAGCGCAGCCGCTTCCGCTTGCGCTTCCCGAGATCCACCAGGATCGGCGGTAGAAATGACGACATCCGCACGCGCTCAGGGCCCCCGCGCGCCGAAAAAACGCGCGTCGGCGACTGTACGAGCGCCCCTAAACCGCGTCAACTCGACGCCCCGTGCGCATCTGCATCATCGGCGCCGGCATCGCCGGCCTCGTCGCCGCCCGCCAGCTGAAACGCCGCGGCGCCGACGTCACCGTCCTCGAAGCCGCCGACACCGCCGGCGGCAAGTGCCACAGCCTCCGCCGCTTCGGACGCATCTACGAGCTCGGGGCGCTCGGCGTCTTCGGGACGTACCACCGCACCCGCGCCTACCTCGACGAGCTCGGCATCGAGCTCACCCCCTGCGACACCCTCGTCGACGCCCGCGGCGCCCCGGTCCGCCGCGTCCGCCACGGCCCCGAGGACCAAACCTGGTTGCTCGCGCTCGCCGACGAGCTCGGCGATGCCGACCTCGTGACCGACCACAGCCAGGTCGCCCCCCTCGAGCTGCACCTCCCCATACAGAGCTGGCTCGAACGACGCGGTCTCTGGCCCATCCCGCCGCTCCTCACCTGGGGCTACCAGGCCTGCGGCTACGGCTTCGTCACCGAGGACATCGCCGCGCTCTACCACCTTCGCATCATGTCGCTGTGTCGGGGCGTCATCGACACCGTGCGCGGCGGTTACCAAGAGCTCTGCACCCGCCTCGCGGAGACACTCCCGGTTCGAACGTCGTGCGCGGTCCGCCGCATCACCCGCGGCGACACGATCCGTATCACGACCGACGAAGGCACGACCGAAGCCGACGCCCTCGTCGTCACACCCGCGCCCGGCACCGCGCTCGAGCTTGTGGACGTCGACGACGAAGAACGTGCCGTCCTCGAAGCCTTCCGGAGCCAGGACTACGTTAGCGCCCTCGTCGAAGCGGAGAACCTCTCCGACGACGTGGGTCTCACCTTCGTCTCCGATCGCCAGACCTCGGCCGACCGGGGTCATGTCGTGATCTACCTGAAACCCGGAGCCGACCGCCCGCTGTACTCTGTATGGCAGTACAGCACCGGCAACGACGAGGCCGACGCCGCGTGCCTCGAAGCCGACGTCCGCGATCTCGGTGCGACCTCTGTGCGTACTCTCGCGCGCCGCCGCTGGACGGACTACTTCCCCTACCTCCCCCCCGCCGCGCTCGCCGCCGGGTTCGGCGTCCGCCTCGACGCTCTCCAGGGCCACCGACGTACGTTCTGGGTCGGCGGCGCCTACTCGATGGAGATCGTCGAGGCCGCAATCCGTCACGCCGAGGCCGTCGCCAACACCCACGACTTGGGTTGAGCGCGACCTGTGACGGTGCGAGGAGTGTCGAGTTCGATGAAGCCCAGCGTACGTTCTCTCGTCGACCACCTCGTCAGCAACCGCGAGCTGCGTCCTGACCAGCAAGTCTTCCGCTTCCTCGACAACGGTGACGCGGAGGGCCCCGCCACCTGCTGGACCCACGGCGAGCTGTACGACAAAGCCGCCGCCGTCGCGCAATACATCGAAGACGAAGGCCTCGTCGGCGAGCGCATCCTGCTGCTCTACCTCCCGTGCGTCGATTACGTCGCCGGCTTTGTCGGCTGCCTCGCCGCGGGTGCCGTCGCGGTTCCCGCCTACCCGCCCGACCCCATGCGCCTGTCGCGCACCGTGCCTCGACTCCAAGCGATCGCCGACGACGCGCAGGTCGCCGCGATGTTCACCACCGCACCGCTGAAGATGATGCTCCCGATGCTCGCGGAGCACGCCCCGAAGCTCGCTTCGATGAAGTGCGTCGCGACCGACGAGCTCGACCTTGCGCGCGCTCGCGTTTGGACGCCGAAGCCGGTCGACGGTGACGCCCTCGCGTTCCTCCAGTACACCTCCGGCTCCACCGGCTCGCCGAAGGGCGTGATGATCACGCAGCGGAACCTCATCGAGCAGACCCGCATCGGCTGCGAGCGCACCGGGGGTACCCACGATAGTCACGTCGTGAACTGGCTCCCGCAGTACCACGACCTCGGCCTCGTCACCGGCTTCCTCATCCCCATCTACCTCGGCATCCAGTCCACCGTGCTGTCGCCGATCGACTTCCTCAAGAAACCGATCCGCTGGATGGATGCGATCTCCAAGTTCGGCGGCACCCACGCGGGCGGCCCCGACTTTGCGTTCGCTCTCTGCGCACGCAAGGCCACTCCGGAGGATCTGGAGCGCCTCGACCTGTCGACCTGGCAGTGCGCGTTCAACGCCGCCGAGCCACTACGCGCGAGCACCATCGATCTCTTCAATGGAACGTTCGCCCCCACCGGCCTCCGCCCCGAGGCGATGATGCCCGGCTACGGCCTCGCCGAAGCGACGATGGGCGTCACGTGGGCGCCGCTGCGCACCGAGCCCACTCGCGTCACGGTCGATCCCGACGCCCTCGCCGACGGCCGCGTCGTACGTGCGAACGAAGGCGTCACGCTGTTCGGACACGGCCCGGCCGGGGACTTCGACGTCGCGATCGTCAACCCGCAGTCCCTCGAACGCGTCGGGCCGGACGCGATCGGCGAGATCTGGGTGCGCGGCCCGAGCGTCGGGCTCGGCTACTACGGCCGCCCCGAACAGAGCGAAGCCACCTTCGGCGCACGCATCGCCGGCACCGGCGAAGGCCCGTACATGCGCTCGGGCGACCTCGGCACGGTGCTGAACGGCGAGCTCTACATCACCGGCCGCATCAGCGACCTCATCATCCTGCGCGGCAAGAACTACTACCCGCAGGACATCGAGTACGCGGCCGAGCTGTCGCACTCCGCCGTGCGCCCCGGGTGCGGCGCGGCGTTCTCACTCGACGTGGACGACGAGGAGCGCCTCTTCGTCGCCTTCGAGACCAAACCCGGCGTCGACCCGGACGAAGTCGTCACCGCGATACGCGAGCGCATCGTCGCCGACCACGACATCGCGCCCTACTCGATCCTCCTCCTCGCCCCGCGCTCCGCACCCAAGACCTCCTCGGGAAAGATCCAGCGCCGCCGCCTCGCCCGCCAGTACGAAGCCGGCGAGCTCGACGTCGTGCACGTGTGGACGCGCCCCGCCTCCGCCGCGCCGCGCGTCACCGCGGCGAACCTTCGTGCGTGGCTCGTCGACAAGGTGACCGCGCTGTCCGGCGTGCGCCCCGACGAACACGCGACGTTCGCGAGCTTCGGGATCGACTCCGCGGAAGGTGTTCGGCTCGTCGCCGAGCTCGAACGCGAAGCCGGCCGAACGCTCAGCCCGAGCGTCATCTACGACCACCCCACGATCGACGCGCTCGTCCGCCACCTCGGCGCAAACGGCCACGCGCCGGCGGCCGCGGTCGAAGCGAAGAACGAGCCGATCGCGATCGTCGGCATCGGCTGCCGCATGCCCTCCGCCGACGGCCCGGACGCCTTCTGGCGCCTCCTCGAGGACGGCGTCGACGCCGTGCGCGAGGTCCCGAAGGACCGCTTCGACGCCGACGCGATCTACGACCCGGACGCCACCGCCGCGGGCCGCCTGTCGACGAAGTGGGGCGCGTTCCTCGACGACGTCGATCGCTTCGACGCCGCCTACTTCGGCGTCGCGCCGCGCGAAGCCGAGACGATCGACCCGCAGCAGCGCCTCCTCCTCGAAGTCACGGTAGACGCGCTCGAGGACGCCGGCATTCCGCCGTCGTCACTCGCCGAGACCCACACCGGGACGTTCGTCGGGATCAGCAGCGCCGAGTACGGGATGTTCCAGTTCTCGGATCCGGAGCGCATCGGACCGCACACCGGCACCGGCAGCGCGATGAGCATCGCCGCGAACCGGATCGCGTACGCGTTCGATCTGCGCGGGCCGAGCTTCGCAGTCGACACCGCGTGCTCCTCGTCGCTCGCCGCGGTGCACCTCGCGGTGCAGAGCCTCCGCAACGGCGAGTCGACGCTCGCGATCGCGGGCGGCGTCTCGTTGATCCTCACCCCCGCGATCACGATGAGCTTCTCGCGCGCCTCCGCGATGGCGGCCGACGGGCGATGTAAGACGTTCGACGCACGCGCGGACGGCTACGTGCGCAGCGAAGGCGTCGGCGTCGTGGTGCTCAAACCGCTGTCGCGCGCGAAGGCCGACGGCGACCGCATCCACGCCGTCATCCGCGGCTCCGCCGTCGCGCAAGACGGACGCACGAACGGCCTGATGGCCCCCAGCCGGCGCGCGCAGGAACGCGCGCTCCGCGCCGCGTGCGCCGACGCCGCGGTTCGCCCCGAGGACGTCACCTACGTCGAAGCGCACGGCACTGGCACCGCGCTCGGCGACGTCATCGAAGCGGAGGCGATCTCCGCCGCGATGCGCCCGAAGGGCGGCGACGTGTGCCTCGTAGGCTCCGTGAAGAGCAACCTCGGTCACCTCGAAGCCGCCGCTGGCGTCGCCGGGTTGATCAAGACCGCGCTCGCGCTGGAGCACGGATCGCTCCCCGCGAGTCTGCACTTCGACACGCCCAACCCGAAGATCGACTTCGACGCGCTCTCGCTTCGCGTCGTCGCCGAACGAACGTCCTGGCCCGAAGCGCGTCCGCGCATCGCGGGCGTGAGCAGCTTCGGGTTCGGCGGGACGAACGTACACGCGATCCTCGAAGCCGCTCCAGCGCCCGAGGTGTCGGACCGCGCCGGCCCCTACGTCCTCCCCGTCTCCGCGAAGACCCCCGAAGCGCTCGCCGCGCGGGTGGAGCGTTTGCAAGGTGAGTTGACGAAGCGCTCCGACGTCGCAGCGCTCTGCGACACCGCCGCCGTTCGACGCGACCACCTCCCCTACCGCGCCGCGTTCTACGGTGCCGACCGCGACGCCCTGCTCGGGGACCTCGCGACGTTCCGCCCGAGCGCCCCCGCGATGTCGCCGCCGCCCGTGGTGTTCGTGTTCGCGGGTCAGGGCGGACAGTGGGCGACGATGGGGAAGCGCCTCCTCGAAACCTCGCCGGTGTTCGCCGAGACCATCGCGTCCGTGGCCGACGTCTTCGGACCAGAGGTGGAGTGGTCGATCGAGGCGGTCCTCCGCGGTGAGGTCGAGCTCGACGCGATCGACGTCGTGCAGCCCGCGATCTTCGCCGTCGAAGTCGGCGTCGCGTCCGTGCTGCGCGCATGGGGCGTACACCCCGCGCAGGTGATCGGTCACAGCATGGGCGAAGTCGCCGCGGCCTACGTCGCGGGTGCCTTGTCGCTCGCCGACGCCGCCGCGGTGATCTGCCGCCGCAGCAAGCTGATGAAGACGCTCTCCGGACAGGGCGCGATGTTGTTCGCGGAGCTGACGAGAGAAGAGGCATCCGAACATGCCGCCGCGCACGACGCCGTCTCCCTCGCCACCTCCAACGGACCACGCGCGAGTGTCCTCGCCGGCGACCGCGACGCGCTCGAGGAGATTCGAACCAAGCTCGACGACGCGGAGATCTACACACGCTGGGTCGACGTCGACGTCGCCTCGCACAGCCCGATGGTCGACCCGCTGACGACGCCGCTCACGGAGGCGCTCGCCGGCCTGCGACCGCGCGTACCTGCGCTCCCGTTCTGGTCGACCGTGAAGAACGCACCGATCGAGGACGCCGCGCTCGACGCGAAGTACTGGGTCGACAACCTCCGGCAGCCGGTGCTCTTCCACGACGCCGTGCTCGCGGCCCCGGAGGGCGCGGTGTTCGTGGAGATCGGTCCGCACCCGACGCTCCTCCCCTCGGTCGGGACCACGCGCGACGCCCCCGCGATCGCGACGCTGCGTCGAAACGAAGACGACGAGCTCGCGCTCGCGCGTGCGACGGCGGAGCTGTACGCAGCCGGCGTCGACTTCGACTGGGAGGCGCGCGGCGCGCGCACGGACGTCGTCGCTCCGCTTCCGCGGTACCCGTGGCAACGCGAGAGGTTCTGGTCGCCGTCCGCCACCGGGACGATCGTGCGCGGCGCGACGGGCGCGACGCTTCAGCACCCGTGGCTCCACACGGAGGTGGTCGTCGCCGGCACGGCGGAGCGTGTGTTCGAAGGGACGTTGGATCGCCAACGCCACCGATGGCTCGAAGACCACCGCGTCGGCGGGCGCGTCGTCGTACCGGGGACGGCGCTCATCGAGGCCGTGTCGTTCGCGTCGGACCGCGCGATCCTCGAGATCGACTTCGAGCTCCCCATCGAAGCGGACGACGCCGTTCGGATCCAGCTCGCGATCGACGGAGACCAGTTCGAGGTCTTCGCGGATCAGGACGGCTGGGTGCGCCACGCGAGCGGTCGCCTGGGCGGTGTCGAGGTCCCCGCAGCGCCGACGATCGCGACGACCAAAGAGGTGGAGCCGTCGGTCTACCGAGAGCGCCTCGCACAAGCCGGCATCACGTACGGCGACGCGTTCCTCTGCGTCTCGGATCTGAAGATCGGCGTGTTCTCTACCGCGACGATCACCGCGCCTTCGATCGACGAAGCCGGTGTCTGCACCGCGACGCTCGACGCGCTCCTCCAGCTCGCCGCCGTGACGAACAAACTCGGCGTGCTCGCGCGTGCGAAGGACGTCGTCGTGCTCCGCCGCCCCGAGCGCGGCGCAAAGTACGAAGCCCGCGCGGGAGCTGAAGGGGCCTGGCTCCTCGACGGCGACGAGGTGATCGCGTTCGTCCGACGCGTCGTCGCGCAGCCGTACGAACGCGGCGTCGTGGGTTACACGGTGGAGTGGCGCAGGACCGAGACCTCCGGGACGGCGCACCGTCGCGTCCTTGTGCTGGGCGACGCGGCGCCCTTCACCGCAAACGGGCACGCGGCTCGCGCGACATCCCTCGACGATCTGAGCGCGGCGCTCCGTGAAGGCGCCGACGCCATCGTCGCGTTCGTCCCCGAAGACCGCGAACGACGCGACGCCGACTTCGCGCTCGACGTCGTCCACACCATCGCCAAGGCGGGCCTGCGTGACGCACCGCGACTCTTCGTGGTCACGGAAGGCGCCGCCCACGTCCCCGCGCACAAACGGCCCATCGCGCTGCACCACGCCGCGACGGTCGGCTTCGTGCAGACGCTCGCAAACGAACACCCGGAGCTCGCGCCGGTGTGGTTCGACCGCGATCCCGACCGCCGCGGCCCGAGCCTCGAATCACTGGCCCGGCTCGTCGGCTCGGACTCGAAGGAGAGCCGCGTCGCGTTCCGCGACGACGCGCTGTTCGCCGCCCGCCTCGCGCCGACCCGACACCTGGAGGGCCCGCCCGTCGTATCGCCGAACGCTGAGTTCAGACTCGAGAGCTCCGAGCCCGGAATCGATCGGCTCGCCTACGCGAAACACACGCCGAGGGTGGATCGCGGCGAGGTCTTGGTCCGCGTGAAAGCGGCGGGCGTCGCGTTCTCCGACGTGATGAAGGCGCTCGGCATCTACCCCGGCGACGGCGCGGACGTCCTCGGCGGCGAGTGCGCCGGGACGGTCGAAGCGATCGGCCCCGGCGTCACGAACGTCGCGGTCGGCGACGAGGTCGTCGCCGTCGGTCCGCACGCCTTGGGCTCCTCGATGGTCACGAAGGCGGCGCTCGTCGCGAAGAAGCCGGCGCGCCTGCCGTGGCCGGACGCCGCGGCGCTGCCGTCCTCACTCGTCACCGCGACGTACGCGCTCGAGGAGCTCGCGCGTCTGCGCCAAGGTGAGTGGCTATTGATCACGTCCGCCGGCGGTGGCCTCGGGCTCGCGGCGATCGACGTCGCACGTCGTATCGGCGTGCGCGTCATCGCGACCGCTGGCTCCGAAGAGCGGCGTGCGCTGCTCCGCGAGCGAGGCGTCGAGCACGTCTTCGCGTCGCGGTCCGAATCCCTCGATGGCGTTCGCGCGCTGACCAAGCGCGGCGTCGACGTCGTGCTCTCCGCGGAGGTCGGCGAGG
Organism: Deltaproteobacteria bacterium; assembly: GCA_040218735.1. GTDB lineage: Bacteria > Myxococcota > Kuafuiibacteriia > Kuafuiibacteriales > Kuafuiibacteriaceae > JAUHYN01. The sequence continues at coordinate 448,374 of JAVJQW010000017.1, forward strand.
AGCGCCAGCGTCTGCTCGGCCTCCTCGCGCCGCGCGGTCGATATATCGATCTGTCGAAGCGCGACGCCTACGCCGGCGGCAAGCTGCCGCTGGGCGCGCTCCGCAGCAACAACGCTTATCACCTTGTGGACGTCGCCCAGCTCCTAGTTTCGGAGCCGGACTTCGTCGGCGAGCTGCTCTCGCGCACGATCGTCGACGCCGAGCCGATCCCGTACCTGAGCTATCCGGCGCGCGACACCCGCGACGCCTTCCACCGAATCGCCCGCGCCCAGCACTACGGCCGCGTCGTGATCGACATGGCTGAACCGCCGCCGCTCCGGGCGGGGGCGCACATCGTTCCGGGCGCCACGTACCTCGTCACCGGCGGCACGGGCGGCCTCGGCACCACCCTCGCCACGTGGCTTCGTTCGAAGGGCGCAGGACGCGTCGTGCTCGCGAGCCGGACCGGGACTAGCGCGCTCGAAGGCGTCGTAACCAGGAAGGTCGACGTCGCAGATCCGCATGCCGTCGAGGCGCTCGTCGCGGAGCTCGACGACCTTCGCGGCGTCTTCCACCTCGCGGGTGTGCTCGACGACGGCGTGGTGCTCGAACAAACCCACCAGCGATTCGCAGACGTCCTCGCCCCCAAGGTGGCGGGCGCGGAGAACGTGCACCGCGCGACGCGAGGACACGCGCTCGACTTCTTCGTCATGTTCGGGTCCGCCGCGGCGCTCCTCGGCAGCCCGGGGCAGAGCAACTACGCCGCAGCGAACGCGTTCCTCGACGCGCTCGCGCACCACCGCCGTTCCCTCGGCCTCCCCGCGACGACGATCGACTGGGGCCCGTGGTCAGAGGTCGGCCGCGTCGCCGGCGCGACGCACCAGTCGCGCTTCACCGCGCTCGGCTTCACGCCGCTCGCCCCGGCCGACGGGATCGAGCGCCTCGAACGGGTGCTCGCGGGCGCCGCTCCGCAGATCGCGCTGATGGACTTCGACGCCGCGCAGTGGGCGGCCTCCTATCCGAGCGCGGCGGGTACGCCGTTCTTCTCGGAGATCGCCACCGCCGAGGCGACCGCGTCCGGCGACGTCGCACGAAGCATCGCTGCGGCGCCGGCCGCGAACCGCCTCGAGACGATCGAGCGTTACCTCACCGAGCAGACGGCGTCGGTGTTGCGCGTCGATCCCACGCGCATCCTCCCGAACGTCCCGCTGCAGCAGCTCGGGCTCGACTCCCTCATGACGATCGAGCTGCGCAACCGTCTCGAGCACGACCTCGGGGTTCGGCTGTCGGCGACCGTCGTGTGGCGTCACCCGACGACCGCCGCGCTCAGCGCGCACCTCCTCGAAGCGATGGACCTCGGCGAAGCCACCGAAGCGCCGAAGTCCGAGCTCACCGAAGAAGACGGCGCCGCGATGCTCGCCGTGCTCGAGGCCCTCGACACGTGAGCGTCGTCCAAGCGCTCGAGCAGGCGATCGCCAAGTTATCCGCCGAACAGAAGTCCAAGCTACGCTCGCTCCTCGCGGAGCCCGCAACCCCGATTGCAGTCGTCGGCCTCGCCTGCCGGATGCCCGGCGACGGCGACACCCCCGAGCGGTTTTGGTCCAACCTCATGACCGGTCGTGACGGCATCGTCGAGATCCCGCGCGACCGCTGGGACGTCGACGCCTACTACGATCCGGATCGCTCCGCGCCCGGGAAGATGAGCACGCGGTGGGGCGGATTCCTCCGCGACGTCCGCGGCTTCGACGCCGAGTTCTTCGGTATCGCTCCGCGCGAAGCCACGTGGATGGATCCGCAGCAGCGCCTGCTCCTCGAAGTCGTCTACGAGGCGCTGGAGCACGCCGGTCAAGGCGACATCGCCGGGTCATCGACCGGGGTGTTCGTCGGGGTCTCGGCCAACGACTACAGCCTGTTACCGCGCACCGCGGATCAGCTCGACGCGTACACCGCGACCGGATTGTCGAACAGCATCCTCGCCAACCGCGTCTCCTACCTGTTCGATCTCGGAGGGCCGAGCGTCGCGATCGACACCGCGTGTTCGTCGTCGCTCGTTGCAACGCACCTTGCGACGCAGAGCCTCCGCAACGGTGAGTGTGATCTCGCGATCGCCGCCGGCGTGAACCTCATCCTGTTCATCGCGAACTACATCGCCTTCTCCCGCTGGGGGATGATGGCGCGCGACGGGCGGTGCAAGACCTTCGACCGCCGCGCCGACGGCTTCGTGCGCGGCGAAGGCGGCGGCGCGCTGGTCCTCAAGCGCCTCCCGGACGCGCTCCGCGACCGAGACCGGATCCTCGCGATCGTGCGCGGCTCGGCGATCAACCAAGACGGCCGCAGCGCCGGGCTCACCGCACCGAACGTCGGCGCGCAGGTCGACGTGATTCGTCGTGCGCTCGCGGACGCGGACGTTGCACCGTCCGCGATCTCCTACGTCGAGGCGCACGGCACGGGCACGTCGCTCGGTGATCCCATCGAGGTCGAAGCGCTGTCCGAGGCGTTGGGCCAGGAGGGCCCGCGCGTCGCGCTGGGCGCGGTGAAGAGCCACATCGGTCACCTGGAGGCCGCGGCCGGCATCGCGGGCCTCGTGAAGACGGTGCTCGCGCTGCACCACGGTGCGATCCCTCCGAACCTGCACTTCGAGTCGCCGAACCCGAACATCGACTTCGCGTCCACGCGGTTCGAGGTCCCGACCTCACCTCGCGACTGGAGCGACGGCGAGCGATTCGCGGGCGTGAGCTCGTTCGGCTTCGGAGGAACGAACGCCCACGTCGTCCTGCAGTCCGCGCCCGCGCTCGAACCGATCCCCCCGCGAGCCGGCGTTCGCACGCTGCTCCTCAGCGCAGCGAGTGAAGCCGCGCTCGACGCGATGTCCGCGGACTACGCGGCCCGGATCGAAGCCGGCGACGACGCCGTCGTCGAGGGCGCCCGCCTCCGCGCACGCCTCCCGCACCGCCGCGCCGTCGTCGCGGACACGACAGAGCTCGCGGAGCGGCTGCGCGCGGGGCGCTTCGACGCCGGCGCTTGCGTGCATCGTCCACCGCGGATCGGCCTGGTGTTTTCGGGGCAGGGCTCGCTGTGGCCGGGGATGGCGAAGGCGCTCGCCGCGCACGACGCGGTGTTCGCCGAACACTTCGCCTCGGTTCCGTTCGACCGCGCCGTGCTCGATGACGCCGACGCGCTCGCCCGCACCGAGAACGCGCAGCCCGCGCTGTTCGCGTACCAGATAGCGCTCGCCGCGACGCTGCGTTCGCGCGGCGTCGTGCCCAGCGTCGTGGTCGGCCACAGCGTCGGGGAGATCGCGGCGGCGCACGTGGCGGGCGTGATCGACTTCGCGGAGGCGGTGCGTGTGATCGAGACCCGCGCCGCGCTCATGCAGACGCAGCACGGACGCGGGCGCATGTTCGAAGCAGCCGCTTCCCCGGCCGAGCTCGAACCCCTCGAACCCGGCGTCAGCGTCGCGGCGGTCAACGCGCCGGGGCGCACCGTGCTCGCCGGGGAGACCGCGGCGATCGAAGCCGCGTACCGACGACTCGACGAGGCGCGGATCGCGGTGCGCTGGCTCGACGTCGCCTACGCGTTCCACGGCCCCGGGATGCGCGCGCTCGAAGACAGCATGATAGCGAAGCTGGGCGCGGTGCGGACGTCACCGCCGTCGCTCGCGATCGAGTCCACCGTCGGACCGAGCGCCACGTTCGACGCCGCGCACTGGGCGAAGAACCTCGGCCGACCGGTCCTCTTCGCCGACGCCGTCGAGCGGATGTTCGCTCGCGGCGTCGACGTCGTGATCGAAGTCGGACCGAGCCCGGTGCTCAACCGTTCGATCCAATCGATGGCGCCGTCCGGCGTGACGGTCCTCCCCAGCATTCGTCGAGCCCCCGGCGAGCCGCTCGCGTTCGAGCGCCTGCTCGCGCGCCTCTTCGTCGCCGGCGCCGACGTCACGTTTTCGACGCCATCCGCCGCGCAGACCACGGCGCCCCCGCCCTACCCTTGGCAACGGACGGCGTACTGGACCCGCGCGCCGACGTCGCAGCCTTCGGACGCTTCGCTTCACCCGCTGTTGGGGCGCCGCGTTCGTTCGCCCGCGCTCCAGGCGGAGGTGTTCGAGGCCGTGCTCACCGCGGACGGCTTCATCACGGACCACCTACTGGGCGACCGGGTCGTCGTCCCGATGACGGCGTGGGTCGAGCTCCTCCGCGCCGCCGCCGCGACGTTGTACGGTGGCGACGCGCACCGCATCGAAGCACTCGCGCTGCTCTCGCCGGTGACGCTGGAAGCCCCCGCGCGCGTTCAGCTCGTCGTCAACGCGGGCGCCGCGACGCTGCGCCAACAGACTGAAGACGACGTCACGTCCTGGCCAACGGTTCTCACCGCGAAGATTACCGAGACGCGCCTCCCGAGCGAGCGACTCGATCTCGACGCCGTCCAGCGGCGCTGCGCAGAGCGCCGCGACGGCGAAGCGCAATACGCGACGCTCGCCGCGCGCGGCGCGGAGCTTGGCCCTGCGTTCGCCGGCCTCCGGGAGATCCACCGGCGCGACGGCGAGGCGCTCGGGCGCATCGAAGCCCCCTCCGCCATCGTCGACGAGCTCGACGCGTACGGCTTGCACCCCGCCTACCTCGACGCTGCGGTGCAGACGTTCTGGAGCGCGATCCCCGACGCCGATCTCCCGGAGCGCGGTGGTTACCTCCCCGTCTTCGTGGAGACGCTCGAGGTCACGACGACGCGGGCGGCCTCGGGTTGGGCGCACGTGGTCGTGCACGACGCCGATGCCAACTCGGTGCGCGCGGACGTCACGCTCTACAACGACGATGGGCGCGCCGTGGCGCGGTTCGAAGGTCTGCGATTCGGACGCGCCGATCAGACGGCGACCGAGCTTCGCCGGCTGTTGCGCACGGCGGTCGCTCAGCTGCGCTGGAGCGAAGCCAAGCCCGCGAGGAGCGCGCCGACCGGCACGTGGCGCATCGTCGGGGAGTCGGACGCGGTCGCGACGTGGCTCGCATCGCGCGGGGCGCAGGTCCACGCCGACGGGGATTCGACCATCCTCCTCACCGACGACGTCGAGACCTCGCAGCTGCTCGCCGCAGCGCGCGAAGCGTCGAGCGCTTCGAACGTGTGGCTCGTCGGTCGGGACCGTCCCGCGCACGCGGCGGCGGCGGCGTTCCTCCGCGCGGCCTCGGTGGAGCGTGCGTTTGGGTTGCGGATCGTCGAGGTCGAGGACGAAGCGGACCTCGTGCGGGCGCTCGACCACGGCGCAGACCACGTTCGGGTGCGCGACGGACGCGTGCAGTCACCTCGCCTCGAGCGCACGCCGCTGACGCCGAACGACGAACCGCATGACGACGGGACGTTCGTCATCACCGGAGGGCTCGGCGCGATCGGGCGCGCGGTCGCGGAGCACCTCGTCGATCGCGGTGCAACCCGCGTTGCGCTCGTGAGCCGCTCACCCGACGACGGGTTTGCCGCAACGATCGGCGCCGAACACTTCATCGCGGACGTCGCGGACCGCGACGCCCTCGCGAAGGTGTTCGAACGCTGCGGCCCGGTGCGCGGCGTCTACCACGCGGCCGGTGTCCTCGACGACGCCCCCGTCGAACAGCTCGACGACGACCGTATCGCTGCCGTTCTCGCCGCGAAGGCGCGCGGTACCGAGAACCTGGATGCGCTCGTCGGGGACGGGCGCCTCGTCGTGTTCTCCTCCGCGGCGGCCCTGTTCGGCGGCCCCGGCCAGGCCGCGTACGCCGCGGCGAACGCGTACGCCGACGCGGTCCTCCGCCGCCGCCGCGCCGCCGGGCGCCCCGGCCTGTCGATCCAGTGGGGCCCGTGGGCGGGCGGCGGCATGGCGAGCGCGACCGGCGAAGTGGGCGCGCGGCGCGCAGCGGCGTTCGGGCTACGGAGCGTCGCACCCGACGCGGCGTTGGCGCTCATGGATCGCCTAGAGGCGGAGGATGCGCCCGTGATCCTCGCGGCCGACATCGACTGGGCGACATTCAACGCACGCCGCGCCGACCCCCTTACGGCGCACCTCGCGGGCGCCAAACCGAGCCACACCCGCGACGAAGTCCTCCTCACTCGCATCGCCGAGGCTCCCCCGGCGGCGCGACGTACGCTGTTGACCGAGCTGCTGACGAAACAGCTGAGCGAGGTCCTGGAGCTCCCGCGCGATGCGACCATCGACGAGGGCGCCGGCCTCTTCGACCTCGGCATGGACTCGATGACCGCGGTGGAGCTCACCGAACGTGTCTCGGCGACGCTCGGCCGCCCTCTTCCTTCTACGCTCGTGTTCGACAATCCTTCGGTCGGAGCAATCGCGGACCACGTGCTGACGACGTTCGAGCCGCAGACGACGAACGACCCGTCGGAGGACGAGCTGATCGCGATGTTGGAGCAAGAGCTCGATGGCTGAACACGACGGCAAAGAGGTGCTGCGACGCGCCCTCGCCGAGCTCAAACGCCTCAAGGCCGAGAACGCCGAGCTACGCCGTGACCGCTCCGAGCCGATCGCCATCGTCGGTATCGGCTGCCGCTTCGCGGGCGGCGCGAACGATCCCGCCTCGCTGTGGCGCGTGCTCGAAGAGGGCCGCGACACGATCCGCGAGGTCCCCGCGGACCGGTGGTCTATCGACGACTTCTACGACCCCCGCCCCGGCGTCGACGGCAAGATGTACACGCGCGGGGGCGGTTTCATCGACGGCGTCGACCAGTTCGACGCGGCGTTCTTCGGCATCACCCCGCGCGAAGCGACGAGCCTCGACCCGCAACAACGCATCCTCCTCGAAGTCACCCACGAGGCGCTCGACCACGCGGGCATTCCGTCGACCGCGATCCACGGCAGCCGCACCGGCGTGTGGGCCGGCGTCAGCAGCAACGACTACCTGCAACTCCTCTTGCGCGACGGCTCCGAGTCCGACGCCGGCTACACACTCACCGGGGTGGTCCCGAACCTCGCGGCCGGGCGTGTCGCGTACGTGCTCGGCGCGCACGGCCCGACGCTCACCGTCGACACCGCGTGCTCCTCCTCGCTCGTCGCGACGCACCTCGCCGTGCAGAGCCTTCGCCGCGGGGAGTGCGACGTCGCGCTCGCGGGCGGCGTCAACGTCATCCTCGCGCCCGAGCCGACCATCGCGTTCTGCAACCTGCGCGCGATGTCACCCGAGGGGCGCTGCAAGACCTTCGACGCAAACGCCGACGGCTACGTCCGAAGTGAAGGCTGCGGGGTCGTCGTGCTCGAGCGGCTCTCCGACGCGGTCGCGAAGGGCCATCGCATCGTCGCGGTCATTCGCGGGAGCGCGCTCAACCACGACGGCAAGAGCAGCGGCCTCACGGTCCCGAACGGCGCCGCGCAGCGAGCGGTCATCGAAGCGGCCCTCGCCGACGGTGGCGTGAACGCGAGTGACGTCGGCTACCTCGAAGCGCACGGCACCGGAACCCCCCTCGGCGATCCAATCGAGGTCCGCGCGGCGAACGCGGTGTACGGGGAGAGCGGCTTCAGGATCGCTTCGCTCAAGACGAACTTCGGACACACAGAAGCAGCGGCGGGGGTGCTCGGGCTGATCAAGGCCGCGCTGATCCATCAACACGGCGCGGTGCCACCGCACCTGCACTTCTCGAAGCTCAACCCGAAGATCGATCTCGGCGGCGCCCGCATCGTTCCGGAGGGCGCCGCGCACGACGGACGCATGACGGCCGTGTCCTCGTTCGGCTTCTCGGGGACGAACGCCCACGTCGTGCTCGAAGCCGCGCCGCCCGCGCCGGTCACGACACCCGCGCAACGTCACGCGTACGCTCTCCCCCTCTCGGCGCGAAGCGAAGCCGCGCTCGCGGAGACGTGCGCGCGCTTCGCCGACCGAATCGATCGCGAGCCCGAGGATGTCTACGACGTCGCCGCCACCTCCGCGCTCCGAAGGGCCGCGCACCCGCACCGCGTAGTCGCCGTCGGTCGGAACGCCGACGAGATCACGACCGCGTTGAGGCGGCGCGTTTCGAAGGGACAACACCGCGAAACGCCCGAGGGGCGCGCGGGTCCGCGGTCTGCGATCGCATTTGTGTACTCGGGTCAGGGGACGCAGTGGACGGGCATGGGGGCCGCGCTCCTCGAACGTGAGCCCGTGTTCGCGGAGGCGTTTCGCCGCGCGGCGGACGCGCTCGCCGCTCACGGCGTCGAGGATCTCGAACGGAAGATCACCACCGGCGACCTCGCTGCGACCGAGCTCGCACAGCCTGCGATCTTCGCCGTGCAGTACGCGCTCACCGCGTTGCTCGCCGAGTGGGGTGTTCGTCCGGACGCCGTCGTCGGGCACAGCGTCGGCGAGCTCGCCGCGGCCGTCGCGTCGGGGCGTATGTCGCTCGAGTCCATCGCGCGGGTGACGGCGCTGCGCGCGCGCCGAATGCAGGAAGCGACCGGGCTCGGCCGCATGGCGGCGGTGGAGCTCGGCGAGGCCGCGGTACGCGACGCCATCGCCGGCGAGGCCGTGGCGATCGCCGCCCTCAATGGACCCGCTTCGGTCGTTATCGCCGGAGCGTCGGACGCGCTCGACCGCGTCGTCGCGAAGCTCCGCGCACAGCGAGCCGCGGTGACGTGGCTCGACGTCGACTACGCGTTCCACAGCCCCCAGATGGCACCGCTCGCCGCGCAGCTCGAAGCGGAGTTGGGTGCCCTCGATGTCGCCGCGGGCGATGTGCCGTTCTACTCGACGGTGAGCGGAGCCCGGGAGAACGACGCGCTCGACGCCACGTACTGGCGCCGCAACGTCGAGGGCACCGTACGCTTCGCGCCTGCGATCGACGCGATGGTCGCGGACGGCATTCGCACTTTCGTGGAGGTCGGATCGCACCCCGCGCTCTTGCGCTACCTCGCCCGCGACGGTGTCACGGCGATGCGCACGCTCCGACGCGGCGAGGACGAGGCGGCCTCGATGATGCGCGCCGCCGGTGAGCTGTTCGTCCACGGCGCCGAGGTGGACTGGGCGCAGATCTACCCCGAGTCCGCCCCGGTCGATCTTCCGGCCTACCCCTGGCAGCACCAGCGCTACTGGCGACCGGCGCCGGTCGGCGCCCCCGCCGCGAAACACCCGCTGCTCGGTACGCGGCGCGAGGAAGACGGTCGCACCGTCTTCGAAGGACGGATCGATCCCGCCGCGACCCCGTACCTCGACGACCACCGCATGTACGACGTCGTTGTGTTCCCGGCGGCGGGCTACGTGGAGCTCGCGCGCGCAGCCGCCGCGGCGGCATTCGGCGGGCCGCAGTCGATTCACGACTTCGAAGTCCGCGCGCCGCTGATCCTCGATCGACCGCAGCAGGTCCGCGTCGCCGTAGCGAAGGACGGCGCGATCGAGATCGCGAGCGACATCGTGCACGTCCGCGCGCGCGCCGCGAAGGCCGGTCCCTCGAAGACTGCCACCCAAAGTAGCGCCGCGCCCGACGCCGTCGACGCCGCCGAGGTCTACGCGGCGGGTGCTGCGGTCGGCGTCGGCCTCGGACCGCGTTTCACCGTGCTCGCTCGAATCTGGCGCGACGGTCGAGACACCGTCGCCTCGGTGCGCTCCATCGAAGATGACGGACACGGCGTCCACCCCGTGGTCATCGACGCGTGCCTCCAGGCCGCGATGGCGTCGAGCGGCGACGTGGATCGCGGCCTGATGCTCCCGGTCTCGATCGGCGCGGTGGAGATGAACCGCGAAGCCGGACGCGCCGTGCAGGCCCGCTTCTCACCGCGCCGCAAAGACACCGACGGCTTCACCGGAGACGCCGTGCTCATCGACGGCGATGGCGTCGTGGTCGTGGCGATGCACGAGATCCACTTCCGACGCGCGCCGAAGGACGCGCTCCTCGCCGCGCGGGCGCGCGCCGTCGCCTCGTTGCTCTACACGCGCGCGTGGGTCGAGGCTCCGAGCTCGGACGCCGAGCGGGGAGACCAGCGGTTCCACGTCCGCGGCGACGACGCGCTCGCCGCTCGTCTGAACGGCGGTGCGCTCGAAGACGCGACCGACGTCGTGCTCGTCGCGCGCGAAGTGTCGCCCGACGACTTCCTCACGGTGCTCCGCGCCCGCCCGCCCAGGCTGTGGATCTTGGGCTCCGATCGCGACCCGGCCGCCGCCACCGCAATCGGGCTTGCACGCACCGCCCGCCTCGAACACGCCGAGGTCGAGGTTCGTATCGTCGACGGTGGAGACGTCGTCGACGAGCTGCGCCGCCCCGGCGCCGAGCAAGAGATCCGGCTCGACGGCGAACGCCGCGTCGCACGCCTCGCGCCGCTCGCCATAGCCTCGGGCACGGTGGACCTCTCTGGTGTCCACCTGATCACCGGCGGCCGCGGCGCGCTCGGCGTCGCCACCGCACGCTGGCTCCTGAGTCGCGGAGCGAAACGGGTCGTGCTCGCGAGCCGGCACATCCACGAGCCGCCGATCGCCGGCGTCGAGGTCCGTGCGCTCGACGTCACCGACGGCGACGCCGTGCGAAAGCTCCTCGAAGAGCTGCGCCCCGACACGATCTTCCACGCGGCCGGTGTCCTCGACGACGCGCCGCTCGAGGCGCTCACTCCGGAGCGCATCGAAGCCGTCGTCGCCCCCAAGTCCGCCGTCGAGCACTTCGCGGCGAGCGGCGCGGACCTCGTGCTCTACTCCTCGGTGGCGTCGCTCGTCGGCTCCCCCGGTCAGGCGGCGTACGTCGCGGCGAACACGTACCTCGACGCGTTCGCCGCGAGCCACGAAGGCCCCCACCGAGTGCTGAGCGTCGCGTGGGGCCCGTGGGCCGGCGACGGCATGGCGGCCGACGTCGCGGAAGCGGCGCGGCGGCGCGGACTCGAACCGCTCCAGGCCCCCGACGCGTTCGCAGCGCTGGAGATGTTGCTCGCGAGCGACGTCCGCCACGCCGCCGTCGCGCACCTCGACGCCGCGGCCTTCGTACGTGCGTTCGGCGCGCGTCGGCCCTCGCCGCTCTCAGACCTCGCGCCCGTCACGGACGCCGCGCTCGCACGACGCCTCGCGGAGGCCGACGACCCGGAAGCGGTCGCCGCCGCGTACGTCGAAGATCAAATCCGCGACGTGCTCGGCCTCGACGCCGTCGACCTCGAAGAGGACCTCACCTCCGCGGGCATGGACTCGTTGATGGCGCTCGAGCTCCGCGACGCCCTTGAACGCGACCTCGGCCACGCGCTCGCGCCGTCGGTGTTGTTCGATCACCGTACGGGCCGCGCGCTCGCGGAGTTCGTCGTCGCGCAGGCGTCGAAGACCCCGGTCAAGCGTCGTTCGATCGTCCCTGACCCCGCGAACGCCTACGCGCCCTTCCCGCTGAACGACGTGCAGGAGGCGTACTGGATCGGGCGCGGCGGGGCGCTCGAGCTGGGCGGGATTTCTTGCCACTACTTCGGCGCGTTCGCGCAGCGCGGCCTCGATCCCGACCGCCTCGCCGAGGCGTGGGTGAACCTCGTTCGACATCACCCCATGCTGCGCGCGGTCGTCGACGAAGACGGTCGGCAGCGCGTGCTCGAGGCGCTGCCGGACTACGCCGTCCCGATCGTCGACCTGCGCGAGGCATCGAGCGACGAGATCGAATCGACGCTCACCGCCACCCGCGAAGAGATGTCGCACCAGATGTTCGACACGTCGCGCTGGCCGCTGTTCGACGTCCGCATCTTCCGGCTCGCCGACGAGACGCGCCTCTTCATCAGCTTCGATCTCCTGATCCTCGACGTCTTCTCGTTCGTCACGCTGCTCGCCCAGTGGCGGCACGTGTACGAGGGGGGCGCGCTGGAGCCCGTCGGGCTCACGTTCCGCGACTACGTCCGGTACGAACACGCCGAGCGCGAGAGTGACACCTACCGTGACGCGCTGAAGTGGTGGCGCGAACGCACGAAGACGCTCCCGCCCGCTCCGGACCTCCCGCTCGCCAAGAGCCCCCGCGCGATCGAGCGCCCCCACTTCGTGCGCCGCACCGCGAAGCTCTCCGCCGAACACTGGCGACAGCTCGTCGCGCGCGCGAAGGCGGCCCAGGTGACGCCCTCGATGGCGGTGTGCGCCGCCTACGCAGAGGTCATCGGACGCTACAGCCGCGGCGATCGGTTCACGCTCAACCTCACGCTCTTCAACCGCGCGCCGGTGCACCCCGACGTGCAGCGGGTCATCGGTGACTTCACCTCCCTGATCCTCCTCGACGTCGACCACGAAGCTCCCGCCGGCTTCGCCGACCGCGCGCAGGGCTTGCAAGCCACCCTGCGGCAGCACCTGAAACACAGCGCGGTGAGCGGCGTCCGTGTGCTGCGCGAGTGGGGCCGCACCCAGGGCCGTCGCGCCTCGGCGCCGATCGTCTTCACCAGCGCGCTCGGCCTGACGGACGACCTCCAGAACGAAGCCGACGCGACCGTGCGTTGGCTCGGCGAAGTCGTCGACAGCGTGTCGCAGACGCCCCAAGTGTGGCTCGACCACCAGGTCTTCGAACAATCCGGCGGCCTGTTCCTCGCGTGGGACTGCGTCGAGGATCTCTTCCCGGCCGGGATGCTCGATGAGATGTTCGAGACGTACGTCGGCCTCCTCGAACACCTCGCCACGCACGACTGGGACGCCCCCCGCCGACCTCTCCTGCCCGCCGCGAGCCTCGCGCGCATCGAAGCGGCGAACTCGACGAAGCACGAGGTCCCGACCGTCCTGCTGCACGAACCGCTCGCGCGACGCGCAGCCGAGACCCCGAACGCCATCGCGCTCGTGACCTCGCGCCGCCAACTCACCTACGCGCAGCTCTTCACCTACGCGAACCGCACCGCCCACGCCCTCGTCGACGCCGGTGTGAAGCCCGGCGACGTCGTCGCGGTCATGACCGACAAGAACCAGGAGCAGATCGTCGCGACCTTCGGCGTGCTCACCGCGGGCGGCGCCTACCTCCCGATCGATCCCGCGCTCCCCGAAGCGCGCATCCACGACCTCCTCGCGCAGACCGGCGCGAGCGTCGTCCTCACCGAGCCGTACCTGCGCGCGTCGATTCACCTCCCCGAGGACGTCGTCGCGCTCGACGTCGAGGACCCGCCGTTCCCGAACGCGAGTGAAGCGCCGCTCCCTACGACGCGGACACCGACGGACCTCGCGTACGTGATCTTCACCTCCGGATCGACCGGCCGTCCGAAGGGCGTGATGATCGATCACCGCGGCGCGCTCAACACGTGCCTCGACGTGAACGAACGCTTCGGCGTGAAGGCCGGCGACCGCGTCTTCGCGCTGTCGAGCCTGTCCTTCGATCTGTCCGTCTACGACGTCTTCGGCACCATCGCCGCGGGCGCGACGATGGTCATCCCCGACGACTGCGGGATGCGCGACCCGGACCACTGGCACGAGCTGATGGCGCGCGAGAACGTGAGCGTGTGGAACTCGGTGCCCGCGCTGCTCGGCATGTACCTCGAGTACGTCGGCGGCGAGTCGCTCCCGGTGCCGGACTCACTCCGCCTCGCGATGTTGAGCGGCGACTGGATCCCGCTGGAGGTTCCGCCCGAGCTCTGGTCACGACGCCCCGGCGTCGACGTCGTGAGCCTCGGCGGCGCGACGGAGGGTTCGATCTGGTCGATCGCCTACCCGATCGAGCGCATGGACCCGGCGTGGAAGAGCGTCCCCTACGGGCGCGCGATGAAGAACCAAACGTTCTACGTGCTCGACCGCGACTTCGAGCACTGCCCGACGTGGGTCGTCGGCGACCTCTACATCGGCGGCGTGGGCGTCGCGATGGGTTACTTCGGCGATCCCGAGCGCACCGCGAAGCAGTTCGTCACGCACCCGCGCACCGGCGAGCGCCTCTACGCGACGGGCGACCTCGGGCGCTGGCGACCCGACGGCCACATCGAGTTCCTCGGGCGCGAGGACAACCAGGTCAAGATCCAAGGGCACCGGATCGAGCTCGGTGAGATCGAGAGTGTGTTGCGCGAGCACGACGCCGTCCGCGAGGCCGTCGTCCAACCGCAGAAGGCGAAGACCGGCGAAACGCAGCTCGTCGGCTACCTACTCTGCGACGACGACGCACCGCCCGACACGGATCTCCGCGCGCACCTCGGCCGACGCCTCCCGGCGCACATGGTGCCGAAGGTGTACGTCACGCTCGACGCTTTCCCGCTCTCCGCGAACGGCAAGGTCGATCGCAAGGCGCTCCCCGCGCCCGACGCCGCGCCGCGCGCGGTGGTCGAGCCCCGCACCGAGCTGGAAGCCGCGATCCTCGACGCCTGGCGCGACGTCCTCGGCCTCACCACGATCGGCGTCGACGACGACTTCTTCGACGTCGGCGGCTACTCCCAGCTCGCCGTCCGACTCACGCTCGAGCTGCGCGCGCGCCTCGGCGTCGAGATCCCGATCCGAGCGCTCTTCGACACACCGACCGTCGCCGCGCTCGCCGCGCGCCTCGAAGGGGACGTCGCCGCTCCGACCGTCGCCGCCGGCGACGAGGACGTCTACACCCGCTACGCCCGACGCGGCATCGGCCTGAGGCTCGCCGCGATCCGGACCGACAAACACTACGTTCGTGCTTCGGGGAACACACTCGAGTACGAACGCGACGGTCGGCGCGTCGCAGTCCTCGACATGGTCGGCGGCTTCGGCTCGACGATCTTCGGCCACAACCACCCCGAGCTCACGGCGCTCATGCGTCGCATCTCGAGCGAGGGCACCCCGGCGCACGCGCAGTACACGAACAACGTCTGGGCGGGGCGACTGTGCGAAGCGCTGTCGGAGCGGCTGCAGGCCGCGACGCAACGGAGCTTCGTCGTCACGCTGGTCAGCACGGGCACGGAGGCCGTCGAAGCCGCGATCAAACACGCGAAGCTCGAGTACCAGACACGCGTCGCGCGGCTCTTGCGCACGCTCGAACGCGAGGCCGCCCTCGCGATGAGCGCGACGCTGTCTCCCGAGGTCACCGAGGAGGCGCGTTCGCTCCTCGGCGACGTCCACGACGTCCCGAGCCTCGTTACCGCTGCGCGCCGACACGCCGAGGCGATCCTCGAACGGCCGCCCGTCTTCCTCGCGCTCGACCACGCGTTCCACGGCCTCACCTCCGGCGCGCTGTCGCTCACCGCCGCGGAGGACTTCCGCGCGCCGTTCGCGCCGTTCGGCGTGCAGACCCACCGCATCGGTCAGGCGCCGAGCCAGCTCGAAGCGCAGATCGAAGCGCAGACCTCGGACCTGTTCGCGGTCGGCGTCGACGCCGACGGACGAGTCACCCTCCGTCGGCGCGCGTTCACGACGATCGCCGCGTTGTTCGTCGAGCCCATCCAGGGTGAGGGCGGCATCCGACCGCTGGAGGCGGCGTTTGTCACCGCGGCGCAGACGCAATCCTCGCGGTGCGGCTTCCCGCTGATCGTCGACGAGATCCAGTGCGGCATGGGACGCACCGGCCGCTTCACCGGCGCCGAGCGCGTCGGGCTCGCCGGCCATTACTACACGTTCAGCAAGAGCCTCGGTGGTGGCCTCACGAAGGTCGCCGCGATGGCCGTCGAGGAGCGGCGCTACCACGAAGACTTCGGCTACCTGCACGGCTCGACGTTCGCCGAGGACGCCCCCGGCAGCCGCGTCGCGCTCGCAGCGTTGCAGCTCCTCGACCGCGACGACCTCCTCGCCGCGTGTGAGACGAAGGGCGCTCTGTTCGCCGAGAAGCTCCGCGCGCTGAAGACGAGGCACCCCTCGGTCATCGAAGACGTCCGCGGCGCCGGGCTCATGCTCGGCGTCCAGATCGCCGCGCAGGACGACTCCCCATCCTACGTGCTGCGTGCGGTGTCGCGCAGCGACCCGGAGATGTTCAACCAGCTCATCGCCGGGTTCCTGCTCAACGAACATCACATCCGCATCGCGCCGACCAAGACGCGCAACACGATTCGGTTCCTCCCCTCCGCGTACGTCACGGAGGACGAGATGGACCGCGTCGTCGCCGCCTTCGAGCAGGTCTGCGAGGTCGTCGAGAACGTCAACGTCGGCCGCCTGCTGCGACACCTCGTCGTCGACGACGTCGACCCCGCCGACGTGATCACCGATTGGCGAGGCCGGTACCCCGAGCTCGCGGACGAGGAGCCGCAGCCGGGCGACCGCCGCGTCGCACACATCGCTCACCTCGAAGACGTCGAAACCACCCTCCTCGCAGAGCCGTCACTCTCAGAGGTCCCGCTCGAACGCCTCGAACCCCTCCTCGGCCGCCTGTTCCGCTTCACGCGCCCCGCGGTAGGCCAGCGGATGCGCATCACGACCAAGACCGGCGAGACCGTGCACCTGTCGCTCCTCGGCCTCGTCCTGACCAGCCGGATGTTCGAGTCGATGATGCAGACCTCGGAGCGCGGCACCGTGCTCGACAAGATCGAGGAGGCCCTCGACGTCGCCATCGATGGCGGCGCGTCCGTGGTCGGCTTCGGCGGGTACACGTCGATCGCCACCCTCAACTGCACCGCCGTCGCGACGACGCGCGCGGCGCTCACGTCCGGCAACGCGTACACCGTGGTGCTTGCCGTGGAGGGCGCCCGACGCGCCGCCGCGGAGGCCGGCGTCGATCTCGCGAACGCCACGGTCGCGGTGGTCGGCGCCAAGGGCAACATCGGCTCTATCGCCGCCCGGCTGATCGGCCCGGCCGCCGCACGCATCGTGTTGATCGGACGCGACGCCTCCGACGCACGACTCCGCTGCATCGCCGAAGACCTCGACAACGCCGTCGTGAGCGATCGTATGAAGGACCTCGCGGCGTGCGACGTGGTCATCACGTGCACCAGCGCGTCCGTTCCGGTGATCCGCCCCGAGCACCTCTCGGATCGCGTGCGGGTGATCTGCGACGTCGCCACCCCGAAGGACGTCGACGAATCGGTCCGCGCCGCGTTCCCGAAGCTGCGCCTCCTCTCCGGAGGCCTCGCGCGACTCCCGGGCGACGCGGGCCGTCAGCTCGTCGGCACCCGCCTCCCCGTCGACCACGTGTACGGCTGCGTCGCCGAGACGACGTTGCTCGGCGCGGCCGGCTACACCGACAACTTCTCGTTCGGTGATCTCGACCTCGACCGCGTCGAGACCATCCGACGGCTCGCCACCGAGCACGGCTACGACGTCGGCGTCGTGGAGCAGGACGGAAAATGAACGACGACCAGCCGTTGAAGCGCCTCGCCAAGGGGCTCGGCCGCCGCACCCTCGTCACCGCGAAGCTCGCAGGCCGCGTGGGCCTGAAGTACGCGCGGCGCGGCGCGAAGGACGACGCGGATCCGAAGGCCGTGGAGCGCGCGATCGCTACGGTGAAGGAGCTCGGTGCGCTCAAGGGCCTCACGATGAAGGTCGGGCAGATGGCGAGTTACCTGCCGGGCGTGATGCCGCCGGAGGCGCAGAAGGTGTTTGCGTCGCTCCAGTCCGAATCGACGCCGATGGCGTACGAGCAGATCGCTCAGGTCGTCACCAAGGAGCTCGGCCGGCCGATCGACGAGCTGTTCGAGTCGTTCGAAGAGACCCCGATCGCGGCGGCGTCGATCGGCCAGGTGCACCGCGCGCGCTTCGAAGGGCGCGAGGTCGCGGTGAAGGTCCAGTACCCCGAGATAGAAGAGCTGATCCGCAGTGACCTGAAGCTCATGGGAATGCTCACGAAGATGATGGTCGTCGGCACCCCGAACGACGGCGCGGCGATCGCCGAAGAGCTGCGATCGAGAATGCTGGAGGAGTGTGACTATACGCTGGAGGCCGAGCGCCAGCGCCTCTTCAAGCGCCTGATCGAGAGTCAGGCGAATTGCCGCGTCCCCGAGGTGATCTCGGAACGCTCCTCACGGCGTGTGCTCACCACCGCGTTCGCCGAAGGGGTGAGCTTCGACGCGTTCGCGGACGCGTCGAGCCAAGAGGAGAAAAACGCCGCCGCCGTCGCCATCTTCCGCGCGACGTTCAACACGCTGTTCCGCTACGCGATCTACAACGGTGACCCCCACCCCGGTAACTACCGATTCGCCCCCGACGGGCACGTGGTGTTCCTCGACTTCGGCTGCGTGCGCGCCTTCCCCAAACAGTTCATCGACGACTGGAAGCCGATGGAGCTCGCGATGCTGAACCGCGACAAGGCGGAGCTGCGGCGCGTGTTCCCGGCGACGAACATGATGGGGGTGCCGGAGGATCGGTTCGACTGGGACCACCACTGGGAGACGATGGAGTACGTCTGCCGGCCCTACATCGCGCCCCAGCCCTTCACGTTCACGCAGACGTACGTCGAGGAGAGCTACGAGCGCATCCTCTTCAACAAAACCACGATGAAGATGCTGAACACCCCTCCGGAGTGGCTCCTGATCAACCGCGTCCACTGGGGGCTCAACTCCGTGCTCGGGCGGCTGAACGCCACCGCCGACTGGGGTGCGCTGTGGCGCGAATTCGTGTCGTCCGAAACGACCCCTGCGCAGTGATTCTCTCCGAGTCTTGTTACAGTCCCCGCCATGAGTGAGGTCGTTCCGCTTCCGAGGTCCACGCCCGACGACGAGGCGCCGGATCCGATCGCCAAGGCGGTCGCGCGCGGGGTGAAGCAGCGCCGAAAGCTCGAGCTCGAGAAACGTCGTGCCGCGGTCCGCGCCGCCGAGACGACCGTCCCCGACATCGAGTCGACGGAGGGGCTGGAGGAGCTCGAAGCGCTCCTGAACGACCCGCTCGCGAAGGCTTGGCTGAACGAGGGCTCGATGTCGCGCGTCGACGTCGGGAAGGCGCGCAAGGAGGGACGGGTCGCGCCGATGCCGCGACGTAAGAAGGTCGGCGGGAAGTCGGAGAGCTCCGGAGCGCCGCCGATGGCGCGTCACGTCGACTTCGACGCGAGTGTCTTCGCTGCGCTCACGCGGCTGTTCTTCTGGGTGTGGGGGCTGACGCGTTACTTCGGCGGGATCCTCATCGACAAACTCGTCTTCCGCGACGACATCCACCGGCGCGCGGTGCGGCTCCGCCGAACGTTGGAGTCACTGGGTCCGACGTTCATCAAGCTCGGCCAACAGCTCTCGGTGCGCGCGGACGTGCTGCCGTACGAGTACTGCGCGGAGCTGTCGAAGATGCTCGATTCGATCGCGCCGTTCGACAGCAAGCTCGCCATCGCGGAGATCGAACGAACGACCGGGCGCAAGGTCACCGACATCTTCGCCATCTTCGATCCGGAACCGATCGGCTCGGCGTCGCTCGCGTGTGTCTACCAGGCGATGCTCCACAACGGGGAGCGCGTCGCGGTGAAGGTGCGCCGCCCGAAGATCGGCAAACGCCTCGCCGCGGATCTTCGCGCGCTCGACTGGCTCATGGCCTACGCGGAGCTCGTCGCGTTGGTGCGCCCGGGGCTCACGCGCAACTTGAGCATCGAGCTCGTGGCGATGCTGATGGAGGAGCTCGATTTCGGGCGCGAGGCTCGTTACACCGACATCTTCCGTCGTCGCGCCAAGGAGAAGGGTCAAGACTACGTCACCGCCCCGCGCATCTACCGCGAGATCTCGAGTGAGTCTGTGATGGTCTCGGAGTTCGTTGGCGGTGTCTTCCTTTGGGAGATCCTCAACGCGCTCGACCGCGGCGACGAGGAGACCCTGAGGCAGATTCGCGAGAAGGACATCGAGCCCAAGGAGATCGCCATCGCGATGGCGGAGCTCTTCAATTGGGAGTCGATGGAGAGCCTGCTCTTCCACGCCGACCCGCACCCCGCGAACATCATCTGCAAGCCGGGGAACCAGATCGTCCTGATCGACTTCGGTTCGTGCGGGCGCTTCTCCAGCAAGACACGCCGCCTGTTCCACCAGCTGCACCACTACATGAACAACGAGGACGTGCAGGGGATGGTGGAGTGCTCCATCTCCATGCTCGAGCCGCTCCCGCCGATCGACCTCGACCGGTTCACGAAGGAGGTCGAGAGCCTCTACTGGGAGCTCATGTACGCGTCGAAGGACGGCCACGCGGAGTGGTGGGAGAAGGCGTCGGGTGTGTTGTGGATCCGCTTCGCGGGGTTGGCGCGTCGCTACAACATCCCGATGAACCTCGACACGATGCGTCTGTTCCGCGCGACGTTCCTCTACGACACGGTGATGTTCCGGCTGTGGAAGGACCTCGACCTCGACGTCGAGTACCAGCGCTACTTCGAAAAGCTCGGGCGCCGCGCCAAGAAACGCGTCACAAAGGCCTGGAACAAACGTGCGCGCAAGGGGCTCACGAACAAGGACTACATGCAGGTCGAAGAGATGCTGCGGATGGGGAACCAGATCATCGCGCGGCTGCAGCACATCCTCGACACGCCGCAGCACAACTTCGCGAGTGTAATCGGCAAGGCGGCGTACGGCGTGTCGATGGGTTTGAAGGCCCTGATCCTCGGCTTCACGGTGCACCTGACCGCGGTGCTCGGCGTGTCGGTCTACGCGAAGGCCATGGACCACTCGATCACGATGACGGAGGCGTTCATGCGGCTCGTCGGTTCTCCGGCCTACCAGGCGGGTGTGCTCGTCGTGGGCCTGATCGTGATACGCAAGGCGCTGATGCGCTTCGAGGACATCGACGTCCGCAAGAGCTGAGATGGCTAGCAAGTTCGACGCAGCGATACGCCGGTACGCGGAAGCCACGATCCGCCACCGGATCCTCACCTCGGTCATCGCGCTCGTCGTGGTGATCGCGACGGGCCTCGGCACCGCCGAGCTCGCCTTCGACACGCGCTACCGCATCTGGTTCGAGGAAGGCAGCGACGCCCTCGTCACCTACGACGCGCTGCTGCAGCGCTTCGGCAGCGACGACCAAGCCGTCATCGCCTTCAAGGACGACGACGGAACGCTCCTCGACAACCCGTCGCTCCTCTCGATCCGACGCCTCACCGACGCGCTGTGGAAGGTCGAAGGCGTCAAACGCGTCGACACCCTCGCGAACTTCTCGATCGTCCGCGCGAGCCGGGTGGACCTGGAGTCACCCGCCTTCGTCGTCACGTCGAAGTACGTAGCAGCGGCGGGGGACCGCGGACAAATCGTGGTGTGGTCGACCGAGGATTGGTCGCGCCGGGAGCTCCTCGGTCACGACGGCGTCGTCGAGCACCTCGTCGCAAACGCGGCGGGTGACACGCTCTACTCGGGGGGCGTCGACCGCACCGTTCGCGAGTGGAACCTCGAGACCGGTGAGCTCGTCCACGCGTTCCGCGGGCTCGTCGAGAGCGTGAGCACGCTGGCGCTCTCACCCGACGAGGCGACGCTCTACGCTGGCTCGTACCGGGCGCTGTACCCGATCGACCTCGCGGCGAAGACGCCGCCGAAGGCGTGGACCGGGTTCGAAGACTTCGTCACCCACGTCATCGCCTCGTCGGCGGGTCTCTTCGCGGCGAGTCAGGACGTCCACCGTCTGGGGCCCGACGGTGCCAAGCTCGCGACGTTCGAGACCGACGCACGCTACGTGCACGACGTCGTGGTCGCCGGCGGGGCTGTCGTGGTCGCGACGTCGGACGGAGCGCTCCTCCGCTTCGCGGTCTCCGACGGCGCGAAGGTCGTGCTCGAACCGGAATCGAGCCTCGGCGTCCGCTCGCTCGTCGCGCTCCCCGACGGGCGCCGCGTCGCCGCCGGCATGACGGACGGGAGCGTGCGCGCGTACGACCTCGAAGGTGAGCCGCCGATCGTGACGCGCATCCACGGCGACTGGGTCGTGGACCTGACGACCGACGCCAACGGCGTCGTCTACTCGGCTTCGCGCGACCGCAACATCGCGCAGCACAGCCCCGGTGAAGGACCACGCATCTCGGTGCTCACCGCGCACCGAGCCGCGGCGCGCCGCGTGCTGCTCGGACCGGACGAGCGCCTCTACAGCCTGGGCGACGACGGTGACGTCTACGTGTGGGCCGGCGAGCCGCTGTCGCTCGAGGCGCGTTTGTTGCGCGTGGCGCCGCGCGACGTCGCGGACGCGGTGACGCTCGAAGGGCCGGCGGTCGGGCGCCTCCGCGCCATCAACGAGTTCCGTTTCCCGGTCGAGCTGCGCGTCGGCGGTCAGAAACAAGTCGTGCACGGCGCGAAGGCGGCGGTGCTCGAAGGGCTCCCCGTCCCCGTACCGAACCCTTGCGACGACGACAGCAACTGCGGCCCCGGGCAGTACTGCGACTACGAACAGGACGAGCCGAGCTGCGTGGGGCAGACGGTCGTCGAGGCTTACCGGCCCGGGACCGAGGTGCGACTGTGGGCGGGGGAGGCGTTCCTCGACGCCGACAAGGAGACGACGATCCGCCTCCCCTCCGACGAGCCGTTCAGCGTGGGGCCCGCGACGGAGAGCCCGCTCGATCCGCGCACGCGCGTCGCCGCTCTGGTCGAGGCCTACCCACAGCCCGCGATGAAGAAAGCGCTCGAGCAGGTGCTCGGTGCGTACGCTTCGGTGGGTGATACGTTCATCTCGCCGAAGGTCGCGGACCAACTCGACGAGGCGCTCGGCGCGGACGACACCGTCCCGCAGGAGGGTCGTGAGTTCCTGACCACGTTGGAGCAGGCGAAACTCAGCCCGCTCCGACTCCCCACGCAGCCCTTCCGTCTCGCCGAGATGGAGTACCACATGATGCGCGCGCCGAACCCACCGGCGCTCGGCGCGGTGCTCGACGACAACGGCGACACCACGATGATGATCGTGTCGCTCCACGAGCCGCCGCCCGAGGAAGCGCTCACGCGGCCCTTCGCGGTGCGCCACGCGATCGAAGATCTCACCGCGCAGGAACGCGCGGAGACCGGGCACGAGTACCACGTCATCGGCGGGACGATCATGGACACGTGGCTCGAGGACTACGCGCGGCGCGACCTCGAACAGCTCGGCCCGTTGTTCCTCGCGGTCGTGGCGCTGCTGCTCGGCGTCGTCTACCGACGCATCTCCGGGGTGCTCGTCCCGCTGGGGCTGGTCGGCCTGGCGGTCATCATCGCGACGGGCTCGGCGGGGTGGTTGGGCGCTTCGCTCAACAACATGACCGTCGCGGTGCCGCACGTGATCCTCGCGTCGTGCATCGGCGACGCGGTGCACATCTTCAACGCGTACGTGGATCGTGTGCGCGGAGGGCTGACGCCGCACGAAGCGACGGTCGAGGCGATCAGCGCGAACTTCGCGCCGTGTCTGTGGACCAGCGCCTCGACCGCGATCGGGTTCTTCTCGCTGTCGACCAGCCCCATCCAACCCGTGCGTGCGTTCGGGTGGATGGCCGGCATCGGCGTGGTCATGGCGTTCCTCCTCAGCGTGACGGTGCTGCCCGCCATCACGGCGACGCTGCCCGCGCCGAAGAAGAAGGCGTCGGCGTCCGGCGGTGGCGGCTTCGACGCGTGGATCGACGACAAGCTCACGACGCTCGCGGGCGGCGTGAACCGCTCGACAGGCGCGATCGTCTTCCTCGCTGTCTTCTTCCTCGGGCTCGCGGTGTACGGCCTCACGAAGGCGGAGATCGACACCAACGATCTGAAGTTCTTCGCGGAGGAGGCGCCGTTCCGTCAGGGCGCGGACTTCGTGGAGGACAACATCAGCGGCTCGTACGCGCTGCAGCTCATGGTGGACCTCGGCGGACAGGGGCGCATCCGCGAGGTGAAGTACCTGCGTGAGGTCGACGAGCTGCGCGCGCACATCGAACAGACACCCGAGGTGAAGAGTGTCACCTCCATCGCCGGGACGCTGAAGACGATGAACCGGGTGATGAGTCACGACCTCGTCGAGGACTACCGGCTCCCCGAAGACGACAAACGCGCGTCGAGTTACTACGACGCGTACACCTTCAGCCTCCCGGCGGGGTTGGACCTCACGAATCGGGTGAGCGCAACGGAGGGGGCGACGGTGCTCGACGTCCGGATGTCACACGGAGCGTCCAGCTGGTTCCTGGACTGGGGCTCGAAGCTCGACGCGTGGACGTCGAAACACCTCGAGAACATCGACGTCCGGATCACGGGCAAGTCTTGGCTCTACACGAACATGGCGAAGGACGTCGCGGAGGGGTTCCTCGCGAACGTCGGCTCCGCGATCCTCCTGATCGCCATCATGATGTTGTTTCTGGCCCGCGGTTTCCGGGTCGGCGTGCCGGCGATGCTGGCGAACACGATCCCGATCATGACGACGGTCGGCGTGCTCGGCCTCCTGGAGGTCGCGCTCGACATCTCGATCCTGGTCTCCTGCTGCGTGGCGCTCGGCGTGGTCGTCGACGACACGACGCACTTCGTCGCGAAGTACAAGAAGGCGCTGTCGAAGGGCGCGAGTCACGACAGCGCGGTGGAAGCGACCATCCGCGAGGCCGGCAAGGCGATGGTCTTCACGACCATCATCCTCGTCTGTGGGTTCTCGATGCTCGCGTTCACGGACTTCGCAGTGAACCGCAACTTCGGGTTGGTCGTTTCGGTGATGCTGACGATGGGCGCGCTCTTCGATCTCACCGTCCTCCCTGCGCTGATGAAGCTCACCTACAAGGAGTAGCTCGGTGTTCGCCCGACCGCGCTGGCTGATGCTCCTCTCCGCGGCGCTCGCGATCCCGTACGGCGTCGCGTGCCTCGTCGCGCCCGAGTGGTGGATGGGCGTCTGGGAGATCCCGGTCGCGTCGGGCGCGCTGCTCGCCCGGATGTACGGCGGCCAGGTGCTGGGCTTCGGCGTGCTGAGTTTGCTGGCGAGCGGACTGGATGCGGGCGATGGGTTGCGCGCGATCCTGCGTGGGTTCTGCTTCGTGGATGCGGTGAGTTTCGGCTTGGCGCTGTGGGCGGTGACGACCGGACAGGTCGGCGCGTCGGGTTGGATCGACGTCGCAGGATTCTTCGCCTTGTCCTCAGGTTTCGGCTACTACGCCCTCAGAGCGTAGGCGGATCCGTGTGCGGGAAATGCGAGCAGATCTTACAGCTCTCTTCGTAGGGCAGCATCTGCTTCCCCGTCCGTAGCTGTGCCTCGCGGATCTCGTCGCGCAAGAGGTTCGCCGGGCACTGCGGTCCGTGCGCGGTGGCGTGCGGGAAGAGCTTCCGCATCCGTCCCATCGCGACGTCGAAGCCGTCCGTCAGGACGTTGCCGGTGGACATCGACAGCATCGGGCACGGGACGAGGTTCCCGGACGGGTCGACGTGGATGAAGTTGTTTCCGCCCGCGCCGCACCCGAAGGTCTCGGCGTCCTCGATCGAGGTGCGCGTCGAGATGGCCGGCAGGTGCGCGTACTCCTTGGCGGTGTTGATGCGCTTCTGAAACGCCTGCAGCTCGTAGAGCTCGTCGTCGCGCAGACGCTCTTCCGGATGGTCGATGAACGCACCCGCCGCGATGGGATCGAAGATCTCCACGATCCCCGCCCCGAGCTGGTGCGCGAGCTCCATGTACTTCATCAGGCCGCCGTCGCGGATGACGTCACGCGTGGCGGTCACCACCAGGCACGGGAACACCCCCGCCTGGTTGAACAGCGCGACGGCCTTCGCGGCCTCGTCGAACGCCTTCGGGCTCTTGCGGAACTCGTTGTGTTTGTCGGGCTCGTAGTGGTCGAGGCTCACCGCGGCCGCCGTGAGGCCGGCGTCCTTGAGTTGTTTCGCCTTCGTCGTCGTGAGCTTGAAGCCCGTCGTCACGACCCACATGTCGCTTCGGTCGCGACCGTGTTCGATCAACCGGCAGAGATCGTCGAACCGCAGCAGCGGCTCCCCGCCGACGATCGAAAACGCCCCCGTCCCGATCTCCTGGAAGCGGTCCACGACCATCTTCCACTCGTCCAGGCTCATGGCGTTCTTCTGGTTGAGCGCCTCGATCGCGTAGCAGTGATCGCAGCGGTACATACACGCGTCGGTCACCGCGATGTCGACGGTGGGGATGAACGGCGTCTCGCGCCCCTCTTCGAACCCGAGCAGCCGCGCCTCGATCATGCGGTCGAAGCCCGGCCCCGGGTAGCTGGGGACGTACATGTCGAAGAAGATGCGGTCGCCGAAGCGCGCGTACTTCTTCGTCGAGAGCATCTTGAGGAACGCGCGTTGGCGCTCCAGCTCGGACTTCGGGTGCGGCTTGCGGGCCTCTTTCAGCTCGCCGAGGCGGCTCCGGTTCTTCGCGAGCAGCGAGAACGCGCGGCGGGCGAAAGACAGGTCCGTGCGGATCTTGTCGAAGCCAGTGATCTGCTCCGGAACCATCGGATTTTCACGGTAGCACGGTTCACCGCGATTGCATCTGGGCGATCGAGAACAGGTCGTCCGCGAGCTTCAGGCCCGTCCTGTACTGACCGAACTTCAACGTCGTCGTGCGCCCCGACTTCAGGTTCTCCACGGCGATCTGCTCCGGCCGCCACCCGGCGTCGGTCTTCGTATACCCGGTGACGACCAAGCGCTTGAGCGCCCGGCCCGACCGGTCGAAGTACGCAATCGACAGCGGCACCGCGCGCTCGGCGTCCACGCAGGTGATGAGCTTCGCGTAGTTCGAACGCGGCGCCTTCGGCGTCTGCTCGACCTTCGTGCACTTCTTGCCCTGCACCTCCCCCGCCCCGACGACCCGATGGTCGTAGTCCCGCGCGCGCGGGAGCGTCAGCTGCTCGATGTCGATCTCGCTCCCGAGGAAACGCGCCGTCCGGTCGGCGCCCGACACACGCCGGACCTCGTTCATCTGCGCCATGTAGATCCAGATCTCGGCCGGCGCTCCGGCGGGCTCGCGCACCAGCAGCGCCGACCCCTTCAGGTGCTCGGGCGCCACGAACCGCACGAGCATCGCGAGGTCGTCGCCGGACTCCTTCGCGAGCTCGACGAGGCGGTAGTCCTTCGTCTCCCCGTTCTTCTCGCGGACCTGCATCTCGAGGCGGACGCGCTGCCCGCCGAACCCGGAGAAGTTGGCTTCGACCTTGTCGGCGAGCGCCTGCGCGGACTCTGCGTGAGCAGACGGCGCGGCGAAGAGAACCAGCGCGCCGACGAACGTGGCCGCGGCTCGCATACGATCAGTTCTTCTGGAGCTGGCTGACGGTGAACATCTTCGGCGACAGCTTCAGCTTGAGCTTGTAGTTGCCCGCCTTCAGCACCGTCTTCCGCTTGTTCTGCATGTTCTTCATCACCGAGACGTGCGCGCGCCAGTAACCCGCTTCCTTCGAGAACTTGTCGGCCTCGAGGACCTTCAGCAGCTTGCCAGCCTTGTCGTAGAACTCGGTCTTCATCACGTACAGGTTCGTCTTGTGGAAGTACGCGATCGTCTTGCTGTAACCCGAGCCCGGAAACTTCGGCTTCGTCTCGATCTTCCAGGTGTCCTCGCCGCGCACCTTCTCCGATCCGAGGTTCTTGTAGTCGTACCGATCGAGTGAGTCGGCGGTGAGATCTTCGTAGCTGTACTCGCTGCCCTTGAACGAGGCGCTCTTGCTGCCGCCGCCGATCTGCTTCACCTGCCGCGTCTCCGAGAGGTAGAGCCAGCGCGACTCCTCCTTGCCTTCGGTCTCGTGGGTCAGGAGCGCGGTGCCCTTGCTGTCCGGCGGCGCAATGAAGCGGATGAGCGTCTTCGTCGTGTCGCCGTTGTCCTTCGTCCCCTCGACCGCGAACTGCTTCATCTTGTACGTGACGGTCTTCTTCCCGGACGCGTCGTACAGCTCCATGATCGAGTCGAAGCGCTGCCCGGCGAACCCCTTCTGGGTGTCGTCGGCCTTCTTGGCGATGTCGTAGCCGGACGGGTCGGCCGCCAGCGCGACGGCGGGCAGCAAGGTGAGGCAGAGGGTAGGCAGGACGGCTCGCACGATGAACACCTCCAGGCGGTAGCGACTCGGCACGGTTGCCCGTATCTTTGGGCGAGTCAAGACGACGGCTTGGACGCCATGCCCCGCCGAACATTCATCATCGCCGCGCTGATCACTTCGGTCGGCTGCACCGACAACGACCTCGAAGACGGCGCCACCGCCATCGCGCGCCTCTCCGTCACCAACGCCGCCGCGCTGACCCAGGCGCTGTTCGCGGACGAGGGATGCGGCTTCGCGAACGACGCCGTGCTCGACGCTTGCGTCGTGGTCGGCGACCCCGGCGAAGCGGGCGTCGTCACGTACGCGATCGCAGGGTGCACGCTCGACTTCGACGCATCACCGGTGAGCGAAGAGGACTGCGAAGGTGTCACCACTACGCTGTCCGGCGCGGTCACCGTGACGGCCACGCTCACCATCGCGGGCACCGTCACCGGCGACGCCGATCAGCCGGTGCTCCCCAAGGACGCGCTGTCCACGACGCTCACCGTGTCGTCCGCGATCCTCGATCGCTACCGCGTCGACGTGGAGGGGTTGGGCGCCGCGTTCGAGCTCACCGAGGGGACGCTCTCCTTCGTCGCGCGCCCGCGCTTTGCGGTGTCGAACGAGACGGGCTTCTGCACCGCGCCAACCGGTGACCTGCAGCTCGACGACGTCGTGCTGTCGAACGTCAACGGCCAGATCTTCGCCGACGACGAGGCGGACGCGTACGCCTTCGTGCGCCGCTCCTCCGTCGACGCGGTCCTCGGTAAGGTCGGCGAAGCCGAGAACACGTACGCGGGGTTGGTGGACCTCGCGTTCGGGCCGATCGACGTCCCGGTCTCCGGCGAAGAGGCGCTCGACCCTGACTACGACCGCGCATCGTTCGAAGCCGCGGTCGCGTGTGAGGCCGATCTGAAGATGCCGATCGACGACGTCTGCGACGGCTCGTCCGCCACCGGGCGCGACCTCGCGCTCGGCGTCGCGCGCCTCTCCGTCACCGGGCTCGCCGCGATCGCCGAGCTCGTCGCCGACGACGAGACCTGCGGGTTCGCGAGCCCCGCCGCAATCGGCGGCACGCAGCTCTCCGACGAACCCGGCGCCCTCGGGACGGCGACTTCACGCATCGTCGCCTGTGCGATCGACGTGGAGTCGACGACGGTGCTCGAGGACTGCGCGGGCGCCGGCGCCTCCGTGCGCGGGCGCGTGGTGGTGACCGCCGAGCAGGTCGCGACGGGCCTCCTCACCGGGACGGCGACGGCGCCCATCGCGCCGATCACCGACCGCCCCGCGACGATCACGTTCGAATCGATCGAGCTCGACGGCTTCTTCGTCCGCGCGGGGACCGCGACCGGTGCGGCGACGCTCGGGCTGTTGTCGGGTTCGCTCGCCGGCGTGGTCGCGCCGCGGTTCGCGAAGAGCGCGAGCTCACCGTTCTGCGCGGTCGACACCCCCAACGTCGCGTTCGACGGCGTGCGCCTCGCCGACGCACGCGTCACGGTGCAGACGACCGACGGCACTGCGGCGGCCTCCGTCGCGGCCTCCGCGCTGCAAGCGACCTCCGGCGATGTCGGCGCCGACGAAAACGCGCTGACCGGGACGATCGTCGTGGACGGCGCCGAGTACACCTTCGCCGACCCGCTCGACCCCGACTACGACGCCACGGCCTTCGCGAACGGCTACGCCTGCTTCGACGACCTCGAGACGCCGGTGAGCTTCATGTGCGACGCCATCCCGGAGATCACGCTCGGCGCGGCGCGCCTCACCCCGAGCGCGTTCGCCTCCGTGGTGCAGATGATCGAGGCGGACGAAGTCTGCGGCTTCGCGAGCGCGGGGACGACCGTGCAGCTCGACGGCGCCGTGGGCTCCGAAGGCACCGCGACGTTCACGCTCGCGGGGCCGTGCACGATCGACTTCCCGTTCGGCGCGCTCCTCGCGCGCGACTGCCAGAGCGTCGAGACCTACGTCGCGGGCTCCGTCACCGTCGCCGGGACGCGCGCGATCACCGGCTTCCTCACCGGCTCCGCGGCGCAGCCCGTCGTCCCCACGAGCGGGGACGCGACGACGTACGACCTGGACGTCGACTTCGAGGACTTCACGGTGCAAACGACCGGCGAGCTCCCGGCGTTCACGGTCGCGTCCGGGAGCATCGCGGGCGAGGTCACGGTGCGCGCCGCGCTCGACACGACGACCGGCGCCTGCACGCTCCCGACGCCGCGCGCGCGCTTCGAGGGCCTCGCGTACTCGAACGCCGAGCTTCGCGTCACTGACGAGGGCGTCACCCTCGGCGTCACGGTGACGAGCGGCAACCTCTCCGCCGAGAGCGGGCGCCCCAACCGCATCGCGGGCACGCTCCGCGTCGACGGCGGCGACGTCGTGATCGACGACGACCTCGATCCGGACTTCGACGCCGCGACGTTCGACGCGAGCTTCACGTGCACGCCCAACCTCGTCGTGCCCGCGGACGACGCGCAGTGCTCGTTCCGCGCGGCGCTCGCGCCGGCGATCGCGGCGCTCACGATCCAGAACCTCGCGACCGCGACGCAACTCGTCTTGCAGGACACGACGTGCGGCTTCTCGTCACCGATGATCACGCCGCTCGCCGCGGTGCCCCCGCCGCCCCTCGGACCCCCGCCACAGTTCGGCTTCGTCACCAACGGCATCACCGGCTGCGCGATCGATCCGCCCGACGGCGCCCCCCTCGCCGAGGACTGCCTGCGGAACGTCACCGTCTCGACCGGGCGCTTCACCGTCACCGCGACGCAGACGGTCGCGGGCGTGCGCGGTGAGATCTGCAACGGACCTTGCCTCCAGATCGCGATCCCCGTGGAGCGCACCGGCCTCGGCGTCACGGCCTCGACGTTGGTCCCCGCGGGTTACTCGACCGCAGTGCTCCGCGCCGGCGAGACGGCCGCGACGCAGAGCCTCGCGCTGAACGGCGGGCGCATTGGCTTCGAGGTCACACCGCTCCTCGGCGAGAACGCGCAGATGCCGGGGGTGTTCGACGTCGCGACGCCGCTCGCGCGGTTCACGCGCGTTCGTTTGAATGGCGTGGGGGCCTCGGTGATGCTGGAGGGGCTGCGCTTCGACGTGACGGTCGATGCTTCGGATTTTGCGGCGCGGGTGGGGCGGTATGAGGGCGTGGGGAACGATCTCGTCGGCACGATCATGATCGACGACCAACCCATCCCGCTCGCGGGGCCGTTGGACCCCGCTTATCAGCAGGCGCGGTTCGATCTGAGTTATGACTGTGCGCCGAACTTGGTGGGAACGATCCCGCCCAAGTAGGCGTGTGGGTCGATGCGGGGCAGTTTTGCCCTCGCCCGTGAGGGCAAGGACTCCCCACCTTTTTTCAAGCAGCTCGATCAACGTTTTCCTGCGGTGCACGGCGCTCGGGATCGTACTTGCCTCCAGACTTCAGTACGGCGCAGAGCACCTTGAGGAGTCGGTCCGCGACGCCGCGGATCGCGCGTCCGTGTGAGTGACCTCGGCTTCGAAG
>JAVJQW010000021.1:0-155628 GCA_040218735.1 Deltaproteobacteria bacterium
GTCGATTCTGCTGATCTCCATCTCTGAGCTGAAGGCGACCACTATGACGTACTGAGTTTCCTGAGGTGCGATGCTGAATTCGAGCCACACGGATTCCTGTGGATCCGCCGGAAACAAGGTTACGTCTACGAGCACGAGACGTTCCGCGAGCGCTGCTTCGAACGCGACGAGCTCGCCGAGCATTCCGCGGTGGTGGTCGAAGTAGCGGCTGAGGCTGGCATCGCCGCTGCTAAGTGCATCGACCAGGGCAGTCCGCGCTCGGGTCTCGAGGGAGTCAAGGTCCGCCGCCTTGTCGTAGAGCGAGGTCAAGGCGGCCCGCTCAAACGAGTCGCCTTCGATATCGAGGGACACGCGAACGGTACGACCCGCGTGAGAGACTTCTGCTGACGGACAGTTCTCCGTTTCGGGTGCCGGAGTTCCGAGGACTGCTCTGTAGTCAATCACGGAGATCTATACCTAGGTTCGCACTGTATCGACTCTTGGCATCAGTCAGCCCAACACCAAGTCTACGGTCTTGGCGATCGCGTTCGCCAAGTCTAGGCGATCGCGTTCGCCGAGTCTTGGCGATCTCGATATAGCAGCGAAACTCCCGTGCCAAGCCACGCCCCCGCGAGATCTCCGCGCTACGAATCCGCGCCGGGCATCAGTTGGTACGTGGCTACCTCCCATCGGCCGCCCACTCGGCGTAGCGTGACGTGGGCTCTTTGCTCCACGCGGGCGCCGTGCTCTTCGCACGTGCCCGTGGCTACGAAGTTCCAGCCTCCGCTCGCCGGGGTTGCCACCAGCGAGTAGGTCGCGCCCTCGAGGTCGCCGGTCAGGCGCGACGGAGCTCCGCCGCGGGCGACGAGGGCTCGGCCTCGCTCGACCGCGCTCTCCGCGGCCCAGCGGGCTGCGGCTCGGCAGCGGGTGCGGTCCGCGAAACTTCGCTCGGTGTCCCGGAAGCCGTAACCCAACATCAACACCGCCGTGAGGCCGAAGATCACCATCAAGACCGCGCCGTTCGAGGAGCCCCTACGCCTACTCATCGCCGCCTCGCTATATAGGAGGTTCGCTCCATTCGGATTCGGCGCGTACTCACCAACCGCCGCTCCGCGCGCGTGACGACTCTGTAGCCCGCCTCTCCATCGGCGACGATCTCCAATGACTTCACCCGGGGCGCCACCACCGCCTCACGCGACAAGAAGCGACGCACCAACCCTCGGTCCGGATCCACCCAGTAGTAGGTCGACGCGCCCTCGCTGACGATCTCGATTCTGTCGCCCACCTCGACCGCCGACGAACCCACCACATCGCGCTGAATGCGCTCGTGCGTGAGCGCCAAGTTTCGCTGGATCGCGTTCGTCGCCTCGATGCGCGTCGCCGCGATGCGGCCTTCGAGATACAACTTACCGATCGCCCCAATCGTGATCGGCAAGATCACGATCACGATCATCAACTCGATCATCGTAAAGCCCCGGCGCTTCATCGCTCCACCCAGACCAAGCTCTCCAACGCCTGCCGCTTTCCGTCGACCTCAGCCTCCACGCGCAACCACGTCGTTCCGTCCGGCCCTCGCCGAACCTCTCGCTTCACCGCAGCCCGCACCCACGAATCACTCTCCGCCGAAGCCGTCGTTGACGACGCGACCTCGCGCAGACACGCCCGTGTGTCACAGGCGCGAAGACGCTCCATCTCGATCTCCAACACCCGCCCCAGCGCCTCTCGGTTCATCGCTCGCGTCGTCTCCCGCTGGTAGGAGCCGAAGTTCGCGAACAACGACGCCGACGCGATCCCGATCAGCGAGACCGTGATCATCAACTCGATCAACGTGTAGCCGCGGCGATTCACCAGACCTCCACGAAGGCCGCCGCGCCCACCAACCCGAAGTACAACCCCCAAAAACACAACACGGTCCACACCGCTGCCGCACCGATGAAGAAGGTCGACGTCGAAGGCACCGGTCGACGCTCGTGAGGCGGATCCGTCACCGACGCAATCGCCAAGTTCTGACCGAGCTGACGCGCATCGAAACGACGCTCCAGCGACGCCCGCGGGACATCCGCGACCCACGCCGCAATCTCCAACGCATCGACACCCGAAACCCCATCACGGGACAACGCCACCAACACCGCCCGGGCCTCCTGCTCGCGCGCCTCGCGCTCCTCCCGACGACCTCTCCACCGCGGCACGACAAAACCCACGATGACCAACAACACCGCCACCAAGGGCAGGTACGTCGCCGGCGACGATGCGCCCGGCGCCAACGACGCCAAGTCACCCAACGCCCGCGCACCCAGTACCGCCGCCGCCAACGTCGACAGCGCCGTCGCGACGCGCCACGTCGCACGCTTCGCCGGCGCAGACGCCAACGACGCCGTCACCTCGACGAGCCTGTCCGCCACCGCGTGCGGCGAATCCAAACCGCGCACGCGCCTGACGATTTCATCGCCGCCGTTCTCGTGGAGCCCCACCACGATCTCACTTGCGCGCAGGACACTCATACGATCGAAACTCCGAGCCGCGCCGCATTCAGGATGACCGGGTGCGCCGCCATGAAGACCGCCGCCACCAACAACGCAAACCCGAGCGCCGAGATGACCGCTCCCAAGTGATTCGTTCGGTCTACCGTCAACGCCACGCGCCGGACACGCTCCAGCACCGCGAGCTCGTCCTCACCCTCGAGACGCACCGCCACGTTCTGCACCTCGACCGGCTCCTGCCGCGCCCACGTCCGCACCACGCTCATCACATCCGCCTGTGACTTCGCCTCGGACCACAACCGCTGCGCCGAGGTCTGACCCATCGCCGGCGTTGGTATCCGCCGGAGCAGCTGCTCACCCGCGACCCCCGCCACGGACGCCGCGCCCAACCAACCCAACAACGCATCGAGCCCCGCTGGCTCGCCCATACGCCGCGGAATCGGGAGCCCCGTGCGCGCGAGGAAGTCATCGTCGAGCATCATCACGCCCAACAAACCTGTCTCCGCCAACGCCCGCGCCGACATGCCTCGCGAAGCGCGCGCGATACCCACGACCCCCAGGACCATCGCCAGCCCCGCCAACACCGTGACCGCCGTGCCGTTGTAGGCGACGACCCCCGTACCTGCGATCTCCGCGAAGATCGGCGCGACGAACTTCCCGACCACCGACCCCAACGCCATCGTGAACGCACCGCCGAGGAAGAGGCCGGTGGGGTGGGTCGCCGCCCGCGGCGCGCTCGCCCGCGGACGCAACGCGCTCAACATCCACTCCGCACAACGACTCCGCGCCTCCGCCGGACACACCGACAACAGCGCCGGCACCGCACGGGGCGCCAACCCGGCGGAAGACACGTCGGTCACGCCCAGCGGCGCCAACGCCTGCTCCAGCGTCGCACCCACCGCCAACGCACCGAGCACCGTCCGCGTTCGCTCCGACGCAGTCCCGGCAGTCGCCCGACTCGAACGATCCGTCACGTTACTCCCCCGGCTTCGTCACGCTGAGGGCCATCGTGTCGCCGTCGTAGCGATACTCCGAGCGCTCACCGTCCTGGTCCAGGTCCCCCGTCGCGAACACCACGAACGCGTCGCCCTTCGTCTCGACGCGATACTGAAACCGCATCTTCCCCTCCGGCTCGAAGCCGAGCTCCTGCCACTGGGGCATCGACTCGAAGAGCGCGAGCGGCGCGGGCACCTCGCGTGGGTTCGCAGGACATGCGATCGGGCGCCCACGCTCGAGGATCGTCACCTGCTGCAAGTACGCGATCGTCTCGAGGTTGACCGCAGCCTCCGTCGCGCGAGCGCGGTCCAGGTAGACGCGGTACGTCGGCACCGCGAGGCTGATGAGTATGGAGATGACCGCGAGGACGCTGGTGAGCTCGAGGAGCGTGAAGCCACGGGGCGTCTTTCGGCGGGGCACTTTCGACAACGTAGCCATCTCCGAGGACCCGTCAAGGTGAGCGCGTGAGCACCTTCTTGATTCGGTGCTGTCCGACCCACGCCTTCTTGTTCGACTCCGTCGCCGTGACCTCGATCGAAGTCAGGTAGGTGCGCACCGCCTTACCCCCCGCCTCGTCGTTCTGCGAGACGATCCAACCGTTCATCAGGAAGTCCGCAGCCGTCTCGAGGCCCTGACTCTTCGCCGTCTCGTCGCTCGCATTCTCGGCCTGGTCCGCGCGCTCGTCACGCATCGCGTCGGCCTCCTCCATGCTGCTCACGACCTCGACCTGTCCCGAGTTGATCAGCGCCGCCTCGATCTGCTTCGTAAAGTACCGGTAGTCCAGGTACCCGTCCGTCTTGTTGCGCACCGGCGCGAGCCGCACCACCGGCTTTCGCCCCGCCTCCTTCGCGAACATCTGCGCCCACGGGCTCGTCAGACACTTCACGATGATCGCCTGCGCCACCGCGTCCGCGTCGACGTCGTTCCACTCCCCCGACAAATCCAGCGCCTCGTTGGTTCGCTCGATCTTCGGCCCCTCCGCCGGTGGGGTCGACGAAGCACAAGCGCTCGCGAGCAGGAACAGCAACGGAGTCGGACGACGCATGCTGCGGACGTTAGGTCACTCCGGCGCCTCACGAAAGTCCGCTATCATCCGCCGCGTGAGAGCAGCCCCCATCCTCGTCGCCGCCGCGACGCTCCTCCCCGCGGTCGCCCACGCCGACGCGGTCCGCGTCGTCTACCGCGTCGAGGCCGACGTCGGGTCGTGGCAGCCCATTCAGCCGACCGACCTGAAGGCCGCCATCGAGCACGCCGCCCTCGAAGTGCTCACCAAACCCGGGCTCATGCGCCTCGACCGACGCCGCGGCCGCGGCGTGAAACAAGCCGAAGGCGCCTATGAGCTCACCATCGCCGGACAGCTCCTCGGTGAAGCCGAGACACATACGGTTTATCTCTCCTTCGGCCCCGGCACCGAGCACGACGTGCCCTCCGTGAACACGTCCGAGACCGTCGTGCTCACCAAGCTGAAGCGCGGCCAGATGCTCGAACGAATCGAGAAGAGCGCACGCGAAGCGGCCGCACGGCTCGTGAAGATCCTCGCGCCCGAGCTCCGCCGCGCGGGCAACGACGCTCCCCCCACCACCCCCGCGTTCGAAGGGGTCAAGGAGTGGCCCTGGAGTTGGTCCGAAGTGCGTGTCCCGCGTCCGCGGCTCGGGACCAACGGCAAGGACCTCTACAGCAAGAAACACGATCGCCGAAAGCGCGCGCTCCGCGTGCTGACTTCGCTCGCGCTGCAGGAGTCGTCACCGCGACAGATCCTCGAGAAGTGCGCGCTCGACCACTTCGACGACGAGACCCGCCGCGGGTGCCTCGAAGCCCTGCGCCCCCTCGCGATGAAACACGCACCGACGCGGCGGATCGTCATCGAGGTCTTCCGACGCGACAAGGAGAGCCGAATCCTCCAGGAGGCGATCGATCAGATGAAGTACTTCGAGGGCCCCTCGCGCGAAGCGGCGGTGCAGGCGTGGCTGGAGGCCGCGTCCCTCGGCAAGGGCTACGGCCCGCTCGCGAACCTCGGCGACATGCCGAACCTCGACCTCGCGATCCGCAAGTGCCTCGTCGCGCGCAACCAGAAGAAGAACGACTACTCGCGCCGCCCGCACACGTGCATCGAGCTGCTCGACCCCGTGCCCTACCGTCGGCGGCGCGCGATCCTCTGGCGCTTCGTCCGTGAGATGAAGCCGGACTCACCGTACTACCTCGAAGGGCTCGGCGAGCGCGAAGGGAGCAGCGGCACGGCGTGGGGCAACGCGGTGAAGGCGCTCCTCGAACCCGCGCAGGCCTGGGACCCCGCGTTCGAAGAGGTGCTGTGGAACCGCTACCAACGGACCCTGTCGTCCACCGCGCGCGACGCGCTCTGCTCTTGGGCGCCCGCGTCGAAGAAGGGCGTCGAACGACTCCTCGAGATCCTGAAGACCACCGGTGAGAGCCGCGCGCTTCGCGGGCTCGAACGCATGGGGAAGAGCGACCCGAAACACGCCGGACCGATCAAGGACGCGCTCGCCGAGATGCTCGCGATCGGCAGCTTCCCGAAGGACGTCAGCCGCTCACACCTGGAGCGCACCATCAAGGCCATCGAGCGCGCGGAGGCGAAGCGATGATCCTCGAGTTGCTCACGATGATGACCATCGCGTCCGCCGGGGAGCCGGCGGCGGTGCGCTACGCGGTGAAGGTCGAGACACGCTCCTGGGAGCCGATCGCGATCAAACAGGTCGAGAAGTTCGTCGAAGCGGCGGTGACCGCCGAGCTGTCGAAGACCAAGTCGATGCGCCTCGAGCGCGCTTCGTTCGCGGACGTGAGGAAGGGCGACTACTCGATCGCGATCCTCGGGCGCTTCGTCGAAGAAGCGGAGCGCTTCAGCGTCTACCTCACGTTCGGGCCGGGCGCGAAGGACGACCTCCCGACCTACTTCGCGAGCGACACCTCCGAGCCCCTCGGCCGACAGAAACGCAGCGTGATGCAGGCGCGCATCGACGCCGCCGCGCGCCGCGCGGGGGAGCGGTTGGCTCAGGTCGTCGGGCCGGCGCTCGAGAGTGTTCGGCTGCGTATCGATCCGCTGCCGATCGAGGAGCCGGACCTCCCGGTGCGGTGGGGTGAGGTCGACGTCCCCGAGGTCACGACGAAGGACAAGGCGATTCGTGACCTCCTCGACGTCCGCAACCCGGACCACGTTCGCCACAAGGCGCTCACCAAGATCCAAGGTTTTGCGTTCGACCAGCAGGTGGCGCGCAACGCGATCGAGCGGTGTGTGTTGTTCGACCCGCTCGCGGATCTGCGCGCACGGTGTGTGAAGGCGCTGGCGCCCATCGCGCGCGCGCACGTCCCGACGCAACGTGTCTTGCTCCACGCAATGCGCGTCGACGTCGACGACAACGTCCTCGCCGCGCTCACCGACGTGTCGAAGGGCTTCGTCGGACTGTCGCGCCTGGAGACGCTCTCGACGTGGCTTCACCTCCTCGCCCGCCCCGGCACCCCGGAGCGCGCGGCCGGGGCCATCGCGCAGCTCGTGGCGAGGGAGGAGGAGGTCGCCAACCTCGAGTTCGCGGTGGCGGCGTGTCTGCAGCAGGACATCGTCGAGACCTCCAAGCGCTACGACTGTGCGCGGTATCTACTGAAGCGATTGCCGCGGAGCCGCCAGGTCGCGGCCGCGTGGTCCTACCTGCGCGAGGCGAGTGTCTACGGGACGGGGGAGAAGCTCGCGTACGAGGCGGTGCTCGACGTCATCGCGCCGCGTGCGACGCGCGAGCCGGTCGACGATCGTGTCCCGCAGCTCCTCCTCGATCTCGCGGAGCGTCGCGCCACCGGGCACGTGCGGTACGCGCTGATCTACCGCGCGGGGGACCGCGCGCCCGCGACGCCCGCGACGATCGAACGGCTCCTGAAGATCGCGCACGACCAAAAACACGCGACGGCCGCGATTCGCGCGGCGGTGGAGGTCGCGGACCGCGGAGAGGATCTGCTCCCGATGACGCTCGGTGGGCTGAAGCAGCTCGAGAAGAAGGCGCGCTGGTTCCCGCAGCCCTCGCGCGGCAACCCGTACCGCGATCTCGCGAAGGCGATCGAACGCGTGGAGCGCAAGCTCGAGAAGAAGTGAGCGCTCACCAGGCGGGGTACTCGAGCACGCGGACCACCTCGTCGTAGACGACCTCCGCCTCCGTCAGCCCGCCGGGTCCCGCGTGCGGGACGCCGCTGACCTCGATGTTCTCGGCGCCGTCGAGCGTCGACGAGGCCACCGGCACCGTCCCGTCGTCGGTCGAGAAGATCGAGACCCACGCGAGGTCGCCGGGCGTGGCGGGGTCGGCGTTGAGGTTCGTGAGGAGCTCGTTGGTCGGGCAGAGCTCCTGCCACACGCAGACGTCGAGCGGGTTGAGGCACGCGAGGCGATTGCCGTGGTGGAGGCCGCCGAGCGTCACGTACGTGTTCACCTGCGCGGTGCCGCCGAGCACCTTGAGGAAGTGGCGAGACGACAGCGTGCCCATCGAGTGCGCGACCAGATCGATGCGCGAAGCGCCCGTCGTCTGGAGGATCCGCGCGACCTCGTCGGCGATCGTCTGTGCGTTGTCGACGTTGCAGCCCCACCGAGGGTCCTCGAAGTCCAGCGCGAAGAGGCGGTTCGCGGGCCAGCCGTCGTCGACCAAACGCATGCGCATCACGTCGAACTCCGCGCTGCTCCCGTTGATGCCGTGGACGAAGAGCACCGGATCTGGCAGCGCCGTCATCGGACCCGCGTCGCGCGTCACCCCCGCGTCGCGCATGACGCCGGCGTCGTGGTTCATGCCGGCGTCGCGCATCGTCCCTGCATCGCGCATCACCCCAGCGTCGCCCATGACTCCGGCGTCGCGCGCCACGCCGGCGTCCTCGACGACGTCCGCCGCGTCCGGCGGCGACGTCATCACGGCGGCTTCGCCACAGGCCGCCAACCACGGCACGAGCAGCCACACGCCACGCATCGCGCGAAGGTACCGCTCGCCGCCGCGCGTGCCGACGGGCATCTGACGGAGGTTACAGCCCGACCGCCTCGAGCTCTTCTTCCTCGGTCTCCGTCAACGCCGCCATCTCGCGGAACTTCACGTTCGAGCGGCACAGCTCGTCGTAGGTGCCGATTGCCACGACTTCGCCCTGTTCGAGGAACACCAGCCGGTCGCACCGCTTCACCGTCGTCAGCCGGTGCGCGATGATCAGGAGCGTCTTGTCGCCCTGGAGCGTCTCGATCGCGCGGCTCATCTCGCGCTCCGTGCGGTTGTCGAGGGAGCTCGTCGCCTCGTCGAACACGAGCACGTCCGGCCGCGAGTAGAGCGCGCGCGCCACCGCGACGCGCTGCCGCTCACCCCCGGAGAGCCGCAGCCCCCGCTCGCCGACGGTCGTCTCGAGCCCGTCCGGGAGCCGCTCCACGAATGGCTCGAGCTGCGCCATCTTCACCGACTCCGCGATACGCGCCTCGTCGATGCGCTCGTCGCGCACGCCCAGCGCGATGTTGCGCCGTAGGGTGTCGTCGATCAGGTAGATCGACTGCGGCACGAAGCCGATGCGGCGCTGCCACCGGCGCACGTCGTCGTGGATGTCCACGCCGTCCACCGCGATGCGGCCGCCGCTGGGTTCGAGGAGGCCGAGGATCAGATCGACGAACGTGCTCTTGCCCGCGCCCGTCGCGCCCACGATACCGATCGCCTCGCCGCGGTCGATGTGGATCGAGACGCCCTTCAGCGCTTCGCGCGCGCCGGTCGGATAGCGGAACGTGAGGTCTTCGATGTCGATGCTGTCGGTGTAGGGGAGGGGCTCGACGTCCTCGCCGTGCAGCTCGTCGTTCGACGCCAGCACCGACTGCCAGTCCTTGTGGATCTCGTCGACGGAGACCGCGCCGTAGCGAACCGAGTTCACGAAGTACACCATGCGGTGCAGCGACGGCATGATCCGAAAGCCCGCGTACCCGAACAGTCCCAGCAGCGGCACGATCTCCTGCGCGGCCCCCGCGGAGTGAAACGACACGATCACCCCCGTCACCCCGAGCACGAACAACGTCTCCACGAGGAGCCGCGGCGCCTGCTCCAGCGCGCTGCGCCGCCACATCAGCCGCGACGCGTCCATGCGCAGCACCTCGAAGCCCTCGTAGAAGTACCGCTCGCGCCCGAGGACCTTCACCTCCTTCACGCCGCCAAGGCTCTGGTGAAGGTTCGAGAGGATCTGCGCCGACAGCGCATGCATCTGTTTGCCCCAGCTGCGGAACTGGCGGTGCGTCAGCTTGAGGAGCAGCCAGAAGAGGCCGCCCATCAACACGCCGGTCGCGAACGTCACCCCCGGCGCCGCGACGACGAGGACCGCGAACACCGCGAGCGTCAGCATCATCTCGGTGATCATCGAGACCCCCGCGACGAGCACGCTGCGGAACGCGGCTTCGACGGACGTGCTCACGTTGCGGATCAGCTCCGCCGAGTTGCGCGAGAAGTGGAACGCGTACGGCGCCGACAGGTAGCCGCGCAACAGACGCGACGACAGGGACGCGACGGAGATCGCCGCGCGTTTGTTCGCGATCCAGACCTGCACGAACAACATCGAGTTCTTCGTGACGTAGAAGAGCGCGACCGCCCCCGCGAACGCGATGACGAAGCGCCCTTCGCTCTCGAAGCCGAGCAGGTCGTACGCGCGCGACAACGACGGCTGCGTGTGGATGCGCGAGGGCTCGTCGATCACGCGGATCAGCCCGAAGATCAGCGCGGCGCCGAGGGCTTCGAAGCCCGCGGTCACCAACGAGAGGGGGATGAGGAGCGCCCAGCGTCGCCGCTCCTTGGCGTCGAGGAACCCGAGGCAACGCTTCACCGCGACGAAGGAGCTCGTGGGCATCTCGATCTTCGCGTCGTCGCTCATTCCTGCTTTCTCTGCAGCTCCACGAAGATGCGGTACTCGCCGGTGGGATCACGTTGGATCTCTCCGACCCAACGCTCGAAGTACGGGCTCTTCAGCTCCACCGCGACGCGATCGTCGAGGGTGTAGGGCAGGTCGATCGCGAGCGGCGTCTTGCCGAGGATGTCCTGGCCGAACAGCACGAACACCCCCTCGGGGAGGGTGTCGACGTTGACGCGGGTCGGTGTGTTGCTCGGACGCATCGGCGCCGCAGCCGGCCCGGCCAACGAGAAGAATCGCATCTCGACGTGCCGCTGCTTCTTGTCCCCCGACGTGAACAACATCGCCAGCGCGGTGATCGTTCCGATGATCACGAACGCGGCGAGCGCGACGGGGATCGCGCGCGCGGCGGCGTCGGTGTGCGCGACGAGGCGGTGGATGTCGTCCGCGTTGGCGCCCTCCGAAGGGCGCGACTTCTGCTGAACGACGGGGCCCGGCTTCTTCGCGTCCTTGCTCTTGCCCGGTTTGCCCTCGTCGTCGAGGAAGGGCATCAGATCGATCTCGTCGTTCGGCGAGTGCGGAATCTCCATCGTTTCCTTCACGATGCGAGGCTCGCTCGACGGGTCCGCAGGGGTATTGGGTTTGCTGGCGGACGGTGCCATCCCGAGCTGCGCCGCGAGATCCAGCATCGTCTCGCTCCCGGACCGACGGGGCGGACGCGGCGGCGACGGCATCCGCTCGGCGGCGCTGACCTTGCGGCGGGTGATCTTCGGCGGCG
The DNA here is from genome assembly GCA_040218735.1 of Deltaproteobacteria bacterium. GTDB lineage: Bacteria > Myxococcota > Kuafuiibacteriia > Kuafuiibacteriales > Kuafuiibacteriaceae > JAUHYN01. The sequence continues at coordinate 11,071 of JAVJQW010000021.1, forward strand.
CCTTCTCGATCTCCGGCAGCGACCCTTCGTGGAAGAGGTCGTACGGGATGGGCGCCTTCATCGTGCGCTCGTGACTCGCCGGGCGTTCGTCGACGGTCTCCTCCGCAGGGTTCGATCCCGGACGCACCGTCTCCTCGTGATCACCGTCGGTCAGCGTGGGGACCGGCGTGTCGTAGGGCATCGGCGTCTCGTCGAGCGCATCGACGCCGCCGGGTGCGGTGGTCGGGAAGTCCTCGTCGTCCGAACCGGTGTCTTCCTCGTGCGGAGGCTCGGCGACGACGTGCGGCTGCGAGTCGAAGACCGGCGCGGGCGCGCGGATGGTCATCTCGGGCGCTTCGTCCAGTCCCGGACCGACGACCTCGTCTTGGATCGCGACGTTCTCCAGGAGCTGGTCCCGCGACAACGCGTTGAGCGCGGCGTTCACCTCGATCGACAGGTCGCGGTCGATCACCGTCATGTTGTTGTCCGCCGCCGGCCGCTCCTCGGTGTCGCTCTTGTCGGTGTTCTCGTCGAAGACGAGTGACCAGCCGCGCTGCTTCTTGTCGTCTTCTCGTTTGGTCATCGGTGGGGCCGGACAGCCGGAAAGTCGCGGTCTTAGCCCCGAATCGTGCCCCCATGGCCCCCCTGGCTCAAGGGCGTGTTAAGACGAGGGCGCCGGCCGGGTCGGCCGTCATGGAGGTGGACCGATGAGCCATTCAATCCGCGCAGGTTGGGTCGTCGCTGCGGCGATCACCTGCCTCGTTGCCTGTGAAGAGCGTAAGCCGAAGTCCGCGGCGAAAGCCGAGGAGGCCACAAAAGCCGCGCCCGCGCGGGTTCAGGGGGTGACCGACACGACGATCAAGGTGGGCAGCTACGGTCCCCTGTCGGGGCCGGCGGCGGCCTGGGGCGTGGTCCAGCGCAGCCTGGAGGCATACTTCGCGTTCATCAACGATCAGGGCGGCATCCACGGCCGAAAGATCGAATTTGTGTACCGCGACGACGGCTACAGCCCCGCGAAGACGCCGGGGGTGGTGCGCGAGCTCGTCGAAAAGGAGCAGGTCTTCGCGATGGTCGGCGGGATCGGCACGGCCAACGGCCGCGCGGTCGCGGACTACCTCGACGAGAAGGGGATCCCGGTGTTCACCCCGGCGACCGGCGACGCGTTCTTCGGGTCCGGCGCGAAGAAGAACACGTACACGGCGTTCCTCCCGTACGCGGTCGAGGGGCAGATCATCGGCGAGTACATCGCGAAGGAGCTGCGGTCGCTGAAGGTCGGGGTGCTGTACCAGGACGACGACTTCGGCGCGCAGGGTGTGGAGGGGCTGACGAAGGGCCTCGAGAAGTTCGGCGGCGCGGTGCAGGTCAAGGTGTCGTGTCTGCCGACCGACACGGATCTGTCCGGGCAGGTGAGTCAGATCGCGGCGAGCGCGCCGGAGGTGCTGGTGATCTTCACGGCGCCGAAGCAGGCGATCATGGCGGTGAAGCAGCTGCACGCGATGAAGAAGAAGCCGCACATCCTCACGAGCTACGTGTTGATGGACCCGATCATGTTCAAGCTCGCGGGCGCAGAGGTCTGGGACGGGACGATCTCCAGCGCGGTCACACCGCTCGGGGACGACGAGGTCGCGCAGGTCGTGAAGTTCCGCGAGATCCTCGAGAAGTACGGCGAGGGGAAGCTGCCCATCGGCGCGTTCTCGATGGCGGCGTTTGCGATCGGGGTGCCGTTCGTCGAAGCGCTCGAGCGCGCCGGCAAGGACCTCACGCCGGCGAAGCTCTACGAGGCGTTGGAGAGCCTGAAGGGCTTCGACGAGGCCGGACCGTACATCGAGGGCGGCGGCTTCAGCCCGGTGCTGACGTTCGGCAAGGGCGACCACCAGGGCCCGGACTCGCTGTACTTCGTGCGCGGTGAAGGCGGGAAGTGGGTGAAGGCGTCCGACTGGATCACGTTCGAGGGTGCGAAGAAGGAGGCGGCGAAGTGAAGAACGCGTGGGTCTTGGGTTTGGCGCTGTCGCTCGTTCCGAGCCTCGCGTTCGCGAGCAAACGCGAAGGCGTGTCCATGAAGGACGCCGCGAAGGTCGGCGGCAAGAAGGTCGTGCTCAACGGGATGGGCGTGCGGCAGGCGACGGTGTTCAACGTGAACGTCTACGTCGCGGGGCTGTACCTCGAAGCGAAGACACGTGACCCGGCGGAGGTCACGAAGGACGGCGCGAAGAAGATCCTCTTCCACTTCGTGCGCGACGTGGACCTCGACGATCTGCAGGACGCGTTCGAGGAGGGCTTCGCGAAGAACGGCGGCGGCGCGCTGAAGGATCGCGTGAAGAAGCTCAACGCGATGATGTCCGACATGAAGGACGGCCAGCGCATGTCGCTCGAGTACGCGCCCGGCACCGGGACGACCGTGTTCGTGCTCGGGAAGAAGAAGGGCGTGATCCCCGGCGAAGACTTCATGAAGGTGCTGTTCACCATCTTCGTCGGCCCCAAGGCGCCCAACCGCCTGCTCCGCGACGGCATGCTCGGCAAAGCCTGAACGGTTCCGCTGACCTGCGGGTTTCTGCGGAATTCAATTGCGAACGACTGGTCAGTCGGATATCTCGGCCGTTGCGTAGATCGCGCAACGAGTCGAGCCGTTGAACCGAAAACCACATAGGCCTACATCCAGCGGACGACGTGTGCCGCCGGATCCGGAGGTCGTGGAACCGATGATCGCCGCGCGAAATCCGAGCGCTGACGTCCAGCCGCGAGACCGGCTGCTCGGGCAGGTGCTTCACGGCGCGCGGTTGGAGGCGGTGCTCGGCGAGGGCTCGGCGTCCCGGGTGTACCGCGCGCGGCACTTGGTGCTCGAGCGTGAGTACGCGGTGAAGGTGTTGTCCGTCCCGCACGCGCACAAGGACGATCTCGTCGAGCGCTTCTACCGCGAGGCGCGCGCGCTCAGCCGCATGGCGCACGAGAACATCGTCGGCGTCGTCGACTGCGGGCAGACCCACGACGGTCGTCCGTTCCTCACGATGGAGATGCTCTTCGGCGAGACGTTGCAGGCGCGCCTCGAGCGCGGTCGCCTCGCGATGAACGAGGTCGTCGACATCACGCGCCAGGTGTTGAGCGGCCTCGCGGAGGCGCACCGGCGCGGGCTCGTGCACCGCGATCTCAAGCCGGCGAACGTGATGCTCGTGAACGTCGAAGGCGCGACGGTCGCGAAGCTCCTCGACTTCGGCGTCGCGCGCCTGGTGCGCGACGACCAACCGCAGATCACCAGCACCGAGATGCTGCTCGGCACGCCGCGGTACATGGCGCCCGAGCAGGCGATGCGGGCGGCGGATGCGTCACCGCGCTCCGACCTCTACTCGTTCGGCGTGATGCTCTACGAGATGCTCGCGGGGCGCGCGCCGTTCGAAGGCGGCCTGATCGAGGTGCTCGACAAACAGTTCCACACGCCGCCGCCCGTGCTGCGCACGTCGTCGGGGCTCGAGCCGTTGGTGTTCCAGCTCCTCGAGAAGGACCCCGCGAAGCGCCCCTCGAACGCGCTGCTGGTGCTCGCGGAGCTCGAGCGGCTGCTCCGAATGCCGCGGACCCCGTCGCTGTCGTTCCCGGACCGCACGCGTCGCTCCCAGCTCCCCGAGCTCGATCTCGACGGTCCGACGCTCCTCGACGAGCCGCTGCCGTTCGACGGGCAGGAGGACACCGTCCCCTCCGGCAACGAGCCGACGGTGCTCCGCGCGCGCGTTCCGGCCGTCGGGGCGACGAACCTCCGAATCTACGACGACGAGCACGACACACGCGAGATGTCGCCCGCGGATCCGACGACGGACTTCGACACGGATCCGGACGACGCGCCGTTGTTCGGCGAGCGGACGATGTCCGAGCTGGTGAGCTCGTCGAACCCGCTGATGCTGATGGTGTTGGCGATGGTGCTCGCGTTCTCGGTCACGATGGTCGCAGGGACCGCCGTGCAACACCGCATCGCGGACTTCGTCGCGACGAGGTGATCAGCACTTCGCGACGAAGCACTTCTTCGTCACGGCCTGCCTCAGCGACGCGGCGATTTCGCGCGTGAGCGCGTCGATGTCGGCGACGTCGGCGCGCTCGATCTCCTTGTGCGCGAACCGGTCCGCCTCCGAGCACCCCGACCACAACGAGTAACCCCAGCGTTCGAGGTCGGCGGGCGTCCACAGGTCGACGTAGATGTGGTCTTCGCCGCACGCGAGGTGGTGCGCGGCGTCGGCCATCTCACTCGAGTACTGCACCGCCGAGGTCATCGGCAGCTCGGGGTGCGAGGCGAGCTCGAGCGACAGCGACTCGGCGACCTCTTCGTAGACGAGCTGCCGCGTCGACGGGTCGACGGACATGCCGACGTCCTTGAAGGAGATGACGTCGAACGGGAGCTCGGAGGTCATCCGCACCACGAAGGGGGAGTAGGTCGGCCCCGCCACCGCGGCTACCGCCGGCGCGGCCACGGGAACTGGCGCCTCGGCCGCCTCACGGCAGGCGCCGACGGCAGCGAGCACCAGGGCGATCGTCGAGAGGCGGAGGGTTCGCTGGCCTACCTTCATCGCGCCTTTTCAGCATCCAACGTTCGGGCGCGTTTGACTAGAACTCGTACCGCACACACGCGTACTCGAAGTTGATGCGCGGGTAGTGATACACGAAGTTGAAGCACATCTCGTCCGCCGAGCCTTCACCCCATTCAACGTCCTGATTCTGCGTGTTGTACTCGCAGCGCGTCCGCAGGCGGTCGCCGGACTGGAGCTGCTGGTGCTCCGGGGCGATGTCGACGTTGGGCTGATCGTTGAAGTCCCACGCCTGGATGTCGACGAGGCTGATCCACTCCGTCGAGCCGCTGCGCTGCAGCTCCAGCGAGATCTTCGTCCCGGTTTGGTGCAGGTGCGGGAAGACCGAGAAAATCGTCATGTTCTGGCTGACGTTCCAGGTCTGCGTCTTCACCTCGGCCGGCCCGTTGATCGAGCCCTGCCAGATGTTGCCGCACCAGAGCATGCCGGCCTCTTCGAGGTTCGTGTCGTCCGTGAGGATGACGCGCGCGCCGCTGTTGTCGGTCTGGTTGCCGTCCGAGACGCTGTCGTAGTGGACCTGCAGGATGAGCTGCTCACCCTGCGCAATCGGCACGCCGGCGCCGCGCGGGATCTCGTCTGCGGTGCGGCCGGGCGCCCAGCCCGCGACCATGTTCCAGGACAGCTGCACCGACCCGCAGTCGAACGGCACACCCTCCGGCTCGAGCTGGCCCGTGTTCTTGAACAGCAGCGTGTGGTGCGTGTGCGCCGTGTTGTCGATCAGCGGCTCGAACCGGAACATGTACTCCTGCCCCGTCGCGTTGCCGGCCGGGACGGTCAGCGCCCAGCAGCGGTAGTTCGTCGTGCGCTGCGGCAGCTCGTAGGGGTCAGTGCTGTTGGGCTGCGTCGCGCGGATCTCCAGCACGCGAGAGACGGTGCGGGTGTCCGGTTCGCCACCGTCGCGTGGGACGTCGCCGCCGTCGCGCGTGTCGACGCCGCCGTCACGGTCCGGCGAAGGCGGCGTGCCCTCGGGCGCGCCGATCTCGGACCACAGCGTGATGAGCGCGCGCTCCTCGTCGGTGAGCTGCGGCTGGCTGGGCGGCGGCATGCGCTGCTGCGAAGCGTTGATGCGCGCGGCCATGATCTCGTGCACCGGCGTCCCCGCGCTCGCGACCTGGGTGTGGTCGTAGTCGACGAACGGCCGGGGCGCTCCGAACTGCGGCGGCTCTGCGTGGCAGAGCTGGCACTTCTCGGCGACGATCGGCTGGACGTCCTGCCACCACGTCACCTCCGCGACGCCGCCGTCGCGCGGATCTTCGATCGTCTCGCCGGCGTCGCGCGGGTCCTCGATCGTCGGGCCGCCGTCGCGCTCGACGGGCGGTTCGATCGTCGTCTCGGGCGTGGATTCGCAGGCTACGAGGGCCACGAAGGAGAGGCCGGCGATGAGCTTCGTCGCGGTGGGATGCACGGGCACGGATGTTAGACCGCCGGACTGCTCCCGACCTGTCGGAAAAATGACCGGCGAGGGTGAGTCCCTACCTACCTGCGGATGAGCTCCCCGACCACGTACGACGCCATCAGCTCGTTCACGACCGGGATGCGCATCAGGACCGGCGCGAGGAGGTCTCGCGCGGGGAGGCTGGAGAAGGTCACGTGCTCGAAGCGCCCGACGTCGAAGTCGTGCCGCCCTACCAGTGTCTTGAACGGCGCGACGTTGAGCTGGTTGATGTAACCCTGCTCGGCGAACGACGACCACGCGCGCCACTTGTTGGGCATCAGGTTACCGTCGTCGTCGTAGTTCCAGGGGCGGAGGACCTTCTCCTCTTCGTCGTAGAGGCGCTCGGCGGTGCGGAACAACGCCTTCTCGCCGAACACGAAGTGCGCCCAAGGTATGGGAATCATCGCCTCCATGTGCGGCGCCCACGGCGAACGGTACGGGCACCACTCCAGGAGGACTTTGCCGCCGGGACGCAGCACGCGGCGCCACTCGCGGACGATGACGTCCGGCTCCATGACGTGCTCGATGACGTCGAACGCGAGGAGCGTGTCGGCGCAGGCGTCGGGGAGGGGGATGCCGTCCGGCGAGCCCTGGACGAACGAGACCTCGGTCTCGCCGAAGTCCTGTGCCTCGGCCTGCCGCTGGCACTCGGCGGCGGAGGGGCCGTGCAGCTCGACGCCGACGATCGATCGCGGCTTCCGCTCGGCGAGGTAGAACGTGAGGTTCCCTTTGCCGCTCCCGAAGTCGATGACGTCCTTGCCGGCGATGTCGTCGTCCGAGAAGTGCCGCCACGATCGCGCGAGCGCTTCGCCGCGCCAGGCGACGTACTTGTCCATGTCCTGGACGTGGTCGCCCGCCGGCTTCACGAGTCGTCGACTCAGCTCGAACAGGACGCGCTCTCGTAGGCCCAGCACGGGACCGAGACGATGACATCTGGGCGGCGCGGCGCCAAGGGAGGTGAACCGCGGCGCGGATCTTGGGATGCTCGGCGCCGTGACGCGGCGGTGGCTCGTGCTGTGGTGCGTCCTCGTCGCGCTCGGGACGCTGCACCCGTTCGTTCTGGATCCGCGCCCGGTCGTGGTGCCCTCCGACTCGTTCTTCGTGCCGCGCTTCAAGGGGCTCGATCCGCCGTTCAACGTGCTGATGTTCGTGCCGCTCGGGGCGCTGCTCTCGCGCCTCGGGTTGCGCACCGCGATGGCCGCGCTCGTCGGGTTGCTGGTGAGCGGTCTGATCGAGCTGTCGCAACACTTCATCGCGTTTCGGGTGCCGGTCTTCGAAGACCTCGTCTTCAACACCGTCGGTGCGGCGTTGGGGGCGCGGGGGGTGCACGTCGTGGAGCGCGTCGGCCGCTTCGTGGAACGACACCTCCGCGTCCCAATCTTCGTGGTGACGACGGGGGTCGTCGTGTGGTCCGCCGCGCCGCCGCGCGTCGACGCGCGCCTGTGGTACTGGGCGGACTACGCCGAGCTGATCGTCGGGCGCGAGCAGCCCGGCAACTACGCCTACGCCGACGAGGTCCACGCCGCGCGACTGTACGCGGGGGCACACGCGCCCGATGCGCTCCCAGAAGCGATCTGGTCGTACGGCGTCGACGACGAAGGCCGCTTCCCCGCGATCACCGAACGCATCGAGGCGACGGGCGCGTTCACGATCGACGTCGACTTCGACGCCGCACCCCGCGACGAGCTCCTCCGACGCATCTTCACGTACTCGGCCGGGGTGCAGCGCAGGAACTTCCTCTTCGGCGCGCGCGGGGACGAGCTCGTGTTCCGCGTGCGCACGCGCGTCACGCCGATCGTCGGGCTGTTCACCAACCTCGAAGAGCCGTTGACGCTCCCGCGTCCGCCCGGACGTGCCCGCGTCACGATCGCTTACGACGTCGGCGTGGTTCGCGCGTGGGTCGACGGTGCGCCCGTCGCGACGAAACACTTCAAGCTCCCCGAGCACAACGGCGTGCGGACGTTCTGGCTGCCGCGCGACGCGCTCGGCGTGTGGCTGTTTTGGTTCTCGGCGGGGCTGGTCGTCGCAGCGGGGGCGGCGTTCCTGAGGCGACGCTGGGCGATAGCGATCGCGCTCGGGATCGGCGTCGCGTTGGAGATCGCGCAGGTCGTGATGTTCGACCGCGCGCCCGATCTCACCGCCGTCGTTCCACTCGTCGTCGGCGCGATGCTCGGCGCATGGTCAGCGCGAAGCCGAGCCACAGCAGACCCGTGATCCCCGACGGCGTGCGCGTCGTGTTCGTGCAGGCGCAACCGTCCTCCGCCTCCGGGGGCGACGGCGTGAGGAGCGGTGGTCGTACGATACGCCCGCCGTCCGCGACGCCGCCGTCGGCGCTCGGGCCCGCGTCGCGTCCCACGCTCCCGTCGTCGGGTGGGGCGGCGTCACGGCTCTCACCGGAGTCCGGCACGCCGCCGTCACGCATCATCACCGGCGACAGCAAGAACAGCTCGCCGTAGCGCTCCGGCTCCTTGCCGGCGCCGATCCCCGCGGTCCACTCCGTCCACCCGACGCGCCCGGCGCCGTCGGCGTCGTTCACGAGGAACGAGAACCCGATCAGCTCGCCCGCGAACCACGACGCCTGCGGCAGCGTCGCGTGGGGGATCGCGATCTCGTAGCTCGTCGTCGTCCCCTGGCGCATCGACACCACGCTCATCGTCGTCGGGCCCGTGCCCTGTTCGCGGAACACCCGCGTCGTCGAGCCGTCCGTCGAACGTGCGTAGGTGAGCTCGTGGTCGTCGGCGTCGTAGCCGGTCCCGCCGGTCTGCAGCGGATCGAACGCGAGCTGCACGCTGTCGCCCATCCACATCGTCTCGAGGGGGGCGTCGTTGTCGTGCACGTCGTCGGTGACTTCGATCCCGAAGTAGAGGTTCGTCGCATCCCACGCGGCGGCGATGCGCACGGCGTGGTCGTCCGTACCGAGCTCTTCGGTGCCACGCCACGACGTCGTCGGGACGGGCATCCACCCCATGAGCTCGGAGGGGTCGCCGTCGATCGTCGGCGTCGCGACGGGGAGGCTGATGCGCATCCGCGGCGGGTCGTCGGACTCGTCGTCGTCCTCCGCGCCGGAGCACCCGCGGTCGTCGCCGTCGACGCGCCCGTCTCCGTCGTTGTCGACGCCGTCGCCGCACTCGGGAGGTGGCGTTGCGCTCACCACCGCGGGGTTGTCGACGATGAACTGCTTCAGCGCGGCGAAGGCCGGCTTGAGTCGGAAGTCGCCAGGGAAGTTGCGTTGCCCCGCGACGCCGCCGGTCGGGCGCATCAAACCGAACCCATCGATCGTGCACGTGGGCTGGTCCACGCCGCAGTCCGTGACCTCGTAGAAGAACGTGTTCGTGACCCACGCGCGCTGCAGCTGTTCTTCGAGCGCGCGCCGCACGTAGATGGCTTGCAGCTGCTCCTCACCCGCGTCCCCGATCGGCGTCGCGCGGTAGCCGGTCTCGGTGATCCACACGTCGCCCGTCCAGCCGGCGTCGTCGAGGAGCTGGCGGAGGTCACGTCGCGTGAACGTGAAGCGCTGGTCGTCGAGGACGTTGATGTAGCTGTCGCCTTCCCAGATGCGCCAGCCGGTCTCCTCGAAGTCCTGGTAGATGTGGTGCGTGATGATGTCCCACGCGCCGGGTGTGCGCGTGAGGACTTCTTCCAGCGCGTCGTCCGCGTCGCCGACGTTCGCGAGGTCCGGCCCGAGCACCACGCAGTCCGCGCACGCGGCGCGCAACGCGGCGGCGCCGGGGTTCACGATGATCGTCGCGTACTCTTCGAGCGAGCCCTCCCAGAAACCTTGGAGGTTCGCTTCGTTCCACAGCCCGAAGTGTGTCACGCCGAGCGCCCGGTAGTGCGTGACCGCGTTGGTGACGAAGTTGGTCCACTCCGTCGAAGCGTTCGGGACGTCGTTGCCGGCGTTGCCGTCCGAGTCGCCGTGGCGCGGCACCCAGCTCGGCGTGTACGCGAGCGTGAGGTAGACGTTCAGCCCGGACGCGACCGCGTCCGACACCGCGGCGTCGAGGAACGTCCACTGGTAGACGTTCGGCGCGGTCTCGAGCTGGAACCAGTTGGCGTCCATCCGCACCCACGTCACGCCGAGGTCCGCCGCAGCATCGATGAACGCGGGCGTCCCGTTGTGCACGTTGAGGCCGACGTCGTTGTCACCGGGCGCCGCGAGCGCCGAGGCGGGGAACAGGAGCAGGAGGAGGGCCGCGCGTCGCACGCGTACCTCATGCCGTCCCTGCGCCGTTACGTCGACCGTCGATCGTCGGTTCAGTACCGCCAGCGAACCTCGAGGTAGTCCGCGGCGATCGCGCCGTCGCCCCCGGCGGCCGTCGTGAGGTTCGCACGACACCCGATCCGAGCGCGCCCGTCGCCGCCGATGATGGCTTGGGCGAACGTCGCGGCGTCGGCGATCGACGGCGCGAACTCGAGTGACGATGCCGACGGGCTCGCCGTCGTGTTTGTGCCGAGGTCGGTCGTCGTGGTGCCCGTGAGAACGTAGAGCGCGGCGCCGTCGCCCGTCACGCCGTACCCGGCGAAGCTCCCGCCGCAGGACGCACGCACCCTCACATCCTCGAGCGCGGCGACGCTGACGTTCGAAGGGAGCGCGGCGGACAGCTCGGTGCGCGGATCGACGGGGAGCGCGAGCTCCCAGGTGTCGTCGGCCACGCCGTCCAATTGGCTGATGTCGAAGCCGCCGTGCACGATGAAGCGGCTCCGCGCGTCGTCGAAGACGAGGTTGCTCAAGTGGCGCGCCCGCGGGATGCGACCGACGGACGGCATTCGCAGGGACCAGTCCGCGCCGTCGTACGCCCAGACCTCCGTGTGGGTGATCCGCATGGCCATGTCGAACGTGGTCGATCCGCTGAACAGGACCAGCTCCCGACGCGCCGGGTCGTACGCCAGCTTTCCGCGCTGTGGTGGTGCGTTGGCCGTGACGACCTCCGTCCAGGTGGACCCGTCCCACTCCCAGGTGTCGGTCCGTTGGTAGCCGCCGTACAGGACGACACGTTCGCGCACGGGGTCGTCGCCGAGCGCGGCGTACAGTCGCGACGGCGGGTTCGTGCCGACGGGCGTGACGTCGGTCCACGCCGCGCCGTCCCAGGTCCAAGTGTCGCCGTTTCGGTCGAAGAGGAGCGTGACGCCGCGCGCGGCGTCATACGCTGTTGCGAGGAACTGCGCCGGGGGCCTCGCGCCCGTCGCCGGCGTGATGTCGGTCCAGCTCGTCCCGTCCCACGCCCACGTCGCGACGAGGCTGCTCCCGGTCCGCGTTCCGAACGCCGCGACGTGCCCTCGCGCCGCGTCGTACGCCGCGTCCGCCACGAACGTCGCGGACGGCGGGCCCGACGCGACCTGGTTCCACGCGTTGCCGTCCCAGATCCAGGTCTCATCGACGTCGAGCGTCAGCGTCTCGAGCCGCGCGGCGTCGTACACCACGGGGCCGTCCACCTCGACGGGGCTGGTCTCGACCGGGGTCACGTCTGTCCACGCGACGCCGTCCCACGTCCACAGATCCGTATGTTCGAAGAACGAGTTCCCGCCGTACAGCACCACCCGGCCGATGCCGGCGTGGTACACCATCGCCGCGCTCTCGCGTGGTTCCGGGCGAGGACCGACCGGCGTCACCTCCGTCCACGAAGTCCCGTCCCACTCCCACACGTCGTCGAGGTAGTTCGGCGTCGCGTAGCCGCCGGCGAGCACGACGACGCCACGCCCGGCGTCGTAGGCCATCGCTTGCCCCGAGCGCGCGCTGGGACGTGGACCCGCCGGATTCTCGAGGCTCCACGTTCCGCCGCTCAGCGTCCACAGCTCGTCGGGGCCCTCTCCACCACCGAACACGACGAGCTCCTGCCGAGCGACGTCGAACGCCATCGAGTGTCCCGCCGTTCGTGCGGGGGCACCCGTCGTCGGGACGACCGACCAGTTCGTGCCGTCCCAGCTGTAGAGGTTCCTGTCCGCCGGGACGCCGAAGTCGATGAAGCCGGCGAACAGGACCACGCGAGCGAGGACCGGATGGTAGGCCATCGCGTGGAATTCGCGTGCTTCCGGCGGCGTGGTCGGGGTGCCGAGGAGCCAGCGTGTGCCGTTCCACATCCAGGTGTCGTCGCGTGAGGGGAACGCGTCGCCACCGAACAGGACCGTCTCGCCGCGTTGCGCGTCGTACGCGATCGACGTGAGCTGCCGGCCGTACGGGCGCGGCCCCACGGGGGTGCGATCGGACCACACCGAGCCGTCCCACTCCCAGACGGCCTCGTCGGTCCACACCACGGTGTGAACCAGCCGGTCTCGCTGCGCGTCGTAGGTGAGCGTCGGGAAGGTGTCCGCGTGGGGGTTGTGGCGCTCGGCGACGCGGTACCACACGTCGTCGGGCGTGTGGACGAGGACCGACGTGTCGCGCGCCGCGACGCTCGAGGTCACGATCGGTGCGCCGATGTTCGACCCGTCGCCGAACGCAAACGTGTGCGGGCTCGCGGCGAGGTCCGCAGACGAAGCGACGTACCACGAACGTTCGATGCGAACCGGCTGGGACGGTACTTCACTCGCGCCGATCGCGACGACGTCGACGTAGGCGGCGTCGCTCGATGCGAGCGCGAGGTCCACGCGTGACCACGAACCGTCGGCGGCCGGGAGGATCCAACCCGACACCGGCGCGCCCTCTGCGAACACACGAATCGCCGCGGCCGGTCCGCTCGCGAGGGCGAACGTGTCCGGCGGGAGCGCGGCGACGTCCTCGAGCTCGTCCAACGGAGCGAGGGTGTAGCGCGCGGGCCCGGCCGGGATCGTGAAGCTGCCGAGATCCTCCGCGGTGAGGTTCACGTGCGGCGCGCGCACGTAGCTCACCTGATCCTGGTCGACGAGCAAGGTGGGCGCTGACGTCGCGATCTGAAACGCGGCCGTGGCGGTCACGGTGTTCCCCGCGCGATCCTCGAGGAGCTCGGCGACGGCGTACGTACCGTCGGCACCTCCGAACGCCGCGGTGATCTGCGCGGCGTAAGTCGCGCCGGTCGGCGAAGCGCTCCCGGTGATCTGCGTGAGGGTGAGGACGTCCGCGCCGTTCGTCGCGTCGATCGTGGCCGGCAGCGCCTCCAGCGGTTCGTCGGCGTCGAGCGCGACGCTCACGGTGCTCCCGATCGTCGCCACGTCGAGCGTCGGCAGCACGACGCCGACGTTCGGCGCTAGCGCCACCATCGTCGTGACCTCGGGCGACCGGGTGTCGAGGACGAGCTCGAGCTGCACCGGAGCAGAGGTCTGTCCGATGGCGTCCACGAAGCGCGCGAAGACGACGCGCGCGCAGTCGTCACGACGCGGGTGGGGGCTGGCCGGTCCAAGGCCGCAGTCGTCGGTGAGGCCGACGTTCAGATCCCACGTGACGTCGTAGCTGCACGGCTGCGTCGAGCCCGGCGTGTCGTCGCAGGGGTCGGCGGTGCGCGTGGCGGTCCCGGTGAACGCGAAACCGGCGCAGGCCGGCGCGCTCGCGGTGAGGGCCGCGCACAGCGAACGCTGCGGGTCGAACGCGGCGTCGTTCGAGATCTCCGCGTGCACGCCGTCGGAGGTGATCCGGAGGACAGCCTCGGCGTCGGCCAAGGGGCTTCGTCCGAGGTAGGTCAGCGCGGCGGACGGCACGGGCACGCCGCCGTCCCGCGGGGGCCCGGCGTCGCGCGGCCCGGCGTCCCGATCGCCTGCATCACGGTCTCCGGCGTCGCGGTCTCCGGCGTCACGGTCTCCTGCGTCCCGGACGGTGCCGGCGTCTCGCGCCGAGCCGGCGTCGCGCTGCGGCGTGGGCGGCTCGGTGCCCGAGCAGGCCGCGAAGAGCACCGTGAGGAGAGCGATCGGGGAGTTCGTGCTGCGGGGCATGCTCGCTTTCAAGTGCCGGCCGGCGCCTTGGCGTTCAATGCGTTTGACGCCGGGTGCGTTGTGGCCACCTTGGGCCTTCCGCCGTGCGGCGTCCAGCCGCACAATTCCACATCGAAGGGAGCCCACCCATGGTGCTCGAGAACCTCGGCCCGGCCGAGACCATTCTGCAGACACTTCTGACCTACAGCGACCACATGGTCCACAACCGCCCCGGCATGGTCGTGACGGACGCCGGCACCGCGACGAAGGTGCGCTGGATCCCGGTGACCCACCGCGAGGAGGACGGACAGAAGGTCGTCTACCAGCTCCGCTCGGTACGCAACCGCACGCAGCGTTCTCGCGCCGGCGTGCTGCAGGACGACGGGCGGATCCTCGACGGCGGTCGCGTCGTCGGTCGTTACCAGCGCCCGGGCCTCTTCGCCGAGGTCGCGGCGTGGATGTACAAGCAGATCGCGGACGTCTACGAGCTCGACAACGAGTTCGCGGCGCGCTGGGCGTCGTTTGCGTACGCCCAGGAGCACCGCGACCTGAAGGTCGCGCTCGCGGCGTTCATGCTCGTGCAGTCGCGCAAGGGCGACCCGGTCCGCGAGGGCGGCGAGGTGCTCTTCTTCGACGAGGACTACCGCGACGTCGGCGAGGCGATGATCCTGCTCTACGACAAGAAGAAGAAGGACCTGAACCCGAAGATGATCCTCCGGGTGCACGACCTGCTGTCGTTGGATCCGATCGCCCAGATCAACCGTGACCTCGGCTTCGGCCGGTCGGCGCGCGCGCCGTTCTACGGGCGCTGGTCGAAGGCCGTCGAGAAGTGGCTCGCGTACCGCGAGGACAACGTCCAGCTCCTCGAGGGCCTCGTGAAGGCGGGGTACCGCACCACGGTCATGGAGCTCGCGCGTCGTTCTCGCTACAAGCCGAAGACGGACAAGTTCTTCGAGCTGCTCCGCTGGAAGCAGAAGCAGTCGAAGGCGGGGCACCGTGACCTGGCGATCGGCGAGGACGTCGCGGCGGCGCAGACCTGGGATGACCTCACCGAGCGTGAGATCTGCGAGCGCATCGAGGAGGAGAAGCCGGGTTACAAGCGCATCGTCGGCATGCTGCCGAAGTCGATCGGTCTCACGCGGGCGATCCTCGCGGTGGCGATCGAGGCCGGCTCGCTGTCGGACAAGGATCTCGTGATCCTCACGCCGACGCTGGAGGCCCTCGGGATGCTGGAGATTCCGGAGCTGAAGTCGCGCTGGGCGTCGGCGGTCAAGGCCGCCGAGGACATGCGCGCGGCGAACATCGCCAAGCGCGTGAAGTCGCAGGAGGCGAAGGCCCAGCTCGAGGAGGCCGCGGAGGACGTGCTCAAGACGGCCGTGGAGGAGGTCGCGCGGAACATCCGCGTCTACTTCATGGTCGACATCTCGGGTTCGATGGAGAACGCCATCGAGCAGGCCAAGGCGTACGTCGCCAAGTTCCTGCCGGCGTTCCCGGCCGAGCGGCTGCACATCAGCGTGTTCAACACGATGGGTCGCGAGGTGGAGCTGAAGCACCACTCGCAGTCCGGCGTGGAGCATGCATTCCGCGGCATCCGCGCGGGCGGTGGCACCGACTACGGCGCGGGCGTGCGTGCGCTCGCCGAGCACAAGCCGGCTGAGGACGAGGACGTGCTCTTCATCTTCATCGGCGACGAGCAGGCGAGCCCGTTCGACAACGCCGTGGTGCAGGCGGGGCTTCGTCCGATGGCGTTCGGGCTCGTTCAGGTGCAGTCGCAGTGGGGCGTGGGCAACTGCGTCCAGCAGACGGCGGCGCGCCTGGGCATCCCGTGCTTCATGATCGACGAGGCGACGTTCGAAGACCCGTACGCGATCCCGCGTACGGTTCGCGACCTCGTCGCGTCGACGCCCGTTGGACAGGTTGCGGCCGGTGCGCGTCGTGAGGCGCTCGTCGACCGCATCATGAAGACGGAGCTTCTGAAGAAGCCGGCGTGGGCGGAGTAGTCGATGGGGTGGCGTGATCTTCTGCAGGCCGAGGGTGAGACGATCGTCGCGCCCTGGGTCGGTGGGAGCTCCATCACGCTCGCGTCACGCCGGTGGCGCCTCGTGGCGCCGCCGGCGGACCCCGGCTGGTATCGCTTCGCCGTGAGAGGGCGGGACGTCTCGGTCGAGGCGCCCGCGGAGCCCGACTTCGACGTGTTCGTCACGGTGCGAGTGGGGCACCTGGTGGGCGACCGTCTCGTCCCGGACGAGACGGTCGCTCATGCCGATCCCGTTTTGATCGCGACTTCGGGCTCGCGCGTTCACCTGCTCCCGCCGGGGCTCGATCGTTTCGCGCGGATCTCGGCGGGGCGCGTGGTCCCGGACGGGCGGTGGTTCTTCAAGGAAGAGGAGTTTCCGCTGGGGCCGGAGGACGAGGTGCTCACGGCGTGGCAGGACGAGCTGCCCTCGACTTCGCACATCCGCGGGGTGCCGCCTGCGCTCGACGCGGCGTTTCGGTTGGAGCGCTGGCGTCGGGAGGAAGCGGCACGGCGCAGGGCGGAGCTCGAGGCGGCGCGTCGTCGCGAGGAGCTCGCGCGTACGCTCGGCGACGGCGCTGGGCGGCGCGTGATCGCGGCGCAGGACTTCGAGGCCGCGGCGCGGGCGGCGCTCGCCGTCGGTGGCGCGCGGCTGCTGGAGCATCGGGCGTCGGTGAACGCGGGGGAGATGGTCGTGCGGTTCCGCCTCGACGACATGCGCTTCGAGTGCACGTGCGACGCGCGCACGCTCCGCATCATCGACGCGGGCGTCTGCCTCGTGGACCACGAGACCGACGAGCGCGGTGACACCTATTTCACGTTGGAGTCTCTCCCCGGCGTGATTCGACAGGCCGAAGAGGAGGGCGTGCTGGTCGTGTTCCGGCACGTATGAGTTTTCATGCGCGAAGTCGGCGTAGTGATCGATTTGGAAGGCGCGCCGCTGTACTGGCACGTGCCGCCGTCGCGAACGGCGGTGACGCTGCCGGACAGCCGGGCGCTGTGGGACGTGCTGTGGGAGCACCGCGACCGGGTGGCTGGGTTCGCCCATTCCCACCCGGGGTCGGGCGTTCCGGCGCCGTCCCACGAGGACGTGACGACCTTCTCCGCGTTGGAGCGGGGGCTGGGGCGTCGGTACGACTGGTGGATCGCGACCCGGGATGGGTTCGTGGTGTGTCGCTGGTCGGGGCCGGGGCCCCTGGATTATCGGACGGAGCGTTGCGACGCGGAGCCCACGTGGGTTTCGCGGCTGCGGGCGCTGTCCGAAGAGGAGGAGTGAAATGCTTCACGAGAACGAGGCGCGTTTGAACATCACCTGGGCCGGCCAGAACGGCGACCTGCCGGACGCGGTGGCCTACGACGCCACGGACGCGGACGTCCGTCAGTGGGTGACCGAGGCGGTGCGGCACGGCGACGTGCCGGGCATCGCGGCGGATCCGGCGGCGGACTTTCAGGACTTCGTGGTCGATCGCTTCGCGGCGAACGACACACGTCCGTACAACCTGATCCAGATCCGTCCGAAGACGCCGTTCGGTGCTGCGCCGTGAGCCGAAGGGTCACGGTCGTCGGGGCGGGGGCGCTCGGGTCTCACGTCGTGCAGCTCCTCAGGAACGCCGACGTGACGCTCCACGTGATCGACGACGATCGCGTGGAGCGCAAGAACGTCCTCGCCCAGTTCCACTCGGCCAAGTCGGTCGGCAAGTCCAAGGTGCAGTCGCTGTCGCAGGCGATGCAGTTCATGTTCGCTCGCAAGATCGACGGGACGCCGCATCGCCTGCGCAGCGATAACGCCGAGCAGCTGCTCGGAGGCTCCGCGCTGGTGGTCGACTGCCTCGACAACCTCGAGTCCCGGAACGTGGTGAGCACCTTCGTACGGGAACAGGACATCCCGTGCCTGCACGGGGCCCTCGCGCCCGACGGCCAGTTCGGCCGGGTGATCTGGGACGAGGACTTCGTCGCGGACGGGGAGGGCGGCCCGGGCGCCGTGACCTGCGAGGACGGCGCGCACCTGCCGTTCATCGGCGTGGTCGCGAGCTACATCGCGTACGCGGCGCAGCGCTTCCTCGAGCAGGACCGGCGCGTCGGTTTCCAAGTCCACCCCGCCGGCGCGACGCCGATCTGAAGTTTTTCGCTTTCGGCGTTTGACGCTCCCGCGGAGGTCATCACAACGAGGAGGTCAGCCGAGCCCGACCGGGCCCGGCGCCAAGATCGAAAAGGTTGGTCGACGCGTCCCCTTCACGGGACATCTTACAAGCATTCGCGGGTTCGAATCCCGCCTACTCCGTCGGAGTAGTCGCCAAGTGGTAAGGCACTGTTTTAGGGAAACAGCACAACTGTCCAGATACCCATCTCGGACGTGTCGCCGCGCTCTTTTGACAATTTGAAGTTTCGACAGGTCGATGACGTGTCCCCTTTTCGGGACATCTTACAAGCAATACGGAGGTTCGAATCCTTCCTTCCCCGCTCCTCGGGGAAGTAGCCTAGTGGTCTAAGGCATCGTTTTCTTAGAACGACAATTCAAGTTCCAGATACCCCACTCGGACACGTCATCTCGTTTTTTCGTTTCAGAACTGCTCTTCATCCAGGCCGACGATCACGTCGTGACCCTCGGTCACCGCGATCGCCAGGCCGCCCGCCTTCGGCAGCACGTGGTCCGCGTAGAACTTCGCGGTCGCGATCTTCGCGTCACAGAACGCGTCTGCGCCGGACTTCTTGTTGGCCGCCGCGAGCGCCGACTTCGCCATCAGCACGCCGCCGGCCACCGTGCCGAACAGCTCCAGGTACACCGCCGACGACGCCGCCACCGCGGGGGCGTCGCTCTTGCCGGTCTCGACGACCCACTTCGCGGCCGTCTCGAGGTGCTCCAGTCCGTCCGCGAGGCGCGCGCGGATGCGCAGCAGGGACGCGTCCCCCGTCGCCTCCAGCGCGCTCACGATCTCCCGTGACCACGCCACGAACGCCGCCGTCGCGGCGCCGCCGTCGCGCACCGTCTTGCGGAACGCTAGGTCCGCCGCCTGGATGCCGTTCGTCCCCTCGTAGATCGGCGCGATGCGCGCGTCACGCCAGTGCTGCGCCGCGCCCGTCTCCTCGACGTATCCCATCCCGCCGTGCACCTGCACGCCGAGGGACGCCACTTCGACGCCGCCGTCGGTCGACCACGCCTTCACGACCGGCGTGAGCAGGTCCACCGTCGACTGCGCGCGCAGGCGCGTCGCTTCGTCGGGGTGTTTCTTCGAGACGTCCAGCTGCGCCGCCGCGTAGTACGTCAACGCGCGCGACGCTTCGACGCGCGCCTTCATCGACAACAGCATCCGCCGCACGTCGCCGTGCTCGATGATCCGCGCCGCGTCTCCTTTCGGGTTCGCGACGGACTTCGACTGCACGCGGTCCTTCGCGTACGCGAGCGCCTGCTGGTACGCGCGATCGCCGATCGCGACCCCCTGCAGACCCACCGACAGCCGCGCGTTGTTCATCATGGTGAACATGTAGCGCAGGCCCTGGTTCTCCTCGCCGACGAGCCACCCCACGCAGTTGCCGTTTTCACCGAACTGCATCGTGCAGGTCGGCGACGCGTTGATGCCCATCTTGTGCTCGATCGAAACGCACTCGAGATCGTTCTTCTCCCCGGGCGCGCCGTCCGCGGTCGGGAGGAACTTCGGCACGATAAAGAGGCTGATCCCCTTCACACCCTCGGGCGCCGTCGGCGTGCGCGCGAGGACCATGTGCACGATGTTCGACGCGAGGTCGTGCTCACCGTACGTGATGAAGATCTTCTGGCCGTCGATCTTGTAGGCGCGCTCCCCGAGCGACTCGTCGCGCTCCGCGCGGCACCGCACCGCCGCGAGGTCCGAGCCGGCCTGCGGCTCGGTGAGGTTCATCGTCCCCGTCCACTCGCCCGAGATCAGCTTCGGCAGGTACATCGCCTGCTGGTCCTCGGCGCCGTGGCTCTGCAGCAGCTCCACACACCCCTGGTTCAGCAGGGGGCACAGGCCGAAGCTCATGTTCGACGCCTGCCACATCTCCTGGACCGCAAACGCGACCGACCATGGGAGCCCCTGGCCGCCCCACTCCGGCTCGAACGGCACCGCGTTCCACCCGTTGTCGCGGTACTCGGCGTACGCCGACTTGAAGCCCTCGGGTGTCGTCACCGAGTGGTCCGTCTCCGACCACTTCGAGTGCTGCTTGTCGCCGACGTCGTTCAGCGGCGCGAGCACGTTCGCCGCGAGCTTCGCGGCCTCCTCCAGAACCGCCGCGACCATGTCCGGCGTCGCGTCTTCGTAGCCCGGCATCGCGTGGATCGACGCGAGATCGACCACGTCCTCCAGGACGAAACGCATGTCTTGAACGGGAGCCTCGTACGGGACCATTGGAATTCATTCGCGGACGGTGACACTTCGCGTCAACCGGTTCCTTGGCGCGCTTGGACGCGGTATGCGGCGTTTCACATGACCCAGGATCCGAACCCGATTTTCCTTGCGGACGGCGACGACCCCGACATGAACCGCGCCTTCGAGCGCGCTCGCTCGACGTTTCGCTACTTTTGGCGGGAGCTGTCCTGGGAGTACCGACGCATTGTACCGGGCCTGAACATCGCCAGCGTGAAGGTCGCCTTCTGGGACGGCGACTCCCCGACGCCCCCGCCCGCTCCGGACGACGGATCCCTGTCGGTCGAGCACATGTGGCTCGGCGACGTCGGCTTCGACGGGCACACGATCTACGGCACCTTGCTCAACCAACCGAGCTGGCTGAAGAGCGTACAGTCCGGCGACGGCGTCGAGGTCCCGTTCGCGCGCGTCGAGGACTGGATGTACGCGCGCAACGGTCGAGTCTACGGCGGCTACACCGTGAACCTGATGCGCAGCCGAATGGGGGAGGGCGAGCGGCGCGCGCACGACGAAGCGTGGGGCCTCGACTTCGGCGACCCGGAGACCATCGAGCTCGTCCCGGACTGGAACGCCAAGCCGAAGAAGGGCTTCATCGCCCGGATGCTCGGAGGCGGGAAGCCGGCGGACGCCCCACCGCCGCCGGACCCCGACGCCGAGCACCCCATGAGCGAGAACATGGCGGAGAAACTCGTCGAGACGATCGCGAGTCACCCCTCGATCCTGAGCGACACCGATCCCCACGGCCTGACGACGCTCCACCAGCTCGCGCTCGCCGGCAGCGAAGCCGGCGTCCGCATCCTCGTCGCGAAGGGTGCCGACCGCGACGCACGAACCCCCGACGGCCGTACCGCGCGCGACCTCGCCGAAGTGATGGGCTGGCCGCGCGTCGTCGCGGTCCTCTCGTAGCCGAACGTCAGCGTTTGATCTGGACGCAGTGCCCTTCCCCCTGGAAGTGCACGAGCGTTCGCGTCAGCGCTGTGACGAACGCCGAGAGATCGTTGACCTCCGGATCGCCGCCCGTGCCGTACTGGTCGGAGGGCAGCGAGGTCAGGTCCACCGCCGCGAGCTCCTCGAGCGTCACCTCGAAGTCGTTGTTGGTGTCCGCGGCCGCCATCGCGGCGAAGCGGAGCGACGGGTCGTCCGACTGCAGGTCGTCGTAGAACAGGTGGTCGCCGTGGATGGTGAGTTGCATGGGCACGGTCCCGCCGGTCGGCACGTTCACCCCGGGCCGCTCGTCGGCGTCGACGCAGTCCGCGTAGAGCGTCTCGGTGTCGAACCGCCAGTCGAACGTGTACGTGTCGGTTTCGTTCGAGACCCGGCCGGTGGCGATCACGGTGTGGCCGCCCGCGTTCATCATGTCGACGTCCGCGGGATCCGCGTTGCCGGCTGTGGCGCCCGATGCGCGACGCATCTCGACCGACACGCGGTCCCAACGCTCCGCCGGCGCCTCGATCTGCGCGACCGCGTGCGGCCCGGGTTTCTTCACGTCCCAGATGCGGAGGGACTCGTCGAGCGCAGCGACCTCGTCGTCGCGGTTCGCGATCTCCAAGCCCGCGAGCGCGACGAGGAACTTGTCGTACTCGACCGTGAAGCCGTCCACGAGCCCCTCCTCGCCGGGCGCGCTGGCCGCCGGGATCTCCTGCTCGATGAAGTCCTCGCCGTAGACGTTGACCTCGATGGTTCCCGTTCCGCCGCAGGCGGCGATGAGGGGGAGGATCAGGACGACGCGTTTCATGGGGTCTCCTTGCGCTCGAACAGAAAGCCCGAGGTGTTGACGACGCCGCGCAGCAGCGCCCGATGGGGTTGAGATTCATCGACGAGGACGCCGTCTTCGACCTCCGAGAAATCAGCGCGCTCGAACCACTTCGCGAGGTCCACGCGCAGATCGACGTGCCCGGTGGGGCTGTCCACGATCGCTCCGAAGGCGATCCCTTCGACGTTCGTGCCGATGTCGCCGGCCCACTCGAACGTCACGGTTCGCCCGTCCTTCGTGGCGGTGCCCGCGAGCACGACACGATCCACACGGACCTCGGCGGACCGATAGTCGCCGGTCACGCCGTCCGCCGTCCCGTAGAGGACCGGGACGTTCTGCAGCAGGTCGAACGTCGCGGGCTCGAGCAGCTCCGCGAGCGCCTCGCCCTCGACGTAGTGGCCGGGGTGCGCATACGCCTTGCCGATCCACAGGTCGCTCCACGCAAACAGCGGGTCCCCTTCGAAGAACGCGAGGTCGCCGATCGTGAGGTCGGCGCGGGTCAGCGCGATCTCCCAGCCGAGGTCGTTGGTGCTCACGTGGTCGATGCCCGCGACGTCCACCTCGAACGTCGTGCGTTGACGGCCGGTGTCCGTCCCACACGCGAGGGGCACCGCGATCGCGAGTGCGGTCATGGCTATGCGTTTCATCAGTAGTTCACCGTCAACGTAGCCTGCAGCGTGAGCGGCGGGCCCGCGGTAAAGTGACGCGCGGGCACCATGCTGGTCCCGCCGCCGGGGTTGAAGTCGGAGGCGTAGACGAATTCGGCGTCGCGGTAACGTGCGTCGAAGAGGTTCTGCGCTTCGACCGAGAGCGCGAAGCGATCGTACTCCGCACCGATGGCGGCCTCCGCGACGAAGAAGCCTTCGGCGGTCTCGGAGAACGGGAGCGGGCGGGGCGCGAGGTAGGTCCCGGCGAGGACCGCGAAGACGCCGATCGGCTCTTCGAGCAACCCTCGAACGTGTTCGTGGGCCTCGACGTCGAAACGCAGCACCAGCGGCGGAACGAACGGGAGCACGTCTCCGGTCGCCGGCTTTATACCCCGCGCGAACGTCGCCGCGAGCGTCGCGTTGAGGAAGTCGAACGGCGCCGACTGCACGAGCGCCTGGACGCCACCGCGCAGCGTCGAGCCTCCGAACACGTTCGTCCCGGTCGCGTGATCGAAGACCAGCTCGTCTTCGACATACGTGACGAACGACGTCAGCGTCGCGCGCAGCGCACGTCCGTAGCGGTAGCGCGCCCCGAGCTCCCCGGAGTGCACCAGCGTCAGCGGCGACCGCTCGCCCTGACCCAGCGAGACCGCCTGCGGCGAGCGGAAGCCGTTGCCGTAGGAGAGGAACAGCCTCAGCGCGTCGACCGGCTGGTAGTCGACGGTGGCCTTTGGCGCGACGTGCAAGCCGAACGCCTCGCGGCGCGGCTCGTTCGCGAGGCGCTCTTCGATGACGTACGAAAGGCCCTCGACCCGCGCACCGCCGCGGACGAACAACCCGTCCATCAAGCGCAGGTTGAAGTCCGCGTAGAAGCCGACGTCGGTGATCTCCAGCTCGTTGTCGATCTCTTGGGCGTAGGAGACCCCGTCGACCTCGCGCAACCTGTCTTGCGTCTGCTCGATCGCGTCGTGCCGCCACGACGCGCCGATCTCCACGCGGAGGCGTTCGTCGAACAGCGTCTTGCTGTAGTAGCCGCTGCCGCCGAACGTCGTCGCGTCGTGGAGCTGCTCGTTGAGATCCCCGCGCGGGTCGAGCAGGTACCCCGTGAAGTTCTGCCGCAGCCTGAAACCGCGCAGGACGACGTACGTCGACATCCGCGACTGCGTGGAGCCGTCGTCGTACCGCACCTCCGCCAGCGCCTGGTGGCGCGTGCTCGAACCGCGCTGCGCGGTGGACTGCACGTCGTAGAAGCCGATGGTGCCGGCCTCGAAGGCGTCGAGCCGCACGACCCCCGGGGAGTCGAAGCGCCCGGCGTACGAGCTGCCCAGCAGGCGCAGCTTCACGTTGGCGTTGATGTCCACGAGGGACTGCGCGATCGCGCTGGAGCGGTTCCAAGCGCGCGAAGGTCCGAAGCCGTCCGAGCGCGCGTACTCCGCGGCGACGAAGGTCTCGTCCGGCTCACCCTCGGGGCCCCACGCCGCGAGCCCCCGCACGAGCCCGAACTGGCCGGCGCTCACGCGGCCGAGCATCCCGCGGCGCGTGAGGCCGAGGTCGAAGTCGATCGAGCCGGCGACCGCGAAGTCACCCTGTCGCGGATCGTACGCGCCCTCGACGACGCGCATCTTCGCGACCGCCTCGGGGATGAGGAAGTGCAGGTCCGCGTAGCCTTGGCCGTGGACGTTCGAGACCTCGTTCACCGCGATCCCGCCGGCGCTGATCGCGACGTCCTGTCCGTGGACCGCGTCGAAGCCGCGCAGGAAGATCTGGTGCCCTTTGCCTTGCCCGGAGTGCTGCGAGATGTAGACCCCCGGTGCTTCGCGCAGCAGCTCCGCACCCGACCCGCCGGCCGCGGGTGCGGCGTGGGTGACGCCGAACGTGAACGTCCAGTCCGACGCCGAGCGCGGCGGGCGCTTCGCGAGGACGACGATCGAGAACGCCGAATCGATACCGTCGATCGGGACGTTGCTGTGCCCGGTGCCGACGTCCGCCGGCGGAGCGACGGACGACGTCGCGACGACCTCCGCGTCCTCGTCTTCGGTGGGCAACACGAAGCGGTACGCGAAGCCGACGGTCACTTCGAACGGGACGCCGTCCTCCATCGCGGGGGAGAAGCGGAACTCCTTCACGGCTTCCAAGGCCGCCGCGTCGAGCACCGGGTCCACGCCGCGTACGACCGTCGCCGTCCGCACCTCACCGATCTCGTCGATGACGAGGTCCAGCGCGACGACCCCTTCGACCCCGCGCGCCTTCGCGTCGGGTGGGTAGGGGATGGACGGTTGATGCAAGAGCGAGGGCGGGACGACCTCGGGCGCGGCGGTCGAGGTACCGGTCTGCGCGTAGGCCGGCGCGGCGAACACCACTGCGGCGCTCGCGATGAGGGTCCAACGGGGGCACATGTCGACGGGTCAACTCATGTAGAACTTCGACCCGGTAAGGGCGCGGCGCAGGCCAACAATCGATACGCGGGGTTCGACATGGGGTCGTCGATGATACGTCGTCTGGCCACAGATGGATCCATCCTGAGCCGGTCGTGGTATGCCGATCCCGTGCGCAGGGCGTGGCGGCGCGTGATGGGGATCGTGTTGGCGATCTTCGTCACGTTGATGGTCGCGGAGCTCGCGGCGAGCTTTCTGCTCCCGGCTCCCTACGTCGACCGTGCGCCGCTCGTCCAGGTCGCGCCGCACCCCGTCCTCGCGTACAAGCTCGTCCCGCGGCAGCGGACGTTCTCGTACCAGGCGACCGTCCTGACCGACGACGACGGCCTGCGGATCCTCCCCGCGACCACGGCCACGTCGTCGTGGGTGTTCCTCGGGGGCTCGGAGACCTTCGGCAAGGGCGTCGAGGCCGAGCGCACGTACCCGGCGCTCGTGCAGTCGGCGCTCGGCGTCCGTGCAACGAATGCGGGTGTCCCGGACTACAACATCGATCAGAGCGTGCTGTGGCTGGAGCGTGACGGCGGCGCGCCCGACGTCGTCGTGCTCGCGTTCTATTGGAACGATTTGTTCCCCGAGGCCGGCCTGAACCGCGACGCGCCCCCGGTGCGGGAGTGGGCTCCGCGCGCGGTGCTCAAACAGACCGGTCTCCTCGAGCGCGTCGCTCCGCTCTACACGCGGAGCCGCGTCGCCTATGTGGCGCGCAACGCGCTCAAGGAACGCGTGGGCCGGTGGCGCGGGCACCCCGAGCAGGTGTGGCGCGACGCGCTCCTCGAAGGCCCATCGCGACCCGAGATCGAGCGCGCGTGGACGAGGGTCACCGAGCAGCTCGATCGATTCCGAACGCTCGCAGCCGAGCGAGGTTTTCGCCCGGTCGTCCTCGCGCTCCCCATCGAACACGCGGTCGAACGTGGCGGTCCGTTCCCGGTCGTCGAGCGCATCCGCGCGCTCACGGCGGACCTCGAGGTGGTCGACGCCACGCCTGCGCTCTTAGCGAGTCACCGCGCGGGTGAGCAGCCGTACATCCCGTGGGACGGACGCCCTTCGCCCGCGGGCCACGCCGCGATCGCAAAGGCCCTCGTCGAGGCGTTAGAGCGCTAGCGGCGTGAGGTCCGCGAAGATGCCGGCCGAGTTGTTGCCGAACCCGAACAGGATGCGCTCGCGCGCCGGGTCGTAGATGGCGCTGCACGACGACCGCACGCGATCGTTGCCGATCGGGAGCTGGTGCCAGCGCTCCTGCCCGGGATCGAGATCGAGGATCCACAGCTGTGTCTTCGTCGTGCGCCCGTCCGGCGTGCCGCCCCACACGAAGAAGCGGCGGTTCTTCGTGTCCATCGCGGAGCAGCCGTTGCGCCGGCCCGACGCCGAGTCACTCGAGCCGAAGAGCTGGCTCCACGTCGGCGGGGTCGTCGACAGGTCGAGCGCCCAGGTGTCGGTGGCGGCGTTGACCGGGTCGCCCGCGACGGCCTGCTGTCCGCCGGAGAAGAGGATCAAGCGGTCGGCGGCTTCGTCGACCGCGAGGAAGAAGCCGTAGCGCGGCGACGGCGCTTCGCCGCTCGTGGCGATGGGGCCGTACTCGTTCGTGGTGAGGTCGAACGCGAAGAGCTCGTTGGTGAGCCCGGGGTGGAAGCCGCCGAACGAGAGCAGGCGTGACCGTGGTTCGTCGTAGACGAGGCCGTGCAGCGTGGCGCCTTCGTTGGGGGCGCCCGACGGGCTCACCTGACGCACGGACGTCGTCGCGGAGCTCGCGTCGATCTCCACCAACGAGAACGGCAGCTCGTTCGCCGGCCCCGATCCCCCTTCGTAGTACGCGCCGAGCCCAGGGACGAACGCGACCCGGCCGGCCGCGAGCAGGGGAGCGCCGCCGTTGTCGAGCTGCGTCCAGCTCTCGGCGTTCAGGTCGAAGCGCCAGAGGTCGTCGACGACGGTGAACTGCCGAGGCACGAACGAGAAGCCGCCGAACAGGTAGAGCGCGTCCGGCTCCGCGGGGTCGATCCACATGGCGGGGTGCTCGCGTGCGTCGGGGCCGACGGTCCACTCGATCGGCGCACCGAAGGCGAGCGCTTCGACGGTGATCGTGCGCTGCGTTTCGTCGCCGCACGCCGCGCGGACGTCGACGGCGTAGGTCCCGGGGTCGTACGGCGCGCGCACCTCGTCGGGGCCGAGCACGACGAAGCTCCCCGGCCAGGACAGCTCGACGGCGCTGCCGCCGACCTCGCTCGCTGCAAAGGGGACCAGCGCGCCGGCGCGGACGGTGAGATCGTCGGGGACCTCGAGCGCACACACGCCGCCGTCACGTTCGACGCCGCCGTCGCGCGGGGGGCTGTCGCTCGTGGCGTCGCCGCAGGCGATCAGCACGAGCAGGGGCAGGGCCTGTGCGGTTCTTGACACGCAGCACGACGAAAGCACGCCGCGTACCAGCTCGGATATCGACGCCCAACGTAGGCGTCGACGTTCGAAGTGGGCCAGTCGTCCCGTAGTCCGCACGTGCCGATCGAAACGTGATACTCCACCCGACGCGATGCATTCCGCACGGTTGACCTACGAGCCGCTCGAAGCGCGGCACGCCGAGGCGCTGTTGTCGCTCGCGCGCGACGCCCACGTGCGCCGGTGGCTCCTCGACGGTGAGATCGTCCCCGACGCGTGGCCAGAGATCGTGTTGGACGTGGTTCGAGGCGTGCGCGCGGAGCACGGGCTCGACTTCTACGTCGCCTCTGCGGACGGTGCGCCGGTCGGTTTCTGCGGCTACTTCGTCTTCGAGGAGCACGGTCCCGAGCCGCAGCTCCTCTATGCGCTGCTCGAGCCTCACACGGGCCGAGGGCTCGCCACGGAGATGGCCGAGGCGCTGATCGAAGTCGCACGGCGCGCCGGTCGCGACACCATCCTCAGCGCCGTCGACGCCCCCAACGCCGCCTCGATCCGCGTCCTCGAGAAGGTCGGCTTCGAAGCGACCGGCTCGGTCCCGGGAGCATTCGGCGAGACGATCATGTTCCGGCGGAGCCTCCTATGAGCAACCTCCCGAACGTCCTCCTCTACACGGACGGCGCGTGCTCCCCGAACCCGGGGCGCGGCGGCTGGGGCGCCGTGCTGCTCTATCCGAAGAAGGACTACCGCAAGGAGATCTCCGGCGGTGAGCTCGACACCACGAACAACCGCATGGAGATGCAGGCCGCCATCGAGGGCCTCGCCGCGCTCAAGACCCGGTGTCACGTCGACCTGTACACCGACTCGAAGTACGTCCGGAACGCGTTCGAGAAGAACTGGATCGGTCGCTGGAAGAAGAACGGCTGGCGCACCGCGGACAAGAAGCCCGTGAAGAACGAAGAGCTGTGGCGCCGGCTGATCGACCTCGTCGAACAGCACGACGTCACCTGGCACTGGGTGAAGGGCCACGCCGGCGACCCCGAGAACGAGCGCGCCGACGAGCTCGCCGTCAACGCGCGCCTCGCGCTGTGACCTACCAGCAGACGCCGCGGTACGTGCCCGCGAGTTTGTCGCGGTCCGGGACGTTCACGAGGTCGAGGATCAGCTGATCGTCGCGCGCGCTCTCGTGCAGCGTCGCCATCAACGGTTTGTCGCGCAGGCCCACCACCACGACGTCGGCGGCGTCGATCACCGACTTCGCGTCGGTGCGCATGAGCTGGGAGATGTGCGGGATGCTCTCTTCGATGTAACGCCGGTTCGCGCCCATCAGGCGGGCGACGTTCACCTCGGGGTCGAAGATCTCCAGGTTGAGGCCCTTGCCGATGAAACGTTCGGCCATCGTCACCAGCGGTGACTCGCGGAGGTCGTCGGTGCCGCTCTTGAACGACAGCCCGATCATCCCGACCTTGCGTTTGCCGGAGTGCAGCACCCAGTCGATCGCGTGGTCGATGTGGATCTGGTTGCTGGGCATGATGCCCTTCAACATCGGCACCTCGACGTCGTTGGTCTTTGCGAGCGCCATCAACGCCTTCACGTCCTTCGGCAGGCACGACCCGCCGAACGCGAAGCCCGGCTTCATGTACGCCGGTGAGATGTTGAGCTGCCGGTCCTCACAGACCAGGCGCATGACTTCGTGTGAGTCGACGCCGAGCGCCTGGCTGATGCGACCCACCTCGTTTGCAAACGTGATCTTCAGCGCGTGGAAGGTGTTGCAGCACATCTTCAGCATCTCCGCGCTGGTGATCGTCGTCGTGACGAACTCACACGGCAGATGCCCGAACAGCTCGCGCAGCATCTCGGCGGGGCGCTCGTCGTTGGTGCCGACGACGGTGAACGGCGGGTTGTCGTAGTCCTTGATCGACGAACCCTCGCGCAAGAACTCCGGCTGGAAACACAGCCCGAAGTCCTGACCGAGCTTCAGGCCCGAGTGCTCCTCGAGCAGCGGTCCCACCACGTTCTCCACCGTGCCCGGGAGCACCGTCGAGCGCATGACGAACGCGTGGTAGCTCCCCTTCTTCGCGAGCGCGCGCCCGAGCTGCTCCGCGAGGCGTTTGACCGCCGTGAGGTCCTGGCCGCCCGTGCGTGTCGACGGAGTGCCGACGCAGATCAACGAGACGTCGGACTTCTGGACCGCCTCCTCGGCGTCGTTCGTCACCGAGAGGTGGCCGCCCTTCGCCGCGTTGGCGATGAGGTCCTCCATACCTTCCTCGATGATCGGCGTTTTGCCGCTCGCGAGGAGGTCGAGCTTGGTTTGGTCGATGTCGCAGCCGACGACGTCGTGTCCGTCGCGCGCAAGGCAGCCTGCCGACACCGCGCCGACGTAACCGAGTCCGAAGATGCTGATTCTCATGCCGTCCTCCCGAGCCGTCGGTAGCCTTCGACGGTGTCATCGATGATCTTGTCGAGCCGCTTCATGGACGCGCCCCAGTCGTGGTGGGAGAGCACGCGCTTTCGGCCGGCTTCGGCGAAGCGTTTGCGCTCGCTTTCGTCGTTCAACAGTCGCAGCACCGCGTCCGCGTACTCCTCCGGGCGGTTCGCCGTGAGGATGTGCTCCCCCGGCACGCAGTCCACGCCGCCCGCGGCGAGGGTGCTGCACACCGTCGGGACACCCATCGCGAGCGCCTCCAGGATCTTGTTCTGCGTGCCGCGCGCGATGTTGAGCGGAGCGACGGTGAGCGCCGCGCTCGTGACGTAAGGCTGCACTTGCGGCACCGAGCCCGTGACGGTGACGCCGGGGAGCTTGCCGAGATCCTGAATCGCCGGGGACGGGTCCGCGCCGACGATCAACAGCTTCGTCCCGGGGCGCCGCCGCTGGATGAGCGGCAGGACGTTCGCCGTGAAGTCGAACATGCACTCCTGGTTCGGGTAGTAGTCCATGCGGCCGATGAAGCAGACGGTGTCGCGGTCGTAGGGCTCATCGGACGGCGAGAACTTGTTTGCGTCCACGCCGTTCGGAAACCAGCCCGTGCGCACGCCGGTGTTGAAGCCGTCGAGCGTCGCGAGCTCGGCGCGCGTGGTCGCGGTGCAGGTGTCGAACTTCTTCGCGAGCTCGACCTCGGCGAGCTGCATCTTCAGGCCTTCGAGGTAGTAGCCGAGGTTCAGCGGGAACGGCTTGAACTGCCCGTACGAGAGCCACTTCTGCGAGTCCATGTCGCCGAAGTCGAGGATCTTCGGGACGCCGCCGACGTCCTCGACGTACTGCGCGACGCTCGAGCAGTGCACGAAGATGAGATCGAAGCCGACGTCGGCGACCTTCTCCGTGATGCGCGCCTTCAGCTTTCGCGAGTGGAAGTAACCCATCGACGACGGCCCCATCGTCGGGAGGCGGCGAATCATGCTCGCGGTGCGCAGCGGGTCGTGCACGCGCTCCATGATGTACTCGTGGCAGTGGTCGGCGAGGCCCCGGCCTTCTTCGGCTTCTTCGTCGGAGCGCACGAGGGATGCGACGGTGACCTGGTGCCCCTGCTCCGTGAGGTGCCGGATCATGTTGAACGGCCGGATCTTGCCGCCGCGTTTGGGCGGGTAGGGGAAGCGGTGGCAGACGTAGAGAATCTTCACGCGTGGACCTCGGAGCGGATCTGCGCCGACAGGTCCGTGAACGACTGCCGGTCGAGGTAGAGACGGCACCAGACCTCGAGGAAGAGGAGCGCCAGGATGTGATCGGTGTGGTCCGCCTTGTTGGCGGCGTGCAGCGCGAGTGTCTCCTCGACGATCGCCGGGTCGAACAGCCCGCGCCGCTCGACGGCTTCGCGCGAGAGCAAGTGGCCCGTGAGGCCGGCGAGCTCGTGTTTGATCCACGCGCCCATCGGCGCCCCGAACCCGCGCTTCTTGCGGTAGAGAATCTCGTGCGGGAGGAGGTCGCCGAGCGCCTTCTTCAGAATGTACTTCAGCTCGCGCCCCCGGATCTTGAACCGCGAGGGCATCGACGCCGACAGCTCCACCAGCTCGGTGTCGAGGAACGGCACGCGGCA
Source organism: Deltaproteobacteria bacterium (assembly GCA_040218735.1). Lineage (GTDB taxonomy): Bacteria > Myxococcota > Kuafuiibacteriia > Kuafuiibacteriales > Kuafuiibacteriaceae > JAUHYN01. Next base: position 42,491 of record JAVJQW010000021.1, read on the forward strand.
CTCGAGCGACGTTGCCATCGTCATCTTGTCCGTGAGCAGCAGCAGGTCGTCGGGCATCTGCGTGGCGAGGTCGACTTCGAACATGCGGCGCACCGCGTCCGGGTTCGAAGACGTGTCGGCGAAGGCGGCGCCTATCGCGTCGTAGGCTTCGCCCTCGGCGCGCGCGAGGCGATCGATCTGTTCCGGCGCGTAGACACCGACGTAGGACTTGTAGCGCTCCTCGAACGGCAGCTCGTTCGAAAGCAGGAAGCTCCGCGCGAGGCGTGACACGTTCAGCAGCGGGGAGTGGCGGTCGGCGGGCATTCGCCGCGCGATGGGCGCGACGACGCGTTGGCGGAGGCGCTTCGGCACGAGCTGGTAGTACTGCCCGTAGAACTCCCCGAGGTAGCGCCGGTAGCCGCCGAACAGCTCGTCGCCGCCGACGCCGCTGAGGATCACCGTGACGTCCTTCCGCGCGAACTCCGCGACGAGGTACGTGGTGATGAACGCCGAGTCCGCGATGGGCTCGTCCATGTGCCACAGCAGACGAGGCAGCAGCTCGACGACGTCGGGGCGGACGACGATCTCCTTGTGGTCGGTGCGGAAGCGCTCCGCGACCTGCCGCGCGAAGGGCAGCTCGTTGTAGTAGCTCCCGGCGCTGCCGGTGTCGAAGCCGATCGCGTAGGTCTTCACCGGGCGGTCGCTGTGGCGGGACATGAACCCGACGATCGAGCTGGAGTCGATCCCGCCGGAGAGGAACGCGCCGAGCGGCACGTCGCTGACCATCTGGGAGACGATCGACTTCTCGAGCGTCGTGAGGAGCGCGTCGACCCACTGGCTCTCGCTCTTGTGGTCGTCGGTGCGGTCGTCGATGCGCCAGTAGCGATCGATCGAGACGGCCTTCGACTTCAGATCGATCGTCATCGTCGACGCGACCGGGAGCTTTCGGATGCCGTCGAGGAGGGAGTAGGGCGCCGCGACGTAGCCGAGCGAGAGATACGTGTGCAGGCCGATCGGATCGATGCCCGCGTCGATGCCGGGCACCTCGAGGATCGCCTTCGCCTCCGAAGCGAACACGATGCGCCCCGCGGTCTGGTGGTAGTAGATCGGCTTGATGCCGATGCGGTCGCGGGCGATCACCACGCGCCGCTGCTTTTTGTCGTAGATCGCGAGGCCGAACATCCCTTCGAGCCGCGTGACGAACTTGTCGCCCCACTCGGCGTACGCGTGCAGCGCGGCCTCGGAGTCGCTGTTCGTCGCGAAGATGTGCCCGCGGCCCTCGAGCTCCTTGCGCAGCTCGCGGAAGTTGTAGATCTCCCCGTTGCAGACGATCCACAGCGTCTTGTCCGCGTTGCTGATCGGCTGGTGTCCGCCCGCCAGGTCGATGATCGACAGCCGGCGCATCGCGATCCCCACAGGGCCGTCGCAGTAGGCGCCCGCGTCGTCCGGGCCTCGGTGCGTGGTGACGTCTCCCATCCGGGCGAGCTGTTCGGGCTCGGGGAGGTGGGCGCCGTCGAGCGACACGATGCCGTGGATGCCGCACATGCCGCTTCAGCCGACCTTCTCGAAGCCCACGTTGAGCCAGGGGAGGAACGCCTCGGCGGGCCAGTCCACGGCGCTCGCTACGCCGCGGTCCACGGCTTGGAGGACGCGGTGCGCCGCCGACGTCATGAAGCCGCCCACGAGCGGGAGCGCCTCGGCGCGGGAGCCGACGCGCTCGGCGAAGGCGAGCAGCTCGTCGCGCTCGCCCTTCACGAACCGCAGCTCGGGGGCCGCGGCGAGGATGGCGCCGAAGGTGATGCCGCGCTCCGCGTCGGGGTTCTTGCCGAGGCGCTCGCGGATCTTCGGGCCGAGGTTGGGCATCCAGTTCAGCGTCCACGTCTGGCTGTGGACCTCACGGGGCCAGGCGGCGTTGGACGTGCCGGCGACGATCAGGCGGCCGCCTGTCTTCAGGCAGCGCACCATCTCCCGCAGGTAGGGGCCGCGGTCGCCCTTGATATATTCGAGCGAAGAGCTCGTCATCACGAAGTCGAAGGAGGCGTCCTCGAAGGGGAGATGCAAGGTGTCTTGCGTGAAGTGGAACTCGGTGAGCTCGGAGACCGCGTACGCCGCCGACCAACGCGGTGCGATGACCTCGTTGCCAGCGTTCGGCTCCACCCCGACCACGTGTGCGCCCAGGTCATGGGCGATCGCCGCCGCCGAGCACCCGGGGCCGCTGCCGAAGTCGAGGAGGCGAGTCCCGGACCGGACCCCGTGGCCGGCGACGAAGGGGACGAGGTTCGCGCGGTGGATGTCCACCGACGCCATCTCGAACTCGAGCGTCTTCTTCAGGCTGGCTTCGCTCGAGCCGGCGTACTTGTCGCGCCAGATGGCTTCGATCTCGGCGACGATGCTGGGGTCGGGGATCTGGGGCACCGCGCGGCATGAGACCGGCGGCCGGCGCCCCCGTCAAGGCGCCCTCAGAACTGGAGCACGATGCGCATCTGGTGGCTCTTGCCGCGTGTGAGCTGCAGGGTTCGCGCGACGCGCCGGATGCAGCGCTCCCGGGCCTTGGGGAGCGGATCCTTCTCGAAGCGCACATCCACGATACGGCCGGCGCGGCTCACGACGAGCACGATGCGGGCCTTGGAGCCCTGCGACGCGGCGCCCTCGAGGCACTTCGCGAGGCGGTTGCGGACGTCCCGCTTGCTGAGCGTGGGGAGCGCGCTGTCCCGCTTCTCTTCGGCCTTGCGACCGAGTCCGCCGGACCCGCTCGTGCCGAACGCGAGCCCGTCGTCCGCCGCCTCGGACTCGGCGGCCATCGCGGGCGCCGGCTCCGGGCTGGGGGCGCTGCGCGGCGCGGGGCGCGGCGGGCCTCGGCGCACGCGGCGCGCACGCTTCGAGTACACGCGGCCGCTGGCCGGCTTCATCATCGCGACCGACGTCGGAGGCGCCACGCCCTTCGGCGTGGGGAGCGGCTGCGCGACGGTCGTCGACTCACCCGAGTGGTTGCGCACGAGGCTGTCGACCGCGATGAAGCTCGTGTACTTCGTCATCAGGCTGTACTTCAGCCCGAGCGCGGTGACCTCGGCCTCCACGTTCGTGCGGCCGAGCGTCGCGAGGTCGTCGAGGCGACGCACCTTGTGACGCGCCCACAGCTGCCGGAGCGCTTCGTGCTCGCGGCGCGCGTCGGACGCCTTCACCGCGATGGACTGCGACCAGCGGCCCTGGCCGTTGTAGCCGGCGAGCGCGATGTGCCCGGACGGCGTGCCGCGGTACTTGCCGAACACCACGACGGGGCGCTGCGCGAACACGTCGGGGATGCTCTTCGGCTCCACGTCGTACGCGTCGAAGCCGTCGAACGAGACCTTCACGTCGGTGAGGACCGGCGACTCGATGTACGTCCGGAACTTCTCGGCGGCCTTCGCCGCGCCGGCCTGTCCGAGCACCACGAACGGCGTGCCGCGACCGACGTGCGCCATGCCTTCGATGAGGTGGCGGTTCACGGAGTTTCCGATGCCGAACGCAAACAGGTTCGCTTCGCCGAGGTTCTCCGCGATGAGATCGAACGTGCGCTTCTCGACGGAGACGTACCCGTCGGTGACCACGACCATGCTCGTCGACATGTTCGGCTGCCGCGGCATCGCGAGGGCGCGCTGCATCGCGGGGAGGATCTGCGTCCCGCCGCCGCCGCGTTGGCGCGTGAGCATCGAGATCGCGCGCTCCTTCCAGGTCGGCGTCGCGGGCACGCTCTGCTCGTTGAGCACCTGGCTGCCGCCGGAGAAGAACATGATGTTGAAGCGGTCCTCGCGACGGAGGCCGGCGAGCAGCTCCTCGATGACGCGCTTCGCGGTGTTCAGCGGGAAGCCGCGCATCGAGCCCGAGACGTCGAGGATGAAGATGTACTCACGCGCCGGGACCATCGATGGGTTCAGACGTTTCGGCGGCTGCATCATCATCATGAAGAAATTCTCTTCAGCGCCCGGAAACATCAGGAGCCCGGTCTGGATGCCGTCGCCCGCGAGGCGGTACTTGAGGATGAAGTCACGGTTGCCGCCGTCGGCGCCGTCGATCTGCACCGAGGCGTTCGACGTGCCGTTGAACTGCGGTGCGATGCGGTGCGAGGGGCTCGTGACGGCGGAGATCGGCATGCCGGCGGCGATGTTCGCGGTGAGTCCGAACGCGTAGGGCGCCTGGCTGCTGCTGAGGTACGGGTTCTTGGTCCACGCTTCGGACTTCGTGGTCGTGCTGCCCTGCGGGCCGTCGTAGCGCGGTCCGACCACGGTCGGGTACACGAACTCGTAGACGCCGTCGGTGGGGACGAGCAGCTCGGAGTAGGTCATGTCCACGACGATGACGTCGCCGGGCATGATGTTCGCGACGTTCATCGTGAAGACGTTCGGGCGCTCCTGCTCGAGGAGGCTCGCGCTCTTGCCTTCGCGTTTGGCCTGCTCGTAGAGCTTCCGCGCGGCCTTCTTCTCCTGGATCTTCGCTTCGATGGTGCGGTCGCCGATCGTCATCTTCATCTTGAAGACGGCGGCGCGGGTGGAGCCGGGGAAGACGTAGATCGCCTCGATCGGCGAGGAGCCCGAGTTCTTGTACGTCTGTTTGACGTTCACGCGGGCGATGACGCCGGCGATGTCGACGTCTGCGTGCGTCGACTGCAGGGGGAGCGCTTCGGTGTTCGTCTCCCCGATCACCCGGAAGTAGGGCGACTGCGTGCGATCTTCGTCGGCCTGGGCCGGGAGTGCGTAGAGGGTGAGGGCGAGCGCGAGGAGCGAAAAGCGGCGGACCATGGACGGTCCGAACGCGCCGGTCGGCGAAACGATCTAACGCCGTTGAATTTTCTCCGCGCGACGCCGCGCCGCCTGAATCGTGGCGCTCAGGGACGGATCCACGACGGCGTCGAGCTGGGACCGCGCCTCGGCGGTGTCCACGCGGACGAGGGCGTCCACCGCGGAGAGCGCCAGCTCGCGGTCGGTCTGGTGCATCAGCGGCGTGAGGATGCTCGGCGCCTCCTCGGGGAACGCGCGGGCGACGGCGAACGTGACGTGGTGCATCACGTGTTCGTCGCGGCGCGCGAGGAGGGTCCGGTACGTCGCTTCGACTTCGGCGTCGGGCCACGCCGCGAGGACGGCGATCGCGCGCTTCCTCAGCGGCGGGAACATCCGGGCGTCGAGGGCGATCGCGACGAGGCGGGGTTTGGGCGCTTCGACGTGACGTTCGATCTGCGCGCGCGTCGGGGCGTCGTGGTGCGCGAGGAGCAGGCGCGACAACGTGGAGTCGTCGTCCGCGAGCGCCGTCGCCGGGAACAGGAGGGTCAGGAGGAGGAGCTTCTTCATCACGTTCACTCCGTCGTCACCGGGTTGGCGCCGATGACGTAGCCCTGTCCGGCGGTGAGGGCGTCGTTGTCCGGGCTGGCGAACGGGAACATGAGGTTCCCGAGGTCCGGGCAGTTGTCCGGGAACTGCCCGGCGCTGCACTGCGGCGTGTCGGGGATCATGTCGGGCGCGCCGGACTGCTCGGTGGTGTGGTCGAGCCCGAGGAAGTGGCCGACTTCGTGCGCGAGGATCGTCGCGGAGATCTCGTTGCCTTGAACGACCTCGCCGTTGGGGCCCATGAACACCTGGCCGAGGTAGGCGCCCTCCATGACGACGCCGGCGCCGCGCACGCCGTGGAGCGCGGTGACGCCGGGCGCCCCGGGAGACACGCCGATCGCGTTGCTGTCCGGGACGCGGAACTCCTGGACGATGAAGATGTTGAGCGAGAACCGGTCGCCGAGGTTCGGACCCGGGTTCTGGGTCGTGAGGCCGAGCTGATAGATCTGCTCGAAGTTGCGGATGATGCGGTTCGCCGACGAGACACCCGGCGGTGAATCGAAGTGCCGAACGGTGGCGAGCGAGATGCCCCCCGTGGCGAAGATCGTCCCGATCTTCGTGAGCATCGCGTTGATGTCCGGGTTGTTCGGCGCGGTCGCCGCCGAGTAGCCCGCCACACCGGTGTAGTAGATGTTGATGTCGAGCAGGTTCCCCGGCGCGACCTCCGTGAAGAGGTAGTAACAGGCGTCCTGCGAGGCGGTCTCGATCTCGAGCGTGTAGTCTCCGGCGATCACGCGGTCGGCGTGCAGCGGCGTCAGCGGCACGTGGAGCGGCGCGACGTTGATCAACCGCCGCGCCGTCTCGGCGTAGCGGAAGTCCGCGCCATCGAGGTCCCAGGTCTGCGGCCCCGTGACCTGTCGCGGGAGGAGGTAACGACCGTCGCGTGCGACCGCGGTGATCGCGAACGAGGTCGTGTTGGGGGGGAGCGTGAACGGGATCGACAGCGCGCCGTTGGTCGACGCGAGGCCGCACGTCAGGTCGAACGGGTAGGACGCTGGGGCGTCGAGCGGCGGGGCGTCGGCGTTGTCGGGGATGCAGACGCCGATGCCGGGCGTGAGCAGCACACACGCGTAACCCGCGCGGCAGTCGCTGCGATCGCCACACGTCAGCGTGCACATCGAGCTCAGCGTGACGCCCGGCGTCTCGGCGAGCGGCGGGATGCACTCGGAGCTCGGGCTGTCGTTGCACCCCACGTTCTCGCAGTTTCGTCGGGTGCAGTAGCCGTCGGGCCAACCCGGGTGCCGCAGGCACAGGCCGCCGCGACACTCGTTGTTCGCCGTGCACGCCGCGCCCGTCGGCCGATCGAGCGGCGGAGGTTCTTCGAGATCCGGGACGCAGACGTCCACGCCGTTTTCGGCTTCGACGCAGGCGTAGCCGGCTCGGCAAGTCGGGTTGCAGGCGCCCGCGCAGAAGCGGAGGTTGTCGAACTGAAGGCAGGCCCCCTCGGGGCGCGTGCACTCGGCGTCGCTCGCGCAGTTGATCTGGGTGCAGTAGCCGCCGGGGAACTCACCGCGACGCACGCAGTAGCCGCCGGAACACTCGTCGCTTCGGATGCAGGGGTCGCCGTCGATCTTGCCCATCGGAGGAGGAGGCGGCGGCGGAGGAGGGGGTGGCGGCGGCGGTGGTGGTGTATCCGGGCCGGCGTCGCGCGGCACGATGATCGGCCCACCGTCGCGCGCGGCGACGCCGCCGTCGAACGCGGTCCTCGGCGGCTGCAGCAGATCTCCGACCGGAGCGGTGTTGTTGCAGGCGACGAGCGCGCCCATCGTGGCGAGCGCCACCGTGATCCTCGACCTCATTGTCCGTACGTGCTCCCCCGACCCCGCGCACCTATACTGCACGACGCCCTCGGTGGGTGTAGTCTCCACGATACATCGTGACGGCCGCCAACCTCGACGATGATACGCGCGCCGTGCGCCAGGCGGACGGGCGCTATGCGCTCGAACTCCCCCGATCCTGGAACTTCCTGACGCCATCCGGCGGTGTGCTCCTCGGCGTCGTGCTCCGCGCGATGGACGACGCGCTCGCCGAGCCGGCGCAGGAGGTGGTCTCTGCGACGGCGATCTTCACTGAGCCGATCCGCGAGGGACCGCTGGTCATCGACGTCGACGTGCTGCGTCGTGGGGGCGCGGCCTCGCAGATCGAAGCCACGCTCGCGAACGAGGGGAAGCGGGGCATGAAGGTCGTCGCGACGTTCGCGCGGGAGCGCGAGGGCGTGGACGTGACGGGGCGCAACATGCCGAGCGTCCCCGCGCCGGACGCTGCGCGCCCCGCGCCGGTGCGCACGGTGTCGCTGCCGTTCTTCGAGAACTTCGAGGACCGGATCGCGCTCGGCCACCTCTGGCGGGAGCCGGGCTGGGACGCAAACGACGCCGTCTTCGCGCGGTGGATGCGTTACCTCCAGCCGCCGCGGCACGCCGACGGCTCGCTCCCCGAGTACGCGCTCCCCGGGATGGCCGACTTGATGCCGCCCGCGTTGCTGCAGGCGCTGGGGCCCGACACCCCGCGTTTTCACGCGCCCAGCCTGGACCTGACGATGCACTTCTTCGCGCGGCCGCGGACGGAGTGGGTGCTCCTGTACGTGCGCGCGCTCCGGGCGACGAAGGGCACGGCGTCGTGCAGCGTGGAGCTGTGGGACGAAGAGGGCCGCCTCCTCGCGTACGCCACGCAGGTGATGATGCTGCGTCGCTGGCCTGGTCGATCCTGAGACACCGCTGGGCGTTCCCCTTCAGTTCAGGGCCCCCCGGCCGTTCTTCACGACTTGATGAGGTACTTCATCGGGGCCGTCGTGGCCGTGTCGTTCGTGGCTTGTGGGGGCGAGATGTCCGCTGAGGATCTCCCCGAGCCGGCTTTCCATCACGTCGAGGCGTTCGCGACCGAGCGCTACCTGCGTGACGATCAGATCGTGCAGGGAGCGATGACGTCGGAGCAGAAGGCGCTGGCGAACCAGCTCCTCGGTCTCGACAAGAAACCCGAGCCGGTCGAGCGCGCGCCCGCGCCGAAGCCGGTGCGTCGTCGTCGCCCCGCGGTGTACGCGGACGCGCAGGACGACTGGGTGGAAGACCTCGAGCCGGAGCCCGGCGTGTTGTCCGACTTCGAGTTCCAGGACGCGATTCAGGCGTGGACCGGGATGCGTCGGTGCCTCGCCGAGGCGACGAACCGCGGCGGCGAACGAAGCGGCGCGATCCGCGTGTCGTTCAAGATCGACGGCACCGGCACGGTGCGGGCGAGCAAGGTCGTGGATACGAGCAACGCAGTCGCGGCTTCGATCGCACCGTGTGTCGAGCGCCGTGCGCGCCGCATTCAGTTCCCTGCGTTCGGCGGGGAGACCATGACGAAGGAAGCGAAGTTCGTCTTCTGATTTCGCAGAAATTGATTCGAAACTACGTCGGAGTTTCGGTGGAAATAATCCGAGATTTCGAAATCAATTAGACGGGTGCGCCGCGCCCTGGCCGGTCGGCCGGGTGGGGCCCCCGCGCTCTCGCGCTCGTCCAAGAGGGGCTCCGCGCGGACAGGGGCGTCTGACGGCCTTCGTCGTTCACAGGCCTGAAACACGGGCTGTTAAGTCTGGATCGCCCGCAATGACGATACGTTAGGCGGACCGACGCGCCGTCCCTCCACAGGTCACTCACAGGGCGGGGACGATGTACGACCTTCGTCGGCTCACAATCCACGCACCGTTCACCCACAGAATATTCACAGCCCGGCTCACAGGTTTCGTGGCGAAAAAAGAAAAAAAGCGAAAAAAGATCGCGAAAAGGGGTTGCAAAGGCAGCGGCCCGGTGAGAGTAATCATCGTGCGTCTGGCGCACGGCAGTGAGGCTGCTGAGCAAAGGAACGCGCAGGGGGCCTAACCCAAATCGAGGACTTCGGTTCGCGAGGAAGGAAGGCCCAAAAGTTTCGAGCGGGCTGACCCGGGCAGAGATGTCGAGAGGTCAGGGTGGCCGTCGGGAAGACGCTGAAGACGGTCGAAGCGGACCAGCGCGCAAGCGAAGATCCGCAGAGGCAACGTCATGAGCGGAGCCCCGCAGGGAACTGCAGGGCACGGTGGTGGCTAGCGCCCGGAGGGAACAAAAACCCGAGGAGGGGAGCGAGCTGCGAGGCGGGTAACACCAAGCCGCAGGCAACGCGACCTCGTGTGGAGCAAAGCCTCGAAGTCGAGGCACGCCCGAGTGGCAGCCGGTTTCGGCCGGTGATCTCGGACGCGCTGAACGGCAAGGGGGCAACTCTTCCCGATGAGGGGAGAAAGGCTGCACGGGGGGAGAAGCCCCTGAACGGCAGACAACCCTGTACGTGGCAGTGGGGTGGAACAAACCCACGAGCCGCACCGCGGAGCAAACCGTCGAGGGGCTGAGAAAGCCCGAGGGCGGAACGTAGCGAGCGCTTGGGATGTGCTCGTAGTGAGTGGACGCGGAGCGGTCAGGTCGCGAAGAGGGACGAAACCCCAGGTAGGCCAGCTCCTCGCCGAAAGGCAGGGGGCAGGTTCGGAAGCAAAGGTACTCTGAGGAGGAGGGCCTAGCGAACGAGGTGAAGCTCCGACAAGCGCTTCGGAGCGGACCGTCGGTGGACATACGAAGCCGTCGCGCACGGAAACAGGCGCAGCGTCTTCGAGTCGTGACGAACCCAATACGTCACACAGCCACCGGCATAGAGCCTCGTCCATGCAGGCCCAACCTCGAGAGAGGCAGACGACTCGACCATGGCAACGAGTCGTAGGCAGCAACCGAACCTGGAGTCTACGGAGGGGACTGCGCGTTGCTCAGTTGTCGATCGGTCGAGCGTCAGGCGCTCCTTTTGTTTCTGCGCTCCCCCGTTCTAGTCTCGGGGTCGATGGCGCCACCCCCCACAACCGAGTGCTCGCGCTGAGGGCCATGCGTTCGTGGATCGTGTCCTCGAAGGGCTCGCACGCCTCGTCACGCGCTACCCGCAGCGCGTCGTCCTCGTCCTCGCGATCCTGACGCTCCCCGTCGCGTTCGTCGCCTCGTCCCTTCAGGTCTCGACGTCGCGCACCGCGCTCGTCAGCGAGGACGAGCCGCACTGGAAGCGCTACATGGCGTTCGCCCGGGAGTTCGGCATCCCGGAGGACCTGGTGCTGGTCGCCAAGTCGGACGACCCGGCCGCCATCCACGCCTTCCTCGACGACGTCGCCGGTCAGCTCGGCGGTGACGAACGTGTCGCCGCCGTCTTCCACCGCGTGGACCTCGCCGCCCTCGAAGCGCGCGCCCCGCTGTTCCTCGACGAAGCCGCGCTCGCGCAGGTCGCGGCGGTCGCCGACCGCCCCGCGCTCGGTGCGCTGTGGAAGGCGCAGGGTCCGGGGCCTCGGCTCACCGCGCTGGCCGATCTGCTCGAGACGGTGCCCGAGGTGGTCGGACCGTCGGTCACGGAGGCCGACACGGCGCTGCTCGCTCGGATGCTGGAGGGCCTCACCCTGGAGCTCGCGCGGTTTTCGGAGGGGGGCGCGGCGCCGATGCGTCCGCCGATCGATCCGGCCGCGGTCGCCGATGGGCGGGCCCGGGGCATCGACGAGCAGGGGTATTTGAGCGCGCGAAACGGGCGAATCGGGATCATGTTCGTACGCCCGACGTACACCCGCGACGAAATCGAAGTCGTCGAACCGTTCGTGCAGGCGGTACGCGATGCAGGACAGCTTGCAGCCTCGCGGAACGCGGGGGTGTGGTTCGGGCTCACCGGGATCCCGGCGTCGCAGATCGACGAGCTGCACACCATCGCGAAGGACACCCTCCTCACGACCGCCGTCGCGCTCGTCGGCGTGGTGCTGTTGTTCCTGCTCTACTTCCCCGCGTTCCGTCTGCTCGGCTTTGCGCTGATCCCCGTCGGGTTCGGAGTGGTGTGGACGGCGGCGGCGATACGCCTGTCGTTTGGCTACGTGAACCTGATGTCGTCGATCTTCCTCGTGGTCCTGATCGGGATGGGGATCGACTTCTCGGTACACATCGTCTCGCGGTTCCTCGAAGAGCGCCGACGCGGCGCGTCCCCCGCCGAGGCCGCGGAGCGCTCCGTCGCACGCGCGGGGCGCGGCGTCGTCACGGGCGCGACGACCTCCGCCGGAGCCTTCCTCGCGGTGGGCTGGTCCGGGTTCCGCGGCATCGAGGAGCTCGGCATCGCCGCCTCGGTCGGGCTGATCCTCACGCTCGTCTTCGCGGTCACCGCGCTGCCGGCGGTGCTCGCGTGGGGCGGCGAGGGCATCGACGTCACCAAACGCCGCCGCCTCTCCGTCGCGCCGCTCGTCGACCGAGTGTTGGAGCGGAGCGGGTGGGTCGTCGTCACGGCGGGGATCGTCACGCTGCCCTGCCTGATGTGGGCGAGCCGCACCCCGTTCGACTTCAGCCTCCTGAACATGCTCCCGAAGGACGCCGAGAGCGCCCTGTTGATGGCGGAGATGATCGAGGAGCGCGACCTCTCGGCGGACGCGGTCGCGCTCGTGACGAGCGACTTGGAGTCGGCGCGGGAGGTCGAGGGCCGGCTCCGGTCGCTCGACACCGTGTACAGCGTCGTCAGCGCCGCGACGTTCATCCCGCCGAACCAACCCTCGAAGCTGGCTCGCCTGCGGACGATCACCGCCACCCTCGCGGCGACGCGCGCCGCAGCCACCGCTCCGGAGGGCAATGTGGAGGACGCGCTCGATCGGTTGGAGTCGGTGCTCGAACACTTCTCGGAGCTCGCGTTCGCGCGTGATCACAAGGACGCGGTGAACCGCCTCGGCGCGAGCCTCGACGCGCTCGACCGCGTTCGTTCGCGCCTCGACGCGGCGCCCGAGGCGACGAAGCAGCACCTCGACGCATTCGACGCCGAGGTCGCGCGGCTCCTCACGCGCGCAGGCGAGCAGCTCGAGACGACGCTCCGCGCCGGGCCGCTCACGAGCGCCGACCTCCCCGAGGACCTGCGCGCACGCTTCGTCAGCGACCAGGGGCGCTACGCGGTGTACGCCGTTCCGAAGGCGAGCATCTGGGATCGGCCCGCGCTCGGGCGGTTCCTCGAAGAGGTGCGCGCGATCGACGCCGATGCGACCGGGTTCCCGGAGACGTTCTACGAAAACGCCGAGCGCATCCGGCAAGGTTTCTTGCGCGCGGCGCTGTACGCCGCGATCGCCGTGGTGTTGCTGCTCGGGCTCGACCTCTCGAAACCTTCGCACGTGGCCTCCGCGATGATCCCCGTCGGCCTCGGCGCGGTGTGGATGCTCGGCGCGATGCACCTGATCGATCTGCCGTACAACCTCGCGAACATCGTCGGGTTGCCGTTGGTGATCGGCGTGGGGATCGACAACGGCGTGCACATCCTCCACCGCTTCCGGGAATCGGAGAGTGTGCGGCTCGCCGCCGTCGAGACCGGGAGCGCCGTCGTGTTGTCTTCGCTGACCACGATGGTCGGATTCGGCTCGCTCGCGCTCGCTTCACACCGCGGCTACTCGAGCCTGGGGCAGATCCTCTTCATCGGCGTGGGCGCGTGTCTCGTCGCGACGCTCACCGTGTTGCTCGCGACGCTCGCACCGAAGAGGCGACGATGAAGCGCTGGGCGCTGTGTCTGCTCCTGTCGGCGTGCACGACCTACCGCGCGCAGACCTTTCACGCCGAAGCGGACGGGACGCTCCCCGACGACGTCGAAGCGCTGCTCGCGATGAGCGACGAGGCGGCGCGCTGGGGGCCGGCCGGCCCTGACCTCCAACAATCGCGCGCCGCCGCGGAGCACGCGCTCACGCTGGAGCCCGAAAACGGCGAAGCCGCGTGGCGCGTCGCGCGCGCGCTGTTCCACCTCGCGCAGGCCACGGACGACGCTGCCCTCGCGGGGCGATGCATCGACGTCGCCGAGCTCGCGACCAAGCAGGTCCCGGACGCCGCGATCGCGCACTACTACGCGTCACTCTGTATGGGAGCGCGCGCCGAGGCGAAGACGGTCGAGGGGCTCGACCTCGTGGAGCGTATGCTCGACGAAGGCAAACGCGCGCTCGCGCTCGACCCGACGGTCCTGCACGGAGGACCGCACCGCCTCCTCGGCGGCATCTACCTGCGCGCGCCCGCGTGGCCGGCGTCGGTGGGCGACCTCGACGCCGCGCTCGAACACCTGGAGGCCGCGATCGCCATCGCACCCGACTGGGCCGAAAACCACCTGCTCCTCGCCGAGGCCCTCCACGCCGACGACCGCGATGACGAGGCGCGCGCCGCGGTCGAGCGCGCGCGGACGCTGATGGTGGACCCTGCGTCCGAAGGGTGGCGCGACGCTTGGGCCGAAGATCTGCGGCGCTTGGAGGCCCGGATGGGTACGTCTGCGATTCGCGACCGGCTGTTGGGTGAACAGGGAGACAGAGAGGACAGAGAGATCTGATTTCTTTCTTGGGTTCTGAAGAGTTTCTGGACGGTGGGCTTGGCTTCGGCACCTCCCAAACTCACCGTCTCTTTGTGAATTTTTCTGACCGTGGAACCGCCGCGGTCACCCGAAGCAGATTCGCCGGCAGAACTCTTCCTGGTCGCCCTCGGGGCACCGCGGCACGAACTCCAGCGTGTCGATGATCGGCTCCGGGTCGTCCTCGTCGGCGGCCGCCTCGACCTCGAGGATCAACCGCTCCTCCGCGACCTGCACGCCGATGGGCGACGGGCACAGGAACACCGGGATGCTGTTTTCGGTGTCGTACATGCCTTCCGCGTCCGGCGCGGGCATCAGCGTCGTGGTGTGCGTCGAGCGCGAGACGAGGGTGCCGGCATCGGTGCGGCGCGCGAAGCGGCGGATGAGCGGCTTTTCCTCCGCGCCGAACTTGTCGAGCGAGGCCTCGGTGAAACGCAGGTTCACGTAGACGTGAAAGCCACCTTGCGCGCCGGGTTGGAGGACGAGGTCGACGCCGTCGTCGACGGCGATGAAGCCCGCGGAGCCGTCTTCTTCGCCGGCGCCGACGATGAGGGCGCCGCTGCCGGGGGGCGGGGGATCGGGAGGCTCGGTGCCCGAGCAGGCGAGGGCGAGCAGCACGAACGCGATGGGCGCGTGTCGCATCACCCTCACCTTACCGGTGAAATCAGCGGTTGGGTCCGCGGAATCGACGCGTGAGCGCGAACCCGCCGAGGCCCAGGAGCGCGAGCAGCGACGCGAGGCCGTTGCCGGCCGTCTCGGAGGCCGAGCACGCGCAGCCGTTGTCGCCGGCCGTCGAGGACGAGAGGTCCGCCGAGTTGTCGACCTCGATCGTCGGCGGGCCCTCCTCGCGGAGGAACTCGATGCGACGGCTGTACGGGACCGAGCTACGGTTCTTCGCCGTCCACGCGCCGGTGTTCTCCAGGTAGAAGCGGCGGCCGTCCGGCAGCTCGAAGATGCCGGGGGTGTTGTTCGCGCCGTCCTGCGTGGCGTCGCAGAGGTACGTGAAGGTCGCGACGTGCTCGCTCTCGACGTCCGGCAGGTCCGGGTTGAACGAGAAGACCGGGTCACGCGTCATCTCGTCGGGCGACAGCGTCGTGTACATGCGCGTCATCTTCGGCCACTTGTCGAACAGCGCACCGGCGTCGAGCGTCGGGACGACGATGCGCTCCCACAGCTTGTCGGCGAGCTCGACCGGGTCGAACTGGTACTCCTCGGCGTAGGCCTCGGGGCGATCGCGCTTGTACTGGTCGAGGTACGCGTCCGGGAAGTTGTAGAAGTCGTCCGCGACGAACGGGTCGGAGCCGGCGGGGACGGGGAAGTAGGCCTGCAGGACGGTCGTGAGCGCGCCGCCGAACGTGAAGCCGCGCTGGCGCATGTAGCGGAGGAACTCGACCGCGTCCGTGATGCGCTTGATCTCCTCGTAGCTACCGAACCGGCCGTCGTAGTTGAGCAGGCCGCGCATCGGCTCCACCGAGCCCGCGTACTCCGTGACGAAGGACTGGCCGTCGGTGGCCTCGTTGGTCGCGGCGATGACGACGTCGTTGTAGTTGGCGCCGGCGTTGAACCAGTCGATGTGCTCCTCGTTGAGGATCGTGTGGCGGTAGTTGCGCGGGATGGCGCGGTGCTCACCGAGGACCCACACCTGGATGCCCATGTCGGGGTTGGCGGCGACCGACGTGAGGACGATCGGGATCATCGCGTAGTCGGCCTTGTAGCGGAGCACGACCGGCTGCACGTCGCCGACGTCGTTGCCCTTGCGGAGCTTGAGCGCGAGGAAGTAGGCGCCGCTGTAGATGTACGGCTGGACGACGTCCTCGGTGCCGGTCGGGATGAAGTACCCGTTCTCGACGAGCCAATCGAACATCTCGTCCTTCGTGGACGCGTCGAGGACCACGTAGTCGTACGGGCCGATCGAGTCCTGGAGGACGACGAGCTTCTCACCGCCCTCGGCGTTCGGCGGGGACTGCGCCGAGTCGTTGAACGAGCCCGCGAGGCGCCCGCCGAACTGGAACTCACAGCTGTCGGGCGTGATGCGATCGACGCGGTACTTCGGCTGGGTCGTGTTGATGATCTGCGAGAACAGCTCCTCGACGCCGAGCTTGAGCCCCTCTTCGGGGACCGCGGGGAGGGGGAGCAGCCAACCGAACTCGCTGGCGTCGCCCTGGTACTGGATCTGGATGTGCGCCGTGACCATGCCGTCCTCGTGCGCGAAGACGATCCGCTCGCCGGCCTGGACGACGGGGACGCTGGGGTCCGGAGGCGCGAAGCAACCGCACGCGTCGGCGCGGTTCGGAGCGAGCATGACGAGGGCAGTCGCGGAGCAGAGGGCAGCGAGGGTCGTCGTGGTGCGTGTCATCGCGACGCCATGATACAAGTCACGTGCCGTTGGCCAAGGTTCGTCAAAGCGTCTGCCGGCATCAGAATCTCGTGGTTGACGCGATGCGTTGTCGCAGTTGGCCGTAACCGGAGGGGGAACAGGGCGTAGCTCCTGGGCGTTTTGACCCCCGGTTCGGCGGATCCTTGCGATACCGTCCCGGCTTCCTTCAGACCCTCCGCTACCCTAACCAGGAGAACCGATGAGCAGCAGCTACTACCAGCCCGAGGACCTCGCCCGATTCACGGAGATGTCGAAGACCAACCCCGAGGCGTTCGACAACTTCATGAAGTGGTACGCCGGCGCCATGGAGGCCGGCGAGGTCGACGCCAAGACCAAGGCCCTCGTCGCGCTCGCCGTCGCCTTCGCGATCCAGGAGCCGTACTGCATCGACTCCTACGCCTCGAAGTGCCTCGACCTCGGCTGGTCGCCCGAACAGATGTGCGAGGCCGTGAACGTCGCGGCCAGCATCCGCGGAGGCGGGACGATCGCCCACTGGGTGCAGGCCTGCAACACGATCGAGCGGAAGGGCTGAGTCGATGACGCGCCGCCTCGCCGTCCTCGGCGCCGGGCCCATCGGCATCGAAGCCGCGCTCCTTGGTATGGAGCGAGGCTTCGAGGTCGCGGTGTACGAACGGGATGCGGTCGGCGCGTCGCTCGACGGCTGGGGACCCACGCGGTTCTTCAGCCCCTTCGGCATGAACGTCTCGCCGCGCGTGAAGGCGGCGCTCGGCGACGACGCGCCGGACGATGACGCGCTCCTCACGGGGCCGGACTTCGTTCGGCGTGTGCTCGCGCCGATCGTGGACGGCCCGCTCTCGGGGCGCGTGCACGTGGGCGAGACGGTGGTACAGGTCGGGCGCGATCGCCTCCTGCGCCACGACAAAGCCGGCCACCCGATCCGCGGCGACCGCGACTTTCGGATCCTGCTCGACGGCCCGGACGGTGAGCACTTCGTCACCGCGGACGTCGTCCTCGACGCGACGGGCACCACCGTGCCGAGTCACCTCGGTCGCGGCGGGATGCTCGCCGCGGGAGAGCGAACGGTTCGTGCTCGCCTGTGGACGACACTCGGTGACGTGCACCGGCGCCTCCCCGAGCTCGACGGTCAGCACGTCTTGATCGTCGGCCACGGGCACTCCGCGGCCAACGCGCTCAACGCGATCGCCGACGCGGGGCGCGACGTTCGTGTCACGTGGGCCACGCGCGCGGTGAACACGCGGCCGTGTGTCGAGGTCGCGAACGATCCGCTCGGCGAGCGCGCGGCGATCACACGTCGTGCGAACGATCTCGCGCACCGGCCGCCCGAGTGGCTGACGGTGGAGCGGCGCGCGCACGTCGAAGCGATCCGCGCGGTCGAACATTGCGTCGAGGTGACGCTGTCCGGCGATCGGACCGGCGTCTACGACGCGGTGGCGTCGTTCGTGGGGTATCGTCCCGACACCGAGATGCTCTCGGAGCTCCCGATCGCGATCTCCCCCGTGACCCAAGGCGCTGCGGGGATCCAGCGCGCGCTCGCGAACGTCACGGATTGTCTTGCGGTGCCGCGCATCGGCGCCGACGATCTGTCGTCCGGTGAGCCGGGCTTCTACATGATCGGATTCAAGAGCTACGGACGGATGACCGCGTTCCTGCTGAAGGACGGCCTCACCCAGCTCGAGGCGATCTTCGCGGACGGGCTCGGATGAGCCAGCTCGTTCAGATCCGCCCGCTGATGCCGGCGGAGGGGACGTTCCCGACCGTCCCGATGAACGCGCTCGATACGCTCTGGTTCCAGGTCGCAGGGACCATCTGCAACCTGGAGTGCACACACTGCTTCATCTCCTGCAGTCCGCAGAACCACGCGCACGAGATGATGACGCTCGAGCAGGTGCTCACGTACCTCGACGAGGCGAAGCAGCTCGGCGTGCGTGAGTACTACTTCACCGGCGGCGAGCCGCTGATGAACAAGTCGATCTACGAGATGTTCGAAGCCTCGCTCGCGCAGGGGCCGACGTCGTTCCTCACCAACGGCGTGCTGATCAAGGACAAGGTCGCCGAGCGCTTGAAGGCGCTGTCCGACGCCTCCGACTACTCGTTCGACGTGCGCATCTCGATCGACGGTTACTCTGCGGCCGACAACGATCCGATCCGCGGCGCGGGGACCTACGATCGGATCCTCGCGGGGATCGAAGCGCTCGCGAACGTCGGCCTCAACCCGGTCATCACCGTCACGGAGGTCTGCGGAGACGCCGCGACGCGCGCCGGGCGAACGCGCTTCCTCGACTTCCTGAAGAAGATCGGTCTTTCGCAGCCACGCCTGAAGATCCTGCCGCTCCTCCGGATGGGCGCGGAGGAACATCGCGAGCGCGGGTACCACCGCTGGGAGTCACTCGCGGGTGCGCACCTGTCGAAGGACGAGCTGTCGGCGCTGCAGTGTTCGTCGTGTCGCATCGCGTGCGCGAGCGGCGTGTACGTGTGCCCGATCCTGATCGACGCCCCCGGCGCGCGGATGGGTGACACACTCGCGTCGACGTTGCGTTCGTTCCCGCTCGAGTACCAGGCGTGCTTCACGTGCCACGCGGAGGGGCTGTCGTGCGCGACGTGACGCGCGTGGCGTTCCTCGGCGGGATCTACTCGAACTACCTCGCGCTCGAAGCCGCGATTCGCGAAGCGAAGAAGCGCGGTGTGGATCAGATCTGGGCGCTCGGTGACTTCGGGGCCTTCGGGCCGCACCCGAACCGCTCCGTCGAGATCCTCCGCGAGCACGACATCCCCGCGATCCAAGGCAACTACGAGGAGTCGTTGTCGACGAACGCTGAGGACTGCCACTGCGGCTACACGGATCCGCGCGACAATCACTACGCGCAGATCAGCTACGACTACACGTTCGAAAACACCGCGTCGGCGTACAAGGCGTGGATGGGGACGCTGCCGAAGCACGCGAGGCTCGAGCTCGACGGGCAGCGGCTGCTGCTCTGTCACGGCTCGCCGCGGACCATCAACGAGTTCCTCTGGCGGTCGAACACGCCCACGCCGTTCATCGAGCGAATGCTGGTGGAACACGACACCGACCTGGTCGTCTGCACGCACACCGGGATTCACTGGGAG
This sequence comes from Deltaproteobacteria bacterium, assembly GCA_040218735.1. GTDB lineage: Bacteria > Myxococcota > Kuafuiibacteriia > Kuafuiibacteriales > Kuafuiibacteriaceae > JAUHYN01. Next base: position 61,649 of record JAVJQW010000021.1, read on the forward strand.
CGTCGCGACGATCGAGGACGCGGCGTCGTGAACGTGGGGGCGCTCGGGCGCCCGGCGAACGACGGTCGGACGAACGTGTGGTTCGCGATCCTCACGGGGCAGGGCGGGCGCGTGGACGTCGAATTCGTGCCTGTCGCGTACGACCACCATCGCCTCGCGCGTGAGATGTCCGATGAGGGACTCCCTGACGAGTTCGTCGAAACCATCGAGACGGGGTGGTGGACGACCTGCCTGGAGATCCTCCCTGCGAAGGAGCGCGCCCAGGGCCGCTACTGAGTCGGGCGCGACTGAGGCACGCGCCCCACATCGGCCGATGGCCCCAAACGCTCGGTCCACCCGATTTGTTACCACTAGGGCATGCGAAAGGTGCTCTACGCCGCGGTCGCCCTGTCCCTCGTCGCCTGTGCCGACGAAGAGAAGAAGGAGGAGGTCGGCGTCGCCGCGAACGAAGCGGTCGCCGAGCCCGAAGCTCCGGGCGCCGACGTCGCCGAGCTGAAGGAAGACCTCGCGAAGATCGTGGGCGCGGTACGCGACCGTGACGTCGCCGGCCGTCGCGCGACGTGCCTGAAGGCGGTGCCGAAGATCGAAGCGATGCAGGTGAAGACGCCGGACGACAAGGCGCTCACCGCCGTCGCCACGGACCTGCTCCCGATGTGCGTGGAGATGACCGAGACGAAGAAGCTCCTCGACAAACTCGCGAACCCGCCGCCGTCGATCCAGCTCACCGGCGCGTACGCGCAGTTCACGCGGGGGGACCTCGTGAAGACCTACAAGAAGGCCAAGCGCGCCGCGAAGCGGAAGCAGGATCCGGCGCCGTTGTGCTCCGAGATTCGCGTGCTCACCGACCACTTCGGCAGCAAGAAGTCGAAGAAGACGCGCCGCCTCGTGAAGAAGGCGTCGAAGTTCTGCGACGGCTACGCCCACCTCGCGTCTGCGCGCTACCACATGCGCGTCGTCGACAAGGCCCTCCAGGAGGGCGCGATGGACGCGCTCGTGAGCTCCTGCGTGCACGGCGTGAAGGAGCTCGCCCACGCGCCCGCCGGGAAGCTGCACGACGCGCTCGAGGCCAAGGCCCAGTCTCAGTGCGTCGAGGCGGTCGCGATGCAGGGGATGTTGCGATCCGACGCCACCTGAGTGATTCGAAGGCCCGGTGGCCGTCGAGATCCACTTCGAGCACGGGACGATCGTCGTCCCGAAGACGGACGAGGTCCCCGAGGCCGTCGACAAGTTCCTGAGCCTCGATCAGCGCAGCGGCAGCTACCGCGCGCCCGCCCAGCAGTACCGCGACCTCGTGCTCACGCTGAAGCGTGACGGCGTCGACTTCGACGACCGCGCGCGGCGCTTCGATCCCCTCGCGTTGGAGCTGACCAAGAAGATCGATCCCTTCCCGCACCAGGCGGAGGCGCTCGAGAAGTGGTGGACGGCGGGGCGGCGCGGGATCGTCGAGCTCCCCACCGGCGCCGGCAAGACGATCCTCGCGGTGCTCGCCATGGCGCGGGTGCAGCGGCCCACGCTGGTGGTCGTCCCGACGATCGACCTGCTCACGCAGTGGTCGAAGGTGCTGGAGGAGTTCTTCGGCGAGTCGATTGGGATGCTCGGCGGCGGGTCGCACGACCGGCAGCCGATCACCGTCGCCACGTACGACTCGGCGCAGATGCAGATCGAGTTCATCGGCAACCACTTCGGGTTCCTGGTCTGCGACGAGTGCCACCACCTCCCCGCGCCGGCGTACCGATTCATCGCGGAGGGATCGATCGCACCGTTCAGGCTCGGGCTCACCGCGACGCTCGAACGCACGGACGGCGGGGAGCAGACGGCGATGAACCTGCTCGGGCCGCTGGTGCATCAGGTCGGGATCGAGACGCTGGAGGGGGACTACCTCGCGCCGTACGACCTGGAGTCGGTCGGCGTGCACCTGTCCGAGGAGGAGCAGGCGCGCTACGACGCGTCGCGCTCGCAGTACCTGACGTTCCTCCGCGGGAGCGGCGTGCGGCTCGACCGTCCGCAGGGCTGGGCGCAGTTCATCATGCGCGCGCACCAGAGCGACGAGGGGCGCGCGGCGTTTCGTGCGTATCGTGAGCAGAAGCGGATCGCGATCGCTTCGGAGGCGAAGCTCGCCGCGCTGTGGGCCGTGCTCGTCAAACACCGCGAGGACCGGACGATCGTCTTCACCGAGGACAACGAGACCGTGTACCGGCTCTCGCGGCGGTTCATGTTCCCGGCGATCACGCACCAGACGAAGGCGCCGGAGCGCAAACACTGGCTGACCGCGTTTGCGAAGGGCGACGTGCGGGTGCTGCTGACCTCGAAGGTGTTGAACGAGGGGGTCGACGTCCCCGAGGCGAACGTCGGCGTGGTGTTGAGCGGGAGCGGGAGCGTGCGGGAGCACGTGCAGCGGCTCGGGCGGATCCTGCGCAAGCGCCCGGGGAAGCGCGCGGTGCTCTACGAGATCTTCACGGAGGTCGCGGCGGAGGTGAACATCACCGAGCGTCGTCGGCAGCACCGCGCCTACCAGAAGGACGAGCCGTGCTGACGCGGGACTTGCTGCACTACCGAACGAAGGGCGGCGTGGTGCGCCCGGTGTACGTGAAGCCGGACGACGCCGAGCGGCTCGCGTACGCGGGGGCCTTGGTGGCGATCGTCGAGGAAGCGCTCGGTGAGGAGCGGGGCGTTCTGACCGAGGCGCTCGACGGGCGCGCGCGTGGGGAGAAGCGGCAGAAGTTCGCCAAGGGGTTGGTGAAGCTGCTGACGGACCGCATGACGTTCGACGAGCCGCCGAAGGACGCCGAGGCGCTGCGGCGGACGACGTTCGAGGCGGCGGCTTCGTTGATGCGCAACCTCGAAGAGGACGCGACGATCGCGGACTACGAGGCGGCGCTGGGTGCGGACCGTGACCTCGAGCTCACGCGCGCGCAGATCTACGCGGACCTCGCCGAGCACCGGAAGTTCTTGGAGTGGAAGGCGCTCGACGCGGCGGGGCTCCTCGAGCGGTACAACCTCGCGCAGGCGCAGGGGCTCGTGATGTTCGCGCGGCGGTTGTCGATCGCGTTCGAGGAGGTCGACACCGCAGTCGTGCGGCGGGTGTTCCGGTGGTTGAAGTTCTGCCGGTTGGTCGCCGAGCTCGAGAAACACGGCGACGCGTTTGTGCTGCACGTCGAAGGGCCGGCCGCGATGTTCGAGAGCTCGAAGAAGTACGGGTTGCAGCTCGCGATCTTCCTCGAGGTGGTGCCGCTGCTCCCGAAGTTCACGCTGGAGGCGGTCGTGGAGCTGCCGCGCCGCGACTCGGTGACGTTCATGCTCACGGACGAGGACGGGCTCGTCTCGCCGTTGAAGGCGGTGGTGGGGCACGTGCCGGAGGAGGTGACGACGACGCTCGAGAAGCTCTCCTCGATCGAGGGGTGGACCGTCGATCTCGAGACGGTGCCGCGCAGCGTGGGGGCGTCGGGCTGGTGTGTCCCGGACCTGCGTTTCTCGAGGACGGACGGCGCCGAGATCGCGGTCGAGCTGTTCCACGCGTGGCACAAGGGGGCGCTCCTCCGGCGCCTCGACGAGCTCGCGTCGAAGCCGGACGCGGGGCTCTTCCTCGGCGTGGATCGGGCGGTCGCGAAGAAGAAGGACATCGCGGAGCGCATCGACGATCACCCGCAGGTCTTTGCGTTCAACAAGTTCCCTTCGGTGCGTGCGTTGACGACCGTGGTGAAGCGGTTCGAAGAAGGGACGTCGTGACGGACGACGCCCAGACACGCCTGCAGGTGGGCGCCCAGCACCCGGTGATTCGCGCCGAGCGACCCTTCGTGCTGCGCGTCGGCGACGTCGAGCACGGGCCGTTCATGGGCTCGGTGAGCGTGGGGAGCGCGGCGTCGAACGGGGTGGTGCTCGACGATCCGACGGTCTCGCGCTTTCACTTCGAGCTGTCGAGGGACCAGCGGGGGATTCGCATCGTCGACGTCGGGTCGAAGAACGGCACCTTCGTCGGCGACGCGCGCGTGCGGGACGCGACGATCGACAGCGGCGCACGGATCCGCGTGGGGGACACCGTGCTCGAGCTGTCCGTCAACGACACGCCGGAGCTGGTGCAGGACGACAAACGCTCGGGCTTCGGCGGTTTGATCGGTACGAGCCCTTCGATGCAGGCGTTGTTTCGTCTGCTCGAGAAGCTCGCGGTGGTCGACACGCCGGTGCTGGTGCAGGGGGAGACGGGCACCGGAGACGGGCACCGGCAAGGACCTCGTGGCGCGCGCGCTGCACGAACAGGGGCGTCGGGCCGCGGGGCCCTTCGTGGTGTTCGACTGCGGCGCGGTGGCGCCGACGCTCGCGGAGAGTGAGCTGTTCGGTCACGTGCGCGGTGCGTTCACCGGAGCCGACGCCGATCGCGAAGGTGCGTTCGAGCGCGCCGCGGGCGGGACGTTGTTCCTCGACGAGATCGGAGAGCTCGATTCGGCGCTGCAACCCAAGTTGCTTCGGGCGCTGGAGTCGAAGACGGTGCGTCGCGTCGGTGGGGCCGAGGAGCGGGCGGTCGACGTGCGGGTGGTCGCGGCGACGCACCGCGATCTGCGAAAGATGGTGAACGCGGGGACGTTCCGCGAGGACCTCTTCCACCGCATCGCGGTGTTCCTGCTGCGTGTGCCTCCGCTGCGGGAGCGGCCGGACGACATCGAAGCGCTGGCGCAGCACTTCCTCGCGCGGGCGCTCGCGGGGACGGACTTCTCGGCGGCGCCGAAGATCACGCCGGCGTCGCTGTCGACGCTCGTGTCGCGTGCGTGGACGGGGAACGTTCGAGAGCTGCGCAACGTGGTGGAGCGTGCGTTGGTGCTCGGGGATCTGGAGCTCGCGGTGGCCGGCGATCTGTCGTCGGGCCTCGCGGAGCGTGAAGCGGAGGGCCTCAGCCTGGAGGAGGCGAAGCGGCGCTTCGAGCGGAGTTATCTGGTTCGGCTGCTCGCGCGTCACGACGGGGATCGCGCCGCTGCGGCCACGGAGGCCGACGTGCACGTGAAGTCACTCGGGCGCCTGCTCAGGCGCCACGGGCTCGTACAGAGCTAGCGGCGATCGCGAAGAGGAGCGCGGCTTCGATCCAGGTGTTGATGCGTACACCGAGGAGCGCGGCGCCGATGACGACGTCCACGGCGTGCAGGGAGACGACGCGGACCGCGACGTAGGCGACGAGCGTCAGGCTCGCGGCGAGGGCGAGCGCGAGGCGTGCGGAGCGGCGCGCGGTGAAGACGGCGAAGGCTGTGACACCGGTCGCCGCTGCGGCGACGGCGAAGATGATGATGTGCTGCGCGCCGCGCCGGTCGGCGTAGGCGGTCGAGGAGACGTCGAGCGAACGCACGAGGTGGTCGATGTCGATCGCGCGTGCGAGCGCGAGCAACACACAGACGGTCGCGACGAAGAGCCAGCCGAAGGCGCGCCAGGCGCGCGCTGGTGCGCGGCGCCCGCGTTCACGAATGGCCCGTAGGCAGGAGCGCACGGTGGCGAGGAGGTGCTTCGGCGTGAAGGGCGGGGCGTCGTTCTTCTCGCGGTGGGCGGCGCGCGCGGCGAGGACGGCGACGACGAGATAGAGAGCTACCTTGAGCGCGCCGAGCATCGCGCGATCTCAACACGGCGGCGGGTCGGTGTCGCGACGGATCAGTGTCGCGGGGGGAGGAAGTGAATTGCGCGCCAGAGGCCTTCGATGAAGCCGTCGCCCACTTCGCGTGCTTCGAAGTGGTCGGCGATCGCGACGGCGGCGTCGCCGTGGGCGCTCGCGTCTTCGAGGAGGAAGCCCGCGAAGACGATGGGGAGCGCGTCGTAGGCGCCGGTGCGGCCTTCGTCGCGGATCGTGCGGAGGGTCTTGCCGAGGTCCGAGCCGGCGAGGCCGGAGCGCAGGTCGCCCCACGCGCCCCACGGGTCGATCACTTCGTGTTGCACGGCGCCGAGCTTCGACAGGCGCGTGTCGTCTTCGCCGTAGGCGAGGCCGACGTAGAAGAGGATGTGAACGAGCTGGTTGTTGCCGCCGTCTTGGTACTCGCCCTTGAGATCGGCGCCGTCGGTGGGATCGATCGTGCCGTTCAAGCCGCCGGGGATCGCGGCGTTCATGTGGCCGACGTACTCGGCGATCGCCTGGGTCATCGGCGCGCCGGAGAAGAACGGCGTGCCCTCGACGGTCTGAGTGAAGCGGTGGCCCACGTGCAGGGCCATGAGGTCCGTCAGGACGTGGTCGAAACGTTCACGATCCGACAGGCGCGGGTCGTCGCGGTAGTGATCGACGAGGCGTTGCGCGCTGTCGACCGCGAGCTGTCCGCCCGGCGTGCCGTTTGCGATGGCGTCGTCGATCGTGAGGAGCTCGCGCTCGAGGGTCTCGCGGCGCTCCTTCATCGGGATCTTCGCGGCGGCGTCCGCGGCTTCGGCGACGTACGCGGCCTGCGCGCCCGGGATGAGCTCGAGCGGGACGCCCTGGTGCTGGGAGACGTTCGCGCCGAGGAAGAACGCACCGGCGCCGATGAGCGCCGCGACGACGGTCTTGGTGGGGCGGCGCCGCTTTGGGCCGGGGAGCGGCGCGGTGCGCGGTGCGTCGGGTGCCGGGGTTTCGCGGTCCAGCGGGGCGCCGGAGGAGACGGGGCGGAAGAAGAGACGTCCCGGAGCTTGAAGGGCTTTCAGCATGAGCGGGGCTCTCGACCCATCGTGTTTATCGGCGCTTGGGGTGCTTGGGTTGCTCCGTCGGCTGCCCGAGTGCGCCGCCGGCCGACCGACCCATCCGTCAGGCGGGGGAACGTGGCCCGGGCGCGCGGCGCGTACGGTCGGCGGTGATGCGTCGGTGGTCGTGGCTCCCGATCTTGCTGCTCGCGACGGCTTGTCAGTGCGGCGAGCGCGCCGGGGGCGGGGGTCCGTTCGACGCGGGCGAGGACGCAGGCGTCGACGCTGGGCGGGCGCGCCTGGACGGGGCGGTCCTGGGTGCGGACGCGGGCTCGGGTTCGGACGCGGGCTCGGGTTCGGACTCGGGCTCGGATGCGGGGTCGGGCTCGGACGCGGGCTCGGGTTCGGACGCGGGCTCGGGTTCGGACGCGGGCTCGGGCTCGGATGCGGGCTCGGGTTCGGGTTCGGACGCGGGCTCGGTTTCGGACGCGGGCTCGGTTTCGGATGCGGGCTCGGGTTCGGACGCGGGCTCGGTTTCGGACGCCGGCCCCGCCACCGACGCCGGCGCCCCGCGCGACGCCGGCGCCCCGCGCGACGCCGGCGCCCCCCGCGACGCCGGCTCCCCGCGCGACGCCGGACTCCCCCGCGACGCCGGCCCCCCGCGCGACGCCGGCCCCCCGCCCGGCACCGGCGATCTCTGGATCGAGGTCGACTACACCAGCGCCTTCTCCCCGCAGTCCCCCGCGTGGAGCTACTCCGTCTCCCCCGGCTGGCCGCCCTCGAGCTGGGCGTTCACCGGGAGCAACACCAACGGCGCCGAGGCCTGGGACCGCTTCAACAACATGCAGGTCACGAGCGATCCGATCGGCACCGTCCTGGTGATCGGCGGCTCGTCTCAGCTCCAGCTCATGATCGGCCTCGTCCCGCTCACCACGTACACCGGCGCGACCGTCGAGCTGGAAGGTCGAAGCCGCGCGACGAGCTCTCCGGTCTTCTTCGACGTCACCAATCCACTGAATGGATGCGGCGCCTCCGGGACGATGAACCAGGACTGGACGCCCGACATCGTGCAGCTCGACCTCACGGGCTGCTTCATCCCCGGCGGCGCGGTGCAGGCCGTGCGCGTCGATCCCACGAGCGGCACCGTGGCGTTGCGCCGAATGCGCCTCACGTTGCACGGTGCGCAGTGGTGACGATCCGCATCGCGACCCTCGAAGACGCCGCCGCCATCCGCGCCATCTATGCGCCTCACGTCGCGACGCTCACGTCGTTCGAGCAATCGGTGCCGCCCCTCGAAGAGATGCTGCGCCGCCTCGCCGCGACCCTCGAACGCACGCCGTGGCTCGTCCTCGACGAAGGGGAGGTCGTCGGCTACGCGTACGCCGGGCCGTACCGTTCACGGCACGCCTACCAGTGGTCGGTGGAGGCCTCCGTCTACGTCGCCGCTTCCCACCAGCGGCGAGGCATCGCGCGCCGCCTCTACGCGGCGCTGTTCGCCGCGCTCGAGCTGCAGGGCTTCGTGAACGTCTACGCCGGCATTACGCTCCCGAACGACGCGAGCGAAGCGTTCCACCGCGCGCTCGGGTTCGAGCCGATCGGCGTGTACCGCGGCGTGGGCTACAAACACGGCGGCTGGCGCGACGTCGCGTGGTCGGCGAAACGCCTCGCGGCGCCGGACGGTGAGCCGCCTCCGCCGCGGCTGCTCCCCGAAGCGCGCCAAGCGATCGCCACCTGCGTCGCCGCGTTCTGAGTTGCGCCTGTCGCAACTCGGCTTGCACTCGGAATCGACCAGCCCCCTCTTCGGAGCCGCCGACGTGTGGCGCGACTCTTGTATCCCACGGCGCCGTGCCCCCGCCCGTTCGACGTCGGCAGGACCCGATCGTGTTCCCGCGCACGACCCGTCGCCCCGACGCGACGGAGCGCCCCGACCTGAGGCCCGCCGACGCCCCCGCGCGGGTGCGTCCGCACGACCGCACCGTCGTGGACCGCAGCGTAGAGACCGGCGGCCGCATTCGCCCCGAGCTGCGCACCGGGGCCGCACGTCGCATCACACCCGCCGGCCTCGGCGCGGACCGAGGCCTCGGCACCATCCCGGTCGGCGGCCTCACGACGCACGGCGCACCGTCCGACGTCGGCGCTCTACCGGGGCGCACCGGCATCGTCCCGCCCGCGATGCGGCGCGCGCCGCGCCCGCACGAAGCCGCGGGCCCCTCCGTCACGCGCCCGGATCCGTTTGCGACCCCCGAGCCCGCCCCCCGCGGGCGCGGCGGCTTCTCCGGCCCGATCGTCGGACCGGGTCAGCTCGACGAAGCCACCGAAGCACGCCTCCTCGCCGAGCACGGCAACGAAGGCGTCATCGCTGCGTACGGAGGCTTCGACCCGAACCGCCCGCCCGTCCTCCTCGTCCACGGCATCGACGACAGCCCCGAGCGCACGCGCGACGTCGCGGCCGAGCTCGACCGCCGCGGGATGCAGGTCCTCGTCTTCTTCTACGACGACGCCGACACGCGCACGCACACCAGCGGCGAGCAGCTCGCCCGGCAGATGTCGTCGCTTCGCCAGCAGTACGGCGAGGACGCCTCGCTCGACATCGTCGCCCACTCGATGGGCGGCCTCGTCACCCGCTCCGCGCTCAACTCCCTCGCGCAGCCCGGATGGTATGACGGCAACCCCAGCACCGCGGGCGCCGAGCCGCGCGCGGGGTTCGACTCGATTCGCTTCCGCGCGCTCGACACCGCGTGGACCGGCTACCCGCACGAGCCGGCCGCGATGTCCTCACTCGTCCGCGGGTTCCTCGACACGAACCAACACGCCGATGACCGACATGCGCGGCAACAGCCAGATGTTCTCGCACCTCTTCGAGCCGCGCCTCGACGGCGTCGACATCCGCTCCACCGCCGCCTTCAACATCCCGGGCATCCACGCCCGCGACGCGCACCGCTCCGTGCACGACATGAATGCCGACCAACGCGAGCAGCTCGTGGCGTGGCTCGACGGCGGACCAAGACCGACCGACGAAGCCGCGGGTCACCTCGCGAGCTCGTGGGAACAGGACGCTCGCTTCGGCGCGCTGCGATCCGAAGTGCGCGCGGCGCTTGCGAGCGGGGAGCTGTCGTCGAGCGGCGACCCCGGCGATCTCGCGGCCGTCGCCGACCGTGTGATGCCCTCCGCGAACGGCTCCCACACCAGCATCCTCACGGACGCGATGTTCCACCGCAGCCTCGTCGACGACCTCGCGGACGAGCTCGCGCCGTCGCCGTAGTCAGGATCTCTTGAAGAGCTTCGAGAAGAACGAGCCGAGCCCCGAGTCCTTCTTCGCCGCGCGGCTGTTGATCAGTCGGATGCCGCGCGCCGCCTCGACGTTGTTCGGCTCCCACTCCAGGCACTTGCGCCACCAGCGCTTCGCTTCATCGGGGCGGTCCGTCGAAAAGTAGATCTGCCCGAGGTAGTTGTACCCGGCGGGCATCGACTCCTGCTTCTTCACCGCGGCCTTGATCTCGTCGATCGCCGCTTTGACCTTCTTCTCGCTCTTCTTGCCGAGGTGGAACATCACCCAGCCGTGGTGCGCCTGGTAGAGCGGGTCGTCCGGGTTGAGGTCCATCGCCTCTTCGAGCTTCTCCTTGGCGACGGGCCAGTCGCGGCGCCGCAGCGCGGCTACCGCGTCGTCGACGATCGACTCGGCGCGCAGGATCGCGTTCACGTCCGTGGAGAGCCCCTGCTTCTCCCGGTCCAGGCGCACCATGTATTCGGCGCGCTGCTTGGGGTCCGTCAGCGTCTCGTAGGCCTCGCCGATGTACTGGAAGATCTCGTCGAGCTTCTGTTTGTCGGGACCGAGGTCCATCCCCGTGTAGGCGTCCGCGTGCCAGCGCTTCGCGAGGGCGTGGAACGAGGCCTTCAGGCGGTCGGCGTCAGTGTCCGGGTCGGCGCCGAACAGCTGGAAGTAGTCCCGCCGCTGCATGTTGGCGTGGAAGCGTCGAATCTTCTTTCGCGCTTCCGCGGCGTCGGTGGCTTGCTGGCTCAAGGCCCCACGAGTATCACCTCGGTCGGGCGTCGCGTCGAGCCGTTGACCCGGATCGAGGCGAGGTGACACGTTCAGACGTGGCCGACGGCGACCGCAAGCGTCCCGCCATCCCGGCGGCGGTGACCGAGTCGATCGAGGTCGGGGACGTCTTCGGCGTCCAGACCGTCCAGCGCGGCAAGTACCTGCTGGATCCACCGTTTGCGCGTACGGCGCCTCCGACCGACGGACGTCCGCGCGCGCGCGTCGGACCGTACGAGCTGGTCGGCCGCTTCCCGTCGAGCCGGACCACGATGGTCTTCCTCGCGCACAAGACGTCGCAGTTCGGGATCCTTCGTCGCGCCGTCGTGAAGTGGGCGGGCCGGCAGCTCGATCAGTTCGCGACGTCGCGCGAGCAGCTCTTGGACGAAGCGCGCGTCATCGCGTTCCTCGAGCACCCGAACCTCGTGAAGATCCTCGACTTCGCCGAGGACGCCGCCGGCATGTACCTCGCGCTCGAGTACGTGCCCGGTCCGGACCTGCGGCGTGTCTTCTCCGCGTTGATGAAGCGCAACGAAGCGATGCCCGCGCCGCTCGCGTGTTTCCTCGGCGTCGAGGTGCTGAACGGTCTCGCGCACGCCCACGACGCGGTGGGCCCGGACGGCGCGCCGCTCGACATCGTGCACCGCGACGTGAACCCGTCGAACGTGCTCGTCTCGAACGACGGGCACGTGAAGCTCACCGACTTCGGCATGGTGCACATGAAGGGGCGCCTGCAGGCCCCGACCGCGCCGCACATCGTCAAGGGCAAGTACCGGTACATGGCGCCCGAGTACATCCAGGACAACAACCTCACCGCGCAGGCCGACCTCTACGGCACCGGCCTGATGCTGTTCGAGCTGCTCACCGGCGAGCTGTGTTTCATGGGCGACGAACCGGCGAAGACCATGGGCCGCATCGTCCACCACGGCGTGCCCTACGACCGCCTCGACAAGGTGAAGATGCCGCGCGCGCTCAAGAAGATCCTCCGCCGCGCCACCGCGCGCGAGCCCAAGGACCGCTACGCGACGGCGCGCGACATGGCGGCGGATCTCGAGCGGGTGCTGGAGAAGGAGAAGGCGTACGTCTCGGCCTCGGCCTTCGCGGCCTTCCTCGCGCGCATGGAGATGCCGAAGGTCTGACTTGCGGCTCTTGCAACTCGCTGCAAGCGCACCCGCTCCTACCCGCTGATTCCCACCGGCTTCCCCTTGGCCCGCAACGTGCTCAACACGCCCGGGTGCGGGTCCGACGTCGTGAGTTCGAAGACACCCTGAGCCGAAGGGGCGGGCAGATCGATGTCCGTCGCCTGTCGCCGAACCTTCGCAGCGAGCTGCGCTCGCGCGGCGTCAGTGACGACGACCTGCGCACGATCGCCGGCTCGGACCACGTCATCCGCGGCGCCGAATTCGGTCGGCTGTACGACCGGCTCACCGCTTCGCCGGACGGCGCCGGCCCTGCGTCGCGCGCGGGCGACCTCGGCACGGCCGATCGCCTCTACGGGCTGCTGCGTCGCGAGGCCTCTTCGCAGCGCCTCGGCGGTGGCGGCGTTGGCCTCGGCGCCCGCTCCGCCGCTGCGCGTCCGACCGACGGCGCGCGTTCCGTCGGCCTCGGCGCACGCCCCGCCGGTGCCCGCCCCAGCGATGGCGCCGACGAGCCGCGCAGCCCCGACGGCGCTCAGCACAACCACGAGGGTCACGTCCGCAGCGGCGGCACCGGCTCCGCGCACCTCGACGTGACGTACGGCGCGGTCGAGTCGCCCGACGTCGACCCGGACGTCGCGCCCCCCGAGGACTCGAACTGGTTCATGGAGATCCTCGAGTTCCTGTTCGGCTGGCTCGGGATGGAGACCGACACCGACCGCCTGCAGATGCACGGGCAGCAGCTCGCGGATCAGTACGGCTCGGAGTTCGAGGCGTACCGGCAGTCGTTCCTGGATCGCAACGCGGACCGCACGATGTCGAACGGAATGGGCGTCCCGCCGGAGCGCCTCGAGCGCGCGATGCGGCAGGAGATCGCCGACGACATCGCCGCCCGGATGCAGACGCAGGGCGTGTCCGCGGAAGAAGCGCAGCAGCGCGCGGGCGTCGTGGTGGACGCGATTTTCGATCGCATCGACAGCAACGCGGAGCGTGACGGCGCGCTGGCCGCGGACCTCGGCCTCCCCGCCGCCGACACGCGGCACGGCCAGGCCCTCGCGGTGCGCGTCGCTTCGGCGCGTCGCAGCGCGGAGCGCCTCGCGGACAGCCACCCCGAGTGGAGTCAGCGCATCGACCGCGCCCTGCAGCCGCCCGCCGACGATCACCCGTGGGTCGCGGCCAACCCCGAGCACGCCGACGCGGTGCGCGCGGTGGTGATGACCGAGCGCATTCAGACCATCGAGTACCTGATGGCGATGCAGCAGTTCGGCGAGCTCGACAACGTGCCGGACTCGGTGCTCGACGCGATGCTCGCGGCGCAGGAGGACTACCACGCGAGCGGACGCGCGGTGACGAACGCCGCCGCGGTGTTCGACTCCCTCGACGCCACCCAGCGCCAGGCCCTCACGGCCGCGATCGAAGGGGTGCCGGAGGACCGTCGCAAGTTCGTCGCGGCGCAGCTCGCGCTCGAGTACGGAGCGCTGTCGTCGTCGGACCACGACGAGGTCGCGGGTGCGGTCGCGCGCATCCAGGCGGCGTCGCAGCAGGTGCAGGGCATGAGCGTCGACGAGGCGCAGTCGGCGCTCCAGCGCGGCGTGCTCGGCCTCGAGCGTACGAACCTTGCGCTCGACTACGGGCGCGGCCAGCAGGTCGACATCCCGGTGTACTTCCACCCGACGCTCTCCGCCGAGGAACGCACGCAGGCGCAAGGGCTCATCCGCGAGGCGTACGGTCACATGCCGTACCGCGCGATGCAGGCGATCGCAGCGGGCGAGGGCGGTCAGCCCTTCAGCGTCCAGGTTCTACCGAATGGATCGTTCAACGCGGGCGGCTCGTCCGACCCGTCGCGCCCGACCGGCGACGAGAACACGTGGGCCTACTACAAGACGCGCGACAACCAGATCCGCCTGAACATGTCGCTGATGAGCCACGGCATCGAAAACGGCGGCGACGCCGAACGGCAGCGTGTGGTCACGATGATCCTGCACGAGACGGTGCACGACCTCGACGACCTCGGGAACACCGACAACGATCGCGGCTTCTTCATCCACCACCACGCCGACCGCGCGCGCGACCGAGCGCGCACCAGCGGCGACGGCGACCTCGCGCCCGCGTGGGCGCACGTCGCGCGGACGCGCGCGCGCTTCGAGGACATCAGCACCAACGTCGGCGACGACCGGCTCGCCCGGGAGTACTACACGCTGGGGCGCCGCACGGACCGCACCGCGGCGGAGGACCAACGGCTCACGCGCCTTGGCGCGCACCTCGCCGCGCGCGCCGGGACCACGACGCCGTACTCCGCCGAAGGCGGCGACAACCTGCGCAGCATCCAGATGGGTGAGTGGTGGGCCGAGACCTTCTCGCGCTACCTCAACCCCGAGACGCGCGATCACCTCCAAGAGGTCGACCCGGTCGCGTTCCAGGCGGCGTCGCGCTACGAAGCCGCGCTCGCGAGCGGGACGGCGCCGGACGAGGCGCTCCGCGACGCGCTGCGCTTCTCGCTCGCGACCGACGTCGCCGCCCGCCAGGGCGTGTCGATGCTCGAAGACGCGCCGGACGCCGGCCTCGCGGCCGACACGCTGGACGACCTCGACCTGATCGCGACCGCGTTCGAGGACCACGCGACCGCGCTCGACGGCTGGCAGGCGTACCGAAACGATTCCGGCCTCATCGACACCCGCGGAGACGAAGCCCGCGCCGGCGTCACGGAGGGCCGCGCGCTCCTCACCGCGATCGCGGCGCGCCGCGGCGAGATCCAGACGGGGAGCCCGGAAGATCGCCGCCTCGCGGCGCTCGAGACGAGGCTCGGCGCGGCGGTGCAGCGACTGGAAGAGGTGTCGAGCTCGATGGGCTCCGCGGACGACTGACGGGCGGGCTCAGGGCGGCGCGTCGTTTTCGTAGCCCTCGGCGATCCAGCGATAGATCGTCTGGTACCGCGGGTCCTCGGCGCCGAAGAACAGCTTCGCGGGGTGCGGCTCGTTGTTGCCCTGGGTCGGGTTCAAGAGCAGCAGGCTCTGGCCCGTGTTGCCGTTTTTGTTGATGCGGTACTGCTCGCCGGTCAGGCCGTTGTCACTCGGCGTCTGGTTGGTGAGCACGTCGTACAGCTCGTTCGCGTTGCCACCGAAGTAGGCGCCGCCGGGGGCGTTGTCTACGTTCACGCCGTTGACGTGGCAGTTGTAACAACCCGCGCCGCCGTTGCCCTGATCCGCATAGAGGATCGGCCGGACGTCGTTGTAGAACGACACCGGCTGCAGCGGCGGGCCACCCACGCGCAACCCACCGCCCTGAATCCACCCGTAGATGAGTTGGTAGGCCGGGTCCTGCGCGTTCACGAAGGCGAAGATCGGGTGGTTCTGATTCCCGTCCGCCTCGTACAGCGGCTTCGTCAGCAGCAAGCTGTTGCCGGGCGACTGCACGTTCACGCGCTGCGGGTACGACGCCGGATCCAGCGCGCCGTACGCGGCCGCGGGACCGCCGTACAGATCCATCCCGCCCGCGGGCGTCGCGCCGTTGTAACTCGTGTGGCAACCCAGGCAGCCGAACCCACCGTCGGCGACGAGGCCGAACAACGGATACACCTGCGTGTCGAAGTCCACGTCCTGCGGAGGCGGCGGCGGAGGATCGTCCGGCGGCGGCGGGGCGATGCCCGTCTCACCGACGTTCAGCCACGTGAACGAGTCACGCTGCACGTTCGCGCGCGCCGGACCGAAGTAACGATTCGCCGGGCCGCCCGCGTAGCTCCCGGCGGAGACCTCGATGTCCACGTAGTCCGTTCCGAGCTGCGGGAACTCGACGAAGTACATGTACAACCCACCCTCGTACTTACCGGTCATGTCGTTGCGACGACGCTGCGTGTACTCCGTGTTCGGCGTGGGTTGGCCGTTGAACAGGAAGAAGTAGGGACCCTTCACATACCAGTTCGTGTTCGAGTTCCCGCGGAACGTGAACTCATCCTTTTCGACGTTACCCAGCGGCGTCGGCGTGCCGTTGCCCTCGGTGCCGTCGTCCAGCACACGACCCATCACGACCACGTATTTGCACTGCCCGGTGTTGGGCGCGTGGCACGTGAAGGGCTGATCCCAATTCATGATCCCGAAGCGCTCCGCGAGCCGCGTGATGTGCTCGGTGTACGCCATCAGGAAGTTCTTCCCGTTGATGTCCGTCCCACCGACCTCGAGCTGCTCGTAGGACTGTAGGTAGTCCGGCTTCGACGCCGCGAGGATCACGGCGCCGTTCTGCGGGACACGAATCGAGTAGGCCCCGTCGGCTTCCGTTCCGACGGGACCGACCCCGTTGACACCGAGCGCGCGGACCGTGGCCCCCGCGAGCGGCACCTGCACCCCTTCGAGGTACGCGTCGAGCCGGTACGCCGTACCGGAGATCGACACGTCGTCGTTGGGTTGGACCACCGGGCCGCCGTCGCGCGGTCCCATCGGCGTTCCGCCGTCCCGATCTTCATCGGGCGGCGGCATCTGTTCACCGTCGTCCCCGCCGCTGCAGCCGAACTGCAGACCGGCGGTGACGAAGCACATCGTGATGAGCGCGCGACGCTTCATAACAACCCCCTAGGGCGTGTCGTTGTTGTAGCCCTCTTGGATCCAGCGATAAATCATCTGGTACCGCGGGTCCGTGTTGTCGAAGAAGATCTTCACCGGGTGCACCGCGTCGTTCTCGAAGAGCGGCTTGGTGAGCACCAGGCTCCGACCCGTGTACTGCGGGTCCTTGTCGATGCGGTAGGGCTCGTTGTACGGGCCCGGATCCGTCGGCGCCGTGTTCACGAGCTGCTCGTACAGCGCGTTGCCATCACCGCCCATGTAGAACCCACCGGGTGCGTTCGTCTCGTCCACGCCGTTCACGTGGCACGTGTAGCAACCAGCGCCGCCGTTGCCCGCGGGCTGGTAGAGCAGCGGACGCACCTCGTTGTAGAAGCTCACCGGCGGCAACGGCGCGTTGCGAATCGCCCCGTCCTGGATCCACTTCAGGATGAGTTGGTAACCCGGCGCCTGATCGCTCGCGAACGCGAAGATCGGGTGGTCCTGGTTGCCGTCGGCCTCGTAGAGCGGACGACGCAGCAGGTAACTCGCCGTCGGATCTTGCAGGTTCACCCGCTGCGGGTAGTTGTTCGGATCGAGCGACGCGTACGCGACGTCCGGGCCGCCGTACAGGTTCATGCCACCGGCCGGCGTCGCGCCGCCCTGGTTCGTGTGGCAGCCCTGGCAGCCGAAGCCACCCTGCGCGACCGGGAGGAACAGCGGGTAGATCTGCGAGTCGAAGTCGACGTCACCCACCGGCGGAGGCGGCGGTGCCACGCCCGTCTCGTAGATCGAAGCCCACGTCACGCCGGCGTTCGGGGCGCGGAACGCAAACACCTGCTGCGGACCGAAGTACCGCGTGTTGCCGCCGTCGTCGTAGTTGATCGAAACCTGCAGACCGAGCTGCGCGTTCGCCTGACCCATCTGCGGAATCTCGGCGAAGAAGATGTAGTAACCGCCGAGGTACTCACCCTGGCCGTTCTGATAGACCACCGAGTACTGCGCCGCTGCGGACGACGTGCCGGTGTAGTCGAGGAAGTACGGGCCACGCACGTACCACTCCGTGTTGTTCGGTCCGTAGATCGAGAAGTCGTCCCGCGCCACGTTGCCGACCGGCCGCACCGTTCCGTTACCCGCCGTGCCGTCGTCCTGAATCTGGCCGACGATCGCCGCGTACACACACTGCTCCGTCTCGAGGCCCGGGGTCTGACAGGTGAAGGCCTGGTTGAGGTTCACGTTGTGCGCGCCGGCGATCTCGGCGAGCCACGCACCCTCCGCGATGAACAGGCGCTTCGCCGGGATCGGATCCTCCGCGGTCGTGATGAGGTTGTACGTCTGGTTGTAACCGGCGGCCGAGGCGGCGAGGGCGACCTGGCCGTTCGCGGGCAGGCGGAGCTCGTAGTTGCCGTTCGGACCGGACACGACCGTCGCCGGCGGGTTGATGCCGTACGAGATGATCGATCCGCCCTGCTGGTACTCGTTGTTGCGCGCGAGGTACGTGCCGAGCTTCGTGAGCTGACCGCTGACCACCACCTCGACCGGGGGCGGGACCTCGGGGCCACCGTCACGCGGCGGACCTGCGTCACGCGGGCCACCGTCGCGCGGGGGCTCGTTCGGCCCGCCGTCACGCGGCACGTTGTTGTTGCCGCCGTCGCGGACGACATCCATCCCGGCGTCGCGATCGACGTTCTCGTCGTCGTCGACGTCGTTGCCGGCACAGCCGACCATCAAGAGCACGGCCGCCGCCGCGGTACCCAACTTGCGAAGCATGAAGACCCCTTTCCCTTCGGACCCGATGAACGCTCGACCGCTGGATGCAGATCGGGCCGCACCTCTAGACAGCAAGAGTCGTTCCCGCGTGCGGTAGGCCACACCCCGTGGCTGCGCGCTGCGGATCAGGCTGCCTATATCAGGGGTTAGCGGCGCGTCGCCAGTCCGTGACCGCGGCGGCCCTCACGGATCGGGGGGCCGGCGCATCACCGGGTGGTGATTCGAGTCCCCAGCGGGGTGGGTCGATCCTCGGATAACCACATCGCGCACAATGTACGACATTTGGGCCAATGGAGAGCACCACCGCGACTCTGGCCACGCTCGACGCAGGGATCGTCATCGGATTCCTCCTCACGGTGACGGTCATCGGCTACGCCCTATCGAAGGCCGCCTCGGGCGGGCTGGAGGACTACTTCCTCGGGGGCCGCAAGATCCCCTGGTACGTCCTCGGCATCTCCACCGCCACGAGCAACTTCGACATGGCGGGCACGATGATCATCGTCGCGATGGTCTTCACGCTCGGCTACAAGGGCTTCCTCGTGGAGATCCGCGGCGGCGTCGGGCTGTCGCTCGCGTTCCTGATGGTCTTCCTCGGCAAGTGGCTCCGCCGCAGCCGCGTGATGACCTCCGCCGAGTGGATGAAGCTCCGCTTCGGCACCGACCGCCAGGGCCGCTCCGCGCACCTGCTGTCGGCGATCGCGAACATCGTCCTCTCCGTCGGCATGATCATCTACTTCTCGAAGGGCGCCGGGAAGTTCCTCACGCACTTCATCCCGCTGTCCGAGGTCACGTGCACGTCGATCATGGTCGGCGTCGGTCTGTTCTACACTCTACTCAGTGGATTGTACGGCGTGGTCTTCACCGACGTCGTGCAGATGGTCCTTCTGACCTTCACAGCGATCTTCATCTCCTGGAAGGCCTACTTCATCACGGACGACGTCGTGTTCCCCGCCGGCTTCTTCGCGCTCGACGTCAACGCACCCACCGAGCTCGCCGCGCCGCTCCTCGCGAAGGACGCCTCCACCTGGGAGCCGATCATCGGGTTGTTCGGGCTGTGCGTGTTCATGTGGGTCGTGAGGACCGTGATGGAGGGCTGCGGCGGAATCGGCGGCTACACGGACCAACGATTCTTCGCCGCGCGCTCCGAGCGCGAGGCGAGCCTCCTGACGCTCGAGAGCATCATCCTCTCCGTGTTCCGCTGGACGATGGTCGCGGGCCTCGTCGTCATGGGCTACTCGCTGGTGCAGGCCGGCGGCGCGCACGCCGAGGCCATTCAGGCGGACCCGGAGCAGGTGCTCCCGATCGTCCTCGGCAAGCTCCTCCCCACCGGCATCAAGGGCATCGTGCTCGCCGGTTTGATCGCGGCCGCGATGTCGACGTTCGACTCCACGCTCAACGCCGGCGCGTCGTACATCGTGAAGGACGTCTACGAGTCGTACATCAACCCGAACGCCACTCAGAAGCAGCTCCTCGACGTGTCGCGCTGGGCGACGATCGCGCTGTGTGTCGTGGGTGTCGCGCTCGCCGCCGTCGTCCCGAACATCAACCGCATCTGGGGCCTCATCACCATGGGCATCGGCGCCGGCCTGTTCGTGCCGCTCGTGCTCCGCTGGTACTGGCCGCGGTTCAACGGCTACGGCTTCGCCGCCGGCACCGCCGCGGGAATGGCCGCCGGCATGATCCTCAACGGCGCGCTCGCGCTCCCGCTGTACATCGCGTTCCCGTCGACGGTGGCGTCGTCGCTGGTCGTCTCGCTCGTCGTCACGTTCATGACGCCCGCCGTCGCCGAGGAGACGCTCGTGCGCTTCTGCGTGCAGATCAACCCGTTCGGTTGGGGGCGCATCAACCGCATCGCGCAGAAGACCGGGAAGCTCGCGGCCGACGACATGTCGGCGCGCAAGGACGAGAAGAAGCGCGACGCGATCGGCGTCGTCTTCGCCGTGCCGTTCCAGCTGTCGCTGCTCATCAGCGGTATGGCGCTCATCTTCCACGACTTCGAGAAGCTCGGGGTCACGCTCTTCATCGCGGGGATCTCGACGGTCGGCCTGTACTTCTTCTGGTTCACGAACCTGAAGTCGGAGGAGGCGTGCGCCGAAGAGGACGAGGTGTACGACGCCGCCTGACTTGCGGCCCCGGCCGCGCGCTGCAACGGTGACTCGAATGATGCGCGGTCGCACCAGCCTGTTGCTGCTCGTCGGCGCCGTCGCGTGCGGCGACGACCCCGCGACCGAGTGCACGCCGAACGCCACGCAGTTCTGCACGTGCCCGCACGAAGACGGCCGCATCCTCGGCGAAGAGACGTGCTCGGCCGAAGGGGCGTGGGGCGAGTGTTCCTGCGTCGTCCCGCGTGACGGCGGACCGCCCCCCGCGCCGCGCGACGGCGGCCGCGTCCGCGACGCCGGGACCCGCGACGGGGGCGTCCCGTTGTCGTGCACGCCGCTGATGACTCGCCCGGTCACGGAGTGCGCGATCGTCGATCTCGTCGCGGGCTCCACGCACACCTGTGTGTTGCGCGCCGCGGGTGAAGTGAACTGCTTCGGCGTCGACGACGACGGACGCCTCGGCCGGGACGGCGTCGCCGCGCCCTCGGCCTGGACGCGCGACGATCTCCTCCCGGTGCCGGGTCTCGCGGCGACGTCGATCGCCGCGCGCAACGACTACACTTGCGCGATCGACGAGGCGGGCGCCGCGTGGTGCTTCGGGTCGAACGCGTTCGGCAAGCTCGGCACCGGCACCACCGCCGAAGATCTCGCGAACATCGATCGGCCGACGCGGGTGGTCCAGGTCCGCGCCGCGCTCCAGCTCGCGCTCGGCGCGAATCACGCGTGCGCGCGTGACCCGGGCGGGCTGTCGTGCTGGGGCTCCAACGAACACGGCCAGCTCGGGCGCAACGTGGACGGCACCGCGTTGCCCGAAGATCCCACGCCGATGAAGCTCGAACCGCTCGGCCCGGTCGTCGACGTCGCGGCCGGCGACGGCTTCACGTGTGCGATCAACGCGAGCGGCCGCATCGTGTGTTTTGGTCGCAACGACGAAGGTCAGCTCGGCGACGGGACGATGAACCCGAACAACGCGTCGGTGCCGTCGCTCATCCCGGGCGAGCGCACGGGGAGCGCCGTCGCCGCGGGCCGGCGCCACACCTGCGCGATCCTCGACGACACCACGGTGTGGTGCTGGGGGAACAACGCCGCCGGTCAGCTCGCGCTCGAGCTGAGGACGGAGCGCAGCACGACGCCGCAGCGCGTGGACATCACGTTCGACGCGCCGCTCGATCGCGCGGTCGCGATCCGCGCGGCCGGTGACCAGACCTGCGTGCGACGCGACGACGACACGGTGGTGTGCTGGGGCGCCGCGTCGACGTTCTGCGATCCGGACGGCGGCGGCATCACGGTCGCCCCGCGCTCCGTGGGCTGGTTCGGACCGTACGCCCGCGCCGTCGGCGTCGGCGACGGCCACGTCTGCGCGCTGCGCCGCGATCGCCTCGTGCAGTGCATCGGCGCGAACCTGGGCGGCCAGAGCGCCCCAGAAGCGCCCGACGCGTCGTGCGAGCACGACGACCCGATCGCGATCCTCCCCTGACTAGTTACGACTTGGCCACATCGCAGGAGGCCCGCGGGGCGGCTCACACGCGGCGAGGTCGAGGAACGTCTTCGTCGACCTGACATCGCTCCCGAGGAGCGATGGGGGAGCGCTCGGCGCGTGTGACGGCGGTCGGTATCGACTCGAGCGGTTCGTTGGTGGTCGCGGGCTGGTGACGGGGAGAGGGCTCGGCGGACGCCGTGCGCCACGAGGACGGGCGTCGTGCTCCTGGATGAAGTCGCAGCGTCGACTCGCGAGGGGGCCGTGCCGGCCGTCGGTCGTTGCGCTGAGATTCGGGCGAGCGTCCTCGCGCTCAGTTGGCGGAGGATGCTCTCTTGTTCGAAGCTCAGGCGCTCGGGGTGGAGTTCTGAAACTCATTCGCTTCAGTGGAATATACTTGACTCACGCCCGACAACACTGTCTGCTCAATCAAGTCGGATGCAGCTTGCGTTTCATCTCAGGACTTGGGGCGGACGACGCAAGGGGGCGGGTCGTAAGCCGGTCGGCGCTCGCGCCGGCGTTTCGCACCGCACTCGCCCCTCCGTATCCGTACATCAACCGCTGCACGTGACGCTTCGGGTACGGGAAGCCGTTCCGAACCTGAGGACCTCGACCATGTTCCGCGCAGTTCGGGTCGCGCTGGAGGCCGGGGCCGAGCGCTTCGGTTTTCGACTCGTGCACTTCTCGGTGCTCCGGAACCACCTGCACCTGATCGCTGAGGCCGACGACAAGGTGGCGCTCGCGCGGGGGATGAAGGGGTTGAAGGTTCGGGTCGCGCGGGCGATCAACCGGGTCGCGGGACGGCGCGGGACGGTGTTCTCGGACCGCTACTATGCGCAGGCGCTCCGTTCGCCTTCTCAGACGCGAAACGCGCTGGCCTACGTGCTCAGCAACTTTCGCAAACACGAAGCCCAGCGGGGGCGGCGGCTCGCGCGGGGCTTCATCGATCCCTGCTCTTCCGCCGCCGCGTTCGACGGGTGGCGCGAGCGCGACGCCGGGCCGTCGACGCTAGCGCGGGCGGTCGGCTGGATGCTGCGGAAGGGGTGGCGAAAGCGTGGGCTGCTCTCGGTGGCTGCTGTGCCTGGCGAGGGGCTGCCGCGGAGGGCGTGCCTGCGCGAGTGTAGCCGAGACCTCGGCGCTCTCGGACGTGGGTGACGTGTCCCTCGACGAGCGCGAACCGAACGTGCACGCGCGGCGCCCGCCCGGGTCCAAGCGTAGCGACCAAAGACCGGCGCGGCTCCCACGCGACTCAGCGCACTGAGTTCCATCCTCGAGCTGTCCTTTGGCACGGCCGTCGTGAGGCCCTCTCCCCGTCACCAGCCGGCGATCAAACAACGAACCGCTCGAGCCGACACCGACCGCCGTCACGCCCGCCCCGAGCCGGCCCCCTCCTCGGGAGCGAAGTCACGTCGAGCTCGAGCGTCGCTGCGTATCCGCCTCGCTCGATGTGGCCAAGTCGTAACTAAGAAGGCCGCGGCACCGTGCTTCGGTTGCTGCTCGCGGCGAGGGCGAACTCGCGCAGCTCGCTCGGTTTGCCCACGACGACGGCGATGTCTCCGGCGCTCAGCTCCGTCGTGCGGTCGAGCGACGTCATGAGGTGGCCGTCGGGCCGGCGGATGGCGACGATGAGGATGCGGTGGCGCTCCGGGATGTTCAGCGCGCCGAGCGTGCCGTGGTAGCTCGGGTCGTCGCCGATCTCCACGTCCTCGATCTCCAGCTCCGAGTGGTTGCGGCCCACCGCCTGGTCGACGAGCTGCGCGGCGTGCGGGCTCACCAGCCCCTGCGCCATGCGCGCGCCGCTGATGCCGTACGGGTTCACGACCGCGCTCGCGCCGGCGCGAATGGCCTTCTGCACCGAGGTCGCCTCGTCGACGCGCGTGATGATGTGGAGGTTCGGGTTCATCTGTCGCGCGGACAGCGTGATGAAGATGTTCGTGGCGTCCGAGCCCGTCGCGGCGGCGAGGCCGCGCGCGCGTTCGATCGCAGCTTCGCGCAACACGTCGTCGGCCGTGCCGTCCTGTTCGAGGCGCATCGCGAGGAGGCGAGAGAGGTCCTCGCCGGCGTGCGGCTCCGGGTCGATGCCCACCACCACGCGCCCGCGGTGACTAAGCTCCTCGGCGACCTCGTGTCCGAGGCGACCGAGGCCGACGACGATGAAGTGTCCCTGGAGTCGATTCATGGTGCGCCTCCGTCTGCGCGCTTGGATCTGTGCCGCGAGCTCACCGTCGATCACCCAGCGCGTCACCTGCGTCGCGGTGAACGTCACGAGCCCGACGCCCGAGATGATCAACCCCATGGTGTAGATGCGACCGAGGTCGGAGAGCGGGTGGACCTCGCCGAACCCGATCGTGGTCATCGTCGTGAGCACCATCCAGGCGCAGTCGAGCCAAGGCCACCCCTCGACGATGCGGTAGCCGATCGTCCCGCCGATGAGCACCAGCGCGAGCCAGATGACCGACCACCTGAGTTTTCCGAGCAGCATGGGGGCGCCCGATCAGTTGCGCCACTCCCAGCGCACCGAAGGATCCTTCGTCACGCGCTGTCGCCCCGCGAAGCCGGTCGAGAGCGGGTGCCACCACTCCACACGAGGCTCGCCGACGCGCCAGCAGAGGTACACGTACTCACCGTTGCGCAGGGCGGGGAAGTCGACGAGCCCGGCGTCCAGACCCTTCACTTCCACGCCGACCTCGGTGAGCTCTTCGATGCAACGCATCGCTTCCGCGCGATGCTCTTCGATCTCTTCCGCGGGCACCTTGGAGGCGTCCTCGGCGTGCTGCACGCGGTCGCGGATCCGACGCTGATGCTCGGCCGCGCGCGACATGAGCTTGCGGACGCGCGGGAGCATCGCGTTCGCTTCGTCCGGCGTGAAATACCGGCGCGGGGGATCGACGTCGCGGAACAGCATGTCCTCGGGATCGTTGTATGCCTGCTCCCTCTCGAGCTGTACAGTTTTGGGGCCGGAGCCCCCTGGGGCGGCCGCCCCTTGTTCGGGGGCCGGTGACCGGCGTACACCATCGATCGTGCGCAAGGTGGCGATCGGCCTGCTGGTGTTGGCGACGGGGTGCGGGGACGAACCGGTCGAGTCCGGGCCGGACCCCGTGGCCGAAGTGGACGTGTTCATCGGCACCGGAGGCATCGGCTTCGGGGTGGGCTCCATCCCGCCGGGGCCGACGCACCCCTACGGGCTCGCAAAACCCGGCCCCGAGACCGCGACCAACGGGGGGGACCCCGGCTTCTCCCACTGCGCCGGCTACTGGTGGGAGGACGACGAAATCCTCTCCTTCGCCCAGATCCACCTCGCGGGCACCGGCGTCCCCGACTACGGCGTGCTGCGCGTGATGCCGGCGTTGGATCTGCCGGAGCGGGTCCGCGAATCCGACTACCGCGCCGAGCTTCAGCACGGCGCCGAGCGCGCGGAGCTCGGGCGTTACCGCGTGCGCCTCGCGCCGAGCGGGATCGACGTCGAGATCGCCGCGACGCCGCGCACCTCGCTGTACCGGTTCTCGTACCCCGAGGGGGGGCGCCGGGAGCTGGTCGTCGATCTGTCGCGCGGCATCGCGCAGGGCGAGACCTTCGACGCCGAGCTGACGGTCGTCGACGCGAAGACGCTGTCGGGGTGGATCCACCACGCGGGCATGTTGAGCGGCGGCTTCGGCGGGTGGCGGTTGTACTTCGAGCTGCGCTTCGATCGCGACTTCACGATCGAGTGGTTGGAGGCGGGCGCGCGGAGCCCGGCGAGCGGCACGCTCACCTCCGCGGGCGCGGGCGCGGTGCTCACCTTCGCGGACGGCACGACCGAGGTGCGCACGCAGATCGGTCTGTCGTTCGTCGACGCCGCGACGGCGCGCGCGAACCTCGACGCGGAGTGGGTGGCGTTCGACCTCGACCGCGCGGTGCAGGAGACGCAGGCGGCGTGGCGGCCGTTGCTGTCCCGCATCGAGGTGAAGGGCGGGGAGCCGGCGGCGCGCGAGATGTTCTACTCGGCGCTCTACCACGCGCAGATGATGCCGACGTCGTTGACGGAGACCGGCGGCAAGTACCGCGGCATCGACGGTGAGGTCCGCACGGCGGACGGCTTCGTCTACTACTCGGACTTTTCGCTGTGGGACACGTTCCGGACGCTGCACCCGCTGCTCACGCTCGTGTACCCGGAGTACCAGCGCGACATGAACGCTTCGATGGAAGCGATGACGATCGCGAGCGGGTCGGTGCCGAAGTGGCCGCTCGCGACCGGCGAGTCCAACACGATGATCGGCTACCACGGTGAGTCGGTCTTCGTGGATTCGATCACCAAGGGTGTGGGCGGCTTCGACGAAGACGCGATGTACGCGACGCTGGAGGCGGCGGCGATGGCGCGGCAAGACAGCTTGCGCAAGCGAGATTGCAGCGCGCCGTACCTCGAGCGCGGTTGGTGCGGCGCCGACGAAGAGGGGCGCTCCGCGAGCAAGACGCTGGAGAATGCCTTCTCGGACTTCCTGCTCGCGCGTTACGCCGAGCACCTGGGCGAGGACGCGGCGCCGTTCGACGCCCGCGCGGACAACTGGATGAAGGTGTTCGACGCGGACGTCGGCTTCGTGCACGGGCGCAACGCGGACGGCGCGTTCCTCCCGGACTTCGACGACGAAGCGTTCTCGGACGACTTCGTCGAGGGCAACGCGCGGCAGTGGACGATGTTCGTGCCGCACGACCCGGTCGGGTTGGACGCCGCGATGAGCGACGGGCTCGTGGCGTGGCTCTCGGGGATCTTCGAGGCGTCGGCGGCGGCGGAGCCGACCCTCCTCCCGGACCTGTGGTACTGGCACGGCAACGAGCCCGACATCCACGCGGCGTACATGTTCGCGGAGGTCGGGCGCCCGGATCTCACCGCGCAGTGGGTCGATTGGATTCGCCGCACGCGCTACACCGACGGACCCGACGGGCTCGACGGCAACGACGACGGCGGGACACTGTCGGCCTGGTACGTCTTCAGCGCGCTCGGCTTCTATCCGAAGGTCGGTGAGGCGCGTTACGTGATCGGGACGCCGCTGTTCCCGGAGGTCGTGGTGCGGCTCGGCGACGCGACGTTGACCGTGCGCGCCGAGAACTGGGCGGCCGGCAAGTACGCTGTGGACAAGGTCACGTTCGACGGCGTGACGGTCGACGGTCCGTACCTGGATCACACACAACTCGCCGCGGGCGGCGAGCTCGTCTTTCACATGGCCGACTGACGCAGGTGACTCGTGCACGGCGCGCACGTGCGCGCACGTGTTTCGAGGGCGCGAAGCGCGCGACGACGCACGCGCGGTGTTTGGCACCGCGCTTGCGAAGTCCTGTGCGCATGAAGATCGACAACGAACGGAACTCACTACGACGCACCGTCGGCATCGGCGCGCCCATGCCCGCGCGTCCGCGCGCTCGCGCCGCCGTGGCGCCTCGGCCGCTCCAGGAGGTGCGCCTGACGGAGCTCGGTCATTCGTTTCAAGAGAACATGGCGCCGCTCGCGACGAAGGTCCTCGACGCTTCGTCGCTGGTGCGGTTCCAGACCAACGTGGGGGGCCTCGCGAGCCCGCCGCCGCCGTCCGGTACGCCGGGTAACGGGCTGCCGCCGCCTCCCGCGAGCCAGGCCGACGCCTTCGCGAACCTCCAGGAGCTCGCAGCGGACGCGGAGCCCCTGCCGGACCTCGACATCGACCAGGCGGACGTCGATGCCGTGAACGACCAACTCGAGATCGCGCGCGCGGCGACCGAGGCGGGGGACTACGCGACGGCGCTCGCGGCTTACGAAGCGTTGGGTTTGCCGGTCGAGGACACCGCCAACCTCACCGACGAGGAGCTCGCGACCCTGGTCCTCCTCGGCCTCGCCGAGGTCGACGTAGACAACGGCACGTACGAGTTCGACGACTACGATGCCACGTATCAGGAGCTACAGGGCCTCGCGCTGAATGCGCAGCTGATGGTGGCGATGGCGAACGCCGGCGTCACGCCCTCCGAGAACCCGCCGACCCAAGCCGAGGCGCAGCTCTACATGGAGTCGCTGGTCGCAGCTGGCGCTTCGACCGAGGAGCTGTTCGCGGCGGCGAGCGCCTTCGTCGAGGGGACCGTCGTGCTCTACAACCACGCCGGAATGACCGGTGAACCCGCGTACGGTGCGGACACGCCGCGCTACGTCCTCATGGACGGCGACCAACGCCACGAGTTCGCGGACGAAGCTGACGCGCTCGCGATGGCGAAGGAGCTGGACGTCCACTACGTGAAGAGCGAGTCGACGTTGCCCGACAGCTGGGACGATGCCTACAGCCTGGACACGAGCGGCGCCCGCCACATCGGAGACTGCGAAAACACGCTGTACCTCATGAACCAGCTCCTCTCGTACGCCGGATTCGAAGATGTTGGGTCGGCGATGATCAGTGGAGGCGACGACGTGATCGCGCACATGGTCGGGATCTACCGCGACGGAGAGGACTACTACGTCACCTCCAACGCCGACTTCGCGCGGGTCAACTCCAGCACGACCAACGTCACGAACGCCAGCATCGAGAAGGCGGTCAAAGCGGCCGCCGTCGACGTCTACGGAACGAGCTTTGGCCTCACCTTCACGTACGCCAAGCAGCCGAGCGGCGCCGCGGGCGACCCAGGGGTGGAGAGCATGCGCCGCGCTCAGGAGTACGCGACGCTCGGGTACGAAGAGGAGCTGCTGTAACCGGCGCCCTCGGGTCGCAGGTCAGCCCCTGCGCGACGACATCGTCTCCCGATGAACGACATAACGCCGTGATCTCGATAACTTAGCAACTTCTGACGCGAACCTCCGATAACCTGAGACGAACGCGCCAGGAAGGTGCGTCCGAGACGACACAGGAGGTGTTGCATGGTCACGGTTTCTCGCACGTCGCCCGAGGCGCCGCGGGTCGAAAGCCCGCGCGTCGAGGAGACGGAGCCCACCCCCCGTATCACCACGCAGACGGAAGACACACCCGTCGAACAACCCGACGCGACCTTCGGTCGGGTCGACATCGATCGGTCCGAGTTCACGGCCGAGCCGGACGACGTCGAAGCCGACGATGCGTTGTTCGATCAGATCGACGCGTCCCGCGTGCAAGCTCAGTTGACGACGGGAGACCTCGACCGTCGACCCATCGCCGCGCGCATGACCGGTGACGGCGGCAAGGCCAACCCGAAGGCCAACCTACGCGCGAGCCCGGCGGCGCAAGCCGCCGCCGCCGAGGCCGATCCGATCGCTCAGCCCGAGCCGCGGGATCAGCACGCGGACG
Organism: Deltaproteobacteria bacterium; assembly: GCA_040218735.1. Lineage (GTDB taxonomy): Bacteria > Myxococcota > Kuafuiibacteriia > Kuafuiibacteriales > Kuafuiibacteriaceae > JAUHYN01. Next base: position 90,561 of record JAVJQW010000021.1, read on the forward strand.
CGCCGACCGCGCCAGCCGAGGGTGACCTCTTCGTCGATGGCATCGACGAGGAGGACGTCGAGCAGGGCGCGATCGCCGACTGCTACTTCGCGTCGTCGATGTCGGCGGTCGCGCAGGACCACCCCGAGCTGATCCGAGACGCGATCACCGACAACGGCGACGGCACCTACCGCGTTCGTTTCTTCAACGACGACGGCGACCCCGAGTACGTCACCGTCGACGACGAGCTCTACCGCAACGATGCGGGCGGCGTCCTCTACGGGCGAGGCACGGACGACAGCGAGCTGTGGCCGGCGATCCTCGAGAAGGGCTACGCCCAGTGGCGCGGCGGCTACGACGACATCGGCGAAGGCGGCAACTCCGGCGACGCGCTCCGCGCGCTGACCGGGCGCGGCGTCACGTACACGCGCGCCAACGGCGACGCCGACGCGTTGTTCGAAACACTCCGCGACGGCGCCGACGCGGACCGCCCGATGGTCGCCGGCACCTACGGCGAGGAGAAGGAGAAGAAGTACACCGACTCCGGCATCTCCACGTGGCACGCGTACACCGTGCTCGACGCCGCGGAGGGCGAGGACGGCGAGCGCTGGGTCACGCTGCGGAACCCGTGGGGGCACGCCGAGTTCGAGGCCGACTACGAGACGGACGTCGACTGGGACGGCGACGGCACGCTCGACGGCAACGACGGCATCTTCCGCATGCGCCTCGAGGACTTCCAGCGCTACTACAAGGGCGTCCATGTGGGGCGCTGAGGTGTTGCTGATGACGATGCTCGTAGCGACACCGAAGTTCGCGACGGTGAAGAGCTCCGCGCAGCTCGCGCCGATCACCGGCGAGTCGTGTGCGTACTGGGAGTGGGCGGCCGGTAAGGAGGAGGACGGCGTGTGGAGCTATGTGGCGTCGTCACGGCACAGCCGCGAGTCGGTCGCGCTCCGGGTCGACGGCCAACGTGTCGAGGTGCCGATCCCGCAGCTCCGGCTGTATCTGAAGCCGACGAAGGTGGTGCAGGTGACGTCGCTCGACGCGCTGCCCGAACGCGCGAAGAAGGACGGCGTCCGCGCGGACGAGCTGCCGCTCACGCTCGCGGAGTTCTGTCTGGCGCCGGCGCGCCGGTACCACGTCCGCCGTGAGACGAAGGGGAAGACCGAGATCTACCACCTGTCGGATCGGCCGTTCGACACGAAGCGGCCCGCCACGCCGTACTACGCGAGCTGGACCCACTGACCGTCACGTCCGGCCGACCGTGTTAAAGAGCAGCGATGGCTGCGAACCAAGTGCGCTGCGCGGGGGACCTCGAGCTCCTCGACAAGCTGAAGACCAACCGCGACATCGCGAGGGTCATCGAGCGCCTCGACGAGGACGAGACGCCCCGCGGTGTGCGCGCGCGTCTGCTCGGGACGTCCGTGCGCATCACGGAGGCGATGTCGCCGGAGCTGCTCTACATCGCGGCGCATTGTCGCGACGTCCTCGACGTCGACGCACAGCTCGAGACGTTTGTCTTCCCGTCGGCGACCTTCAACGCCGCGGCGGTGAAGCCGGAGGACGGGCGGCTGTTCGTGTTGTTCTCTTCGAGCCTGCTCGAGTCGTTCGAGCCCGCCGAGATCGAGTTCGTGATGGGCCACGAGCTCGGCCATCACCTCTTCCAGCACCACGACATGCCGATCGGTGCGCTCGTGAACGGGCAGGTCGATCTCGATCCCGCGACCGTGCTCTCCCTGTTCGCTTGGTCGCGCTACGCGGAGATCTCCGCGGATCGCGCCGGCCTCGCGTGTGTCCGCAAGATGGAGCCGGTCGCTTCGGCGTTCTTCAAGCTGGCGTCGGGCCTCTCCAACGGCGCCGTGAAGATGCTGCCGGAGCTGTTCGTCGAGCAGCTCGGTGACATGCGCGAGGAGCTTCACCGCGGGCGAAGCGCGGAGGGGGTCGTCCGCGCCGACTGGTTCTCGACGCACCCCTTCAGCCCGTTGCGCATCCGCGCCGCGAAGGCGTTCGCGGAGTCGACCTACTTCGGTGGCGCGCGGCCGATCGATGACGTCGAAGGCGAGGTCAACGACCTTATGGCGTTGATGGAGCCGAGTTACCTGGAGGAGACGTCCCCCGAGGCGGAGATGATGCGTCGTCTCCTCTTCACGGGCGGCGTCGTCGTCGCGGCCGCCGCCAACGGGATCTCCGACGCGGAGCGCGCCGCGCTGGAGAAGCTCCTCGGCGAGGGGCGGCTCGGTACACGTGAGCTCGACGTCGAAGCGATCTCCGCGGACCTCGAGCGGCGTGCGCGTGACGTCTCGGAGGAGGTCCCGTTCCTGAGGCGTGTCCAGGTCATCCGCGACCTGTGTCTGATCGCGCTCGCGGATCACCGCGTCGAAGAGGCGGAGCGCGCCGCGCTCTATCGGATCGCGGAGCTCGTCGGCGTTCAGCGCGACTCCGTGGACCGTGCGCTCGACAACCCACCCGAGCTGGACTGACTTCACACTTCTTCATGCGTGCCCAGCGCTGCGTTCGAGGTCGGACGCGACGATGCACACATGAAGAAACAACACCTCGCCTTCGTCGCTGCATCGTTCTTCCTCCTCACCGGCTTCCACGGAGGTTGCGGCACCCGCGATCCCGCGAAGCGCGCCGAGCGCGCGCAGCGCATGGCGCGCTCGCACGTGGAGGACCTCCTCGAGGACGTGGACGCCGACGCGACGCAGACCCAACGGATCCTCGGGCACACCGACGCGATGACGAAGCAGGCGCTCGTGCTCCACCAAGAGCATCAGACGACGAAGGCGCTCCTGCACGAGCAGTGGAAGTCGCCGAAGCCGGACGCCGCGCTCATCCACCGCACGATCGACGAGCGCACCGAGGGCGTCCGGAAGTTCCTGCACGCGCTCGCCGACGCGGTGATCGATACACACCAGACGCTGACGCCGGAGCAGCGCGAAGAGGTGTACGACGAGCTCCACTGATCCTGGGCGGTTACGTTTGCGCGAAGTACCCGGGTACGAAAACACCTCGATATCTGGGTACCGTGCACGTCATGCGCACGCTCACCCGCTCGATTTTGCCCCTGTGCCTCGTCCTGTCCGCGTGCTCCGGCGACGACGACGGCGGTGACGACGTCACCCCCGCCGCGCTGGAGTTCGTGACCCTCGCGGACCTCCCCGGCGGCACGGTCGGCGAGGCCTACAACACGACGCTCAACGTCCGCGGCGGCGACGGCACGTACACCTTCGCGCTCGTCAACGGCGCGTTCCCCGCGGGCCTCGACCTCACCGGCGCCACCGTCGGCGGCACCCCGACGATGGCCGAGACCGCGACGTTCCGCGTCGAAGCTTCGGACGGCTCCGGCCAGACGACGACGCGCGACTTCACGCTCACGATCGAAGCCGGCGCGAACACGCCCACGATCGTCACCGCGATGCTCCCCGGTGGCACCGTGGGCACGACGTACGACGCGACGATCACCGCGTCGGGCGGCGACGGGACGTACACCTGGTCGGCGACTCCGGCCGACCTCCCGCCGGGGCTGACGTTGGGGACCGACGGTTCGCCGAGCACGACGCTCTCGGGCACACCGATCACGGAAGGCACGTACACCTTCGACGTCCGCGTCACGGACGGCGCGGGTGAGAGCTCGAGCACGAGCTTCACCGTCACCGTGAACGCGATGCCGCTCCCGCTCCAGATCGACACGATGACGCTCCCGGCTGCGGTGGTCGGCGAGGTGTACTCCGCGGACATCTTGGCCTCGAACGGTTCGCAGGCCGGGTACACGTGGGCCGTCACCGTCGGCGCATTGCCGCCCGGGTTGGTGCTCCGCGCGGACGCCACGCCGATGACCACGATCTCCGGGACGCCGACGATGGGCGGCACCTTCACCGCGACGATCTCCGTCTCCGACAGCGCGGGGGGCTCCGCGATCCGCGGCTTCACGATCGACGTCACCTACCCGCCGCTCGCGATCGCGCCCGCGAACCTCCCCAACGCCACCCTCGGCGCGACTTACACCTCGACGCTCACCGCGTCCGGCGGCACCGGCACGGGTTACAGCTGGGCGATCACGGCGGGCGCCCTCCCGGCGGGCATGAACCTCGTCGACGGCGGCGCGACCGCGACGATCGAAGGGGCTCCGACCGCGTTGGGGACATCGACGTTCACCGTCGAGCTCTCCGACGACGCGGGCGCCACCACGACGATCGACTACACCGTCGAAGTGTTCCCGCCGCTCGCGATCGACACGCCGAGCCTCGCGCAGGTCGAGTCCGGCACGGCGTACACCGCCGCGATCACGGCGTCCGGTGGCACGGGCGTCGGCTACGCGTGGTCGATCACCAACGGCGCGCTCCCGGCGGGCCTGACGCTCGCGCCGACCGGCACCCCCTCCACGATGATCACCGGAACCAGCACCGCGATCGGCACCTACGACTTCACGGTGGGCGTGACGGACTCCGAGGGCCGCGTCGCCACGGCGACGTTCCGCCTCGTGGTCGCGCCGCCGATCGCGATCGTCACTGCAGCCATCGCCAGTCGTCCCATCTGCACGGCGACCACGGCTGCCGTCAGCGTGGTCGGTGGGATCCCACCGTTTGCTTGGACGACCGCAGGGACCCTCCCGGCCGGGCTGCAGGTCCAGACCTCGACCCAGGCGACGATCTTCGTCACGGGGCGCGGCACGACGCCCGGCACGCAGTCCGTGACCTTCGACGTCACCGACAGCACAGGCGCCACCGCCTCACGAACGTACGCCGTGACCGTAACGGACGATCCGGGAGCCCAACGCCTCCTGCTCGCGGTCGGCGACCTCCTCGTCGACAACGACACGAGTGTGTTCTTGTTCGACGTCTGCGGCGACACCCCCGGTGCGCCGGTGCAGCTCAACCCGAGCGCCCCCGGCGTGGCGGACGCGTCGACGGCGAACGACGACGCGGCGTTCTCTCCGGACGGGACGAAGGTGGCGTTCATCGGGGACTTCGCGAACGACACCAACCTCGACCTGTGGGTCGTCGACCTCACGGCGTCGCCGCTCTCGGCGGTCAACCTCACGTCCTACACGGCGCCGGGCGCGACGGTGCAGGACCTGAGGTGGGCACCCAACTCCAGCTACCTCGCGTTCACCGCCGACCCGAACCTCTCCGGGAGCGACCAGCTGTTCTTCGTCGATGTCACGACGCCGAGCACCCCCGGCGCCCCCGTCCTGATCGGCGGAGCGACGCCGCCGCTCGACACGGGGCGCGACGTCTCCGACAGCGACTTCTTCTGGGCGCCGGACAGCTCGGGGATCGTCTTCCACGGCGACCTCGACCTCGGCGGCGTGAACGAGCTGTACTACGCCAACACCGCCAACGCGGCCGCGCCGGTACCCGGCGTGAAGATCCACGCGCCGCTGACGGGGACTCAAGACTGCGAAGACGATGTCCTCTGGGCGCCCGACGCCTCGGGGGTGCTGTTCCGCTGCGACATCGTGACCGCGGACCAGGACGAGCTGTGGTTTGCGAGCTTTACGGGCGGCGCGCCGACGACGACGCGCGTGAACAACCTCGGCTACGGGGCCGACAACGACGTCGGGTTCAGCGACTACGCATTCAACGCCCAGAGCACCGCGCTGTTCTACATCGCAGACGAGACCATCAACGGCTCCGAGGAGCTGTGGCTGGTCCGCGTCGTCGCCGGCGTGCTCCAGGCTCCGCAGCGCATCCTGCCGGCGCTGACCGCGGGTCTAAGCGTGAGCTACGCGGCGTGGGATCCGTCCGGCACCCGCATCGCGTTTCGCGCCGACATCGACGCCGACGACGTCTTCGACCTCTACATCGCGGACGTGAGCGCGACGATCCCCGTCCTCCCCACGCGGGTCAGCAACATGCCGGCGACGGGCGACCTCGACGCGTCGTCGACGCCGGGCTTCGGCTTCGCGTGGTCGAACGACGGCACCCGGATCGCGTTCGTGGGGGACCAGGACCTCGACGGCGTGGACATGGCGTACGTCGCCGACGTGTCGGTGCCGCCGCCGTACACGAGCCGGTCGATCAGCCCGATGACGACGGACGGCGACTTCGACGTCTCCCAGGTCTACTGGAGTCCCGACGATTCGTGGATCGCGTTCCGCGGCGACTTCATGGTGGACGGCGCGTTCGATCTGTACGTCACGAACGTCTCGGGCGCCGGCCCCTACGTTCCGCAGATGGTGAACTCCGTGCTCCCGACCTCCGGCGACGTCTCGGGCGGCGCGGGCGCCTTCGAGTGGCGCGCCGACAGCCGTGGGGTCTTCTTCGAGTCGGACATGATCGTGAACAACGACACCGAGTTCTGGATGTCCGACCTGTCCTCGGGCGCGCCGACGCTGCCGTTGCGCGTACATCCGATGCTGCCGACCAGCGCGGACGGAGCGTTCTTCTACCTGAATCCGTAGGGGTCAGTCGGCGAGGGTGTCCCGAATCGCGTTCTTGAAGCCGGCTTCCGAGAACGCCTGGCGGAACGAGATTCGGGAGCCTTCTTCGAGCACGAAGTGCACGTGCCGGTTCGCGAGGCCCACGCTACGCAGCTGCGTGTCGCGGTCGTACAGCACGGTCACGTCCGGCATCATGTTCTGGATCTGCTGACACAGCGCCTGGTCCGGTGCGCCGGACCGGCTGTTCTGCCAGATCACGAAGTACGGCTCGAAGTCTTCTTGCAGGAACTCCTGCATCTCTGAGTTCACCACCCGGGCGAACGCACGACAGCTCCCTCACCAATCGGCGTACACGAAGTAGTACGCCGCCTTACGTTCGCAGGGGTCTTGGAGGTTGTGCATGTTTCCGGCGCAGTCGGGGAGCGCCAGGTCCGGGAAGATCGCGCCGACGTTCGTGCCGGTCGTGTCGCTCGGGGGACAGAGCGCGTTCGCGACGCCGCCGTCGCGGAAGCCGCCGTCACGCCCGCCGGCTTCTTCGCCGCCGTCCCGGAAGCCGCCGTCGCGGCCCAGCGCCGTCGACCCGGCGTCGCGGGGCGCTTCGACGTTTTCGTCGTCACCCCCTCCGGTCCCGCACGCGAACGCCAGCGTGAACAACGCGGGGAACGCCAAGGGTTTGAATTGTTCGAGCTGCACCACCGCCTCCTACGTGCGCTACCGACCGAAGTTACGCGCAGATCGTGCGGCGCCCGCCGCCCGCTGACAAGCGGCGGTTGTCGGTAGGGTCACCCCGCGTCGAGGACCAGCCGGAGGATCTCCGGGCCGTACCGCGCGAGCTTCGTGGGCCCGATCCCCGGGATACGCGCGAGGTCGTCCTCCGTCTTCGGCCGCTCCGCCGCGACCGTGGCCAGCACTTTGTCGTGCGCGATGACGTACGGGGGTTTGGCGATCGTCCGCGCGACCTCCGCACGCCAGGACCGGAGCGCCTCGAAGAGCTTCCCGTCCGCTTCGTTCAGCTCCGCGAGGGTCTCCTCGCGCTTCGCCTTCTTGCTCCGCCGCGCGATGACGGCGGTGCGGTCGAAGTCGATCTCTATCGGCCGCTTCTCCTTCAGCGTCGTCGCGCCGTCCTCCGTGAGCTGCAGCTTCGGATAGTCCCCGGTCGTCGTCCGCATCAGGCCCGCGCGCGTGAGGCTGTCGAGCAGCGCCTGCACCTGGACCTTCTGCCACGACGACAGCATCCCGTAGGTCGACAGCTTGTCGAGGCCCGAGTCGAGTATGGGCTTCGCGGACGAGCCGAGCAGCGTGTCGACGACCCGCGACTTGCCGTACCGGCCGCGCATGCGCGCGACACACGACAACGCGATCAGCGCGTCTCGCAGCGCCTCGCCGGATACCTCCTCCGGCGCCGGAGCCAGGCAGCGATCGCAAACCTCGCAGCGGTCGGGCCGGCGCGTGTCGCCGAAGTAGTCGACGAGGTAGCGCCGACGACACGGCGCACGCTGCACGTAGCCGACCATAGCGTCGAGCCGGCCGCGCTCCACGCGCTCGCGTTTCTCCAGGAACGCGCGGTCCACGCTCGGCTGTCCCTCGGCCACGCGCACGAAGGGGCCCTCGAACGTCACGTCACCCGCGCGCTCGAGCGCGATCAACGCCGCGCGTGCGCCGCGCCCGACGCGGTCTTCGAGCTGGTCGACCAACGCCTCGAACCCGATCTGCCCGCCCGCGAACTGCACGATGTCGCGCACGCCCGCCAGCGCGACGACGACGGTGTCCCAGCTCGGGCAGCTCGATTCGAGCCGCATGTACGCGTACCGAAGATCGCCGCCGTCGTAGATCAGCACGCCGCCCGCCGGTGCGCCGTCGCGGCCCGCGCGGCCGACCTCCTGGTAGTAACTCTCCGGCGCGGAGGGGATGGCGAAGTGCACGACGCACCGCACGTCCGACTTGTCGACGCCCATCCCGAACGCGGTCGTCGCGACGACGACCTTACCGTCGCCCGACTCGAACTCGTTCTGCACCGAGCGGCGCGAGTTGGCGTCCAGCCCGGCGTGATAGGGCGCCGCGTCGAAGCCGTCCGCGGCGAGCTCCGCCGCGACCTCCTCCGACTTCTTGCGCGTCGCGACGTAGACGATCGCGGACCCGCCGTCCTTCATCCACTTCCGCAGCGCCGCAGCCGTTGCTTCGATCTTCGCGCGACCGCGCTTGGTCTCCACCACGGACAGCTCGAGGTTCTCGCGGTCGAACCCGGTGACGATCGTGTTGGCGCCCTCGATCCCGAGGCTGCGCAGGATGTCGTCACGAACCTCCGGCGTCGCGGTCGCGGTGAGCGCCACGACCCGCTCCGGCGCGACCTCGCGAACCACCTCGCCGAGCCGCGCGTAGTCCGGCCGGAAGTCGTGGCCCCACTGCGAGATGCAGTGCGCTTCGTCGATGACGATCTGCGCCACCTTCGCTTGCGCGAGCCGCTCCATGAAGCTCGAGCTCCTGAACCGCTCCGGCGCGACGTACACGAGGTCGAGCGAGCCGTCCGTCAGCCCGCGCCGCGCCGCGCGCTTCGACTCGGCGTCCTCCAGGCTCGTCAACGCCGCGGCGCGGACCCCCGCGCGCTCCAACGCGCGCACCTGGTCACGAATCAGCGCGATCAGCGGCGATACCACGATCGTCACGCCGTCGAGCAGCACCGCGGGGAGCTGGAAGCAGAGGCTCTTCCCCGCGCCGGTGGGCATGACCGCGAGGGTGGGGCGGCCCGAGAGGATCGACTCGATGATGGATCGCTGACCGATCCGGAACTGATCGTGTCCGAAGACCTCCTTCAGCCTCAGCTCGAGGTCGTCGCCGTGATCGACCGCCACCATCGCGACCCCACGCTAGCGGTCGGGGCCCGAGCGACCAAGCGACATCGCCGCGAAAATCGTTGCGAAGAAGGACGGGGCGTCGGCGTCAGCGGTTCACGCCGTTGTAGTTGGCGAGCGAGTCCCAATGCGACACGTCGATCCCCTCGGCGATCGCGGCGTTTCGCATGCGGTCGTAGGCGATCGCGTCGGACCAGTTCCGCGGGTTCGCGCGGTCGAGGACGTTCACGATCTTCGTCGACCCGTAACCGTAGTTGGTGTGCAGGTCCCAGAAGAAGCGAAGCCAGTCGAGCTCGGTGGCGCGGTCGGTGGTCGGGGCACCGCAGTAGGTCCCGAGATAGTCGGCCCCACCCTCGCAGTCGCGGACCTGCGGGAACTCGGCCCAGCCATCCTTGTTGTAGTCGATGAGATCGTAGTCGAAGATCTCGCAGCTGCTCTCGCCGCTGTCGTTGAAGACGGCGGCCGAGTAGAAGTGCGCATACCCGTTGACGATCGCGACGGACTGGTACTCGCGACTCACGAGGTCGTGGAGTGTGTTGCCCCACTCGTCGCAGGCACCTCCGTAGGATGCGAAGTTGTAGATGGGGCTCGCGAACTCGTCACGCTTGTACGCGACCAGGTGACCCACCTCGTGCGCGATTCGAAACTTCCGGTCCGTGTCGCCCGAAGACGTGTAGACGTTGCCGTTGTGGACACACATGTCGGAGGCGACCGGGCACGCGGCGTCGAAGATGGCGAACGCCTGGTTCCAGTGCCCCCCGTTCTCTCTTTCGATCGCGTACCCGGCGGCCGCCAACACGTTGACCCAGTCTTCGCCGTGGCCGCTCGTGGGGTTCTCGATGACGAGCTCGTAGGACCCGTTGCCGATAGGCCTGAAGATCGGTGCGACCAGCTGGTCGTAGAGCCCGCCCCCGGCGTTGAACCGGTAGACGATGTTCTCGTGCGAGGTCTGCACGACGCTGAGGACCCGAACCTTGTAGTTCTGGTCGTACATCTCGAGCGCACCCGTACAGCCCGTCTCGGGATCGGTCAGGCCCCCGTGGACCACGTTCCAGGCGTTGTCGAGGACGTGGTACAGGATGCCCCGCGCGGGTTTGGGCGCGGTCGAGTTCCACCAGTCGCCGCCATCGCGGTCGGCGTAGTCCACTTCGAACTTCAAGCAGATGTCGACGTTCCACGCGGAGGCGGTGGCGGGGGTCGCGAAGATGCCTGCGACGAGCAGCGCGGCCAGGGTGAGTCTCATCGTGCTTCTCCTTCGGCCGGCGTGAACCGGTAGATGCCCGAGCCGATCCGCAGCGGGTGTTCGTTCGATCGATTGGGGTCTTGGAGTTGCGCGCCGTAGCGCGCGCGAATCACGTCGTTGGTCAGGCCGTCGGCGTAGTCGGCCGCGAAGGTCTCGTGGCAGAAGACTCGGTTCGAACCCTCCGCCGACACCGCGAGGTAGCGCCCGGGGAGTCGTTTGCGATGGACCACCCGACCGTCGTCGTCGAGGAGGCTTACCGAGGTGAGGATCCGCGTGACGTGATCGCGTTGTTTCGCGTGCATCCTGAACGCGGGGCGTAGGTCGAGCGCGGCCTCTCTCACCTCACCCGCCGCGAGCGCGTACCGCGACTCGGTGAGGACGACCTCGAGCACACCGATGCGTGCGCGGGACTCGACGAGGACCGTGGCGGCGCGATCACTCGGTGCGCGGATCGCGACCGTGACGATTGGACTCGTTCCGTCGCTCGCGATCGTCGCCTCTCCGCCGCCGATCCACGCCGCAGGTTGCCCGAGCTCTTCGAGTTCGTACGCAGGACGCGAGGCTTCGTCGTTCGGATCGTCGAGGGGTTCTCGATCCTCGACCGATCCGACCGAGCACGCCGTCGCTGCGCTCAGCAATAGGAAGTACTTGATTGGAGTCATGCCCAGGGCAGTGGCCGCGGGCGCAGCATCTCTTCGAAAAAATCCGCGCGAGAGCGGGGGCGTCGAAACGCCCCCGCTCTCGGACACGCTACCGGTACTGCTGACAGAAGAACGGGTTGGCGCTCGGACCCGCGCAGCTCGGGGGCACGCAGTGCCCCGGGTAGAACGTCGCGTTGTCACAGACGTAGTGCGACGGGAACCCGAGCGTCGCGCACTGGGCCGAGCTCGTGCACTCCTCTTCGCAGACGTCGGGCGGTCCCGCGTCGCGACACACCATCTGGTTCTCGGCTTCGCACGTCCCCTGCGAGATTCCGTCGCAGGTGTTGAGCGTGTTGACGCACACGCCGTGGTCCGCCTTCGTGTCCCACTGGTCGAAGTAGCACCCGCCGACATGCGAGGCGTACCCGTCGATCGCGTCGCAGTTGTCGAGGCAGAACCAGCGCATCTCCTCGAGCGCCTCCTGTCCGTCCGACGTCCCAGGATCCGGGAGGCAGGTACCCGGCGCGCTTCCGGGCCAACCTTCCTCCTGAGGAGAGCCCACGCACTTGAGGTCGGGCTCGTCGGGGAAGGCGCAGTCGGCGTTCGTTTCGCACGAGCAGCCGATCATCGTCTTGTCGCCGCACTTCATGCACTCCGCGTACTCGTCGATTCCGTTCTTCACGATCTTTCCGCACACGATCTGTTCGTTGGTGTCGTCCTCGCAGTACTGACCCGGCCCGTACGAGCCGTGCGCGACATACGAGCCCGCCCCGTCCGGGAACCCACCGTCGAGGAGGATGTCGTCGAACTGGGACACGACGACGTCACGACACGGGCAGCCCTCGAGGCCCCACTCGTTCGGGTCGTCGGGGTCACCGCACTGGGAGTATTCGTGTGGGTTCGGCGTGAGTGAGTAACTCAGACGGTTACGACATTTGTTGCTGTCGTAGACGGACTTCGTCAGCGACGAAGGCTCCGAGAAGTCGACGAACGCGAAGGTGTCGCTGGTGTGCTCACGGCCCGTCTTGATGTCGAGCTCGATGCTCGGCACCGGGATGAGCTTCTCGACGGACGGAAGGTTCGCGCGGCAACCTTGGATGGCTCCCGCGATCCCCTCCCAGCTGTCCTCGAGCACCTGGTCGAGGGGGGTGCCGTTGGCGTTGTGCTCGATGCAGTGGGTCATGATCTCCGGCTGCATGGCCCACGCCTTGATCTGCGCGAGGAGCTCACAACGTGCATCGTTCGTGGGGTTCGGTAGGGCGTTGGTCAGGCATTTGAACGGCGCGACCGTCGTGTTGAGCGGCAGCGGGAGGTCCACGTTGTCGAGGTTGAGCGCCAGGTCGCACACCCGAACGGTTTCGTCGTCGCCGTCGTCGTCCACGTCGTACTCGAACATCCCGGTCATCACGCAGATCGAAACCTGCGCTTCATCGAGGCGAGCGAACGATTGCTTCGCGTCGGGATCCGAGTAACCGATGATCTGGTCCGCGAGCTGCGGGTTCCAGGGCTGCGTGATCGAGACGTTGTTCACGTGTGCCCCGTACAGGCTCTGGAAGGCCGGGGCCGCCGGCTGGGCCTCCTGGAGGATTCGAGCCCAACGCACGAATCGGTTTGAGCCGAGCTTTCGTGCTGCGCTGGTTCCGCTCGGGGCGCTGATGTCCAAGGTGATCGAGCCGGACGGGCCGATGTCCGCGACCGGCGCGGGCGGACACGCGTCGAGATCGTCGATGAACGTCTCCTCGGCGATGGCCGTCGTGATGTCTTCCTCGACGAACCCGGTGACGATGTCGTTGGCGCTGCAGGGTGGGTTGCCGGAGATGCTCCCCCAGATTCCACACGCCGTATCGACGATCCAAGCGATGGTCGTCACGGCGGGTACGCCACCTTCGATGTCGACCTGAATGTCGACGGGCTGGAAGCGGATCGCGCTGAGCGCTCCGGCCCCCGGAACACACTGCGGCTCGAGCTTCATCTGGATGCCGAACTCGGCGAGCCAGTTGTACTTCGTCCCCTTCGGCTCGGCGCAAGGCTTCGCGACGCCGAACGGGCAGTCGTAGTCGGAGTCGACGCCGTTGAGCACCTCGATGTCGAGGTCGACGACCAGGAGGTCCTGGTCGGTCGCGCCACCCACCGCCTCACGCGTCAGCTCTACCCACGGCGAGCTCTTGCGGTTGCCGACCGGCGGGCAGCCGCCCAGATCGCAGTCGGGCTGATTCACGCCGTACGTCCCCCGCCACGCGAACTGCAGGCCGCGGCCGTTGTCACAGAAGAGCGAGCCCGAGCAAGCGTCGGAGTCGTTGCCGCTCTTGAGGCGGTCCGCGAGGGTGCGGCCGAACGAGCCCTCGATCAGCGCTGCGACGCGCTCTTCGGACAAGGTCACGGCGCCGAGGTTTGCCTTGAACGCGTCGGCGTCCGGCGCGGCGCCGTCCTCCGGGACGGGGAGGGCACCGATCAGCGACACGGCCTCGTTCTCGGACAGACCCCAGGAGGGGTTCATGCGCAGCTGAGCACCGGTCCATCCGGAGATTCCGCCGAGCGAGGAACCGCCGGACACGTGTTTGAGGAACTGCGCCGTCGGGCTCTTCACCTCGTGGAAGAACTCGATGCCGCGGATGCTGAGGGTGACCTCGTCGATCAGCCACTCCGTGTCGTAGGAGCGCCCTGCGCAAGGGATCGTGTGGGGGTTCTCGAAGCAGTTCGTGGCCGGGAGATCGAGGCCGAACTCCAGCTTCTCGATGCCTGCGAAGGTGGTGACGCCAGGGGCCACGACCGAGTAGCTGTCCGTGACCTCCTTGCGAAGGTCGTCGATGCCACGCTCGAGGTAGTTACAGATGGGCGTCGTCTCGACGTAGGGCCCGTCGCAGTCGTTGAGTTGCCAGCAAGCGTCGCGGGTGTTGGTACACACGCCGAGGCAGTTCTCGTCGCCGGGCGCGCACTGATCGGCGCACGTCTCGGCGTCTTCGAGGCATTGATCGCAGTTCGGCTTCAGGTTCTCGCAGCCCTCCTTGACGAGGCAGGTCTCGTAGGAGGTGACGCAGGTGTCACAGCCGCGACCGGAACAGGTTTCGAGGCAGCCGATGAGCACTTCGCTGCACTCCTTACAGGCGACCTCGAACCCGGGGCCGTTCGCGTAGGCGGCGGGGGCACCGAGCATCGTGAGTAACGTCGCGACTCGGCTGAGCGTTTGGGGGGACATGATATCGAGCTCCCTTCGGGTTGGTCGACGCGGGGGTTCGCGTCGTTCCTGGCCTCCTTCAGCGCGACTACGAGCGATCTGACGAAGAAAGAAAAACGAATGAATCGGTCCGCGGCGCGCCACTGCCGTGCCGAGATGAAGCTCGACACAAAACGAAACCAGCTCTGGATGGCGTGTGGAATCGCCCTGACATGGGTGGGGTGCAGCCCCGTCGATCTCGAGGTGCCCGAGGTCGAGACGACCCAGCGTCCGCTCTACTTCGTCGCGGACAAGATCCGGGACGAACGCGACATCGACGTCTGCTGGCAGGACGCTGGTTATGCCGCGGACAAGGCGCTCGTGCGCGAGGCGCTCAAGGGGCAGCGGTCATGGGAGGCGGTCGGCGGAATGAACTTCGTCGGCTGGGACGACTGTACGGGCGGCGAGGATATTCGAATCCGGGCCGGTGACTCGTACGGGGTCATCTACCTCCAGGACCCGATCGACTACGCGATCATGACCCTCAACTTCGACGACGCCCTCAACTCCCAACGCTGCGCCATCGCGGGGCTGAATCGCGACGACTGCATTCAGGCGGTCGCCCTGCACGAGTTCGGGCACGCGCTGGGGTACACCCACGAACAGAACCGCCCCGACGAAGAAGGATGTTCGTGGGGGGCCTCGGGGACCAATGGCGACACGACCTACGGGAACTTCGACATCGACGCCATCATGGGCCACTGCAACTGGACGACGGAGCTGAGCGGCATCGAGGCGCGTGGCACCGCCTACGTCTACGGGCCCCACCTCGGGGACCACTCCAACGCAGGTGACTACAACGGCGACGGGAACGACGACATCATGTGCCACAGCCGCATCGGCGGGGACGTCTGGGTCGAGCTCGCCAACTCATCGGGTGAATTCAGCTACAACAACTTCTACAGTGACAACGACTGGTGCCGCCACGACAGCGCGCGACTCTACAAGGGGGACTTCAACGGTGACGGGCGCACGGATCTCCTCTGTCACAACCTCGAGGAAGGCGCCGTCTGGGTCGACTACGCCGGCACGTCGGGTCAGTTCTACGGGACCGACTGGAGCATCGACAACGATTGGTGCAGGGCCACGGGCGCCTATCTTCACATCGGTGACTTCAACGGAGACGGTCGCGACGACCTGCTCTGTCACAATCGCGTGAGCGGGACGGTTCACGTCGACTACGCCAACGCGTCGGGGCGCTTCTACGGGACGGACTGGTGGGCCAACAACAGCTGGTGCAACGCGCCGGGCGCAAGTCTGTACGTGGGGAGCTTCGACGGAAACTCCAGCGATGATCTCCTCTGTCACAACGTCGACAACGGGTGGCTTCACATCGACCTCGCGAGTGCGAGCGGGCAATTCAACGGCTCGAATTTCTCGGCGGACACCAACTGGTGCGTCACCGGTGGTGCCGAGCTTCGCGTTGGTGACTTCGACGGTGACGGGTGGGACGACCTGCTGTGCCACAACGCAGGGACGGGTTGGAAACACATCGACTACTTCTGGAACGGGTTCACGGGCACCGACTGGAGCCGCGACGCCCAGTGGTGCCGGACGAACGGCGCCCGCCTGTACATCGGTGACTTCAACGGCGACGGTCGGGACGACATGCTGTGCCACAACGTCGCGACGGGTTGGAAACACATCGACTACGCCAACAGCGCCGGTGAGTTCAATCAGACCGACTGGAGCCTGGACTCGCAGTACTGCCGCGCGGACGGGAGCAAGCTGCACTGACCCCGCTCAGCGCAGGTCGATGATCCCCTCGACGCCCATCTCGCGGAACCGCTCCGCCTCCGCGGCGATCGCGTCCGGGCCGTCGAGCGGGTAGGTACGCGGTGAGTTCCAGATCGATACGTTCCCGTGTGCCTCGAGGCGCTCCACGATCTGCGGGGTGACCAGCTCGGCGCGGAGCGGGAAGAAGACCGAGCCGCCGACGTCCTCGGCGAGCGCGATCATCTCGGACACCTGCGCCTCCGTGTACGTCGTCCCGGTTTCGGTCGAGCCGGTCTTGGCGCCGATCGCGATGTGCGCGTCGGGGAACGCCTCGCGGAGCCGGCGTACGTCGTCCGGGGTGGCGTTCGTGCCCGAGCCGCCCGGCCCCGTGATCGCGTCGATGTTGAACATCAGCTGGTCCTGCGGCACGTCCGACGCTTCGACCGCTTCGATGATGCCGTCGATCGAGCCGCGCTCCTTGATGTCGATCTTGAGCCCGCGCCCGGACGCCGCGCCGATCTCCAGCCAGTCCTCGAAGGGCAGTCCGTCGCTGGAGAACATGTCGTGGCCCATCACCGGCGGGTCGCGGCGGACGTCGCCCTCCAACCAGTCGTAGTCGCGTTCGAGCGCCTCGCGCATCTCGCCGACGGTGTTCGAGTGGTGCGCGTTTTGCTGCTCGTTGTACGGCACCGTCGAGCGGTCGCGGTCGTTCGCCGCGGCGTCGGCGGCGAGACCGGTCAGCTCCTCGCGCTGCGCATCCGAGAGCTCCACCGGCTCGAAGAACGCGTCGCGCGTGGCGTCGCGTCCCGCGTTCGCGAGGTCGCCGCCCGCGCCGGTGACCACGTCCTTCGCGCCGCCGACCACGTCCGTGACCGTCCCCCACACGCCCGACCCGTCGCCCGGCAGCGAGACCTCGCCGTCCTCGATGAAACGCGCTGCGGCGCGGAGCTCGTCGGGGATGTTCGGGTCGTCGAGCAACGCGCGGACGTCGTCGTTGGAGTAGTGCTCGTTGCGGCCGCCGTTGCCGTCCGCCGCGTCCGTGAGGAAGAGGTAGCGGTCGAGGACGGCGCGCGCTTCATCCTCGGAGTCGATCACGCCGTCGACGCCGATCGTCTCGCCGTCCCAGTCCTGTTGCGCGAGCGCTTCCCCCGCCGACTCCAGATCCTCGCGGCTGATCTTGTCGTCGACCGACCCGACGTCCGCGCCGACGTCGAGGGCGTTGCGGAACGTCTCGCTCTCGAGGAGGAACGCCGCCTCGTCGCGCAGGGTCTGGGAGGCTTCGACCTCGCCGTCGCGGACGCGCTCGAGGTCTTCTTGGGTGATGTGATCGTCCCCGCCGGAGAGGACATCGAAGTTGTCCTCCAGCGTCTGCACGCTCTGCTCGAACCGCTGGTGGAGCAGGTGTGCTTGCCACCCTTCGCCGACGCGATGTTCTGCGCGGGCCGCGTCTGCGGTCGCAGCCGTCGCGGTGGGTACCGGCGCGCTCACGGCCGGCGCGGTGGCGGGTGCGGGGCCGGACGGCGCCCCCGCCACGTCCGACGAGACACCGACGGTGGCCGCGAGGGCGAGGGTGGACCGTTGGACGCCGCGAACCATGGCGTCAGCTTCGCTCAGCGGCGTGGCGGGAACGATTACAGGGCGCTTAAACCACGGGGGCGCTCGACAGCGCACCGATGACCGCGACGGCGATCTCGATGGCCTAGGTGACCTGCGGCCGTCGTAGAAAATGCTGTATATACCCGCGAATGCCTGCGGGGTCGGACGAGCGTGCGAGTCGGTGGTCGCCGCTGCTCGGCGGCGTCGTTGTCGCCGTCGGAATCATCGCCCTCGTGTGGCCGGCGGTACGCACCTCGGACGTCCTGTACTTCCGCGACCACACCGCCATCTTTCGGTTGCTCTTGCAGCAGGTCGTCGACGCCTACGGCGCGGGGGAGTGGGCGCTGTGGAACGCGAGCACGGGCGGCGGTGAGCCGCTCGCAGCGTACCCGGCGTCGATGGCGTACACGCCGCTGCTCG
Source organism: Deltaproteobacteria bacterium (assembly GCA_040218735.1). Classification (GTDB taxonomy): domain Bacteria; phylum Myxococcota; class Kuafuiibacteriia; order Kuafuiibacteriales; family Kuafuiibacteriaceae; genus JAUHYN01. The sequence continues at coordinate 108,604 of JAVJQW010000021.1, forward strand.
CCGTCTTCACGCTGCCCGGCGACTTTCACGAGCTGTACGACGTCTTCATCGCGGCCCACTACGTCGTCGCGGCGGGCGGCGCCTACGTGCTCGCGCGTTCCGTGGGCATGTCGCGCTCGGCGGCGTGGATGGCCGCGGCGGCCTACGCGCTCTCCGGTACGCTCGTCTCGCTCAACAGCCTGATCCCCGCGCTGTCGTCGGCGGCGTTCGGGCCCTGGGCGCTCGCCGCGGCGGTCCGTGTCTTCGATCGCCCGTCGCCGCTGAGCCTCGCGGGCCTCGCGCTCGCGCTCGCGCTGCACGTCTTCGGGACCGACCCGGCGTTCCTCGTCTGTGACGTCATCCTCTTTTTGGTGATCGCCTGGCCTCGCGTCCGCCGGGCGACCCCGGCTCATCGCGGGCGCGCGTTATTCGCGCTCCTCGCTGGCGCCGCGGTGGCGGCGGGGCTGAGCGCCATCTTCGTGTTGCCGACGATGGATCTGTTGTCGGGCAGCCTGCGTGGCGAAGGTTTCTCGTACGCGGTGAACGCGACCTACTCGCTGCCTCCGCTGCGTTTACTGGAGCTGTTCCTCTCCGGCGTGAACGGTGACTACTACGACGGGCCGACCTTCTTCGGTGACCACCGCCCGGATCTGTACCTTCCGTCGCTGTACGTGGGGGCGACCGTGTTTCCGGTGTGGGCCTGGGGCGTGCTGACGGGCAAGGACCGCCGCTTCACGATGACTGCCGTCGTGTTCCTCTTCCTCGCGCTCGGACACTACACACCGGTGCATCGAGTCGTGGTCGAGGTCGTCCCGGGCCTGGCGTCGAGCCGCTATCCGATCAAGTTCATGTACGGCTTCCAGGTCGCCGCCGCGCTGGCGATCGCGCGCGCCGTCGATGCGTTGGTGTCGTCGTCCGGGGATGCGCAACGCAGCTTGCGCGGGACGCTCGTCGCAGTCGGCGCAGCGATGCTCGCGGCGACCTGCGTGCTGTCCGTCTTTCCTTCGTCGCTGGAGCCGTTCATCGTCGAGGGTTACACACTCGCGCAGACCGAGCCCTACTTCGCGGGGGCGCTCGCGCAAGCCACGTTGTTCGGCGGGGTGGGGCTCCTCGTCGTCGTGCTCGTGATGCGCCAGCCCGGCTTCGCGCAGATCGCCGTGCTCGTGCTCGTGGCGGTCCTCGCCGCCGACCTCGCCATCACGGGCCAGCGCGACTTCTCCGTCGAGGCGCGCGCGCTCTACGACGCCCCGCCGACGCGCCGCCACCTCGTCACCGCCGACGGCGCCCCGCCGGGCCTGTATCTGACCGAGCCGCGGCGCATGGTCCCCGGCGGCCGCCTGCGCGACACGACGTGGTTCACCGCGTCGAGGTTGGTCGCCGGCACCGGCGGGATGTTGGACGTCCGGTACGTCGTCGACCCGGACCTCAACTCGACACGAAAACTCCGCTGGCGGCAGGCGAACGACATCGCGTCGGCGCTCCCGCTCGGGCGGCGCGCGACGGTGCTCGGTCGCCTCGGGGTCACGCACGTCCTCGCCGACGGAGGTCCCGCGAAGGATCTCCCGGGGTTGCGCTACGTCGCGACCGAGGAGGTCATGCCCGGGGCGCTCGTCGCGATCTACGCCATCCGCGCGCACCGCAGGCGGTTCACGTTTACATCGTCGGTCGAATCCGTCGCGACGCCGCGGACGCTCGCCGAAGGGATGTTGCGGAGCCCGCTGTCGACGGCGTTCGTGCTGAACGATGACGTCGCGTTGCCTTCGATCGGTCCGACGGCGACGGCGACGATCGCTACGCAGTACGTCGCGGACGATCGCGTGGAGCTGACCGTCACGACGACCGCCGCGCGCGGTGGGTTGCTGGTGGTGACCGGGCGACACGGCGACGGCTGGCACGCCACGGTCGACGGTGACGCCGTCGAGACGGTGCCGGTCGAGCTGCTCCTCCTGGGCGTCCCGGTGCCGACGGGGACTTCGAACGTAGAGCTCGTCTACCGCCCGCGCTCGTTCACGTTGGGGCGCACCGTGACGACCGTGTCGGCGGTCGTCACGCTGCTCCTGTTCGTGGTGGGGTGGCGACGACGGCGCCGCTCCGTTTCGAGCTCGGCGTGAGCCGCTACTCTTCTTCTTCGTCGGACTTCTGCGCGCGCAGTGGCGTCGCCTCGGCGAACGGCGCGACGCGCAACGTCACGTAGAGCTGACCGTCCTGGTACCGATCGTAGAACACGTTCCCGAAGCGGCCGTCGCCCGCGATGACGTCGCGGTTGAACGTATAACCGACGCGGGCGGTGACGCCGGCCGGGAGGAAGACGTCGGTCCACAGGTTGAAGCTGCTCGCGACGCGGATCGTCGACGGGTCGACGTCCTCCGGAACCGAAATCCCGTCGAACGCATGCGGGAACTGGTGCTGCAACCCGAACGCTGCGCCCGGCGAGAACATCCCCCACTGGCCAACGACCGCGACGGTCCACGACAGCACGTCGGAGATGTTCGCGAGGCCGCTAGCCTGCTCGACGCAGGTCACGTCATTGCCGAAGCACTGCCGTTGGTACGGCAGGTCGTCGACCACGCCCGGCGTGGTGAACCGGTAGAACGCGTGCTGATAGCCGCCGCTCGCAGAGGTGATCAGCCGACCGCCGAGCACCCCCGAGAACACGTGCCACATCTGCACGCTCGCGTTGGGCGTCACCACCATCGTGCGCGCCTGCGAGATCTTCGACGTCGGGAGGATGAACCCCGCCGACAACCCGATCCGGGAGCCCCACGGCAACGCGGGGAGCCCGAGGTAGTTCACGCCGACCGAGGTGTCGAGCAGCAGCGGCTCGTGCTCGGTCTTCGTGAAGTCGTTGTTCGTCCAGTCGTACGAGAAACCGAAACGCCCGGTGAGCGCGAATCCCTTCAGTAGATTCACCCGCGGCGTCACGACGAACGCCGACGTGACCGCCGGGTTGTGCGTGAGCTGCTGGTTCGTGGCGAAGGACTGAAGGTTGGCGGCGGTGGTGAACCCCACCGCCGAGCCCGCCAACCACTGGTTGACGGACTTTCCGCGCTCGATGGGCGCGACCGTCGCGACCGAGCTGGTGGGCACGGCCGCGACGGTCAAGATGAGCGCCGCGAGGTACATCCTAGTACAGCCCCTTCATCGACGGGTCGGCCATGCCGTACGCCGACATCGCCTGACGCATGAAGCCGGGCAGGGACACAAATCGCGACAGCTCGACGCACGCACGGTTCTCCTCACACTTGCAGGCGCTGTTGCCGGCCGAGTTGCAGCCGAAGCGACCACCCGTGTTGATCAGGCCCCCCGAGGTGACCGTGCCGACGGTCGGGTCGTAGCGAACGTTGATCTTCCCGTTCGCGCCGACGCGCGGCACGTACCAGTCCGGCGTGCCGTCGTTGTCGATGTCGGGACCGGGGTCGGTCTCGTACGCCGCCGCGAGCAGCTCGTTGCCGTACTCGAGCATCCGCGCTGCGACGCCGCGCTGCACGGTGCGCCCAAAGACGTCTTCCTTGCCGAACGTCTTCGCGATGTACACGCGCCCCGCCGGGTCGTGCAGCTCGACGCGGTTCTCGAAGCCCGGGTCGGAGTCGTCACCGAGGTTCCAGATGCTCATCTGGTCGAGCCACCAGCGCTGCTGGTTCTCGGGCAGGTACATGAGCGTCCACGCGATGAGGAACTTCTGCTGCTCCCAGCCGACCTGCGGGTCGATCGCCATCGCCGGGATCGCGGTGTCACCGTCGATGCCGCCGCTGCCGAACGCGGAGCACACCGTCGAGCCGTTCGACGGGAAGCAGACCTCCGGATCCGACGTCCACCACGAGGTCCAACCGAGCGGACGCAGCGGGAAGCCACCGGGCTCCGTCATCGGCTCGCCGGAGTTGGTCTGCACCCACGAACCCTTGATGGCGTCGTCGTTGGTCAGGTTGTTCGCGAGCCAGCGACGGTAGCCGTCGGGGAACAGGTCCGCGAGGGACACCGCACGAGCGCGGGCGTCGGTGAAGTCGCCGCGCGACGCGCTGATGTAGTTGTCCTCCGACTCGGTCAGGAGCATCGTCGAGAACACCTTGTCGTAGTACGAGCCGGCGTTGATCGTGTACTCGGAGTCGAACTCACCGTGGGCCTCGGAGAGTGCGTTTTCGATCGGCTTTCCGCCGATGCCCACGGAGTCCCAGCCGCCGGTCGGACCGTTCGGAACGGTCAGCACCGTCTCTCCCACGCGCCCCGGCGCGTCCATCGCCGAGCGGAGGACGCCGGCGTTGGCGTCGACGAAGTGATCGCCCGGCTCGGGCCGCGCCATCATGCGGGTGAAGTGGTCGAACGCGAGCCCGGCGGCGAGCACGTTCGTCGCGAGTCCGTTGTAGCCGTTGCTGCTGCCCACGATGAACGGCCACAGGGTGTTGTAGTCGAGGTCGATCGACAGCGCGAAGTCTCGGTAGATGTTCGCGAACAGGCCGAGGCCCTTCGCACCGTCACGCATCTTTGCGTTGTAGCGTCCGAGCGTGCGGTACGCGGCGGAGCGCACCGAGAAGCCCGTGCGACCGCGCCGGTAGTTGTCGAAGATGTGGTTCACCTCCTGCTCGGTGATGAAGAAGTTGAACAGCTCGTAGGCGTCGGCGCCGTTGTCGTGGCGGTAAACGGCGAGGTTGCCGAGGTCCGCCCAGCGGTCGGTGCCGAAGCCGTACGGGACACGCACGCGGCCGTCCGGATCGATCGCGTTGCCGCCGCGCGAGAAGCCGCCCGCTTCGTCGTCGGACGCGGGGCGCAGCTGCCGCCAGCTCACGTAGTCGACCGGCTGCGTGTGGCAGCGCGAGAACGCGCCGCCTACCGCGACGAGCCCGCCGTCGAGGACCGGGTGCCACTCACCCTTCTCGGCGACGTCCCAGTTCGACGGTTTGTAGTCGGCGGCGTTGACGTTGTAGCAATCGTTGATCAGGTCGAAGTGCGCGTTGAGCTGCGAGTAGTGGATCTCGTTGTCCACAGTGTCGCCGTTCGTGCTCCACCGGTACCCGACGATGCCGCCGAAGTTGTCCTGCTTCGCCGCCATCGCGCTGCCGCGCGGCGTGCCGACCTCGTAGGTGTCGTCCGCGAAGACACTCACGACGTCGCCGTAGAACATCCGCGCTGCCGCGAAGTCGTACGCGCCGAGGCCGAGGAGGTCCTGCGTCTGCTCACCCGCGTAGTCCATCGTCGACGACTGCATGAACATCCACAGGAGCTGGTCGCGCTCGGCGGTCGTCATGGGATCGAACCAGCGCGGCCCGACGCAGCTCTCGCCGTTGTTCGTGACGTCGGTGCACTCGGTCGTGGTCTGACCGTTGTTGGTGCGGAGCTGCCAGTACTGCGGGCGGTAGTTGTACGCGTCCGACGAGCTGACGAAGTTGTGGCGCATCCCGATGGAGTGCCCCATCTCGTGGAGGATCACGGAGAAGTGCGCGCGCTTCGCGAGGTAGTTGCGCATCCGCTCCATCCGGCGCTGCTGCTCGTCGACCGGGCTGTTCGAATCGAACGCGCCGAACTTCACCTGGAGCAGGTCCGCGAGGCCCGACAGGGAGCTGGGCGCAGGCGCCTCGTGACGCACGCAGGCGCCGTGCTCGGCCATCGCGATCTGCTTCTTCATCTCGATGTCGCGAACGATGGACGGGTGGTTGCCCCGCAGCGGCGAAGACAGCTCGAGGGCCGCGCCGGTGATCGCGTTGCCGACCTCACCGAGGCCCGAGAACTGCTGCATCATGCGCGTGTTGAGCTCGGCCTCGAACGGCGAGCCGATCGCGAGCTGTCGGCGAGCGTCGTAGACCGCGCGGGTCGTGGAGGGCGCGTAGGCGTCGTACCGGACGCTGGTGAGGTTCTGGTTCAGCGCGAGCACCTGGTCCTTCAGGCCCACGTTGTTCTTCAGCGAGCGCGTGATGCTCTGCATCTGCGACACGTCGACCTTCGCGAACGCCGCGACGCGGTGGTCGAGCTGGTCCTTCGACATACGCGGGAGGAGGCCGTTGCCGCTCGCCGCGTTGTTCGCCTGCACCCAGTCCTGGATGTACTTGCCGTCCGTGATCTCCTCGGTCGACAGCTCGCCGCCGATGTAGCGGATCTTGTCGACGATGCCCTGGCTCCAGAGGTCGTTCACGTGCGACCAGACGTTGATGCTCGCGGCGATCGTCTCGCCGGTGAGCGGGTCGTGGGAGTCGGTGTAGATGCCCCACGGCGACGGCGTCTGGGGGATCGGAATGACGTTGACCTGGTGGTAGCGCAGGTCGCCCATGCGGACGACGAGCCCGCGCTCGCCGCACAACGCGTGATCACTTTCGATCACCGGCGAGTGGCAGAGCACGACCATCTCGTCGAGCTTGGCGATCGCCGCGACGCCGGCGCTGTAGCCGCGTGCGTTCGCGATCTGATCCGCGAGCGCGTTGCAGTCCATGCCCGAGTACGCGAGGCCGTGGCGGCACGCGTCGACCTCGGTGGAGAGGTTCACGACGTCCTCGTTCTCGTTCTGCTGCTCGAAGTACATCGGGTAGCGCGCGCCGCACGTCTCGGCGGAGCGCTCGACGCGCATGCACTCGGCGTAGCGCGCGGACTGCACGGCGGTGCGCATCGCGACGTCCCACTGCTGCGCGGCGTCGGCCGTCGCGTCGAAGAAGTCGGGGTGGCTGCCGTCGGAGTAGTACCAGACGATCGGGCGCACGCCGCGGTCCGCGTAGGGGAGGGTGCAGCGCTGCTTGAACTCGTCGCACTGCGAGCCGGCGCCGACGGCCGCGCACTCGTCCGCGGTGCCGTCGCCGTCTTCGTCGCGGTGCGGGCTGGCGCCGAACGGCGTCGTCTCGGGGGTGAAGCACTCGACCGCGCCGTCACGCGACGCGAAGTCCGTGTAGAAGTGGCTCTGGTCCCAGATGTTGTAGCGGTTGATGAAGCGGTGCCACTGCTCGTCGGACATGCCGTAGCGGCGGTTGTAGCCGAGGCGCTCGGTGTAGAACGCGCCGTACGCCTGGAAACGGAACCCGTCCCACTCCTGCGGGGCGTAGTCGGTGTCCTCGACCTGGCGGAACGAGTGGCGGATCGTCAGCTCGACGGGGTTGCAGTTGCCGGCGGGGCTGGTGCCGCCCGAGAACTCACTCGGGAGGAAACACGACGGGAACTCTTTGATGCTCCAACCCAGGTGGGAGAGATCGACCATCTGCGGCTTCGCGAAGGCTTTCGTGGTGATGTCGAAGTAGCTGTCCTCGAAGTGCGGAGCGTCTTTGTCCTCGGGATCGTTCACGTAGTACGCGAGCGGCTCGTACTCGACGCCGCCGAACACGCCGAGCTGCGACAAGGTGTCGAAGTCGTACGTGTCGACCGCCTTGTTCTTCGACCAGTCCACGCGGATGTACTGGCGCTCGTGCCACGGGCGGTCCGTGGTGTTCTCCTCGAGCACGTTCATCTGCTCGCCCGTGAGCGGGTTGTAGGCCGGGCGGATGTCGAATTGGCTGATGATGTCGAACGCCGCGACGACGATGCCGTCGGAGGCGGCGGGGCCGGCGCCCTTGCCGTCGGCGCCGTCGATGCGCTCGTAGGTGAGGCGGGCGATCAGGAGGTCTTCCTGGATGACCCACTTGATGCGCGAGACGGGCTGCGCGTAGGTCGACGTGAACAGGCCGCTCTGCGAGGCGCCATACCCGACGTCGATGAGGGTGCCCTGGTACCAGAACTCCGGGTCGTCAGAAGGGTCGAGGAGCTTCTCCCCGACGAAGAAGCTCTTTTCGAGCGCGTTGGGTTGCGTCCGATCGATCGGGGCGCGTTGTTCGGCGCAGGCGGCAGCGAGCGCGAGTGAGCATGCGAGTGGCGTCAGCTTTCGAGTCATCATTTGGGTCGTTCCATTCGAGCGAAGACAAACGTCGACGTCGCGAGGCGCGAACACGGACGGATCCGTGCGCACCTCGCCGGCGAACGTCGCCTCGGCGGTGCCGGTAGTAGGAGCAACGAGCGTGCCAAAGCGGCTCACCCCCTCCCGAAGCGTTCGAATCGACCGATTCGCGTGGGATTTCGGCACCGAACGGTCGGTGTTAGCTCTCTTACTGTCGGGTCGACGCGCAGGGACGGCACACGCCGCGTGCGGAACGTGACGCCCGAGATAGGATCTTGTCGACGTGAAGAGAGGGATCGCGGTGCTCGTGGGAGCGGTGGCGTGCGCGCCGCGCGTTCAGATTCCGCTCGATCCCCCGGAGTCGACGGAGAGCATCGTCGTCGCCACGTTCGAAGACGAGCGCGCGCCGCCGCGGGTGTTTGCTTTCGATCGCGCTGCGCCGCCCGCCCCATACATGTTCGAGGGGCAGGATGACGATCGCCTCGTGGCGCTGTACTACGACGCTTCGCTCGCGTCCCTGGGCATCGTCGCCGGAACACAATCCGCCCGCGAAGAGAAACGTTCGGCGCCCCTCCCGTTCGCGGCGTACGCGACGACGGTGGGCGCGGCGCGGTGGGTCGAAGGTGACGCCGCGGATCTTTCGAAGCAGGTCCCGATCGATCGGATCGACGCCGCGACGTGTATCGAGCTCGGAGGGTGTTGGGGCTTCGACCGCTGCGTGCTCGCCTGCGAGCCGACCGAACCCGCGCCGCCGATGCTCCCGTTCCTCCCGGAGCACCGCGGGTTCACCGAGACGGCGACGGTGAACGCTTGCGGCGAGGTCGAGGCCGCACCGCGGACGGAGGCCGGTCCGTGTCCGGCGGGGCGCCGTACGTGGGACGGCTCCTGCGCCGCCTTCGAGGCGTGCCCCACCGAGCCGCCGAACCCCGGCGCGTTCACCTACGTGGCCGACGACGACGCGAGCCTCGCGGTCGCGCTGACCGCTGCGCAGGACGGGGACTCGATCGGGCTCGCGCAGGGGACCTACGCGCCGTTCATCGTGCCGCGGTCCGTGGCGATCGTCGGCGCGTGCGCGGAGGGGACGTTCGTAGTGTCGCCGGACGCGGACGCCGGGATAACGTTCGAGGCGGGGGGCAGCGTGTCGAGCCTGACGGTCGACGCGCCGGGCTCCGCCGACGCTGCGCTCGTCGCGGCGGGTGACGTTGCGGCGGAGGACGTCGCGATCGTCGGCGGCGCGATCGGCGTTCGCGCGAATGGAGCGCGCTTCCACCTCGAAAGGGCGCTCCTCACGGCGCGGGACGTCGGCGCGGTCGTCGAAACGTCCAGCACGACCTTCGATTCGGTGACGATCCGCGGAGCGACGCTCGGGGTCGCCTGCGACGACGGAGGCTGGATGGTCCAAGAGGTCCTGGTCGCCGATGCGTTCGAGGGGGTGCGGGTCGGGTCGAGCTGCGACGCCGAGGTGCGCGGGCTGCACGCGGTGACCTCGTCGATCGCGCTGTACGTTCAGGGGGGCGCGAACGCCGAGGACGTCCGGGCGGAGGGTGGACAGGGCTTCTACTTCGACCAAGGCTCGCAAGTTGACTTGCGCGGGATGACCTTCGCGGGCCGCGACTTCGGTGACGTCGCGGGCACCGTCGCCCTCTCGGACCTGGTTGCGCGGGACGAGGGCCGGGGGATTCGGCTGTGGCGCAACGGTCTGGCTACCCTCGAGCGTTACTACGTCGAAGGTGGTGTCCACGGGATCATCGCCGACGAAGGGACGTGGGCGTTGCACGACATCTGCGCGGTCGGCGTGCGGGGCACGCCCGTCGTCCGGGCGTCAGGTCGTGTCGCCGTGATGGAGCGGGTCGCGATCTACGCCACGCTGGGCGACAACGCGATCGAGCTTCTGAACCAGGCGCACGTGGAGCGGATGACGGACATTCGGATCGACGGCGTCCCGCAAGGTGGCTTGCTGATGGGGCCTCGGGATCCGCTGCGCGTGGAGCGGGTCCACATCACGGGGGCCGAGATGGGGACGCTCCCTCCGAACCACGACGGTCTGCGTCCGACGCTCATCGACGTCGACGTGGGCGGCTCTCCGGTCTTCTCCGCGCCCGACCTGGTCGACGTACGGCTGGAGTCCGATCGTGCGGCGCCGCTGTTTGCTGCGGTTCACATCCGGAGCACGCCCGAGCCGGTCCGTCTGGAGCGCTTCGTGATCGATGTGCCGTTCCCCATCGCGGTTCGCGTCGGTGGAATCGGGTTCGGCGTCGAGCTCGCCGACGGCGAGATTCGTGGCAGCGACATCGCGCTGGGGTGTGTCTCCGCCGGGAGCGAGATCTCGATCGACGGCGTACGGTTCGAAACCGGCGTCGAATTCGACGATCGCGGCTGTACGCCGATCGATCCGTGACGTCGCGGTGTCGGATGGTATGGTCCCGCCGTGATTGGACCCTACGGCGGCCATCTGGTGGATGGCCTGGTAACGCCCGACCAAGCAGACGCACTCAAGGAAGCCTCCCGTGATTGGCCGTCCTGGACGCTGACGCCCCGACAGATCTGCGATCTGGAGCTCCTCCTGAACGGTGGTTTCTCGCCGCTCGATGGGTTCATGAAGCAGGCCGACTACGACGGCGTCGTCGAGAAGATGCGCCTCGCGAGTGGCGTGCTGTGGCCGATGCCCATCACGCTCGACGTCCCGGAGGAGGTCGCCGAGAAGCTCGAGGCCGGTGGCTCCCTCGTCCTGCGTGACATCGAAGGGGTGATGTTGGCGGCGCTCGAAGTCGAGGACGTCTACCGCCCGGATCGCACCAAGGAGGCCGAGAAGGTCTTCGGGACCACGAACGTCGAGCACCCCGGGGTGAAGCACCTGTTGGAGGCGACGAACCCGGTCTACGTCGGCGGTCGCCTGCGCGGGATTCAGCTCCCGCTGCACTACGACTTCAAGGAGCGTCGCAATACGCCGCGCGAGCTCCGCAAGCGCATGGAGCTCAACGGCTGGTCGGACGTCGTCGCGTTCCAGACGCGGAACCCGATGCACCGCGCCCACGCCGAGCTGACGATGCGCGCGAGCGCGGAGAAGAACGCGAAGCTGTTGATCCACCCGGTCGTCGGTATGACGAAGCCGGGCGACGTCGATCACTTCACGCGGGTGCGCTGCTACGAAGCGATCCTCGGCAACTACCCGCAGGGGGAGGTCGACCTGTCGCTGCTGCCCCTCGCGATGCGCATGGGGGGCCCGCGCGAGTGCCTGTGGCACGCGATCATTCGGCGCAACTACGGCGCGAATCACCTGATCGTCGGGCGCGACCACGCCGGACCGGGCTCGGACTCGCAGGGCAACCCGTTCTACGGTCCGTACGACGCCCAAGCGCTGCTCAACGAGCACGGCGAGGAGATCGGCGTGAAGATGGTGCCGTTCCGGTTGATGGTCTACCTCGAGGACAAGAAGACCTACGCGCCGATCGACGAGGTGCCGAAGGACGAGAAGTACCTCACCATCTCCGGCACGCAGCTGCGCGAGAAGCTCGCGAACGGCGATGACATCCCGGAGTGGTTCACGTTCCCGTCGGTCGCGGCGGAGCTGCGCAAGAGCCACCCGCCGCGTTCGAAGCGCGGGCTCACGGTGTTCTTCACCGGGCTCTCGGGCGCGGGCAAGTCCACGGTCGCCAACGTCCTGACCATGCGGCTCCTCGAGCACGGCGGGCGGAGCGTCACGCTGCTGGACGGCGACATCGTCCGCACGAACCTCTCGAGTGAGCTCGGCTTCTCGAAGGAGCACCGCGACATCAACATCCGCCGCATCGGCTTCGTGGCCTCGGAGATCACGAAGGCCGGGGGCATCGCGGTGTGTGCGCCGATCGCGCCGTACGATGCGACGCGCAAGGAGACGCGCGAGATGGCGGAGAAGTATGGCGGGTACGTGCTCGTGCATGTGGCGACGCCCCTGGAGGTCTGCGAGCAGCGGGATCGCAAGGGCCTCTACGCGAAGGCGCGGGCCGGGATCATCAAGGAGTTCACCGGCATCTCGGATCCCTACGAAGCGCCGCAGGACGCGGAGATCGTCCTCGACACCTCCGGCATCACGCCGGCGGACGCGGGCGAGCGGATCTGGGCGTACCTCGCGCAGCAGGGCTACGTCTGACGCGCGGGGCGACGCGACGCCGTGGGGATTCGCATCGTCTCGTTGTTGCCGAGTGCGACGGAGATCTGCGTCGCGCTCGGGCTCGGGGAGTCGCTGGTCGGCGTCTCTCACGAGTGTGATCGACCGGGCGTACCGGTGATGACGCGGTCGTTCGTCGACGCCGACCTGAGCTCGGCGCAGATCGATGCGGCGGTGCGCGAACGTGTCGCGTCGGAGCGTCCGATGTTCGTATTGGACGAGGCCGCGCTCGCGGCGGCGGCGCCGGACCTGATCCTCACGCAGGACACCTGCGCGGTGTGTGCGATCCCGGCTCGCGACGTCGAGAGCGTCGCGCGGTCCGCGGTGGGGGATTCGGTGCGGTTGGTGTCGCTCGCGCCGCGGACGCTCGACGACGTGTTCGCGAGCATGCGCGCGGTGGCGCAGGCGGCCGATGTCGAGGTGAAGGGGGAGGCGTTGGTCGCGGGGCTGCGCGCGAGCCTCGCGAACATCGCGCGGCAGGTGGACTGGGCGCACAAACGGGTCGCGTTCATCGAGTGGCTCGAGCCGCCGATGATGGCGGGGCACTGGACGTGTGAGCTGATTCGGATCGCGGGCGGTGAGGCCGTCGGAGGCCACGAGGCGGCGCCGACGGTGCCGACCCGCTGGGACGCCGTGCGCGCGCTGGAACCCGAGCTCGCGATCGTCTGTCCGTGCGGGTTCTCGGTAGCGCAGACCCGATCCGAGCTCGCGCGGGTGCGGCACGAGCTCGGGCCGATCCCCATCGCGGTGATCGACGGGAACGCCTTCTTCCACCGGGCGGGGCCGAGGCTCGTGAAGTCGGCGGAGCTGGCGCAGATCGCGATCGGGGGCTTCGACCGCGATGTACTCGCGAACGAGATGCTCGTGTTCCCGCCGTCGTGGCCGCTCGGCTGACGTTCGCCTATCATCCGCGCCCGTGGCGAAGGCGACGAAACACCGCGACGCACTCATCCAGTACGCGCTCTCCTTCCCGGGGGCGTACGCGGATCACCCCTGGGGGGAGGTCGTCGCGAAGATCGGGAAGAAGGTGTTCGTGTTCTTCGGGCACCCGCCGGAGGACGCGTTCGGCATGAGCGTGAAGCTCCCGCAGTCCGGCGGAAAGGTGCTGATGGCCCCCTTCGCCGAGCCGACGGGGTATGGTCTGGGCAAGTCCGGCTGGGTCTCGGTGCGTTTCACGGCCTCCGATGTGATCCCGCCGACCGAGACGTTGTGCGCGTGGATCGAGGAGAGCTTTCGGGCGGTCGCGAACAAGACGCAGGTGAAGGCGCTCGACGCCGCGCCTCCGAAGGCGCCGAAGGGGCGGGCGGCCGCAAAGAAATCCGCGGCGAAGAAGCCGACCGCAAAGAAATCCGCGGCGAAGAAGCCGACCGCAAAGAAATCCGCGGCGAAGAAGACGACCGCAAAGAAATCCGCGGCGAAGAAGACGACCGCAAAGAAATCCGCGGCGAAGAAGACGACCGCAAAGAAATCGGCGGCGAAGAAGCCGACCGCAAAGAAATCCGCGGCGAAGAAGACGACCGCAAAGAAATCCGCCCCCCGGCGGCGGGGGGCCCTGCGCAAGTGAGCCGCCTCGCCTTCGTCGTCGGCGCGCTCGCGGCGGCGCTGCTGATCGCCTGTCCCCCGACGCCCAAGGTCGAGCCCGTCGCGACCGACTCCGGCGTGGCGTCGACCTCCACCACGAGCACGACCACGGCCACGACGGCGCCCTCGCGTCCCCCGATGCCCCTCGGCACCGGGCGCGTGAACCTCCCGGTCGACGGCGCGCGGCTCGGCGTGACGCGGACGCTCCCGCGGGTCGTCCGTCAGGGCCCGAGCGCCGAGGATCCGGCCGTCGCGGTCACGCCTCAGGGGCGCGTTTTCGTCGCGTTCTCGGTTCGGCAAGGTCCGCGCGAATACGTCACCGTACGGCGCGCGGCGTCACCCGGTGCGCCCCTGTCTCCGCCGCGACGGTGGAGCGAGGGCGACCGAGCGTGGCACCCGCGGCTCACCGTGACCTCGAGCGGCGCGGTCTGGCTGACGTGGTGTGGTCGCGACCGGCAGCCCCCGCGCGGCGATCACCGACGCGCGATCTACACGCGTCAGATCGCGCCGACGGCGACGCGGGTCATCGAAGTCTCGCCGCCGCGATCTTCGCCGCGCGATCGTCGTCGGCACTGCGACCCCGACGTCTGGCCTACGAAGGACGGCGGCCTCCACGTCGTCTGGGAGTCGGCGCGCGCGACGTCGTGGCTCTCCTCGCGCGTGATGTATCGGCGCGTCCGCGCCGACGGCTCGCTCGTAGGCCGCCCCGAAGAGGTGTCGATCGGTCCGTTCGATCGCCGACCGCGCATTGCCGAGACGAAGGACGGCCGCCTGTGGATCGCCTGGGATCGATTCCTCGACGATGGTCCGCGCGGCGTCCCCGACCCCGACTACGACGTCTTCGTCGCGACCCGCACGGCGTCGGTGGCCTGGGGTGATGCGATGCGCGTCGACGCCGGGAGTGGCATTCAGGCCGCGCCGCGCCTCACGGTCGACGGCGAAGGGAACGTGCTCGTCGCGTATCATTCGAGTCGGCGGCATGGCCTCGTGAAGTGGTGGTCGCTCGTACGCATCGCGCCCGACGGAACGCAGCACCGGCTCGCGGCGGTCGACCAGGCGGCGCTGCTCCTCCCGGCCGGACAGCAACAGGGGGCGGAGCTGCCGGCGATCGCGGTCGGGCCCGAAGGGCGCATCGTGCTCGCGACGCGGGTCTCGCACGGTGCGTATCTTCACGTCGTCGATCGACGCGGGATCCTCCCCGCGCTCGATCTCACACGCAGGGGTTGGGGAGCGCGCGGTCTTCGCATGGACATGACGTTCGCGCCGGACGGCTCGCTGCTCCTCGCACGCCGCGCGCGTCACAACGTCGTGCTCGAGCGCTTCGTCCTCTCCGATGACGGACAGGGCGCGCCGGACTGGGAGCCGATGCCCAAGAACGTAGGATCTCTCAAGGCCGATCCGCCGCCGCTGGTGAAGATCGACAGCCGCTTCGCGCCGACGCTCCGCGGGACGCGCATCGCCTACGGCGATGTCCACATGCACTCCGCGGTGAGCGACGGCACGGGCCCGCCCGACGAGATCATCGCGCGCGCGTGGGCGCGTGGCTTGGACTTCGCGGTGCTCACCGATCACGACTACGTCGTCGGCGCGCGGATGATGTTGTCGGAGCACGACGAGAACCAGTGGCTGACGGACGTGTTCGACGCCCGCACGGACTTCGTCGCGCTGCACGGTTACGAGTGGACGACGATGCCGGTGCCGAGGGGCTCGGGGCACAAAAACGTCTACTTCAGGAGTCACGGGCCTTCGCCGCTGATCGGGTCGCGGGGCCGCGCGCCTCGGACGCGCGCGCTGCAGAACGCGCTCGCCTCCGAGGACGCGTTCACCGCGCCGCACCACACCGGGTGGACCGGCACGGATTGGGATCAGGCGGACCCGCGCATCCAACGGCACTTGGAGATCGTCTCCGTGCACGGCGCGTTCGAAGATCCGAAGACGCAACCCATCCCGACCCGCGCCGCGAAGCGCGGCATGTTCGCGGTGGACGGGCTGCGACGTGGCAACAAGTTCGGCTTCATCGGAGGGTCCGACGCACACGGGATCCTGTGGCATCACGGCGTCGGGCGCCGCATGGACCCGTGGGGTCACGGTCTCACGGGGGTGATCGTGGAGCGGAACCAACGGCCTCAGATCTGGGACGCACTCTACGCGCGGCGCACGTTCGCGACGTCCGGCGCGCGGATGTGGGTCGTCACCGCGATCGAAGGTGCCGTCCTCGGAGGCCTCGTCGAGCGTCGCCCGCCGATCCGGTTGCGCTGGCAGGGCGCGGGGACCGTGCCGCTCACCAAGCTCTCCGTCGTCCGCGACGGCACGATGGTGCACGAACAGGCGGTCGATTCGATGCGAACCGAGGGCACGTGGGAAGACAAGAACGTGCGCCCCGGCCGGCACAGCTACTACGTCCGCATCACGCAGGGGGAGGGCATCGAGGGGACGGACGTCGCGTGGTCGAGTCCGATCTTCGTGGTGGTGCCGCCGTGAGACGTGCGGCCTGGCTCTTCATCGTCGCGGCGTTTGCCTGCGACGATCCCGTCGACGATCTGGAGCCGCCCGAGCTGGAGGCGCCGCTGAAGACGCAGGTCTTCCGGCCGGAGGCACCACCGCCCGCCGACGCGCCGCTGAGGATTCGCCACCACAAGATCCGCTCGCTCGTCGACGACGCCGCGCGCATCGAAGCGCGCCAGTACGGCCTCGTCATCGACATGGGCACGCCGGACCAGCACAAGTTCATGCCCCCGTGGCAGGGCGGGTCGATCGGTGAGATCAAGGTCGACGGGACCCGCGCGGTCGCGGAGGTCGACGGCGAAGTGAGTTACAAGCTCGATGTTCGCGAGCACCCCGTCGGCCACGTGCTCGTTCGGTCGAAAGCGGCGAAGGGCAAACAGGTCCTCCTCCTCTACATCGACGGCAAGTACGTCGGCGCGCGGACCCTCACCACAGAGTGGGACACCGAGCGATTCACGCTCGACGATGAGCTCCGCCCCGGCTTTCACGACGTGCGGCTCGCGCTGCGCGGTGGTCATCGCCACCGGATGTGGCTCGACTGGGTTTACCTACGCGCCGCCGAAGAGAAGGCGCCCTGGGAACCCAAGCTCGACAAGGTCGCGGTGCGTCGCCACGGAACGCCGGAGCGCGCGCTCGTCGGCGACCCGCCGCGCACCTACTCACTGTGGACGGAGGTCCCGGAGGACGGCGCGCTCGTCTTCGACTACGCGAGCGACGCCGCGGCGACGTTCCGCGTCTCGGTGATTGCGGACCGCGCCAAGCCGTTGCGTGTCTTCGAGGAGTCGGGGCCGCCGACCTACCGCGAGGCGAAGGTCGATCTCTCGAAGTGGGCGGGAGAGCTCGTTCGGCTCGAGCTCGTCACGCGCGGAGCGGGGGCGGCGTCCTGGGGGGACCCGTGGATCGCGCGCCCCGGTCGACCGCCGCGTCCACGAGAGGTGAAGGGGCGTCCGCCGCGCGGCGTGATCGTGTTGGTCGTCGACACCGTCCGTCAGGACGCGTTCCAAGTGTTCCGTCCGAAGAGCCGCGTACAGACGCCGGCCTTCGACGCGCTCGCGAAGGAGTCGACGGTGTTCGAGAACGCCTATACGACAGCGCCGTGGACGAAACCTTCCGTCACCACGATCCTCACCGGCTTGTACCCATCGTCGCACGGCGCCCAGTCGGAGGAGGCGAAGCTGTCGTCGAAGCTCACGCTGCTGTCGGAGGTGCTGAAGTCGAGCGGCTTCAAGACCGGGTTGTTCTCCGCGAACGGCTACGTCTCCGACTACTTCGGCTTCACGCAGGGCTGGGATGACTACGTCAACTTCCCGCGCAACAAGGAACGTACGCAGGCCGACAACGTCTACGCGCGGTCGCTCGAGTGGCTGAAGGCCGTCCCCGCCGACAAACGGTTCTTCCTCTACGTCCAGACCGTCGATCCCCACGTGCCCTATCAGACCCCGGGGCGCTTCCTCTCGCCGTACCTCCGCGAGCGCTACGACGGTTACCTGGGTGACGCCGTCTCGGGAGAGGAGCTCGCCGACTACAACGAAGGCAAGACCAAGATGACTTCGGCGGACCGCGCGTACCTCGCGGCGATGTACGACGCCGAGATCTCCTACCACGATGAGTACATGGGTAAGTTCATCGAGGAGCTGCGGCACTTCGACCTCCTCGACGACACCCTCCTCGTCATCACCAACGATCACGGCGAAGAGATCTTCGACCACGGCAAGCTCGACCACGGGCAGTCGCTCTACGACGAGTTGATCCGCTCCCCGATGCTCATCCGCCACCCGCAGCTCGTCGGCGCCGGCCGCCACGGACCCCCGGTCAGCATCGTAGACCTGGCCCCTACCATCTACGACGCGCTCGACGTTCGCCCGCCGGACGACCTCCAGGGCCGCTCGCTCCTCCCGGCCGTGCAGGGCGGCGTAGCCCCCTCGCCGGCCTTCGCCGTCGCCGAGCGGCAAGACCTCCAGCGCGCCATTCGCTTCGGCCCGTACAAGTTGATCCTCAGCTCGGAGGGCGACACGGAGCTGTACGACCTCCGCAAGGACCGCGGCGAGCGCAAGAACCTCGCGCGGTACCGCCCCGTGGCCCTGCGCGCGTGTGAGACGCACCTGTTCGAAGCGCTCCGTGTGCCCCGCGCGCTCGAGCGGCCCAACGGGATGGGCGCCATCGTTCGCTACGAGGCGGAGGAGGCCAAGATCGACCGCGACCTGATGGAGCACCTCCAGGCCCTCGGGTACTTCAACGACTGATTTATCCGCTGAGCGACACTGATATTCTCAAGGATAACTCCCGGACACGTCATCGACCGCAGCTGACAAGTTCGAGGTTGGCACGCCCCCTGCTCATGGCGTCGGACCATGAGCGAAGAAGCACGCCGCAAGAAGACCGACCTCGTGCTCTCCAACGGAGAGTACGCATTCACGCAGGACGCGACGACCGGCGCGGTGAAGGTGCTCACCGGGCCGACGGTCGTGAACGTGACCGGACAGGAGTATCCGGTCGTCTACCAGCCCGACGCCGGTGGGTTCGAACCCGTCGATCTCGAGGACGCCGCGCAGAAGAGCCCGCTCGCCGCGCAGGGGTTCTACGTCGAGCTGATCAACCCGTCCGAGAACTCGGCGCACCCGCACGAAGGCTCGAAGGAGAGCGCGCCGCACCTGTTGATGGGGCAGCGCGTGAACATCCCCGGTCCGACCACGTTCTCGCTGTGGCCGCAGCAGCGGGCCAAGGTGATCGAGGGCCACCACCTCCGCTCCAACCAGTACATCCTCGGTCGTGTCTACGACGAGGAGGCCGCGAAGGCGAACTGGCAGAAGGCGGTGATGAAGGTCGCGGCGCGCGCCGACGAGACCGAGGAAGCCACGGACCCGAAGGGCACGATCACCGAGCTCACCGAGGAGGACCTCTCCGTCGGTAAGCTGTTCGTCATCAAGGGGACCGAGGTGTCCTTCTACATCCCGCCCACGGGCGTGGAGGTCGTCCCGGACGACGACGGTAACTTCGTGCGCGACGCGCTTACGCTGGAGCGTCTGCAGTACTGCATCCTCGTCGACGAAAACGGTGACAAGGACTACCAGCGTGGGCCGAAGGTCGTCTTCCCGAAGCCCACGCAGCGGTTCTTCACCGACGGTCGCACGGGCGGCATCGTCTACAAGCCGACGGAGCTGAACCCGATCCAGGGCATCCACGTGAAGGTCATCGCTCCGTACGAAGAGGACGGGCGCGTGTACTCGGAGGGCGAGGAGCTGTTCATCACGGGTAAGGAGACTTCGATCTACTTCCCGCGCCCCGAGCACTCCCTGATTCGCTACGACGGGAACGCCAAGCACTTCGCGACGGCGGTACCGGAGGGGGAGGCCCGCTACGTCATGGACCGCAACACGGGCGTGATTCGCACCGTGCACGGCCCCACGATGTTGCTGCCGGACCCGCGGCGCGAGGTCGTGGTTCGCCGCGTCCTCGACAAGGACGAGTGTGTCCTGTGGTACCCGGGCAACGAGGCCGCGATTCGTTACAACGAGTCGCTCCGCGCGCTCCTGAAGCGCACGCCGACGACCCGCCCCGCGGTCTCCGAGGGGGAGGTGCGTCGCAGTGGCAAGAAGGGGAAGAACCGCGGCATCGAGCTCGGCGTCGCCGACAGCAGCTCGGTGCACTCGGTCGCGAGCGGTGCGGTCGCCGACGAGTGGCAGCGCGGCGCGACGTACGCCGAGCCGCGCACGGTGACGCTCGACGAGAAGTTCGGCGGGGTGCCGGCGGTTCGTCCGTGGACGGGGTACGCGGTGATGGTCGTGAACAAGCAGGGCGATCGTCGTGTCGTGCTCGGCCCGGCGAACGTGTTGCTGGAGTACGACGAGGCGCTCGAGGTGCTCGAGCTGTCGACCGGGGTCCCGAAGGGCGAAGGCCCGTCCCGCAAGACGGTCTACCTCAAGGTGAAGAACAACCGCGGGGTGGATCGGGTCTTCGCGGAGACGCGGGACCACGTGTTCGTGACGATCGACATCGAGCTGCGCGCGGACTTCGTCGGTGACGATCCGACGAAGTGGTTCTCGGAGACCGACTACGTCGGCCAAGTGTCGACGCGGGTGCGTTCGCTCGTGAAGGAACGCGTGCGTTCGCTCGGCATCGACGAGCTGTACGCCGATCCGACGACCATCGTGGAGGCGATCGTCCCGGGCGGCGCGCCGCTGAAGTTCGAGGAGCACGGGCTGCAGGTCTCGACGGTCGAGGTGATCCGCACGAAGGTCGACGACGCGCGCATCGCGAAGATGTTCGACGAGGCGCGCTCGTACGTCGTGGCGTCGCACATCGAGCTCGACCGCGCGAAGCAGCAGCTCGCGATCGACAAGGCGCAGCAGGCGCTCACGCGTGAGCGCGCCGAGGAGGTCGCCGAGACGCAGCGCTTCGAAGCGAAGCTGGAGGCCGAGCGCATCACGCGCGAGGTCGAGCTGACCGAGAAGCGCTACGCGGCGAAGGTCGCGGAGCTCGAGCAGCGCAAGGCGGAGCAGCGTGCGGACGACGAGATCAACAACGCGCGCAGCGGTGAAGAGCTCGCTCGCCGCGAGCGTGCGGCGCGCCTCGACGCGGACCTCGATCGCGAACGCCTCGCGATTCGCAACGAGGAGCTCGACGCCGAAACCAAGGCGGTTGTGTCGCGCTTCGAGGCCGCGGACGGCCCGTTCGCCGAGGCGATTCAGCTCCTGGGGAACCAGGAGATCCTCGCGAAGGTCGCGGAGGCGACGAGCGCGCAGCGCCTCATCGGCGGCAAGGACGTCGCCGACGTGGTCGCGAAGCTGTTCGCGGGGACGTCGCTCGAGCCGGTGTTCGAACGCGTGCAGGCCAAGGCGGCCCCGAAGGACCGCCCGACCAACGGCACGAGCTGAAGTCAGGGGCCCGCGCTCAGCGTAAGAGCGCGGGCCCCGAGATTCATATCGCGGCGTCGCCGATCGATGGCCCCGAGTTGTAGGGGCCGACATGCGCCGTCTGAGAGCCTTCGGGATCCTCGTCCTCGTGGCCACCGCCTCCTTCGCCTCCCCCGCCTCACTCGCGTTCGGCGCCGAGGTCGGCGCCGAAGTCGACCGCGTCCGTTTGCACCTGCGTGCCGCGCAGGACTTCCTCGCCGAGCGCGACCTCTCCGCATTGCGTCCGCAGCAACGAATCCGCCGCGCGGAGCGGCTCGCGGATCTCGACGCGTACATCCGCCGCGGGCGCTTCCCGAAGAACGAACACATCCCCGTGGTGCGCGCGCCGTACTTCGTCGACGCCGCCGGGACCCACTGCGCCATGGCGTTTCTCATCGCGCGCTCCGGTCGCGCCGATCTCGTCGAACGCGTACGGAGCACGGCGAACAACGCCTACGTCTACGAGCTCGCGGACGACCCCGAGCTCGCGGCGTGGCTCGACGAGAACGGCCTGACGATCGACGAAGCCGCGACGATCCAACCCACCTACGGTCCGATCTGCGAACCCCGGAGCACCTGCGTGTGCCAGCGCGACAGCGGGAACGTCGTGATGGAGGCGCCGGACACCGCGCACTACGTTCGCGTGGAGGAGCCGGGTGCGGAGGCGGTGCTCACGGTGCTCGCGAGCGTAGGGACCGCGACGCTCACCGTCGGCGAGCGGGTGACCCTCCCCGTGGGCGTGTTGAGCCAGGCCAAGGTGGGAGAGCACCACCTCGTCGCGCGGTACGCAGACGACCCGTTGGCCTCGTCGTTTTACTTCCGCAGCTTCGGACTGGTGGAGGAGCGGGAGCTCGTCGTCTGTCAGTGGGAGTCCTCGCTCGACCTGCGGCTCGACGTCGGCGTCGCGTTGGAGGCGGTCATCGCCGACGACTGCCACGGAGCCGTCGTCGCCGCGAGCTCGGACTTCGAAGGTGACTTCGGGCCTGACTGTGGCTGCGCTTGTTCGGACGTGGCGCCCCGAACCGGCGGCGCCAGCGCGTTGGTCTTGCTCGCGCTCCTGGGTTGCGCCGCCGCTACGCGCGCTGCCGGTAGAGGCCGGGCTCGACGACGGCCTTCATCGCGTCGATCTGGTCGTTACGCCCGAGGAACTCTGCGACCCGATCGATCTGCTTGTCGGGGTCACTCATGAGTCGGTTGTAGTTCACGAACAGGACCTCGAAGTCATCGCGGCCGGCGACGAAGGCCTCGATCTCCCCCACGTGCAGGATGAAGTTCTTCTTCATCTCGGCGTCCTCGAACGACTCGTCCTCGCCGCGGCGCTCCAGCATCTTCTTCTGCGAGCGCAGGATCTCATCGAGGTTTCGCCGCATGAAGATGACCCGGTAGCGGTACTCACCCTCGGGGAGCATCATCATCAGCCGCGAGATGACTTTCACCGCCTTGCCCTCGCATTCGGGGAGCCAACCCACGTCGTCGGGGAGCTTCTTCACGCGCTCCAGCTCGTAGTACCCACGTGGGTTGTCGTCGTCGGCGGCGCGCTCGCCGTCCGACACGACGCCGAGCCCCGCGGCCTCCAGCATCCGCATCATCAGCGACGTCCCCGAGCGCGGCAGGCCCGACACGATCGTAATCGGTTCACTCATCTCATCCTCCTCATATCTCCGCGCGCAGCGGCTTCTTCAGCATCAGCGCGGCGATCCCCGAGCCGACCAACCAAATCGCCCACCACGGCACGCCGAGCCACGTGTCCTCCCGCGGCCCGTGGTTCAGCCACATCCGCTGCACCAACCCATCCGGGTCCAGCGCCGCCTCCGACGACGCAGCCCAAGCGTTGGAGATCCCCGGCGCGCGCTCCACGCTCACCGGCCCGTTCTCCGACGCCACGATCTGTTTTTCGAACGTCGCTTCACCCACCGACACCCGCGCGACGTGGCGCCCCTCGGACGCCACCTTCAGCCGGTAGTACAGCCGCCCCTCGCGCTCCGCGACGATCGGGCCGAGGTCGAGCTGTAGACCTTCGTCGAGCTCGAGCTTGGCGTCCTTCGCGGCCGTGCCGTCGACGAGCTGCACGCCGAGCATCACGCGGTTGTCCGGTGCGAACGGCGCGTACCCGTGGCGCAGCTCGAGGTGCAGATACACGAGCCCCAACGGGACGGTCAGCACGAGCAGCGCGGGCAACGTCTGTCCGGTGTACAGGAAGCTCCACAGGACCAGCCGCACCTGCGCGCGTGCGACGCGCAGCGGCTCGTCGAGGAACAGGCGCATCTCGTAGATCGCCGCAGTCATGCGTTGCCGCGCGCGGACGAGCGCCTTTTGGTTCGTGGTCAGCTTGACGACCCACAGCGCGACGCCGCCCGTGAGCACCGTGACGATCAGCAACGCGATCGACGGCGGGAGCCAGTCGAGCGGGAGCATCAGCCACTCGGTCACGGTGTGCACGGCGCTGCCGAACCAGGTGCCCAACTTCGTCAGTCGATGTAGCCGAGGCCGCGCAGGCGCTTCTCGAACTGCTCGCGGTCGAGCCCATCCTCGTTGGCGTAGGCGGTGATGCCGCGCTCCAGGAGGTGCTCGATCAGCTCCTCCGCGGACGAGTACCCCTGCGTGTCGACGATGTGCTCGACCTGCTCGCCGAACGGCAGCGAGGTGTCGAGGCCGTCGTAGGTCGCCAGGCCCTTGTCGACGAGGTGCTGGCCGAAGTCGTCGGCGCCCTTGAAGCCGTTCTGTTTGCCGACCTCTTTGAGGCGGCCCTTCATCGATCTCGGTATCTTCAGCTTCTTCATCGCGTCTCTCTTCAGGTCAGGGCGGGGCGTCGAGGAACGTCTTGGCCTCGTCGTCGTCCAGCACGTCGAAGTACGCCTGCACGGTCGGCGCGACGTCCGTCAGGGACCAGGTCCCCGCCTTGATCTTCCGGTTGCTGAGTAACACACCTGGCACGTGCTGTGGGTCGACGCAGTGGTCGCCGCTCCACTTGTCCGTGTTCACCTCCAGGATCTGCCGGCCGATCTCCCCGAGCGCGGACTCGTCCGAGCTGCGGTAGCCGCGTGCGTACCCGACGATCAGGTCCGGCGTGCGATCCACGAACGCGCGCATCTCCGGCCGGAAGGTTCGGGTCACGACGCGCTCGCCGCTCTTGGGGTCCGTGAGGTTCTCCAGCTCGCGCGCGAGCGACTCGAGCACCCACGGCGCCTTCTCGGCGGTCACGATGCCTTCGGGCTCACGCCCCTCCAGGTTGAGGAAGATCTGATTCAACCCGAGCGCGTACGCGCGGGTCTTCGACCAGTCGATGTGTCCGAGCACGGTCTTCTTGCGTTGGTTGGGCGGCGCGAGCGTGAGGAAGCCCTTCCGCGCCAGCCACGTGTTGAGGTGCACCTTGGTGTGGTACGGCCCGAAGCCGTGGTCGGACATCACGATCACCGCCGTGTCGTCGTCCGCCGCCTCCAGCACCTCGCCGATGACGCCGTCCATCTTCGCGTACAGATCCGGGATCGTGTTCGCGAGCTTCTTTTCGGCCTCCGTCGCGTCGGGCTCCATCGTCCGCCAGAACATGTGCGAGACGAGGTCGACGCTCGAGAAGTAGAAGAACAGCAGCCCGTCGTCGAAGCGCGCGAGCTCGCGCTTCAACATCGCGTGCCGCTCCTCGAAGACGAGGTGCTCCTGCGCGAGGAAGTCCTCGTCCGACAGCACGCCGCCGACGAGCGCCTTGGTGTCCTCCGGCATGCCCTGCGTGTAGAAGCGCCCCACGTCCGTCGCGATCTCGGAGGCGAAGGTGTCGGGCGCGGAGATCGGCTGCGCCGGAGAGAGCGGGTCGAGGTTGATCGGGCTGACGTAGATCGTCGGCGTCTCGCCGAGTGACTTCGCGTACACGCGCACCACCCCGGTGATCGAGACGACGTCCACAGACGGCGAGAACGAAATCTCGATCCAGTCCGACCACTCCCCTTCACGCAGCACCAGCTCCGTCTCACCGAGCCGAATCAACGCACCGTCCGCCTTGGGTCCGAAGTGCACGGTCACCGGGAGCTTCATCTCGGCGCCCGTCGGCGAGAGCGGATCCGGCGGTCCGTCCAGCTGCGAGGTGGCCTCGGTCGGGGTGAGCACGCGGAGCAGGTGCACGCGCCCGCCGCTCACGCGCTTCTTCGCGAGCAGCTCGCGCTCGGTCGTGAAGACCTGGAACAAGCCCGGCGTGCCCATCAGGTCCGGCGTCCCCATCCCGGAGAGCACGCGCGCCTTGCTCGGCTCGATCGGTGGATAGTTCGCGGGGATCTTCACGACGGTGGTCGGCGCGCCGTCGTCGGCGATCGCGGACCAGAACGGCCGCCCGCGCCGCAGGAGCTTCACGCCGCCGCCCATCGGGAGCACGTACTCACCCAGCTCCATGACGTACGAGGGGCCCTCCGCCTTCGACGTCGACAGGTACGGCGACATCGAGTGCGGGTCGCGGTGCACGAAGTCGTAGATGCCGTGCACGTGCGACTCGTGCCCGGTGAGGAAGTTCGACCACGCGACGGGGGACTGCGGCGGCACGCTGGTGCCGAGGCGGAACAGCTCGTTCTCGACCGCGAGCCGAGTGAGGTTGGGCGCGCGACCCTCCTCCATGAATTTCGCGAGGAGGTTCGGATCCATCCCGTCCACCGCGATGATGATCATCTTCGGGTTGTCACTCGACGAACACGCGGCCGCGAGCAGGACGAGCGGGAGGAGGCGTCTCATGAGGCGAGGGTGACGCCGTCCATGTGTTTCGGCGGCGGGACGCCGAACATCTCCAGGAGCGTCGGCGCGAGGTCGGTGATCGAGGCGCGGAGGTTTCTTCGCTTCTTGAGCTCGCGGTTCGCGATGAGCACCCCCGGGACGAGGCGCGGGTCGATGCAGTGATCGCCGCTCCACGCCTTGGTGTTGTCGTCGAAGATGACGTCGTTCGCGACGCCCTGCACGCAGTCCCACGACGCACGCCAGCCCTCGCTGTAACCCACGATGAGATCCGGCGCTTGGTCCTTGTACGGCCCGGTGTAGATCTCGTGCGCGGCGTAGACGTCCTCCACGGCCACGCGACCCATCTTCGGGTCGACGATGCCGGTGAGTTTGTCGGCGATCTCCTCGGCGAGCGTCATCGCCGGCTCACCCTTTTCGATGAACCCATTCGCCTCGCGGCCCTTCAGGTTGAGGAAGATGCCGGAGAGCCCCAGCGCAAACGCGCGGGTCTTCGTCCAGTCCACGCCCTCGAACCAGATTCCGGTCTCGGTGCGCCCGGGTTTCAGCACGAGGTAACCTTCGCGCATCAGCCAGCTGTTGAGGTTGATGCCGCGGCGGAACGTCTTGAAGCCGTGGTCGGAGATCACCATCAGCAGTGTGTTGGGATCGAGCGGGTCGACGCTCTCGAGCACCTTCCCGACCATCGCGTCCATCTTCGCGTACGTGTCCGGGATGACCTGCTCGTATTTCTCCGGCTGATTCGAAGCGTCCGCCGGGTGCCCCTTGTCCACGTAGCGCATGAACATGTGCTGGATGCGGTCGGTGCCGTCGAACACGCAGGTGATGACCCCCTTCGGCGTGCGGCTCAGCATCTCGAAGAACATCGCTTCGCGTTCCTCGTGGTTCGCCCACGCCTGTTCGAGGAAGGCGTCCTCGTCGAGCACCCCCTCGTTCAGCGCCCAGGTGTCCTCGGCGAGGCCGAGCGTGGAGAAGCGGCCGATGAGGTTGGCGAGGAAGATGGAGAAGATCACCGGCTGCGAGATCGGCATGATCGGCCGCATGGGATCGATGTTCACGGGCGTCGCGTAGAGCCGGAACCCACGGTCGATCTCCAGCAGCCGGAACCTACAGATGCCGCGCAGCTTGAGCCCGAAACCCATCGGGAACACGACCTCGGTCCAGTCGGTGTACTCACCCAGCTTCAGCTCGACGGAGGTCTTGCCGGCGGTGAGTTGCGCGGTGCGCTTCGCGCGGTTCAGCTTCACGTCGAAGTTCATCTCGAGCGTGCTGCCGTCCGAGCGCAGTGGGTTCTCGGGGCCGGGGAGGGCGCACTTCACCTTCTCGTTTTCGACGGTGACGCGGACCTGCTGACCGCCGGTCGGCCCCTCGTCCTTCGTCTGCGTCGTGAAGTGCGTGAACGTTCCCTGCGAACCCATCAGGTCCGGCACACACATCGCGGAGAGCATCGTCCCCTCGAAGTGATCCGGCGGGAACGTGATCGGCACGCGGAGGATCGAACACGGGACGCCGTACTTGGAGAGGATCTTCCAGAACGGCGTCGACTTCCGCAGCAGCCTCAGCTCCGGCTTGCCGAGCGGGATTTGCCAGCTCCCCAGCTTGAGCGTCCGATTCGGCGAGCCGATGTGCGTCGAAGAGAGGTCCGGCAGGTAGCTCTTCGGGTCGCGCGTGAGGAAGTCGTAGATGCCGTGTTTGGACGGGTGCACCCCCGTCGCGAACGAGCTCCACGCGACCGGCGACATCGCCGGGCACGTCGTGTCGAGCTTCTGGAACGTGCCGATGTTCGCGAGCTTCGTGAGGTTCGGGAGGCGACCCTCCTGCATGTAGCGGTGGACGAGCTCCGGATCGAGGCCGTCGAGGCCGATGATGACGGCGCGCTCGACGTCGGCCTTCTTGGGCGGCTTCTTCCGTCGGATGAATCGATAGATCAGACGGAAGGGGTAGATCAGCAGGCTCGCGATCCCCACGACGATCGCGACGAACAACGCGCCGAACGTGGTGAGGAATGCGATGCCCGCGCCGGGGCCGACGTACGCTTCGGCGGTCGCCGGGTACAGCAGCAGCGCGAGCGCGAGGGGCGCGAGGTAGTGCAACCGCATCTTCATTGAACGTATCCGAGGGTGCGCAGCTTCTCGACGAGCTCCGGGCTCACGTCCTTGCGAACCTTCCGCTGCGCGGCCGCGTAGTTGGCGAGGGTGCCGTTGTAGTAGCGCGCCATCTTCAGGCGCGCGTCGGGTTGGGTGTCAGCGATGTCCTTCAGCTCGAAGGGATCGTCGCGGAGATCGAAGAGTTGATCGGGCCCGCTCGAGAGGCGGAAGAGTTTGTAGTCGAGCCCGGTGATCGCGAGTTTGTCACCGGGCTCCCAGCCTTCACGGTGCCGGTGCACGCGCTCCGACAGCACGTACGGGCGTATGACCCGCCCGTCGAAGAGATCGATCCCCTCGAACTGCCGGTACAGCGCGTCGTCGAAGGGGAGGTCGAGGAGCCGTCCGAGCGTCGGGAAGATGTCGATGGTCGTCGCCATCCGCACGTTGCGCGCGGCGGCGAGCTCCAGCGATGCCGGCGGTTTGATGATCAGCGGGACGAGGATCTCCTCGTTGTAGATGCGCCCGTGGTCGTGCCAGTCGTGCTGCCAGAGCCCCTCGCCGTGGTCCGCGGTGATCACCACCGTGGTCTCTTCGTAGCGACCGGTGCGTTTGATCGCGTCGAGGAGACGTCCGAGGTGCTCGTCCATGTACGCGATCTCACCGTCGTACAGGTTGTTGATTTCGAGGACGTCGAACCGGACGTTGCCGATGCGGTGCTCGAGCTTCGTCCCGGTCTTCTTCACGAAGTCCTCGATGCCGTCCTTTTTGTCGAACTTGTCGTCGTACGGCGCCGGCGGCTCGTAGGGATCGTGGGGGTCCCAGAAGTGCACCCACATGAAGAACGGGCGGTCGTCGAAGCGCTCGAACTGCGTCATCGCGAGGTCCGCGGTGATCGCGCCGGGGCGGGGCCCGTCCTTGGGGTCGTCGTAGTGCTGGAAGCCGGAGGAGATCCCGGTGCCGTCCGCAACCGGGCTTGCGCTGACGACCGCCGCCGTCTGGTAGCCGGCCTTTTCGAACACCTCCGCGACGAGCCGAAGGTCCGGCTCCGACTCGAAGACCAGCCCATTGCGTACGATCTCGTGTCGGCGGGGCGGGGTGCCCGTCATGATCGAAGTGTGGGCGGGGAGCGTCGTGGCCATCGGGGTCGCGACGTTCTCGAAGACGATGGCTTCGTTCGCGAAGGCGTCGAGGTTCGGCGCGGTGTTCCGGAAGTAGCCGTAGGTCGGGAGGTGGTCGGCGCGGAGGGTGTCGATCGTGATCAGCAGGACGGACCGCCGCGACTGCGGATCGTCGTTCGCCGGACTCGAAGTCTTTGCGCACGCCGCGAGCGCCAACGCTGCGAGGGGACCCCACCGTCGCATCAGCGAATCCTACCACGACGGATGAACCCCTACGTTGGGGGCCTGCGGCAGCACGTCGCAGCGGGAAGCACCACAGGATGCGGGATGTTGTGCGTCCATGAAGCGTCTGCTCCTGCTCCTGCTGCTGATCCCCGCGACCGCGAGCGCCGCGCGCCCGGACCGCGCGCCGTCGCTGGATCCGATCGTCCGTGCCCTCGACGTGCAGATCGATCGCCACGCCACGCTCACCGAGGCGCAGCACGCCGAGGTGCACCGCGCCGGGAGTCGCTTGATCTCGCTGTGCCCGGACTGCCGCCTCGCGACGATCGCCGAAGAGGGCCCGTGCGGCTGGGCGCGCATGAGCCGACAGATCATCGGCGCCGCCGTGGCGAAGGGGATGAACGAAGAGGAGATCGTACAGGCGTACGTGAAGACGTACGGGCCCGACGTGCTCGCGGTCGACACCTCCGAAGGGCGCTACCAGGCGATGTGGGCGGTGCCGTACGTTTTGATCGCGGGCGCGCTCGCGCTGGTGTTCTTCATCGGTCGTCGCGCGCGACGGCGGGACGAGGAGCCGGTCGACGACGACGTCGATCCCGAGGCGCGCGCGCGCCTCGACGCGGAGCTCGGCGCGCTCGACGGCTGAGCAGGAGCAGAGCCGCGAACGCCCAAGGCGACGACTTCGTGGGGTGCGCGCTGCAAGCGCAGCCCTCGTCGAGCCGCTCGTGCTCGAGCGACGCGTTCGGCGGTGGCGCCGCGACGATCGCGTCGCGCTCGATACGCCAAGGCTCCGCGCCGTGCTCCGGGTCGACGCCGATGAACGTGAGGTACCGCGGCCCCAGCAGGACGTCGCCGCTCGCATGAACGCCGCTGAAGCGGCCCGGCGCGACGTCCCCGATCGGGAGGGTGCCCTCGGACGTGCCGTCGGTGATGAACACCTCGCGCCCGAGCTCGGGGTGCCACGCGGAGAACGCCGCGCGGTCGCCGTGCACAGAGAGTGCGCGCGGCGCCGACGACGCTCGCCCCGGTGCGATGTCGCGGACGAGCTCGGGCTCCTGCCCGGGGCGCCAGCGCCACAGCTCTACGCCCGTGTCCTCTCGGTCGGCGACGACGAGGTAGCCACCGGCGAAGGGGACCACCGCTTCGACGCCCGTGAGCGGGACCGGCGTGACCCCCGCCTCCCCGATCACGACGGCGTGGCCGCCCACGTGGGCGATTCCGTCGCCGATGAGCTCGACGTTTTCGAAGCGTTCGCCAGGCGGTCCCTCGAAGCGCAGGTCCATCGCACCGCGATCGAGGTCGAGCTCCAAGACCACGACGGAGTCGACGACACTCTCTTGTGGGCGCCACCCGAGAACGTAGCGGCGGTCGCCGCGGACGACCAGCTGACGGATGCCGATGACTGGCGCAGGCCCGAGATCGAAGCGCGTGAATTCGTCGCCGGACTCACGCCAAAGCTCGAGGTGGTCGGTCTCGCCGCGGAGCAGGAGCTCGAGGCGGCCATCGTTCGCGAAGGCGACGTCGTGGATCGTCGATGCGTACGTCAGCTCGGGTGCGACGCGGCGGGTGCCGTCGAGGGTCCCGTCGCTCCTCCACCACCCGCCCTCGCCGAGGTACGTGCCTTCGACGTAGAACGCGAGGTCGCTGCGTGAGCGACGCAGGAGGCCGACGATCTCCCCCGACCACGCACGCACGAGCCTCGCGTTGTCCGCGTCGAGATCGAAGCGGTACAGCTGAACGCCGCGGTAGTCGTCGACGCTGAAGTAGTAGAACCCGTCGTCGTCGATCGAGGTGGGGCTGGACCCCGGGGCGCGCCAGACCTCCGCCCCGGTCGCGAGGTCCAGTCGGCTGCGGTGGTTTCGGTGCTGAACGAGGACCGTCCCGTCGCGCAGCTCGGCGAGCAGGGCTTCGGGGTAGTAGCGCGTCGGCGGCGGCGACTCGAAGGGCGTCGCCGACGCGACCCGTTCACCGTCTTCGCGGTACGCGTCGAGGTGCGGGCCGACCGGCGTCGACCGCGACACGATGACGCCGCCGCCGGGGCGTCGAGTGATGCGGGTGGAGGTCGTGGCCGTGTCGATCTCCGCCACTTCGAGTGATGCGGCGTCGATGCGGAGGAGCTGCGCCTTGGGCCAAGTGCGCGCGCACCACGCGGCCTCGGCGCTGGTCACGAGCTCCGTGCAGCGGCCGACGTCGACGGCGCTCGGTGCGCCACGGAGCGCGACAACGTTGTGGTTGGTCGCGACTGCGAAGAGGGTGTCGGCCGCGACCGCCAGCCGCGCGACGGGTGGGTCGAGGGCGAGGAAGAGGGCGGTGTCGCCCGCCGTGCCGTCCGTGCGCCAGAGCTCACGACCCGAGCCGCGCAGGAACCAGCCGAAGCCCGACGCGACCGTCAGCGCAGCGACGTCCTCGACGAGCTCGTGCGGAGCGGTGGACCCGCTCGGTATCGACCTCAGGCCCCCGTCGATCTCCAGGAGCACGGCGTCGCGAACCGCGAACGCGGCCTCGAAGTCACCGGCCTCCTCGAGCGGGATCACCACCCTCGTTCCTCCTCGGGTGCCGTCGCTGCTGTACAGATACGTGACGTCGTCGTCCTGGACCGAGAACCACAGCGCGCCCGCGGCGGCGGCGATCGGCCCGTTGCAGCCGCGTTCCTCGACCGGCCACACGAACACCTCGTCTTCCCCGTCACCGGTCGTTCGGGTGAGTGTGACGCGATGGTCCTCGGTGCTGAGGATGTAGACGTGCTCGCCCAGTCGAGCGATCTGCCGGACGCACGGGGTCCCGGCGCGCCCCGTGCCGCGCCCGATCTCGAAGGTGCCCGTCGGCGTGCCGTCGGTGCGGAGCACGACGCCGCGTGAGACGCCCGGACGCTGGACGATCATCACCGTGACCCCGCTGAGCTCGATGCTGCTCCGCGGCCAGCCGTAGCCGGTGTCGTCGAGGACGTGTTGCGCCTCGAGGGTCTGCGGATCGAGCCGCCAGAGGCGCCGGAACGGACCGGCCTGGTCGAGCCAGAGCGCGCCGCCGATCGGTGCGTTCGTCCAGGTGACCGTCGACGGGCCCGGCACGAGGTCGCGCAGGAGGGTCGGCTCGCCCGCGAGCGCAGCCGGGCTCGCGAGCACGAAGCCGAAGGCGAGGCGCGCGCGGACCACTCCGCGGTGAGTGGCCGACCCGCCGCCATTCCGTCACCGTTTGACGGTTCGGGTGGTCCTCGGCCACTCATGGGAGCGATGCCGCGGTTGCCCTTCCTGCTCGCACTCATGATCCCCTCTGCCGCGTGGGCCTCCCCGGACTTCGAGGCCTCGGAGCAGGCCCGTATCCGACGGCACCTGCTCCGCGCGGAGACGGCGGCCTCGTGCGCGAGCGACGCCCGATCTGTCGAAGGCTCAGCGTACGCGCCGCGCGGCTGCGCTCGACGCCCTCGCGCGGTACCGCGAGGCGGGGCGCTTCCCCGTCAACGTCGACGTCGTGGGGCGAGCCCCGGTCTTCGTCGACCACCGCGGGGTGCGCTGCGCGATGGCCGAGCTCCTGCACGTGACCGGTGAGGACGCGCTGGTGGCGCGCGTCGCGGCGACGAACAACCTCGCGCGGATCCACGATCTGGCGTCCGACGAAGGGCTGACCCGTTGGCTCGACCACCACGGGCTGACCGTCGACGAGGCGGCCGCGATCCAGCCGACGTACCGCTGGTGCTACGACCGCAGCGAGGCGTTCTGCCCGTTCGCACCGACCACGGGGATCGTACGCGTCGAGCTCATCGACTGGGTGCCCGACGCGACCGAGCAACGCTTCCGCGTGACCGAGGTGCTGTCGGGGACCGTCGCGCAGGTCGCAGACGAAATCGTGGGCCGGACGTACGGCACGAGGCGCGAAGAGGTCCAAACCGCGGTCGCAGTGCTCTTGCCCCGTAGCTCGGTCCAACGCGTGCTGGGGCTTCGGGACGGCGAGGTGTTCGTCGCCGAGGACCCGTGCGACGTCGATGTGTCGGTGCCGCTCGAAGACGTGGTGTCCCTCTTGCTCGCCGAGGATTGCGCGGACCGACTCGAGCGCCGCGATCCCGTGTGGGCTGGACGTTGGTGCACCACACGTGCGGGGCCGGACTGCCCGGTCGCGCCGGACGCCGGCTTCCCGTCCTACGATGCC
This sequence comes from Deltaproteobacteria bacterium, assembly GCA_040218735.1. GTDB lineage: Bacteria > Myxococcota > Kuafuiibacteriia > Kuafuiibacteriales > Kuafuiibacteriaceae > JAUHYN01. The sequence continues at coordinate 141,822 of JAVJQW010000021.1, forward strand.
GGCGGAGCGATCGACGCCGGGGCGGTGTCCGACACGGGGGTGTCGCCGTCGGTGGAGCCCAACGGATGCCGCTGCACGACGCGCGGTCGGGCGTCGCCGTGGGCGTTACTCCTGCTCGTTCTTCTTCAGGCTCGCCTTGCCCTGCCACGCCGGAAATAACGTCACGTCCACGCCGGCGACCGAGAGGGCGCGCTGCGCGACGAAGTCGGCGAGGTCCGCGAACGACTCGGGCTGCTGGTAGAACGCCGGGTTCGCGGGGACGACGGTAGCGCCGGCGCGCGCGAGCTTCAGCATGTTCTCGAGGTGGATGATCGAGAACGGGGTCTCGCGCGGGACGATCACCAGCGGGCGCCGCTCCTTCAGCGTCACGTCCGCGGCGCGCTCGATGAGGTTCGACGCCAGGCCGTTGGCGATCCCCGCGAGGGTCTTCATCGAACACGGCACCACGATCATCCCGTCGCAGCGCGCGGAGCCGCTCGCGATGCGCGAGGTCTGATCACCCACCGCGTGCATCGTGATCGAGCCGGGGTGCTCGCCGTACGCAGATTCCAGCCACGCCTTCACGTCGCCGTCGAAGGCGCCGAATGACGTCTCCTGCTCCAACGTGAGCTTGCCGTACGCAGACACCACGACGTCCACGTCGTGCCCCGCGATCAGGAGCGCGCGCACCACGCGCTCGAAGTAGAGCGCGCCGCTCGCGCCGGTGCCTGCGACGGTGTAGCGGCCCATGTCACTTCCTCCCCAGGAGCGCGTTGACGTCGACCCGATCCCACACGTCCTGCGGGACGGTGTTCTTCGTGACTTCTCGCGCGCCGACGATGCGGCGCGTGGCGTCGATCCCCATCTTCGTTACGCGCCCCTCGGCGTTGGTGCACGAAGGGTCGAGCGGCGTCCCGAGCGTGTCTTCGAACAAGTGCACGTCGACGTTCGCTTGAGTAGATAGCGCCATCGCGCCGAGTACCTGCCGCAGGTCGCTGGGGTCGACGGTCGCGTCCACGACGATCACGTGTTTGCGGTAGATGTCCGCGTTCAGCAGCGCGTCCATCACGCGCTGCGGCTCGTCGTCGTCGGCTTTGTCCATCGCGACGACCAGCGTGAACGGCGCGGGCAGCGCGACGCCGACGACGTTCTCGCTCGCCGCCATCGCGTCCCGCTTCGCGCGGCTCTCGATCGCGAGCATCGGCAACACGAGGTGCTCCATGTGCCCGCTGACCACGTCCTGGAAGATCGCGTCGTTCCGTTCGCAGATCGCGGTGACTTCGAACACCGGCGTCGTGGTCGCGCCGGTGCCGTACCCCGTGAACTCACCGAAGGGGCCCTCGGGCGTCGTGACGTCGTGTTTCACCACGCCCTCCAACACGATCTCCGCGCGCGCCGGTACCAGGACGTCCTGCGTCTTGCCGCGCACGAGCTCGAGCGGCTCGCCGAGGAGCCCGCCGATGACGTCGTACTCCGCGACGTCCGCCGAGCCGGAGTAGAGCGCTCCGAGCATCCACGACGGGTGCGCGCCGATGAACACGCCGATCGGCATGTCGCGTTTCGCGGCGACGTACTTTTGGAAGATGCCGTCGAGGTGTTTGCCCTTCTCGATGAAGATGCCGGTGTGGTTTCGGTCGATCACCATCAGCCGGTGAAAGCTCAGGTTGGTGACGCCGGTGTCCGGGTCCGCCGCGCAGACGATCGCGCAGGTGACGTACGGCGCGTCGGCGTCGTGCTCGTGGTAGACGAGCGCCGGGAAGCGCGACAGATCCACGGCCTCGCCGGTGTCGACGTTTTCGTGCACCGGCGCGTCCTCGACGATGTTCGGGGCGACGAGGTGGTCCACCGCGGCGTCGTAGCGTTCGACCGCCTCGCGGAGCCCGCAGTCCAGGGCGAGCGCGACACGACCCTGGGACCCGCAGACGTTGGTGACCAACGGGTACCGCGTGCCCGCGACCTTCTCGAAGTACACCAGCGGTGAGCGTCGCTTCTCTTCGAGGCGCGCGACGATCGCGCACGTCTCGAAGCGCGGGGAGACCTCGTGCTCCACACGGAGCAGATCACTCTTGCGACGCTGTTCGAGCAGCTCCAGGAAGCCACGGAGATCGGCGGTCACGTCGAGGGCACCAGCGACGGGATCTTGCCGCGGTTGATCTTCCCCGACCCGGTCTTCGGGAGCTCCGCGACGACGTGCAGCTCGCGCGGCACACGCACGAAGCTCATGTGTTCGAGGCAGTGCGGTCGCAGCTCGGCCATCGTCAGCGACTGGCCGGCCTCCAACACGACACACGCGATGAGACGCTCGCCCATGCGGTCGTCGGGCACCGCGAACACGGCGGACTCGACGATCGCGTCGTGGCGATTCAGGACATCCTCGATCTCCTGCGGGAACACACGCTCGCCTGCGAGCTTCATCATGTCGGACTTGCGCCCGACCAGGAACAGGTGCCCGTCGTCGAGGCGCCCGAGGTCACCGGTGCGCAGGCGCCCCTTCGCGTCGAGGCGCCCGGAGGTGACCTCGTCGCCCGACACGTAACCCTTCATGATGTTCGGACCGCTCGCGACGACCTCGCCGACCTCCCCCAGGGGGAGGACCTCGTCGTCGTCGCCGAGGATCTCCACGAGCACGTTCGACAGCGGACGGCCCGCAGTCCCCCGACGACCGAAGAGATCTTCGGGCGACGCGTACGTGATGCGCGGCGCGGCCTCCGTCTGACCGTAGGCCGTGTGGATACCGACGCCCTCGCCCAGCGCCTCGCGCAACTTGTCTTGCTCGGTGAGCGACAGCGCGCCGCCGGTGCACAGGACGTACTTCAGGTCCGGCGTCTCGGCCGCCGCGAACGACTTCATCAGCGACTTGAAGTGATAGGGCACGCCCGAGAATCCGGTGACGCGGTGATCGACGATCTCCTGCACCACCTTCTTGGGGAAGTGAAAGCCGGCCGAGAAGACGAGGGTCCCGCCGATCATCGCGTGCATCAGGATCTGCATGCGCCCGTGCACGAAGTAACTCGGCACCACGACCAAGATGCTGTCGTTGGCGTCGAGGTGCATCCAGTCGTTCGCGGCCGTGAGGTTCGACGCGAAGTTTTCGTGCGACAGCATCACGCCCTTCGGGCGCCCCGTCGTGCCGGACGTGTAGACGACGAGCGCGACGTCGTCCGGCTCGCGCGGGTTGGCTGGCCGCACCTCGGACTCCCCGAGCTCGAGGATGTTCGACACCACCGCAGGTTTGTGCCCGAGCGGCGTGCCGCCCTCGATCTTTTCGAGGAGCGCGGGCTCTGCGACGAGCGCCTTCGGTTTTGCCTCTTCGAGGATCGTCTCGATCGTGCCGCGCTGCGCGAGGCCGGGGAGGTCGACGTTGACCGCCCCGAGCTTCAACACCCCCCAGAACGCGACGAACCCCTCCAGCGCGTTGCCCCACAACAGGGACACGCGGTCACCCGGGGCGACGCCGATCGAGGCGAGGTGCGCCGCGACCGCGTTGCTTCGCCGGTCGAGCGCACCGTAGGTGATGGAGGTGTCCGGGAAGACCGCGGCGAGGTGCTCGGGGTCCCGGTCGGCGGCGCGCGTCAGGAAGTCGACGAGGCGCACGCGGTTCAGCTCTTGCGGCTGTCGATGTACGACGCGAGCTTGACGACGCTCCCGAACTGCTCCGGATCGATGTCGTCGAGGTCGACCTGGAAGCCGAAGTTGTCCTCGATCCAAACGACCAACTCCATGATCGCGGTGGAGTCGATGACGTCGGCGAGGTTGGTCTCGCGCTCGAGGTCCGACTTACCGGCCGCGAGCTCGCTGCTGATGTACGTGAGGAGCTTCTGTTCGATCTCCGCCGTTTTGCTCATGACTCGACTGCATACTCCCGGATTTTTTCCCGCGCAACGCTCAGTCCGAGGCCTGGATCGTCGGGATCCACCCCGAAGGGGGCCGGCGGTTCGACCAGAACATCGTGAGACAACAGGTGGTGGTTCTGCCCCTTCCCGTCGAGGCAGTCGAACCCCTCGACCCGCGTCGCAAAAACCTCGGTCGCACGCGTGAGCACCCCGGTCTCCCCCACCATCGTCCCGAGGTGAACCCGCAGGTCGTGCGCGCGGGCCACTTCGACGATCCGCTTCGCGCGCACCATCCCGCCCAGCTTGCCGAGGCGCACGTTGAACACGTCCGCGGCCCCCATCGCCGCGATGCGCTCCGCGTCCGCGAGGTGGATCAGGGCCTCGTCGACCATCACGCGGTGCCCCGCCTCCCGGATGCGGACGAGGCCGTCGAGATCGGCGGCGGGGATCGGCTGCTCGATCGACGCGATGTCCACGCCGTCGAGCGCGTTCAGCTTCTCGATCGTCTCCTCCACGGTCCACGCTTCGTTGGCGTCGAGGCGGATCGGGAGCTTCAGCTTCTCCCAGACGATGCGGATACGCTCCGCGTCGTCGTCGAGGCCGACCTTCACTTTGATGTGTCGACGCCGCTTGAACCTCAGGAGCGCGCAGTGTTTGGCGAGCGCGTCCGTCGCGACCTCGAACCCGATGATCACCCCGGCGGGGAGCGCCTCGATGGACGCGGGCCCGAGGAACGCGCCGGCGCTGGTGTTCGTGGCGCGGCCGACGAGGTCGAGGAGCGCGAGCTCGAACCCGCCGAACGTCGCGAGGCGTGACTCGTGGTCGGCGATCGCATCGTCCGCAAACGCGGCGGCGGCCTCGACCGAGTCGATCGACCGGCCCGCGAAGGCGGCGAAGACCGCGGCGGCGTGTTCGGCCTTCACGGTCTCGATCGTCTCGCCGGTCACGTACGCGCGCGGTTGGATCTCGCCCCAGCCCTCGACGCCGTCGGCGTGCAGGCAGACGAGGAGCGCATCCGATGCGTGGCGCGCGTGGCTCGCGTGCTCGAACGACCCCTTGAACGGGATGCGGACGTGGAACAGCTCGTAGCGTTCAATCGGTCCCACGGAAGCGCTCCGTGATCTCGAACCGCCCGACGAACGCGGCGTCGCGGGTGAGGTGCACGTGTTTGTACTGAAGGTCCGCGCCGCCGGCGGCGATCTTCTCCGCCTTGAGCGCCGCGTAGCTCCCGCTGGCGACTTGCCACACCTCGGGGGCGCCGAGCCGGCGTGACTTGCGTTTGCCCGCGTACTCGCCGTTGTACTTCCCGATCGCGGCGTCGAGCGTCGCGGCGGCGTGTTGGAGCATCGAACGATCGGCGGTGCCGCGGGTCTCGACGAGCAACACGTAGTGCGGCAGCTCGCCGTCGACGACGGGCGCGAGGGTGAACGACTCCACGTGTTGGTTGTCGAGGATCTCGGTGGCCGCGGCGGTCACCTGCGCTTCGGTGAGCTTCTCTCCCGTCAACGACGAGGTCCGGCCCGTGCGGTGCAGGAACTCCACGACCGGCGTCGTGCCCTCGAAGCGCTTCACCCGGACGACGTCGCCGATGTCGTAGCGGTAGAGGCCGGCGCGGTTGGTGAGCACCACGACGTACTCGCCGCCGACCTCGGCTTCGTGCGGGAGGATCGTCTCCGTCGAGTCTTCGGGCCTCAGCTCGTAGAAGCAGATCCCCACGCCGAGCGCGCCGCCCGACTCGCCGTCGGCGAGCGGGATCGCGAGGATGCCCTCCGACGCCATCGACACGTAGTCACGCACCGCGACGCCGCCGAGGTGGGGCTCGAGGCGTTCGAGGTACGGCGCGAGCATCGGCGAGCGCCAGGACACCGCGAGCTCGAGCGCCGGGAAGGCCTTCGCCGCCGGGAGCCGCGGGAAGTCCGCGGCCAGGAGACCGCGCAGTTCTTTCGCGCGCGCGGGGTTCGGCGCGATCGCTTCGAGCACCGCGGCGCGGGCTTCGTCGTCGATGGAATACACATCGGACAACGTGCCGTTTTCGACGTCGGCGAGGAGCCGATCGAGCTGGTCTTCGAGGGTCTTGAACAGCAGCAGGATCGTGCTCGGGTTGAGCGCCATGATCGCGGTGAACTCGCGTTCGAGTAACACCCGGGCGATCGCGTAGTAGCGCGCGTCGTGATCCGCGATCTTCGAAACGGCGCGCGGGACGACGGGTTTCTTGCGTTGGGTCGCCGCCGTGACGCTCGCCCAGTACGCGCTCTCGGAGCTCGTCGGCAGCCCGCCCGCCGACGGCTCGGGCCGTCCAGCGTCCGAGAAGTTCGTGACCATGCGCCCCTTCGCGACGCCGGGATGCTGAGAGAATACGAGGTCCCAGAAGATCCCGAACGCCCGCGACTTGTCGCGGATGAAGCTTTGCGTGACCGGGATGTACTTGGGTCGCGCGGTCGAGCCGCTCGTGGTGAAGAAACGCTTCGTCGGCTCGGTGGTCAGGACCGCGGCTTCACCGCGGTCGATGCGCTCGACGTCGTCGCGAAAGCCCTCATAGTCCCGAATGGGCACCGCGCGGCGGAAGTCGTCGACGGTGCGAATCGCGCCGAAGTCGTGCGTGCGTCCGAACGCGGAGTCGACGTTCGGCGCCACGATCGAGTCCAGGAGCCACGCGGACTGCGTCGCCTCGGAGTCGGCGAGTGCGGCCATGTAGGCCTCGGCTTCGCGCTTGCGGAACACGCCTCGATCGATACCAGCATCGGCGGTCCGAGACGAACGTTGACTGCGCATTCGGGACGTAACAGGAACGGTCCCGCGGACGACGCGCCATGCTCTTCAACTCGTTCGAGTTCCTGATCTTCTTCCCGGTCGTCGTCACCCTCTACTTCGCGGTGCCGCATCGTCTGCGGTGGGCTCTGCTGCTCTGCGCTTCCTACTTCTTCTACATGTGGTGGGTCCCGGAGTACGCGCTACTGATCGTCTTCTCCACCGTCGTCGACTACATCGCGAGCAACCGGATGGGCGGCCTGAAGACGAAGGCCGAGCGACGCCCGTACATGTGGGTCAGCGTCGCGGTGAACCTCGGGCTGCTGTTCTTCTTCAAGTACTACAACTGGGTGAACGAGAACGTGACCGCGGTGGTCGGGCGCGAGCTGCTGCCGCTGTCCCATCTGCTGCTGCCGATGGGCATCTCGTTCTACACGCTGCAGACGATGAGCTACACGCTCGACGTCTACCGCGGGAAGCTGAAACCCGAGAAACACTTCGGCGTGTTCGCGCTGTACGTGTCGTTCTTCCCGCAGCTCGTCGCGGGGCCGATCGAGCGCGCGCCGAACCTGCTCCACCAGTTCTATCAGAAGCACAAGTTCGAGTACGCGCGTGCGGCGAACGGCCTGCGCCTGATGGCGTGGGGCATGTTCAAGAAGGTCGTCGTCGCGGACCGGCTGTCGATGTTCACGTCGAGTGTGTACGTCGAGCCGCAGGCGCAAGACGGGTTGACGCTCGCGATCGCGACCGTGCTCTTCGGCTTCCAGCTCTACTGCGACTTCTCGGGTTACTCGGACATCGCGATCGGCACCGCGCAGATCATCGGCTTCGATCTGATGGAGAACTTCAAGCGGCCGTACTTCTCGAAGAACATCGAGGAGCTGTGGGGGCGCCGCTGGCACATCTCGCTGACGAGCTGGATCAAGGACTACGTCTACAACCCGCTCGCGTTCATGTCGCGGCGCGCTTCGACCGCGCGCAAACACGCCAACATCCTCATCATCTTCCTCATCACCGGCCTGTGGCACGGCGCGGCCTGGCGGTTCGTGTTCTGGGGGATGCTCAACGGCGTCTACGTGCTCGCGCACGTGCTGACGGAGAAGCCGCGCAAGAAGCTGCGCGAGGTCACGGGGCTCGAGAAGCACCCGCGCGTGCTCGCGGCGCTCGGGATCGCGTTCACGTTCTTCATCTTCGTGGTCGGCTCGGTGCCGTTCCTCGCGAAGGACATGAGCGACGCCTGGTACATCCTCACGCACATGTTCGGCGGCTGGAGCGGCGCTGCGCTCTCGGCGTTCCTCGCGAACACGGGCGCGACGATCGGCAAGACGAACTTCGCGCTCGGGCTGATCGGCGTGGCGATCCTCTTCACGGTGGAGCTCTTCCAGGAGCGCGTCCGCATCCGCGAGTACCTGAACGCAAAGCCCGCGTGGATCCGGTGGTCGCTGACGTACGGCCTCATCCTCTACATCGCACTGTTCGGCGTCTTCGAGTACGACGAGTTCATCTACTTCCAGTTCTGACGGTGCCGACGTGAAGAAGTTCCTCACCAAGTTCGCGATCCACGCCGTCACGCTCCCGGTGTTGTTCATCCTCATCTACCGCGGCGCGGTGGAGGGGCATCAGTGGCTCCGCACGCGAGGCTCGACGGAGGCGCTCTACGTCATCGGCGACTCACGCGTCGTGCACGGGCTCGACATCGTGACGCTGGAGGAGAAGCTCGGCGTCCCGGTGCACAGCTACGCGACGCACGGGATGAGCACGTACAACATCTACGTCATCGCGGAGCTGCTGCCCGACGGTGCGAAGGTGATGTTGTCGCCGAGCCTCGGGATGTTCCTCCGCGAGAAGGAGTTCATGTCCTTCGAGTCGGCGATCTCCCTCGCCGGGCTCTACCAGCTGTACGACCTCGGCTACGAGTGGTGGTACTTCGACAAGGTCCTCACCGCGAACCGTTACCCGTTCGGCGTGCAGCACTTCCGCTTCAACCGCGAGGCGTTCCCGATCACCGACGGCCCCGACCTCGAGAAGAGCGAGCGCTTCCGGCGCATCTACGAGAACCTGAAGTCACCGCCCCCGCGCTTCGCGAAGAACGAGCGCATGTTCGAGCTGGCATTGGAGATCATGCTCGAGAAGGGCTGCGACGTTCGCGTCGTCGAGTTCCCGCTCACCGAGCAGCTGCGCACGATGCGCAAGGCGTCGATCTTCGCGAGCTTCACGGACGAGATCGAGATCCTGAAGGACCCGCGCCTGAAGGTGTGGCTCGACGTCGAGCTCGAGGACCCGGAGGGCCGCAACCTCTTCTACGACATGGACCACCTCAACGAGCGTGGCCGAGGGCTCATGACCGCGTGGGTCTACGAAAACGTCGTCGGACCGTCCGCGCCGTAAGCAGGCCGAGCGCGAGCAGCACCACCGCGCCGCACTCCGATCCGTTCTCCGATCCGCTCTCCGATCGCGAAGCTGCGCAGGAGCACCCCGTCGGCTCGTCGGTCTCGCCTCCTGCGTCCGGCGTCGCGCCGGCGTCGCGCGCCGCGGTCTCCACGCCGCAGGACTCGAGCATCGGATCGCGCGGGGGCTCGTCGCACCAGTCGGGGACGACGGCGTCGAAGATGCCCGCGTCGAGATCCGCGCCCGCGTCGGGCTTGGGGCCGGTGGGGTGGGAGACGAACAGGACGTGGCGGGTGTACGCGACGGTCTCGGCGCCGCTGCAGTCGTGCATCGTCGCGCGGAGGATCCAGTCACCCTCCGGGAGCTGCGCGGTGTTCCACAGATACTCGCCCGCGCGGAGCGCCGGGAGGTTGTCGGCGATGACGTGCCAGTCGTCGTCGCGGAACGGGCGCGCTTCGAGGCGGATGCGCCCCGTGCCCGTCGGGTCGAGCGCGGTGTACTCGATGCGGTACATCTGATCCGCGACCGCGAGCGCGCTGTTCGGACGGGTGATCGCCAAGGCGCTCGGCACCGCGTCGCCCTCGTGGTGCACGACCACCGGGACGGGCGACAGCGACAGGTAACGCGGCGACATCTCCTCCGGCGGCTCGAAGACCTGCGACCAGATCCAGTACACCCCCGTCGCGACGGTCGAAGTCTTCCAGTACGCCTGGTTCGTCAGGTCGAGCTCCGGGACGCTGAACGCGACCGGGAGCTCTTCGAGCACGTCGGGGAACTCGGTGCGGAACGTCGTCTCGGGCTGCACGCGCGTCGCGTAGAAGTTGATGAACACCTCGCCGCTCAGCGCGGGGGTGTCCTGATCCACCCACTCGAACGTCTTGCCGTCGTCCGCGACGGGGCAGAGCGAGGTCGGTGCGACGAGATCCGCGACGGCGGGCTGACCGCCGTGGGCGTAAGCGCTCGCGGGCGCGGCGAGGAAGAAGAGGAACAGAGCGCGCTTCATCGCGACGTCTTCGAACATACGCCTTCGATTCCGTTCGCGCCACCTCAACGTTCGATCGTGATCGAGCGCGCGCCGTCGTAGGACACACGCTGCGTCTCACCGCCCGGCCACGTCACCTCGATCCCCTCGACCGGGGACTCCCCGAGCCCGAAGTGCAAGCGCGGCGGACCGAGCGAGAGGTAGTTGCTCGACCGGAGCAAGTCGCGACGCAGGCGACGCCCGTCCGCGAGCTCGACGAACACCCGCGCGCCGATCGCGTACGGGTTCGGTCCGGGCTGCGTGAGTCGCACCACGAGGCTGCGGCCCTCCGCGTGGTTCTCGTACAGGCGTGGAGGGCCGTCGGTCGCGAGGACGAGGACGTCGAGATCGCCGTCTTCGTCGTAGTCGAACGGGATGACCGACCGGGTCTGTCGGTCGTCGTCGAGGCCGACCTCGGCGGCGCGCTCGACGAAGCGACCGGAGCCGTCGTTGTCGAAGAAGTCGATCGGGTCGCGCTCGAAGCGCGCGAGGAAGTCGTAGCCGTTGGTCACCGCGAGATCGAGATCGCCGTCGAGGTCCGCGTCGAACAGCGCGCTGCCCCACGCCCACCCGGCGTCCAACACGCCGGTCTCGACCGTGGCGTCTTCGTAGTCGCCGCCGTTCGCGAGGAAGAGGCGGTTGCCGGTCCAGTTGAACGCGTCGTTACAGGTGTCGGCGACGGTGTGGCAGATGCCGGAGAAGAACAGATCGAGGTCGCCGTCGAGATCGACGTCGCCCGCCGCGACGCTCATCGCGTCTTGGATGCGCGGGATGGTCGAGGTGCGTGTGATGTCTTCGAACGTGCCGTCGCCGCGACCGACGTAGTGACGTGTGTAGTGGAAGTCGGAGGCGAGTACGAAGTCGATGTCGCCGTCGTCGTCGAGGTCGGCGGGGAAGGGCACGAGCCCCGCGGCTTCGCGGGCGGCGTCGCCGAGTCGAGCGCTCGCGTCGGTGAAGTGACCGCGCCCGTCGTTGACGAAGACGCGGCTGCCGTCGGCGTCGACCCACGCTGCGGTGAACAGATCGAGGTCACCGTCGCCGTCGAAGTCCGCGGCCGACGCGCCGAAGAGGTGGTGGCACCCGTTCGGATCCGTGGCGACCTCGATGCCGCGGTCGACCTCGACGAAGCGCCCGCCGTCGTTGTCGTAGAACCGAGGCGGGGAGAGGCCGACGCTGGTGACGAACAGGTCGAGGTCGCCGTCGCCGTCCGCGTCGAAGAGCAGGGCGCCCGCGCCGTTCGCGCCGTCGAGCTCACCGAGGACGAAGCCGGACGACGTCCCGAGGTAGAGCAGATCCGGCCCGCCCGGGTGCGGCAGGACGAGGTCGAGGTGCCCGTCGCCGTCGACGTCCCCGACCGCGCCGCCGCGCGTCATGTACGTCGCGATGTCGCAGCCGTCGTCGGGGGCCGGCGGGTCGTCGGTGCCCAGCCCCGACCGCGCCGTGACGTCCTCGAACTGCGGCCCGACGTAGGGCGCCCGCTTCACCAGCGCCGGCGCCGGGGGCGGCGAACCCTCGAATCGGCAGCCCGCCAGGCACAGCACGGCGAGCGCGAGGCGGCGAAGCGTCACGGCCGCCAGTCGTAGCCGGCCCGGATCGGCGCCGGCAATGCCGGGTGATCCCGAGTCAAAGCCGCGTCTATTGTGCGTGTCTGTGCTCAAAAGTCGTGAGATATCAGCATATTCGGGCGCAACACTGACGCCGAGCCGCCGATAACCTTCATGTAGGCAGCAAGCGCATGAAGACCTCCCAAACCCTACTGCTCGGCGCCCTCGCGATGTTCCTCGCGGCCGCCAAGCCGTACGCGGGGGGCCACATCCGCTCGAAGTCCGGCGTCGACGTCGAGAAGCTCCTGAAGCGCCCCGGTGTCCGCTGGGTCATCCTGCAGTTCCACGACAACGACTCCGCGAAGAGCCGCGCCGAAGTTCCCGCGTGGGAGAAGCTCGCCGAGGAGTTCCGCCCGCACGGCCTGCACACCGTCGTCGTCACGGGCCTGCACCCCGACTTCGACCGCGACGAGTTCCGCTACATCGCGTGTGAGCACCCCGGTTGGCAGCCCGACCAGAACGCGTGCGACGAGATCGGCTTCGTCGCGACCGGCCTCGGCGTGACCGAGCGCCCCGCCGCCTTCCTGTGGACGTGGCCGGGCCGCCTCATCGTCCAGCAGGGCGACGTCGGCACCATCCGCCGCGCGCTCGAGACCGACCTCGCGCGCAACCCGAACTGGGAGCGCCGCGGCGCGTTCGCGAAGGTGCAGATGCCGACCTACGACTTCGGCAACCCCTTCGAAAAGGCCATCCAGAACAGCAAGGACAACCTCGCGAAGGTCACCGAGCCCGGCTCCGAGCGCCTCGTCGAGTTCGCGAAGAAGTGGCTCGGCACGCCCTACGAGATGTACGGCAACTCGCGCCACGGCATCGACGACTACAACCTCGTCCGCCACTGCTACAAAGAGGTGTACGGCATCGAGGTCGGCGCCACCCGTCGCGAGATGGCGCGCACCAACCCCGAGGTGCCGGTCGACCTCGCCGACGTCGAAGCGACCCTCCGCCCCGGCGACCTGATCCTGTGGGTCGTGCACGCGGACAAGATCCCGCGCCGCGCCGGCGTGTACCTCGGCAACAAGATGTACCTGTGGGTCTACACGGTCGTCGGCGCCCGCGTGAGCCCGCTGCCCGAGTACACCTGGGAGAGCTACTGGCTCATCGCGCGTCGCCCGCTCGCGCACGCCCCGAACTATCCCCGTGAGGTGCAGGCCAAGGTCGGCGCCACGCCGAACTACGTCGTCGGCAACGGCGCATCGTCGGCCTTTGACCCGGCCGCGCTTCGACCCGCGGTTCGCGAAGAGCAGCCCGCCTTCGTGGACGAGGAGGACAACTGGTGAAGAAGTCGATCGTCATCCTGTCGCTGTTCGTGAGCGCCCCCGCCGCCGCGAACGACCTCGGCCACGCGCTCGAGTACATCGACGACAACTTCGGTGAAGAAGGTGTCGAGGGTTACGAAGAGTACGTCGAGCCCGCGCGCCACGAGGCGCTCGCATTCCTCACCGCGCGCGACGTCATCAAGGGCATGGACCTTTCGCAGTACGATTGCTGGAACTCGGCGGTCGACGGCTTCGCGACGATGCGCACCAGCGGCGAGGAGCACTGGTCGAAGCGCACCTGCCTCGAGTACCGGTTCAAGCAAGACCAGGTCCCCGGCTTCCGCACGGTGGGCGACCGCCTCCTCTCCGAGCGCGAGGTCGAAGCGCTCTCCGAAGGGCCGGCCCGCCGGCACCGCATCCTCCCCCTCATGATCGTCACGATGATCCGCTACGCCTCCGGCTTCCGCCCCGGCGCGATCTCCGACCAGGGCCACAAGGGCCTCCTCCAGCTCCGCGAGGACAACCTCGCCGCCGTCGGCATCAACAACCCCGGTAACCTCCTCGACCCCGTCAACAACATCGAGGTCGGGTGTGAGTACTTCGTCCGCCTCCTCGTGAAGACCGGCGGTTACTTCGGCGCGCTCATCTCCTGGCACGAAGGCACCAACACGCTGGTGCGCGAAGGCTGGAACTCCGCCGACCCGCGCAACCTGTGGTGGGTCCGCGAAGTCGACCGCATCTACTTCGCCGCCGGCCGTTCGCACCGCTTCCCGAACGACATCGCGGCCGAGTCGATGGCCTTCGTTTGGTCGTGGATGGATTGACGTTAACCTCCGGCGCATGGTGCGTCGTGACGCGGACGGATCCGGAGACGCGCAAGCGTCGACGGATCGGTGCGCTGGCTACGCCTCTCCAACGGATGAGAGTTCCGTCCCGGTAAGCGCCGGAGCGCCGGGTAGCAGGCCCCAGGTCGAGAAG
>JAVJQW010000026.1:0-32874 GCA_040218735.1 Deltaproteobacteria bacterium
CGTTCTGGGGGAACGCGTAATGCAGCAACTCAAGAGACCACCGGTAAGCCGTGTGCGGGAAATCCGCACGCACGGTTTGAAAGGGGGTCTTGATTCACTCTTCCGCCGAACGGCGGCAAAGGAATAAGGATCTACCAATGAAGTTAGCGCTGCGCATCCTCACGCTCTCCCTCGCACTCGCCAGCTGCGCCGCCTCGGCGCAGACCCGGCCCGACCCCGAGGCGTCGCGGGTCGTCATCTTCAAGGACGGTCACGCGTTGATCGTTCGGACCTTCACCGCCGAGACGAACGAGCGCGGCGAGGTGCACCTCGACGAGGTTCCGGAGGCCGCGATCCTCGGATCGTTCTGGGCGACCTCCGACGCCGGGGATCTGATCGGGATGCACGCCGGTTTCAGGGACGTCGAGGTGAAGAAGGAGCGCCGCGTCGTTGCGGGATCGCACCACGGGCTGCTCGCCGCCAACGTCGGCAAACGTGTCGAGCTGCGCTACGCGGACGGGGCGACGTTCACCGGGAAGGTCGCCGAGGTGCTCGGACACGACGAGCCAGAGATCGGCTCGGTGTTCGTGCTCGAGACCGCGGACGGCGACGTGGTGCTCTCTACGAAGGGCATCCGGTCGATCGTCACCGACGACATCACCACCGCGCACACCGAGAAGGTCGAGACCAAGGAGCGGAAGAAGCGACTGACGTTGCGCTTCGCGGAGAAGAACGCGCGCCGCGAGATCACGCTGACGTACTTTCGACCGGGGGTGCGTTGGATCCCGACGTACCGACTCGATCTCGAGTCATCGAAGAAGGCGAAGCTCACGCTGCAGGCGGAGATCATCAACGAGGCCGAGGATCTCAGCGGTCTGCCGATCGACGTGATCGTCGGCGTCCCGAACTTTCGCTTCAAGGACGCAGTGAGCCCGATGATCCTCGAAGCGCGCTTGAAGCAGACCCTCGCCGCCGTGGCGCCCTCGCTCTCCGCGCAGGTGCAGTCGTTCTCCAACGCGAGCTACGAGCGTCGGGCGCCCGAGGAGCGCGCGGCGGTCGCGGCGCTCCCGTCGGAGCTCGCCGGATCGCTGCAGGGGGATCTGTTCGTCTTCTCGCTCCCGGCGATGGAGCTGCGCCGCGGTGACCGCGCGGCGGTTCGGGTCTTCGAACGCAAGGTGTCGTACCGCCACGTGTACACCTGGGACCTCCAGCTGCGGACGGGCTCACTCGTCCGCACGCCCGCGCAGATCGGTTCGCCGCTCGACATCGCTAAGAACGAAGTCTGGCACCAGCTCGAGCTCACGAACGACACCGACACGGTGTGGACGACGGGCGCGGTGATGGTGATGAGCGACGGGCGTCCGCTCGCGCAGGAGCTGATGACGTACACGTCGCGCGGCGATCGCGTTCGAGTGCCGCTGACGATCTCCGTCGAGACGCGCGGCACGGCGGACGAGGAGGAGACGGGACGCAAGCTCGACGCGCTGCGGTGGGACCACAAGGCGTACGCACGGGTGGATCGGAAGGCGAAGCTGTCGTTGTGCAATCACAAGCCGGAGGCGATCGACGTGGAGGTCACGCTGCACCTCGGCGGGCGGGCTACGAAGGCGAGCCACAAGGGCAAGGTCGTCCTCGGTCCGTATCGGTCGCAGGACTGGGCGCGGTACCGCGGCTCACCCGCGGTGAACAACAGCTCGACGGTGAAGTGGACGCGGCGGCTCGGTCCCGGCGAGACGTTCGAGCCCACCGTCGTGTACCGCTACTTCGACGTGCAGTAGGTCAGGTGCCGTTCGAGACACCCCACACGAACCCGCACCGCAAGATGCGTTGCACGACGGTGTCGACGGGCGTCGGTTCGGGCGCGAGCTCGGCGGCGAGGGCGCGCGCGCGTTCGAAGTCGGGCAGGCCCGAGGTGGTCACCGCGTAGAGGACGAGCCGATGAACGCCGGCGAGCTGCGCCGCGACGAGCTGGAGCAGCGGCATCAAGACCCGATCGCCGCCGTACGCTCCGCAGCCCCAGAAGCCGGAGTGCACGACCGCTGGTCCCGCGGAGGACTCGACTGCCGCCGAGAAGCCGCTGAACGCGGTGTCGAGGATGAAGGTGAGCTGCGCTTCGGTGTAGGCGCCGACGTGGCCGAACGGCGCCTCCATCGCGAGCAGGTTCGACCGCGTGGGGGGATCGAGGTCCGTGAGGGCGCGTTCGATGACGTCGTCGGACGCGACTGCGAATGCGTTGCCGTAGATCTCGCGAGTGTCGATCGCGACGCGCCGCTCGACGCCGCGCACCAGGACGGGGGTGGCGCGTCCGTCCTCGACGGTGAGCGGCGTGACGATCGGGTCCGCGAGCAACGCCTCGGTCAGCGAGGCGAGCGCGGGGTGCTCCGCGACTTGGATTTCGTCCTGCGCAAAGAGTCGGGTGCCGTAGCAGGAGAACAGCTCGTGGTGCGCGAAGTTCAGGTACCAGTCGGTGGCGCCTTCGGTCGTCGTGTACGCGAAGATGGTCGGGCGTAGCTCGAGGTCGAGCGCGCGTGGATCGAATGAACCCGTCGGGTGCTGCGAACCGAAGCGACGGACCTCGATCGTGCCGTGGTGATGAGTCCCGGCGGGGGCGATGCGTTCGAAGAGCGCGCGTTTCTTCGCCGAGCGGAACTCGGCGGGGTGCTCGGCGACGAGCCGAGGGGTTTCGAAGCGGGCCTCTTGGAGCAACACGTCGCCAGAGTCGCAGTGAGCGCCATAAAAGTCAACATGACCTTATTGTTGTCCTTGTGACTTTAAGGTCGGGTGCCGAAGTCTTCACCGGAACGGGCGCGAGCGCAGTATCGTGCGCCGCGGTGTCGGCGCTCGTCTGGTCCATGCTCCTCGTGAGCGTCACCGTCCCGAAGGTCACCGTCGAAGTCGATGGTTACTGCCTGCGGGAGGAGGTCGCGCCGCCGTTCGAAGGGTTGGCGTCGGCGTCCTGGATCCTGGTGCGGACGTCGACCCAAAGCCTCGCGGTCTCGGTCGTCACCCCGGCGCAGCAGCTCGAGCGGAGCGTCCCGTTGGACGGCGGGTGCGCGGTCGCCGCGGAGCGCGCCGCGCTGATGATCGAGCGTGCGCTCGAACCCATGTTCGCGGACGACACCCACGCCGGCCTCACGCTGCCGGCGCCGCCGCCGTCGCCGCAGGCGGTGCCGTTCGCCGTGGGCGCGTCGTGGCTCCTCGACACCGGGCGCGTGCGTACCGGGCCGGGGGTGTTCGTTCGAGCGGGGTGGGGTGCTTGGTACGCCGAGGTCGCGGGCGGCGTGTTGTTGTCGCAGTCGCAGGACGTGGATCGCGGTGGTCGCACGATCGGCACGATCGCGGCGTGGTCGTTGTTCGCGGAGGCGCGCGCGGCGCGCTGCTTCGATCTCGACGTCGTGCAGACCTGCGGACGCGCGGGGATCGGCGCGGAGCGGACAGCGGGGCGCGGGTCGGGAGATCTGGTGTTCGACGAACGGTCGGTCGCGGCGTGGGGCCTGCGGAGCTCCGCGACCGTGACGGTGGAGCTGCTCCCGCTGCGCCCGGTCTCGGCGGTGGTGTTCGGTGGTGTCGTCTGGCGTCCGAGCCCAGACTCCTTCGCGGTCGACGACGCGGGCCCGGATTGGCAAGTGCCCGAGATCGCGGCGCTGTTCGGCTTGGAGCTGGGTTTCTTTGGCGCCCTCGAGATTTTTTGAAGGCGAGGAGCTGCTCGCCCCATTCACGGGTGTCGACGGCGGACCCGTGCATGCGAAGACGGCGGCGGCGCCCCTCGCGGGGCGCTCGGGAGGCGATGGCGCCGAGGTGGATTCGTCCGACCTCGAGCTGGTCGCGCGTGCGCGCTCCGGAGACCGAGCCGCCTGGAGGCTCATCTACGAGCGTCAGTTCGACTACGTGTTCCGGATCGCGCGTCGCCTCGGCACGCCCGACTCGGAGGCCGAAGACGTTGCGCAGGAGGTGTTCGAGATCATGCTGGCTCGACTCGATCGGTTCACCTACGGGCGCCTCACGACCTGGACGTTTCGCATCACTTCGAACGTGGTCTCGGACCGTCACCGGCGGCGACGGGTGCGCCGGGCGTTCGAGAAGCTCGGCGTCGTCGCACCCGAGCGGCCCGCGCCGCCGACGCCCGAGCGGGTGGCGGAGTCGAACAGCGCGAGTCGGGCGGTGCGGCAGATCCTCGAGCGCATGAGCCCCAAGAAACGCGAAGTCTTCGTGTTGTTCGAGCTGGAAGGGCTGTCGGGCGCCGAGGTCGCGCAGCACGTCGACTGTCCGGAGGGCACCGTCTGGACGCGCCTGCACCACGCCCGACGCGACTTCGTGCGCATCGGTCGCAAGCTGGGTTGCATCGAACCGGAGGACGCACCGTGAGGCGTTGGATCGAAGACGACGCACCGGCCGGAGTCCGGGAGCTGTTGGACGGCGCGAGCGCGGCGACGGCCGAGGCACCGCCCTTCGCGCGCGAGCGGGTGTTCGAACGCATCGCGCCGCGCCGACGGAGCGCGGCGAAGCCCCTCGTGTTCGCCGCCGCCGCGACGGCGGCGATGGCGATCGTGTTGCTTCGCCCGTCGGCGACGGGGGTGGTCGAAGAGGTCACGGGCGACGTCGTGGTCGTCGCGCGTGACGACGGGACGCTTCAACGCGCGAGCGCCGACCGAGGCGGTCGGGTGGTGCTCGCCGAGCTGGGGACGATCGAGCTCGGGCCCGAGACGGAGGTGGTCCGCCGCGACGCCGACTCGGTTCGGTGGCGGTTCGCGCTGGCGCGCGGCGCGGTCACGTCCGACGTGCCGGGGGTCCAGCGCATCGGGGGCTTCGCGGTCCACGCCGGGGCGTACGAGGCCCGCGTCGTCGGGACGCGGTTCACCGTCGTGCGGCGCGGCGACGACGTCGAGGTCGACGTCGCCCACGGCACGGTGCGGGTGCTCGGCCCCGAGGTCGACACCCAGGTCGCGGCGCCGGGGCGCTACGCGTCGAGTCGGTGGGCGCTGGCCGACGCGCCGGACGGCGCGGACGGCGCGGACGGCGCGGACGGCGCGGACGGCGCGGACGGCGCGGACGGCGTGGACGGCTCGGGCACCAAGGACGGTGCAGGCATCGACGACGGCGCAAGCCTCGAGGACGGCGCGCTCGCTCAGGCGCGTGACCACGGGCGAGCGCCCGCGGTCCGCGGGCGCCGGCGAACGCCCGAACGCGAATCGCAGCGCGGCGCGCACGGCGCCAAGGGCAGCGCGTCGAGCGCCGCGGAAGACTCTGCGCCAAGCGCCGGTGAGGACACCGCCCCGAACGCCGCCGAAGCCCCCGCGCCGAGCGCCGCGGAGGATGACGCGGGCTCCGCACCAGACGCGGAGGCCGCCGAGGCCCCCTGCGCCCCCGACGAACCCGCGGCCGGCGTCTCGGCCGCCGGCAACTCGAGGAACCTCGACGCCCGCGACGACTGCGGCGACGCCGAAGAGGCGCGCAACGCGGCCCGCCGCGCCGCGATGCTCGCGTACCGCGCGGCGCTCGAAGCGCCGCCCGAGGAAGCGGCGCGGCGCCTCGTCGTCGTCGCCGAGGAACACGCGGTCGTGCGTGAGGTCGCGCTGCACCGCGCCGCGCGACTCCTGAAACACGCGGGGCAGTGCGGGGCGGCGTTGCCGCGCTACGAAGCGCTCCTCGACGAGTTCCCGGACGGGGCGCTCGACCTCGAACGGCGCATCGATCGTGTCGAATGCCTGCGCACGATGTCGCGCACGGTCGCGCTGCGCGCTGCGCTCGACGATCTGGAGCGTCGTGATCTCCCACGCACGCGCCGCGCGGAGGTCACGCTGATGCGTGCGGAGCTCGCGCGCGAGGCGGGCGACGTGGAACGTGCGCTCGCCGCGGCGCGCGCGGTGCCGTCGGACACGCCGGCCGCAGCGAACGCAAAGTTCCTCGAAGCGTGGGCGCTCCTGAACCTCGGGCGCCAAGACGAAGCGCGCACCGCGCTGCGTTCTTACCTCGACCGGTGGCCCGCCGGCCGTCACGCCGCCGAAGCGCGCGCGTGGATCGAAGCGGACAGAAAAAAATGAAGGAACGAAACCGCCGCGCCATTCACCAGCGAAAGGACGACGTCATGTCACAACACTCCAAACTCACACTCGTCTCCATCGCTCTACTCTTCGCCGCGTGCGGCGAGGCCGACACCCAACCCGTCGGCTCCGCCTACCTCGCGAAGCAGCTCGTCCGCGCCGGCAACGGCGGAACGCTCCAAGTCAGCGCCGACGCCCCCGCCACCTACGCAGGCGCACGCCTCGAAGTCCCCGCCAACGCGCTCGACGAGGACACCGTCCTCACGATGGCACCCGGCGGGAGCGACGTCCTCGTCGACGACGCCACCAGCGCCGGCCCCGCCATCGCGTTCGGCCCGGCCGGTACGACCTTCACGACGCCCGCGCGCGTGGTGCTCCCGTACGTCGGCGGCGTGACGCCGGAGCTCATCCGCGTCTACGTGCTCGAGGACGACGGCACCCGTTCGATGATCCTCCCCGACGCGATCACCGTCGACGAGGACGCCGGGACGCTCACCTTCGAGGTCGAGCACTTCACCCAGTTCCAGGGCGGCTCCGCCGGCAACCCGTGCGCCGGGGTGATGTGTCCGCAGGGGCAGACGTGTCAGCAGGGTCAGTGCGCGCCCGCGAGCTGCGGCGTCGGCTGCGCCTGCAGCACGAGCGCCGACTGTGACCGTGCGCTGGTGTGCACCGCCGGCGCGTGCGCCGCGCCCCCGTGCACCGCGGTGGGCTGTGCCTGCGCGAGCAACGCAGATTGCGCCACGGGCCTCGTGTGCTCCGCGGCCGGTCAGTGCGCGACGCCGCCGCCGCCGCCGCCCGTGTGTGGCAACGGCGTGGTCGAGTCCGGTGAGCAGTGCGACGACGGCAACACCACGAACGGCGACGGCTGCGACGACATGTGCCAGACCGAGGTGCCCCCGGGCTGCACGGTCCAGGTGATGTCGGGCCCGCTCCCGAACGGCACCGTTGGCGTGCGCTACGCCGCGCGGCTCCCGGCGACCGGCGCGCTCGGCGCCGCGGCGACCTGGACGATCATCAGCGGCTCGCTCCCCGCGGGGCTCGGCCTCGACATGGCGACCGGCGACATCTTCGGCGTCCCGACCACGGCGGGGAACTCGCCGTTCGTCGCCGAGGCCAGCGTGCCCAACTGCACGCCGGGCTCGGGCCAGTTCCTCATCACGGTGCAGTAGTTCGAAGGAGGCGCAGCGCGCCGCTGTCCGCTGGGCACGGTGCGCTGCGTCCGCTAAGAAGGCGCGCGATGACGCGTCATCTCCCGCTCCTGCTCCTCCTCGGCTGCGCGACCGCGCCGACCCACGCCCCTCCGACGACCGCCCCCGCACCTGACGCCCACCGCATCGCGGCCGTGCAGTACGAGATCCGCGCGGGGCGCACTGCCGAGCAGGTCATCGCGACGCTCGACGCGCAGATCCAACAGGCCGCCGACCACCACGCCGAGCTGGTCCTCCTCCCCGAGCTGTTCCTGTTCGACGTGTGGGCCGACGTCATCGAGGACGAATCCAAGTACGTGCGCGAGGTCGCCGCCGAGGTCACACCGAAGGTCAACGCAGCGGTCGCCGCGATGGCGAAGGAACGCGGCATCGCGATCCTCGTCGGCTCCGCGCCCGAGCTGCGCGACGGCAAGCTCTACAACACCGCGCGCCTCTTCTTCCCGGACGGGCGGGTCGTCGCGCAGGACAAGGTGTTCCTCACCGCGTGGGGCAAGAAGGTCGGCATGACCCCGGGCGCCGCCCTCGAGGTCTTCGACGCGCCGTGGGGCAAGAGCGTGATCCTCGTGTGTTACGACGTCGAGATCCCCGCGCTGTCGAACGCGCTCGTGAAGACGCGCCCCGAGGTGTTCCTGGTCCCGTCCATGACCGAGTCGGAGCACGGCTTCTACCGGGTGCGCTGGGCCGCGCAGGCGAGGGCGATCGAGCACCACGCGTACGTCGTCGTCGCGGGCACGGTCGGCCGCCCGTCGAAGGAGTGGGCGCACTTCGGACAGGCCGCGTTCCTCACGCCGCACGACCGCGGCTTCGCGGGGACCCTCGCGGAGGGCCCGCGGGACACGGAGGCGATCGTGTACGGAGACCTCGACCTCGCCAAGCTCCGCGCGAGCCGCGAGGCGGTGACGTTCTACCCGGCGAAGGACCAGACGCGGACCGCGAGCGTTGCCGGGGCCGCCCCGCTGATCTACGACCGCTCGCGGTGACCCCCGTCGCGATCGTGGTGCAGGCGCGCATGAGCAGCCGCCGACTCCCGAACAAGGTGCTCATGCCGCTCGCGGGCGCGCCTTCGTTGGTGCAGATGATCCATCGCCTACGCATGGTGAAGAACGCCGACGCGCTGGTGGTCGCGACCTCGACGGAGGCCTCCGACGATCCGGTGGAAGCGACGTGCCGCGAACACGGCGTCGACGTCCACCGGGGCTCGCTCGACGACGTCCTCGCGCGGGTCCTCGACGCGGCGCCCGCCGGCCACGACGTCGTTCGCCTCACCGCGGACTGCCCGTTGATCGATCCCGCGCTCGTCGACCTGTGTATCGAGCGCTTCTTCGCTTCGCCCGACGCGGGTTACGTGACGAACGCCGTCGAGCGCACGTACCCGGACGGCTTCGACGTGGAGGTCGTCCGCCGCGCTTGGCTGGAGCGCGCGCGCGACGAAGCGACCGACACCTACGACCGCGAGCACGTCACGCCCTGGGTTCGCCGGAACGCTCCGCGCGTCGACGTCACGCAAGACGTCGACCTCGCGGCGATCCGCCTGACCCTCGACGAGCCCGAGGACTACGCGATCATCGCGGCGGTCTACGAGGCGCTGGGGCCCGACGCCACGACGCCGCAGATCTACGCGCTGCTCAAAAAGCGCCCCGAGCTCATTCGCCTCGCCACCGAGGAGGCCGTCGAGACCTACGTCGCGCGGCTGGAGACGTTGTCATGAACCTCTACGAACGCGCCAAACAGCTCATCCCCGGCGGAACGCAGCTGTTGAGCAAACGCCCCGAGCTGTTCCTGCCGGACCGATGGCCCGCCTACTACAAGAGCGCGAAGGGCACCGAGGTCGAGGCGCTCGACGGGCGGCGCTTCGTGGACGTCACGTTGTTCGGCGTCGGTGCGTGTCCGCTCGGGTACGCGGACCCCGACGTGGAGGCCGCGGTCGTCGACGCCGTGCGCGGCGGGTCGATGTGCACGCTCAACGCGCCCGAGGAGGTCGCGCTCGCGGAGCGGCTCGTCGGGTTGCATCCGTGGTCCGAGCAGGTGCGCTACGCGCGCTCGGGCGGGGAGGCGATGGCGATCGCGGTGCGCATCGCACGCGCCGCTTCGGGCAAGGACCGCGTCCTCTTTTGCGGCTACCACGGCTGGCACGACTGGTACCTCGCCGCGAACCTCGCCGACGACGCCGCGCTCGACGGCCACCTGCTGCCGGCGCTCGAACCCGGGGGGGTGCCGAAGGCGCTCGCGGGATCCGTCGTGCCGTTCTCGGACCGCGCTTCGTTCGACGCCGCGATCACCAAGTACGATGACGTCGGCGTGATCGTCATGGAGCCGGCGCGCTACGCGATGCCGGACGACGGGTACCTCGAACACGTCCGCGACGAGGCGGCGCGGGTCGGGGCGGTGCTGATCTTCGACGAGATCACCGCGGGCTTTCGGATGCACGTCGGCGGGTTGCACCAGCGGCTCGGCGTCGCACCCGACGTGGCGGTGTTCGCGAAGGCGATGAGCAATGGCTACGCGATGGCGGCGGTGATCGGGCGGCGTGAGGTGATGGAGGCGGTCCAAAGCACGTTCATCAGCAGCACGTACTGGACGGAGCGCATCGGCCCGGCCGCCGCGCTCGCTACGATCGACAAACTCGAACGCGAAGACGGGCCCGCGCGCATGGCGGCCGCGGGGGATCGAATGCGGGCCGGGTGGCTCGCGGCGGCGGAGACGGCGGGGTTGCCGATCGGTACGAAGGGCGTCGCGCCGTTGCCGTCGTTCACGATCGAACACGACGCCCGCGCGCCGCTCGCGACGCTCTACACTCAGTGGATGCTCGATGAGGGCTACCTCGCTTCGGGCGCGTTCTACGCGACGTGCGCGCACGACGACGCGACGATCGACCGCGCGCTGGAGGCCTCCGCGAAGTGTTTCACGCGGATGAAAGAGGCGATCGACGAAGACAAGATCGAAGCCTCGCTCACCGGTCCGGTGGCGAGCGCCGGGTTGAGGAAGTCACGATGAGCGACTTCCTGCCCTACGGCCGGCAAGCGATCGACGACGACGACGTCGAGGCCGTCGTCGCCGCGCTGCGGAGTGACTTCCTCACTACCGGCCCGCGCGTCACGGACTTCGAGGCTGCGGTCGCTGACGCCGTGGGCGCCGCGTGGGGTGTCGCGGTGAACAGCGGGACGGCAGCGCTGCACGCTGCATGTTTCGCGGTGGGGGTCGACGAAGGGGATCGCGTCATCGTCCCCGCCACGACGTTCCTCGCTACCGCGAACTGCGCGCGGTTCCTGGGCGCCGAGCCGATCTTCGCGGACGTCGATCCGCGCACCGGGTTGATGACCGCCGAGACCCTCGCCGCCGCAATGCAACCCGGGGTGAAGGCGGTGATCCCGGTGCACCTCAACGGCGCGGTCGTCGACGTGGAAGCGCTCCGCGACGCCGCCGCGGGCGCTGCGATCATCGAGGACGCGTGCCACGCGATCGGCGCCGACGGCGTGGCGAAGGGGGAGCTCGCGACGTTTTCGTTCCACCCCGTCAAACACATCACCACCGCGGAGGGCGGGATGGTCACCGGCAACGATCCCGAGCACCGTCGCCGCGCCGAGCTGCTCCGAAATCACGGCATGGTGCGCGACGCCGCGCACCTCGAGAACGCGTCGCCCGGACCTTGGTACTACGAGCAGCAGGCCCTCGGGTTGAACTACCGGCTGAGTGATCTGCAGGCCGCGCTGGGGTTGTCGCAGCTGTCGAAGCTGTCGCACTTCGTCGAGCGCCGCCGTGCGCTCGCCGCGCGGTACGACGCTGCATTCGCAGCAGTCGAAGGCGTCGACCCGGTGCCGCAGGGACCCGGCAGCGCCTACCACCTGTACCCGGTGCACATCGACTTTTCGCGGCACACGCGCGCGGCGCTGATGGCGGAGCTGCGGGAGGAGAAGATCGGCACCCAGGTGCACTACATCCCGGTGCCCGCGCAGCCCTACTACGCGCGCCGCGGGTGGCGCGCCGAGGACTTCCCGGGCGCGATGCACTACTACGAGCGCGTGCTTTCGCTGCCGCTGTACCCCGCGATGACGGACGCGGACGTCGACCGCGTGGTAGAGGCCCTGGCGCAGAGGTTGGAGGCGAGGAGCGAATGAGCGGACTGGACGAAATGAGCGCGACCTTCTTCGACGGCAAGTCGGTGTTGATCACCGGCGGCACCGGGTCGTTCGGCAAGGAGTTCGTGAAGACGATCCTCGCGACGAAAGTGCGGCGCGTCGTCGTCTTCAGCCGCGACGAGCTCAAACAGTGGGAGATGAAGCAGCTCTACCCCGACGAGGAGCGGCTGCGGTTCTTCATCGGCAACGTCCGCAACCCGACGCGGCTGCACCGCGCGTTCGACGGCGTCGACATCGTGGTGCACGCGGCCGCGCTCAAACACATCGCGGCGGCCGAGTACAACCCGTTCGAAGCGGTGCACACCAACATCATCGGCGCGGAGAACGTGATCAACGCGGCGATCGACCAGGGCGTCGAGCGCGTCATCGCGCTGTCCACCGACAAAGCCTCCGGTCCCGTGAACCTGTACGGCGCGACGAAACTCGTGGCCGACAAACTCTTCGTCGCGGGCAACGCGTACGCGGGTGGGAAGCGCACGCGCATGGCGGTCGTTCGCTACGGCAACGTGCTCGGGAGCCGCGGGAGCGTCATCCCGTTGTTCAAAAAGCTCGCGTCGACGGGGCGCCTCCCGATCACCGACGCACGCATGACACGCTTCTGGATCTCGCTGCCGAACGCGGTGGATCTCGTGCGGGTCTGCGCGGCGCACATGGTCGGCGGGGAGATCTTCGTTCCGAAGCTACCGAGCATGCGCATCACGGATCTCGCGGAGGCCATCGCGCCCGGCGCACAGCACGACATCATCGGCATCAAACCCGGCGAGAAGCTGCACGAGGAGCTCATCAGCGAGAGCGCCGCGCGCCACACCGTCGACATGGGTCCGCACTACGTCATCCAGCCGGACGTGGAGTGGTGGGAGCACGAGCTGGAGGGCGAGCCGCTCCCCGAAGGGTTCTCGTACACGAGTGACAACAACGAGGACTGGCTGTCCATCGAGCAGCTCCGCACGATGATCGAATCGCTTTGACGTCGCCGATCGTCATCCGCGCCGACGGCGATCGCGCCATGGGCACCGGCCACGTGATGCGTATGTTCGCGCTCGCGGAGTCGGCGCCCTCGGTGTTCGTCG
The DNA here is from genome assembly GCA_040218735.1 of Deltaproteobacteria bacterium. Classification (GTDB taxonomy): domain Bacteria; phylum Myxococcota; class Kuafuiibacteriia; order Kuafuiibacteriales; family Kuafuiibacteriaceae; genus JAUHYN01. The sequence continues at coordinate 12,435 of JAVJQW010000026.1, forward strand.
CCGCGCGGTTGGACGAGGCGCTGGCGCAGCGACTCGCGACGGTCGGAGCGCGCGTGGAGCGCATCGAAGTGGAGCCCGGGAGCGTCGAGGACGCCGCGCAGACCACCGCGATCGCGGAGCACGTCGGAGCGAAGTGGATCTGCTCGGACGGGTACGACTTCGGCGAGGCGTACCAGCTCGCGGTCGCGGCATCGTCGTCGCGTCACCTCCTCGTCGACGACTACGGGCACGCGGATTCTTACGCCGCGGATCTCGTGCTCAACGCCAACGCCTACGCGGACGCTTCGATATACGCGAATCGATCCGCCGGGACCCAGCTCCTCCTCGGACCGAAGTACACCCTCCTGCGCCGTGAGTTCCTCGCGACGAAACCCACGCCCATCCCCGGCCGTGTCCTCGTCACGATGGGCGGAGCGGATCCGGTCGACGCGACCGCCTGGGTACTCGACGCCCTCGCGCGGATCGACGTCGACGCCGAGGTGATCGTCGGGCCCGCGAACCGACGCACGTACGAGGGCGGAGACGGCGTGCGGATCGTCGGTCCGGTGCAGGACATGGCGCCGCGCATGGCCGAAGCCTCCCTCGCGATCGCCGCCGCCGGCACCACGACCTACGAGCTGTGCCACCTCGGCGTCCCCACGATCCTGACCGTGCTCGCCGACAACCAGGTGCGCGTCGCGGAGGCGCTCGACGCGGGCGGCGCCGCGGTGAACGTGGGCTGGCACCGCGCCTACGACGCCGCGAGGCTCGCCGACACGGTACGGGCGCTGCTCGACGACGAAGCGAGGAGGAGCGCCCTCGGCGCCGCCGCGCGGGTATTGGTCGACGGGCGCGGCGTGGAACGTGTGATGATGGCGCTGAGCGATGGCTGACTTCGCGATCAACGACAGAGAGATCGGCCCGGGCCACCCGACCTACCTCATCGCCGAGCTGTCCGGAAACCACGGCGGCGACATCGAGCGCGCGAAGCGGCTCGTCCAAGCGGCGGCGGACGCGGGCGCCGACGCCGTGAAGCTCCAGACCTATACCGCCGACACGATCACGATCGACTGCGACACCGAGCCGTTCCGCATCCAGACCGGGACGCTGTGGGACGGCCGCGTTCTGCACGAGCTCTACCGCGAGGCGTACACGCCGTGGGATTGGCACGACCCGCTCGCGTCGCTCGCCGAGTCGCTCGGGATGCACTGCTTCTCTTCGCCGTTCGACCCGACCGCCGTCGACTTCCTCGAGACGAAGAACGTGCCGGCCTACAAGATCGCGTCGTTCGAGCTGGTCGACCTCCCGCTGCTTCGTTACGTCGCGGCGAAGGGCAAACCGATCATCCTCTCCACCGGGATGGCGACGGCGTCGGAGATCGAGGAAGCGGTCGCAGCGATCCGCGAGACCGCGCCGGTTCCGTTGGCGTTGCTCAAGACCAACAGCGGCTATCCCGCGAAGCCGGAGGAGATGAAGCTGCGACTCTTGCCCGAGCTCGCGACGCGCTTCGACGTCGTGGCCGGCCTCTCGGACCACACCCTTGGCAACACCGTCGCGGTCGCCGCCGTCGCGCTCGGTGCGTCGCTCATCGAAAAACACCTCACGCTCGCGCGCGCCGACGGCGGGCCCGACGCCGCATTCTCGCTGGAGCCCGCCGAGCTCGCCGCGTTGGTCGAGGCCGTCCGCACCACGGAGGCCGCGCTGCGCGAGGGGGACTTTGGCCCGACGGAGCGCGAGCAAGGCAGCTTGCCGTTTCGCCGCTCGCTGTTCGCGGTCGAGGACATCGCGGCCGGTGACGTCTTCACCGAGGAGAACGTGCGGAGCATCCGCCCCGCGCACGGCCTCCACCCGCGGCACTTCGACGAAGTGCTCGGGCGGCGCGCCAAGCAGGCCATCGAACGAGGGACCCCGCTGTCGTGGACGCTGATCGAGTGACGCTGCGCCCCGCGACCGAGGACGACGCAAGACGCCTCTTCGACTGGACCAACGATCCCAGCACCCGCGGCGTCTCGTTCAACGCCGACCCCATCCCGTGGGACACCCACGTCGCGTGGTTGCGAAAGAAGCTCGCGGATCGGGCGTGCCGCCTCTTCATCGCGGAGGTCGACGGCGCACCGGTGGGGCAGGTGCGGCTCGACGCCGCAGCCGACCGCGCGACGATCTCCGTCTCCATCGCCAAGGCGCACCGTGGCCGTGGCTTCGGGGTCGCGGCGATCCGCGCCGCGACCGCTCACGCCGAAGTGATCGACGCGTTCATCCTCGCCGACAACGCCGCCTCGGTGCGCGCCTTCGAGCGCGCCGGCTTCACGTTCGCGGAGGACGTCGAGATCGAGGGGCGCGCCGCGGTCCGCTTCGAGTGGACGAAGTCATAGGCACCCGTCGGCGTCGCGGAACCTGAAACACAGGCTCGGGTCCGGCCGGTTCGCGACGACGACCGCGGTGAAGACCGCGCTCGCGACCACGACACCCGTGGCGCCCCACACGTACGGCGACTTCCACCACACGAACTGCTCCTTCAGCGCGAGCTCGACGCGCGTCGTCTCGCCCCCCTTCACCACCGCGTCGGCGCCGCCGGGCTCCCAGCCCTCGGCCGTCGCGAGGACGCGGTAGGCGCCGGGCGGGAGCGTGAACACGCCCGCCGCGCCGGTGTCCGCCGCGCCGCCGCCCTCGAGCGCGACGGTGGCGCTCGGCGGGGTAACGTCCACCTCCAGCCGCCCGCTCTCCTCGAAACCCGCGGCGGCGAGGAGCTTCGCGGCTTCGTCGGTGAGGCGCGCGACGATCGCTTGCTCGCCAGGTTGCGTGAGCTCGCCGAGGTGCTCGCCGAGCTTCGACGACGCGTCGGTGTCGAGGAGCTGGATCGAGAGCAGCGGTGGCTCCAACTCGAAGTCGATCACGACGATCATCCCGTACCGCGCGTTGAACCGACGCAGTCGGGCGGCGATGCAGCCCTCGTTGGGGCCACAGTTGCGCACGCGCTCGACGAGCCCCTCTTGGCTCGCGATGAACATCTCCTCGTAGGTGATCACGCGCAGGTCGACGCGTCGCTGCACCGCCGCGGTAATCGCCCCGAAGATCGCGGAGAGCGACGCCGAACCGTGCGGGCCGTCCTGGACGATCGGCAGGATCGCGAGGCGCTTGCCGTACCCTTCGGCGTCCGCCGCTCGCGCCTCCGTCGCCGCGAGCGTCGCGAGCACCACCCACCACGCGATCCCTTTCGCCATCGTCGCCCGTTCGAAGTTAAGGCCGTCCGCCCTCAGAAGCCAGCATGTGGCCCGATGTCCGCATCGTTGGTTCAGCGCGCGCGCGACGCGTAGACTGTCGACCGCGATGGCCACCCCGGTCCTCTTGCTCTACGGGCTCACCTGCGTCGCGCCCTGTGAGGTCGGTGCGCAGGACCGCGCGCGGCTCGAGCAGCGCGCGGTGGACATTCTCGCGAAGAAGGGCTTCGAGGTTCGTCCGGCGGCGCCCGACGCGCCACGTCCGACCGGCGGGACCTCGACGATCGGCAACGACGACGTCGCGACGCTGATGACCTCCGACCGCGTCGTCGCGCTGGACCTCGAACGCGACGGACGCACGCTGTGGATCACGCAGTTCGTCCGCGGCGTCGTGGGCCCGTGGGCGGTCGACAAGGTGTCTTGCGATGCCGGCGGCGAAACGTTTGCGTGCCCGACCTTCGAGCGACTGCTCGTCGCCGGGCTGAGGCCCAGGACCGCGCTCGACGTGGATCTCGTCGCCGCGCTCCGCGCGCGGAGCAAGGCCGTAGGCAAGTGCATCGCCGAAGAGGACAAGGTCCCCGCGGCGGAGCGCATCTTCGGGCGCATCGAGATGGACCTGGAGGTCCAGCCGGAGGGCCCCGTGCGGGTACGCGCGATCGCGCCGGCGCGGGTGGCGAAGGCTCGTCTCGGTGAGTGTCTGCGCGCGGCGATGGAGGCGCTGGACGTCGGCCCCTACGAGGGCGCGCCGATCCCGTTCTCCGTACCGATCGATCTCTGATTGCCTAGTGCACGACGCCCGCGCGACTGAAAGGTCGTGCTTCGGACGCTACCGATCGCGCTCCTCCTCCTCGCGACGCCGTCGCTCGCTTTGGCCGCCGACCGCTGGTTGCTCATGCCGGTCTACGCGGCGAACCCGCCTCCGCAGGATCCGACGCTCCTCCGCCTGAGCCAGCGCGTCGGCGCGGCCATCGCCGAGCACAACGCGGCGGACGTCCACCTCGTCTCGCGCGCCGTGCGCGAAGAGCACTGCCAAGATCACGGGCACGAGTGCCCCGATGCGATCGCGCGCATCCTGGAGGTGGATCGGGTCATCGCCGTCGAGCTCACCGAGGACTACGAGGCCCTCGTCGCGACCGTGTTCGATCCGCCCACGCGTCGCCGGGAGCTGAGGGTCGCGTGCCAGTGGCGCGGCGGTCCGGACTGCGACCTGGACGCGCTCGGGAAGCAGATCGCCGAGGGGACGAAGTCGACGTGGGATCCGGCGCAGGTGGACGCCGCCTTCGACGCGCTCCGCCCGCGGATCGACGCCTGCCTGACGAAGGCCAAGCCCACGAAGGCCGAGCCGCGCGTGACGTTTCGGGTTCGGGAGGATGGCCGCCCCATCGAGGTCCGCATCCAGCCGAAAGCGTTGCAGCGGAAGAAGGCGTACCGCTGCGCCGCCAGGGTCGTGGAATCGCTCAGGGTTGTCCCGTTCACCGCCGACCGGATGCCCTTCGTGAACAAGCCGCTCACGTCGCCTTGATCCTGTCTTGCTGAATGCCTGGGGGTGTCCTTCAATGCGCGCCGTGCAGCGGCGAGCGGCGGTCTTCCTCACCTGGGCGCTCGCCCTCCTCACGCTGATACCCCGCGTCGCCGAGGCCAAGACCCGACCCTCGCTGGTCGTCCTGGTCGTCGTCGACCAGCTCGGCCGCTACTACCTCGACCGCTACACCCCCTACCTCACCCGGGGCTTCGCGCGGCTGAAGCGGGGCGCCGCGTTCTACCCGAACGTTCGGTACGACTACGCGAACACCGAGACCGCACCGGGACATGCGACCCTCTCCACCGGCGCCTGGCCATCGGTGCACGGCATCACCGGCAACGGCTGGTACACCGCGGGCGGCGCAGAGCGGTACAGCTTCCACGACCCGGACGTCCGGCGCGGCCCGATGAACCTCCGCGTCCCCACGATGGCGGACGCCCTGCACCTCGCGACGAACGGGCGCGGGAAGGTCGTCTCGATCTCCATGAAGGACCGCGCCGCGATCGCCCTCGGCGGGCGCGCGCCCGAGCTCGCCGCCTGGTACGACAAGCTGTCGGGCCGCTTCATCGCGGGGAGCTGGAAGGGGACCCAGGCGCCCCCCGCCTGGTTCAACGAGGTCGCGCTGCGGCACTTGCCGGCGGATGCGTTCGAGAAGACCTGGGATCACTTCGACGACAAGGTCGACTACGCCCAGGTCGTGGGCCCCGACGACCTCCCGTACGAGGAGTCGGTCTCGGGCTTCGGGCGCACGTTCCCGCGCAAGATGGGCGCCGGCCTCGAAGGCCCGACGTCCGCGCTGTGGAAGAAGCGGTTCATGCTCGCGCCGCAGTCCATGGACGGAATGGTCGACATCGCCCTCACCGCCGTGAACGAGGAGCGGCTCGGTCAGGACGACGTCCCGGATCTGTTGGCCATCAGCTTCTCGCACCTCGACTACGCCGGGCACTACTGGGGCTCGCACTCGCAGGAGGCCTTCGACATGCTGCGGCGGATCGACGCCCAGCTCGAACGCGTCATGCTCGCGGTCGAGGAGTCGGTCGGCGGCGGGCGCGTGATGTGGGTCCTCACCGCGGACCACGGCGCGACGCCGACCGTCGAGGCGGCGGCGTCGTTGGGCCTGCCGGCGGGGCGCCTCGATCCGAAGGAGATCCAGCAGCTCGTCGATGGCGTGCTCGCGAAGCGAAAGAGCGGGATGCGCCTCGTGGATCTCGACACCCCCCGCGTCTTCTTCTCGCCGAACGACGACCCCGTCGAGCGCGTCGCCGCGGCGCGCGCCGTCGCGCGTGCGCTCGCGCAGCACCCGATGATCGAGGAGGCGTACGCGACCGCCGACCTCGACCAGTGGCCGCCGCCCTACGGTGAGCGCTTCCGTCGCTCCCACTACCCGGGGCGCGGCGGCGAGGTCGCGTTCCGGATCGCCGCGCACCACTACCCGTCGGACCTCGACGAGAACGGACAGGTCGTCGCCCTCGGGTCGGGCCACGGCTCGCCCTACGCCTACGACAGCGATGTCCCCGTGTTCGTGCGGGGGCCGGGTGTGACACCCGGCGAAGACCCCCGGCCCTACACGATGACGCAAGTGGCCCCCACGATCGCTGCGGCGCTCGGCATCCTGCCGCCCGCAGCGTCGACGGCGCCGCCGCTCCCCGCGGTCACGCGGTGATTGGAAATATCATGCCCCGAACCACGTTCATGAAATCGAGCACACTGTTCCTCTTCGCGGCCGCGGTCGCGTACGCGCCGACGGCGTCGGCGCAGACGAAGACCGCGACGACCACCAAGATGAAGATGCCCGAAGACGGCGGCCCGCTCCCGCGCGCGACGATGCCGGAAGGCGGCGTCGGCGACACCTCCGGCGGGACGCCGGACACGCTGCCGCGCGCGAAGATGCCGGAGGGCGGGGCGAACCTGCACTGCCACCTGCACGAGCACCACGGCGTCGAGCACTCGCACTGCCACGAGCACGCCGAGAGCGAAGGTCACGATCACGACCACGCCGCGGACGAGCACTGCCACGAGCACGAACACGACGGCTCGGTGCATTCACACTGTCACGGTCACGCCGAGGGGCGCGCGCACGGACACGACCATCCGGACGGCGTGCACTGCCACGAGCATCAGCACGACGGCGGAACGCCGCACGAGCACTGTCACGACGAAGGCGACCCGGAGCACGACCACCACGCCGACGCCGAGGACTGCCACGCGCACGACGGCGAGACGCACTGCCACGAGGGCAAGACGGGGCACGAGCACCCGACGGGTGAGGAGGACTGCCACGAGCACGACGGCGACACCCACTGCCACGACGGCGAGGACGGTCACGATCACGACATGAAGAAGCCGGTCGCCGGCGCGACCGCGGACATGTTGCTCGGCGGAACCGGGATGGCGCTGCGCTGGAACGGTTACCTGCGCGCGGTGACGGAGTTCATCGAGAACGACCCGCGCAGCACGTTCATCGGTCGTAACGACGGCTTCAAGCTGATCAACGCGCGACTCGGTGTGCGCGCCTCGAAGGGCAACTTCTTCTCGTACGTGTCGTTCGACGCGGCGGCCGGCGAGCGCGAGCGCTTCAACGATCCGAACGTGCGCTTCGGGATGCGGCTCCGCGACGCGTACCTCGCGTACGACCTGTCGCAGTACGCGGACATCTTCGCCGGGCGGTTCAAGACGCCGTACGACCTCGCCAGCCTCAAGGCGACAGGTGCGCTCACCTTCATCGATCGCCCGGTGTACTCGCGCGGCGTCCTGCCCGGGACGGGCTTCGAGGTCGAGGGCATGCAGCAGGGCCGTCAGCTCGGCGTCATGGTCGGCAAGACCCGGATCGGTCTGTCGGAGGACGGCTTCGACATCGGCTACGCGCTCGCGCTGACGAACGGCAACACCGGCGGCCTCGCGCTCAACGACAACGACCGCCCCGCGCTGTTCGGGCGCGTGTCGGCGCACTACGGCGACCTCGTGAGCCTCAACGTCGGCGGCTTCACGGACGCGCGCACGGTGGGTGAGCTGCCCGACCTGTTCGACGAAGACGTGAGCGGCACGGAGGTCTCGGCGCACGCGAACGTGTTCGGCTTCGAGCTCGAGGCGCAGCTGTTGTTCATCACCACGAGCTTCGACGGCGCGCGCCCCAGCGTGAATTCGCTGGGACTCCACGCGCAGTGGGCCTACACGATCTGGGGCGTGACGTTTGCGTACCGGTTCGCGTGGTACGAGCCGAACACCACGGACCTCGACGACGCAGACCAGCGCACCGAGCACACCATCGGCGTCGCTTACGGCTTGGAAGGTCTGCCCCTCACGTTCATCCTGAACGGGACGGTGGCGGGTGAGCAGCAGGGCCGGCAGGTCGACAACAACCGGCTCGCGCTGCTCGCGCAGTTCATCTTCTGATGGGAGCCGCGATGCGACGTGTTCTGTGGATAGCCGCCGTGTTGGCGGTCGCGGGCTGCAAACAGGACGACATGAAGGTCGTCGCGAAGAAGGTGCAGAACCGCGCCGATCTGATCGGCGGTCCCGGCGCGCTCGGCGACGTCGGTGACTTCCTGCTCGCGAATGAACAGGCGCGGTTCATCATCCAGGACATCGGCCCGTCGCGCGGGTTCGGCGTCTACGGTGGCTCGCTGATCGACGCGGATCTCCAGCGACCGGTCGTCGCGGGCGACAGCTCGGGCGGCATCGGCGCGGACAACTTCTCTGAGCTGTTCCCGGGGCTGTTCCTCAAGGCGATGAACCCGACGCGCATCGAGCCGGTCCAGAACGAGGACGGCTCGGCGTCGATCGTCGTGAACGGCGAAGCCGGCGACTTCATCTTCCTCGCGAAGACGATCAACGACGTCATCATCACCGGCGCCGAGCAGCTCGTGTTCCGCAACGAGTACCGGCTGCGGCCGGGGAAGCGGTACGTGGAGATCACCACGACGATCCGCAATATCGGCGACACCTCCGTGGAGCTCCCGGACAGCGGCGTGAACTCGCTGATCGGCGACGACCTCTCGTTCCCGCTCCCCGTCGGCGATGTGATCCTGTTCGGCGCGGGCAACGACGTGTTCTCGGAGCAGGCCGGCTTCGACATGCGCTTCACGCTCGAGGACTCCTACGAGATCCCGGTGCAGCTCCCGCAGCTCCCCGGGTTGCGCACGCCGTTCCTCGCGACGCGCAGCCCCGACATCTCGTACGGCTTTCTGTCCGGCATCACCGACCCGAACCTCTCGTTCGTGCAGCGCGCCGAGTACGAAGACGCCAACACCGACGACCTCCTCGTGCCCTTCCTCGCGTCCGCGTTCACCGGCGCCTTCTACGGCGCGGCGCCGACGCGGCTGTCGTCGCGCGAGGACTCGTTCCCGTCGTGTTCGTCGCCGTCGGACTGCGGCTCGAACGGGACGTGCACGCCGCTCGGGTGTGAGATCGCGTGCGACGCCGACAACCTGTGCGACGCCGGATACCAGTGCGTCGAAGGCACCTGCACCGCGAGCGCGTTCTCGTACTCGAAGTACTTCGTCGTCGGGCGCGGCGACGTCGCGTCGATCCGCGACGTCGTGCACGACATCCGGCAGACGCCGGTCGGGACCGTGGAGGGCGTCGTGCTGGAGCGGTTCGGGCAGGCGCCCGAGGTGGGCGTCGACGTCCTGACCTTCGACGCCGACGGCTCGCCGTACTCGCAACACACCACGGACGGCGAAGGCCGGTTCCGCGGGACGTACGCACCCGGCACCTACTCGTACCGCGTCAGCGCGGACGGTCGGTTCCCGACGAAGGCCGTCGACTTCGAGGTCCGCACGAACGAAGGCACCTTCCTGCAGATCGATCTCGACTCCCCGGGCGAGGTCTCGGTGCGCATCGTCGACCGCGACACCGGCGAGCTGATCCCCGGCAAGTGCTCCCTCGTCGCGACCTACGGCGCGGCCGCGACGGGCTTCGAGGGGCGCGAGTTCCTCTACGAGCTCCAGCTCGGCGAGCGGCTGCGTCCGATCGATCTCATCCCGGACGGCGTCGACCCGATGACCCGCCGCTACGTCGAGGAGGTCATCATCGCGCGCAACGGTCGGCAGAAGACCCGCATTCGTCCGGGCAAGTATCGCGCGTACTGCTCGCGCGGGATGGAGTACGACGTCTACGAAGAGGACATCGAGGTCGTGCCGCGCTCCGTCGTCACGGTGAACGCGGAGCTGTCGCGCGTCGTCGACACCACGGGCTGGGCGTCCGGTGACTTCCACCTGCACTCGATCAACTCGGTCGACTCGTTCACGCCGCTGCGGGATCGCGTGGGGCACGTCGCCGCGGAGGGCGTCGACGTCGCGGTGTCGACGGACCACAACTTCGTCACCGACTACACACGCGCGATCTCCTCGCTGGGGATCGAGCGGTTCGTGCAGGGCATGGTCGGGTTGGAGATGAGCCCGCTGGAGATCGGGCACTTCAACGGCTTCCCGCTGAAGTACGAGCCGGAGGCGGTGGGGAACGGCTCCTTCCCGTGGTCCGGGCGGCGCCCCGACGAGCTGTTCGCGGAGTTCCGCGCGCTCGCGAAGTACGGCGAGGACAACGTCATCATCCAGGTGAACCACCCGCGCGACACGATCCTCGGGTACTTCAACGACTACAACGTGAACCCGGACACCGGCGTGCCGGAGCCGTCGACGGACCTGCTGCTGTCGCCGCCGATCACGGACGACAACGAGTTCGGTCCGGAGAAGTTCTCGTGGGACTTCGACGCAATCGAGGTCTACAACGGCAAGCGCTACGAGCTGCTGAGGCACTACCGCGTGCCCGAGCAGCTCCCGCCGCCGCCGCTGCCCGCCGACATCCCGCCGGCCGGGACCATCCTGCGCGACGCCGACGGTCAGATCGCGTTCCCCGGGGGGCTCGAGGACTGGTTCCTGCTGCTCAACCAGGGCCGCATCTACACGGGCACCGGCAACAGCGACACGCACAGCCTCGCCGACGAGCCGGGCATCCCGCGCACGTTCGTGCCGGTGTCGGACGACACGCCGAGCACGATCGACGAGCTGGAGATCGTGGACGCGCTGAAGAACCAGCGGGCGTTCGCGACGAGCGGTCCGTTCTCCTTGGTACGCGCCGAGAGCGAAGGTTGTTTCAACCGTCGCACGGGCGCCGACCTGTCGCGCACCGCGTGCGGGATGGGCGAGGTCGCGCGGGCGACGGACGGTCGGCTCACGCTGGTCGTCGACACGCAGACGGCGCCGTGGGTGAAGATCGATCGGGTTCGCTTCGTGGTGAACGGCGACACCAACGCCACCGTCGAGGGGGACCGGGTCTCGCTCGCGAAGGTGACGCACGAGATCACCGGGATGGAGCGCGACGGGTGGGTGATCGTCGAGATCATCGGCGACGAGTCGATGTTCCCGATCATCGTCCCCAACGAGCTGCCCGCGATTCAGGTGAGTGACGCGCTGGGGTCGATCGGTGGTGCGTTCGGCTTCGACCTCAACCCCTTCGGCAACCTGTCGCCGTCGCAAGTCACGTTGACGACGCCCTACGCGTTCTCGAACCCGATCTTCATCGACGTCGACGGCAACGGCGCCTACGACGCGCCGATGGCCGGGATGCAGGCGCTCAGCGCTTCGATCGCGCGGCCGGGTGTGAACGCCAAGCGGTTCGATCCGCACGGGATGCCGGAGCTCATGAAGGTCTTCGCGTTGTTCGCGAGCGGGTGCGGGCATTCACATTAAGCGCGCTTGGCTGGCGGTCGTGTTCACGCCCGCGCTCGCGTTCGCGCACACCGGCGGTGTCGAGCGTTCGCTCGCGCTGGAGGCTTCGAAGGATCGGTTGCACGTCCTCGCGCACGTCGAGGTCAGCGGGAAGCAGCGCATCGAGACCTGGGTGCGGCTGGTCGACGTGGACCACGACGGCCGGCTGTCGAAGGCGGAGCGCGCGGAGCTGGAGCGGCGGCTCGTCGCACAGGCGTTGGATGGCATCCGGGTGTTCGTGGGGTCGTCCACGGTGGCGATCGAGGGCGGGCAGAGCGCGCTGAGGCTCGAGACCGGGCAACCGATCGCGTTGATGGTCCACGGGTCGGCGCCGCTCCCGGGGGGACCGCGCCAGCTGGCGGTCACCACGCGCGCCGGTGGTGCGCCTCTGAAGCTGCTCGTGCGCCCGGGGACCCGCCCCGTGGTGAAGGCTTCGCGCGGAGCGCCGTCCAAGGGGGGGCTGTCGGTCGAGATGAAGGCCGCAGATCGTGTCTCCTGGCGGATCGCGGGGGAGTGACGAATGCCAAAAGTGGCTTGTCGGTCCGGATATGGGAGACTAGTCTGAACGCGATGGAAGCTACCGCAACCGCGACCCCTGAGCTCGACATCGGACACGTCGTCCTGAGCGCCGAGGAAGAGCCGCCGCTGGTCCTCACGGACAAGGCGATCGAAATGGTGAAGGAGGCGCTCGACGCCGAGAAGCTCGTGGGCCACGGCCTTCGCGTCTACGTGCAGGGCGGTGGTTGCTCCGGCTTCCAGTACGGCCTCGACTTCGACGACAAGCCGCGCGCCGGCGACTTCGAGATGACGTTCGGCGGGCTCACCGTCTACGTCGACCCGATCTCTGCGATGCACCTCGAGGGCACGCAGATCGACTACGTCATGGGCATCTCGGGCGCGGGCTTCAAGTTCAACAACCCGGGCGCCGTCAGCACGTGTGGCTGCGGCTCCAGCTTCTCCACCTGATCTGGTGCCAGGCTCCGTCGGCATCGCGCTCCTCCTGGTCGCCGCCTCGGGCAGCGCGCCGGAGTGGACCGCCGACGAGATGAAGCAACTCTTCGGCCTCGCGCAGGCATCCGCGCAGGCCCCCGTCGAACAGAAGGACGCGCAGCTGCTCATGATGGCGGCGCGCGCCTACCGCGTCACGCCGTCGGGGCCCCCGTCGGTCGAGCGGCACGCCGAGCAGATCCTGAAGCAGCGCCACCCGTCGCACCCCGCCGTGAAGGCGGGGCAGTGGCTGACCGCGTTGATGCGCCAGTTCTACGCCGACGCCGCCGACCGCTCGGACGCGCTCGCGCGCTTCGAGCGCCACCGGCCGACGCGCAAGTACTTCGAGGACATGGCGCAGCAGTCGCGCTCGGCGGCGGACTTCCTCGGCAAACAGATCCAGCTGGTCGTGGAGGGCTTCGAGGACGCGATCGGTGCGCTGCCGATGCTCGGCGGTGACGAGCCGTCGAAGCGGGGCGCGTTGGTGTTGGTGAAGGGCGACAAGATCGCGATCGAGAACCTCGACCGCACCACCTTCGTGAACGACCAGCCCAAGGACGCCGAGCCGCGCACGGCGCGGGGCGCGGTCAAGGAGCTGTACTCCGCGCAGAAGCAGTACAACATCCAGTCGAAGATGTTCGGCTCCTACGACCGCAAGTGGCGCGACAACGGCGGCCACGTGCAGGTCGCGATCCCGGGCGCGAAGCCGGCGATCTATCTGAACGAAGTCGTCAAGGCGGGCGTCCCGGCTGGGATGCACACGCTTCATTTGATGACGATGACCAAGTCCGGACAGCTGCGGGAGATCGCGATCGCGATCGACAAGGCCGGCCTGAAGAAGGCGCGCAAGCGGAAGGCGAAGGTCACCAAGGTCCGCTGCGACGATCAGATGCCGATGGACGCCTGCGCGCAGCGCATCAAACACGCGATGGCCCAGGGGCGCTCCGCGTTGTTCGAAGTGAAGTAGGCCTGGGGCGACGCCTGCGCTAGGGTGAGCCTGATGAGCGGCGACCGCTCGGACGAAGGTGCGCCCCTGGAGGTCACCGAGGAGACCCGCGCGCTCGGGGCGGACGACGATGCGTCGTCCGGGTTCGTCGACACGTCCGACCTGTTGCCCGAGCCGGAGCCCGTCGTGGATCCGGTGGTCACCGCCGGTCAGCCGTGGGCGGAGACCACGCCCGCCAACGCCGAGGAGGAGCAGGTCCTCGTGGAGCGCGCGCCGTCGGCGCAGTGGCTCGACGTCGATGACGTCGAGGTGGTGAGCGCGCCGCCGAAGCGCGACATCCCGAGCATCGTGCCGAGCACTTCGTTCGAGGACGCGCCGAGCCTGAGCGCTTCGCTCGAGCTCGACGACGGGTTCGCGGAGACGATCGCACGGGTGCCGGTCGTCGACGCGGACGCGGGCGCGTCGGCGTTCGACGCGCAGCTCGGCGAGGCGCTCGGGGAAGGTGTCCCGGCCGACGACCTCGTGATCGAGCCGGCGCCGTTCGATCCCTCGCCGCCGGATCCGGCGCCGTTCGATCCGACGCCCGACCTCGACGGGAGTGACTCGGTCGGGCTCGTGCCGACCAGCGACGCCGAGGTGTGGGCCGAAGAGGTCCCCGAGCCTTTGGAGGCCGAGTGGGCCGTCGATGCGTCGGCGGATGCCTCCGAGGACGCCACGTCGATCTTCGCGGCGGAGCTGTCGAACTGGAGTCCGCCGGTGGTGCAGGACGACCCGGCGCCGGAGATCACGCCGAGCTTCGCGCCGACGCCGCTGTCGCAGCTCGAGGTGACGCCGAGCTTCGCGCCGGAGCCGGCGGAGATCGAGCACATCGAGGAAGCCGAGGACGCGGACGCGTACCTCGGCGACGGTCCGTTCGCGGCGCCGGTGGACGCGCCGCCGCCGACCGCGGATCGTTTCGCGCGCGAGCTTCAGCAGCACCCGCCGATGGCGTCACGGCACGCGCCGCTCGGTCGTCTGCAGCGGGAGCGCTCCGTCGGTGTCGATCAGTCGATTCGTTTCGAGCGCCGCGCGCAGCAGCGTCGCGCGACCCCCGTCCCGTCTTCGCCCGCGAAGGCCAAGGTCGCGGCGAAGGTCGCGAGCAAGAAGGTCCCGCGGCGTTATCCGAAGATGCTCGCGCTGCTCCGCGATCCCGACACCGTGCCGATGGGGAACGCGGCGCCCGAGCCCGAGGTTCAGCCGCCCGTGCCGGGGACGTTCTTCCCGGCCGCCAAACCTCCGCGTCCGACGCCGGCGCCCGCGGATCTCGATGGTCTCCTCGCGACGATGGCGGAGGGGCTGTTGATCGGCGAGACGCCGGAGGGGGAGACCGAGGTTCGGGTCACGCTGAAGGACGAGTTCTTCGCGGGGACGGAGCTGCGCATCACGCTCGGCGCCGGCAAGCTCAAGGCGACACTCGTGCCGCCGGACCGTGAGATCTATTGGCAGCTCGCGGGCAACGTGGATGCGCTGCGCGATCGCCTCACCGGGCGTGGCCTGTCGGTCACCGAGATCACCGTCGCGGACCCATGAGCGAGAGCAAGCTCCCGTCCTGGCCGCCGTACCTCGTGGCCTTCCTCTCGTTCGTGGGGATCAACGTCATCGCCGCGATTGTCGTGGGCGGGTATCTGTTCGCGACGGCCGGGGACCCGTCGCTGCCGATGGACGCGCGCGTCGAGCAGCTCGCGAAGCTCTCCTCGACCCCGCAGGCGCTGGTGTTGTCGGTCGTGCTGACGAGTACGCTGTTCATCGTCATCGGAGCCTGGGCCTCGGCGCGTGGCGGTCGGCGCTCCGGCGCGGCGGTCGTGCGCCGGATGCGACTGTATCCGGTCGATGCGCGCGACGCGTTTGCGGCGAGCGTCGGTGTGTTGGGGACGAGCATGGTGCTCGACGTGTTCGTCGAGGTCCTGGGGCTCGGCGGTCAGGGGTCGCTCGGATCGATTCACGACGCGCTGAACGTGCTGCCCGGACACTTGCTCTTCGCGGCCGCGTTGGTGGTCGGGGTGTTTCCGGGCATCGGCGAGGAGGTGTTCTTCCGCGGCTTCCTCATGCGACGCATCGAGGCCGCGGACGGGTGGAAGACGGCGTGGGTCGCGAGCTCGATCCTGTTCGGCATCTTCCACTTCGATCCGATCCACTCCCCCACCGCGGGGCTGATCGGGCTGTACCTCGGGTGGATGGTGTTGCGGTCGGGGTCGCTCTGGGTGGGCGTCGTGGCACACACGTTGAACAACTTCGTCGCGACGGTGACCGTCGGCCGCCCGATCCCGGACGCGCTGGCGCCGCTCGTCGCGTTCGTGGGACTCGCGGCGGCGGGGTCGGCCGTTTGGTACGTGAAGGAGCGCCGGCCGACCGTGGTCGCCGGGGACTGGTGAACGAATGACTTGGGAAGACTTCGAACGACGCATGCACGAGCTGTCCGATCTGAAGGGGGTCATCGGGCTCCTCGGGTGGGACGAAGAGACGTACACGCCGAGCCAGGGCCGCGCTGCGCGCGGACGCCAGACCGGGACGCTGGAGGCGATCAAACACCGGTGGTTGGTGGACCCGGCGCTCGAAGACGCGATCGCCGGGCTGCTCGCGGACACCTCGCTCGAGGAGGAGCGTCGTGTGATGGTCGAGCGCGTCGACCGTGAGCGGCGGTTGGCGGCACGGGTGCCGGAGTCGTTGGTGAAGCGCTTCGCCGAGGCGCGTTCGGCGTCGTTGTCGGCGTGGCAGGCGGCGAAGACGGAGGACGACTTCGCTTCGTTTGCGCCGCACCTCGAGACGATCGTCTCGATTCTGCGGGAGCGCGCAGATGCGCTCGGGAGCGAGACGGGCAACCGCTACGACGCGCTGCTCGAGGAGTACGAACCGGGCATGACGGAGGCGCGGCTGACGCCGGTGCTCGACGCGCTCGTGAAGGGGCTCGTGCCGATCGTGGAGGAGCTCGCGGAGGGGACGGCGCCGGACGCGTCGTTCCTCGCGAAGAAGTACGGCGACGCCGGGCAGTGGGACTTCACGATGCGGGTGCTCGCGGACCTCGGCTTCGCGTTGGACCGCGGCCGGCAGGATCGTTCGGCGCACCCGTTCACGGCGACGTCGAGCGAGGACGACGTACGGGTGACGACGAAGATCCTCGAGGACCACCTCACGACGTCGATCTTCTCGACGATCCACGAGTGCGGTCATGGGCTGTACGAGCAAGGCTTCGACCCGGCGCACGCGCGGACTTCGTTGGCGGCGGCGCCGAGTATGGGGCTGCACGAGTCGCAGTCGCGGCTGTGGGAGAACCAGATCGGACGGAGCCTCCCGTTCTGGCGTCGGTACCTCCCGGTGCTCGCGGAGCACTTCGGCGCGCAGCTCGAGGGCGTCACCCCCGAGCAGTTCTACGGCGCGGTGAATCGCGTGGAGCGCTCGTTCATTCGCACCGAGGCGGACGAGGTGACGTACAACCTGCACATCGCGCTGCGCTACGAGTTGGAGCGCGCGCTGCTGTCGGGGGATCTGGCGCCGAAGGATTTGCCCGGCGCGTGGAACGAGAAGATGGAGAAGTACCTCGGCGTCACGCCGCCCGACGACGCACACGGGTGCCTCCAAGACATCCACTGGGCGTGGGGGGCGATCGGTTACTTCCCGACGTACTCGATCGGGAACCTCTACTCCGCGCAGCTGCTCGCGGCGTACGAGGCGGAGCGCCCCGAGCTGTGGGACGACGTGGAGGCGGGCGACTTCGCGCGGCTGCTGTCGTGGCTGCGCGAGAAGGTGCACCGGGTCGGTTATCGTTACGACGCAGAGGAGATCGTACGTCGAGCGACGGGATCGGGGCTCCAGGTCGCGCCGTTGGTCGACGCGCTCCGCGCGAAGTACCGGCCGCTCTACGGCCTGTAGATCATCGGCCCATTGCGGGGGCCGCGGGGCGGTGGGAGCGTTTCGTTCGTGAAGAAGAGCGCGCCGGAGCTGCCGATCACCTCGCCGATCCCGTTCTGCCCGGGGTCGAACGGGGAGGTGGTGCCGCGGGTGCCGACGGCGCGGGACCGGCACGCGCAGGAGCTCTTTCTACGGCTCGTCGACGAGAAGTCGAAGCGCGTGGGGATGGACCGGCGTGCGTTTGCGCAGAGTGTGTTCGGGACGGCGACGGCGCTGTACGTGATCAACAACGTCTACGGGTGCGCGGGTGACGACGTCGGCGGCGGGCCGCGCGACGGAGGTTTCTCGGACGCCGGGTCGCCGGCACGTGACGGTGGTGAGGTGGCGGGGCGCGACGCGGGGTACGGCGTCGATGCGTCGATGATGGAGGACGCGGGCGTCGCGTGTGACGCACTGGAGGGCAATGAGTTCATCTTCGACGTGCAGACGCACCACGTGAACCCGACGGGAGCGTGGCGCCAGAACAACGCGGCGTGGGCGCTGTTCCTTCAGAGCCTCCCGCAGGCGGCGTGCGGGGAGTCGATGCGGATCGACTGTTACGACACGCAGCACTACATCCGCGAGATGTTCCTGGAGAGTGATACGAGCGTCGCTGTGCTGTCCGCAGTGCCGGCGGATCCGGGGGAGAGCCCGCTCGAGATCCAGGAGGCGAACGAGACGCTCGCCGTGGTGGATCGGTTGAGCGATCAGTCGCACCGCCTGCTGCTACACGGGTTGGTGTTACCGGATCAGGGGCCGGGGCAGCTCGACGGGATGCAGCGGCTCGCGGAGGAGCTGAACGTCTCGGCGTGGAAGGTGTACACGCCGTACGGCGGGTGGCGGCTCGACGATCCGCAGATCGGCATCCCGTTCATCGAGCGGGCGAGGGCGGTCGGCGTGAAGCGGATCTGCGCGCACAAGGGGCTGCCGCTGGTGGGGTTCGATCGGAACTTCGCTTCGCCGGACGACATCGGCGTCGTCGCGGCGGCGTACCCGGACGTGGACTTCGTCGTCTATCACTCGGGTTACGAGCCGGATACGACGGAGGGGCCGTACGACGGGGCGAATCCGCAGGGCGTGGATCGGCTGATCAAGTCGATGCAGGACAACGGGGTCGGTCCGAACGCCAACGTCTACGCTGAGCTCGGGACGACCTGGCGTGACGTGATGACTTCGCCGACGGAGGCGGGGCACGTGCTCGGCAAGTTGTTGCGGTACGTCGGCGAGGACAACGTGGTGTGGGGGACGGACTCGATCTGGTACGGGTCGCCGCAGGATCAGATCATGGCCTTCCGGGCGTTCGAGATCTCGGCCGGGATGCAGATGATGTACGGCTACCCGGAGCTGACGCCCGAGATCAAAGCGAAGGTCTTCGGGCTGAACGGCGCGCGCCTGTACGGACTCGACCCGCAGGCCACGCGCTGCGCGATCGACGAGGACGAGCTGAACATGCTCGGCATGGAGTACCGCGAGCAGCGCGGACCCTCGTTCAAACGGTACGGGCCGCAGTCGAGGCGTGAGTTCTTCGCGTTCCTGAATTCACGGGGCGGACAGCCGGGATGATCCCGTCGTTTCTGTACGGCACGGCCTGGAAGGAGGAGCGCACTGCCGCGCTCACCACGCTCGCGCTGCGCGCCGGCTTCGTGGGGATCGACACCGCGAACCAGCGCAAACACTACTTCGAAGCGGGCGTGGGGGAGGGCATCGCGGCGGCGATCGAGGCGGGCGTCGTCACGCGAGAGCAGCTCTTCTTGCAGACGAAGTTCACGTACCAGCGCGGGCAGGACCATCGGCTGCCGTACGACCCGGCCGCGCGCCCCGCGGAGCAGGTGCGGCAGTCGTTCGCGAAGTCACTCGAGCAACTGCGGACCACCTACCTCGACTCCCTGGTGCTGCATGGGCCCGAGCTCCGCAGCGGCCTCACCGACACGGACCGCGAGGTGTGGGCGACGATGAGCGCGCTGGTCGACGAAGGATGCGTGCGCCACATCGGCGTGAGCAACGTCGCGCCGGATCAGCTCGCACTGCTCTTCGAAGCCGAAGGCCACGCGCCGAGGTTCGTGCAGAACCGCTGCTACGCGCGGCTGGGTTGGGACGCCGAGGTCCGCGCGCTCTGCGGCGAGCACGACGTGATCTACCAGGGCTTCTCGCTCCTCACCGCCAACACCAAGGCGCTGTCACACCCCGACGTTCGAACGATCGCCCAACGCCACGGCGCGACGATCCCGCAGGTCGTCTTCGCCTTCGCCCGCGCGGTGGGGATGCTCCCGCTGACGGGCACCTCGGACCCGAAGCACATGGCGCAGGACCTGGAGGCGATGACGCTGACGCTCACGCCCGAGGAGGTCGAGCACATGGGGGACATCGCTATCTCCCCGCCTTCGCGCCACGCGTGAGTCGGGCCAGCGGATACTGCTTTAGGCCCAATGCCGGTGAGTTAGCGGATCTGGCCACCTGGAAAGGCCGTAGGCGGGGCATGACGCGCCCGACGCACCTTGGAACGATCGCCCGACGCTGGTGCCCCCGCCGGCCCGCGCGGGCCGCGCTCCACGTCGGTAGGAGGACGGCGGTCGACTCCGCTCGATGGCCGGCGCTCGCAGTGCTCCGTATGTTGCGGTCGCGGCGCGGCCATCCCCCTGATGGAGCTTCGCGGCCTCGCACGCGAGTGACCCACGCCGCCTTCGACGCGTTCACGAGACCACGGGGTTGAGCGTCGGATGATTGCGCCGGCGGCGGTCGAGGGCTGCGATGGACCGGTGAGGTTCGCCGGCTGGGTAGGGGGAATGGGCGGTCGCGCAAGTTGAGTTGCGGAAGAATTTTCGTTCTCTTTTGGGGGTTGACGGAATTGGAGGCCCTGTCCGGGCCATCTGTTCGACGAACGCAGCGCATTTCGAAGTTTTTGGACTTGGACTCGTCTTCGGATGCTGACGGTCCGTATCGTGCGTCCTCGCACGTCTCGGGCCGTCATTCTCGGACCGCGCCAAATCGCGTTTCGAGGGCTCGATGATATCTTCGTCGCATGGTGCGTCGTGACGCGGACGGATCCGGAGACGCGCAAGCGTCGACGGATCGGTGCGCTGGCTACGCCTCTCCAACGGATGAGAGTTCCGTCCCGGTAAGCGCCGGAGCGCCGGGTAGCAGGCCCCAGGTCGAGAAG
>JAVJQW010000027.1:0-91133 GCA_040218735.1 Deltaproteobacteria bacterium
CTCTCCGTAGGGAATCAGTTCGGCTCGCCCACCGCGGCAGTCAGCGAAGCCGAGGGGCCACACCCGGCGAGACGAACGGCTTCTGACCGGAGGGGAGGTCCCCGGCCGTCGCCGAAAGCGAAGCCGATCCTGGGCACTCCCACCCCGGCTATCTGATGCGGCCTCCTAGGGCATGAGGACCGCGTCGATGACGTGGACGACGCCCGTCAGGGTGCGGATGTCGGCGAGCGTCGCGATGACGTTCGCCGTGTTGCCCTGACCGTCCGTAATCGTGATCGCGCCTTCGCCGTCCACGTTGATCGTGATGTCGCCGTTGAGTGTGCTGATGACCTGACCGTCCCGCAGGTCCGTCGACACGGCCTGCGAGCCGACGACGTGGTGCGAGAGCACCGCGTCCAGCGTCGACTGCGGCGTGCTCATCAGGTCGATGCCCGCCGCCGTGAACGCCGCGTTGGTCGGCGCGAAGACGGTGAGGGGCGCGTCGCCGCCGAGGGTGTTCGGCGCGAGCGCCGACTGCACGCCGGCGGAGCTCATGCCCACCGCGCTCACGAGCGTGGAGAGGTCCGGCGTGGCCGTCGCGACCTCGAGGATCGTCGGGGGCACGATCACCTCGTTCATGACGTGGATGATGCCGTTGTCCGCCGGGACGTCGAGCGTGCTCGACAGCTCCGCGCCGCCGATCGTGATCGGGTTGCCGGACGCGTCGATCGCGAGCGGGAGGTTCGCGAGGCTCATCAGCTGCGTCGCGCCGACGACCGCGGTCGAATCGAACTCACCGGCGACGGCGTGGTACAGCAGGATGTTCTGCAGGACGGCGGACGGCGTCGGCCCGAGGTCCACGCCGAGCGCGGTGAACGCAGCGTCGGTCGGCGCGAAGACGGTGAACGGACCGCCTTCGTCGAGCGTCGTCGCGAGGCCGGCCGTCGTCGCGGCTGAGACCAGCGTGCCGAAGTTCCCGTTGTCGACCGCGACGTCGACGATGCTGCCCGGGCCATCGACCGGCGGGAACAGCACGCCGTCGATGACGTGCACGGTGCCGTTCAGGAGGCGGATGTCGGCGGTGACGACGCGCGCGGCGTTGCCGAGGCCGTCTTCGATCGACACTTCGCCGTTCGCGATGCGCACGGTCGCGGTGTCGCCGTTCGCCATCGTGATCGTCATGCCGTCGGTGAGGTCGGTCGACAGCGCCTGGCCGGTCGTCACGTGGTAGCCGAGCACGTCGTCGAGCGCGGCCTGGTCGGCGAGGAGCGCGTCGAGATCGTTCTGCGGGATCGCGGCGAACGCGCTGTTCGCCGGCGCGAAGACGGTGATGGGGCCATCGACGGCGAGCGCGCCCTGGATGGTGGCCGAGGCGGCGCCGACGGCCGTCACGAGGGTCGAGAGGTCGTCGGTCGCGCTGGCGGCCTCGAGGATGGTCGGGGGCACGATGACCTCGTCGACGACGTGCACGATGCCGTTCGAGGCGGCGACGTCGAGCGTCTCACTCAGCGCGAAGCCGTTGATCGTGATGGGCGTCGCCGCGGCGTCGACGGTCAGCGTCGTCTTCGCGAGCGTGGTGAGCGAGCCGGCGCCGACGACGGCGGTCGAGTCGAGCTCACCCGAGACGACGTGGTGCAGGAGGATGTTCGCGAGCAGGCCGGCGTCCGAAGGGATCGCGGGGAGCGCGGCGAACGCGGCGTCGGTCGGAGCGAAGACCGTGAAGGGGCCGGCGCCCGTGAGCGCGCCGTCGAGGCCGGCGTCGACCGCGGCCTGCACCAGCGTCGAGAAGCCCGCGTCGGTCGCGACCTCCACGATGTTACCGGGGCCCGCCTCGGACGGGAGGATCACCGCGTCGACGAGGTGCACGATGCCGTTCGACGCTTCGATGTCCGTCATCGTGACGGTCGACTCGCCGCCGCGCTGGTCGGTGAGGATGACGTTGCCGTCCATGACGCGGATCGCGACGGTCTCACCGTTGAGCGTCGTGGCTTCGGAGAGCGTCACGACCTGTGCGGCGTCCACCTTGCCGCTCACCACGTGGTACTGGAGGACGCGCGCGAGCTCGTCCGGATCCGACTGCAACGCGGCGATCGTCTCCGCCGGTACGGCGTCGAACGCGGCGTTGGTCGGGGCGAAGACCGTGAACGGTCCGGGCGCTTCGAGGGCCGACTTCAGCCCGGCCTGCTGGATGAGGCTGGCCAACGTGGACAGCTCGGGCGTGCTCGCCGCGAGCGCCACGATGTCCGGGGTCGCGGGGTTGGTGTTTCCGTCGTCGTCGTCACCGCTGCAGGCGGCGAGGGCGAGGGCGGGGAGGAGGAGGGCTGTCGCTTGGAGTCTTGAATTCAACATGAGTCGTGGTTCCCCTTTCGGGCGCGTGCGCGCCGCCGAACCCTACAAACGGAGCGGTCTCGTTGTTCCGATTTGGTTCATAAAAAATGCGGACAAAATATGAACTAGGCGCGATCGGATCCCGACTCGGGTCGTGACCCGCGGGAGCGCCGATGTAGGCGGATTGACGCCCCTGGGGCCCCGTGGTGCCGTTCGCGACGTCGTGCGTCTCCGTTCGCTCGTTGTCCTCGCCGCGCTCGTTCAGGCCTGCACGGGCACCGACCCGCTCCCCCCCGGCGTCCGCGACGCCGGAACGCCGAGGCGCGACGCCGGGCCCCCCGACCCGGGCCGTGATGCCGGCTTCCGTGACGCGGGCGCCCGCGACGGCGGCGCCGAGCGCGACGCCGGTTTCCGCGACGGCGGCACCGATCGCGACGCCGGTGAACGGGACGCCGGACCTCCGCCGCCGATAGTCGTCCTGATGATCGGCGACGGGATGGGCTTCCCGCAGCTCGAAGCGGCCGGCCACTACGCGCACGGTCGCACCGGCAACCTCGCGATCGAGCGCCTCCCCGTCCATGGCGAGATTCGCACCGCGAGCCTCTCCGGGCTCACCGACTCCGCCGCGTCGGCCACCGCGATGGCGACGGGCATCAAGACGCGCAACCGACGTGTCGGCGTCGACGCGCGCGGCGACGCGCTGGAGACGATCGTCGAGACCGCGAAGGCCCGCGGCTTCGCGACCGGCGTCGTGAGCACCGCCGCGCTCTCACACGCGACGCCCGCCTCGTTCTCCGCGCACTGGTCCGACCGCGACGGCTTCGGCGACATCGCCGCGAGCCAGGCGGTCGTGCAGCCGGACGTGATGCTCGGAGGCGGCGCGCTCTACCTCGATGCACACGTCGCGACGTTCGAGGGCGCCGGTTATCGCGTCGCGCGCACGAGCGCCGAGCTCGATGCGCTCGCGGTGGACGGCACGCCGGTGCTCGGCCTCTTCTCGGCGGAGCACATGCCTTACGTGCTCGACCGCACCGACACCTCGACGGTGCCGTCACTCGCTGCGATGTCGCTCGCCGCCCTCGATCAGATCGACGCCACCGGGCGCGGCGGCTTCCTGACGATCGAAGGCGCGCGCATCGACATGGCCGCGCACCTCAACGATCGCGATCGCATGATCACCGAGACTGTCGACTTCGACGACGCGGTGTCCGCGGTCGCGCGGTGGATCGAACGCCGCGAGAACGCGACGCTGATCGTCACCGCCGATCACGAGTGCGGCGGCGTCACCGTCGCCAACCCACGCGGCGCCGGTGTGTTCCCGCAGGTCGACTGGCGCTGGGACCAACACACCAACCAGCGCGTCGGGGTGTTCGCGAGCGGACCGGGCACCGCCATCTTCGACGGCACGACCCACGACAACACCATGATCTACGCCGCCGTCCGCGCGCAGCTGCTCGGCGAAGCGCTCGTCGATCCCGCGCCGGGGCTCGTCGTCGACGGGCACCTCTCGGACCTCGCACACCGCGCGTCGACGCAGGTGGTGGTGAGTGGATTCGGGCCGGGCTTCAACCAGCTCGACGCGCTCCTCGTCGACGCCGACGCGGACCGCCTCGCGGTCGGCGTCGAAGGCCTGTTCCAGTGGGGCGAAAACGCGGTCGTGCTCCTCGTCGATGTCGACTTCGGCGCCGGCACCGGCTTCTCGAACGTCGAGGGCGCGCTGTCGGACTTCGACGGTCGCCTCGACGGCATCATCACCGCGCTCAACGTGCGCGACCCGTCCGTGACCGGGTTCGGCGTCGATGCCGCGGTCGGCGTCTGGGGCGGCACGGTGTTGCGCGACGAGGACCTCATCGAGGACGCCGGTTTCCGCGGCTTCGCGAACGGGCTCGGCGCCGCCGACAACTTCTTCTGGACCGCCGTGTCGACGAACTTCGGCGAAGGGGTCCGCAGCGACGTCGCCTCCGCCGCCGTGTCCGACGAGGGTTGGGAGGTGCACGTCCCGTGGCGCGCGCTGTTCCCGACGCTCGAGGGCCGTGTCCCGGCCGGCGCCACACTCGCGATCGCCGCCGTGCTCGTGAACGACGACGGGGGCTTCTTGTCGAACCAGGTCCTCCCGCCGTTCCCGTCCGGCACCGAAAACCCGGGTCGGACCGGCGCGGCGCTCCCGGGCGTGGTGGTGTTCGACGTCGACGTCAACGCCGACGGGATCCCCGGGGATACGGGCGCGCCGACCGTGCAACCCTGATTGCGCCTGACGATCGACGCAACCCTGAGTCCAGCGCGCCGATAACGGCGACGGTCTCGTGCGCACGAGCGATGTCAAAATCAGGCGGTCGCCCGTCGGTGCTCCGGCGGCGAACGAGGTCCGTCTTCGGCCGACGGACAAACGCAGCGTCCCGTTCGCGCCGCTGGGGGTCTACGCGGAGGAGCGTCCGCGGGTCGTGCACACCGCGCCCACCACGGTGCGCCCCGGGTTCACGGCCGAGCGTCCGCGCCAGGAGCTGTTGCGGCAGGTCTTCGACGACATCGTCCTCGGCGCCCCCTCCGACATCAGCGAGGCGGACCTCCGCGGTCTGCAGGCGCTCGCGCTGGACACGATCCATCGGACCTTCGACGACAAGTACGGCAACGACACGTTCCTGCGCGAGCAGGTCGGCAAGAAGTTGGATTCGTTCGCCGACGCACGTTTCGACGAGGCGTTCGCGCGCTCGATCCTCGCCGGTCGCAAGCTCTCCGACAAACAGTGCGACGCGCTCGCCTTCGTGCTCCGCACGTTCCTCGACTCCAGCGACTCCGACTCGCTGCTGCGTCGCGCGGCGATCATGAAGCTCGGCGAGATCGGCCGCCGCCGCGACGTCGGCGCCATCCTCCCGCACGTCCGCAAGGGGGACTCGAGCGACCTCCACCACGGCCTCGGTGCGATTCGTTCGATCACCAAGAGGCGTGGCTCGCCGCAGACCCGCAAACGCCTCCGCGACCACCCGGTGGTTGGTCCGCTGCTGAAGAAGGGCGAGCTCACCACCGACGAACACCAGCTCCTCGTCGAGATGGTCCTCAAACACGGGACGATCGATCGCGTCGACGAGATGAAGGGCGGCGCGCACTTCAACCCGGTGTTCTTCGTGACCTTCAAGGAGACGGAGCCGGCGCCCGGTGGCAAACGTCGCCCCATTCGCGGCGTCTTCAAGCCGGAGACGACGTGGCCGGGGAAGGATCGCTCGTACTTCGCGCGCGAGGTCTCGGCCTACGAGTTCGACCGCACCTTCGCGCGCACCGGCCTCGTACCGCCCACCGTCGAGGGGCTGCTTCCGCTCGGTCGAGGTCCCTCGTGCGAGCTCGGTTCGCTTCAGTATATGATTCCGGACGCCGAGCCGCTCGGGTACCGAATCCGCGAGCAGGGCGTCGAGAAGTGGAAGTACCAGCCCGCGTTCGAGCATCTGAAGAAGGATCCGGCCTTCTTGCGTCAGATGAACCGAGCGCGCACCATACTCTACGTGCTGGGCGACCCGGACAAGCTGCCGAGCAACGTGAAGCCGTTGCCGAACCTCGCCAACTTCATGGTGAGCGGGGGCAACCGGCTCTGGTTGATCGACAACGCCTACAGCCAGGGTGCAGCGCCGAAGCCGCACCGGGAGATCCTCCCGCGCCGTCACGACGGCACCGTGCTCCGGGAGTTCGAGACCTCGCTCGCGCACGGGCGCAGCGGGATCGAGGAGGCGCTCTCCACCTTCATCGAATCGACCGACGCGAGTGAGGTCTCGCGACGCACCGACGTCGCGCGGCAGCTCCTCCGCGATCGTCCGAGGGACGACTCGTGAGCGGCGATCTGCAGACGCTCCTCGAGGGGCTCCCCTTCGACCGCGAAACCCTCGCGAACCTCGCCGCCGCGGATCCGCGCGCAATGCGCGAGATGCTGTCGACCTACCTGCGCGACGACGAGGTCGACGCGATACTCGAGCGCGTCCGCGATCTCGTCGCGCACGCGGACTGAGACTTTCCGCGCCGCCGCGTAGACCCATCGGCGCGTTCGTGCGTTGGTGGTCCGCGATGCGCGCCGCTCCGCTGCTCCTCCTGCTCCTCGTCGCCTGCGGAACCTCCCGCGAACCGAACGATCCCAGCGCCTTCCCCCGCGACGGCGGATCGACGGAGGCCCCCCGCGACGGCGGGACCGCCGACGGTGGTGTGCGCGACGCCGGCTTCGAACGCGACGGCGGAGGGGACCCGGCCACGGAGCCGAGCGACCTCGGTGCGTTCTGTCCGGGCGGGTGCAACCTCGCGACCTGCGTGCTCGAAGACGAAGACTGCGAAGGCGGCGTCTGCATCTGGCACGGCGCGCTGAGCGCGTCGTACTGCAGCCGACGCTGCGTCACGACCTGCCGGCCCGGATACTCGTGCATCGTCGCGGCGGACGGCGAAGGGCCGGTGTGCATCAGCGACACGCCGGACTGCGGCAACGGGAACGTCGAGTACGGCGAGGCCTGCGACGACGGCAACACCGACGACGGCGACTTCTGCGCCGGCGACTGCTCCGCCGAGACCCAGCCGCCGTCGGGCGGGACGGTGACGACGTCGTTCGACGGACGCCCCCCGATGACGTCGACGGGCGACGACCCGGTCGTCTACGCGAACCGCATGGGTGACAATCTGTTCTTCGGCGCGAGCTCCAGCCAGGTCACCTACCGAATCGACCTCCCCGACGACCTCGGCGCACCCCCGCTGACGCGTCTCCTCGAAGCCGGCCTCATCGAGAGCGTGGGCGGGAGCCTGTGCACGTACCAGGGCGCGACGCAGACCAACATCTCGCGGCTCGACTACGCCGCGAAGGAGGTCGCTGGCACCGCGGCGTTCGTGATGGTGTGTATGGGCGGCAACTGCGAGTTCGGCTGCAACCCGGAGTTCACGCTCGAAGTGAGCTACGACCTTCGCTGGGTCGACGACTAGCGCGAGCCGGAAGCGTCATGCGGGTCCGGACCGATCGCCTCGCGTCTGCCAAGAGTTCGCCACAAGTTCCGCCCACCCTGGGGTCATGCGAATCCTCGGCCTCGCGGCCCTCACCACGCTGATCACCACCTCCGCCCACGCCGAGCTGATCAAGGCGCCGTCCTTCGATCGCTCGGAGCTGTCCGTCGTGCAAACGCACACCCAGGTCGACGTCTCGGGCGTCGTTGCGCGCGTCGTCATCCGTCAGACCTACTTCAACGCGTCGTCCCGCGCCGTCGACGCGACCTACGTGTTCCCGGCCTCCACCCACGCGGCGGTCGACGGGCTCACGATGCACATCGGCGACCGACGCATCGAAGCGAAGGTGCAGCCGCGCGGTCAGGCGCGGGCCACGTTCGAGCGCGCCAAGGCGGAGGGCAAGACGGCGACGCTCCTCGAGCAGCACCGTCCGAACGTCTTCCAGTCGAGTGTCTCCAACGTGATGCCGGGGGATCGGATCGACGTGGAGCTGCGGTACACCGAGCTCCTTGTCCCGGAGGAACGGGTCTACGAGATCGTGCTCCCGCAGATCGTCGCGGAGCGGTTCGGCAAAGCCCCGTGGGGCGGCGCCGCGGATCGCACGCCGCGTTCGCGCGTCGAGGTCGACATCGACGCCGGGATGAAGATCCGCGAGGTCCACGTCGCGTCGCACGACGCCCCCGCCACCGTGCGCGGCGCGAAGGCCAACGCGCGCATCGACGCCCCCGGCGGGTTCACGGACGACGTCGTCGTTCGCTACCGGCTCGACGGCGACCACGTGCAGACCGGCATCCTCCTCGACGAACGCGCCGACGGCGGCAACTTCCTGTTCATGATGCAGCCCCCCGAGCGCGTCGCACCCAACGCGGTCCCGCCGCGTGAGTACGTGTTCGTCGTCGACGTGTCAGGCTCGATGAATGGCTTCCCGCTCGACGTCGCCGCGCACCTGTTGGAGCGACTCGTCGATGGCCTCGGTCCGATGGATCGCTTCAACGTCGTCTGCTTCGCGAGCTCCAACTCCGTTCTCTACGACCGCTCGAAGGCCGCGACGCCCGAGACCCTGAACGAGGCGATTCGTTTCCTGCGCTCCCACCCCTCCGGCGGCACGCAGCTCGGCGGCGCGTTGAAGCGCGCGCTCGACTTCCCGCGCGACGAAGGGACCTCGACGAGCTTCGTCGTCATTACCGACGGCTTCATCACCGCGGAGCGGAGCACGTTCGAGCTCATCCGTGACAACCGCGGCAACACCAACGTGTTCGCGCTCGGCATCGGCACCAACGTGAATCGGTTCCTCATCGAGGGCATCGCGAAGGCGGGTGGCGGACACCCGTTCGTCGTCACGAGCGAGGCCGACGCCGACCACGAGGCGCGGCGCCTCCTCGCGTACATCGAGTCGCCGGTGCTCACCGACATCCACGTCGCGTTCGAAGGGTTCGACGCCTACGACCTCGAGCCCCCGACCGTCCCGGACCTCTTCGCCGACCGTCCGATCGTCGTGCTCGGCAAGTACCGCGGCGCGCCGAAGGGCCGCATCGAAGTGACCGGTCACGGCGGCGGCGCGAAGTTCACGCGGAGCATGACGATGGAGCGCACCGGCGAGCAGAACGCGGCGATCGCCAAGCTCTGGGCGCGCTCGCGCATCGATCACCTCACGCTCCTGTACGGGCTCGGTCGTGACAAGAGCGTAGGCGACGAGATCGAGAAGCTCGGCCTCGAACACAACCTCCTCACCGAGCGCACGAGCTTCGTCGCCGTCGACACCCGCGTCCGAAACGCAGCGCGCCCGCGCACCGTCGCTCACGTCCCGCGTTCGCGCGGGTTCGGCTCGGTGTCCGCGACGCCCGAGCTCGACCCGGGCGCGGCCGCCGGCGCGCTGCTCCTCCTCGCGGGGTTGATCGCGATGCGGCTCGATCGCCGCCGTCGCTCGGAGTAGTCGATGCGCGCGCCCCTCGCACTCGGACTGATCCTCGTCGAATACCTCCTCGTGAGCCTCGGGCTCGACTCGAGCGGGACCCCCTGGGGACACGTCGCCGCGTCGGCGGTCGCGGTGGCGTTCGCCGTCGCGCTCTTCGCCGAAGAGACGCGACGCGCCGTGTTCGAACGACGGATCGAGTCGCGTTCGATCGGGCTGCACGCCATCGCGTTCACGGTGGTGGCGGCGCTGGTGCTCACCGGCGTCGTCACCTCCACCTTCGTCGTCGCGCTCCTCGCCACGCTCGCCGCGGCGCCGCTGCTCACTCCGCTCATCCCTGTGTTGTTCACGCCGCGTGCGATCGGCGCCGGGTTCCTCGGCGCGATTGCGTTCGGCGCCGCGCTCTCCTTCGACGTGTTCTGGCCCCACCTCCGCAGCGCGACGCTCGGCGCGGTGGCGCTGGTGCTCGACGTCGCGGGCGCGGACGTCCTCGCGCACGTCGACGAGGGCATCGTCGGCACCACGGCGTTCGTCGTGCGCATCGAGCCGGCGTGCTCGGGGATGGAGGGCCTCGGGCTCATGTTCGTGTTCGTCGTCGGAGGGCTGGCTTGGTTCCGAAGCGACCTCGTCCTGTCGCGCGCGTGGGTGCTCGTCCCGGTGTCGGCCGTGTTGATGCTGGTCCTCAACGTGCTGCGCATCAGCGCGTTGATCGGCGTGGGGCACGCGGGGGCGCCGCAGCTCGCGCTCGGCGGGTTCCACTCGCGCGCCGGGTGGGTCGGGTTCTGTGCGGTCGCGGCGGGGCTCGTCGAGGTCGCGCGACGGAGCCGCTGGTTGCGCCGCGACGTCCCGGCGACGTTCGACGCGCCGGCCGTCGCCTACCTCGCGCCGGTCGCAGCGCTGCTCGCCGGGAAGTTGTTCGTCCCGCTGTTCAGCGAGGACGCCGAGCTCGCATACGTGATCGCGGCGGCTGCGTCGTTGCTGGCGCTCTTCGCGGTCGGGCGCGACGGGCTGCGTTCCTTGTCGCCGGGGCCGGTCGGTGTGCCCGTCCTCATCGGCGTCGCGGCGTTCGCCGCCTGGCGTCTGTTCGCGCCGGCGCAGACCTCGACCGAGGCCTGGTGGCTCCACTTCGCGGTGTCCGTCGTACTCGTCCCGATCGCCGAGGAGCTCGCGTTCCGTGGGTACCTCATGCGGCGACTGGCCAGCGCTACGTTCGAAGAGTCGGAGCCCGGGCGCGCTCCCGTCTGGGCGGTCGTCGTCAGCTCGGTGGTGTTCGGCGCGGCGCACGAGCAGTTCTTCGCCGCCGTGTTGGCCGGGCTGTTGTTCGCCTGGGTGTACCGCCGGCGCGGCCGATTGTTCGACGCCGTCGTCGCGCACGCGGTCGCCAACGCCCTCGTCGCATTCGAGGTGCTCCTCTGAGTATACGTGTGTGAGCGCGGCGCCGAGACTGCGACCTGGGCCGTGTGTAAGCGTACCGGTGGATGGGGCCTCGTTGGTCATGCTTCGTCGTCTTGGTGGGTGCCTGCGCCGCACCGGCGCCGGAGTCCACGCCGCCACCGGTCGCACCGGGTGAGCCCGAGGCGCGGATCTGGACGGCGCCGAGCGGAGCCGTCGCGCTGCAAGACAAGTTGCGGGCAACGCTCCCCGTGATCCCCTCGATGGGAGAGCCGAGCCCGAACCGTTGCGCGCAGGCCGCGGCGCCCCTCGCCTTCGACGACGTCACGGTGTGCGCGGGCGTGACGGGCGGACGTGGCTACATCCACGACTACCGGACGTCCGGGCAGGCGTGGGCCGACGTCGACGGTGACGGCGACCTCGACCTCTACGTCACGGACTCGCTCGGGCCCAACACGCTGTACGCCAACCGCGGCGACGGGACCTTCGAGGTCTCCGAGATGAACGCGATGGTCGCCGACACGCCGAACGCGAGCGGCGGTGCGCTGTTCGCCGACTACGACAACGACGGGGACCAGGACCTGTTCGTGCTCAGCTTCGGTCGCAACACGCTCTACCGAAACGACGGCGGCGTGGCGTTCGTCGACATCACCGAGGAGGCGGGCGTCGGCGGCGTCGGTATGGGGCAGACCGGAGCCTTCGGCGACTACGACAACGACGGCTTCCTCGACCTGTACGTGACGAACTGGGGCTGCTTCCTGTGCGCACCCGAGGGCGAGGACTGGGTGACGTACGGAGCGGACCTGCTCTACCACAACAACGGCGACGGGACGTTCACGGACGTGTCGGGCCTGATGACCGTGAACGAGCGAACCGGCGCAGGCTACGTTGCGAGCTGGTTCGACTACGACAACGACCTCGACCTCGACCTCTACGTCGTCAACGACAAGGGCTACGAGGGTGACCCGGAGCCCGGCTCGGCGATCAACCGCAACGTCCTCTGGGAGAACGTGGGTCCGGGCTGCGCGGGTTGGTGTTTCCGCGAGCGCGCCATCGAAGCGGGCGCCGACCAACGGCTCGAGGGGATGGGGCTCGCGATCGCGGACTACGACCACGACGACGACCTCGATCTGTTCTTCACGAACACCGGGATGCCCGTGCTCCTGGAGAACGACGGGCAGGGCAACTTCACCGACGTCACGGAGCGCGCGGGCGTCGGCTTCGATCACACGAGCTGGGGTGCGGTGTTCTTCGACTACGACAACGACGGCGACCAGGATCTCTACTACGCCCTCGGGCGGACGTTCGGATACGACAACCCGAACCGTCTCTTCGAGAACCTCGGGGACGGCACCTTCGCCGATGTCTCGGACGTCAGCGGTGCCGACGGGGCGACCTACGACATCGGCGTCGCCGCCGGCGACTACGACCAGGACGGTGGCGTGGATCTGGTGATTGGGCAGTTCGCCCGCGGCTACCGGCTGCTGCGCAATCGAACGAACGAACGCGAGGGCCACGGGTGGATCTCGGTGCGGCTCGAAGGCGGCGGACCGATCAACCGCGACGGCATCGGGAGCCGCGTCTTCGTGGAGACCGACGACGGGCGAGTCCAGATGCAGGAGCTGAAGTGTGGCTCGAGCAACGGCGCCGGCAACGACCTCGCGCTCCACTTCGGGTTGGGCGAGGCGACCCAAGCGCGGGTGTTCGTCCGGTGGCCAGACGGGCTGATCACGTCCGCAACCGGCGTTGCATCCGGGACTCGGCTCGCGCTGGCCTACCCTGCGAACTGAAGTTGAATGTCACTTTGATGTCACCTGGACGCCATGTTGACGTAGACTCCGGCGATCGCCCGTCTTCTCCCCTGCCTGTCGGTGCTGGCCGCTTCGTTGTGGGCGTCGTCCGCGCTGGCCATACCGACGACCGACACGAGTAGCGGAAGCATCGGGTACGTCCCGGGCCACGGCGCGATCGCGCGCTCCGCGGACGGACAGTTCGCCCTCGCCATCCGCATCCGCGGTCAGATGCGTCACACCGCGCGCGCGCCTTCGTCCGGAGCCGCGCGGCAGGCGTTCGAGATCCGTCGCGCGCGCATCGTGCTCGCGGGGCACCTCTTCGGCCCGGAGAGTCGCTTCAAGCTCGAGTTGGGGCTCTCGCCCGCGGACCTCGGCGTCGTCGACAACTTGTCCGCCGACCCCGACGAACGCGCGACGCGACGAACGCCGCTCCTCGATCTGTACTTCGAGCTGCGTCACCTCCGCGACCTCACGGTGCGCATCGGTCAGTACAAGCTCCCGTCGAACCGACAGCGCGTCATCTCGTCCGGGAACCTCCAGCTCGTCGACCGCTCGATCGTGAATCCGGAGTTCACGCTCGACCGCGACCTCGCGATCGATCTCCGCAGCCGCGACCTCTTCGGGCTCGATCTCTTTCGTTACTACCTCGGGGTCGCGATCGCTCGCGGCCGCGACAGCCGCGGCTTCGACGACTTCGGCATGATGTACTTCGGCCGCGTCGAGGTGCTCCCGTTTGGACACTTCGCGGACTACTCCGAGGTCGACTTCGCTCGCACCGAGAAGCTGCGCGCGAGCTTCGGCGCCGCGTACGCCTTCATCGACAACTCCATCGGCCTGCGCCGCCCTTCGGATCCGGCGCCGGCCGAGGGGGGCACGACGGACAACCACGTCGTGGTCGCGGACACGATCGTGAAGTACGCAGGGTTGACGCTCCAGAGCGAGCTCGGCTGGCGCCGCGGTCGGCGCAACGTCATCACGAACAACCAGGATGTCACGCCCGCCCGCAACGGTTGGGGGACGATGGTGCAGCTCGGCTACCTGTTCGGCGCCCACCCGATCGAGGTCGCTGCGCGCTACGGTCGCGTGCGCGGCGCATCCGGAGAGACGAGCCTCGAAGATCGCAACGAGCTCGGCGGGGGCCTCAGCTGGTACTTCTACGAGCACCCCTTCAAGCTCCAAGCGGACGTGTTTCGGCTGTGGCAGACGCGCATCTCGGACGGAGATCTCCGCGTGCGGGTTCAGCTGCAGGCGTCGCTTTGATATGGCCTTGGTCTCGTGAAGGTCGCGCTCGGAGTGCTCGCGGTGGCCGCGCTCGTCGTGCTCGTGCTGTGGAGCCTCGGCGATCTCCGCGCCCGCCCGCCCGGAGCGCTCGGCGTCTGCCCCGACACGCCGCGTGAGCGCGACTTCGAGCTCGCGGCAAAGCGAACCCACGACGCGCAGCTCGATGCGGTGGAGCGCGCCGCCCGCGCCCTCGCCGAAGGGCACGAGCCGAGTGACGCCGACCAGGACGAGTACTGCGCCTGGGAGCTGGTCACGTCCTGCAAAGCCGCGCCGGATCTCGCGGCGCTCACCGCGAGCGTCGCCGCCGAGCGGAAGAGGATCGAAGCGGACCGCCAACGCCTGAAGGCGTGTGACTACCTGCGACGTTAGGCTCGATGTGGCCCATGCGCGCGGTCACGTCGGGAAGACGGGACTCATTCCGACTCGCGGGTAGTTTGACCCGATGTGTCCGGCGAAGTCATCGGCTCCGCGCTCGCGCTGGTCGCCTACGCGCTGATCGCCAACGTGGCGATCGCGTTGGTGCCCCACGAGCCGGCCGTGATCGTCGCCGGCGGGACGCTCGGTGTCGCGCTCACGGTGGTGGCGGCGTCGGTCGGGACCGCCCTCGCGGCGTACCTCGACCACCGCCTCTTCGCCGGGATGCTCGAGCGTCGCGCGCGGCCGGAGGGGCTCGCGCGGTGGCTGCTGGAGCGGTTCGAGCGCGCGCCGTCGGCGGTGCTCGCCGCGAGCGGGTTGCTGCCGGTGCCGACGTGGCCGTTCAAGGTCGCGGCGCTGACGGTGGGGCTGTCGCGGTGGCGCTACGTCGCCGCGCTGACGGCGGGGCGGGTGCCTCGCTACGCGCTGCTCGCGGCGTTCGGGAGCGCGCTGTCGTTGCCGACGCCGGTGCTCGTGGCGATCAGCGTCGGCTTCGGCGCGGTGATGGGGATTGGACCCCTGATGAGGAGATTCAAGATGGCGAAAGACAACAACCAGCAAGCGCAACGCATGACGGACGGGCTCACGGCACGGTGGGAGAAGGAGAACCTCCCCCGCATGGCGGCGGCGCTCCCGGCCTGGGTCACGCCGGATCACCTCACGGTGCTCGGCCTCGTGGCGGCGGTCGTGATCGCGGCGGGCTACGTGCTGTCGTCGTTCTCACCCGCGTGGCTGTTGCTGGTGGTCGTCGGACTGTTCTTCCACTGGCTGGGCGACAGCCTCGACGGGACGCTCGCCCGCGTCCGCAAACAGACGCGCGAGCGCTACGGCTACTACGTGGACCGCACGGCCGACGCGATCAGCACGGTGCTGATCGGCGTCGCGTTCGGGCTGTCGCCGTACGTGCACCTCTCGGTCGCGATGCTCATGACGATCAGCTACCTCCTGCTCCAGATCTACGCGGAGATCTGCGCGTACACCGCGCGTGAGTTCCCGCTCTCGTTCGGTCACCTCGGCCCGACCGAAGCGCGAATCGCGCTCGCGTTGTTCACGGTGCTGATGATGTTCCTACCGCCGGCCTCGGTCATCGTCGCCGGCCTGAACGTCACGTGGGTCGACGGCGTCGTGCTCTGCGTGAGCGCCGGCCTGTTCGTCACGTTCGCGGTGTCCTCGTGGCGCCAGGCGCGCCGCCTCGACGTGCTCGATCGCCAGCAGTGGAAGCTCGCCACCGAGAGCGGCACCGGCTTCCCGCAGATCCGTGACTAACGCGCCTTGTTCACGAGCGACGCGGCCAACGCCTCCGTCATCTCGTAGAAACCTTCGTCCGAGCAGTCCCCGCGCGCGGCGCCCGCCGTCACGACGATCTCCTTCGCGAGATCGATCAACTCACCGTTGAGGACACACGAGCTCCCGAAGCGCGTGATCTGCGAGCGCAAGATGAATTGCGCGGCGAGCGCCTTGCCCAGCTCGATCTGACAGCGCTCGTCGTAGCACGACTTGTACGAGTCGGCCTTCGCCGCCGCGACCTGGTCGGCGAGCACCGACTCCTGCGCGCCGCGGTCGATCGTCGAGAAACCACCCGCCGCGACGAACACCCGGAGCTGGTCGCCGACGTTCTGCCTCAACAGCGGATCGATCGCTCGCGTCGGATCCGCGGCGTTGAGATCCCGCACCTCCATCACGGCGACGATCTTCGGGGCGGTCTTCACGGGCGGCGGGGGCGGCGGCGCGCCCTTCAGCGGATCGTCGCGCACGAGATCCACCGCGAGCTCGCGCGGTCCCGGTGCGATCACCTGCACGAAGAGGTCCTGATACCCGGGCCGCTTCGCCACGTACTTCGCCGCCTTCTCGCGGACGTCGCGCGACAGCAGCTCTTCCTCCTCGAACCCCCAGATCCCCGCGAAGGTCCACTCGGTGATCGACAGCGCCGTCATGATCATCGAGCCGAAGGTCAACGAGATCACCTTGCCCGGCGTCCCGATGTCCGACTTCGCGATGAGCACGATGCCCACCGTCATCAGCGCGGCGTCGAGGAATCCACCGAGGAACAGCGGGAGCGTCGACTCCGGGACCTTGTAGCGCTCCGAGACCTCGTAAGCGATCGTGTCCGTGCTCGGCCCGTCACCGACGTGCACCAGCTCCCCGCCCTCGACGCGGTAGAGCGTCGCCGCGTTGGGCGTCGGCGTGATGCGTAGGTCGTAGCGCTCCTCGCGGACGCGCGTCTCTTCGTGTGAGTACCCGACGAACGTGCTCTGCAGGATCCAGCCGCACCCCTGTCCGAAGATCGCGATCGCCGCGGTCGCGACGTGTGCCCCCGACTTCCCCATCCCGTTCGAACCCTACGCCGAATCGGAGTCGATGGGTCACTGTGATCGCGATGCCACCCACTTCGGGAGCGCGAGCAACGGCAGCGGAGACACCAACGCAAACGTCACCCCGAGGTACAGCGCGTTGCCGATGCCGATCGCCTCGGCCACCGCACCCGCGCCGAGCGCCGCGACGGGGAGGAGCAGCGTCTCGACCGCCGTGAAGATCCCGTTCGCACGCGCGAGCACACTGCGGTCGAGGTACGTCTGCCGATGCGTCGTCGCGTGCACCTGGTACGCGATCTCGAACCCGTCGCTCACGAGCTGGTGCGCGACGAGCAGACCGATCGCCCACCAGCCCCCGACCGCCGCGAGCGGGATGAAGATCATCGACAGCTGCGACACCGTGAACGCCGCGATCAGCCCGCCGCGACTCGTGATGCGCCGCGACAGGAGCGCGCCGAACAGCGCGCCGAAGCCGCCCATCGAGATGATCACGCCGACCGCACCCACCGACAGCGCGAGCGTCTCGAGCGTGAACAACATGTAGAGCGCGAAGAAGAAGCTGTCGGCGAGCGTCTGGATCGCCGTGACGATCAGGTAGGGGCGCACGCGCGGCTCGGACCACACCGCGTCGAAGCCTTCGCGCAGGTCCGTCCACAGGTGAGGCGTCGTGGTGGGGAGCTCCGGCTCACGCGTCTGGATGCGGAACAGGAGGACGGCCGACCACACGTAGGAGATCGCGTCGAGCAACATCGCCATGGGCGCCGTGACCCACTCGATCAGCAGCCCGGCGAACCCCGGCCCGACGATCTCCGCGATCGACTCCGTGGTCTCGAGCTTGGCGTTTTTGTCGACGAGCTCCTCCGCCGGCACGAGGTGGACGAGGTAGGCGTTGTCGGTGACCGCGAACAGCGCCGAGGCCGTCCCGACGAGCGCCGCGACGCCGTAGAGCTGGAGCATCGTCAACGCACCGAGCCAAGCGGCGAGGGGGAGCGTCAGGATGAGCACCGCCCGGACCAGATCCGCACCGATCAGGACCGAGCGCTTCTGGGCGCGGTCGATGCGGCCCGCGGCGAGGAGCGCGACGATCGCCCCCGGACCGGTCGAAACCGCCGCGAGAATCCCCAGCTCCAGCGGCGTCCCGTCCACGGAGAGGATCGCGAGCACCGGCAGCGCGGTGCGCGTAACGCGGCTCCCGAGGGCGCTGACGCTCTGCGCCATCCAGAGGCGCCCGAAGTCCGTGCGGGGCATGCGTGTCATCGCAGGGGTCGACCGACGGTCTACGCAACCGAGTGGGTCATATGCCCACCGAGTAGGATCGGGTTGCAGATTCGGGAGGGTTCAGGTGTACTCATCTTACGCCGAGCGACCTCGCGGTCGCGGTGTACGTCGGGCCCGAGGATGGGACCGGCGGGGAGGACAAGGAATGTCGATCCAGGGAAGCTACTTTTCCAACCCCTTCATGAACCCGTACCTCACGGGTGCATTCCCATCGGGCTCCAATCCGCTCGCGAGCAACCCGTTCGCCGCCCAGATGTTCGGCGGCAGCGCGCTCGACATGTTCTCGATGGGCAACACGTCCATCCCGGCGGCGCAGATGCTGCCGATGTTGATGGGCGCGATCATCCAGCAGCAGCTCGCGCTGATGTTCCTCGCCGAGCTCCTCGCGGGCGGCGGCGGACGTCGTCAGCAGGGCGGCGGTTGCAACCACTGCGGCGGGTTCCCGAACGGCAACTTCAACTCGGGCCGTCGCCTCGGTCCGGGCGCCTGGAACAACAACGGCGTCACCGGCCCCGGCGCGGGCGTCATCCCCACGCCCGGCGCAGCCGCGCACAACGGCACCGCGACGATCGACTCCGTGCGCAACTCGGGCGCGCGCAACCAAATGGTCTCCGGCCGCATCACGGTGAACGGCCGCACGTACCAGTACAACAGCGGCGGTCACGGTCGCGGCAGCCTCCCGCCGGGCCAGTACCAGGTCACGCCGCACATGTTCAGTCGCAACACCCGAGGTATGGTGCGCGACGGCGTCGGTTACAGCTTCGCGCTGAACAACGCGTACGACCCGCGCGTCGGCGACACGCGCACCGCGCTCCGCATCCACCCGGACGGTGGCAGCGCCGGCACGATGGGCTGCATCGGCATCGTCGGTGACGCGGCGACGCAGCGTCAGTTCCGCGCGGACATGATGGCCGAGATCCAGCGCAACGGCGGCAGCTTCACGCTGAACGTCGGTGTCCCCGGCAACCAGGTCCCGAACTCGCCGACCAACGTCGCGAACAACGGCGTCACCGGCCCGACGAGCGCGTCGGCGGCGAACCTCAACCGTCACCTCGGCGGGGTCTTCAGCGGCCAGGGCCAGGCGTTCATCGACGCCGCGCGTCGCCACGGCATCGACCCGAACCTCCTCGCTGCGATCGCGATCCACGAGACGGGGAACGGCACGTCGAACGCCGTGCGCAACCACAACAACCCCGGCGGCCTGATGAACCCGCGCACCAACTGGAGCACGCTGCAGCGCTTCGGCAGCCTCTCGCAGGGCATCGACGCGATGGCGCGCAACCTCAAGCGCGGCTACATCAGCCAGGGCCTGACGAGCATCTCAGCGATCGGTCGCAAGTACGCGCCCGTCGGCGCCGGCAACGACCCGCGCGGCCTCAACCGCCACTGGGTCCCGAACGTCACCGACATCCTGCGTCGGATCTCCTGATCAAGTCCGAGCGTATCGCTGCGCCGCGCGGGCCTTTGCCTTCGCGGCTTCTTCCTCGCGGTTCTTCGGCGGCGCGTTCGTTTCGAGCGAATCCACGAGCTGGCGGGTCGCCAACGCGATCATCTCCACCGCGCGATCGAACGCCTCTTCGTTGGCCTTGCTCGGCTTCCGCGAGCCGCTGATCTTCCGCACGTACTGGAGCGCCGCGTCGCGGACCTCCTCGTCCGTGGCGGGCGGCTCGAAGTTGAACAGCGGGCGAATGTTGCGGCACATGCGCGGAAGGTAACGCATTCGAGGCCTCCCTGTGGACGTCGCGGGGGCCTTCGTCGCAATCTCGTCGTCGGTGCGTCGGTTCGCCCTGCTCCTGCTCGCGCTCGTCGCCTGTCGCGACAACGCGCCGGCCTGCCCGGAGGGTGCGGCGTGCGCGACCGCGTGCGCTTCGGACGCGGAATGTGGCGCCGACGAGATCTGCAACCAGGCGATGCGCTGTCAGCGCCGCCCGCGCTGTCGCTCCAACGCGGACTGCGAAGCGGCCGAGCAGTGTGATCCGACCAGCGGCTCGTGCGTCGCGCCGCAGGTCTGCTTCGCCGACCTGCACTGCGCCTTCGGCGAGCTGTGCGAGGACGGTGCCTGTGTCCCGGGTTGCCGCTCGGACGGGGACTGCCCGCTGTACTCCGTCTGCGATGCCGGCGCGTGCACGAACGAATGCGGCTCGAATGCGTTTTGTGATCTCGGCTCGGTCTGCGCGGCCGGCACCTGCTACCCGTCGCCGAACCCGAGCCACTGCGCGCCCTGCGACGCCGATCGCCCGTGCCCCTACGCATCGGACTACTGCCTGCTCAACCACAACTACGACGCCAACGAGCCGTCGCGCGGGACGGCGCGTTACTGCGCGGTGGACTGTCTCGGCGACGCCAACGTCTGCCCGAATGGCTACGCGTGTCAGCCGGTCACCCTCCTCACCGAGGACCCCTGCGAACGCGACATCCAGTGCCAGCGCGAAGATCGCCGGTGTCTGATCGAGGAAGGCGCGACCCGGGGCTTCTGCTCGTGCGGCAACGACTTCGACTGCCTCCCGGAGTCCCTCCCGCCGCGGTGCCGCCTCGGCTTCTGCGAATCACCGAGCGGTCAACTCTGCGGGAGCGACCGCGACTGCCGACCGCTCGTGCTCTGCGACAGACACGGCGGGAGCCCGGTCGACATCTGCGCCAACGACGGCTCGCGCTGCGACTCCGCGGAGGACTGCCTCTGCCACGAAGGTCGCTGCCTCAACACCGGACGCGTATGCGAGCAGGGCAGCGACTGCATCTTGCCGTGTGTCGACGGCGTGTGTTTCGTCGGCGCCGCGTGCGCGCCCGTCGAGGGGTTGTACTGTCCCGAACTTCGCGAGATGTGATCGACACGTAGCCTCGGCGGCCACCTTGAACGCCGTCGCGCTTTGGTCGAGGCTCTGTACCGGGGGACAGGTGGCGCCCGGGGGGCTCGGTCGCGCTGAAACACATTTGAGAACTCTTGTCGTTGCCAGCCAGAAGGGGGGCGTTGGAAAGACCACGCTCGCCCTCAACCTCAGCTACGCGTTCGCCGAGGCCGGCTTCAAAACGCTGCTCGTCGACACCGATCCGCAGGGTGCCGTCGGCCTGTCGCTCTCCCCGTCGGTCGCGCGACGGGCCGGCCTTGCGGACGTCATCGCGGGGGAGGTGGGCGTCGACGACGCCGTCCTGCAGACGAAACACGAGCGGCTCGCGCTGATGCCCGTCGGGCGCATCGCGCCGAAGGAAGTCGCGGCCTTCTCCCGCGCCATCGTCGACGGGCGTCGCCTCGAACCCGTCCTCGACGGGCTGCACGACCGTTACGACGTCAAGATCATCGACACACCGTGCGGGTTCGGCGGGATTACGGTCGAGGCGCTACGCAACTCCACGCACGTCGTCTCGCCGATCCTCGCGGAGCCGATCGTCATGCGCTCGGTCCCGCAGCTCTTCGAGATGGTGCAATCGCTCATCGAAGAGGGTGTGGCCACGTGCATCGTCGGACTCGTCGTGACGATGCTCCAGGCTCAGGAACAGTACTCGTCGAGCGTTGCTCGCGAGCTGCGAACGCTGTTCCCGCCCGAGCTGCTCTTCGACGTCGACATTCCGCGCCAACCGATCTTCCTCGAGGCGACGTCGCTCGGTGTACCCGTCGGGCTGCTCCGTACGCCCGCGCCACCCGTCACTCATCTCATCAACCTCATCGCTGCGGAGATCGCGAATCGCATGCAGCTCTTCAGGAAAGACGACCATGTCCGGCACCGGACCCTCGTGGATTGAAACGGATCGGCTGAGCGGCCTCGTCGCCCTCACCGCGTGGCGGCGTCCCGCGGCGTCCGGCACAACGTCACGCTTCGGTGTGACGGAGGTCCACGCACGCTTCGACGACGACGGGCAAAACCGAACCCTCGTTACGCCGATCCCGGAGCCTCCGCCCGTAGGGGCCGTTTCGATGGCGGGCCCCATCGAAACGCGGCTCGACGCCCTCATGGCATGGAGCGTGTCGACGCTGAAGCTGTCGTCGGCCTACGTCGCCGATGACGAGGGACTGCTCCTCGCCTCGACCTCCGAGGTGGCGCTCCCGCCGGTCGTGACCACGTGTATCGACACGTTGGTACGGCAGTGGACGCGGTACGCTGCGCGCCCCCGCGGCTGCCTGATCGTACGTGCTGACGGACTAGCCCACGCCGTCGCGTGGACGAACCTGGGCGAACGTACGTACTTCCTCGTCGTGAGTGGCGCACACCACGACGATTTCGCGCCGGTCGACCCTCTCGTCGAGGGGCTCGCGAGTGCGTTGGAGTCCAAAGACCGATGAATGACGAGCAACTCAGGATGACCGTCTCGACCATCCCGCGCCTGCGCGCGTGCGCTGTGGTCAGCACACGGGGCGGTGCGCTTCGCGCGACGTACCTGTCGCCTACGGAGAGTTGGGACGCGATCGACTTCGCGCAGGTGGTCGGGCGTCTGTTCGACGACGCGTCGGGCGCGCTCGGGCTCATCGGTGCCGGCGGCGCCGAGCAGCTGCTCCTCGAGGCCCGCGGGCGTCGCGTCGCGCTCCAGGCGCTCGACGCAAACCACGTCGCGGCGTTTGTGTTCGACCGCGAAGCGAAGCTCGGGATGATCCGCCATCGCCTCGACGATCTCCGCGCCGCGCTCACGGAGAACCTGGGCGATCACAACGGCACCGCTCAACGCGGCGCGACGATCCTCGAGTACCTCGAGCGCAACGCCGCCGACACCCACGCGGCGCTGCTGAGAGTGTCACTCCAAACCGGCTTGCCAATGAGCCTCCTGAGAACGCCCGACAGCCTCTCCGAAGCCGAGCTCGAGAGCGTCGCCGCCTCCGTACGTCAGATCCTCGGCGTGCAGACTCTGGGAATCGAGTCATGACCAACATCGCCCACCTCTTCGAGAGCCGCTCCACGATGGAGTCGCACCAGATGGACTTCCTCGCGGAGACGCAGGTCGTCTTTCACTGCCACCACTTCAACCTGTTCTTCGACCAGACGATCGACGACGCGCTCGGACCGGAGCGCGGCACCGAGCTGCGCGTCGAAGCCGGGCACAAGTCGGCGTACCACCTGCTGCGCGGGCTCTTCCGCAGCGGTCGCTACCGCACACCGATCGAACGGCTCGACGCCGCGACGACGCTCCTGCGCGCGATGGGCCACGGCCGCGTCGACTCCATGACGAATCGCTCCGGAGGCACCGCGACCGGTGACTACCTGCACTACGGGTTCGGGTGGCAAGAGAAGTACGGCGACGCCGTCAAGCGGAACCACTGCGCGGATGCCTTCGCCGCCGGCTTTCTCTCCGCTGCGAACGAGCTCGCGTACGACCTCGACCTCGGGTCCCTCGCGACGCGCGAGTCGCGCTGCATCGCGACGGGGGAGCGTCAGTGTCACTTCGAGGTCGAGCCGCGTCGGCAGCGACTGCTCACCAGCAACGTGCACCCGTCCACCGCGGAGGCGACGTTGCCGGCGTCGTTCGAAGGTGAGTTCGAAGATCGGATCGAGGCGATCACCAAAGGGCTGCGTGAGTTTCTCTCCGGGGTCCAAGGCGACGAGCGTGGGGTGATCGACGCCTTCGGCGTGCTCGTCACGATGCACCTCGCCGACTACTACAACCACCTCGCGAACGACACGCTGCGCGTTGTCGCCACCGAGAAGCCCCACGCACAAGACGCGTTCCGTTCCTTGCTCGTGGAGTCCGGGCAGGTCTGCTCCTTCCACACGTTCGGGGGGGTGCTCGCGTCGCCGGAGTGGGACGGTATGGTCGGGGCTCCGTCCGGTGAACCGTCGGAGGTCGTCGTCGGGGGCCTCGCACTCGCGCGCGCGTTGGGGTTCGGACGGTGGAGCCTCGAGGATTGGATCCCCGAGAAACAGCTCGTCCTCGGGAGCCCGGGTACTTATGAGAGTCTGTTCTCGCGTCTCGCGCCGATGTCACCGCATCGCGCGCCGAGCGGGATCTTTCCGGGCGCGGCGCTCGGGATCATGTCCCTCGCGCACCGCGTCGACTGGGCGAACAAACAACCCCTCGATGCGGCCCTCTACCGGCAGCTCGTTTCGAACAACCCGTGGAAGGTCGAGCAGACGCATTCGATCGTCGCGGGTGACGACCGGGACCGCGTGGTGGTGAGTCTGAAGTGACTTCGCTCGTCGCCACGCCACCGACGCCCGACCGCGGGTGTCGGAATCAGATCCTCTGGGAGTGCGGGTTGTCGCCGACGCTCCACGCGGAGGACTTCGTCGCGCGAGTGCTCGCCGCGGGGGCCCGCGACGTCGGACCGCCGGGCATCCCGTCGCTGCGGATGTTCGAAGCTCCCGAAGGCGGGCATCGGCTCGTGTTCGTCCCGAGGACGTCGCGGCTTCAGCTCCGGCTCGACGCGATGACGCCGCAAGGGACCCGCGTCGATGCGGCGCGTGCGCTGCACGCGTGGCTCGTCGAAGTGCTGACGCGAGGTGAAGCGTGAACCGAGTCCTGATCGTCGATGGCGACGTCGACACCCTCCGCCGCGCGCGCGCCGGGTTGTTGGTGCACGGCTTCTCGGTGCTGACCGCGACGAACCGCGAGGAGGCGTTGGAGCTGCTCTCGGCGAGCCCGGTCTCCGTGATGGTCGTGGAGCACGCGTTGGAAGGGCGGACCGGGCACAAACTGATCGAAGAGGTGCGGCGCCGGTGGTCGTCGACGGCGTGTGTGCTCGCGGTGACGAACGAGGACGGTCGTCGCGTGGCGCGCGAGGTGGGCGCGTCGCGCGTCGTGGCGAAGC
This sequence comes from Deltaproteobacteria bacterium, assembly GCA_040218735.1. GTDB lineage: Bacteria > Myxococcota > Kuafuiibacteriia > Kuafuiibacteriales > Kuafuiibacteriaceae > JAUHYN01. The sequence continues at coordinate 24,379 of JAVJQW010000027.1, forward strand.
CGTACGACAACGACCGCCTGGTCAACGTGCTGGCGTCGCTGCGCGGCGGCGCCGGATTCACCGGCACGGGCCTGACGGGGTTCAACCTCACGGACCTGTTGCAGCTGGTGTCGATGTCCGGGCAGGCGATGACCTTGCGCGTGAACCGGGGTGACGAAGACGGGGAGATGTGTGTCTCGAACGGTCGCCTCGTGCACGCGCGTGCGGGTGACATGTCCGGCGTGGACGCGGGGCTCGAGATGTTGTCGTGGACCGACGGTGAGGTCGCGTCGTCGCCCGAGGTTTTGCCGGAGCCGCAGTGGACGTCGGACCTCCCGGTGATGGAGCTGCTGATGAACGCGGCGCGCCACCGGGACGAGCAGGTGGCTGGGCAACAACGCAAGCGAACGCAGGCCGCGCTGCGTGGGTTGGTGGCGTTGGACGGGGTGCTCGCGAGCGTCGTGTACGCGCGGCCGTCGTTCGACGAGCTGGTCGTCGCGACCTCGGAGGGGGCGCCCGAGCGCGACGCGGACCGTCGTTGGATCGTCCTCGCGTTGGACGCGCTGAAAGAGGCCGATTCGTTCACTTCGATGCACTGGGACGGACCGCGGCACGGCATCACCGTCGTACCGATCCGAACGAACGGCGTCCTGGTGGTGTGGACGCAGGCGGGGGGCCGCCACGATCCCTACCGCTCGGTGCTCGACGATCTCCGCGTTCACCTCGAGGAGACGCTCGGTGAGATCGGCGAATCGTCTCAGGGCGCGGGTGGGCAGGTCTTGCGCGTCGTCCCCGAATCCGACTGAGGCCTCGACCTCGACGCGGGGAGCGGCTTAGTCTCCGCGCGCCATGATGGTCTCGAACGAAGGCTCCATTTGGGGCCTGCTCGCCTGGCAGTGGAAGAACACGCTGATCTTCACGGTCGCGTCGACGATCGCGTTCGTGATCTACGAGGTGCTCGGCTACACGTGGTTCAAGCTCCCCGCGCTCCCGCTCGGCGTGGTGGGTGGCGCCATCGGCATCTTCGTGAGCTTCAGGACGAACTCGGCGTACGACCGCTGGTGGGAGGGCCGAAAGCTGTGGGGGCGCATGATCAACACGTCCCGGCACTGGGGCCTGCAGGTCATGGCGTACCTTCCGAAGGCGGAGGGGGGCGCGGTCAGTGAGACGCAGCAGCGGCTGATTCGTCGGCACATCGCGTACGTCCACACGCTGCGCTGTGCGCTGCGCGGGCAGAAGCCGTTCGACGACGAGGACTTCAAGCAGGCGCTCCCCGATGACGCCGAAGCACTCCAGTCCGAGAGCAACCTCAACACGGCGCTGCTCGGCCGCCAGCTCGCGGACGTCAAGGCGCTCGCGCAGGAGGCGAAGATCGATTCGTTCGAGCTGTCGAACCTGGACCTGTCGATCCGACACCTCCTCGACATTCAGGGCGGGTGCGAGCGCATCAAGAAGACGCCGATGCCGCGCGGCTACGCCTTCATCGCGGAGCGCCTCGTGCGTTACTTCTCGTTCCTCTTCCCGCTCGCGCTCGTCGCCGACCTCCACGCGTGGGTCATCCCGATCAACTTGCTCGTCTGCATGGCGTTTGCGTTGATCAGCGAGGCGGGGCGCGTGTTGGAAGATCCGTTCACGCTCTTCTGGAACGGCCTGCCGCTGATGGCGATCAGCCGCATGATCGAGGTGAACCTCGAGGAGCGCATGGAGACGCCACGCGACCAGCTGAAGCCCATGCTCGCGCCGAACGAGAAGGGCATCCTCATGTAGCGCGCGGGCGGGTCGTGCCCCAGACCAACACCTGGATCGCGACCACCGCCACGAGTGTCAGCGCGACCGCGTGGGAGATGTAACGCGGCCACACCGCACCGGCGCAGGCGCCCGCGAGCGCCGCGGCGGACGAGAGCAACGTGCGACGATCCATCGTGACGGCGAGGATGCCGAGGCCGGTGGCGAGGAGGAGGAGGTCCTGGACGAGGACCTTCTCGATCGGGACGTCCATCACGATCGACAGCCACAGGTGAATCGGCGCGACGATGCCGAGGGTGAGGATCGAGAACCCGATCTTCTTCGCCGCCTGATTTGCGAACAGCGTGCGCCGGAAGAGCGCGCCGACGATCACGACGACGGACAACAACCCGAGGCGGCCGCTCATCCAGGCCCGCTCGCCGCCGAGGTCGAGCCACTCCAGGAGGTATAGGCCGCTTACGGCGATGCCGCAGGTGATGCCGAGCGCGGTGTACGCGCGGGCGCGTCCGCCGGCGGCGACGTCGAGGTCGGCCTCGAGATCTTGGAGCTGACGGAAGCGCTCCTCCTGTTGCGCCTCTTCCGCCTTCAGCGCGTCGAGGCGCGCGGGGAGGTCGCCGCGATCCTCCTGGGCGAGCTCCGCGATCAAGAGCTCGGCGCCCTCGGCGTTGTCGCGTTGGAGCTCGTGCGCGGCCATCAGCGCGATCGCCGCGGCGAGCCCGGCGTTCGCGTCGGGGAGGTCGGGCGTGACGCGGAGCGCTTCTTCGTACGCGAAGCGGCACTCGCCAAAGATGCGGTACTGCGCGACGCGATCGTCGACGAGGGTCTCGAGGCGACGGTGTTTGTCGCGGGCCTGCCGGACGAGGTCGACGGAGGAGCGCGTCTGGAGGAAGTCGAGGAGCGCGACGCGGAGCTGTTCGGGATCTTCGTAGCGATCGTTCGGTTTCGGTGCGAGCGCGCGGCGCGCGATGTCGACGAGCGCGTCGGGCGTGCCTTCGGGGTACGTGTACTCGGTCGCGAAGCTCTGCAGCAGAACGGCGATGAGGTCGCCGCCGCGGTGCGGGGGAGCGCCGGTGAGCATGTGATGGAGCAGGCCGCCGAGGAGGTACACGTCGGTGCGTGGTCCGACGTAACCCGCGGTCGCGTCGATCATCTCCGGTGCGAGGTACGCGGGTGTCCCGACGAGCGCCATGGGGCGCCCGGCTTCGCGGTCGTCGCGGAGGTCGTCGATGCGCACCGCGATGCCCCAGTCCAGGAGGTAGACCTCGCCGAAGTCACCGACCATGACGTTCTCGGGTTTGATGTCGCGGTGGAGGTAGCCGTGCCGGTGCGCGAAGTGCACCGCGTTGGCGACCTGCATGAGCACTTGCAGGCACCAGTCGAGGCGCGCGCCGCGGACCATCGCCCAGCGCGCGTGGTCGGGGTCGTCGAGCATCGACGACAGCGGGGTGCCGTCGATGCGTTTCATCATCAGCAGCGGCCGGCCGTCGACGTCGCGGCCGAGGAGGTGCACCGGCGGGATGTTCGGGTGTTCCAGCGCGCCGATGATGCGGGCTTCGCGGAGGAGGCCGGCGCGTGCGCCGGGGGAGTGGAGCTCGTGCAGGCGTTTGACGGCGACTTCGCGACCGAGCGCGACTTGCCACGCGCTGCGGACGACGCCCATGCCGCCGCGCCCTAGCTCCCGTCCGAGGATCAGCTCGGTGGTCCTGAGGTCCGCGTCGCGTTCGCCGACGCGGACCGCGGTGAGCGGCTCGTCCTCCGGGAACATCGGCGTCGGTGCGGGACGGATGGAGAGGAGCGGGTCGGCGGACTGGTGGGTGTCGAGGAGGCCGACGTCGTCGAGGGCGGTGCGGATCGTCTCCTCGTAGGACACCGCCACCAAGGCTATCACTGGCCGTTTTCGCGCCGCCAGCAGGTGAACTGGGCGTTGGACGTGGAGCCCATTGCCGCGCAGAACGTGGCGTAGTCGAAGCCGGGGAGGGCGAGCAGCCGATCGAGCAGGGCGTCCTTCACGGCGCCGCCGGGCAGCGCGCAGCCGGAGGCCGGGCGGCCGTCCTCGTCGAAGGCGCCGACCAGGAGCCAGAAGACGTCCTCGGCGAAGGGGCCCTCGTCGGTGGTCATTACGGTGACCTCCGACAGCTCGTCCCAGCGGACGTACTCGAACGAGCCGTCGGCGCGGGACACCGAGACGCCGAGGTCGTCGTGGTCGAGGCGCGGTCCGGGGTTGGGGGTGAACAGGCGTTTGATCGTCTCGAACATGAATACATCGTTGCCTTGATAAATTGGGTATCCAACCAGTAAACCGATGGCGATGGCTCGCCCCTCGAATCGATTCGAACGTCGCGCCGAGCTCGTTCGGGCACTCGAACAGGTCCTCGCGGAGCACGGCCTCGGTGGCGCTACCGTCGCGCGCGTCGCGGACGTGATGGGCTGCGCGCCCGGGCTGGTGCACCACCACTTCTCGGGTCGCGAGGAGCTGATGCGAGAGCTCGCGCGTTCGCTCGTCGAACGCTTCCGTCATCAGCTCCCGAACGAAAAGGACCCGGCGGCCTTCTTGGAGGCCTACGTCGACGCTGCCGTCGCGCTCCGGCCGTCGCGCGGTCGAACGGCGGCGCGCGCGTGGGTCGGCCTGTTCGCGGAGGCGGTGTGCACCGCGTCCGTACGCAGGGTCGTGCAACGTGCCTTGCAGACGGAGGTGCAGCGCCTGGAGTCACGCTTCGCCGCGCTGGGGGACGACCCGCAGCGCGCGAAGGAGAACGCGGCGGGGCTCGTGTCCGGAGTCGTGGGGTGCCTGGTGTTCGGCGCGATCGTCCCGAACACCGCGGTGGGGTTCGCGGCGCCTTACCTGCGCCGGGTCATCGCACGGCGATCGTCGCCGTCGTCGTGAGGAAGTGCTGGCCCGCGACGTACTTCCCTTCGAGGTCGTGGTACGCGAGGTTCTTCTCGTTGATCCGGAAGCGGCTCGCCTTCAGCGTCACGTAGATCGGCCCGGCCTTCGGCGCGGTGAAACGGAGGATTCCTTCGCGCGCTTCCTTCGGCTTCAGGCGGTTGTCGCTGAGTTTCTTCACCTCGGGTGACCACTGGTAGACCGACCCGATCTCGAACTGATCGCGAATGAGCGGCCCGCCGTCCGTGCGCGCTTCGAGCTCGATGCGAATGAAACGCTCCGGATCTCCCGACGGGAGCATGTGCCCCGTGTTGGCGTTGGCGTAGCGATACGTGATGCCGAGCGGCTGCGTCGGCTGGACCTCGTCGGGCGCGTTCACCCACGTGGCCTCCAGGCCCGGCGGGTAGTGCGCGCGCAGCTTCGCGAGCTCGTCCGTGAAGCGCGGGTGTTTGGGGATCAGCGAGCCCCCGAACCAGTGGCGTCGCGTCTTGCGTGGCTTTCCGTTCGTGGCGATCGGGCGCGTCACCTCGGGCATGTGGCACGACTGACACGTCTTGCCCGCCTCGTCGTAGTCGGACGCGGCGTACTCCTGCCCGGTGTCGAACACACACGCGAGCGCGATGTGCCGCCACTCGGCCTTCGCCTGGTGGCACTGCGTGCACACGTCGACCTTCAGCAGGGACGGGTCCTTCTTCACCGGGTGCGGCGCGATGGTGTCGCCGTACGGGCCGAGGATCTGCCCGTCCTTCACGTGGCAGGTTCCGCAGGTGATCGCGTCCTTTTGGAGCGCCTCCGAGAAGCGCGGGTTGTCGACGAAGATCGGCTTTTCGACCGCGCCGTCCTCGAGCTTCGCCACGAGACGCGGGAGCTGATTCACCATCGGCGTGTGGCAGTTGACGCACATCCAGCCGACGCCCTGTCCGTTGGACTTCTCGAGCTCGGCCATGAACTGCGCGTCGTCCGTCCACGCGCGGGCGTGGGTGGAGATCTTCCACTCCTCGTAGATCTCGACGTGACACTTCCCGCAGGTCGCCGCCTCCAGATCCGGGAGCCCCTCCGGGACCTCGGAGTAGGCGACGGGCTGCAGGAAGCGCGGCTGCGCTGCGTAGAAGGCGACGGCGTCGTCGTAACCGAGCGAGCGCGCCTTGGACGTGGTCTTCGTACAACCCGCCGCGCCGACGACGACCAGCAGGAGGAGCGGTCTCATACGACGATCCGGTACGCCCGGTGGATCTTCTTGTTGCGGTAGTCGGAGGGGATCGTCTCCTTGGTGATCTCCTCGATCGACTTCACCTTCAGGTAGTCGAACCGCGGCTCGAACCGCTGGTGGTTCGTCGAGAAGTACACCACGCCCTTCTTGCGCATCACGCCGACGGTCGCCGCGAGGAGATCCGGGTGGTCCCGCTTGATGTCGAAGCGGTTGCGCCCGCGACCACCGCGCGTGGAGTAGGAAGGCGGGTCGACCACCGCGAGGTCGTAGCGCTGCGGCGACGCCTTCGCTTCGTCGAGCCACTCGAGGACGTCGTGTTTCACCAGCTCGTGTTTGCGTGAGTAGAGCCCGTTGAGCTGCAAGTTGTCTTTCGCCCAGTGCAGGTAGGGGCCGGAGAGGTCGACCGTCGTCGTGCGCTTCGCGCCGCCGAGCGCCGCGTAGCAGGTGAAGCTACCGGTGTACCCGAACAGGTTGAGGAACGACTTGTTCTTCGCTTCGTTCGCGATGAGCGCGCGGGTCTCGCGGTGATCGGCGAACAGGCCGGTGTCGACGTAGTCGTCGAGGTTCACGAGGAACTTCAGGTCACGCTCGCGGACCTCGATGCGCTTGCGCGAGCGCCCCTTGTCGTCGTAGCGGCGCCCCTTCTTCGGCTGCGTGCGGCGCGTCTTGAGGTGGATGCGTCCGGGCGCGATGCCGAGGGTGTCGGCGACGGCGCGGCCCATGCGTCCGATCCAGTCCGGCACCTTGTCCGTCTGGTCGCGCGCGTACTCCGCGACGACGAGGTGGCCTTCGTACCAGTCGATCGCGGCGCGCACCTCCGGGATGTCCCAGTCGTACAGGCGGAAGACGCCGATGTTCTCCTGCTCGAACTTCTTCTGGAGTTTCCTCAGGTTCTTCTTCACCCGGTTCGCGAGGATCTCCGCGTGCCGGTCGACGTCTGCCTCGGTGAGTCCTGCGGGGCCTGCCACTTCGCCGACAACGAGCCACGCCGCGCCCGGCCGGTCAACTTCGCTCGTACTTCACACGCCGTAGATCGTCGCGCAGATCGAAAACGCCCAGAACAGATACGCGGCGGAGACGCCGCACAGGCCCGCGGGTTCCACGAAGCGGTCGTAGATCCGGAGCCACTTCGACTCCGAGCGCTGCATCGCGCGGTGGGCGCGGACGCGGATGTGCTCGCGTCGCCAGTCGTCGACGTCCTCCTCGGGGAGGTCGGCGAGTCGTTCGAGGATCGGGTCGGAGTCGTTCATGACGTCCCTCGTGGCTCGAGGCGTTGGGCGAGCATCTCGCGCGCGCGGCGGAGACGCTGGCGGAGCGCTTCGGGCTTGATGTTGACGATGTCGGCTGCGGCGCAGGGCGACAAGCCCTCCACGGCGACGAGGAGGATCACCTCGCGGTACTTCACCGGGAGGGCGGCGATCCCGCGTTCGAGCGCCTCGTGGGTCTGCCGTGCCGAGGAGCGTTGGAACGGCGTCACGGGTGCGGGCGGAGGGGCGCGGCGGAGCGTCCCGAGGCGATCGAGGTCGAGGAGCACCCAGCGGCGGTGGCTGACGAAGAGGTTACGCGCCACGGTGAAGAGCCAGGCCTGCAGGCGGGTGTCCTCGGCGAGCCCGGCGGACTTGGTGGCGAGGCGGAGGAAGGTCTCCTGGAGCAGGTCCTCGGCGAGCGCGCGCTGCTGGGTGAGGCGGAGGAGGAAGCCGAACACGCGGGGGCGGTAGAGGTCGTACGCCTCGTCGAACGCGGACGTCTCGCCGGCGCGCAGGCGGGCGACGAGCGTGGCGCCGTGTTCCGTGACCATCGCTCCCATCGCGTTACAACCGGGTGAACGCCCCGCCGGGAGGAGCGTGACAAATTTTCTTGTCACGCGCAGGCGCCCCGAGCGTTGGGTGGGTCGGAGGTTCGACAGACATGCTTCAGTTCATGCGCGCGGGTGGGTTCGGAATCTGGATCGTCCTGCTCTTCGGGATCATCATGCTCTTTTCATCGGCGCGGTTTGCGCTGAAGCCGGACGACGGGCGCGTGGGCTTCCTCCGGGGGATGTCGGCGGCGACGGTGTTCTCGATCTTCACCGCGGTCAGCTCGAACTTCGCGATGGTGATGTGGCGGGTGCCGAACGTCGACGAGCTGGGCAAGAGCCCCGAGGTCCACCTGATCGTCATGATGGGCGTCGCGGAATCCCTGACGCCGGCGATCCTGGGCTCGGCGTTCCTGACGCTCGCTTGGCTCATGATTGCGGTCGGACACCGCCGAAACGCCCCGTCCTTCGCCTGACGCGGGGAGTTCACACAACAAGGTAGGACACCGGCCGATAATGTGGGCCGTCATGGTCCGTTTCGATCCCCAGGCCACGTTCCAGCGCGTCTTCGGACCGCGCGACGCCCAGTCCACCGCCCAGTCGGCATCGACCCGGCCGTCCCAGGGCGCCGACGGCTTCGACAAGACGAGCTCGGGTCCCAAGACCGTGTGGGGCCAGATCTGGAGCTTCCTCGGCAACGTCGTCCAGCGTGGCCGGATGCTGCTGTCGAGCTTCGCGAGCCTGTTCGCGGCCGACCGCGGCAGCCAGATGCCGAAGGAGAACCCGTCGGTCGCCGCCGCCCAGATCGGCGCCGTCCGCGGCCGGGTGGTCTCCAAGGGCGCGACGCTCGCCGGGCACGTGATGGACGCGCAGGCCAAGTACGCCGACGCGAAGCGCGTCGCGACGACCTCGATCGCCTACGCCTCACACGCCGGCGTCCCGAAGCCGATCGTCGCGCTCGCGGAAGCCGACGTCGCGTCGCTCGACGGGCGCGCGGATCAGATCTTCGAGAACATCGGTAACCGGCACCGCAGCAGCCAGAGCCGCCGCAACCAGCGCGCGAAGCTCGACGACGTCATCGGGGAGCTGCACGCGATCGCTCAGCGCATGGACGCCGCCGGCGCGTAGCGCGGCGAACCGTTAGAGCCCCGCGTCGCGCCAGCGAAGCATTCCGCCGGCCATCGAGGCGACGTGGGCGAAGCCGGCCTCCTCCATCGTGCGCGCGGCTTTTCCGGAGCGACCGCCCGATCTGCAGATCGTGATGATGGGCGCCTGACGATCCCACGCGCCGAGGTGATCACTCAGCTCGGGGAGCGGTACGAGCTCGGTGCGCGCGATGTGGCCGAGCTCGCCTTCGTACTCGTCCTTGGTGCGGACGTCGATCAGGCGCACCCCATCCGGGACGTCGGCGATCGCGCGGATGGAGACCTCAGGGACCTCGTCGGCGGTTCGGGCGACCGACGCCCAGTCGTCGTTCGTCATCCCGCACAGGAGGTTGCGCGGGACGGCGACGTCGATGCGCTTGGGATGCGCGAGGTTCAGGTTGTTCATGATGTCCACGAACTCGTCCTGGTCGTTCTCCATCTTGAGTCGCGGGTTGTGCTGTTTCTCTTCGGCGACCGTCGTCACCGTGCGGCCCTTGTAGTCGTGGCCGGGGTGCAGCTGCGCGTCGTCCGCGAGTGTGAAGATCTTCCCGCGCACGGACTCGAAGAGTGTGTTCGCGCAGCCCTGCTGGAAGTCGGTGCGACCGCAGCCGCGGATGAGGAGCGTGTCGCCGGTGAAGGCGTGTTTCAGATCGTCGGTGATGTACGTGACGCAGCCGTCGGTGTGGCCCGGTGTCGCGCGGACGATGAGGCGGTGCGCGCCGAAGGTGATTTCGTCGCCGTCGTCGACCTCCACGTCAGCGTTCTTCGTGCCGCCCGCGCGGGACACGACGTACTTACTGTCGCGACGCACGCGAAGGACGCCGCCGCCCGTGACGTGGTCGGCGTGAACGTGGGTCTCGAGCGTATACTTCAACGTGAGACCGAGCTCGTCGAGGATGGCCTCGTCGCGAGCGACCTGCTCCAACACGGGATCGATCAACACGGCTTCGCGCGTGTTTTCGTCGGCGAGCAGGTACGTGTAGGTAGAGGTCTCTTTGTCGAAGAGTTGACGGAACAACATCACCCTCGACAAGAGCAACCGCCGGGCCAGGTGCCGCGCTTGTGTTGTGCTGGGCTTTCCTGGCCATCCGTATTATTCGGTTTCAGCGGATCCGAAACATGCCGAAACGTCCCGACTGCCGACCGACGAACTTCCACGGGCTCCTCACCTGCGCGCCCGAGATGGAGGCGTTCTTCGCGTTGCTGCAGCGCGTCGCACGGAGTCAGGCGTCGGTCCTCGTACGCGGTGAGACGGGCACGGGCAAAGAGCTCGTCGCGCGCACGATTCACACCCTCAGCCGCCGCTCGGGCGGCCCGTTCCTCGCGGTGAACTGCGCGACGTTCACCCCCGAGCTGCTCGCGTCCGAGCTCTTCGGTCACGTGCGTGGCGCGTTCACCGGCGCGGTGCAGAACCGCCAGGGCCTCTTCGCGCTCGCCGACGGCGGGACGCTCTTCCTCGACGAGGTCGCGGAGATGCCGCTCGATCTGCAAGCGCGTTTGCTGCGTGTGCTCGAAGAAAAGGCGTTCGTCCCCGTCGGCGGGTCGGAGCGCCACGACGTCGACGTACGTATCCTCGCCGCGACGCACAAGTCACTGCGCCGCGAGGTGCACGGCGGACGCTTCCGCGAGGACCTCATGTTCCGCATCCGCGTGGTGCCGCTGTTCGTCCCGCGCCTCACGGACCGCACCGGCGACATCGAAGCGTTGATGTGGCACTTCGTCGAAGAGCTCAACGATCGCGAGGACCGTCAGGTCGATACGGTCTCACCCGCGGCGATGACCGCGCTCCTCGGGCACGAGTGGCCGGGCAACGTGCGTGAGCTCCGCAACGTGATCGAGTACGCGTTCATCGTCGGCGACGGCCGCACGATCGAGCTCGAAGACCTCACCCCCGAGCTCCGCGGAGAGGCGCCGCCGGGCGCCGAAGACGAGGACGCATTGGACCTCAAGGAGATCGAGCGTCGGTCGATCCTCGAGGCCTTGAACAAGACGGGCGGTCGCAAGGCGGAGGCCGCGGAGCTGCTGCAGATGAGCCGCACGACGCTCTGGCGGAAGCTCAAAGAGCACCGCCTGATCGAGTGACTGCCATGAGACGTGCTGCTGTCCTGTTACTGCTGTTGTGCGGCTGCCCTGACCTCGAGCCGTCGAAGGTCTCGGCGACGTGCACGAAGGCGTTCGACAAGTGCAAGCTCGCGAACGGGCCGCTCGGGGTGTGTCAGGAGATCGAGTGCAAGGCCGGCGAGAAGAAGCCGTGCCTGAAGTGTGTCTCTCAGCACTGAGCGTGCTGCATCGCGGCCAACGTCCGCTCGGTGCGCGCGAGGCGACCGAGCCACGGCGCGGCGTACACGTCGGGCACGCCGCTCAGGTGTTCGCGGAGCTCGTCGACTTCCGCACCGAGCGCCGTCAGCAGCGCCGGGAGTGCGTCGCGATCCGCGGCGGAGTGCATCAAGTTCTCCAGCATCAACGCGCGCTCGCCGAACCCATGTGACGACGACACCCCGCGCGCGAAGCGCGTGACGTCGAAGCGCGAGATCCACAACCCGCACGCCGCGGGGCGGCACAGGTGGCCTGCGATGTCGCGCAGGCTCGTCTTTCGGTCTTCGAGATCGATCGAAACCTCCGCGACCGGCGCGCCGCCGCGGTGTGGGCCGAGCGTCGCGCGGTGCTCGAGCAACACGCCGAGCAACGTCGACGCCGCAATGTCGTACGGCGCGAAACCGCGGAGCGCGTGTGCGAACAGCGGAACCCAACCGAGGAGGTGCACGTCCAGCATCACGCGCTGCGCCGACGCTGCGCCCGCGCACGTCGACGCGAGCGCACGGAGCTGCACCGCGAGGTGATCCGGCGCCGGCCCCGTCACGTCGTACGCGAACCCGAGGCGTGCGTACGTGTCGACGACCCGCTGCGAGACCTCGCCGCCGACCACACCCTCCGGATCCACGAACACACTCTCGTGCGGCGGCACGGCGAGCCCGAGCGCCTCGTAGTGCGCGCCGGGCTCGTGTTTCACGGCGACGCCGAGGAGCGCCGACATGCGCGCCTCGTCGTCGGCCGGGACGCCGTGCTCGAACAGATCCGCGAGCACCGAATAGGCGACCGCATAGGTAGATGACGTCGTCATTTCTTCGGCAGGTCGTACGCTTCGCGCACCGGTTTGAGCGGACGCTTCAGCCAGTACGGCCGACGCGTCCCGTCCGGGCTGTGTTTCGACGCGGGGCGTGTCCACGACTTCCACTCCTCGTACACGGCCATCGACCGCTTCGTGTCGACGGAGACGTCGCCGTACTTGTCGCCCGGCTTCGCCTTCGTCACGTTCGTGGCCTTCTGCAGCCAGCAGTGCGCGCCGCTCACCGGATCCGGGTGCACCGCGTGGGTCAGGTTCTGGTGCACGCCGACGTCCTCCCACCACACCCGCTCGGTGTCGGGGTCGAACGTCTTCGTCGCCTTCGCACCGTGCAGCACGTGGAGTGAGTGAACGTCCCCGCTCTGGTCGAGCCGCGCGAGGTTCGACGTTCCCGGGTTGATGCCAGAGCTGTCCTCCAGGCGCCACCGACCGAGGTGGTGACTCATCGCGATGATGCCGGGTTTGATGCCCTCGGTGACCCAGACGCGATCCACGAAGTGACCGATCTCGGTTTCGACCCGCACCAACTCACCCGTCTTCAGCCCGAGCCGCTGTGCGTCCGACGGATGCATCCACACCGGGTTCTTGTGACTGATTTCGTAGAGCCACTTCGCGTTGGCGCTGCGGGTGTGAATCAACGTCGGCAGCCGGAAGTTCGGCAGCAACAACATCTCACCCTGATCGCGTTTGATGTTGTTCGGGCTGACGTGACTCTCCAGCGTCCACGGCAACACGTACTCCGTCTCCGTCCAGCCCCAGGCCTCCATCAATGGTGAGTACAGCTCGAGCTTCTTGCTCGGTGTGTTGAACCCCTTCTCGAGGTACGGCTGGTAGTTCTCGGCGACGACCTCGAAGCAGCCGTACTTCTTCATGTACGCGAGCGGCGTGAGGCCCTCCTTCTCGGCGGCCTGAGGTAACCCCGGGACGCTGTGGTCGAAGATCCAACCCCAGTACTCGTCCTGGCTGATCAACTCACCTTCGCGGTTCGGGCTCTCGAACCACTGCCGAACGCCGAGGGAGCCGTCCGGGTCCATCTTGCCCGACAGCTGCACCCAGAACTCCGCCTCCTCCCAGACCTCGCCGGGGTTGGCTTCGTAGGTGTGCTCGATCTCGATCCCTGCCTTCTCCATCGCGACGCGCCGCACGGGCTGACGGAACGCGATCCACTGACCGGCGTGGGTCTCCTGGCTCATCAGGTCGTGGCGCTCTCCCGCGTGACCCATCGGCAACACGTAGTCGGCGAACCACGCGGACTCGTTCCAGGTCGGTGTCAGCGCGACGTGGCACTTGATCTTCTCCTCGTCGCGGAGCGCCTCCAGCCACATGAACCCATCTGGGTTGATCCACATCGGGTTGTAGACGCGCGTGAAGTACACGTCGACGTCGCCGCGCCCCTCCTTCAGGAAGTGCGGCAGCAGGAAACTCATCTCGTAGAACGAGAACGGCCACTCGTCGGCGAAGTGCAGGTCGTTCCACGCGTTGAACGCCGGCGGCTGCTTGAACGGCTTCGGCACGAACTTGTTCCACGAGTTGCCGGCCGTTCCGCCCTTCGTACCCACGCTCCCGGTGAGCACGTTGAGGAAGAACAGACAGCGCGCGACCTGCCAGCCACCGAGGTTGCCGATGCTCGCGCTGCGCCACGTGTGCGCCGCGAGCGCGCCGTTCGACTGCGCGACGTACTTCGCCGCCTGCACGATGCGCTCGATCGGGACGCCGGCTTCCTCCGCCGCGCGCTCGAACGTGAACTCCGAGTAGAGCGCGTCGAGCGTGGCGTGGAAGGTCTCGAAGCTCTTGTCCCCGGCCTTCATCACCTCGAGCGCCTTCGGCGTGAGGAACTTCTCACCGTTTGCGAGGAAGCTCTCCCAGTCGACCCACTCCTTGACGAACGCCTTGTCGTACAGCTCGTTCGAGATCATGTAACTCGCGATCGCGAGGAGCACCGACTGCTCGCTGCCCGGGGTGGTTGGGAGCCACACGTCGCTCTTGCTCGCGGTGTTCGAGAGCCGCGGGTCGAACGTGATGATCTTCGCGCCGTTCCGCTGCCCCTCGATGATTCTCTGCGCGTGCGGGTTGAAGTAGTGCCCGGTCTCGAGGTGACTCGAGATCAACAGGATCGTGCGCGCGTTGGCGTAGTCGGGGCTCGGACGATCGAACCCACTCCACAGGTAATAACCGCAGCGCGCCCCCGCCGAGCAGATGTTCGTGTGGCTGTTGTGACCGTCCACGCCCCACGCGCTGATGCAACGGTTCGCGTAGTGATCTTCGCCGGGGCGGCCGACGTGATACATGATCCCGTCGCGCCGCTTCTTGCGGCTCGCCGCCATCTTCGCGCCGATGTCCGCGAGCGCCTCGTCCCAGGAGACCCGCTCCCACTTGCCCTCGCCGCGCTTACCGACGCGCTTGAGCGGATAGAGGATGCGCTCCGGATCGTAGACCTGGTTGTGCGTCGCCGGGCCCTTCGCGCAGTTGCGACCACGGCTCCCGGGGTGCACCGGGTTCCCTTCGAACTTCTTGATCTCGTACGTCGTCTTGTCGACGTACGCGAGCAGCCCGCACGCGCTCTCACAGTTGAAACACACCGTCGGCACGAGTGAGTAGTGGCGCGGAACACGCTCCGGCCACGCCTTCGAGTCCCACTCCACCCAGTCGTCCCAGACCTCGGGCGGTGGGTACTGCGACATGCGCCCGTCGGGGTGTCGCACCGTGGTGAGTTTCACGGGATCGCGGCTCGCCTGGCTCATCACCGGCAACGCGGTGCCGGCGACGTTCGTCGCGCCGCTCGGCGCCGCGGCGGGTTTTTTGTCGGGGAACAGGTCGAGGAGTCGACCGAGGAAACCTTGGGGATCGTGTGACGACATTCTCGTGACTCCTAGCTGTTCGGGACGTCCTGCGGCGCCATCACAAAAGCGTGCTCGTAGCAGTACAGACCCACCAGCGCGAGCAGCGCGGGCAGCACCGGGACGCCGAAGTACAGCACCCCGAACGCGGCGACGTGCCCGACGAGGATGCTGCCGACCCAGAAGTAGTTCTTGTACCGACCGTGCGTGATGTCGTGCGCGGCGCGCGCCGCAACTTCACTTGCGTGGGGCATCCCGATCTCGCCGAGGATCATCACGCCGAGGTCGATCGCGATGCTCCACAGCGCGACGGTGCGCGCGAGCTCCGCGATCGCGCCGCTGATGGGGAAGACGTTGCCCGACGCGGCGAGGAACACTGCACCGGCCATCGTGGCCTGGATGACGAGGTGAATCGGGAGGAGCGGGCTCTGCCAGAGATCGCGACCCTCCGCCTGGCCGAAGAGGAACGCGGTGTACGACGCGACGCCGATCGCGAGCGGCGACGCCGCGAGCAGGATCCACGGCCGCGCCGCGGCGAGCGTGGCGTCCGGGACCATCCCGAAGAGGTTGCCCAGCTCGATACCCATCCAGCCGGTCACCACGATTGAGAACGCGATCAGGATAAACGCGCCGCGCGTCAGCCAACTCTTCCACTGCGGCGTGAGGATGATGCGCAGGAAGCGCCCCGGCTTCTCGAGGTCACCCACGAGCAGCACCGTCGTGATCAGCGTGAACACCACCGCAGTGGCGCTCGCGAAGACCCCGGTCGTCGCGCTCAGCTCCATGCCCATCCACAGCGCCAGCGCGAAGACCAACGCGACGCCGGCCGCGATGCCCTTGGTGACGAGGTACGCGGGCACCTGCCAGTGCCAGGGCACCTCGTGCTGCGCGTTGTACGAGACCTGCACCATGTGCTCGGAGACGCGCCCGCCGATCTGGATCGGACCCGCCGCCGGCAGCCCCTGCGTCGAGTGCGACTGATCCGCGCGGATGTTCTCACCGTGCAGCGGCTTCACGTCGGCCCACATGAACGTCTCGGGGGTGCGCTCGGTCGCCGTCGGGTGCAGCGCGATGTCGCCGCCCTCGATGTAGAACAACTTCGGCCCCGTCCCCTGCTCGGGTTTACGGACCGTGACCTTCTCGTTGTGGACGATCTTCGAGATCTCGGAGTGAGGGTCGTCCAAGTCGCCCGCGATGATCGCGTGTTCTGGGCACACGACCACGCACGCCGGCTCGAGCCCGATGTCCGTCCGGTGCGCGCAGTAGTGACACTTCGCGGCCGTACTCGTCTCCGGGTCGATGTGGATCGCGTCGTACGGACACGCCTGCAGGCACGCCTTGCACCCGATGCAGCGACGGCTGTCGAAGTCGACGATGCCGTCCTCGCGTTGATACATCGCCGTGACCGGGCAGATGCGCACGCAAGGTGGGTTGCTACAGTGGTTGCAACGCGTGACCTGGAAGTGGCGACGGTTGTCCGGGAACGTGCCCGTCTCGGTGTACTTGACCCAGGTCCTGTACACGCCGAGAGGGACGTCGTTCTCGCTCTTACAAGCCGTCGAGCACGCGTGGCAGCCGATACAGGATCGGTTGTCGATGACGAACCCGAAGTTCACGGACGCGGGGATAGCAAGAGGTAGGCCTGTCCGCTAGCCGGCCTCCGGACGGTGTGCGCGCCGCAGCATGTTTCATTCGGTTTCGTGCGGTCGGAACGGATCGCGTTGCGTCGACGCCGTCCGGTGAACAACGGGACGGATTTCGGTGCGGCGACGGTGCCTTGCTGCGCTGGTACGCGCCGTGAAGTCACGACCGAGCCATGGAGAACTTCACGCCCGTCACGTCGTTGGTCGGGGGCATCCTGATCGGCCTCGCGAGCTTCGGCCTCTTGGCCTTCAACGGACGCATCGCCGGTATCAGCGGCATCACCGGCGCGTTGCTCGCGCCCAAGGCCGGCGACGTCGGCTGGCGCCTCGCCTTCTTCTTCGGCCTCGTGCTCGGCGGCATCGTCATGGGCGCGCTTCAACCGCAGTGGTTCGAGTACGGCCTCGACCGATCCGTCGCGACCGTCGCCATCGCCGGTCTCGTCGTGGGATTCGGGACGCGCCTCGGGAGCGGGTGCACGAGCGGCCACGGCGTATGCGGAATCAGTCGCCTCTCGGTCCGGTCGATCGTCGCCACGGTGACGTTCATGGCGACCGGCGCCATCACCGTCTTCCTGTTCCGAACGTGGGGTGCATCGTGAAAGAGATCATCGTCAGTCTGGTGTCCGGCTTCACCTTCGCGGTGGGCCTCGCCGTCTCCGGCATGACGCAGCCGACCAAGGTCGTCGGCTTCCTCGACTTCCTCGGCGACTGGGATCCGAGCCTCGCGTTCGTCATGGGCGGCGCGATCGCCGTGTACCTCCCGCTGTTCCGGTGGGTCCGCAACCGCGAGCGCGCGTTCCTCGGCGCCAAGTTCCTGATCCCCACGCGCAAGGACCTCTCCCCGCGGCTCATCGCGGGCTCCGCGCTGTTCGGCATCGGCTGGGGACTCGCGGGCTTCTGTCCGGGCCCCGCGATCGTCGCCGCATCCTCGCGCATGTCGATGGGGCTGATCTTCTTCGTCGCGATGGTCACCGGCATGCTCTTGTTCCGCGCGTTCGAATTTGCTTCGCAGCCGGCCCCCGCTCCTGTGAAGTCCTCCTGAGATGTCCTGGCTCGTCGCTCCGCTCTACGACCGCATCATGCGTGGGACGGAGGCGGCGTGTCTGGCCGCGTGGCGCGCGGAGCTCCTCGCCGACCTCGAAGGAGACGTCCTGGAGATCGGCGCGGGCACCGGCGCGAACATCGCGCACTACGGTCCACGCGTGGAGCGCGTGCGTTACTTCGAACCAGACCCGCACATGGCGCGTCAGCTGAAGACGAAGCTCGCCGCGGATCCGAAACGCGGTGCGTCGGACGAAGTCGTCGAGGACCTCGCCGCCGTCGCCGACGAAAGCCACGACGCCGTCGTCTCCACGCTCGTGCTCTGCACCGTCCCCGATCCGACGGCGACGCTCGCCCACGTGCGGCGGGTGCTCGCGCCGCACGGCCGGTTCGTATTCCTCGAACACGTCGCGGCGCACGAGCACCCCGAGCGCCTCGCGTGGCAGCGCCGCCTCGAGCCGCTGTGGAAGCGGGTCGCGGGCGGTTGCCACCTCACCCGCGAGACGGCGCAGACGATCGCGGACGCCGGGTTCACGCTGGAGCAGCTGCAGCGCGAATCGATGCGTAAGGCCGTACCCTGGGTCCGCCCCACGGTGCGCGGCGTCGCCATCGTCCGTTAGGCATCCGATAGGCACTGGCCCTCGGCCCCGGCGGGACGGATACTGGATCGGCGTGACGGCGCCCAAGCCGCCAGACAAGATCGAAGACTATCGCCTCGAGGCCCGGATCGGTCAGGGGGCGATGGGCCACGTGTTCCGCGCGCGCGACGAGGCGCTCCAGCGCGACGTCGCGGTGAAGTTCATGAGCGACGAGCTCGCCGCGCAACCCTCCGCGCGCGAGCGCTTCCGCACCGAAGCGCGCGCCGCCGCGCGGATCCAGCACCCGTCCGTCGCGCAGGTCTACAAGGTCGGCGAACACGACGGCGTCCCGTTCATGGTCTCGGAGTTCGTCCGGGGCCGCTCGCTCGACACGTTCGAAGGCGGGCTCCCGTGGCGCGAAGCGGCGCGCTACGGCGCCGACCTCGCGCGAGGCCTCGCGGCGGCACACGCGTGCGGTGTTCTGCACCGCGACATCAAACCGTCCAACGCGATCGCCACCGACGACGGCGTGAAGCTGATCGACTTCGGCCTCGCGAAGCTCGCGCCGGAGGCGCCGCGCGAGGACTTGACGCTCGACCCCGACGCCCCGCCGAACCTCACGCGCTCCGGCGCGGTGATGGGCACGCCGTACTACATGCCGCCGGAGGCGTGGCGCGGCGAGGCGGCGACCGTGCGCTCCGACGTCTACTCACTCGGCGCGCTCCTCTACGAGCTCGCTTCAGGATCGCCGCCGCACGGTCGTATCCGCACCCGCGAGCTGCAGCAGATCGTTCAGGTCAACGAGCCGCGCCCGCTCGCGGAGCGCCTCGGTACGGCGGACGCGGAGGCGTTCGCGGCGGTCGTGGATCGATGCCTACGCATCGCGCCGGAGCAACGCATTCACACTGCGGCGGAGCTCGCGGAGCTCCTCGCTTCGGTGACGGCGCCCATCGAAGCCGACCCGCGCTCCGAGCGCGCCGCCGCCGAGCTGGACGCGGCGCGGGTGCTCGTCGTGCACGCCCACGAGGAGGCCGACGCCGTTGCCTTCGCACGCGATGTGTTGCTGCCGTACGTCGCGCAGCAGACGGGGCGATCGCTGGTCCGCGTGCAGGCTCGGACCGCGGCGGACGTCGAGGCGGCGCTGACGATCAAACGACGCGACGACGCGACGGTCGCCGACGCCCCGCTCTTCGAGGAGCCACCGCCCGAGGAGGACGAGGTCGAGCTTCGGCGTGACGTCGTCGTGTTGGTCGAAGGTGGTGCACACGCCGACGCGTCCTGGCGTTCCACGTTCGAACGCCTCACTCCGAACGCGTGGCTCGTGCTCCCGGTCGCCACATCGGCCGTGCCGCCGTTGAGCGGCGCCCTCGCGGCGGCCGTCTTCGGGCTCGACCCCGAGCGCAAGCGGTCACGTTGGCCCTGGCTCCTCGTGGCGGCGATGGGGATCGCGTCTGCCGCGGCGGTGTGGGTCGCGGACGCGCCCTCCGACGTGCGCATCGAAGACCTGGAGCGCGTCACGTTCGAAGACGGTTGCGAAGAGTTCCCGTCGCTGACGCCGGACGGGGAGCGACTCCTCCACGACGCGGAGCTCGACGGTCGCTACGCCCTGATCCTCCGGGACCTCGTGAGTGGGCGCGCCGAGCCGATCACCGGTTCGACCGAAGGCTGGGAGTTCGCGCCCGCGGTGTCCCCGGACGGCGCGCGTTTCGCGTACATCCGACGCACCGACGGCGTGTCGCGCGCGTACGTCGCGACGTTCGAGGCGCCGACGAAGTCGCGTGAGATCGCGGTGGGGCGGTTGCGTCCCTCGTGGACGCCCGACGGTCGCGCGGTTTGGGCGGGGCCGGGGACGAAGCCACAGCGTTTCGATCTCGCGACGTCCACGGTGACACGTACGCTCACGCCGCCGCCCGAGACGCAGCTGCTCCACCTCCGCGAGATCCCGGACGGCCGCATCGTCGCGATCCCGTTCGCGGAGGACATCAGCTCCGTCGGTCGTGGCTTGGTGATCTACGAGGGCGACACGCCGAAGTGGTTGTTCGAGCGCGACGTGCTCGAGGTGTTGGAGGTGCTCGAGGACCAGGCGCTCGTCGCGCACCGAACGCAGTCGGAGAAGGTGCAGCTGTGGCGTGTTCCATTCGATGGAACGGAGCCGACGCCGCTCTCGGCGGGCGGCGTCGAGGCGCGCGCCGGGCTCGCGGTGCGCGGGGATCGGATCGTCTGGTCGAACTGCCGCATCGAGCAGAAGTTGACGGCGCTCGCCGACGAAGAGGGTGAGCAAGCCTTCGTTCCGCTGGTGAAGGGGGACTGGTCCGACTACGAACCGGCCGCGGTGCCCGGCACGGACCTGGTGCTCGCGTTGTCGTTGCGCTCCGGCAAGGTGCGCATCTGGGAGATCGATCTCTCGCGGAAACGTCCGGCGCGGATGCTCGAGACCGGAGCACCGGAGCCGGTGTCGGTCGCGGTGTCGCCCGACGGAACGCAGGTCGCCTTCGGTACGGAGTCCGACGGCATCTTCGTCATGCCGCGCGACGGGAGCGCCGCGCCGAAGCTCGCGGTGAAGGGCGCGCACAACTACTACCCGTCGTTCACCGCGGACGGCCGCGCGCTCGTCTACCAGTCGGAGAACAAGGACGGGTTGGACCGCATCGACGTCGTCCCGCTCGACGGCGGTCCCACCGAGCGCCTCCTCGACGCCAACGCCGCCGACCCGGCGGTGTCGGTGGACGGCAAGACGGTGGCCTTCGTCCTCGAGACGGACCCGGACAACGAGCTGGGCCACGTCGTCCTCTTCGACCGCGCGACGAAGCAACACGAACGGCTGACGATGGAGCTGGACGCCGGCTGGTACCACAACCTCCGCTTCTCCCCCGACGGCGAGCGCCTGCTGCTCCTGGAGAGCGGCACGAAGCTCTACGAGGTCGACTTGGCCTCGAAGAAGGTCGTGAACCGCCGCGACGCGGGCGCGAACCAGTTCATGGGCGTCACCTACCGCGGCGACGACATCGTCCTGGGCTTCATGCAGTGGTCCGGAGACCTGTGGTCGGGTCGCCTCCGAGTCGGCCGCTGAAATTCGCGGGTCAGATCCTCGGGGCTCGCGACGAAACCCCCTACGTGACTCGCTGTATCGAAGGCGTCCTGCCGCGTTATGCTCCTGAAGACGTGGGGTTCGAGACCGTCGAGGATGTCCGACTGACGGGCTGGGAGGCCTCGTCGACCGACAGCGCCGCCGACGAGGTCTGGGCGTTGGTGATCGCCTGGTCCGCCGAGGGCCTGGAGCGGTTGGGCGAGGTCGCGCTGTTCGGCGGCGCCGGGCCGTTTGTGCTCGGGCGTGGGCCGGAGGGCGACGGAGTGCGCGTGACGTTCGTCCGCCAGCGCCCGGGTGAGCAGCCCGCCGCGTCGCCGATCGAGGCGAAGGGGATCTCGCGCGACCAGGTTCGGTTCACGCCCGACGACGGACTCGTCGCGACGAACGTCGGTCGCTGCAAGATGTTCGTGAACGGCGAGCCGCAGGACGAGGCGACGCTCGGCGAGGGCGACACCCTCCTCCTCCACAACCAGCTCCTGCTCGTGTGTGAGCGTCGGCCCGCGCGCCTCGCGCCGCTGCGCTCGTTGCCGAGTGACGCGGTCCCCGCGTTCGGCGCCGCGGATCGCTTCGGGATCGTGGGGGAGTCGTCGGTGATCTGGGGCCTGCGCGAGCGCGCGGCGACCGTCGCGAACACACCCGAGCACGTGCTCGTGCTCGGCGACAGCGGCGCCGGCAAGGAGCTCGCGGCACGCCTCATCCACGCGCTCTCGCGCGAAGGGCCGTTCACCGCCCGCAACGCCGCGACGATCCCCGACGCGTTGGTCGACGCCGAGCTGTTCGGCAACGCGAAGAACTATCCGAACCCCGGCATGGCGGAGCGCGCGGGGCTCGTGGGCGAAGCCGACGGCGGCACGTTGATGCTCGACGAAGTCGCGGAGCTCCCGGAGCGCTCGCAAGCTAGCTTGCTCCGCGTGCTCGACGGCGGCGGTGAGTATCATCGGCTCGGCGACTCGTCGCAGCGGCGCTCCTCGTTCCGCTTCGTCGGGGCGACGAACCGCTCGAAGGAAGAGCTCAAACACGACCTCCTCGCGCGCCTGACTTCGCGCATCCTCGTCCCCGGCCTGACGGACCGCCGCGCGGACATCCCGCTCATCGCGCGGCACCTGCTTGCGGCGCGCTGTCGCGAGACACCCGCCTACGCCGAGCGGTTCGGCGGTGAGCAGCTCCGCGTGGCGCCGCAGCTGATGGAGCGGCTCGTTCGCCACCCGTATACACACCACGTTCGCGAGCTGTCGCGGCTGGTCTCGACCGCGCTCGCGACGAGCCCCGGCAACTTCGTCGCGCTCACCGAAGAGGTCGAAGCCGAGCTCGGTGCGCCGCCGACGCCCGTGACGCGGGACGTCGAACCCTCGGCCGAGGACATCCAGTCGGCTCTCGACGTCGCGAAGGGGAGCCGCGCCAAGGCGGCGAAAGCACTGGGGCTCTCGAGCCGCTTCGTCCTCTACCGGCTCATGAAGCGCCACGGCCTCGACGCCGACTGAAGACCAGACGGAGCGTGCGCGCACGTGCGCGCACGTGCGGGGCCGGGCGATCGCACGCCCGCGGGGCCCCAACACTTTTTCTGCGCAGATGGTCTGCACCTTGAAAGGGGGAGGGGGATGGCATCGGGGGAGCGCGCGCCGAAGACCTTGTGGGCCTGTCTGGACCTCGCGGACCACTGCCTCGGTGCAGAGGGCGTGCAGACCCTCGACGTGGCGGCCGCGCTCGTCGATCGCGCGACGTGTGCGCTCGAGGTCGCGCCGTCCTCCGAGGCGACGGAGGTGTTGGCCGTCGCGATCATCGAGCGCTCGGCGCGGCTCGTCGAGGCGTACGCGGGGTATCGGATCGCCGAGTCGCTAAGGCACCTCGAAGCCGCGAAGCGCGCGCTGGCCGACGCGCTGTTCAAGAACACGAAGCTGCGACGTCGCATGGAGGCGGTCCTCGGGACCGCGGCGATGAACGCGCTCATCACCTACGACTCGCGCCTCGACGCGATCGTTCAGTCCGAGGGTTATCTGGTCGGGGTAGGGGACGAGCTGCTCGGTACGGCGCGTGCGTTCCTGTTCGGCAGCACGGCGGGCGGAGCGCGGGCCGCCGCCGCGCGCCAGAGGCTCGCCGAGCTCGAGGCCGCGCTCGATCGCGTGGACGACGTGTGGAACGTGGCCGAGCGCCAGATCGAGAACGGCTATCGCGAGCTCACCGCGCCGCTCGAAGACGGCGACCGTGACGGCTGCGCCGAGGTCACCGCGCAGCTGATCGTCGGCTCGGAGCAGCTCGCGGTCGGCTGGGAGATCGCCGTCGCGGAGCGTCGCGAGCTGACGCTCCTGCACGGGCTCCGCGTGTTGGCCAACGAGCGATCGTCCGACCCTGCGATCTACGCGGCGGACGGGACGGTGCGCGGGTTCGTCGGCGGCGGCGAGGAGTGGGCGGCGTTCGTCGAGTGTGTCGCGACCCGCGAGCTCCCCGTCGCGCGGTTGTTGACGCAGAGCCTCGTCGAGACGCGCGCGGCGCCGTCGGATTTACCGGCCGCCGTGATCACCGAGCGGATGCGCGACGCGGTGTGTCCGCCGACGCGTGACCTGCTTCCGAAGCTCTCGGTGGTGGTGCTGGTCGCGCTGGTGCAGTCGACGACGACGGCGTGCCTGATGACCCCGAGCAACGGCGAGTCGGTCGCGAGCACGACGGCGCCGATCGAGCTCACCGGTTACGCACAGGCGGCAAACGCGACGGTGCAGATCGCCGCGGCGCCGTCGGCCGCGGGCCCCTTCACTACCATCGCGACGACGCAGGCGTCGGCGTCCCCGTCCGAGTTCTGGGGCGGAGCGCAGCTGTACGCGTTCGACGTCACCGCGGTCGTTCCGGCGTCGTCTTGGTCGCCGGGGTGCCTGGAGGACGAGGCGTTCGTCCGCGCCTACGGGAACAGCATCGCGCTGCCGACGTACGACCACCCGTCGGTCGCCGCGGAGCACCCGGGCGTCTGTTTCCTCCGCGAGGAGGCCGCGGGGACGAGCTTCTACGACGCGCTGTTCATCTGCGCGTCGCCGGACAGCCCCGTCGCGCGCATCACCGCACCCGCGGACTACAGCACGACGCACGTGGGCGACGTGACGATCGACGACGCGGCGGACGTCGCGGCGTTCTCTTGCGTGGGGACGATCGACGGCGACCTGGAGATCACCGGCCCGTTCGCACTCGACGTCTCGCTGCCCGCGCTCCAGGTCGTGACCGGGGACGTACACATCGACTACCCGCGTGACGGCGCGGGCGTCGGCCGCACGGTGCAGCTCCCTCGCTTCGCGACGATCGGTGGCGACCTGTTGATCACGACGTCCGGCGGTACACCCGCGGAGCTGGACTTCGGGCTCGAAGCGCTCGTGAACCTGGGGCGCAACCTCACGCTGCAGCTCCAGGTCGGCGGCATCGAGTCGTGGGATGGGCTCGACGCGCTCGTCCACGTCCCGGGTGACTTCGCCATCGACCAGAGCAGCGGTGACATTCGCGTCGGCGCGCTGACTTCGCTCGAGGTCGTGGACGGCGACGTCACCCTCGACATGGCGGGGACGGTGCCGGGTGACTATCTGCCGTCACTTCGGATCGTGGGGGGTGACTTCGTCGTGCCGTTTGCGCGGTTCACGGGGACGATATTTCCGGCGCTCGAGATGGTCGGCGGTGACTTCACCCTGAGTAGATGGGTTCAGACTTTTCAGTTGGGTCCCATGGGTAACACGCAGGCCTTCGCTGCACTCGACTACGTGGGTGGGGCGCTGACGCTCCTGCACGGGGCGCAGTACGCCCTCTTGGATCTCGGGGCCCCGACCCTCGACGTCGGTGCGTTCATGCTGACGAGTCCGACCGTCGCTACGCTCGGAACGACCTCGATCGCGGTGCGCGGCGCCGGCGCGATCGTCATCGTCGACAACCCGAACCTGTGTACGTCCGAGGCCGAGGGGTTCGTCGCCGGGCAGTCGCTGCGTTGGTTCGGCACGGCGACGATCGCTGGCAACGATCGCTGCTGAGTCCCGACGCGTCTCAGCTCGCGTTCGTCCGTCGACGCCAATGGTCCGGCGAAGTCCGATCCGAATTCGGCGGTGAAGATCGCCGCGCCGGGGCACTGCCTCGGGCATGAAACGAACACCGTACTGGATCGCGGTCTCCTTCCTCGTTGCCTGCACGCAGGTCGACGACGCTGCGGGCCCACCGATCATCGACCAAGACAACGCGGAGCTGGACTGCCAGATCCCCAGTGACGAACCCGGACTCCTCAACGACGGCCGAGCCGAGTGGGCGGGCGCTGGAGAGGAGGTGCTGTCGGCCGACGGAACGAGCGCGCTCGCGACGGTGGTGCTGCAGGGGCCCAGTCATCGCGTGGCCGAGCTCGTCGTCGAAGCGCGCGCACGAATCGGCAACCGCCATGTGGAGCTCTTGAACGCGCGGCGACGGCTGGAGCCCGCTGAGGTGGCGCGGGTCGCGATCGATCTGCGACCCGCGCTCGCCCTCGACTCGGCGCAGCTCGACCATGTCACGCACGTCGTCGTGTCCGTCGCAGCGCTGGACGAGACGGGTCGTGTCCTCGAGCGCACGTCACTCCCCGGTCGGTATCTCGCCGTTCAGAAGGAGGGCACCGCCCGGGTGTTCTGCAACGAGACCTTCGTTCAACGCTACGCGGACGGCTTGACCAACGCCGACGCGCGGCAGCGGTACCACACCGCCCGCGCCGCGCTCCCGCCCGACGACTCGATCTCTCTCGGCGTCGGTCCTGGCCTCTACAAATTCACCCCGTCCGCAGAATAGGAGACGAACAATGCGATTCCCTTCAACGATGTTGCTTCTCGCGGCGATGTTCGCCGCCCCCGCGACCGCCTCCGCCTACTCCGCGACCATCTGCTTCGAGTACGAAGTGGACTTCGCCGACCGACTGGGTGGCGATTGGTGGAGAAGCACTGCGGACAAGACGGCCCGGGGTGTCCGGGTTCAGGTCATCACCCAAAGCGGTGTCGTCGTGTTCAACGACTACGCGAGCGCGTCGACGGGCTGCACGCCGACCCTCTCGATGGGCGCGACGCCGCACCTGATCCGCGCGTTCACGATCGCCAAGACACAGCACAACAACCTCGTGATGGTCTTGGACGACGATGAGAGCCACGTGTCCTACTCGTTCACGGTCGCATCGGCGTTCACGCCGTACGCGTCGGGGACCTACACGTTCCCGATCGACAACCCGAGCAGTGGAGCGGCGGAGGACGTGGTGAACGTCGCTGCCGCGGCCGGTTACGCAGTCAACAAACGCAACGGCGGACACCACAACCAGACCTTCTCCCTCTACAACCAGATCTGCCCCAGCGGCACCGGTAGCTGCATGAGGCAAGGCGGCGCGAAGATGTACCTCTCCCCGTACGGGAAACGTCGGAAGTTCATCATCGCGCACGAAGTCGGTCACGCGGTCGGTGCGAAGCGCGACGAGTTCACGTCGCCCGCGGTCAGCGCCTCTTCCGCGGCGAGCGCGTGCGACGAATGGACCGATACGTCCCACGATCTCGTGAGCAAGGAGTGGCAGTCGACCGGGTTCATCGAAGGCTACGCACACTTCTACGCGGCGACGGTCTTCAACGACCCGGCGGAGTACGACTGTGAGTTCTTCTATTACAAGTCGATCGACTTCGATAAAAACGGCTTCGGCGAGAGTCCGCGGGTCCGAGACTGTGAGGTTGGCGGTGACTACCTCGGGACGTACTGCGACGCACCGCTCACGAATCGGTCGACCGAGTACGACTGGCTGCGGTTCCTCTGGGACCTGCACACCAACGAAGGCGAGACGTTCACCAACATCACCGACATCCTGGACCGCGCGAATCCGCGGAACTGGACGGAGGCCACCGTCTACGATCGGCTCCGTGACGCCGCGATCGTCGAAGGGGTCTCTGCTTCGGCGTGGGACGACATCGCGGCGTACAACGGCGTCACGCGCTGAGCCGCGTCGAAGATGCGAGCTCGACGTGCGTTCGACCTGCGCGGGCTGCGAGGAGCAACCCGTAGGGACGAACGCCAGTAGAACCCGCCCACGTTCGTTTGCGCACTCCCGCCGTACTCGTGCGACTCGCCACGTCGCCTCCCGTTGACTGACCCGCCGCGAGGCGCCATGGTCCGCGCGAAAATGAGCGCGAAGATCGGCGTTGTTGGCATGTGGCACCTCGGGTGCGTGATATCGGCCTGCTGGGCCAAGTTGGGGCACAAGGTGGTGGGCGTCGATCGCGACGCCAAACGTATCGACGCCCTGAAGAACGGCACCCCGCCGTTGTACGAGCCTCACCTCGAGGAGACGATCCAGCAGTACATCGAGAGCGGTCACCTCGCGTTCGACACGGAGGCCTCGGCGCTCGCAGACGCGGACTTCGTGTTCATGTCCTACGACACGCCGGTCCGCGACGACGACTCCAGCGACGTCACGATCCTGCTCGAGACGATCGACTCGCTCGCTCCGGTCCTGAAGGACGGCGCGGTCGTCGTGGTCAGCTCGCAGTCGCCGGTCGGGCTCTGCGCGAAGATGCGCGCGACGCTGCAGGCGGCGAACGCCTCGGTGGAGCTCGCGTACTCACCGGAGAACCTGCGGCTCGGCGAGGCGATTGCGTGTTACCTCGCGCCGGGTCGTGTGATCATCGGGACGGCGACGTCCGAGGCCGAAGCGAAGGTGAAGGGGCTCTTCGGTGAGATCGACGCGGACCTCGAGTGTATGGGGCTCGAGTCGGCCGAGGCCGTCAAACACGGCATCAACGCGTGGCTCTCCACGAGCATCACCTTCGCGAACCACCTCGCGGACATCTGCGAGTCGCACGGCGCGCGCATCGACGACGTCGTCCGTGGCATGAAGACGGACCCGCGCATCGGCCCGAAGGCGTACCTCGCGCCGGGCATCGGGTTCTCGGGCGGCACGCTCGGGCGTGACCTCAAAGTCCTGGAGGCAGCGAACGACGAGGGCGGCAAGGACGCGACGTTGTTCGGGCACATCCACGCGCTGAACGGGCTGCGCAAGGACGTCGTGGTGCGCAAGGTCGATCGCATGGTCGGCGGCCTCTCCGGCAAGACCGTCGCGGTGCTCGGCCTGACGTACAAGCCGGGGACGAGCACGCTGCGTCGTTCGCTTCCGCTCGCGGTGGTCGAGACCCTCGCGTCGCAGGGGGCGACGGTGCGCGCGTACGATCCGAAGGCCGACTACTCCGAGGTGGAGCAGCTTCCGCCGATGACCAAGGCGAGCGGCATCGACGACGCGCTCGAAGGCGCGGACGTCGTTCTGCTGCTGACGGACTGGCCGGACTTCAAGGAACACGACTTCGCGGGGAGCCTCGCGAAGGCGAAGCAACCGAACTTCTTCGACACGAAGAACTGCCTCGACGAGGCGAAGATGACGCAGGCCGGCTGGCGGTACGCGTCGATCGGGAGGCCCACGCGATGAAAGCACTGGAAGGCAAGAACGTCATCATCACCGGCGGGAGCCTCGGCATCGGCCTCGCCGTCGCGAAGAAGTGCGTCGAAGACGGCGCGCGCGTCGCGATCGGCGCGCGCAACGAAACCGATCTCGCCAACGCGCTCGAAGAGCTCGACGCGATCGCGCCGGGGCAGGTCAGCCACAAACTCGACGTCGCCGACGACGCCTCCGTCGCGGCGTTCGTCGCGCACTGCGAGAAAGAGATGGGCGCGCTGCACGGGCTCGTGAACTGCGCCGGTATCTACGGTCCGATCGGCGCCACGCCGAACGTCGACCTCGGCGCGTTCGTGCAGGCGATCCAGGTGAACTTCCTGGGCACGGTACGGATGTGTCAGGTGGTTGCGCCGAAGCTGGTCGCAAACGCCGAGGGGAAGAAGAAGATCGTGAACTTCTCGGGCGGCGGCGCGGCGAGCCCGTTCCCGAACTACTCGGCCTACGCGACGAGCAAGGTCGCCATCGTTCGCTTCACCGAGAACCTGTCGCTGGAGCTCGCGGACGACGGCGTCGAAGTGAACTGCATCGCGCCGGGGTTCGTCGTGACCCGTCTGCACCAGCAGACGGCGGCGGCCGGCGCGGACGCGGCGGGCGCGGGGTTCTTCGAGAAGACGCAGAAGATGGTCGAGGACGGCGGCGTCCCACCCGACAAGGCGGCGAACCTCTCCGCGATGCTGTTGTCGTCGGTCGGCAACGGCATCAGCGGTAAGTTCCTCGCGGCGCCGTGGGACGCGTGGGACCAGCCCGAGTTCCGGGAGCGGCTGATGAACGAGAAGAACTTCTGCACGCTCCGCCGGATCGACGACAAAGGTTTCTTCGAGAAGAAGTAGGCCGCCTTCAGTCCGAGCTCTCGAGCGCGACCGTGCCGTCCTTCAGGTCGACGCTGTAGCGGCGCTCCCCGTCGAGCACGAGCTGCGCCGCGCCGGAGCCGTCGAACGTGACGACGGCGTTCACGTCGATCTCCCGCTCGATGTCGCGGAACGTGCGCGACTTGGTCTGCTTCGCGTGCACGTCGTATTCGATCGTGCCGGCGACCGGCACCTCGTCCGCGGTGCGGATCTGCACGGCGTCGTAGCGGGCGTCGTAGTCGAGGACGAACGTGCGCGTCTCGTTGCGGAAGATCGCCATGAACTCCGACTCGACGTCGAACGTTCCGCTGCCGTCGAGCGTCGCGGTCTCGCCGGTGAGGCCGACGATCTGCCAGTCGCCGGTGCGGCTGAGCTCCGCGTCGTAGCGTGCCGTGTCGATCGTGCCCTGCACGTCGAGGACGAGTCGCGCCGAGTCGGTGGTCTCGTCGCAGGGGGCGAGGGTCGCGCCCGCGGCGTCCTGGCAGGTGACTTCGAAGCTGTAGTCGACGGTGCCGCGTTTGCCGCTGATGGAGCCCATGCCGCTCCGGGAGAGGCCGCTCGGGACCTCGCCGTGCGCCGCCTCCATGCCGTCGGAGATCGCTTCGGTCTCGCTGCCGGGGTTGTCGGAGACGAGGCCGGCGACGCCGGTCGCGATGTCGTCGTACTCCTCGGGGGTGGGCTGCTGGCCGCAGGCGAGGGCGAAGGCGCTGAGGCCGAGGATGAGGGTCGTGGTGCGCGTGCTGTTCATGGAATCGAGTTCCTTTCACGAGCTTGGACCGGCTCGCGGCCGCTCGACGGCAACAAAATGAACTCGAATGACCGCGCTCACAAGCGCCCGGGCGTTTTGTCCCCCAGGTAGTCCGTGTCGATCAGCTCGCCGCCACTCTTGAGCACGACGCCCTTCATGTCGGTGGGCGCGAGCCCCATCTTCATCGCGCCGACCCAGGTCTTGAGGCGTTCCGGTCGCCCGCGCGTGAGGAACCGCTTCCCCTGCATCGACTCGTACAGCTCCGACACACTCTTGCGCATCCGGGCCTGGAACTTCGTGCGGAAGAAACCTAGGCGCCCGAGGAACGACATCTGGCTGACGTCCCCGAGCTTGGCGAGCTCCTCGAACTGCGAGGGCAGGTCCGTGAATTCACCGTCCGCGTTGCGCCCGCGGTCGTAGACCTGTTTGAGCGCCGCGGTCGCGTACGCGTCGACGACCGACGCGTTGTCCGACGCGATCGACACACCGACGTCGACCTGCTCTCCGAAGTCCGGGCCGCAGCTCGACACCGTCTGCCGCATGTCCGTCCAGGTGAAGGCCGTCATGTGTTTGAAGAACAGCTCGAGCTCGCCGAGTTTGTCGAAGAAACCTTGGCCGGGTCCGCCGGCCTGCTGACCCTTGCCTTCATCGGCCAGCGCCTGCGCCTCGCTCGACAGGTGGTGAATCCACTGCTCACCGGTGTCGACCATGTCGTCGTAGTGTGCCTCCCAGTCGAAGCCGTTCATCTTCTCTTCGGTGAGGCGCCCCTCGTCCTCCAGCCCCTTCAGGTTCACCGCGCCGGTACCCATCCAACGCACCGCCTGCTCGATGCGCTCGGTGAAGGTGCCGTAGTCCTCGCCGTCGCGCGGCTTCGGGACGCGCGCGAACTTGTTGTGCAGGACCACGCCGCGATCGACGCCCGCGAGCAAGCCGATGTGATTCTTGTTCGCACCGGTGAGCCCGCAGTTACTCATGATGCCGTGGCGCCCCGGGGGCTTCGGTAGGTTGATCATCTTCTTGAACTTCAGGAGGTGGGCGTTCACGCGAATCCCGTCCTTGAAGTGTTTCATCGAGTCGTACTGTTGGCGCGTGACCGGGATTTCGTTCTCCTTCAGCTTCATTCCTCGTCGCGCGACGACGGGCTTCAAGATGACGGTCGGCCCCTCGTCGAGCGGCAACACCTCGACGCCACCCTCCTTCGCGAGCGCGATGAGATCGGCGTCGTGCCGATTGATCAGCGGGACGAGGTCTTCGATCTTCGGCGACGCCGGGATCTCACGCTTCGTGTCGTCACGGTAAGTACGCTCGCGTTCGATCATGGCGCGGTGCACGTGGTTCAACGCGTGCTGGTGTGCCTCCGCGTTCGAGAGCCCCTGCTTGCGGTAGTGGTTCTCGATGCCCGCGAAGATCCCCGCGCCGAGGATGTTCGTGTCCTCCATGTTGTCCATGGTGGTGCGACCGAAGTCCTTGTTCTCGATCCCCGACTCGTCCGCGATCGTCACGGGCACGTTTTTGTTCTTCGCCGCCGCCTTCTCGAGCGTCCCGAGCGCGGCGCCGTAACACGCCTCCCAGCTCGTCACGCTCGGGTAGCCGTTGATGCCCCAGTTGATGCCGGGTTTGATGAGCATCGGGTGCGGCTCGTCCTCGGGCACCCATTCGAGCCAGTTCCACCCGCCGATCTCCTCTGACTGCCTGAGGAACGCCGCCATGATCTGCTGCGCGCTCGACTTCACCGGCAGCGCCGCGACGCTCGCCGTCGCGCGCACGTTCCCCGCCTGCTTGCGCGCCGCCTGCACCTCGGCCTCGGACGCCTCACCGCTGCGTGCGAACTGCGCGAACGCGCCGTCGCGCCACTCCATCATGACCTCGGCGTTTGCGGCGCGCGCTGCGCTCGCTTCCTTCCCCGCGCCGACCGTCTTCAGCACCGCCGGGTCGATGTCCGCGAGGTTCGCGTGTGCGAAGCGGAGGAGATCGAAGCGCGCGAGCTTGCCTTCGCGCGTGAGCTCACCGTCCGCCGTCGACTCGAAGTTGCGCGCGTCCATCCCGACCTCGAGGAGGAACCGCGCTTCGTCGTCGGTGACTTGCCCGCCATCCCACGCGGCCTTCTTCAGCGCGAAGGTCTGCTTCGTCGTGAGTTGCAGCCCTCGCCCGTGCCCGCCGAGGAACCGCTTCTGCAGCACGTCGCGCATGCCGAGCCGGAGCTTCAGGTTTCGCGTCGAGTCGAGCGGCACGAAGATTCGGTTGCTCTCCGCGCCGACCTCGCCGCGCTTCATCGTCCCCATCAACGAACCGAGGAAGAGGGAGACGGCCTCGGAGGTCTTCGGCATCCGCATGCCGACCATTGAGCCTCACACCTGCGGACGTGTCACGGGACGGACCTCGACTCCGTCATTCGTCGCCGTCGAGTGTCAGCGAAACGACCGCTCGGTCAACGCGCGGCGAGGCGCGACGGCGCCGAGGGTAGCGCCGTGGTGGTCGTCGGCGCCGTCTTCTCGTACGCGATGATCACCACGTACCGCCCCCACGGCTCGTCGTCGGGCTGCCGATGCCCGACGGAGATCACCACGCGTGCGTCGGAGGTGATCAGACCCTGCGGCCACTGGATCTGCTCGAGGTCGGTCGTCTCGACGTAGTACCCACCGACGCCGGTCTTCAGCGCGTTGGCGGTCGTGCGCATGAGGGCGTCGAGGGCGTCCTCCGCGGACGCCCCGGTCATGATGGCCTCGTCCGCCTTCAGGATCGCCGCTTCGAGGTTCGGCGCCATCATCGCCGGCTTCTGCCGACCCGCGCTCGCCCGCGCCGCGGAGATCGACTCGAGGACCTGCGTCCGCAGGTCGGCGGCGGGCGTCTCGAAGAGCGCGTACGTCGCGAGCAACACGCCGTACAGATCTGACGACGCCTCGAACAGCGGCCCGATCGCGACGCGCTTCGCTTCGGGATCGAGCAACACCATGCGTCCGAAGGGCCCGTCGATGATGCCCGCGAGGAGCGTCGCGAGGTTCGGCACCCCCACGCTGATCGCGGAGCCGACCTGCCCGTACCGCACCGTGTCCTCCACGCTCCACCCCGCGCGGAGCCCGAGCGCCACCGTCTCCGCGACCATCGGATCGAGGCGCCCCAGCAGCGACGCGAAGTACGGCACGACGAACTGACTCGCCTCCGAGCTCTGCGTCAGGTCGATCGTGAGCGGCGCGCGCCCCGCCTGTTGGCGTACCTCGTTGGCGAGCTCCAACAGACGGCCCGTGAGCTCCGCCGCGCTGCTCGCCTGGACCTGCTGCCCGAGCTCCGGCCTTCGGTAGGGCGCCGGCGCAGCGCCCGAAGGGTGAACGCGGATCGCCGCCCCCATCGTCCCGAACACCGCGCCCGGCTCGAACGTCGCGACCTCGATCCACGCGGCGTCGTCATCGGCCGCCATCGGACACTCCACGACGAACCGGGGACGTTGCGCGTTGACGACGATTCCACACTCCGCGGCGCCGTAGGTACCCACCGTCGCGAGGGTGCGCTGCGAAGCGATCGGACCCACGAACTCACCGTCGACGCGATACCCACCCTGAGATCGTGTCACCGAACGAATGGCGATCGTTCGCCGCGCGTAGGCGAAGATGAACATCCCGCGGTTCCCTTCGCGGTGATAGGTGAGCCCGGTGGCCAACGGGCCGCGCACGGCCGGCCGTACCATCTGCGCGACTTGCTGTTCCGCGTGATCCCAGACCTTGTGGTCGTCCCACTCCGGCGGAAGGTCGAAGGTCAGCGTCGAGTACGCGAAGCTCGTCATCAGCGTCTTGCAGCGCGCGGCGAGGTCACGTTGGAGCGCGAGGGAAGGCGCCTTCTCGTGGATGAGTAGGAAACGCGCCAGCTCGCGGGCGGCACAATTCATCCCCGGCGTCGGACGCGCCTGCCCCTGAGACGTCTGGTAGAGCTGCACCAGATATTTCGACCAGAGCTGCGCGTCCTGATGAAGTGTGTTGCCGTAGTCCGGAGGGAAGGGGCCGACGAACTCCCAGGACTCGACGTCCGCCACCGCGTTCCCCTCCAGGGTCGCGTCCAACGCACGTACTTCCGCGAGCGCCTCTCGCGTCGGAAACCCACCCTTCGTCTTGGTGTTGGAGAGGCCCGCGGAGCCACGCCCCGTCGAGGTGGCGCAGGCCGCGAGGCCCAAACTCATGAGTAGGATCCCCCGGTGGTTCATCGGGGCGGAGAGTACGCGATGACTCAGGGGTTGGCGCAAATGGCGTAGGTCGTGAGGACCTCGTTGTTCATGTCACCGGAGCAGCGGCAGTACGCTCGCCACGCCGTGTTGCCGTTCGTCGGGTGGCTCTCGTACTCCTCCAGGTCGCGGCTGTTGTCGTTGCAGGTGCACCCTTCGGAACCGCCGCCGATCACCAGCTGGCCGCCGGTGCACTGCGCGGAGGCCTCCGCCGTGCGCCCGCCGCCGAAGCTGTCGGTCGCCGTGATGACCTGGTAGCCGAGCGTCGCGAGGCTCCCCGGCCCCGTCGCACCCGTCGGTCCGTCCGGACCGGTCGCTCCCGTCGGACCGTCCGGACCCTGCGCACCCGCGGGCCCCTGCGGTCCCACCGGCCCTTGCGCACCCGCCGGCCCTTGCGGCCCCGCGGGGCCTTGGAGTCCCTGCGGCCCAACGCCGCCCTGCGGTCCCGTCGGACCCTGCGGTCCGACCGCGCCGGCCGGCCCTGCGACGCCCGCCGGTCCCTGCGGTCCCGTCAGGCCCTGCGGTCCGGTCGCGCCCATCGGTCCCGCGGGTCCCGCCAAGCCCTGCGGTCCCGCCGGCCCCGTCGCGCCCGCCGGTCCCTGCGCTCCGATCGGTCCCTGCGGCCCGGCGGCGCCCATCGCGCCGACCGGTCCCTGGGGCCCCTGCGGTCCGACCGGTCCCATCGGGCCCAGTCCACCCTGCGGTCCCGCCGGACCCTGCGGCCCCACCGCTCCGGTCGTTCCGGTGGGCCCCGCGACACCTTGCGGCCCCGCCGCGCCGGTCGCACCGGCCGGCCCCGTGGCGCCCGCCGGACCCTCCGGCCCGACGACGCCCTGCGGTCCCGTCGGCCCTGCGGGTCCCGCCGGTCCGAGCAAGCCACGTTCACCCACCGGTCCGACCGCTCCGGTCGGCCCCGCCGGCCCCGTCGCACCGGCCGGTCCTCGAGGCCCTTGCGCGCCGGCCGGCCCCTCCGGCCCTGTGGGTCCCGTCGGTCCGCCGATATTGCTCACCGGCCCGATCCACTCGCCGGTCATCGTGTCGACCAGCGGCTGGCCGCCGACCTCGAGACCACCGGCGACGTTCGCGCGCAGCGCGTACGGGACACTCGCGAGCGGCTCGCGCGGCGTGAACTCTTCACCCGCGTCGAGCTGGATGCCCACCCAGCGCATGGTCCCGTCGAAGACCTCCGGCGTCAGCTCGGTCTGCATCCCGAGCACGACCTTGTAGTAGCCGCTCGCGTCGAGCGTCACGGACTGCTGCTCGGTCCACAGTGCGTCGCCGCCTTCGCCGCTCGCGTAGATCGAAAACGTGACGTCGTGCGCGCCGGTCACCGGTCGATCTTCGGCGTCCGCGAAGTGACCCTCCGCGACGAGCAACGCGGGCGTCTGCGCGTACGCCATGACCGGGGCAGCGACGCACAGCAGCGCCATCGACAACGTCCTCGAATTCATCACGGTCCTCTCGCGGTGGAGCGGTGGGTCGTCACGGCCGGGACCGCGACCCGGCCGCGGTGTTGGAAACCACGGGTGTCCGTCTGTACGGGGCCGCCGATGACGGTGGGGACGGCGACTTCGACGTCGGGGGGAACGCAGCTCCCGTCGCGACAGACGTCGCCGCCTTCACACGGGGCGGACGTCGAGCACTCGACGCAGGTCGTGTCGCAGACGGCGGAGGCGCACTCGGTGTCGGCCGCGCACGCCTCGCCCAGCGCACCGAGGGACGGCAGCTGAGGTGCGAAGTCGCAGCCGAACAGCGCGAGGCCGAGGGCGAGGGGCAGGGCACGATTCATCGACGTCGCTCGACGCCCATCAGTACCATGGGGCGACGCGCGATCCGAAGCATTTGAATCGCGCGTCAGGGACTACCAGCAGCGTGCGTACGAGTGATTCGCGAGGTTCGTGTACGCGTTCACGCTGTTGTAGCGGTTGCAGCACGTCGCGCCGTTGCTCGGGCACGTGAACTGACCGTTGCCTCCCAGTTTGGGTTCGATCCAATTCGAGAAAGTACCGCTCAGGCGGTGCCATCGCTGTTTGCGGTACGCGGCGATCCCGGTGTTCTTCGTGCAGAACTGATCGTCGTAGAACGTGCCGTTCGAGAGGACACCCGCGACGAGGTCGTGCGCGTCCTGATGCAACACCGCCGGTCCGCCCGAGTCACCCTTGCACACGATCGCCGTCGTCTCGTCGTCGGTGAGGAAGTGGCGCGAGCCGGTCCAGTCCACCGAGATTCGCGCGCCGTTCGGCGGCTCGTGGAGACGCGGCGAGGTCTGCGAGTAGCGGCTGCGCGAACCGAAGCCGTAGAGGTCCATCGTGATGCCGAGCGAGAGGTTCCCGAGCCACACGCGGTTGTTGTTGTAGTAGCGCTGCCAGTAGCTGCCGCTGCACAGGTCGATCGCGTCGCGCTCGTTGCTCGTGATGCACCCGCGGTGCATCGAGAGGATCGCGATGTCGTCGCCGGTGTCGCCGGTGCCCGTCCAGTTCTCGTGCTGGTAGATGAACACGCGGTAGTTGCCGACCTGCACCGGCTCGCCGATGTCCGAGCCGCTCGGATCCGCGCGCATCACCCGCACGCGCCACCACCCCTCTGCGCCCGGCGGGATGCAGTGGGCCGAGGTGAGGATGTGGTTCTCGGAGATCGGGATCGCGGTGCAGTTGAACGTCGGTGCGTCGAGCGCGGCGTCTTCGGGATCGCCGAGCGAGACCGGGATGCGCACGTGCAGCCAGCGCTGGTCGCCGATCGGATCGCCGACCCAGATGCCGCGCGAAGTCTGGTTCGGGTTGCCTTCGATCGGGTAGTCGACGGCCTCTTCGGGGAGCTCGATGACGGGCTTCGCGGGTTGGAGCACGCGTGCCCGCGCGACGATGCGCGCGTCCTCGCAGGAGGTGACGGCGTCGAAGCCGACCTGCTGGGCGAGCGCTGCATTCTCCGCGAGCTCGTCGTTGAGGAGCGCGAAGTCGTAGCGTTCGACTTGGACTTCGCGCCCGCCGAGGATCTCGTTGTCGACCTCGACGCGATCACACTCGGTGAGGCGTGAGAGTTTCTTGGTGGCGCGACCAGTTTCTTGTTCCGCGAGCTCGGGAGAGGTCGACGGAGCACCGCCGCAGGCGAAGGCACCGACGATCCAGGGCAGCGCAAGGCAGACGGGTGACACGGATTTCATGAGAGGACTCCTGTTCGGTTGGGGGGCGCCGCGTCGCGTGGCGCTTCGCACTCACAGGTGCTTCCTGGCGGGTGTCCTTATCCGGGAAATTCGCGCCGACGTGTCCGCCACCACGCCGCAGCGCTACGCTCGACACCAAGCTGGGGGCGTGACGCAATAGATGCTGATGGGTCGGTTTTGCTTCGTGGTCGTCTTGGCGCTCGCCTTCGTCAACTCGGCTTGCGGTGCGATCGCCCAGCAGATGTACGGCTTCACCGAGACCCAGACCCGGACTTCGACGCGAGAACAGAAGGTGCGGGTCCACCGGCCGTTTGCGGCACGGGTCGAGCGTGTGGAGGCGGACGGGTCGCGAACGCAGGTCGAAGGCCCCAGCGACTTCGTCGACTTCGAGGTCGAAGAGACCGTCGAGGTGCCACGTTCGTTGGTGCCGCTGTACGTCGGCACGGCGCTCGACGCCGCCGCGACCGTGGGCGTCGGCGCGTTCTTCCTGAGTAAGCGCAACGTCGACGAATCCGCCGCGCAACCGCTCTTGCTCACGATCGGATCGGCGTTCATCGCCGACTTGGGTTTCTCGATCTACTACGGCACGAAGGAGCGGGAGCCGGAGCTGGTGCGCTACCGCCCGACGCAACCCAAGCCCGTGACCTACGTCGCCACGTTCGGCGAAGAGGTGACGACCGCTCGAATCGAGGCGACGTTCGATCACGAGGTGGAGCTGGACTTCGCCGCACCGCAGACCTCGACGACCGCAGTCGCGAAGCTCGTGCCCCCCGCCGAGCCGGGTGGCCCCAAGCTCCCCGCCGAGCCACCCACCGGGCCCGAGAAGAAGGGGGAGTCGTTCGAAGCGCTCACGGCGCCGGCGCCGCCTCCGCCCGAGGAGACCTGGTACGGCTGGCAGACGTTGCTCTTGGAGGTGCTGTCGCTCTCGCTGGTGGGTTACGGCGCCAACGAGAAGGACTACCGGATGCTCGGCATCGGCCTCGGCGCGCACGCGCTGGGACCCGGTCTGGTGCACGCGGGCAACGGTCAGCTCGACGAGGCGGGCGCGAGCGTCGGTCTGCACCTCGCGCCGGCCGCGGGCGGTGCGGCGGCCGGCGCCGCGATGGTCCTCGTGTTCTCGCCGTTCATCCTGCTGTTCGGGGAGGGCGACGAGATCCCGAACCTCATGGCCACGTTCGCGGGGTACGGCGCGGCCGCGATGTTCGTGATCGGTGCGCCGGTCGTCGCGATCCTCGACGCGGCCGCGATCGCCTGGAAACCGAAGGCCACCGAGACCGAGGTGCGCATCGCGCCGACCGCGAGCTGGACGGACGACGGGCACCCCACGTTCGGGTTCGTCGGCAGCTTCTGATCACATCGGTTCGAGATCGGGGTGGAGCCGCCGCTTCTTCTTCGGCGGAGGTGCTGGCTCGGGCGTTCGCTCGAGCTGAACGTGCACCGCGGGGCTTCGCGGATCGAGGCGCGCCGTCGCGGGCTCGAACCCCTCGGCGACCACACGCACTTCACGTACGACCTCCGCTTCGAACGGACCCGGCACCACGCCGAGCTTCGCGCCCGAACGTGCGTCGAAGACTTCGGCACCCTCCGGTGCTCCGAGGATCGAGACCGCGGGGCGCACCGGCGGCGCGCGCTTCGGCGGCGGTGGCGTGACTTCACGCGGCTGGGTTGCGAAGAAGAGGAACGCCCCCACGCCCGCCGTCGCGGCGACCGCCAACATGAATCCCCGGCGTGGCCGCCTCCTCACCGGTTGCGTGAGCGCGTCGACGGCCTCGACGAGGCGCTCCGGGCGTTGCGTTCGGTCCTTCGCGAGCAGCTGCGACACCACCGCGTCGACGCCCGCCGGTAGCGCATCGACTCGACGGGACGGCGGCTCCGGGGTCTCCTTCAGGTGCGCCATCATCATCGCCGCGCCGGACGTCGCTTGGAACGGACGCGTGCCGGTGAGCATCTCGTAGATGACGACGCCGAACGCGTACGCATCGGTGCGGCCGTCGACCTCCCGCCCTTCGATCTGCTCGGGCGCCATGTACGCGGGCGTGCCCACGGTCTGACCGGTCGCGGTGCGGTGGTCGGTGGGCCGTGTCGGGTCGAGGAGCTTCGCGATGCCGAAATCGAGGAGGCGCGGCCCGTTCGGCGTGAGCATCACGTTCGCGGGCTTGAGATCCCGGTGCACGATCCCCGCGTCGTGCGCGGCGTCGAGCGCCGCGGCGAGGCTCCGCAGGATCGGCAAGGCGTCTTGCAGCTCGAAACGCCCCTGCGCCGTCAGCCTCGCGTCGAGCGTCTCACCCGCGACGAAGTCCATCAGCGCGTAGAACGCACCGGCTTCGGTCCGGCCGAAGCCGAAGGCGCTCACGATCCCCTCGTGCCCGATCTCGTTGACGGCGCGCGCCTCGCGCACGAACCGCGAGACGTGGTGAGGGTCGCGCGAGAGCATCGGGTCGAGCACCTTCACCGCCGCGAGTTTTCCGATGACCGGGTGCACGGCGCGGTAGACGACGCCGAACGCACCGGCGCCGACGCGCGCCTCGATGATGTAGTCACCGACCTGCGTGCCGGGCTCGAGATCGGACGGGGGGACGCCGAAGACGTCGGCCGCACCGCCGTCGACGAGGCTGTCGCCCTCCGCGTCCGCGGCGAGGAGCGCTTCGACCTCGCGCGCGAGATCCCGATCGTCGAGGTTGTCGAGGAGGGTGGCGCGCTCGGCTTCGTCCAACGCGACGGCGCGCTCGAACAGCGCTTGCACGCGCTCCCATCGCTCCGGCGTCACCCGGCGAGCATAACAGTCAGAACGGCGTCGCGCGCTCCGCCGGCGCGGGCCAGCGCGGCGCGGGGGCGATCTCGGGGTCGTCGAACAAGAACAGCACGCCGCCGATCACGCCGAGCACGGCGGAGGAGGAGAGGAGCACGACCGACGTAGTGCGGAGGGTGTTTCGCTCGCGGACGTCGCCGTTGTAGTCGTCGAGGGTCGCGGAGCTGACGTTGCGTTCGCCGCGGAGCGCGTCGACGTCGCTCGCTTCACCCTGCGCGACGAGCGCTGCGACGACCGCGACCGCGCCCGCGGCCGCGAGCCCGGCGCTCGTGATCAGCACGGCGTGACTCGCTTCGCGCCGCGCCGTGGGTTCGAAGTCGAAGGCCTGTGTCATCGCGGCGTCGCGTTCGGCGGTGACCGACTCGGAGCGCAGCCGGTGCCCGTTCAGTCGAGCGTCGATGCGGTGGGGGCCCGGCGGCAACGCGACCTCGAACGGCAGCGGCGCAAGGCCGACGCGCGCGCCGTCCACGAAGATCTCCGCGCCCGGCTCCGCGTCGACCGTGAGGCGCGCCGGTTTGGGTTCGAGCGTCACGGTCACGGGGGTCATGCGCTCCGGCGCGGCTTCGATCGACGAACGCCCCGGGAGGTAGCCGGGGGCCTCGGCGGTGACCACGTGAGGCCCCGGCGCGACCGCGGTGACGACCGGCGTCGCGACGGCGGGGGCTCCGTCGATCGACACCGTCAGCCCGACCGCCTCCGAGTAGACGAACAGCTCCGTGACCGGGGGCGGGGGAGGGGGCGCCTCGGTGCGCTCGACGCTCGCGCGTACGATGCGCAGCGCTTGGAGCTGGTCGACCGCGTCGGGGCGACGACGACCGTCGGGCGCGCGTTCCAGGTACGTCTCGAAGAGCGCGATCGCACGGTCGAGCTTCGCCGCGTCCTTGTCGACGAAGTACTGCCGGCGGTGCGCCTGCGCGAGTGAGAACGCGAGGGCCGGCGAGTCGACGATGCCGTAGGCCTCCTCGAACGCACGCGCCGCCTCCGCGAAGCGACCCCGTTCGTACGCGATGCTCCCGGCGCGGAAGAAGCGGCGGGCGCGCTCGGTGTCGTCCGCGAGCGCGCGGCCCGGCAGCGCAACGAGGAGCAGGAGGACGAGCGCCCTCATCGCCGCGGCTCCGTCGTGAACACGTAGACCCCGCCGCCGAGGAAGAGCACGAGGTCCTCGAGCTCGTCGTCGTCGACGCGCCCCGCGCGTAGCTGGGCGTCGCCGTCGTCTTCGACGTCGAGCGGTGCGGTGATCGGCGCGGGGACGGCGTAGAGCGCGTCGTCGCGGACGTCGTAGTCGACGGTGAAGAGGCCGTCGTCGGTGTAGACCGCGACTTCGGGGCGAGGGTCGTCGTCGACGTCGACCAGCGTCGCGGCGCGCACCCGAAGCCCGCCGAGCACACGCTCGGCGTCGTAGGCCAGCGCGCCCTCTTCCGCACGCAGGTTCCACAGCACGTAGACAGCGCCGCGTTCGTCCTCGGTGGCGAAGTAGACCAACGCCTCGTCCTCACCGTCGTCGTCGAGGTCACCGACCTCGAGCCAGGTCGGTCGGCCGGCCGGCGCTTCGCTGGTCACGACCTCGAACCCTTCGTCGTCGCGGGTCGCGAGCAGGAGCGTCGAGGGCCCGGCGTCGCACGCGGCGGTACCGTCGACGCCGATCACCGCGCCCCCGCGCGTCGTCGCGAGCAACGCACATTCGGATCGGAACGCGCCGAGGTCCACGGCGGACGTCGTGGCGGGGCCGCCGGTGTCGAGGTCGTCGCCGGACACGAAGTACACCGCGCCATCGCCGAGGCCGACGAGGTCCGGCGTCTCCGCCTCGGGATCGTCCAGCAGGCCGGCGGTCACCGCGAGGGGACCTGCGCCGAGAGGGATCGGCGATAGCAACGCGCGGCGTGCGGAGCCGAGCAACACGACGTACGTGTCTTCGTCTTCGGGCGTCACGAGGACGTCCGCGGTGCGGTCGGGGTTCAGCGTCGACGCGGCGCGCGTGATGGACGCTTCGACCGACACGATGGCGTCGAAGCCGTACGCGCTGCTGAGGTCCTGGAGCGGGTTCGTCGCGCCACCGAACAACACCGTGACCGCGTCCTCCTCGTCGCGGGTGCGCTCGACGAGGACGACGTCGTCGACGCCGTCGCCGTCGAAGTCGCCGACGTCGAGCGCGCGCGGGAGCTGAACGTTGGAGATCGGGACGCTCGTGAAGACACCCGGAGTGGCCTGGCGGAGGAGTCGCAGATCGACGGCGTCGCAGTCGGCGCTCTCGGAGCGCGTCGTCACGACGATGTCCGCGAGGCCGTCGTCGTCGAAGTCGCCGATCGCCGCCTCGGCCCAGGCGTCGCCCCGTGCACGGACGTAGACGCGTTCGAAGCCCGTCGCCGTCGCGAAGTACACGCCGTCTTCGGTGACGACGTCGTAGCGCGGACGGGCGCGCAGGTGCCCCGCGGTCAGCCACGCCGGGCCCTCGCTGCACGCGCGTGACTGCGCGTCGACGCGCTCCGTGAGCGCGGCGTAGCGCGGATCCTCGGCGAACGCGAAGTCCGGGGGTGATGCGCTCGCGACGGTTTCGCTCGTGGCGGCGATCAGGGCGTCGCCGTCGAAGGTGATGCGCTCGACGCCGTCGACCGCGCGGCGCTCGACGTTCGCGAGCAACACACAGCCGGCGCCGTCGAGCCGCGTCTCGCCGAGGACGACCGTGTCTTCGAACGCCATCGCGATCCGCCGTGCGCCGGAGGGGAGGCGGAACGACGCCTGGTCGAGGAGCGCGCCGGACACGCCGAGCGTCGAGGTGCTCGCGTAAGGATCGAGGCACCCGGGCGTCTCGAAGGCCACGCTCGCCGGTTCGCCGAAGAGCACCATGCGGTCGTCCACGCCGTCGTCGTCGTCGAGGCGAAGGCTGCGCACCGCGATGCGTTCTCCGGGGAGCTCGAGCGTGGTGCGCGCCGAGACCGCGGTCGTGAGGCGTCCGCGCTCTTCCTCGAGCACGTGCACGACCGCGCGCCTCGCTTCGCCCGCAACCTGGGTTGCGCTCGGGAAGACGATCGCCGAGCGGTCGTCGTCGATCGGTACGCTCGTCATCACGCCCCCCGTCGCGCCGAACGTCGCGGCCGAGAGCACCGCAGAGGAGGCGTCTTCGTCGAGCGAGAGGATGGTGAGCTCCCCGTCGAGGCGGACCGCGAGCTCACTCGTCGCGTCGCCGAGGAAGTTGGCCACGATGAAGTCGTCGGCGCGCAGCACGTGGACGGGTTCGTCGTCGAAGTCGAAGGCGCCCGACGGCGGTCGGCAGATCCGATCCTCGAAGCACCCCCAACCCTCGGGGCACTCGGCGCCTCCGCCGCACAGGTACCGGCAGGCGCCGAAGAAGCCGGGGGCGCCGCAGGTGAGGTTCGCGCCGAGCGCCGGATCCACGACGAGGTCGCAGTCCTCCCGCGGCGCCTCCACGACGTTGTTCCCGCACACGTCGGGCTCGACGACGTCCAGGTCGGCGCAGGCGGCGAGTACGCAGAGCAGAGGGACGTGGGCCCGCATCGAGGACGGCGAACTCTAACACCGAAACCGGGGCACGCCCGAGGGCGTCGTCCGCCGAAGAAAAGCGAACCCCGCGTGCAAGGTCGTCTGCGGACGCCTCGAACGAACACCGAGATGAACATCACTCGACACACCAACCGATTCACCTGCGCCTGGGCTTCGACCCTCGTCTTGCTCGCCTGCGGAGGCGTCGAGGGGGCCGCCGACGCTCCGTTCGATCCCTCGGGCCTCGAGATCGTGACCGAAGACCAGCCGCTGTATCCGCTGACGACGACGCTCTGGCGCACCACGCGGATCCCGGTGTGCTGGGAGAATCCGACCTCGGCCAACGCGCAGGGGCGGACCTGGACCCGGAGCGCCGTCGAACGGACCTGGGAGGCGGTCACGCCGATCGAGTTCGAGGGCTGGGGGACCTGCGCGGCCGGCACGAAGGGGATCCGAATCCGGGTCGAAGACACCGGGCCGCACGTCAAGGCGCTGGGGCGGAGCCTCGACGGCTACGTGAACGGGATGGTGCTCAACTTCACCTTCGCCAACTGGAGTCAGAGCTGCGCTTCGCAGAAGCAGTACTGCATCGACAGCATCGCCGTGCACGAGTTTGGGCACGCGCTCGGCTTTGCACACG
Source organism: Deltaproteobacteria bacterium (assembly GCA_040218735.1). Taxonomy (GTDB): domain Bacteria; phylum Myxococcota; class Kuafuiibacteriia; order Kuafuiibacteriales; family Kuafuiibacteriaceae; genus JAUHYN01. Next base: position 68,815 of record JAVJQW010000027.1, read on the forward strand.
AGCACAACCGGCCCGACACCCCCAGCTCGTGCACCGACGCGCCCCAGGGGACGAACGGCGACCTCACGCTCGGCGCCTGGGACCTCGACTCTGTCATGAACTACTGCAACCCCGCCTACAACGGGGACGGCAACCTCTCGACCGGCGACATCAACGGAGCGCAGTACTTGTACGGTCACCTCGCGTCCGGCGTCATCAACGCGGGGGCGGGGTTTCAGGAGGCGATCATCTCGCAGCAGGGTGACATCGGCGTCGTCGGCGGCCTGATTCGACCGACCTCCAACAGCCCGAGCTTCTGGACGCCCGGCAAGCTCGTCGCGATGCTCCCGTACGACAACCGCCCGGCGAAGCGGCACATCTTCCACCTCAACCAGCACAACCAGGACGCGCGCGTCGACGTGACGGCGAACGGCGAAGTGCTCTTCCTGAACGGGAGCTCCAGCTACGCGTGGATCAGCCTCGCCGGGATCAAGTTCCCGACGCAGATCGACGGTACGCTGGCGCACGGTCCTGGCGTCTCGAACTACGGTAGCGGCTACGAGAACGCTTCATACACCCGCGAAGGTTCGACCGTGCTCGTCAGCGGCCTCGTCAAGAAGTCCGGCGGCTTCGGGCCGGGGGACGTCATCGCGACGCTCCCCGTCGGCCAGCGCCCGGCGAAGCAGCTCATCTTCAACCAGAACCAGCACACCGCCCACGCGCGGATCGACATCCACCCCAACGGCAACATCGTGTATGTGACCGGCACGAGCCCCTACAGCTGGATCAGCCTCTCGGGGATGTCGTTCTCGGTCGGCGGCGCGAGCCCGGTGAGCCTCGCGAGCGGAATCTCCAACTACGGTGGCGCCTACGAGTCGGCGATGTCCCGCCGCGAGGGCGATACGGTCGTGGTCAACGGGCTCATCCGGTCGACCTCCGGTGCGATGAACGGTCGCGTGCTCGCGACCTTGCCCGTCGGGCACCGCCCTCCGAAGACGCTCATCTTCACGCTCAACACCCACGCGACGACCGCACGCATCGACGTGCACCCCAACGGCAACATCTACTTCAATACGGGGAGCGCGCCGTACAACTGGGTCAGCCTGTCCGGCCTGACGTTCCGCGTGCCTCGATGAGCCCCGCCTGATTTTTTTCGCGATCGGATGATCACTTTCGGCGGCGTTTGCGGCGTCGGGGGACATGAAGAAACTCAGCGTGCTCCTCTCCTCCACCCTCTTCGTCCTCGCGGCCTGCGGCGGGGGCAGCGATACGGACCTCGAGACGGCCTTCTGCATCGGTTTGGGCGGTGCGGCCGACGCCACGATTGCCGCCTCCGCGTCGCCCGACGCGGCGCCCACGGCCCCGCTCGGTGACCTCCGCACGGACGTGACGCTCGCCGACCTCGGCGGCGAGAACGGCGGTTCGATCGTGTACGTTCCGGACGAGGACGGCTTCTTTGCCTTCGGCCTGGGCGCCGACGTCGAGCTGTCCATCGCGGACGCTTCTGGGAACGACGTCCCCATCGTGAAGACCGTGCGCGGCAGCGCGATGTGTACGGAGCTCGCGGTGCGGTACACCGCCGAGCTTCGCGCCCAGCCCTACACGCTGACGTTCGGACCGACCGCGACCGCGACGCTCCCGATCGTCGCCGAAGAGAGCGACGACGACGTGACGCCGTGACCCCGGCCTGGTACGCCGTGAGGGGTGGCGGGAGACATCACGCGGCTCCTCATGGCGGTCAGCGCTCAGGAAGACGGTGCCTCGGAACGCCTGCTCGCCGAGGTCTACGATCACCTCCGCCGGATCGCGCAGCGCCGCATGAACGCCGAGCGCGCCGGCCACACCCTCGACGCGACCGGCCTGGTCCACGAGGCGTACCTCAAGCTCGTTCAGCAAGACGAAGTCGACTGGAAGAACCGCGCGCACTTCTACTCGGTCGCCGCGATGGCGATGCGCCGCGTGCTCCTCAACTACGCCGAGGCGCGGCGCGCGGAGAAGCGCGGGGGCGGTGCGGTCGCCGCGACGTTCGACGAGCAGGCGTTCGGCGCGGAGCTGCGCTCGGATCGGATCCTCGCGCTCGACGAAGCGCTCGAACGCCTCGCCGCGATGAGTGAGCGTCAGGCGAAGGTCGTCGAGTACCGGTTCTACGGTGGGCTCACGCACGAGGAGATCGCCGAGGTGCTCGAGGTCTCCGTCCCCACCGTGCGTCGCGATTGGCGGGTCGCGCGCGCGTGGCTCACGAACGCGCTGCGCGAGGACGTTTGACCCACATCCCGGGCGGATGGTCCTTCGGCGTCGGGCGTGCTCGGATCACGTCGATGCGTCGCGCCGTGCTCGGGACCGCTCTCGTCCTCGCCGCCTGCTCGGGCAACGATCCGCTCATCATCGACGTCGATGCTTCGGTCGACGCCGGCATGTCGCGGGACGGCGGCCTCGAAGAAGAGGACGCCGGTGCCCCGCGTGACGCGGGCCCCCCGCGCGACGCGGGCTTCGAGGAAGAGGACGCCGGCACCGTGCGCGACGGCGGCGTCCCGCGCGACGGCGGCGAACGCGACGGCGGCCCGATGACCTGCGAGGTCTCCGCGACGGACGGGGAGTGCGTCGACGTCCTCACGTGCGGCGCGGCGGCCTTCCGCGGCGTGTGCTCCGGCGGCCTCCGCAACACGTGTTGCATCGACGTCAAGGACGCTTGCAGCGTCGACGGTGCGCCGGGGGTGTGCATCGACACCGCCGCGTGTGCGTTCACCTCCACGCCCGGCCGCTGCCCCGGCCCGGCCAACGTGCAGTGCTGCACCGACTCGTCCCTCGCGTGTGACCCGTCCGTGCACCGCACGCCCAACGTCGGCCTGGGCGAGGAGGACTTCGACGCGAGCTGCCCCGCCGGGATGATCCGGGTCGGTGCCTTCTGCATCGATCGCTACGAGGCCTCGCTCGTGGAGATCGACTCGCGCGGCGCGGTGCTCGGACCCTGGTCGCCGTACCACAACCCCGGGTCCGCGCGGGTGCTCGCGCGCTCCGTCGCGTTCGCCGTGCCGCAGGGGTACATCGATCAGGTCCGCGCGGGTCAGGCGTGCGTGAACGCCGGCAAGCGCCTCTGCACCAACACCGAATGGCTGGCCGCCTGCCGCGGCGCCGCGAGCCGCACCTACCCGTACGGCAACACCCGCGTCGATGGGCGTTGCAACGACGCCCGCGCGCGGCACCCCGCGATCGAGTTCTTCGGCTCCAGCGAGCAGTGGGTCTTCAACATGATCGACAACGCCTGCATCAATCAGATCCCGCAGAGCGTCGCGCTCACCGGCGCCCACCCCGACTGCGTCACGGAAGACGGCGCGTTCGACATGATGGGCAACCTCCACGAGTGGACGTCGGACCCGTCCGGGACGTTCCGCGGCGGTTTCTACACCGACACGTTCCGAAACGGTGAGGGCTGCCTCTACGTCACCACCGCGCACAACGTCGGCCACTGGGACTACTCGACCGGCTTCAGGTGTTGCGCGGACTGAGGCGTGGCGCGTTTTTCATCATCGCGGGACCGATTCGTCGGCCTGGTCTTCGGCGGGGTCTTCGCGGCGCTGTTCGGGACCCTCGCGGTCCACATCGTCCTGCGTCTCCTCGCGGACGAGCCGCCCGGGGTCGGGGATCGCGCGCCGTCGTTCGTGCTCGACAGCCCGATCGACGGTGAGCGCGTCTCGACGGAATCCCTCGCGGGCATGGTGCTGCTCGTCGACTTCTGGCAGACGACCTGCGTCGGCTGCGTCGGCGCGACGCCCAAGCTCAACCGGTTGTTCAGCGAGTACCGAGACCGTGGTTTCCTCGTGCTCGGCGTGAACCGCGAGCCCGGCGAGGAAGCGCGGGTGCGCGCGTTCGTGGAGGAGCGTGCGATTCGGTACCCGATCGTCGTGGACCCCGGGTTCGTCTCCGAGCTGTACGGCATCTACGCGACGCCGACCGTCGTGCTCATCGGCGCCGACGGCGTGATCCGCGCGAAGCACCAGGGGCCCGTGACCGAGGAGAAGCTCGCGAAGGAGATCGAAGCGGCGCTCGAGGCCGCACGACCGAAGGTCGAGGTCGGTGTGAATCGCGACCGACGGTCGAGCGCACGATCGCCCACCTGACAACGCGCCTTGTCGAGGGGTGCGCGCAACGTCGCGTGGGGTTCGTGCCTCGTGTGTTCGCGTCGATGTGACGACGTGGGCGGTGGCACCGAACGTGCTCTCTCTCGAGAGCCGTGCAAAAGCCCACCCCGCTCTTCGCCTTGCTCTTGTTCGCCTGCGCCGCGCCGCCTCCATCTGCGGAGCCCGTCGTCGACGCCGGCGCGCTCCTCACCTCCGCGCGCGACGCCGGCGACGCGGGTGCCGTGGCGCCCAAACCCGACGCGGGCGTCCTCCGCGACGGTGGTTTTCGCGACGCGGGTTTCGTCGACGCGGGCGTGGAACCGGAGCCCGAACCGGAGCCGGAGCCCGACGCGTGCATCCCGAACGTCGCCCCCGGTCGGTTCACGATCGAATGTGAAGGCCTGACCTACGAGCTGAGCGTCCCCCGGCAGTGCGCTTCACCCGGGTGCGCCGTCGTCTTCGACGTACACGGCTTCACGATGAGCGGCGTGATGCAGGAGAACAACACCAGCCTCGCGGCGCTTACGCAGGACTCGGACTTCATCGTCGTGCAGCCCAGCGCGACGCCGGCGCCGCCCGCTTCGAACTGGTCGGCGCGCCAGGACGACGCGCGGGTGTTCGACTTCATGATGCGCGTCGCCGACGTGTTCCGCGCCGACCGACGGCGGCTCCACATCACGGGTTTCTCGGACGGCGGTTGGCTCACCTGGCGCTTCGTGTGTGAGCACGCGGATGTCCTCGCGAGCGCGGCGCCCGCGGCGGCGTCGGGGTACTGCTCGCCGGAGCGCGCGTGTGACTTCGTGGGGGCCGAGGTTCCGGCGCGCGAGATTCCGCTGCTCCTGATGCTCGGGACGCAGGACGCCTACGTCGAGTACACGTGCGCGCAGGAGCAGGTCGACGCGGTCGTCGCGGCCTGGTCGATGACCAACGAAGGCACGGTCGAGCGCGGCGACGGGTATCACCTCGACCGCTACGTCAGCCCGGGCGGGACCCCCTTCGAGGTGTTGGTCCACGACTACGCGTCCGACGCATCGGTGCCGCTGATCCCGGACCTCGTCGGGCACTGCTACCCGGGGAGTGAAGACGCGGGCGAGGAACCGGGGCAGATCTTTCCGTTCGGCTGCGCACCGCCCAACGCGTTCCACTGGGGAGAACGTGTGTTGGAGTTCTTCGGACGGAGCGCTCCCCAGTAGGAGCGCGCGACCTGCCCGGGTTGTCCGGGGCGTATCGACGTCGGATGGTCCGACGTGATGGCGCCCGATGACTCCTTCCTGAAGGTCGACCGCAGAGCGTTCGTCGGCGGTTCCGCCGCGCTCGCGTTGCAACTCGTGTTGCGTCGCGGAGGCCGCGCGATCGCGGCGGAGAAGTCACTCGCCGAAGTAGAGGGCGGCGACGCGACCCCCTCGCTGTGGATCGCGATCGGCGCCGACGGCGTGGTGCGTTTGACCTGCCACCGCTCCGAGATGGGCCAACAGGTCTGGACCGCGATGGCGCAGCTCCTCGCGGAGGAGCTCGAAGCGGATTGGTCGAAGATCGAGATCGTCCAGGCGATCGGCCACCCGCGCTACGGCGATCAGAACACCGACGGCTCGCGGTCGGTGCGCAAGAACTTTCATCGACTGCGCATCGCGGGCGCCGCCATGCGCACGATGTTGGAGGCCGCCGCCGCGAAGCGCTGGCGGACGAAGCCGTCGAAGTGTCGCGGGGAGCAGCACTTCGTCGTGCACACTTCGGGCAAACGCATCGCGTACGGCGATCTGATCGAAGACGCGATGAAGCTGCCGATGCCGAAGCCGAGCGCGCTCGCGCTCAAGCCACGCGAGCGTTGGCGTTACATCGGCAAGCCGGTGCCGTCGCTCACCGTTCCGAAGATCACACACGGTGAAGGCACGTTCGGTCAGGACGTTCGCATCCCCGGTATGCGCTACGCGGTGATCGCGCGACCGCCGCAGGTGTTCGGCTCCCCGTCCACCGTGGACGACGCGGCGACGTTCCGGGTGCCCGGCGTGGAGAAGACGGTGCGGTTGCCGAATGCCTCTCCGCCCGCGCTCTTCGCGCCGCTCGGTGGCGTCGCCGTCGTCGCGCGGGATACGTGGTCGGCGATTCAGGGCCGGCGCGCGCTGCGCATCGATTGGGAGGCGGGGCCGAACGGCGACTACGACTCCGCGAAGTTCGAAGCGGCGATGATGGCGGCGGTCCGCGAGAAGGGCGAGGTCCGTCGCAAGCGAGGCGACGTCTACGCGACGCTCACGAGCAGCGCGAAGCGCGTCGACGCGGAGTACTACGTCCCGCACCTCGCGCACGCGCCGATGGAGCCGCCGGCGGCGACCGCACGGTGGGACGGCGATCGGGTCGAGCTGTGGGGCTGCGGTCAGACCCCCCAGCGCGCGCGTCAGACGGTCGCGAAGATCTGCGGTGTCCCCGAGGACAACGTCACGATCAACATCACGTGGTTGGGCGGCGCGTTCGGTCGCAAGTCGAAGCCGGACTTCTTCGCCGAGGCCGCGCTGATCGCGCGCGAGGTGGGCGCCCCCGTGAAGGTGGTGTGGACGCGTGAGGACGATCTGCAGCACGGCTACTACCACACGGTCAGCGCGCAGCGGCTGGAGGGGGGCTTCGACGACGAGGGCAAGTGTGTCGCGCTCGTGCACCGCACGGCGTTTCCGCCGATCCCCTCGACCTTCGATCCGACGCAGCGTTCGCCGTCGTGGGGGGAGCTCCGGCTCGGCGCGAGCGACAACCCTTTCGTGGTGCCCAACCTCCAGCTCGAATCCCACGCGGTCGACGCGAAGATCCGGATCGGATGGCTGCGTTCCGTCGCGAACATCTACCACGCGTTCGCGGTGCAGAGCTTCGCGGCCGAGCTGGCGCACGCCGTCGGGCGCGACCCGAAGGACTATCTGCTCGAGCTGATCGGGCCGCCGCGCACCTTCGACCCGAACGAGGAGGGCGCCGAGTACGACAACTACGGGAGCTCGCTGTCCGAGTACCCGCTCGACACGGGGCGCCTCGCGAACGTCACAAAGATCGCGGCGAAGATGGCGAAGTGGGGGCGCGATCTCCCGCAGGGCCACGGGCTCGGCATCGCGGCGCATCGATCGTTCGTCACGTACGTGGCGACGGCGGTGGAGGTCGCGGTCGACGAGGACGGGCAGCTGACGATCGTCGGCGTGTGGTCCGCGATGGACGCGGGCACGGTCGTGAACCCGCGGCACGCGGCGGCGCAGATGGAGGGCGGGACGTTGTTCGGTCTGTCGAACGCGCTCTACGGCGAGATCACCGCGAAGGGCGGGGCGGTCCAGCAGGCGAACTTCCCGGCGTGGCGCGTGATGCGGATGAACGAGGCGCCGCGGAGCATGGAGGTGCACATCGTGGAGTCGAATGCGCCGCCGGGGGGTGTGGGTGAGCCCGCGACGCCGCCGGCCGCGCCGGCGCTCGCGAACGCGATCTTCGCGGCGACGGGAACGCGTTATCGAAGACTGCCGATCTTCGGCGCCGACCGTCGCGACCGCATCGAACGCATCGAACGGAAGGGAGCCTGAGCGATGAAACTCGAGATCAACGGAAAGTCGCACGAGGTCGACGCGAGCGAGAACACGCCGCTCCTCTGGGTGCTTCGTGATCACCTCGGCCTCACCGGCACGAAGTTCGGGTGCGGCGTCGCGCAGTGCGGCGCGTGCACGGTGCACGTGGACGGCGTCCCGCGCCGCGCGTGTGTCACGCCGGCGGGTTCGGTGGAGGGGCGCTCGGTCGTCACGATCGAAGGTCTGTCGGGCCCGAAGGCCGAGGCGGTGCGGAAGGCGTGGGAGGCGATCGACGTCCCGCAGTGTGGTTACTGTCAGTCGGGGCAGATCATGTCGGCGGTCGCGCTCCTCCAAGAGGTCGCGCGCCCCGACGACACGCAGATCGATCAGGCGATGGCCGGAAACCTGTGCCGCTGCGCGACCTACGTGCGCATCCGACGCGCGATTCACTCGGCCGCGGGGGAAGAAGGATGAAGCGGCTCGTCCCGCTCCTCCTCCTCGCGGCGTGTTCGAAGACGCCGCCCGAGGTCACGACGGTCGCGGCGGTGCCGTCCTCGGGGCTGCGCTCGGCGGAGGCGCTCTCGCAGATCGAGGACGACGAAACCCGCGCGCACGCCGCCTTCGCGGAGGTCATCAAGGTGCTGACGCACCCGCGCTGTGTGAACTGCCATCCCGCGACCGACCGGCCGATGCAGGGCGTCGGTCTGCCGCACCATCCGCTGGTGGTGCGCGGCGCGGACGGCCACGGTGCGCCCGGGCTGAAGTGCGAGAGCTGCCACGGTGTGTCGAGCTTCGAGAACGTCCCCGGTGCACCGAACTGGCACCTCGCCCCGGCGTCGATGGCGTGGGCGGGCAAGTCATCCGCCGAGATCTGCGCGCAGCTCCTCGACGAGGATCGTAACGGCGGGCTCGACCGCGCGGGGCTCCTGAAACACGTCGCGGAGGACAGTTTGGTCGCCTACGGGTGGAATCCGCCTGCGCACCTGGAGCCGGCGCCGGGGGACCAGGCGGCGTTCGCGGCGGTGTTCGGCGTTTGGCTCGACGCGGGGGCCCACTGTCCGTGAGCCGCGCGAGCGGTATCCTGCCCGTCGTGCCCGACCATCACGTCTACCTCGTCCCCGGCTTCTTCGGGTTCGCGAACCTCGGCGACCTCCCGTACTTCGCCCACGTCAGCGAGTACCTGGAGGAGGCGTTCGCGGAGCGCGGCGTGCCGGTCGCGCTTCACCACGTGCACACTCACCCCACGGCGTCGCTGCGTTACCGCGCGAGTCGTTTGCTCGACACGATCGTCACCACGGCGGTCGGGGACGGCCCGATTCACCTCGTCGGTCACTCCAGCGGCGGCCTCGACGCACGGCTGCTCGTCACGAGCGGCGTCTCGCTCACGTCGGACCACGACGTCGAGGCGTTGATGGCGCGTGTCCAGTCGGTGGTCACCGTCGCGACGCCGCATCACGGGACGCCGGTCGCTTCGTTCTTCACCGGACTCCTCGGGCAGCGTCTGCTCCAGCTGCTGTCGTTGTTCACGACGTACGTCATCGTGTTCGGTCGTGTGCCGGTGGGGTTGTTGTCGCGGATGGGCCGGCTGTTCTTGCGGGTGGACCAGCTCATCGGTCGGGACCGCAGCGTCGCCGATCAGCTCGTGGAGCAGCTCCTCGGCGACTTCACGCCCGAGCGTCGCGACGCGTTGCGTGCGTTCCTCGACGAAGTCGGCAAGGACCAGGCGTTGATGGCGCAGCTGATGCCGGACGCGATGGACACGTTCAACGCAGCGACCGCCGACCGCGAAGGGGTTCGTTACGCGTCCGTCGTGGCGCGCGCACCGAAGCCGAGCCTGAAGTCACGCCTGCAGATGGGCGTCGACCCGTACATGCAGGTCACCCGCGGTGTGTACGGCGCGTTGCATCGGCTCTCCACGCGGATGCCCGCGATCCGGATCGGGGAGCTCAGCGCGCCCCACCGAGAAGCGCTCGCGCGCCGTTACCTCGACGTCCCCGACTGGCACGCGAGCGACGGCATCGTGCCCACGTTGTCGCAGCCGTGGGGCACGGTCCTCGACGCCGTGACGGCGGATCACCACGACGTAATCGGCCACTTCCACGGACCGAAACACGTGCCGCCCCACTTCGACTGGCTCGCGAGCGGCTCGGGGTTCGGACGCGAGGAGTTCGAGCGCATGTGGTCGAAGATCGTCGATCACCTGTTGGCGGCCTGAGCCGCGTCAGGCTCTTCGTAGGTCATCCGGGCGCGGTGAAGAGCTCTGCCATAGACCCCGGCGTCTGCGCGGTCGCTTCAGAAGTTCCTCAGGCGACTCTCGAGCGAGCGCGAGGGGTCGTAGGACGCCTGAATCGGGACGACGACGTCCTCCAGGTGCTGCGCCTTCTTCGCAACGAACCCGATGCCCATCTTGTTGAAATCGGATGCGTAGACGCTCTGGTTCACGTGGAACTCCTCGTGTGTGTACGGCATGCGCTCCACCAGGATGTTCTGGTTCGTCGCCCACTGAGCGCTGCTCCGGATGAGGAACGACTCCATCTCCGTGAACCCGTTGGCCTGGTAGAAGTCATAGAAGAAGTTGAGCGAGAAGTTGTAGAAGCCGTGGTTGAACGCGTCGAGCGGCGCGAGGTGACAGACGATGCCGCCTTCCGCCACCGCGCTCGAGATGTTGTGCATCACCGTCTTCATGTCGAAGATGTGCTCGATGGTGCCGACCTCCACCACGAAGTCGTAGCGGTTTCGCATCTCGTCGGGGATGGGGGTGTTGAGGTCGTGAACGATCGTGCAGCCCTCGGTCTCGTGCAGATCGATGTCGTCGTAGTGTTTGAACCCGACCAGCTTGTAAAAGTCCCGCGACGTGTAGCGTGAGCTCGCCGCGCGGATCCGCTTCGCGTGTTTCTTCTTGTAGTCGACGCCGTGGGCGTCGAGGTTCTTCACCACGTCGTCGATGTCCCAGTTCATCGACATGCGCGCGATGCTCAGCATCCGCTCACGCGAGGGGACACGAGGGAGGACGTGTTCGACGATGAACAGACCGCAGCCGGCGATGAGCGCCATGCTGGGTGTATCGGTTCGAGGCGCGAGAAGCTTGAGCGCGAAGATCGACGTCAGCGGTCGCGGCGGAAGAGCCCGGTGATCCAGCGCCAGACCTTCTTCGGCCGATCGAGCTTCTTCTGACGGCGACGCTCCAGCTCTTCGTGCGTGGGTTGCGCCGGCAGCCCGAGACGAACGCGGAGCTCCTCGGCCGTGCCCTTGGTGACCATCCGCGCCGCGACGGTGTTCCCGGACGTGGGCTCCCGCGCCTTCACGTCGAGCACACACTCCGCGTCGACGGAGAGCGTCACTTCGATGACGACCGTCCCGCGCGGCCCCTTCGGGAGCTCGTCGAGCGTGAGGATCCCCAGCGGCTCGTTGTCCTCGACACGCTCCGACTCCCCCTGGAAGAGCGCGATCTCGTAGTCGCGCTGGTCGTCGCGCGTCGTCCGCACTTGGTAAGTGCGGCTCGACGGCAGGCGCGTGTCGCGTGACAGCAGCGGCTTGAACCGCCCGCCGGGCAGGCCGACGCCGATCGACAGCGGCAGCGCGTCGATCAACACGATCGCGTCGATCGCGTCGAGGCTCGCGGCGTAGCGCGCCGCGCCGAGCGCGACCGCCTCCTCCGGATCCACGCGGTCGAGCGGCGGGCGCCCGAAGAGCATCTCGACACTCCGGCGAACGATCGGCGCGCGTGACTGCCCGCCGACGAGGACGACGTCGTCGATCTCGGAGAGCTTCAACCCGGCACGCTGCACGGTCTCCTCCACGATCTGTAGCGTCTGCGCGACCAGCGGCTCGAACGCACGCTCGACGGTCACGCGCCGCAGTCCGACGCTCAGCGCGCGCGCCGCGTACGGCTGCACGACGAGGTGATCGATCTGGACGATCGTCGAGGGGCGCTCCGAGAGATCGCGCTTCGCGCGTTCCGCGAACTCGAACAGCTTCGCGATCGCGGCCGGGTCTTCGCGGGCGTCGATGTGGTCCTGCTCGAGGAGCGCTTCACTCAGCATCTCGACGACACACGCGTCGAAGTCGAGGCCGCCGAGGAAGCTGTCGCCGCCCGTCGCGAGGACCTCGAACACGTCGCCGGCGACCTCGAGCACGGACACGTCGAACGTGCCGCCGCCGAGGTCGTAGACGACGACGCGTCGCTGGTCGATGTGGTGGCTCGCCGCGTAGTTCAACGCGGCGGCCGTCGGCTCGTTCAGCACGCGCTCCACGTAGAAGCCCGCGAGCTCGCCCGCGCGACGAACGGCCTCGCGCTGAGGTTCCGTGAAGTGCGCCGGGCACGTGATGACGGCGCGGTTGACGGTCGCCTCGAGCTGCAGCCCGACGGCCTCGCGGATCTCCTCGAGGATCGACGCCGCGACGTCCTCCAGCGCGATGATCTCGTCCCCCACGCGAATCGCCGCTTCGCCGTCACGGCCGGAGACCACGTCGTAGGCGAAGTGGTGCTGGACGTCCTGCACGACGGGCGACGTGAACGCGCGCCCCATCAGCCGCTTGGATCCGAGGATCGTCGACTCGGGGTGCCGCGACGCATTCCGCGCGGCGGTGCCGCCGACGACCGTGCGCCCGTCCTCCGCGTAACGCACGACGGACGCGATCGAAGGACCGCCCTGACGCGAAGCGAGCATGCGCGCCTTGCCGTCTTCGACGATCGCCGCGCACGAGTAGGTCGTACCGAGGTCGATGCCGATCACGCCCTTCGACTTGGGTCCTCGCTCCGGCGCGACGCGCTCGCGATAACGGCGCGTGGTGTCCGGCTCGCTCTGCTCGCGTGTGTACGGCGGTAGCGGCGGCGGAAGCTCCAGGTCGTCGGTGGTGACGGTCGGCGCCGGTCGGTGCTGCGGCAGCGGCGGCGGCGCGGGGAGCGGCTCCGCGGTGAACGTACGGTCGAACGCGGTGAAGGGATCGACGTCGTCGATCGGCGGCGGCGCGTCGTACGCGTCGACGCCGCGCGACGTGGCGGCCGGCTCGACCCAGAGCGCCGCGATCACCTCCGCGGTCTCGGTGGCCGTCGCGGGGATGACTTCGGCGGGCGTGGTCGCGAGGTCGTTCTCGATGGGGACGCCGGCCGGCTCGGTCGTCGGCTCCGCGACCGCGTCGTCGCGAGGCTCCGCGTCGGCCGCGGCCTTCGCGGCGGTGTCTTCGATCTCGAAGTCGTCGTCAGCTTCGGCGCCGATGTCTTCGATCGCGACGTCCTCGGCGGCGGTCGCGACGTCTTCGACGTCGACCTCGTCGGGCTCCACGATCTCCTCGACGTCGGCGTCGTCGACCATCGGCGTCGCTTCGACTTCGGCGGCGTGGACCTGTTCTGCGAGCTCGACCTCGGGATCCGAATCGTCGGCGTACGACTGATAACGATGCGCGGGCGGCTCTTCCGGGAGCGGCTCCGCGACGAGTGTCTCGACGAGCTTCTGCGCGACCTCGACGATCGGCGAGGCGGCCTCCGGTATGGGTGTGTCCGTCGCCTCCGGTTCGACGTCCGGAGTCGACGCAATCGGCGCGGGCGTCGCCTCGGACGCAGGGGCTGCGGCTTCCGGCTCTTCGCCGAACAGCACGCCGCCCCAGTCCATTTGTAGGAGGGGGGTCTCGGCGGATGAACTGGACACGTTGTGGAGTGACTCCGAGCACTATCTTGACAACCGAACCTGCGCGCCTGCTAGGCGCCCGGCGCACACAGACACGCGGTGCACCGCACCCTCGACACGTGACGTGTCGCTTCGTTATCCGAGACACGTGACACTCCTGGTCGTGCTCGACGAACGAATCGAGCGTCGCGTCGAAGCCGTCCGATCCGATCGCGACTGGCCATGCCGCAAAGGTTGCGATCTCTGTTGTCGCTCCCTTGCAAACCCGCCCCGATTGAGTGAATCGGAGTGGCTTCGCATCGACGCGGTGCTCGATGACGCGCGCCGCGCTCGGGCCCGGGCGCACGACGACCCGAGGGTGTGCCCGTTCTTGGAGGAGGGCGCCTGCTCGATCTACGCGGAGCGCCCTCTCGCGTGCAGGACCTACGGCTACTACGTCGAGGACGGGCGTGGGCTGTGGTGCGACGACATCGAGCAGGCCGTCGAAGCTGGCCTCGCCGAGGGCGTCGTCTTCGGCAACGCCGCGGGGCTCGGGGACGATCTCGGCCCGGTCCGACCGCTCGACGCGTGGCTCGCGGACTGACGTTTCACCGAATCGAAACCGTTCGCGACGCCGGTCTGGGCGCACCGCGTCGAAACCGAAGTCTCTCGATCTGGCATCACCGTTGCGTTCGAGGCCCGCCGAGCGCGAGACGATGCCCGAGAATTCAGCGACAGGTTCCGCACTGCGCCGCGATCTCGTCGCGGCGCTGACGGTCGCGTTCGTCGGGCTGCCCCAGTGCCTCGCCTACGCGTTGATGTCGGGGTTGCCACCGGCGTACGGGCTCGCCACCGCGGCCGTGCCCGGCTTCGTCGCGGCGCTCGTCGGCAAGAGCCCCTATATCGTCACGGGCCCGACCAACACGACCGGCCTGTTGATCCTCGCCGCGCTCGGTCCGTTCCTCGGGGACGACGGTCTGCTGCGCCCGGACGGCTTGGCCGCGCTCGCGACGCTCACGCTGATGGCCGGCGCGATCCGCGTCCTCGCGGCGCTCGCGAACGGCGCCGCGCTCGTCGACTTCATCCCGGAGTCGGTGCTCACCGGGTTCACCGCGGGCGCGGGGTTGCTCATCGCGATCATGCAGCTGGACGAGGCGCTCGGCCTCGCAGGTGTGCGCGGGTCGAGCGCCTACGCACAGCTGGCGTCGGTGTTCGACCACGTCTCGGCGACGGCGTGGCCGGCGGTCGTCACGACGTTGGGTACGGTGGTGTTGGTCGCGGTGGCACGTCGGATTCGTCCCGCGTTCCCGGGCGCGTTGGTCTCCGTCGGGTTGGCGACCGCGGTGGCGATGTTGTTCGGCCTGGACGCGGCCGAGGGGCTCCCGGTCGTCGCGGATCGCGCGGCGGTGCCGTCGGGGTGGCCGCTCGGGGCGTGGCCTTCGTTCGATCCGGAGCTCATCCAACGTTTCATCGGACCGGCCGGCGCGATTGCGCTGCTCGGGACGATGGAGCTCGCGGTGTCGGCGCGGCGCGGAGGGGCGCGTCCGAACATGCGTCGGGAGATCATCGCTCAGGGCGCGGCGAACCTCGCGGGCGCGTTCACCAGCGCGTTCCCGGCGTCGGCGAGCCTCACGCGTTCGGCGCTGTTGGAGCTCGGCGGCGCGCGCACGCGTCTCGCGGCGGCGGGCGCGGCGGTCATCGTGGTGCCGATCCTGTTCTTGGGGGCGGAGGTCGTCGCGGCGCTCCCGATGGCGAGCCTGGCGGGGGTGCTGTTCGTGACCGCCGCGAAGATGGTGGATCGCCGCCGGCTGCAGCGCGTGTGGTCGGCGAGCAGGGTGTCGCGGAACCTGATGCTCGTGACGTTCGTCGCGACGCTGACGCTTCCGCTGGAGTGGGCGGTCTTCACCGGCGTCGCGCTCGGGCTGGCGCAGTACCTCGCCGAGAGCCGCAAGCCGGGGGTGAGGTTGTTCGAGCCGATCGAAGGGCGGCTGCTCCCGGTGACCCGTGCGGAGGCCGGCCCGGTCGTCGTGGTGGAGATCAGCGGTGACTGTCACTTCGCGGCGGCGGGGGCGCTCGAGCAGCTCTTGCTCGACAGCCTCCCGGAGTGCCCCGAACACGTGATCGTCGATCTGACGCACGCACACGCGCTTCGCGTGGCGGCGCTGCTGTCGCTGGAGCGCGTGCACGACCGGATCCGCGCCTGCGGAGGTCGGCTCCACCTCGCGGGGGTGCCGGAGGACTTCTTCCGGCTCCTGGCCAGGACCGGCTCCAAGCTGCGCGCCGACCCGTTCGACGCGGAGCCGCTCGCGAGCGTACGTCGGGTGGTAGCGTCGGTGGCCCCGAACGCGTGATGCTGATTTGTGTCCGGTCGTCGCGCGGTCGGCGGTCGAACCTACGGGATGAAGCGCCTCGGTCTATTCGCCGTCGCGGCGATCGTCGGATGTAGCGGCACGACGGAGCCCGAAGATCTCGGTGTGGATGCCGCCGTCCGCGAAGGGGGCGCCGAAGTCGTCCGCGACGGTGGCGCCGAGGTCGTCCGCGACGGCGGCGATGAGGTCGTTCGCGACGGCGGTACGGAGACCGTCCGGGACGCTGGCGCCCGCGACGGCGGCTCCCCGGGGCTCTACTTCCCGCCGACGGTCGGCGACACGTGGGCGACCGTCGAGCCGTCGTCGGTCGGCTGGGATTCGTCCGCGATCGACGAGGCCCTCGACTACGCGATGGGGGAGCGCTCGACCGCGGTGATCATCTTGCTCGACGGTCGAATCCTCGCCGAGCGTTACGCGGCGACGTGGGATCTGCACACGGCGCGCGCGGTGTTCTCCGTGACGAAGAGCGTGACGGCGTTCCTCGTCGGGCTGCTCGAGCAGGACGGTGCCCTCGAGCTGGACGACACGGTGACCACCCACCTCGGCGCCGGCTGGAGCGCGGCGGCGCCCGCGGACGAAGGAGTGATCACGATTCGCCACTTGCTCACCATGACGAGCGGCCTGGACGAAGGCCTCGCGCGCGTGGCGGCGCCCGGCGACGTCTGGTTCTACAACACACCCGCGTACCACGTGCTCTTCGACGTCATCGCGGCTGCGTCCGGACAGTCGCGCGACGACTTCGCGTCGACGCGCCTGCACGAACCGATCGGCCTCATGGACTCGACGTGGCTCCCGCAGCGCCTCTCGATGTCCGCGCGCGACATGGCGCGCTTCGGCTTGATGATCCTCGCGGAGGGGGCGTGGGACGACACCCCCCTCGTCACCGACCCCACGATCCTCGACGCGGCGCTCCGCCCGTCGCAGTCGCTCAACCCCGCGTACGGCCACCTGTGGTGGCTCAACGGCCAGGACGGCTTCCTCCTCCCCGGCGACCCCGCGCCGGGGGGCGCCGGGCCCCTCATGCCCGACGCACCGGCCGACCTCGTCGCGGCGCTCGGTGCGGGTGACAAGAAGATCTACGTCGCGCGCAGCATGGGCCTCGTCGTGGTTCGCCACGGGAGCTCCGCGGGGGAGCCGGTCGCCGCGAGCTCGTCGTTCGACAACCTCCTGTGGCAAGCCATCTTGCGCGCCGCGCCCTGACCGTTCACTCGAACGCGTCGTCGGGCCAACCGTCGCGGAGGTCTTCGGGCACCGGCGCCGTCCACGTCTGTTCGCCGCACGACACCCGCCACGCGTGCAGCAGCTGTCGATCCCCGACGGGGCGACCGTAGTTCTTGTCGCCGCGCACCGGGTGGCCGCGGTGCGCGAGGTGCAGGCGGATCTGATGCGTGCGGCCCGTCGAGATCCGCACGGACAACAGGCTCGCCTCTTTCCGAACCAAGAGAGGGGTGACGAACGTGTGCGTGGGGCGGCCTTCGCGAACGACGCGCGGCTGTCCGTCCACGCGCTCGATCGGCGCGACGATCGTCTCCTCGCCGCGGGGCCAAGCGCCGTCGACCACCGCGACGTAGGTCTTGGTCCCGACCCTCAGGTGTCGCGACCACGTGTCGACGAGCGCTCGGCGCCGGACGAAGAGGTTCACGCCAGTGGTCTCGCGATCGAGCTGGTGCACCGCCCAGATCTTTCGCTTCGTGTGCGCCATCAACTGGGCCTGCAGGCAGTCCGGATCGTCGAGGTCGCGGCCCGTGCTCGGGAGGTGCGCGGGTTTGTTGCAGACGATCAGCCCGTCGCTCTCGTGGAGGATCGCGGGCGGGAACGCGGGGTGGGCCTGCGCCGATTCGAACAGCCGCGGGTCGAGTCGCCAGGCCACGGCTACTTCGCACACCGCAGGCAGAACGGTGCCTCGGGCTTCGCCTTCAGCCGGCGGTACGCGATCGGCTCCTCGCACCGAAGGCAAAGGCCGTAGTCCCCTTCTTCGACCCGGCGGAGCGCCTGCCCTGCGAGCTGACGCCGAGTCTTCATCGCCTCGCGCGACGCTTGTGCGAGCTTCTGGCGCTGGAGGGCGTCGATGCGACTGACGCGGCCGACCGCAGCCTGGTCGAGCTCGACCGTCTGCACGCTCTCGGCCGCGTCTTCGATCGTCGTGTCCAGCGCAGCGATGAGCGCGCGCAGGTCCTCGGCGAGCTCCGCCGTCTGCGCTTCGTTCAGCTCCTCGCTCATCGCACCTACGTACTTACGACTTTTCGACGAACGCCGCGAGCGCGTCCCGCGCGGCGCGCTCACCCGCGAGGAGTGATGTGAGCCGTTCGTGGAGTCGCCCGCGCAGCTCGGCAGCGAAGGCCGCGTCGAGCGCGTCGTTGGCCGCGTCCTCGAGCGCCGCGAGCGCACGCGGGTCCGTCGGCGACCCCTTCGCGAGGAGCTTCTTCGCGCGACCGAGCACCGGCGGGCCCGCGAACACGTCGTCCACGAGTCCACGCCACGCCTCGCCGTTGGCTTCGACGACCGCCGCGGCTTCGACGAGCGCGGGTGCCTTCGTCGCGCGGAGGAACTCGGCGTACATCGGGCGGAAGCCGGCGCCGTCCGTGGAGGCGTGCACCCACGCGTAGATCTGACGGAGCCCGCCGAGCAGTCCGTAACCCGCGCCGAACAGCCGCGGCCACCCCTTGGCGTCGCCGTCGTCGTCGACCAGGCGCGTCCACTTCTCGAGCGCGGCGAGGCCGAAGTTCTTCTTGGAGCCGCCGAGCACGACCTCGCCGTCGAGGTCCGCGACACATCGGCGGACGGCGATACGAACCGCGTCGTCGTTCGGCGCGCGGCGCTCGCCCAGTCCGACGATGCGGTGTTTCTGTTTCTTCACCGCGGCGCGGGCCGCGGCGAGCCTGTCGAGCGGCACTTCGATCGCGCCGGCGCGGCAGTCCTCGACGCCCGCGACGCCGTCCTCGACGTCGTGCACCACGACCACCCACGGCGTCGCGCCGCCCATCGCGTCGAGGCCGAGCAGCGCCTCGCGTCCGACCCAGCAGATCACCGGCCCGGCTTCGAGTGCTTCGAGGAGCTGGCGCTCGGCCTTCTTCGCGGACGTCGCTTCGGCGACGACGGCCTCGTAGCCGAGCCCGTCGAGCGCGCGCTCCACGAACGTCGCGTCGTAGGCGTACTGCGGGTTGCAGCGCGTACCGATGTACACGAGCGGCGGGGCGCCCGCGTACGTGAACGCGTGGTACTGAAAGCTCACGCCGCCGCCGAGCCCGAGGAGCCACGCTTCGCTCGGTGCGTCGGGGCCCGCGAGGAGGCGCGTCAGCGCAAACGTTTGATCGTGTCGGGCGCGGGGCGGTGACTTCTTCGCGAGCTCACCGAGCAGCGCTGCGCGCGCGGTCGCGTAGCGCTCTTGGGTGCGCGCCATGCGGGCACGGACGATCTTCTTGAAGGCACGGTCGCGGGTCATGTCGAATCCTCTTCTGTCGCCACCGACACGCCGGTCCTGCCCCCGTCCGCGCCCGGACGTTCGAAAAGGTTCGAGTACCGCTCACCCGAGGATTTCGCTCCCCTTTGCCGCCTCCGGGGGCCCTGGCAGGCGGGCCGCGTGCGGTTGGGCGCGGGTGATGCGCCGCCGACGAGGCTACGCGCCGCGCGTCGTGATTCGCAAGGGGCGGGTGGACGAACCGCGGACGAGTCGTCATGCTGAGGGCGTCGTGAACCGTCTCCAGCCCCGCATCGCCGCTATGGCCATGCCCCGCCCGCGCCGGGCGGTCCGGGCTGGAGCACGCTGACCGCGAGCTCCTCTCGGTCCCCGGGCGCGGGCCTATCCCGCCGCCGCTCATCACCCGGGACCGAACGAAGGAGCTTCGCCATGACGACCTATCTGATCACCAATGCCATCGCTTATGTGAACGGGCCGCCGCACCTCGGCCACACCGTGGGCCTGCTGCAGGCCGACGTACTCGCGCGGCAGGCGCGCGCCGCCGGCCACGAGGTGCGCCTCACCACCGGCACTGACGAGAACAGCCTCAAGAACGTGCGCGCCGCCGAGGCCGCTGGGGTCTCGGTGCGTTCGCTCGTCGACGAAAACGCCGCGCGGTTCCGCGCGCTCGAAGAGCGCCTCGGTGTCGCTTCGGACTGCTTCGTCCGCACGGCGGACGCGAATCACGCCGCGGTCGTCGAGCAGCTCTGGCGGGCGTGTGCCGACGACCTCTACCGCCGGAGTTACCGCGGCCTGTACTGCGTGGGGTGCGAGCAGTTCTTCGCGGAGGCGGACCTGGAAGACGGCGTGTGCCCGGAGCACCGCGTCGCGCCCGAGCTCGTCGAGGAGGAGAACTGGTTCTTCCGTTTGTCGAAGTACCGAGACGTTCTACTCGAGCGAATCGAGTCCGACGCGATCCGGATCCGCCCCGAGAAACACCGTCGCGCGATCCTCGCGTTCCTCGCGGGCGGGCTGGAGGACCTCAGCGTCTCCCGCTCCGTCGAACGCGCGCGAGGGTGGGGCGTCCCGGTGCCGGACGACCCCTCGCAGGTCGTCTACGTCTGGTTCGACGCGCTCGCGAACTACTTCACGAGCGACCCGGACTACTGGCGTCGCGCCGACGAACGCATCCACGTGATCGGGAAGGGCATCACCCGGTTCCACGCGGTGTACTGGCCGGCGATCCTCCTCGCCGCGGGTGAGCCGCTCCCGACGTGTATCTACGTGCACGACTACATCACGGTCGAGGGCAACAAGATCGGCAAGTCGCTCGGCAACGTCGTCGACCCCGACGCGATCGTCGACACCTTCGGCACGGAGGCGCTCCGCTACTACCTGTTGCGTCACCTCCGCGCGACGAGCGACGGCGACTTCTCGCGGGAGCGTCTGGTGACCGCTCGCAACACCGAGCTCGCGGACCGGCTCGGGAACCTCTTGTCGCGCACCACGAAGCTCGCGTCGAAACACGATGGGGTACCCGCGGCGGCGCCCGATCTGTCGGAGGCCGCGCCCTTCGACACCGCGGGGGGCCTCGACGCGATCTTCGCGGAGGTCGACGCGCTCAACCGCTTCGTCGACGCCGAGGCGCCGTGGAAGTTGCTGAAGTCCGACCGGGCGCGCGGTGAAGCGGTCGTGGCGGAGGCGCTCGGACGCATCGCAGCGATCGGCCGCGCGCTCGCGCCGTACCTGCCGGCGACGGCGGCGAGGATCGAAGCGGCGCTCGCCGTCCCGGTCCGCGCGGCGCCCCCGCTGTTCCCTAAGACTTAGCTGTTACGGATGTCGCGCACCGACGACCGCGGCCCCCACTTCGGGGGCGCGGTCCCGCCGGTCTTCAGCATCCGCACGACGCGGCCGCGTTGGCCGCGGTACGGCTCGAGGAGCTCGAGCATGCGTTCGTCCGTGCCCCGCGGCTCTCCCGCCAAGTTGAAGGTGATGACGTTCGGGAGGTGGTAGTCGCCGACCGGGATCGCGTCGGGGTCCCCCAGCGCGCTCCCCATCACGACGCCCGCGGTCCACGGGCCGACTCCTCGGAACTTCAGCAGGTGCTCGTTGGCCTCGGCGTGGCTCATCTTCACGGCCCGCTGCAGCGCCGTGGCTCGCGACGCCAATCGTTTGAGTAGATCGGCGCGGTGGCGCTCCACGTTGAGCGGGTGGAAGTCGTAGTACGGCGTGTTCGCGAGGGCGCGCGGCTCGGGGAGGACGTACAGCCCCCTTCGCGGACCGGGCGCCTCCTCGCCCCACCGCCGGGCGATCGCACGCAGCGCGTCCTTCGAGTTCTTGCCGGTCACCTTCTGCGCGATCGCGACCGCGATCATCTGCGAGTACACGTCGTTCGTGCGGCCCATCCGGTAGCCGGCCATGCGCTTCTTGATCTCGCGGATGAGCGGGTGGGCGTCGGGCACATCCGCGACGCCGGCGTCCTCGAGGCCGACCAGCGCCGGCACCTCGTCGAGCGCCCGCTCCGCGCCGTCGCCCCAGCCCTCGGCTTCCAAGTGATCCCCACGGTGGCGAACGCACACCGTGCCGATCCCCTCGCTCGTGCGGCGCGCGAACCACGCGCCGTCCGTGTCACTCGCCCGCCAAGTCTCGGCGCCCCACAGCGCGGAGAGCCGCCAGGTCAGACGCAGGTCGAACGGGCGCTCGCCGAGCTCGAAGCGACGCGTCGTCACCGCGACATTCTAGTCCGAAGCTCGCCCCCGGAGGAGGCGTGTCTGAGGAGTGTGCCAAGCGCTCCCGCGAAGCGGGAGGGCGTTATGGTCTATTCCGAAGCTCGCCTCCGGAGGAGGCGTGTCTGAGGAGTGTGCCAAGCGCTCCCGCGAAGCGGGAGGGCGTTACGGTCTAGGAGGCCGTATCGGATAGCCGGGGTGGGAGTGCCCAGGTCCGGCTTCGCTTTTGGCGTCGGCCGGGGACGCTCTTCCGGTCAGAAGCCGTTCGTCTCGCCGGGTGTGGCCCCTCGGCTTCGCTGTTTGCCGAGGCGGGCGAGCCGAACTGATTCCCTACGGAGAGGTCCCCGCCCGCCGCCATCGCTCCGCTTCTCGAGTTGCCGCTCACCAGCGATCTCATGAGTGGAGTGACCCGGGGAGCTTCGATCCGACGCCCCGCCAATCGCGACCCGCTGCCCAGGCGCCCACTCCGCTCCGACATCGGGCGCGGCGACCTCGGTTCGGCTTGCTTTGCGACCGTCCGGCGCGGGGATCGCGTTGCGACGCTCGGCAGTACCTGGGCGCGTCGGCGGGGCGGTCCGGCTGTCGGAATCGCCGCGCCCG
>JAVJQW010000030.1:0-36901 GCA_040218735.1 Deltaproteobacteria bacterium
GCGGTCGGGCTCCGTTGAAGCTACCATGAGGTGTGGGCCGAGGACGTGCCCGAGATCGCTTCCCGACCGCAACGCGGTCGGGCTCCGTTGAAGCATCGCATCAACTCCTCGTAGGCGGCGATCTGCGTCTTTACTTCCCGACCGCGACGCGGTCGGGCTCCGTTGACGCACTGTGAACTTGCGCTTGTGTCGGTTACGCACGTTGCCCTTACCGACCGCGACGCGGTCGGGCTCCGTTGAAGCATGTTGTCGCGGATGTTGGTGACCGGCTGGTTGTCGACTTCCCGACCGCGACGCGGTCGGGCTCCGTTGAAGCACGGCGGTACCTCGTCGCGAGCACGCGCTTACGCTCGGCGTCCTTCCCGACCGCGACGCGGTCGGGCTCCGTTGAAGCCTCTCGCACGACGACCCCGGGTGGACCGGCGCCGACGCTTCCCGACCGCGACGCGGTCGGGCTCCGTTGAAGCGCGGCCAACATGCGAGGCGTGGACCGCACGCTGACGCCCCTTCCCGACCGCGACGCGGTCGGGCTCCGTTGAAGCGAACTGATCTCGGGAGCCCTGGAGGGACTGAATGTTTCGGGCTTCCCGACCGCGACGCGGTCGGGCTCCGTTAAAGCGACGACGACGAACCTCATCCTCGACACGGACGTTCTGGCTTCCCGACCGCGACGCGGTCGGGCTCCGTTGAAGCTACGAGGGCGAGAGTGGCGGTTCACAACTCCACATGAACTTCCCGACCGCGACGCGGTCGGGCTCCGTTGAAGCTACGGGACGCACTGGATCGACCACGTTCGTCACGCCTTCTTCCCGACCGCGACGCGGTCGGGCTCCGTTGAAGCGTAGAGCACCAATTCGGCATCGCGCAGGGCGACCGCTTCTTCCCGACCGCGACGCGGTCGGGCTCCGTTGAAGCACGCTCGCCGCCTACGAGCACCCTTCCCCGACGAATCGTCTTCCCGACCGCGACGCGGTCGGGCTCCGTTGAAGCTACTACCAGACGGGCCTCGTCGGGGTGATGAGCTTCAGCCCTTCCCGACCGCGACGCGGTCGGGCTCCGTTGAAGCATCGCGCTCGTGAGGTTCGACGTCGGCGCGCGGTTCACGCCTTCCCGACCGCGACGCGGTCGGGCTCCGTTGAAGCGTCCTTCATCAGGCGGTGGGCGAGCTCGCGCACGGCAACACTTCCCGACCGCGACGCGGTCGGGCTCCGTTGAAGCAGGCGCCGGACCTTACCGGACGTCACGGGCCACCACCTTGGTTCTTCCCGACCGCGACGCGGTCGAGCTCCGTTGAAGCGACGAAACCAAGCCGCGGGACCCCACGGCCTTCCTAGGCCTTCCCGACCGCGACGCGGTCGGGCTCCGTTGAAGCGCGCAGTCGTGCGTCCCCGCGCCACCCGGACAAACGACTTCCCGACCGCGACGCGGTCGGGCTCCGTTGAAGCGTAAAGCCGTCCATCCTGTCCCGTGCCCGGGTTCGATTCTTCCCGACCGCGATGCGGTCGGGCTCCGTTGAAGCACCATGTTGTCCTCGATGACCTTCGTCAGGGGCATTTCGCTTCCCGACCGCGACGCGGTCGGGCTCCGTTGAAGCCGGCATCGGCAGGCGACCGACCCAGCGCGGCAGCGCCACTTCCCGACCGCGATGCGGTCGGGCTCCGTTGAAGCTACATCGGCGGGTCGCTGATGACGCCGGGCGGGGCCGTCCTTCCCGACCGCGGCGCGGTCGGGCTCCGTTGAAGCACGTACCCCTGACCGACGTAGTAGTAGCGCGGCGTGCTCGCCTTCCCGACCGCGACGCGGTCGGGCTCCGTCAAAGTTTGAAGACCGGGAGGAAGCCCCAGACCCGGCGCGGCCTTCCCAACCGCGACGCGTTTGGGCTCCGTTGAAGGCCCAGCGGCTCGACGAGCTGCGTGGCCGTCCTTCCCGACCGCGTCGCGGTCGGGCTCCGTTGGATCGCGCGCTCGGGGTGAAGCGCGCTGCTCCCGTGATCAACCCTCGCTCTGGCGCCAGTGCTCTGCGAGCAGCACCGCCGTCGCGACCGACACGTTCAGGCTCTCGACCGCGCCCGTCCCACCGATCTTCAGCGCGACGTCCGCGAGGCGCCGCACCGGCGGCGAGACGCCCTCGCGCTCCGCGCCCAACACGAGGACGGTGCGTCGCGCGAAGCGGTGCCGGTACAGATCCCGCTCCCCGTCGGCGGCCGTCGTCACGATCTCGAAGCCCGCCGCGGCGAGCCGCTTCAACCCGACGACGAAGTCCTCGACCCGCACCACCGGCACGATCTCCGCGCCCCCCTCCGCGACGCGATGCGCGGACGGCGCAGTGCGACCGTCCGCCTCCGCGCGCACCAGCGCGACGACCCCGAAGTGCGCCGCGCTGCGGAGGATGGCACCGAGGTTGTGCGGGTTGTCGACGCCGTCGAGCGCGACGACCAACGCCGGCGCCTCGCCGACGCGCTGGAACAGCTCCTCCAACGTCGGCGACCACGTCCGCGCGAGGATGCAGATGCCCTCGTGGTGCTCCGTCGCCGCGACACGCGCGAGTTCCTCGTCGTCCACGACGTGGTACGCGAGGCGCTGCTCGGAGCAGTACGCGAGCAGGCGCGAAAACGATCGCTTCGCCTTCTTCGTGAGGTACACGCGGATGATGTCACCCGGGCGCACGTCGAACAGCGTGCGGCACGCCGCCACGCCACAGACCTTGATCTCGTCGCTGGCCAAAACCGCAGAAAGAGCGATACCACGCCCGCGATGAAAATCTACGTCGGACTCGCCGCCCTCGTCGGACTCGCAGCCCTCGGCGGACTCGTCGCCTGCAAAGCCAGCGAGGAAGCCAGCGCGCCGGACACCGCCACCGCCGCCCTCCCCGTCGCCGAGCAACGGCCGGTCGCGGACACCTTCCACGGCGTCGAGGTGAAGGAGGACTACCGCTGGCTCGAGGACTGGAGCGACCCCGACGTGAAGGCGTGGAGCGCCGCGCAGAACTTCTACGCGCGCAACCACCTGTCGAACCTCGCCGGGCGCGACGCCGTCGAGAAGAACATCCGCGCGATCTTCGAGGACCGCTCCACGTCCTACACGGCGGTGAGCCTCGTGCAGGGCAAGGTCTTCGCGCTGGTGCACCAACCTCCGAAGCAGCAGCCCTTCCTCGCGATCCTCCCCTCGCTCGACGACGCCACGCCCGACGTCCTCCTCGACCCGAACACCCTCGACGCCAACGGCACCACGTCCATCGACTGGTACCGGCCGTCACCGGACGGGAAGCTCGTCGCCGTCTCGATGTCGGTCGGCGGCTCCGAGTCCGGGGACGTCACGGTCTTCGACGTCGCGACGAAGAAGGCCGTCTTCGAGAAGATCGAGCGCGTCCAGGGCGGCACCGCGGGCGGCGACCTCGCGTGGACCGCGGACAGCAAGAGCTTCTTCTACACACGCTACCCCGCGCCCGGTGAGCGTCCCGAAGCGGACCTCGCGTTCTACCAGCAGCTCTGGCACCACACCCTCGGCGACGACGTCGCGAAGGACACCTACGTCCTCGGAAAAGAGCTCCCGAAGATCGCCGAGATCCGCGTGCGCGTACACGCCGCGAGCGGCCGCGCGCTCGTCACCGTGCAGGAGGGCGACGGCGGGAAGTTCGCGCTCTTCCTGCGCGAGGCCGACGGCAAGATCCGGCAGTTCTCCGAGTTCGGCGACGGCGTCCTCGCCGCGTCGTTCGGGCGCGCGGACGACCTGTACCTGCTGTCGCGTCAGGGCGCGCCGCGCGGGAAGGTCACCGTGGTCCCGATCGCTTCGCTCGACGTGAACGCGGCGAAGGTCGTCGTCCCCGAGAGCGAGGACACGATCGTCGAAGACTTCTGGGGCCCGCCGACCGTCGTGGTCACGAAGTCGCGCATCTACGTCGAGTACCAGACCGGCGGCCCCTCCACGATTCGTGCGTTCGACCACGCCGGCCGCGCGCTGGAGCCGCTGCCCATCCCCGAGGTCTCCGCGGTGCGGCACCTCGCCCCGCACGGCGCGGACGGGCTGCTCTTCACGCTCACCGGCTTCGTGGAGCCCACCGCGCTGTACCGGTACGACCCGCTCGAAAACGCGCTCACCAAGACCGCGCTCGCGTCGAAGGCGCCCGTGGATCTGTCCGGCGTCCGCGTCGTCCGCGAGATGGCGACCTCCAAGGACGGCACGAAGATCCCGGTGAACATCCTGCTCCCGCCCGGCTTCGAGAAGACCGGCGACACCCCGACCGTCCTGTACGGCTACGGCGGCTACGGCGTGAACGTCACGCCGCGCATGGGCACGTGGTCCCTCGCGCTCCTGCAGCAGGGCGTCATCTACGCCATCGCCAACATCCGCGGCGGGGGCGAGTACGGCGAGGCGTGGCACCGCCAGGGCAACCTCACGAACAAACAGAACGTCTTCGACGACTTCCACGCGGCGGCCCAGCACCTGATCGAAGCGAAGTACACGACCTCCAAGCGGCTCGGCCTCATCGGCGGGAGCAACGGGGGCCTGCTGATGGGCGCGACGTTCACCCAACACCCGGACCTCGCGAAGGTCGTCGTCTCGCTGGTGGGCATCTACGACATGCTGCGGGTCGAGCTGTCCCCGAACGGCCAGTTCAACATCACCGAGTTCGGCACCGTGAAGAACGAGGACCACTTCCGCGCGATGTACGCCTACTCGCCGTACCACCGCGTGAAGGACGGCACGGCGTACCCGGCGGTCCTGTTCACCACGGGCGAGAACGACCCGCGCGTCGACCCGATGCAGTCGCGGAAGATGACCGCCCGCCTGCAGGCCGCGACGGCCTCCGAGGCGCCCATCCTGCTCAGGACCTCCTCGGACTCCGGACACGGCGGCACCACGTCGCTCGACGAGCGGGTCGCGCAGTACACCGACATCGTCGCATTCCTCTTCCACCACCTCGGGGTCAACCCGAACTGACGGTGAGTGGTGTTGGGTGCGCCCGGCACGTCGTCGGGTGTGCACGACACCTTTGTCCCACTTCGCGGTGTGCGCGGGTTGGCCCGATCCTTGGAGAAGTGGGTCACATGCGTCGAACCGAAGCCCTGCTCCGCTCTCACCCCATGTCGTCTCGCCTGTCGGCCTCCGCCATCGAGCGGATCGCCGACGCTGCCCGCGTCATCTCGACGGGGGCGTCCCGGTTCATCTACCGGGAGAAGAAGCAGGCGAAGTACGTGTACGTCCTCTGCGACGGCGGCGTGCAAATGCAGCAAGCCGGCCCGAAGCGTGAGCCGATCGTCACGCAGCTGTTCAAGGCCCCCGCGCTGTTCGGCCACGAGGACGTCCTCGCGGGCGAAGAGTGGGCCCACTCCGTGATGACGGTGAACGAGTCGGTCCTCCTGGAGGTCCCGCGCGCGCTGTTCTGCGAGCTGGTCGCCACCGAGCCCCAGTTCGGACACGCCATCCTGCGCGACCTCGCCCGCCGGGTGCAGCTCAAGTCGAACCAGGTCCGCGAGACGGTCGCCGACTCGACCGAGCGCCGCGTCGCGAGCTTCCTCGTCGACCACGCGGAGCTGTTCGGCGTCGAGGTGCCGTCCGAGCCGGGCGCCATCCGGATCGACGCGCCGATCAACCAGTCGTCGATCGCCCGCAGCCTCGGCCTGTCGCGCAAGACGCTGCAGCGCGTCCTCGGCGCGTGGCTCGAGTTCGGCTGGATCGCGCGCGCCGGGCGCCGCCTGATCGTGCTCGACCTGGAGGCGGTCCGCGCCCTGACCTCCGCGCAGCGCGCCGGCCTCGCCTGTCACCAGGAAGCCGCCTGACACGCTCGGATCTGGGTTAACCTTCCGCGGGTGCGGGAGGCGACCATCGCGTCGAACGGACGGAGCGCGTCGAGCGGACGCGCGGCGCTCGTCGCCGCCGCCGCGCTGACCGCGTTGGTCGCCTGCCACGAGCAGCGTCGTGTGTTCCTCCCGGACCTGTCCGGGCGCGCGTCGGCGTTGCTCGTCGCGACCGGCCTCGAAGGGGACCGGCAAGCCGTCTCGGCGCTCGACCTATCCGGCGACACCGGCGGGTTGAAGGTGTCCATCGGCAGCAACGACCGCCTCTACCTGTTCGCCTACGACGACCCCCTCGACGCCCTGGGGCTGTCGGCCGGCCCCATCGACCAGCTCGGTGATGGCCTCGAACGCTTCCTCCCCCCGACCGAGCTCACGTACGAAGCCGCCGCCCCCGAGCGTGCGTTCGAGCCGGTCGCGTCCTCAGAGCTCGCCGACGTGTTCGCCAACGTCCGCCTCCCGTCCCTGTCCCGCGACGCGTGTGCCGCGCTCGGGTGCACCGCGTTGGTCGGGCCGCAGGCGAAGGCGGTGTGTCGGGCGCCGTGCCCCGTCGAAGCGCCTCAGGTGGACCCGCCCGCGCCGGAGCCCGTGGTGTTCGCGACGTGCCCCGAGGGCTGGGAGCGTCGGTCACCGGTCATGGCGGGCGACGTCGAGCACTGCGCCCCTGCGGCGCGGGTCACGTGCCCGCGCGGACAGATCCAGCGCGCCGGGAGCGCCGGGTGTGAGGACCTCGGCGACTGTTCACAGCCGGGCCCCGCGTCGGTCCCGAGCGGGCGGCCGGTCGTCTACGTGGACGACGACGCGGCGGCCGGCGGCGACGGCAACGCGGCGTCGCCGTATCAGGACCTCGCGACGGCGTACGCGATGGCCCCGACGAACGCGGTGATCGCGGTCTACGCGGGGCAGTACGCGGCGCCGAACGTCGCGCTGAATCGCAACGTCGACTTCGTCGGCAACTGCGCGGCCGAGACGATCGTAACCGCCTCCCCCGGGCTCGTGGCGTTCGACGTGAGCGCCGGGACGGTCGGGCTCGCCGCGATGTCGATCCGCTCCGCGGGCGGCGCGCCGACGGTGCGCGCGACGGGCGGCGCGCTGCGCATGACGGACGTCGAGGTCGACGGCGACGCCTTCGCGATCGCGGGCGTCGGCGGCGACGTGCAGCTCGAACGCGTGCGTGTCCTGCCGGGGACGAACATGGGGGTGTACTTCGAAGGTGCGAACCGTGCGTTGGCGGCGACGGACCTCGTGGTGGAGGGGCGCCGCTTCGTGGGCATCCGCGTCAACCGATCGGGCTCAGCGACGTTGACGAAGACGATCGTGCGCGGCGTCGACGGCAACGACGACGCGGTCATCCAGCGCGGCTTCGGCATCTTCGTCCAGGAGACCGACGCGCAGATCCGCGAGAGCGCGGTGTACGACACTCGCCACAACGCCATCGCGGTCTGGACCTCGGAGGCGACGCTCGAAGACGTTTGGGTCGAGCTCGACGCGTTGGGTCCGCTCCCGGCGATGGGCCTCGACGCGTTCGGCGCTTCGACGATGAACGTGGCGCGGATGAGCGTCACCGGCGCGACGAACGGGTTCTGGATCTACGGCGCGAACGAAGGGCTGACCGGGACGTTCTCGCACCTGCGCGCGTTCGAGACGCGTGAGGTCGGGATCTTCGCCGTGGCGGGATCGACGGTCGACATCGATCACGTGCTCGTCCTCCGCGCCGCGCGCTCCGGGATCTCGGTCGCCGGCGCGAACGTCGACCTCGCGCAGTTCACGGTGCTCGACACACGCCACACCGACAATCACCGCACCGACCGCTACCGCGAGATACCGAACGCATCCGGGATTCGCGTGACCGGCGCCTCTCGCCTCGTCGCGGACGCCGGCCTGATCCGGGGCGTCGCGGGCGTGGGTCACGAGACGGGCGAGGAGGTCGGTGCCACTGACCAGGGCGAGTTCGTGTGGCTGCGCGGCGTGACGATCGAAGACGCGGGCTGGGGCGGCGTCCACGTCCACCGCGGTGAGACGATGCTCGAGAACGTGCGCGTGCGCGACGTCGGCTTCGCAGGGTTGCTCGCGTACAGCAACGAGCTCCAGGCGATGGACGTCCAAATCGACGGCGTCACGACGCGGACGCTCGAGCTCGCGGACGGGTTCGCGCCCGACTTCGTGATGGCGGCGCGCGTCGACGAGGTGCGCCTCGAGTACCGCGACCGCAACGGCGCGGGCATCGCGGTGGGTGGGTTCAACAACCTCGCCAACGGCGCCCTGCGCGCGACGCGGGTTCGGGTCGCCAACGCGGAGCGGTTCGGGATTCACCTCGCGAACAACTCGCGGTCGATGTTCGAGCAGGTGGAGATCGTCGACGCACCGGTCGGCGAGGACGTCGCGTTCGGGGGCGTGGTCGACGTGGGGTCGGTGTTCTTCACGGGGGTCGAAACCGAGCTCGTCGTCCGCTGAGGGCATCTGCCCCGGCCGATCGTCGTAGTTTCGGGCTCGGGTGACACTTTTCAGACAACATGAGGCGCCTGCCCTCCGAAAAGTGACAGTGCCCACATGGGCTTACATCCGGAGTCGAACCTTTGAGCGATCACGAGACCGAACTCGGCCAACTCATCGAACGGCGCTTGAGCCGTCGTAGCCTCCTGAAGGGCCTGTCCATGGTCGCGGCGGGGGCTGCGCTCCCGCTACGCGAAGCGGCGGCGGCCGAGCGTTCGTCGCTCGGGTTCTCGGCGCTGCCGCTCACGTTCGACACGACGCACCACGTGGCGCCCGGCTACCGCGCGGACCGCCTGATCTCCTGGGGCGACCCGGTCCTCGCGACCGCGCCGAAGTACGACTTCACGGCGCAGTCGGCGGCGCGGCAGGCCGGTCAGTTCGGCTACAACAACGACTTCACGGCGTACCTCCCGCTCGACGGCTCGCGGCGCGGTCTGCTGTGCGTGAACCACGAGTACACCGACCCGCAGCTGATGTTCCCGGGCATGGACCGGAAGAACGCGGTCGAGAAGGTCACCGAGGCGCAGGCGCGCACGGAGATGGAGGCGCACGGCCACACGATCGTCGAAGTCGTGAAGACGAAGCGCGGCTGGACGACGAACCCCGAGGGCAAGCTCAACCGGCGCATCACCGCGACGACCCCGTGCGCGGTGGCGGGCCCGGCGGCGGGGCACCGGCGCATGAAGACCCCCGACGATCCGACCGGGCGACGGGTGATCGGCACGTTCGCGAACTGCAGCGGCGGGACGACGCCGTGGGGCACGGTGCTCACGGCCGAGGAGAACATCGACTTCTACTTCACCAACACGCCGAAGACCGAGCAGAAGAACCACGAACGCTACGGCATCGCGAAGCTGACCCTGTTCGCGTGGCACAAGTGGGAGCGCCGGTTCCGCCTCGACGAGGCGCCCAACGAGCCGAACCGACACGGGTGGCTGGTGGAGATCGATCCGCGCGACCCGACGGCGGCGCCGGTGAAGCGCACCGCGCTCGGGCGCTTCGCGCACGAGTCGGGGACGGTGACGCTCAACTACGACAACCGCGTGGTGGTGTACTCGGGCGACGACAAACGCTTCGAGTACCTCTACCGCTACGTGTCGAACCACGCGTACGACCCGGCGAAGCCGGAGCGGAACAAGACGCTGCTCAACGAAGGTGTCCTGTCGGTCGCTAAGTTCCACGACGACGGGACCGTCGAGTGGCTCCCCCTCGTGCACGGGCGCGGGCCGCTCGTGGCGAAGAACGGGTTCTCGGATCAGGGAGACGTGGTCATCGAGGCGCGTCGCGCGGCGGACCTCGTGGGCGCGACGCAGATGGACCGTCCGGAGGACGTCGGCGTCGAGGAGACGACCGGGCGTGTGTACGTCGCGCTGACGAACAACGACCGCCGCGAGACGCCGAACGCCGCGAACCCGCGTAAGAAGAACAACCACGGCCACATCGTGGAGCTGACGGTGCCGCGCCGTAACGGCGGCTTCGATCATGCTTCGCCGATGGTGGGCTGGGGGCTGTTCCTCCTGGGCCAGGACCCGACGGACAAG
Organism: Deltaproteobacteria bacterium; assembly: GCA_040218735.1. GTDB lineage: Bacteria > Myxococcota > Kuafuiibacteriia > Kuafuiibacteriales > Kuafuiibacteriaceae > JAUHYN01. The sequence goes on from JAVJQW010000030.1 coordinate 9,829, forward strand.
GCGACGCCGCGCGCGAAGTACATCGCCGCGGCGGCCCCGCCGTCGACGGCGCTCGGCCTGCTCGCGCTCGGCGCGAACCGCAACGGCGTCGACAAACTCCTCGACGACGGAGAGCGCTTGCTCGGGAAGAAACGCGGCGAGGTCGGCGGGCACTTCACCGAGGACGGCGTCCTGTCGTGCCCGGACAACTTCGCGTTCGATCCGTCCGGCCGCCTGTGGATCACGACGGACGGTCAGGACAAGGTCGGCGTCGCGGACTCGATCTACGCGACCGACACGTCGGGGCCGGGCCGCGCGAAGGCGCGCCGGTTCTTCAACGCGCCGCGCGGCGCGGAGGTGTCGGGGCCGTCGTTCACGCCGGACGGCAAGACGCTGTTTTTGTGTGTGCAGCACCCGGCGCAGGAGCGCACGTCGACCTTCGACGCGCCGAGCACCCGCTGGCCCGACTTCGTGGACGGCGCGCCGCCGCGCCCGAGTGTCATGGCGATCGAGCGCGAGGACGGCGGCGAGGTCGGGAGTTAGGGCCCGTGCGGGACGTTAGTCACCCCTCGAACGCGAGACCGAAGAGCACGGTGACCGGCTCGATCGGGATGATGATCAGGGACGCGGACGTGCTCGAGTACTCGGTCGTCCCCGCGTTGTACGACGGGAACTCCAGGGCGAGGACCGGACCGTAGGTCGGCGACACGTCGAGCTCGGCCTCGTCGCTCGTGGCGAGCGAGGTCGTGACGCCCGCGAAGCCGCCGAGCCGAAGCGCGACGCCGGCCTGCTTGAGATCGCCGGAGTTCATCGCCGAGAAACCTCCGAACGCGAAGGACAGCTCGGCCACCGAGCGCGTCACGAACGACGTCGTCTCGCTGGTGAAGAAGTCCGTCTCGAAGCTCATGTGGCTCGCGCCGATCGAGAAGTCGGTTGCGAAGTCGATCCCCGCCATCCCGCCGCCGTCCGGGCCGGGCAAAGTTCCGCCGAACACGTGCCATCGCCCACCGACCGTGCCCATCAACATCGTGAGGTCGGAGCCGAAGGCGCCTCCGAACGAGAGGCTGAACGCACCGCCCGACACCGCCGACGGCGGCGCGGGGAGGCGCTCGACCTTCTCCGTCTTCAACGCGAGCGTCGCGCCCCCGCCCGAGAGATCGGCCGAGGACGTGGTGCGCTCGATCGCCGTGACCGCACCGCTCGCGTCTCGAGTCGTACGAACCTCGCTCTTCTCGAAGGCGACCTCGCCCTCGAGCAGGTCGGGCGACACACTCGAGGTGGTTTGGTGCGAAGTCGTGGCCGGCGCCGGTTGAGCCGCGGAGGCGGCGAGATCGATGGTCAGCGACATGAGCTTCCCGCTGCGATCCACGTCCACCGTGAGGCGCGTCTGCGTCCCGATCGCGCGGACGAGGTCCGCACGGGTCGAGACGGGCAGCGCGTCGATCGCGACGATGCGATCCTTCGCGATGAGACCCGCCCGCGCCGCCGGCGAGCCTTCGACCACGCGCTTGATGACGATCTGGCCCTCGGCGTCCGACACGGCGAGGCCCAACTTCGGCTTGGCGCGGGGCGGCGCGCTCGTCGCCTTCGACAACGGAGTGCGCTTCGTCGTCGGTGTCGACTTCGCTGCTTTGGAGGGCGCGCGCTCTCGAGGCGCGATGGGCTCACGCTTCGCGGGGGCTGCGACCGGTTCGACGGGGACTTCATCGCCGGCCAGCTCGCTCAGCTCGCGCTGCACGAGCTCCGAGAAGAGGCGCATCAGGGCGTCCTCGTCCGCCGCACCGAACAACCGGGCGACCACACGTTCGGCGCTCGCGAGGCGAACGTGGTAACTCGCCGACGACGCGTCGTCGCCCGCACGGTCGAGCCGCCGGACCACGACCAGCAGGTCGACACCCATCCGCGGGAGCGCCGCGATGAGGGCTTCGTTCGGCGCCGACGTCGGGGCGCCTTCGACGAAGGCCGCGACGGCGTCCTCGCTCACCGAGGCCGGGAGGGCACGTCCGCCGACCCGCGCCACCGCCGCCTCGGCGCCGCGCTGTAGCCCGGCTGCGGCGTCGGGCGTAGCCGACACCACGGCGACGGTGCGCGGAGCCCCGAGGGCCGTAGCGCCCCAGCAGCACAACGCGAGACCGATGAGGGAGGAATGGAGGGTGTGCCGACTGATCATCACGCCCCGTCCGTGCGCGGACGGGGCCGGATCGATCACTGTTTTGCGAGGGGCCCCTTACATGAACGAACGGAGCATCGCCTCCAGGCGGGCCGACTGCTTGAAGAGGTCGTGCTCGATGCCGTTGGCGGAGTCCTGCGGCGACTTGAAGTAGAGCGACAGGCCGTCGACGACGCCGCGCATGTCCTTCTGCTTGCAGAGGTCCATGAACAGCGCGAGGTCGAGCACCACCGGCGCCGCGAGGATGGAGTCGCGGCACAGGAAGTTCACCTTGATCTGCATCTTGTAGCCCATCCACCCGAGCAGATCGATGTTGTCCCAGCCTTCCTTCTGGTCGCCGCGCGGCGGGTAGTAGTTGATGCGAACCAGGTGCGACAGGTCGCCGTAGAGCTCGGGGTGCGCCTCCGGCTCGAGGATCTGCTCGAGCACCGAGAGCTTGCTGACTTCCTTCGTCTTGAAGTTCGCCGGCTCGTCGAGCACGAGGCCGTCGCGGTTGCCGAGGATGTTGGTGGAGAACCACCCCTCCATCCCGAGCATGCGCGCCTTGAGGCCGGGCGCGAGGATCGTCTTGATCAGCGTCTGCCCCGTCTTGAAGTCCTTGCCGCAGATCGGCGTGCGCGTCTCGTTCGCGAGCGCGATCGCCGCGGGGGTGTCGACGGTGAGGTTCGGCGAGCCGTTCGCGTACGGCACGCCCTCCTTGAGGCACGCCCAGGCGTAGAGCATCGAGCCCGTGATGTTCTCGTCGTCGGCCTTCAGCCCGGCTTCGAACGCGTCGATCGACTGGTGCACCGCGGACGGCTCCACGTAGCGCTCCGTCGAGCCGCACCACACGGCGACGAGGCGATCGACCCCCATCTTCGCCTTCGCGTCGCGGATGTCCTGGCGGAGCTGATCCACGAGGTCCGCGCGGTTGCCGGTCTTCACGAACGACGGCTCGAGGCGCGGGATGTCCTTCTGGAAGAACGCCGCCTTCATCGGGTGCACGGCCGACAGCTCGTCCTTCACCGCTTCGAGGTGATGACGCTCGAGCACGCCCGCGTTCTGCGCGACCGCGTAGGCGTCGTCCTCACGCACGTCCCAGCCGGCGAACGACAGGTTGTCGAGGTTCGCGATCGGCAGCAGCTCGGAGATCTTCTTCGGCTTGTCCTCGCCGTCGACCTTCATGGTGCCGAGCTGCGACAGCGATCCGATCGGTACGCCCGCGCCCTTGCGCGCGAGGTGGCAGCCGGCGATGAACGTCGTCGCGACCGCGCCGAGCCCCGGCAGCAGGACGCCGAGCTTGTCGTTGGAGGTGGAAGGGGGGGTGTTGTCGTTCGCCAAACTGAACCTCTCTAAGGAGAGGCGAGTACGGCGTCGCCTTACCCCCGGTCAAGGAAGATGCGACCCGTTGCCGGCCATCACCAGACGTTCGGACCCATCGAGACGGTGACCCCACTTTTTGACCAGCGCGCGGAATTTTTTCCGGGACTTCTTCGGTACACCAAAATGGCGTGCGGCGACCTTCTTGGTCGGGTTGAGGTACTTCCCGTTCTGCTTCAGCCGGAAGTCGAGGTGCGGCCCGGTGGAGCGCCCCGTCGATCCGACGCGCCCGACGAGCGTGCTCTGCGAGACACGCTGGCCGCGCTTCACGAGGATCCTCGACAGGTGCAGGTAATAGGACTCGTACCCGCCCGGGTGCCGCACCTTCACCATCTTGCCGTTCGGGCCCTTGCGCGCCGCGAAGGTCACGACCCCGTCGGCGACCGACTGCACCGGCGTCCCGGTCGGGGCCGCGTAGTCCACGCCGCCGTGGAAGTGTTTGCGCCTCGTGATCGGGTGCGTGCGGTAGCCGAACGCCGAGCTGATCCGTGTGAACGCGAGGGGTGACTTCAGGAAGGCCTTCTTCGCCGCCTTGCCGTTTTCGTCGTAGTACGCGCCGTCGAGCTCGAAGAGGCGACGCTCGCCGTACTCCGCCGCGAGGATGCGCCCGTAGCCGACCGTCTCACCTTCGACCTCGTCCTTCTCGACGTACAGGCGGAATCGATCGCCCTTGCGGGTCTCGGTGTTGAAGTCGATGTCGTAGCGATAGACGTGCGCGAGCTGCATCGCGAGCGCCGCGCCCTCCCCCGCGTCGATGAACGCCTGGTACAGCGACGAGCCGACCTCGCCCTCGACGAGCGTCACGACGCGCTCGACCTTCACGTCCTTCTTCTCGGCCACGTACCCGTCGCCGTCGGCGCGCACCGTCCACGCGTTCAGCGGCGACGTCTCGTAGACGAACCGCGCGAGCTTCCCGTGGGCCGCCGGCTCGACGACGTAGCGATCGCCGACGCGCGTCTTCGTGAAGTCGACCTTCCCGGTGAGCGTCGCGAGCGCGCGGTCGATCTCGAGGACGGAGACGCCGGCGCGCTCGAGCACGTCGGCGACGCGCTCACCCGAGCGGATCTTGCCGGTGATGGGCGCCGGGGGGCCCTGCACCGCGATCGGGACGACGGGGGGCATCGGGCCGACGTGGGCGTTCGCCGTGAGCGGCTCGAGCGTAGGCGCGGGCGCCGCGTGAACGGGCGTGAACGGGGCGCCGACGAAGGCGTCCGCGGCGAGCGCGGGGCCGGCGGCGAGGGCCGTGGGGGACGAGGACGAATCCGTGTCCGTGTCCGTGTCCGAATCCGAATCCGAATCCGAGGCCGTGTCCGAATCCGAATCCGAATCCGAGGCCGTGTCCGAATCCGAATCCGAGGCCGTGTCCGAATCCGAATCCGAGTCCGAACCCGAGCGCGATACCGATGCGGACGCGAGCTGGAGCGAGGCGGAAGCGGATCGAGCGGCGAATGCGGTCCAGGAATCGGAGCCTGAGGTGGAATCGGACGCGGCTCGAACGGCGATTGCGGACCCGGAATCGGAGCCCGACGCGGACCCGGATCCGGTCACGGACTCGGTAGCGGATCCGGATTCGGTAGCGGATCCGGATCCGGATACGGACTCAGTAACGGAATCGGACTCGGTAACGGATCCGGTCACCGACCCGGATCCGGTCACGGACCCGGCGCCGGCACGAGCCGCTCGCGCCCCCGTCACCGCCGCCACCGAGGCGCCCCGCTCTACTCCGGATCCATCCCCGGCCGCCGCCTCCGCGGTGCCGTGCGGGCACGGCGTCGGGTCGTCGCGCATCGCCTTGGTCGCGAGCGTCCCCACCAGGATGCCCGCCAGGAACGGCCACCCCCACTTGCGAGGGCGGCGCGACTCGGGACGATTCACCAACACCATGTCCTACACGCTCTCACCCCTGGATCGACGGCGCAAAAAATCGGCCGGCGAATGCCTTTGACACCCTGGGCCACCCCTGGCGATTGGGAGCACCGATGCCCAAGCTGATACCGGTCGAGCGCCTCGCCGACGCCCTCGCCTCCGCGGACTACGACGCCCTCGTCGTCGTCGCGCCTGCCCCCGAGACCGGGGCGCCGGAGGTCGACCGGGTCCTCGCCGCCGCCGCTGCCGCGGACGCGCAGCTCGCGGGGGGCGTGACCCTGCTCGTCGACGACGCGATGCCGAAGAGCCGCCTCGTCTTCAGCGGCACCGGACCCGTCACGCGCGACTACGATGACGTCCGCGCCTTCGGCGACGCCGCGAAGAAGGGCGTGCAGCGCGCGCGCGACGCCGGTGCGCAGGCGCCGCTGCTGTTCGTGACGGGTGTGCCGAAGGCCCCGGGCTTCGAGCGCACGCTGGACGTCGCGCTCCTCGAGGCCGCCGGCGGACTGTGGGAGCCGCTCGAAGCACGCGAAGCGCTCGGCTCGCTCGAGACGGAGCCCGTGAGCAAGATCGGGTTCGTCGCTCCGAGCGACGGCGCCCGCACCGCGGCGCTCGTCACGGCGCTCGAAGCGGGTCGCCGCGCCGCACGCGACGTCACCGGCACGGAGCCCGAGCGCATGACCCCCACGCGCGCCGTCGAGTACGCGATGGACCTGTTCCGCGGGACGAAGGTGAAGGCCTCGCAGGTCGCCGAGCGGGACAAGCTCCAAGCGGGCTACCCGCTCCTCGACGCCGTCGCGCGGGCCTCGTACCCCGTCGAGCGGCACCGCCCTCGCGTGCTGCGGCTCGAGTACACCGGCGAAGGTGAAGTCACGCGCAGCTACTTCTTCGCGGGCAAGGGCGTCGTCTACGACACCGGCGGCGCCGACATCAAAGCCGGCGGCCACATGGCCGGCATGAGCCGCGACAAGGGCGGCGCGGGCGCGGTCGTCGGGTTGTTCGTCGCGGCGTCGAAGCTCCTCCCCAAGGGGGTGAAGCTCGTCGCCGAGATCGGCTTCGTGCGGAACAGCGTCGGCGCCGACGCGTTTGTCTCCGACGAGATCATCACCAGCCACGCCGGCGTGCGCGTCCGTATCGGCAACACCGACGCCGAGGGTCGCCTCGTCCTCGCCGACCTCCTCTCGCACCTCCGCGAAGAGGCGCTCACGGCGAAGGCCCCCGCGCTGTTCTCGGTCGCGACGCTCACCGGCCACGCCGGGCGCGCCGTCGGGCCGTACAGCATCGCGGTCGAGAACGGCCCCGCGCGCCACGACGGGATCGCGCAGTCGCTCTCGTCGGCGGGCGACACCTGGGCCGACCCCTTCGAGATCACGCGCTCGCGCCGTGAAGACTTCGCGTTCATCCGTCCGCGGTCGCGCGCCGACGACGTCCTCTCCTGCAACAACGCTGCGTCCAGCGTGACCGCACGCGGGCACCAGTTCCCGATGGCGTTCCTCGCGATCGCGTCGGGCCTCGACAAACACGGACGCGACGGGCACCCGCCCCTCGCCTACGCGCACCTCGACATCGGCGGCAGCGGCGTCGAAGGCGGCGACTGGCAGCACGGTCGTCCGACGGCGGCGCCGGTCGTCGCGCTCACCGCCGCGCTCGGGTTGATGGGGGTCTGATTCGAATGGCACGTCGTCAGGTCGTATTGGTCACCGGTGCGGGCGGCGAGATGGGGCACGGCCTCATCGAGCGCCTCGCGAAGATGTCGGGCTACGACGTGCTCGCGCTCGACATCAAACGGCTCTCCCCCGAAGTCGAAGCGCTCTGTCAGGACACCATCGTCGGCGACATCCTCGACACCCGCCTGCTCAACCGGCTGGTGAGTGAGTTCGAGATTCACGCGATCTTCCACCTCGCCGCGCTGCTCTCCACGCGCTCGGAGTTCACGCCCGAGACGGCGCACGAAGTGAACGTCCGCGGAACGCTGAACGTCCTCCGGCTCGGCGTCGAGCAGTCGCGCTGGCACGGCAAACGGGTGAAGTTCCTGTTCCCCAGCTCGATCGCCGCGTTCGGGCTGCCGGACCTCGAGACCAAGGTCCGCTCCGGTCGTGTCAACGAGGATGCGTTCAACCTCCCCACCACGATGTACGGCTGCAACAAGCTGTACTGCGAGCACCTCGGGCACTACTACGCGCACCACTACCGGCAGCTCGCGGTGGACGACCGACCGCAGGGCGTCGACTTCCGCTCGATTCGTTTCCCCGGCCTGGTCTCGGCGTTCACGGTGCCGCACGGCGGGACGAGTGACTACGGCCCCGAGATGTTGCACGCGGCGGCCCGCGGCGAGCCCTACGCGTGTTTCGTCCGACCCGACACGCAGATCTCGTTCATGGCGATGCCCGACGCGATCGACGCGCTCCTCGCGTTGATGGAGGCGCCGACCGAGGAGCTGACCCGGCACGTCTACAACATCACGGCGTTCGCACCGACCGCCGAGGACTTCGCGAAGCTCGTGCTCGAGCACTTCCCGAACGCGGAGATCACGTTCGCGCCCGACGAGCGCCGGCAGCGCATCGTCGACTCCTGGCCGGCGGACGTGGACGACAGCCTGGCGCGGCGGGACTGGGGCTTTTCGCCCCAGTACGATCTTCAGCGGGCGTTCGCGGAGTACCTGGTGCCCAACATCCGTAAGCGCTACGAATAGCGCCGTGAGCGGCACCCTCGTTCTCGTCCTGATCCTGGGCGTGCTCGTCGTGCTCGGTGCGATAGAGTCGGCGAATCACCGCCGGCGATTGCTTCAGATCCCGATCCGCGTCCACGTCAACGGGACGCGGGGGAAATCGAGCGTCACGCGCCTGATCGCGGCCGCGCTGCGCAACGGCGGCGTTCGGACCTGCGCAAAGACAACCGGCACGCTCGCGCGGATGATCCTCCCCGACGGTCAGGAGTATCCGATCTTCCGGCCCGCCGGTGCGAACGTGATCGAGCAACTCCGCATCGTCCGGACCGCGGCGCAGTACCGCGCGGAGGTGCTCGTCATCGAGTGCATGGCGGTGCAACCTACCTTGCAAGCGCTCTGTGAGATGCGTCTGGTCCGCGGCACCCACGGGGTGCTGACGAACGCCCGCGCGGACCACCTCGACGTGATGGGCCCGTCTGAGGAGGACGTCGCGCTCGCGCTCGTCGCGACGACGCCCGTCGGCGGCACGATGTTCACGGCCGAGCAGCGCCACATCGACATCGTGCGCGAGGCCGTCCAAGACCGCGGGGCGAAGCTCGTGCACGTGAAGCGCGAGGAGTTCGACGAGGTCACGGCGGCCGACCTCGAGCCGTTCTCGTACCTCGAGCACGCGGAGAACGTCGCGCTGGCGTTGAAGGTCTGCGCGGAGCTCGGTGTGGAGCGTCAGGTCGCGCTCGAGGGCATGTGGAAGGCGGACCCGGATCCGGGCTGCCTGACAGCGGTGGAGATCGAGTTCTTCGGGCGCAACCTCGTCTTCGTGAACGGCTTCGCGGCGAACGACCCGGAGTCGACGGAGCGCATCTTCCACATGTCGTACAAGCAGTTCCCGGAGCAGTCGCGGCGCATCGCGCTGATCAACTGTCGCGCGGACCGGCCGGACCGATCGCGGCAGCTCGGGGAGGCGGTCGTCGGTTGGGGCGGCGTCGACAGCTACGTGTTGATCGGTTCGGGTACGTACATCTTCGCGCGCGCGGCGATCTCTCGGGGCTTGGACCCGGGGAAGATCAGCTACGCAGAGGACCGACGCGTCGAAGAGGTGTTCGAGCTGCTCGTGGAGCAGTCGGGGCGGTCCTCGTTGATCATCGGCATGGCGAACATCGGTGGGATGGGGCTGGAGATTGTTCGGTTCTTCAAGAACCGCAGCACGCTGGAGGGAATGAAGAAGGTGGCGTCGTGATCGAAGACCTTCAATTGGCGATCGGCATCGGGCTCGCGGTGAGCCTGATGTTCTCGGAGCTGTTCGGCCTCGCGGCCGGCGGCATGGTGGTGCCCGGCTATATCGCGCTGGCGCTCGACAACCCGTTCGACGTGGTGGTGACGCTGCTGACGGGCTTTCTGACGTTTGTGATCGTCACGGCGATCGCCAACGTGGCCATCGTCTACGGGCGGCGCCGCACGGTGTTGATGATCATCGTGGGTTACATCCTCGGGTCGATCGTCCGGTCGATGAACATCGCATCGCCGACCTCCGAGGACTACACCGTCATCGGCTACATCATCCCGGGCCTCATCGGGATCTGGATCGATCGGCAGGGTCTCATCGAGACGCTGTCGACGCTCCTCACGGCCTCTGTCGTCGTCCGCCTGATCATGATCCTGATCGCGGGATTGGAGCTGCTGGCATGAAGAAGATGTACTGGCGACCGCGGCGCGTCTCGCGGACCGTGCTCCTCTTGATCAGCATCATGGCCATCGTCGGGTACATCTCGATCGGCCTGCTGAAGACCGACGTCCGCCAGCCGTACTACGAGCAGAAGCTCGCGGCGGCGCGCGTCGCGGAGAAGGCGTTCAAAGCGATCCGCACGGAGCGGCTGAAGCGCGGCCTGAAGATCGACGTCGAGAGCGACCCGGCCCAGACCGGGATCATCGGCGCGCTGATGACGGTCTCGACGACGAACCAGGGGAGCCTGTCGTCGAAGCAGACCTCCGTGAACCCGAACTTCGCGGCGGTGATCGTGCACCTGCTGCGGAAGGCCGGCGTGCGCCCGGACGACGCGGTGGCGGTCGGTTACTCCGGCTCGTTCCCCGCGGTGAACGTGAACGTGTTGGCGGCGCTCGAGGTGATGAAGGTGAAGCCGGTCATCGTGGCGAGCGCGGGTGCTTCGCAGTGGGGCGCCAACGAACCGGAGTTCTTGTGGCTCGACATGGAGAAGGTCCTCCTGCAGCAGGGGATCATCTCCGAGGGCTCGAAGGCGGTCTCGATCGGCGGCATCGAGGACAAGGCGCTCGGCATGAACAAACGCGGGCGCGCGATCCTGCAGAAGTCGATCGACGACTCCGGCATCTACCAGATCGTCGCCGACGACTTCGCCGACAGCGTCGAGAAGCGCATGAAGTTCTACCGAGAGCAGGCCGGCGGCGCGAAGATCACGGCGTACATCAACGTCGGCGGCGGCACGATCAGCGTCGGCAAGAAGGTCGGCAAGCGCCTCTTCAAACCGGGCCTCAACCGCCGCGCCCCGGGGCCGGTGGTGATCGACTCCGTGATGGCGCGCTTCGTGGACACGGGCGTCCCGGTGGTCCACCTCGTGAAGATCGTCGACCTCGCGGACCGCTACGGCCTCGAGGTATCGCCGATCATCACCCCGGCCGTCGGCCGCGGAAACGTCTTCGTCCGCGTCGACTTCAACCGCTGGCTCGTCGCGGGCTTGCTGATCGCCATCCTCGCGAGCCTGTACCTGTTCGTGCGGAGCGACATCGGGTTCAGGATGCTACAGCGCCCGAAGAAGGGCGGCGACGGCGGTCATCCGGAGCCGATGGTGTAGCCCAGCCGACGCTGACGAAGTCAGCGGCCGGCTACGGCAAAGCCCTCCCGATCGCCCGCACCACCCTCCTATACTTCCGCCGCACCGCTTTGCTCTGCTCCACGTGGAAGAAGCGATCACTCGACGCCGTCGCGGTCCCCACGCACGACTCGCTCAGCCCGTTTGTGTAGCGCCCCTGGATGTTCGTCGTGCCGCACAGGTGCGCGCTGACCGCGGCGCCCGGGGCTTCGTTGCAGGCGGTGACGAGGTCGAGCTCGAAGGCGTCTTCGAGGGCGAAGAGCAGGCGCGCGACGCGGGAGGTGGAGCTCGTCGCGATCGTGGTGCCGTCGGAGAGGCTGATGCCGTCGTCGCCCATGCCGTGCAGGCTGATGATCGCGGCCTCGCGGAAGGCGTCGGAGAGGACGCGGTGGGCGGCGTGGAACATCGCGCGCTCGCTGTGCGCGACGTCGGACTCGCGGTAGCGCTCCAGACGCTCGCTGCACACGCGCGTGAAGCCTTCGCACAGCGTGAAGCCGGCGTTGGCGCAACGGTGCGTGCCCGAGGCGATCAGCGCCCGCGCCTTCAGCGCGCCGTAGGCGTAGCGGCCCTGGCGCAACGTCCCGCTGTCGTAGATCGGGTGGGGCACCTCGAAGATCAGCGGCCGGGCGTTGTCCACGCGCAGCGCGACGATCGCCCAGCCGCTCCCCGCGATCGCGGGACGCCACAACAACGTGTCCTCGTTCGGGCGCGCGCACAGCAGGTACCCCGCCTCGAACGCCCTGCCCCACGCGTCGCGGTCGCCCGCGACGGCGGCGCGGAGCGAGCGCTCGAAGGCGTCGAGCTGGTCGTCCGTCGGTGCCGCGTAGCGATCGGAGTCACCGCCCGGCGGGAAGATCGTGTTGCGATCGAACGCGCTCGCGACGGGCACCTCACAGCGCGGCAGCGACTTCAGGAGCCGACACGGACCCGTGCACGGCGCCGCCTCGACCGACGACGACCACAACGCGATCGATGCCGCGAACAACCCGAGGGACGAACGGTCCAACCGAAAAGTGATCCTACCCGACGCGCAGCGCCGTCCAAGCCAAAGTGACCGCGCCCGCGTTTCAGTTCGCGCGAACCCGCCGAAGGTTGGCGCGCACGTGGTCCGCGGACGCCGACAGGGGCCCGTAACCCTCCAGCTTCAAGCTCGCCGCCGACGCCGCGAACCCCGCCGCCTCGACCGGCGTCATGCCCTGCCCTCGCCCGAACGCGTAGGAAGCAACGAACGTATCCCCGCACCCCGTCGCGTCCACGTGCTCGCGCGGCGGGACGGGCGGAATGGGCGCGACCGTCTCGTCGTGACACACGAGCGCGCCACGATCCGCGAACGTCACCAGCACCTCCGCGACCCCGTGCGCGGCGAGCGCCCGCGCCGCGCTCCGGGGATCCGCATCACCGACGAGCATCGAAGCCTCGGCGTCGTCGACCTTCAGCGCGGTCACGCCCGACAGCCGCGCCGCGACGTCACGCATGCGCGCCGGCACCACGCGCTGATCGTCGACCCGGCGCAAGTCACCCTGCGCGTCGAACGAGACCCGCGCGCCCTTGTCGACCACCGCGCGCAGCACGTCGGTCGGCAGCTCGTCCGCGGTGAGCGGGCCAAGGTGGAACGCGTCCGCCGACAGCGCCTCGACGTGCGCGACCGCGAACGGATCCGCGATCCCGGTCACCGACTGGATCCGCCGCGCCAGCGCCTCGTCTTCGTACCGATTCTCGAACGCGGTCGTCGCCGCGCAGGCGTGATTCACGAGGCGAACCCCGCGCGGCTCGAGCTGTTTTCGTAGCCGCTCAGCGTCGCCTTCGGCCATCCGTGTGACGATTCCTGCACGCCACCCGAGCGCCGCCCACGCGAGCGCCACATAGTACGCGCTGCCCCCGAACTGCTCTTTTATCGGGCGGTTGGGGGCCACGATCCGGTCGAGCGTCACGTGGCCGACCGCCCACGCATCCGGTTCGAGCTTGGCAGACGACACCCTGACGGCGATCGTAGGCACGTGCGCCGTCAACGCGCTACCGGGTCGTCACGACAGCGTCACACGGTGCGAGCAAGAAGGACGCAGATATGTCGAGTCTGATTCTGATCGTCGACGACGAGCCGGACATCCGGACGACGCTCGAGTACAACCTGGAGCGCGAGGGCTTCAAGACCCGATCCGCAGGCACCGCGAAGGAAGCGCTCGACGGCGCACGCGCGACGCCGATGCCGGACCTCATCCTGCTGGACCTCATGCTCCCCGATGCGAGCGGCACCGAGATCTGTCGCATCCTCAAGAGCGAGAAGGCCACCGCACAGATCCCCGTCCTCATGCTCACCGCGAAGGGTGAAGAGATCGATCGGGTCGTCGGCTTCGAGGTCGGCGCCGACGACTACGTCACCAAGCCCTTCTCGGTCCGCGAGCTGATGCTCCGCGTGCGCGCCATCCTGCGCCGCTCCGCACCGGTCGCCGTGTCCGAGCAGGAGGACCACATCACCTTCGGCGCGCTGCGCGTCGACACGGCCGCGCACCGGGTCTGGTTCGAGGACGACGAGATCACGCTCACCGCGCTGGAGTTCAAGCTGCTCACCACGCTCCTCACGCGGCGCGGTCGTGTCCAGACACGCAAGCAGCTCCTCGACGACGTGTGGGGCATCCAAGCCGACATCACCACGCGCACCGTCGACACCCACGTGAAGCGCCTCCGCCAAAAGCTGGGCGACGCCGGCAACTTCATCGAGACCCTCCGCGGCGTCGGCTATCGCTTCCGCCCCTCGGCGGGCTAGAACTACACCGTGCGCCTCGGTTTCCGCGGACGCCTGTTCGTCGTCTCGCTGTGCCTCGTCTCGCTCGTCGGGCTCGTGGCGGGGCTGTGGCTGGAGTCCGTCCTGCGCGACTGGCTCGAGACCCGGCTCGAAGCCACGCTCGTCTCCCAGGCGCGCACCGTGCGCGAAGCGATCGAGGCGGCGTCCATCCCGTACACGATCGACGCCGCCGAACCGCTCGTCGACCGCATCGGCGAGGCGGCGGGCATCCGCGTCACGCTCATCGCGCCCGACGGCCAGGTGCTCGCGGACTCGTCGGTCCCCACCGCCGAGATCGCCCGCCTGGAGAACCACGGCCGCCGCCCGGAGGTCGTCGCCGCGCAGAAGCTCGGGCGAGGCGTATCGCGCCGCTTCAGCCGAACGCTCGAGACGCACTTCCTCTACGTCGCGATCCCCGTCGGCGAAGGCACGCTCCGTGTGTCGATGCCGCTCGAGCAGGTCGACAGCGCCATCGCGAACATGCGCTTCCTGATCTTCCTCGCCGGGCTCGTCGGGTTGGCCGTCGCGGTGTTGATCAGCTTCGTCGCGTCGAACCTCATGTCGCGCCGACTCCGACGCATGGTCGGCCACGCCCGCGCCCTCGTCCGCGGCGACGCCGCGCGACTCGACGTCGCCTCCACCGATGAGTTCGGTCGCCTCGCCGGCTCGATCAACCGCATGGCCGAAGAGCTGGAAGCCACACTCGCCACGCTCGCCCGCGAGCGCGGTCGCTTCGAGACCGTCCTCGACTCCATGAGTGACGCCGTCCTCGCGCTCGACGGCGAACAGCGCATCACGCTGACGAACACCGCGGCCAAGCAGCTGTTGAAGTTGGAGTCCGACGTCACCGGGCAGCGCCTCGCCGACGTCGTCGCGATCGAAGCGCTCAACGAGCTCGTCGCCCGCGAACCCTCCTCCGCCGACTCCGAAGAGTTCTCGATGGGCTCCTACGACGCCAAGGACAAACGCACCGTCCTCGCGCGCGCCCGCCCCCTCACCGCGACCGGCGGCACCGTGGTGCTGATGCTCGACGTCACCGAGATGCGGCGCCTCGAACGCATCCGCCGCGACTTCGTCGCCAACGTCTCCCACGAGCTCAAGACGCCGGTCAGCGTCGTCCGCGCCAACGCCGAGACCCTCCTCGACGGCGGGCTCGAGGACGGCAAACGGGCGCGCTCGTTCGTCGACGCGATCTACCGCAACGCCGAGCGCCTCTCGCGCATCATCACCGACCTCCTCGAGCTGTCGCGCATCGAGGCCGGCCGCTACGACCTCGACCTCCGCGTCGTCGACGTCCGCACCGCCGCGCACAAGGCCGTCGACGCCATCCGCGAGCGCGCCGAGCGCGCCGGCATCGAGGTCACGCTCCTCGACGGAGAGGAATCGATCGCCCGCGTGGACGAGAAGGCGCTCGCGCAGGTGCTCAACAACCTCCTCGAAAACGCCGTGAAGTACACCGAGTCCGGCGGCCACGTGCAGGTGCGCACCGTCGTCGCCGACGAAAACGTACGCATCACCGTGGAGGACGACGGCCCCGGCATCGCACCGAAGTACCGCACCCGAATCTTCGAGCGCTTCTACCGCATCGACAAGGGCCGCTCCCGCGCGACGGGCGGCACGGGGCTCGGGCTCTCCATCGTCAAACACTACGTGGAGTCGATGCGCGGCAGCATCGGCGTGGATGCGCGCGAGCCGAACGGCTCGATCTTCTGGGTGGAGCTCCCGAGCGCGCGGATGGCGTCGTCACCGCCGATGCCGGCGGCGCAGGTCACTCAGAGCAGCAGGGTCTGATCGATCTTCAACAGCGACAGCGACAGCACCTCGCCCGTCTCCAACCGCACCAGCTTCACCAGCATCTCGACCTTCCCGCCGTCCCCCGGCGCGAGCGACGACAGCACCGCGAGCTTCGCGGGGACGAGGCGGCCGACGTCCGACACACGCGAAGCGTCGTACTTCGCGGAGAGCTGCTCCGCGAGCTGCTCGAGGACGGCGCCGCGGTCCTCGTGTTCGAGGAGCTGGAACTGCGCGCGCCGCGAGAGACCGACCATCAGCCGGCGCCCGAGTTTGTCGGTGTCCGCCTTCAGCTTCTTCGCGGAGGCGATCGGCATCAACACCGTCGGCGTGCGCGGCTCGATGCGCTCCACGGAGTAGTCGAGGAGCTGCTTCACCGACTGCGAGAAGAGGTCCTCCAGCACGAGGTCCTTCGGCACGTCGTCCGAGCGCGACGCCGCGAAGTAGTCCTCGCGCGTCGGCGCGCCGCGCGGCGTGAGGTGCGCGAGCTCGACCTTCACCATGCGCACGACGATCGCATCGAGGTTCTCGGCGACCCAGTTCGACCCGACATGGTGGCTCACCAGCGCCGGCGTCCCCGCCCCGCTGTCGCCCTTCTCGCCGTAGGTCAGGAAGACAAACGGCGCCATCGTGAACTGCGCGAGCTGGCGCCAGACGAGCTCACCGGTCTCGGACAGCCCCGACGCACCGATCGTCGCGATCTTGATCCCGCGCTCGGCCGCCTCCCGCGCGGCGTCGAGGTACGTGAAGCGCTGGCCGTAGTCGAAGTGCGGCGGCGCGTCGCCGACGAGGAACGCGAGCTTCACACCTTCGGAGCGCCACTCGAGGTCGTGCAGCGTCGACGCGAGCCCCGCCTGCACGTCCTCCGGGTAGTCGTTACCGCCGCCGGCTTGGACCTTGCCGAGCTCGCGCGTGAAGCTACCGAGGTCGCGCGTGAAGTCGACGTGCTGCGTGACGTACGCGTCACCGCGGTCGCGGTAGGTGACGAGCCCGAAGCGCACGTCGGGGCGCGGCGACATGTGCTCGATCTGGAAGTGGATCGTCTCGATCGTCTGCTTCAGCCGGAGCAGCTCGTCGCCCATGCTCCCGGTGG
The DNA here is from genome assembly GCA_040218735.1 of Deltaproteobacteria bacterium. Taxonomy (GTDB): domain Bacteria; phylum Myxococcota; class Kuafuiibacteriia; order Kuafuiibacteriales; family Kuafuiibacteriaceae; genus JAUHYN01. The sequence continues at coordinate 26,380 of JAVJQW010000030.1, forward strand.
TATCGAGCACAAACGCGACGTCGAGCGGGACGTTTTCGAAGTCCTTCCGCTCGCGGAGGAGTTTGAACTGGATGCGGTGGGTGCGCTCGTCGGCGAGCTGTACGGTCTTCGTCAGGCCGGCGTGGGTCATCCGCACCGAGAGGTCCTGGCGGTGGCGTCCGGTGTCGGAGGGGAACAACAGCGTACGCCCGTCGGCGTAGGTGCGGCGGCGCTGTAGCGTGCCGGGCCCATAGCGAAGCTCGACCTCGACGTCCGGGATCGGCTTGCCGCGCTGGTCCTGGACCTCGACGATGACCCGGTCGGAGAGGTCCGAGTGATAGCCGTGGTGGCGGTGTTTCTCGAGGAAGTCGAGGTACGCCGCGTAGGATAGGTTGTCGTCGGAGGCGCCGGCCTTCACGCCCGGCGACTTCGGCGGCCCGCGACGACGGCGCGGCTCAGGCTCCGCGGGGAGCGTGAGCGAGGCGGTCGTATCGGCGCCGTCGCCGGGGAAGCGGGCGCGGGTGTCGCCCTTCCCCGCGTGTTTGGCCACGGAGGAGCTGGAGGGGTCGAGGGTCCGCGCGCTCGGCGGCACGTCCTCGTAGGTCCCCGACATCTCGATGACCTCGTCGGGGGACACGCGGCGGCGCTCGGGGCGCTTCGCGACGACCTCGGGGGCCGGCGGCGGGGGCGCCGGCCGCTTCGCCGCTGGAGCGGGGGCGCTGTCGCCCAGGCCGGTGCGGTGGGAACGCCGCTCAGACGCCTTGGCGTGGCTCCGGGTCGAATCGCCGGCCGCGCCCGGCTCGTCCTCGTAGCGCTCTTCGGCGATGTCGGTGGGGGCCGCCTCCTTGTCCTCCGCGCCCAGGGTCGAGGCGCACGCGATCACGGTGGTCAGGAAGAGCGGCGTCATCCGTTTCATTTGAAGGGTGCTCAACGCGCGAGCATCCCAAACGATCTACCGCTAAGCTGCTTTTTCGTGGCCTCGCTCGATCGCCGCCTCGAAACCAACGCCCCCGGCGACCTGTACGTCGACGACTCGTGCATCGACTGCGGCGCCTGCCGGTGGATCGCGCCGGCCACCTTCGACGAAGCCGGCCCGTACTCGCGGGTCCGTCGCCAGCCGGATCGCCCCGACGTCCGCCACCGCGCGCTGATGGCGCTGGTCGCCTGTCCGACGGCGTCGATCGGCTCCGTGGTTCGGGAGGACGTCGCCTCCGCGGCGAAGGCGTATCCGGATCGGCTCCGGGACAGCGTGTACCACCTCGGCTTCCACGCCGAGTCGAGCTTCGGCGCGGCCTCCTACCTCATCGTGCGTGACGGCGGGAACGTGATGGTGGACGTGCCTCGGTACAACGGCCCGCTCGCCAAGCGCATCGAGGCGCTCGGCGGCGTCCGCACCATGTTCTTCACCCATCGCGACGACGTCGCGGACCACGTGCGCTGGGCGGAGCGCTTCGGCGCCGAGCGCATCCTGCACGCGTACGACCGCTCGCGGCGTACGAAGGACGTGGAGCGGTTCATCGAGGGTGAGGACGAGGTCGAGCTGGCGCCGGACCTGCGGATCGTCCCCACCCCCGGCCACACACGCGGATCGATGTGTCTGCTGTTCGACGGTGTCGCGTTCACGGGCGACCACCTGGCGTACCGGCCCGCCGAGGGGCGCGTCGTCGCGTTCCGGCGGACCTGTTGGTACGACTGGAGCGTCCAGATCGCGTCGATGAAGCGCCTCGCGCGCCATTCGTTCGAATGGATTCTCCCGGGCCACGGCGCGCCCGTGCAGCTGCCCGCGAAAGAGATGGCGGATCAGATGGAAGCCTGCATCGCATGGATGGATGAGGTTTGTTAGGGTGCTCGCCCGACCGGAGGAATCATGAGCAAGATGATCGAATTCAATCGCCCCGACGGAACGAAGTGCCCGGCTTACTACGCCACACCCGCCGCGCAGGACGGCGCCCCCGGGGTCGTGATCATCCAGGAGTGGTGGGGGCTCAACGACCAGATCAAGAAGGTCGCGGACCGCGTCGCCGCCACCGGGTTCCGCGCGATGGTGCCCGACCTCTACCGCGGCAAGCTCACGACCGACGGCGACGAAGCCAACCACATGATGAACGACCTCGACTGGGCTGACGCCTGCTCGCAGGACATCCGCGGCGCGCTGCAGCACCTCGCGCTCGGCGGCAAGAAGACCGGCGTGATGGGCTTCTGCATGGGTGGTGCGCTCACGATCCTCTCCGCGGTGAACCTCGAAGAGACGCGCGCTGCGGTCTGCTTCTACGGCATTCCGCCCGCCGAAGCGGCCGACCCGGCCAAGATCCGATGCCCGTTCCTGGGTCACTTCGCGACCGACGACGACTGGTGCAACGCCGCCGCCGTCGAAGCGCTGCAAGGCCGCCTGGACGCCGGCGGCGTCGACGCGAAGGTGCACGTCTACGAGAAGACGAAACACGCGTTCTTCAACGACGCGCGCCCCGAGGTCTTCGACAAAGAAGCCTCCGCGATGGCGTGGGCGCGCAGCATCGACTTCCTCAAGAAGCACCTCTCCTGACACACGTCGCAAAACGAGGCAGGGGCTTCTACCCCCACGCCGAGGACCCGATGGGTCCTGTGCATGACCTCTGCGTCCCGCGGTGAAGTCTCGACCGAGATCCTCGCGTCGAACCCCCGGATGGCCGATCTCCTCGGCGTCTCACTCGAGAAGTTCTACGGCCCCCTGGGCCCCGAGTTAGCCGCGCTCACCGACCGGATCCCCTGGGGCCTCTACGTCGCGATGAAGGCGCGCACCGCCGAGCTCGCCGGCTCCGACGAACGCCTGATCGAGCTCGGGGGCGCCATCATGGACACGCCCGAGACCGCCCAGCGCGGGCTCGGGCTCTTCGTCACGCCCGTGCGCTTCATGCACATGGCGTCGAAGCGCGGGTGGGGCCGCTTCTACGACAACCTCGACGTCGAGACCCACATCGACGGCGACACGATCACCGTCGAGCTCACCCTCCACCCCGGCTACGCGCCGTGTCGGCCGTTCTTCGTGCAGAACGTCGGAATCCTCACGCACGCGCCGCGCCTGGTCGGCTGCGACCTCGCGAAGGTGGAGTGGGAGACCGACGGTTACCGCGCCCGCTACGTCGCGCGCGCGCCCGCGTCGCGGACGATCTGGGCGCAGATCAAACGCCGCGTCATCGCGATCTTCAACTCGGGCGGCACCTTCGCCGAGCTCGAAGCGCAGCAGAGCAAGCTCGACGAGAAGAACAACGCCTTGCGCGTGGCGCTCCACGAAGCGCGCGAGGCGCTCGCGACCCGAGACCGCTTCCTGCAGACGATCGACCACGAGCTACGCACGCCGCTCAACGGCATCCGCGGCGGCGTCGACGCGCTCCTCGATCTCGATCTCGGCGAGGACGGTCGCGCGTGGACGGAGCTCCTCGCAAAATCCGAGTCGCGCCTGTCGGACGTCATACGCGCGATGCTCGAGTACACCCGCCTCGACTCCGAGAAGCTCGTCCCACGCGCGCGCGACTTCCGCCCCACCTGGCTCGCGATGGCGCTGACCCGGGAGGTGCTCCGCAAGACCCCAGAGGCGCGCGTCGAGATCGCCGAGGGCACGCCGTCGGCGTGGCTGCGCGCCGATGACGAACGCATCCAGCGCGTCGTTCAGGAGCTGCTCGACAACGCGGTGGAGCACGGCGGCGGCGGGACGGTCGAGCTGTCGATCACCCACGTCGCGGAGCACCTCCGCATCGCCGTCACCGACCAAGGCCCCGGGATCGGCCTGCTGGATCAGAAGCGGATCTTCGAGCCCTTCGCCCAGCTCTCCACCCGCGACGCCCGCGATCGCGGCGGCTCCGGGCTGGGGCTCTCGATCGCAGCGTCGATCGCCCGCGCGCTCGGCGGTGCCGTCGACGTGGACTCCGCCCCCGGCGAAGGGACGCGCTTCGTCGCGACGTTCCCTGTCGAAGCGTCGCGGCGCGTGGAGCGGGCGGAGCGGCACAGCCTCCCGGCCGTGCTCCTCGTCGACGACGACCGCATCAACCGTATGGTGGGCCGCCGCCTCCTGGAGCGCCTCGGTTGCGAGGTGGTCGTCGCGGAAGACGGCCTCGAGGCGCTCGCCAAGTACGACGAAGACACGCTCGACCTCGTGCTGATGGACTGTGAGATGCCGGAGCTCGACGGCTGGTCGGCGACCAAGAAGCTACGCGAGGAGCGTAACGCGTCGACCCCGGTCGTCGCGGTCACGGCGTACACCTCCGAGGAGGATCGTCGGCGCTGTTACGAGGCGGGCATGGACGACTTCGTTCCGAAGCCGCTGTCCCAGGCGGTGCTCTCCGCCGTGCTCGAGCGGTGGACCTGAGTCACTTCGACGTGAGCTTCACGTCGAGCTTCATCGACATCTCCATGTCCTGCGTCTGACCGCGCGCCTCCATCTGCGCCTTCATCAACATGTCGATGTTCATGTCGCTCTTCGACGGGACGACGCGCATCATGTCGAGCACGAGGGTGCCTCCACCCTTCGACGCCATGGAGCCGATCGACGCCGACATCCCCGGCGGCAGCCCCGGAAGCGACGACTCCGTGGAGGCGGCGTTCTGCGTGACGTCGACCGCGAGGTCGACCACGGAGCCGCGGATCGCCTTCACCGTGTACGTCATCGACTGGTTGATCTTCACGCCCATGTGCTCAGTCAGCGAGTCGACACGCCACTTCGCGCCCTTCCCCACCGCCTCGCTCGGGACGGGCGACGACATCTGCTCCATCGTCGACTGCATCCCGCTCAGCGTTTGACGTGCCTGCGCCGACGCGGTCGGCGGCAGCTCGAACGTCAGGCCGAGGTTGCTGCCGGTGCTCGACACCCGCCCCGTCCCCTTGGTGCCGACCAACTCCTTCACGGAGGACTGCACCGTCGCCGTCATCTGCGGGTCGACGCCGGGGGCGTCCATCGCCTTGAAGTCGGTGAACTCGAAGTCGTAGGTGATGTCGCCGTTCTTCGCGACGTCGGTCACCTTCGTCGTCATCGTCACGGCGGTCGCGGGCGCGGCGTTCGGGGGCAGCGTCTGGCCGGCGATCTTCATCCCCAGCGTGACCTGCATGTGGAACGTCGCGGTCTGCTTCGCGCCCTTCTTCGGCGCGAAGCGGAGCTTCACCTTCTTGCCGGAGCCGGCGCCGAGGAGGACGACCTTGGGTTTGTCCGCGGCCCCCGCGACCGAGGACACGGGAGCGGCGAGGACCACGAGCGTCGCGGCGAGCAAGAGTCGCTTCATCGGGGCTAGGAGTGCCACGACGATTGGACGCCTGGCGAGCGTTTCTATTTCGAATCGGCCGCCGCGCCCTTCACGCCCACGATGTAGGCGTTCCAGGCCGGGTCGCTGTCGCCGTGCGCGGCGCGCTTGAAGATGCCGTTGCCGTCGCCGGTGCGTTTGTCGGTGCCCTCCCAGTAGACGTCGGCGCGATCGAAGCCGGCCTCCACCAGGACCTCCTGCACTTCGGGGAGGGTCCACAGGCGCCAGTCGTAGACGAAGGCGTCGCGGATCTCGCTCTTGTCGCTGAAGGCGAAGTGGATCTTGTACTGACCGTGCGCCGTGATCGGGTCGTAGCTCACCTGGTGCCAGATGTAGTCGAACCCGTCGTACGACGTCGTCTCCTCACGGTCCTCCTCGAGCGACTCGAAGCCGCCGAAGAGGTCGAGGATGAACACCCCCTCGTCGGCGATCGACGCGTGGATGCGCTCGAAGTACTGCCGCAGCAGCGCGCGCTGCTCGAAGACGCAGTAGCTGAAGTTCTGCGCAGCGACGATGTCGGCCTTCGGTACGTCGGCGTCGAGGACGTTCCCCTCGATCAGGTGCACCCGCTCGCGCGCGCTATCGGAGAGCCTCGCCAGGTTGTGCTCGGTGCCCCACGCCAGCGGCTCGGGATCCAGATCGACGCCGTACGCGACGCGATCCTTCTTCCGCTTCACCCACTCGCAGCACACCGCTGCGGTGCCGCAGAAGTCCTCGCGCAGCACCTTCGCGCCGCGCTTGAAGTTGCTGCGATAGATCTTGTTGAAGAACTTGGCGTCGACGTCCGGCGCCTGCACGGACTCGAGGTACATCGCGTACCGGTCCGCGCGCTCCGCCTTGGTGGGACGTGACTTCTTACGCTTCTTTTTCTTGGCCATTTCTCTACTCGTCTTCGACGAAGCCGAGTGCGTCGCCGAGCTTCAGCGCGATCCGATCGTGAATCCAGTGACCGTCCCACCACTCGAGGGGGGTCACCGCCAGACCGGCGAGCAACATCGTGAAGTGGAGGTGGTCACCCAGCGCAAGTCCGGTTGCACCGGTGCTCCCGATGGTCTGCGCGCGCGTGACCGTGTCGCCGACCTTCACGTCGATCGACGACAAGTGACCGTAGAGGCTCATCAGCCCGTAGCCGTGGTCGATGACCACCGCGTTGCCGTAGATGCCGAAGTACTCGGCGAGCACGACTTTGCCGGCGTTCGCCGCGGGGATGGGCGCCTTCTTCGTCGACGCGAGGTCGAAGCCGAGGTGGTCCTGTTTGTCGACCGCCTTGCCTTCGTACATGTACGTGCGCCGGTCGGCGAAGGACGAGAACACCTGTGCCTGCATCTGCGCGAAGCTCTGGTTCCAGAAGAACTTCGGCTCCGATTCCTTCGACAGCTCGACGAGGCGCTCGGCGTTGTCCTGGCGCATCTCGCTGTTGATCGCGACGTAGTTCTCGAGCAGCGAGCCGCGGTCCTCGAACGACGGCGTCTTCCCCATGATCTTCGGGACGACGATCTTCATGAAGCGATCCGTCACGTTGATCGTGTCCTCTTTGAAGGGCTTCGCGGTGAAGCGATCCACGAAGTCGATCGCCATCGTGTTCCCGACGTCGTCCGACGCGACGAGCTTCACCTTCTCCATGTCGTCGAGGTCGTACGGGATCGCGAACAGCGCGAACCGCTCGTTGTCCTTGCCGTTGGGCAGCGGGTACCCCGGGAAGAACCAGTCGCCCGCCTGCACGCCCGACTTCACCGCCGACTCGCCGACCTCGAAGACGACCGTCTCGCAGCCCCCCTGCGTCGGGTAGATGAAGCTCGACTTCACCTCCACCGACGGCGGCACCAGCTTGACCGGGAGCGTGACGGACTTCGTGGCCTCCGGCCCGGCGACCGCCCAGGTCTGCGCCCCCTTCGCCCACACCTCGATCGTCGCGTCCCCGACGCGCAGCTCCTTGGCGTTGCCCTTCTTGTCGATCTTCAGCTCGAAGCGCTTCTCGGCGACCGGCTCGCCCCACAGCTGATGCCAGGGGCGCGGCGTGAAGGTCTCCTCGAGCAGCGGGACCTGGAGGCCCTCCTGCCTCAGCGTCACCTTCAACGCGATCGGGCCGCGCTTGGGCTCCGCGACCGTCACCGTGAGGGGGGTCTCGGGGCCGATCGCCGGGAGGCCGACGTCGATGGTCACCGTGGGCTCGTCACCGGTGCGCGTCGTGAAGACGGCCCCGACGGCGCTCGCGCCGATCAAGAGCAGCGCCACGATCCCCTTGAGGGCACCGCTTCCGCGCTTCTTTCTCGGTGACAGGTCGTACACGGGTGCTTCCAGCCTCGACGCCCGGCTGCATGACACGGGTCACGGCGTGTCACAAGCTTGTCCCGCGCTCGAACGCCGCGATAAGCGCACCGAGACGTGGGAGCCCTCCTGGTCGTCGTCAACGTCGCCGCGGGGAAGGCGCGCCGCCCTCTGACCGCGCGGATCCGCGAGAAGGTCGGCGCGCGCGGCACCGTGCTGGAGACCGACTCCCTCGAAGCACTCGACGCGGCCGTCGCCGCGCACGCCAACGCCGAGGACGTCGTGATCTGGGGCGGCGACGGGACGATCACCGAGACCGTCAGCGCGTTCGCGCGCCACGCCGAAGTCTTGCCTCGCTTCACGCTGCTGCCCGCCGGCACCATGAACGCCAACGCACGCGGCCTCGGCTTCAAGGGCGGCCCGTGGCCGAACCTGCTGCGGTTTCTCGACGGGCGCCTGCAGACCGTGGAGCGCACGCTCGTCGAGGCCGACGGACGCGCCGGGTTCCTCTTCGGCATCGGCCTGATCCCCAACTACCTCGCGGTCTACGAGGAGGCCGAGCGCGGCGGGATGCGCTCGGCGTTCCGCGCGCTGGGGATCTCCGCGATGAGCCTCTTCTCGGGGGTCGAGGAGGACAAGTTCTTCCGCGGCTTCGAGGCGCGCGTCACCGCTGACGGCGCGTCCTTCGTGGCCGGGCGCTACACGAACCTTTCGGCCGGTGGCACCGAGTTCCTCCCCATGGGCTTCAAGCACTACCACCGCGCGGCCGAGGCGCCGGGGCGCTTCCACTTCGTCGCCCACCGCCTCTCCGCGCGGCGCGCGGCGAAGGAGCTGTGGCCGATCCGCTCCGGCCGCGGGATGCAGGACTGCGAGCAGGCGCTCTTCGCGCGGGTGCGGATCGAGCTCGACGCGCCCGAGGTCTACACGTTCGACGGCGAGCTGTACGCGCCGGTGCAGAACATCGAGCTCACGGGCCGCCGCATCCGCCTCACGGCGCCGTGATTCGGCGCCGTGCGGTCTGGGCGGCAAATCGGTCATAGCCCAGGCCCATAGGAGCTATCAGACACACCGGCCGAGCCCTCGGCACTTCTTCTGTAGAGGGCGACACCGATGACCACGATCTCGAACACCAAGAAACAACTCCTGACCCGCTACGGGGAGGCCACCCGGGGCGAACGGTTCGACCTCTTCCAGACCCACGCCCGGCTCCGCGAAGCGTTCTTGGGCATCGAGGCCGAGAACATCGCCAAGGCGATGCGCGCCGCGCGGCTCCGTCGTCGGGCGAGCACCGAGGGCTGAGCGCCCCAGGGCGCAGCGCCGACGCTACAGATCGGCGGTCAGGGACCTTTAGCGGCACCAGCCCCCGTGCGCGGCACACCACCTGCACTCGCAGTCGGCACCAGGAGGTACTCGCCATGGCACGAACCGCCATCAACACCAACAACCCGCGTCCGATCGCCGACTTCGGCGTACCCGACCAACTCGAGGTCGGACCCGAGCGGCGCGCGACGGGGTACGCCACGGCCGACGTGTTCGAGCGCGGTGGACCGCGCGTCATGAACGCGGGGCTGTTCCCGCCGACGGAGCGCGAGGTGCGACAGAAGCTCACGCGGCTCCTCGGACGCTTCGGGGACGATCCACGGAAGGCTTTCGATCACTACGACCGAAACCGTGACGGGAAGCTCGACGCACGCGAGATCCAGACCGCGGTGCGCGACGCAGGGATCGGTTGGCCAGAGACGGTGAGCTCGAAGATCCTCGAGCGCTTCGACCGCGACAAGAACGGCGGGCTCGACTTCGAAGAGTTCCGGTCGCTCGGCCGCTGAACGACTCAGACCAAGCTCGGCGCCCGCGCGTCCGCCTGCCCGGCGAGCGTGCGCGGCGTCGAGCCCTGCTCGACGATCTTCAGCACCTCGTCCAGCGCGGGCCCCGGCTCGCGGAAGTCGAGGTGCGTGGTGTCGATCGTGAGGACCGGACACAGGTCGAAGGTCCTGAAGAAGCGTCCGTAGGCCTCACCGAGATCGCGGATGTACTCCGGATCCATGTCCATCTCGTAGGAGCGCCCGCGCCGGCGGATCCGCTCCATCACCACGTCGTGATCCGCGCGCAGGTAGATCACCAGGTCGGGCGTCACGACCTGCGGTCGGAGCACCGAGAACAGGTTCTCGTAGACGGCGAGCTCGTGCTCTTCGAGCGTGAGCACCGCGAAGATGCGATCCTTGTCGAAGACGTAGTCGGAGATCGTCCGCGCGCGGAACAGGTCCCCCTGCGCCAGGACTTCCTGCTGCTTGAAGCGCGACATCAGGAAGAACAGCTGCGTCGACAGCGCGTACGCGCGCCGGTCGGTGTAGAAGCGCGCGAGGAACGGGTTCTCTTCGAACTCCTCGAGGACCGTGCGCCCGGTGAGGTGCTTCGCGAGCTGGTGCACGAGGGTGGTCTTGCCGACGCCGATCACGCCCTCGACCGCCACGTACCGATGCCCCGCCGACCCCGCCCCGCTCAACGCGGTAGTTGGCCTATCGGAGGCCCGGCCAGTTTGTCTAGGTCGAAGCCCGCCGCGAATGCGGCGGGTCTGAGGCCTAGGAGGCCGTTTCAGATAGCCGGCAGGGGAGTGCCCAGGATTGGCTTCGCTTTTGGCGTCGGCCGGGGACCTCTCCTCCGGTCAGAAGCCGTTCGTCTCGCCGGGTGGGTCCCCTCGGCTTCGCTGTTTGCCGAGGCGGGCGAGCCGAACTGATTCCCTACGGAGAGGTCCCCGCCCGCCGCCATCGCTCCGCTTCTCGAGTTGCCTTCGCTCGGCGATCCGATGGGGTGGGTGACCCGTGGCGCTTCGTTCCATCGTTCGTGGTCGGTCGACGCGCTGCCCAGGTGCCCACTCCGCTCCGACATCGGGCGCGGCGACCTCGGTTCGGCTTGCTTTGCGACCGTCCGGCGCGGGGATCGCGTTGCGACGCTCGGCAGTACCTGGGCGCGTCGGCGGGGCGGTCCGGCTGTCGGAATCGCCGCGCCCG
>JAVJQW010000047.1:0-143933 GCA_040218735.1 Deltaproteobacteria bacterium
CGTGGAGCTCGTTGAGGCGAAAACCGTCCCTTCAGTCTTCAGGGAGCTTGACGGCGAGCCCTGAGATGATGCGCGATGGCTAACATGATGTTGCAGTCTGACGGGCGGCTTCGCCGCCCGCAGCTGAACATCGGGTGTTAGACCGTCCAATCCCAGCACGAATCATCGTTTACACGAGGCTTGGTATCCGCCATGGTCCCATCTATGCAGCTAGTGCATTCCATCGAGATTCGTGGTCTGCGATCGCTTCAGCAGGTGGAACTCGACGAGGTCGGGCACTTCACGTCGATCGTCGGAAAGAACTCCGCGGGTAAGTCGAATGTACTCCGCGCGCTGAATCTTTTCTTCCACGGTGAAGTCGGTCCCGGTGAGCCGCTCATGTTCAGCCGGGACACGTTTCGGGCGATTCCGCGAACCCGCAAGAAGAAGATGATTGAGGTAAAGGTTCGCTTCCGACTGCCGACCGCTTTCAACTTCCCCAAGCCTCTAAAGTCCAATCTCGCAAAGCTAGGCAATGACTTCACAATCACGAGACGTTGGACGCTTAACAAGCAAGATCTACCAATCGACGAATTCGTGTTGGTCGGCATGACATCCGTGGGCAATCAGCAGGAACTTGCTCAACAGTTTCTGAATCTTATTACGTTTCGCTACATCCCAAACCGCACGGTACCGGCACTTGTTCTGCGGGACGAAAGCAGATCCCTTGCGAAGTCACTTCAGATTCGGCTCAAAGGTAAGGGCTCCGTCACCGACCTAGTTCAGGAGCTACAAACTGCTGCCGCTGCCTTCCTTCGACCGGCATCCGTGTCGATGTCCGGTACGGGGGCACCACTTTCGGATCCTGCAGTTGCGGCCCCGAAGGAGCTCGGCGAACTCTTCTCCCTGGCGGGATTTCAGGCGCGGGGTCGATCAGGCGACACGATTCGTGACGAGGACTGGGGATCAGGCCATCAGGCATTCTTTCTTTATCAGCTTCTCTACGCGCTGGACACACACTACTCACGCTTCTTTGGCTGGAAACAGGCAACGATATGGGGCGTTGAGGAGCCGGAGTCAGGACTCCACCGGGAACTGGAGACGCGTCTAGCCGCGGAGCTGCGCGCGTGGACTCTCGATAAGCGTTCGAAGCTCCAGGTCCTGCAGACCACTCATTCACCTGTCTTCACCATGGCAGGCGACGCCGGCTATTGGGTTGAACTTTCCGGGCCAAGCTCAAAGCTGACACGTAGCCCAATTCCGAGGCTCGTTCGTGACTCGGAGCTTCGCGGGGTTTCTGGATGGATACAGCCGATCCTCGCCTTCCCGACGAGTCCCGTTGTCCTTGTTGAGGGACCGATAGACGTTGACGTTCTCACCCACGTCGCTGAGACGGTCGGAAGGCCCGATATCAAGTTCCTTTGTTTGCCGCAGCTAGATCCTGCGGAGAAGGCTGGTGGAAAGGACTCGATCGTCACCTATATGAGGCGGCACGGTGGGCTTCTGGCTTCTCGCGCAGAGGGAGCGCCCTTGATCGTATTGCTCGACTGGGACGTCTCCGACCAAGAACTGGCAAAGGCACGCTCCGCATACGGTTCGAAGGGTTCGTTCGGCGTTGTCCGCCAAGACAAAACGATGTGCCACTCGCGGCTGGGCCCCAACTTTCGCGGAATCGAGCGATTCTATCCTCTTGAGGTTGTGCGCGACGCTATCTCAAGAGGTGAACTCGTGGCGGTCGACAGGCCACCATCGGAGATCTCAGTGGCGGCCGACAAGTTTACGACGGGGAAGAATGCACTGAAGACTCGTGTCTTGCAGCGAACGTCATCGACCGGACTGGGCGCGGGATTGACCGGGCTGATAGCTCAGGTCGAAAAGGCATTGAAAGTGGTCTAACTCGACGTTGCAGACTGACGGTCGGCTACGCCGCCGAAAGCAGAACGCCGAGTTGGACCGGCAGAGGGGGATGACGTGGTAGATCTTGAGAAGCTGAGTGACGAATACCGAGAACTATCGTCGGCTGCTGAGGCCTTGCGGCTTGAGGTAGTCCGGCAGCTTCAAATGGTCCTCGACAGCGCCGAGGTTTCCCCGGGCTTTCCGATTCAAAGCCGCGTCAAATCCTGGCCGTCAATCTCCGCGAAGATTGAGAGCGGAACGGTAAAGCTCAAGCGCCTTAGCGAATTACGCGACCTCGTGGGTGTTCGCGCCGTCTTCCTCTACAAGCGGGACTTGGCGAGAGCACGTACGTACATCAAGGGTGCATTCAGCGTTGAGAAGGAGATTGACACCTCCGACCGACTTCAAACGTCTACCCTTGGATACCAGTCCATTCACCTAGTGCTGCGGATTCCAGACTCTTGGACCGACGTACCAAGCCTCACCGGCCTGGCTCGACTTCAGGTCGAGCTTCAGTTGAGGACCATGGCTCAGCACATTTGGGCGGAGGCCTCCCGCCGGCTCCAGTACAAAGCCTCGGAGGGGGTTCCGCAGCATCTACAACGCGACATAAACCGAGTTTCAGCTGTTCTCGAACTGGTGGACCTTGAGTTTGAGCGAGTTCTGGCCGGAAGGGATGCTCATCGTTCGAAGGACCTAGTTGCGGACCCAAGACGACCAATAGATGTGGACGTCCTCGAGACGCTGCAACAGGCCATTTGGCCGGAGGAAAACCGATCGTCGTCGGAGACCGAGATGCTCGCTGTACTTTTACAGGAGGTACGCGCCGAAGGTATCCGAACCGCCGGGGAACTAAAGGCCGTCCTTGAGATGCACAGAGATCGCGTAGTGGCCGAGGACCGCGAATACGCGGGGGAGGTCGCCGGGTACCGCGAGGTGGACGCCGATACCCGTGCTCGCGCCCGCCGCGGCGTGTACCTCACCCACGCTGGCCTAACGAGATCGGCGCTCAACCTTTACGACAACGAGGCTTCGAATGGCTAACCCAAGGGTGCTGCCAAATCGGCGGTCTAACTAGACAATGAAGACTGGTGCGCCGATGAAAACCGGTGAGAAGTAGCGAATGAGAGAGTCGTACGGAAGCGGACGGGCGGTCCGCGTCCGGCCCCGAGTCATGCGTCCACGAGGTAACGACCTGGGCGAAGCGTTGACAGGGGTGCGTGTGGGCCTGGCTATCGAGCCACGAAATATTGTTAGTTCCGGTGCGCCGACGCAGTCAGTCTATGCGGAAGGCACAACCTCGACGCCGTCAACGCCAGGCGTCGCGGGACCGGCGGGGTCTAGGAACCAGGGCACGCACGTAGACTTCTTACACGGGAATCGGGAGATCCTCTGTTCGACCACGGCGGATGGCGTCGTGGTCCGCGTCGGGAACCCAAGTGGGGCACGCCGGCGATGACCGGGCGGAGGAAGTCGGACGGCTTCGTAGTACCGAAGAAGCGCGCGAACAACGAACGTGAGCACGGCCCCCGGGCCAGCCAGGGCTCGCTCTACACGGGCACGAAGGCGGAAACGCCTGACACCGACAAGAGCGAGCCTACCGCCGCCGGTGCCGCCGCACGGACCGCGGAGCGCGTGGAGGGAAGGAAGCCCACCAAGGGGAACGCGGTGGAGTTGAACAGATCCCGGACGCAGCGCCGGGCTGATCTGCAAAGCAAGCTCGATCGCGTACGTGCCGTCGCGCGACGCGACAAGGAGGAGAAGTTCACTGCGCTCTGGCACCACGTGTACGACGTCGACCGACTTCGGGAAGCGTACTTCGCGATTCGGCGAAGCGCGGCCTCGGGGGTCGACGGCGTGACGTGGTCGGCGTACGGCCAGGACCTCGAGGCGAACCTCGCGGACTTGTCCAAACGCCTTCGACGCGGAGCGTATCGCGCTCGTCCGGTTCGGCGTGTCCACATCCCAAAGGGGAGCGGGGGCACGCGTCCCATCGGCGTCCCGGTGCTGGAGGACAAGATCGTCCAGCGCGCGACGTCGGAGGTCCTGAACGCGGTCTACGAGCAAGACTTCCTGGGTTTCTCGTACGGGTTCCGGCCTGGCCGGAAGCCGCACGACGCGCTGGACGCGCTGTGGGTAGCGCTCCACGCGAGGAAGGTGAGCTACGTGCTCGACGCGGACATTCGTGGGTTCTTCGATGCCATCGACCACGGCTGTCTGATGCGATTCGTCGAGCACCGGATCGGGGACGTCCGCGTGCATCGCCACATCAAGAAGTGGCTGAACGCGGGCGTATTCGAGGAAGATTATGTGAGAAGAGTGAAGGAAGGCACGCCGCAGGGAGGCTCAGTGAGCCCGCTGCTGGCGAACATCTACCTTCACTACGTGTTCGACCTTTGGATCGAGGACTGGCGTCGTCGACACGCCCGCGGTGAGGTCATCGTGGTGCGGTACGCCGACGACTTCGTCCTCGGCTTCCAGTATCGGTCGGATGCCGAGCGACTTCTTCGTGCGCTGAAGGAGCGACTGGCGCAGTTCGCGCTGGAGCTCCACCCGGACAAGACGCGACTCATTGAGTTCGGCCGCTTCGCGGTACGGACGCGCGAGAAGCGTGGTCACGGAAAGCCGGAGACGTTCGACTTCCTGGGGTTCACACACTACTGCGGATGGACTCGCAACGGGAAATTCAACGTCAAGCGGCGCACGATTCGCGAACGCGTCCGCTCGAAACTGCGCGAGGTCAAGACGGAACTCACGCGCCGGATGCACGGGCCCGTCATCGAGATGGCCCGCTGGCTCCGGTCAGTCCTCGAAGGGCACTTCCGATACTTCGGCGTGCCCGGTAATCAGCAAGCGATGAGTCGACTTCGGTACGAGGTGGTGCGCCTCTGGCGCCGCTGCCTCCGTCGACGAAGCCAGCGCACGCGCATGGCTTGGTCGGCGATCTGGAAGCTCGCGGATCGCTGGCTGCCCCTCCCGCGAGCCGTCCATCCCTATCCGTCGCAGAGGCTGCGCGTTGGAACCTGAGGTAGGAGCCCAGTGCGGGAAATCTGCTCGCTGGGATCTGTGCGGGGGGGCGTGGAGCGACCTACGTTCCTACCGCGACACGGGGCTTCGCCCCGCAGCTTATCATCGGGTTGGACGGGCAGGCGGACAACGGGTCATCGTTCATGGCTAATCTCCAAGGATACACCTTCCGCACGTTCTTCTCTTGGGCAAGCGAGCACACCGCTACCAATACATCGATCATACGAAAGTCGATTGATCGTGCCCAGAAGAGACTCAAGGAAAGACGGAAAGTTGACTTCATTCGAGACGAGGCCACGAGAGACCGTGCTGGCGCGGTCGATATCGTCGGCTCTCTGCTCGAGAAGATCGCGATGGCTGATGTCGTCGTCGCCGATATCACCTTCGCATCCAGAGGACGCCCTCCAAACCCCAACGTTCTTTGGGAGCTAGGATATGCTTTCGGTCATCGGGGGCAGGATCGAATCATCACGGTATTCAATGAACACTACGGCTCAGTAAGCAGACTCCCGTTTGACATCAGAAACCTAAGGCATCTTATTTACAGAAAGTCTCGATTCGGCAGTAGAGACAAGGCTGTCGACGAGCTTGCGAATGGCCTCTATCTCGCGCTGAAGGCTGTCGTCGACAAGCGGCTTGAGAGGGAAGTGGAGGGATTTTCGAGGGATCTGGCATTGCTGCACAGCATCAAGAGCATTCCCCAGTCTCATAGATCCTTGAAGCTACTAGGTATTGAGAAGGAACTTCTGCTGAGCAGACTCGATGTGGCTCCGGAGCTCCCGGTATCTCTTACCACAGGGGCCGGCGCCCCAATGGCTCTTCTGCGTAATCTTATTGCGGCGCATGTCAACGGAGCATTCTCAGACAAGGAGGCCATGCTTCTTTCCAGTCATGCCGCCGAAACGATAGCGAGGCTGCGGCCGTATCTCCTGACTGGGCGCAGAGAGCGTGCTCTGCGCTCTCTTGAGGACGCTCAATCGATTCTCTACGGCGCGAGTGTTCTCGCCGCTCAACAAGAAACAAGGCTCGACGAGCAGTCTCTAGAAGGACTCCGGCGTCAGGCGCGGTCGTTCTCAATCTCCATTCTTGAGATCATTGGGTTGCCAACTGACTTCCTCGGGATTGATGAAGCCAATGAGCTACGGCGCTGCGCGGTCCGCCTCCTCGCTGCTAACGTGATGAGCGAAGAGGAACTACGGGCCGGCGTCTCAGAATGCATCTACGACGTAGGAATGGTGATGGAGCGCTTCTCTTGACCGGCGAGCCGTCCAACAGTCCGGTGAGGCTGACGCCGAGCTTACCGCAGGTGTTGGACGGACAAAATACGGATTCAGGATTTGCAGGAGGTCGAAAACGAGATCGCTCGCGACCCGACATTCGTGGCGGTGGCGAATGGCGCAGTGGTTGGCTACGCTCAGGTTGGGGTTCAGTCTGGTGAGATTCTCGCTGTCTATGTTCGACCGAGTCATGTGCGAATGGGCGTAGGAGCCGCCGTACTGGCCGCGGCGGAGGAGTGTGCAGTGAGCTCCGGAGGAGTTTCCCTGTGGGTGGACGCGTCGCTCACAGCAGAACGGTTTTACGCGGCGCGAGGGTACAAGCGTCAGCATTCCACGTCGTTCGCTCTTGATTCCGAGGTTGAGTTGCCGTGCGTCAGGATGACTAAAACGCTGCCTTGTCGCTGATCCGCCGGGAGCGACCTCCTATCGAAACGCCTTCAATATTGAGGCACGCCAGAACTCTTCGAAGAGAGATAGAACGGAAGACGGTGCGCGCCCGAGTCCCGCTGCTGCTCGCGATCGCGAGTCTCCTGCTCGCCGGGTGCGGCGACCCTCCCCTCGAGTCATCCCCCGACTCCGGCTCCGCCGACGTCGAGTGCTGCCCGATTCAGGTTGAGACCAGCTGCTACCAAACAGGCGGCGCCAAGATGTTCGGCACGTGCTTCGCGTTCTGCGACTGCGGACCGGAAGCCTGGGACTACCAGACGGACCGCTTCGGATGCCCCGTCGCGATCCCCGACGGGCCACCCGTCTGCGCGACGCGGGACGCCGGACCACAGGAATCGCAAGACGCTGGGGGCGACGCCGGAGCCGACGGCGGCGACTGAGCGAAACCACGGATCCTCATCACCTTCCGGATCCGTGCTACGAGCGTCCCCGTGAACGGCCTCTTCGAGAAGCTCGACGCACGGCGCACCGGGATTCGTCTCTACGGCATCGCGCCGCCGAAGCTGTCCACCGCCGCGGAGCGCGTTCGCGATATCGCCGCGCGCCAGGTCGCCCGCCTCCAAGCGCTCGGCCCCGACGGGCTCGTCGTCTACGACATCCAGGACGAGCCGGGCAGAACCGCGGAGCCACGCCCCTTCCCGTTCCTCCCGACGATCGACCCCGAGCACTACGCACAAGAATCGCTCGCCGAGCTCTCAATCCCGAAGATCGTCTACCGCTGCGTGGGCGCCCGCCCCAAGCACGCCTTCTCGGACTGGATCGACCACGTCCAAGCCACCGCAGACCGCCGGCTCGGCGTCTTCGTCGGCGCCCCCCGCGCCGGGTCGCCCGGCCTCAAACTCACCGAGGCCTACGCGCTCGCGCGCGGCGCGCCCAACCTCGTCCTCGGCGGGATCGCGATCGCCGAGCGCCACGCCGCGAAGGAGGACGAACACCAACGGATGCTCGCCAAACAAGACCGCGGCTGCCGCTTCTTCATCACCCAGTCGGTGTACAACGCGGACTCCACGAAGTCGCTGCTCTCCGACTACGCGCTGGAGTCACAGGCCACCGACCGCGAGCCCGTCCCCGTCGTGCTTACGTTGTCGCCGTGCGGGTCGGTGCGCACGCTGCAATTCATGAAGTGGCTCGGCATCTCGTTCCCACGCTGGCTCGAAAACGAGCTGCGCCACTCCGCCGACACCCTCGAACGCTCCATCGACCTCTGCGAGAACGTCTTCGCCGACGTACAAGATTACGCGCGCGAGAAACAACTCCCCATCGGCATCAACGTGGAGAGCATCTCGATCCGTAAGGCGGAGATCGACGCGTCGGTCGAGCTCTACCAAAGACTGACCGCGCGCCTCGCTGACTAGCTAGAGACGAACCCCAAACGTTTCTCTTTGAAACAACCTCATCCTTGCCTCCCCCACCCGACCGAACGATCCTCCCGACATCGGCTACGTGCAGCTCCTCCGCCGGTACGCCGGCTTCCGCCGTCTTTGGACCGGCGAGGTCATCAGCTACCTCGGCGATTGGTTCAACACGATCGCGATCTACGCCGCCGTCGAACACATCTCCGACAGCGCGCAGGCCGTCGCCGCGATCATGGTCGCGAAGAACCTCCCCGTCCTCTTCGTCACGCCGTTCGCCGGACCGCTGATCGATCGCTTCGACCGCAAGTGGATCCTCATCTGGGCCGACATCGTTCGCCTCGTCTGCGTCGTCGGGCTCCTCGTCGCGCACCACTTCGAGAGCTTCTGGGGCCTCCTCGCCGCCACCATCGTCATGTGCATGTGCGCCGGCGTCGTCGCGCCCACGAAGAGCGCCTCGATCCCCATGCTCGTCGAACCCAAGGACGTCGCCGCCGCCAACGCGATGGGCGGCGGGACGTGGTCCGTCATGCTCGCGATCGGCGCCGCGCTCGGCGGCATCGCCACCGCGTGGCTCGGCGTTCGCGCCGCATTCATCATCGACGGCCTCACCTTCCTCGTCTCGCTGGTGTTCTTCCTCCGACTCCCCACCCTGAAACCCAAGCAAGACACCCAAGACCTCGAGAAGAACACCTCGCTCGCCGACGGCCTCGCCTACCTCAAAGCGGATCGCTACGTCCGCGTCCTCGCCGCGCTCAAGCCGCTCATGGCCATCTCCGTCGGCGTATCCGCGCTCATCCCGATCATCGGCCGCTGGTTCCCCGGGCACGACGGCGCCGACTTCGTCGGATACCTCTTCGCCGCACGCGGCGCCGGCGCGCTCACCGGCTCGATGTTCCTGCGCATGTTCGTCGGCGACGCCCTCACCACCATCCGTCGCCTCGTGCTCGCCGGCTTCCTCATCGCCGCCGTCGGACAGGCGATGATCGTCTTCGCCCCCGCGTACTGGGTCGTCGTCTTCGGCCTGTTCTTCTCCGCGATCGGCACCGGCGCCATCTGGGTGAACAGCGGCACACTCATCCAACAGGAAGGCGACGCGAGTTACTTCGGCCGCGTCTTCTCACTCGAGTTCGGCGTGACCACCGCGATGGTCGCGCTCGCGAGCTGGGTCGGTAGCTACGCCGTCGACCACGGCGCGTCGCTCTTCGACGTCGCCGCCGCCTCCGCGACGTACATGCTCTTGCCGGCTGCGATGTGGTGGGTGGTGCTGAAACGCCGCGAGCGCGACGAAGCACTCGAAGTCAGCGCGTCCCGCGCTTGAGCTCTTGCAGGACCAGCTTCGCGACTTCCTTCAGCGTGTCGAACACACCGACGCCGGTCGTCGCCGTCGCGTTGAACTCCGGACGACCGAGGTAGTTGAGGAGCCGGGACAGGTCCTCCGCCGGCGCCGCGTTCGGAAGGTCGCGCTTGTTGTACTGGAGCACGAGCGGGATCTTCTCGATGTCGTACGCCTGCTCCTTGAGGTTGTCGCGCAGGTTCTCGAGCGACTCTTGGTTCGCCTCCATGCGCTCGACCTGCGAGTCCGCGACGAACACCACGCCGTCCACACCCTTGAGGATCAGCTTGCGGCTGGCGTCGTAGAAGACCTGGCCGGGCACCGTGTACAGGTGGAAGCGCGTCTTGAAGCCGCGAATCTCGCCGAGCGACAGCGGGAGGAAGTCGAAGAACAGCGTGCGCTCGGTCTCCGTCGCGAGGGAGATCATCTTCCCTTTCGCGTTGGAGGAGGTCTTGTTGTAGATGTACTGCAGGTTCGTCGTCTTCCCGCACAAACCGGGCCCGTAGTAGACGATCTTGCAGTTGATCTCGCGGGAGCTGTAGTTGATGAACGACACGGTCCGCGGTCCCTCAGACTGAGAAAAGGTTGTCGATGTCTTCGTCGGTGATCTCGGCGAACGGAGACTGCTGACCCTGCTGCTCGGAGCGTGTCTTCAACACCTCGAAGATCTGCGTCAGCTCTTCCGCCGATTTCTTCACCCGCAACCGCACCAACCCCAGGCTGGATCGGTTGTCGAAGATGACGACCAAGATGACCCGGTCGGCGACGACCGAGATGTGAAGATTGTCCCGCGTGCCCTCGTGGAAGAGCGTCGAGAACTCCTTCTCGCCCATCAGCTTCGCGAGGCCGCCGGTCGCCGCGATCTCACCCGCGACCAACGACGCCATCGACGTGCTGTCGAGGTTCGCCGTCTCACCCGCGGAGGCGATGAGCTGACCGTTCTTGTCGATCACGAAGACGACGCGCGCGTTGGCGTCCCGACCGAGCTTCTGACAAACGGCTTCGATACGACGAAACTCCTCGTCGTACATCACCATCTGGGAGGCCATGTCAGACCGCTCCGATCGGCTGGAAACTGCCGATTCCTCTAGAAATTGAACGCACTAGGTCTCCGGAAGGACGGCCATCGTAGCACGGTACGAGGCCCACGCAAGATCCCCTCACAGCTCCTCGATCGGCACCATGAGGGTGATCGGCTCGCCCACGTGCGCAGGGAATCGCGTCTTCTCGAGGACCTGCTCGAGGCACCCGCGCAGCGTCAGCAGGTTCGGGACCGTCTCCTTCACCGCCTCCACGTCGGGCTCGGAGCCGTCCGTCGGGATCCACACGCGGAACACGTAGTTCCCCGTCTTCGTGTCCAGGTTGATGCGCTCGCGCCGGTAACACGTCGCGACCTGATCTCCCCGGCCTTGGACGATCTTCTCGGCCTCTTCCGGGGTGAGCGGCGTCTGCCGAACACCGCTCGGATCGTACAGGGGCTTCGACGGCGGCGGGGGCGGCGGCGTGGAACACGCCGCGACCACGAGCGCGACCGCGCACAAGGAGCCTCGACCCATCACTCGTTTTTCGTCTAACAGGATTCGAGCCGTGGCGAAACGAGCCTCCGCCCCTTTGCTCCGCCAGGCCCTCCTCGCGTGGTACCGCGCCAACCGACGCGACCTCCCCTGGCGCGCGACCTCCGATCCGTACGCGGTGTGGGTGTCGGAGGTCATGCTCCAACAGACCCGCGTCGACACCGTCATCCCCTACTACCAACGCTTCCTCGAGCGCTGGCCCGACGTCCACGCGCTCGCCGCCGCCGACGAACAACAGGTGCGCGCCGCATGGTCCGGACTCGGGTACTACCGACGCGCGAGCGCGATGCTCCGCGCGGCGGCGCAGGTCGTCCGCGACCACGACGGCGTCTTCCCCCGCGGCGTCGACGCCCTGAAGAAGCTCCCGGGCTTCGGTCGCTACACCGCGGGCGCCGTCGCATCGATCGCCCACGGCGAGCCCGCGCCCGCCGTCGACGGCAACGTGCAGCGCACGCTCGCGCGGATCTACGGCATCGAAGGCGACGTGACCGCGGGCCCCGGCTCCAAGGCGGTCTGGAACCACGCCGCCGTGCTCTCCAACTGCGACAGCCCCGGCGACATCAACCAGGCGCTCATCGAGCTCGGCGCGCTGACGTGTAAACCGAAGAACCCTGCGTGTATGGCGTGCCCGGTGCGCTCGGAGTGTGTCGCAAACGCCGAGGGCAAGCAGTCGACGATCCCCCGGCCTCGCGTACGCGCAAAGCAGAAACGCGTCGAGCTCACGATGCTCCTCGCGATCCGCGCGGGCCCCGCCGTGTTGCTCGAACGACAGCGCGACGACGGCCTCTTCGGCGGCCTGTGGTGTCTCCCGATGCTCGACGGCCGCCTCGAACCGGACGCTGCGCTCGACGAGGCCGGATCCCGGTACGGCTTCGAGCTCGACGCGGGGGAGACCGCCGCCGAATTCGAAGCACTCCTTACCCATCGGCGCCTCGTCATCCGCGTCGTGCGGGCGCGGGGTGCCCCTGCGAAGGTCGACGGCGCGCTGCGCTGGGCACCGCTCGAGAACCTCGCGGACTACGGCATTCCCACGGTCACGGTGCGCGCGCTGAAGAAATCGCTGACCCCGGACGAGCGCGCGGTGGCGACGCTCCGGGATCGGAGCAATGCCGGGTCTCGCTCGGACTGACGAAGTGCCCTAGAGTCCGGTTCAAGTGCTGACCGGTGGAACGGTCTTCGGCGAGTACAAGCTGCTCAGCCCGCTCGGCCGGGGCCCAAAAGCGAGTGTGTGGGTCGCGACGCGGATCGACCGCGACGCACGCGTGGCCCTGAAGATCCTCGAGCCCGGCAAGCTGCCCCCCGACAAGATGAAGCGCCGGCTCGACGCGCTCGTGCGCGCCGTGACCAAGGCGGGGCGCTTCGAACACGCGAACCTCCCGG
Source organism: Deltaproteobacteria bacterium (assembly GCA_040218735.1). Lineage (GTDB taxonomy): Bacteria > Myxococcota > Kuafuiibacteriia > Kuafuiibacteriales > Kuafuiibacteriaceae > JAUHYN01. The sequence continues at coordinate 12,269 of JAVJQW010000047.1, forward strand.
GCGTGTACGGGACGGCGCTCCGCGACGACGGCCTGTTCGGGATGGCGTGTGAGTACTTCGACGGCGGCCCGTTCGAGAACATGGGCCGCATCGCGGACCCGCTCGTCCTCGACCGCGTGCTGCAGCTGCTGACGCAGCTCGGGACGCTGCTCGCGTGGTTACACGATCACGACGTCGTGCACGGGAACATCAAACCCGCGAACGTGCTCGTCACGCCGGGCGCGTACGGGCCGACGGTGAAGCTACTGGATCTGTGCTGGTCGATGGCGGGGCTCGGCAGCGCGAACGCGCGCCCGTTCGTGTCGCCGGAGGCAAACGTGCGCGAGCCGATCACGCCGCTGACGGATCAGTGGGCGATGGCGAAGCTGCTGCACCAGCTCGCCGTGCACTCGAGCCCCGAGGGATCGTCGCCGACGCAGGCGCTGACGGCGATGCCGATCCCCGTGCTCCGCGTCCTCAAGCGCGCGATGGAGAACAGCCCGCGCGCGCGCTTCCAGTCGATGAGCGCGTTCGTGCAGGCGCTCGAGCACGCGCGGGAGGAGATCCTCGACGGCGAGGAGCGCCCGGTCGCGACGCGCGAGCCGACGGTGCCGATCGCGTTCGAAGAGAAGACGGCGCCGCACCCGATCGTCGGCAAGGGCGCGGCCGACACCGCGCCAGGGATGCCGCAGGTGCAGCGACCGGACGACGACACCGGCGACTACGAGCCGGTCGACGCGCCGACGGAGTCGGGCGGTGCCGTGCAGAGACCGACGCTCGACCTCGGGCTCGACCCGACCGACAACCTCGCGCCCGTGAGCCGGCCGCGTGGTCCGGACACGGCGGGGCTCGGTGCGATCAACCCGTCGGCCGACGCGATGAGCAGCGTGATGGACGACCGTCCGGTGCGGCCGCAGGATCCGACGGATCGTTTCGTCGCCGCGCCGAAGAAGAAGTCGCGCGCGCCGGTGTTCGTAATTCTCGTGCTCGCGCTCGTGGCGATCGCGGGCGCGGGGTACGTGCTGCTGACGGACCCGCAGTTCCTCGAAGCGCGCGCGCCGACGGCGTCGGGGACGACCGGGGCGCCGCCCGTGAACACGCCGCCGCCGGTGGAACCCGCGAAGGCGCCGCCCGTCGAGCCGCCGCCCGTGAAGGCGCCACCCGTCGAAACGCCGCCGCCCGCGAAGGCGCCGCCCGTCGAGCCGCCGCCGTCGAGGCCGGACGTCGATCCCGCGATCGTGGATCTTCAGAAGAAGTGCGAGGGCGGGTCGAGCCGCGCGTGTGTTTCACTCGGCGAGCGCTTCGAAGACGGACGTGGCATCGCCGCGAGCAAACGCAGCGCGCTGGTGTGGTTCGAACGCGCCTGCTCGCTGCGGAGCACGAGCGGTTGCTTGAAGTCCGCATCGACGCTCGTCTCACTCGGACAAGCTTCCCGCGCGCGGCGCGTCTACGAGCGCGCGTGCGACGCGCGCAACGCGACGGCTTGTGAGCAGCTCGCGGATCTTTGGCGCCGCGGCGTGGGCGGCCGGAAGAGCGAACGCACGGCGGATGCGTTCTCGCGCCGTGCGTGTGAGTTCGGTCTGCGTCGCGCCTGCAAGTAGCGCGTTACTTCTTCGCCTGCGCGTCCTTCGGCAGCTTCGCGTGCGACATCATGTGGTCGCCGATGTACTTCGCCATCAGGTCGGCGGGCATGGGCGTGAGCGTCAGCGGCAGATCGATCTTCTTGCCGTCGCGCTTGATCGTGCAGGTGACCTTCTTCCCCGGCACCTTGATCTTCGACATCTTCTCCCAGTGCTCCTTGGCGAACGTGATGCCATCGAGGCCAACGAGGATGTCGCCCTTCTTGATGCCCGCGTTCTCGGCGGCCGTCCCCGGGAACACTTCCGTCACGACGAGGTGATCGGGGCCCTTCGCGTCGTCGAGGTCGACGCCGATGAAGCCGGTCTGCTTCAGCTTGGACACCATCTCGTTCAGGCAGTCCTGCACAGGCGCCGTGCACTCGTGCCCCTTGCCCGCGAACGCTGCGATGGGCGCGAGAACGATCGTGGTCGTGATCAACAGTTTCTTCAGCATGGTCTTTGTCCCTCCAAGTCCCGTGCATCAGCCTAGGCCATTCGCCCCGCGATCCGCCCGCACGATGTGTAAATGTTGTAAACGGCGTGTCGGAACGTCAGCTATGGTGGGACAGTTTCGATCCGGGACGTTTCGACCGTGGAGCCGAGTCTCATGAATCGCATCAAGGACCATGCACTGGCGATCGGCTTCGCCGTCGCGCTGGTCCCGCTCGTCATCCTCCTCTTCTTGCAGGTGGGCTGGTTGCGCGAGCTCGACGAGACCTCCGCCGTCGCGCACCGCGCTGCGCTCCGGAGCTGGGCGGAGGCGTCCGGAAACGCGGTCGAGAAGCACTACCGCGGAACGGCGGAGCTGCTCCTCGAGGTGCCGGTCGCCTTGCTCCAGTCACACGATCTCGAACGCATCGGGAAGTTCTGGGCGAGCAAACCGCGCGACGGCGTGCGGACGTTGTTCGTCGTCGACTTCACGGAGTCGACGACCGGGAGCTTCTACATGTACTCCGACAAGGAGAAGCGCCTGGTCTCCATCCCGGCGTCCGAGGAGTCGCTCGCCATCATCATCGCGACGCTCCCGTGGCAGGGCTGGGCGCGCAACGCGAGCTCGACCGTCGACAAACTCGGTCTGCAGGCCAACGAGAACGACCCGAACCACCGCCTCGTGTTGCGTCCCGCCGTCGGTGACGACGAGCGCGTACGAGGCGTCGTCGGCTTCGTCCCGGATCGCGACTACCTCCTCGAGGTCCTCCTGCCACGTGTCACATCCGAGACGGCGTCGGAGCTCTTCGGTCCCGAGGCGCAAGAAGACTTGCGCATCCTCGCGCTCGACGGCGCGGGCCACGTCGTATTCGGCGACGCCCGCTCGAACACGGCGCTCGACGCCTCGGTCCGTATCCCCTTCCTCTTCCACGATCATCGCATCGGCGTCCGGAGCGAGGGCAGCACGCGAGAGCGCTGGTTGGGGGGACGCTTCGTATTCAACATGACGCTCGGCCTGCTGTCCGCGGCCGTCCTGCTCGCGGGCCTCGCGCTCGCGCTGTTCTCGGCGCGGCGGTCGATGCGCCTGTCGCAGATGAAGTCGGACTTCGTCTCCAACGTGTCCCACGAGCTGCGCACGCCGCTCGCGTCGATTCGGCTCTTCGCAGAATTGTTGCGTTCCGGGCGCGTCCAATCGACCGAACGGGTCGTCGAGTATGGCGATCACATCGAAGCTGAAACACGCCGACTCTCGCGCCTGATCGACAACATCCTCGATTTCTCCCGAATCGAGTCGGAGCGGAAGGAGTACCACCCGGAGCCGACGTACGTGCTCGACCTCGTCCGCCCTGCCCTCCGCGCGTTCGACGTTCGCATCGAACAGGGAGGTTTCGAGTTACACACCGACTTCCCGGACGCACCGGGTCCCATCGCGATGTTGGATCCAGACGCGATCGGACAGGTGCTTCACAACCTCCTCGACAACGCGATCAAATATTCGAAGACCGACGGTGGGGCGATCGACGTATCGGTCGTCGAGCGTGAAGGGAGCGTCGTCATCTCGATCCGGGATGAAGGCGTCGGCATCGCGGCCACGGACCAGAGCAAGGTGTTCGATCGTTTCCATCGTGTGAGTACGGGCTTGGTGCACGACGTCAAAGGGAGTGGACTCGGGCTCGCGATCGTCGACCACGTAGTGAAGTCGCACGGCGGAAAAGTTACGCTGACGAGCGCAGTGGGCGAGGGGAGCACGTTCGCGATCCATCTACCGGTTTGGGTCGCGAACGGAGAAGGGACGAACGATGGTGCGGCTGCTGATCGTGGAGGATGACCGCGCGATGGCCATCGCGCTTCGCGACGGCTTCGAGTCGGAGGGCTACGAAGTGACGACCGCGCACGACGGTGCGCGTGCGCTGCAGCTCGCGACCGACGATCCGCCGGACTTGGTCGTCCTCGATCTGATGCTCCCGAAGATGAGCGGCGACGACGTCTGCGTGCGGCTGCGCTCCGACGGCGCGACGCTCCCGATCATCATGCTCACCGCGCGCAGCGAAGAGCAGGACAAAATCCGAGGCCTCAAGCTCGGCGCCGACGACTACATCACCAAGCCGTTCTCCTTCTCCGAGCTGTGTGCGCGCGTCGAAGCCGTCCTTCGCCGCACCGGCCCCGCCGAGCCCGCGGGCGGGCACATCGCCATCGGCGACGTCGAGGTGGATTTCGCACGAGGCCTCGTCACACGCGGCGACGAACCGATCGATCTCTCCGCGCGCGAGCTCCGCCTCTTGCGGTTCTTCGTCGAGCACAAGAACGAGGTGGTCGATCGGGACGCGCTCCTGCAGGCGGTCTGGGACCACGACGACGCCCCGCTCACGCGTACGGTCGACGTCCACGTCTCGAAGCTGAGGAAGAAGCTCGGCGACGACCCGGCCAACCCGCAGCACCTGCTCACGGTGCACGGCCTCGGGTACAAGCTGCGGCTCCCGTGATCTCGATGCTCCCCTTCTATTCGAACGAAGACGGCACCTACGTCCCTTCCACTTCCACGCGCGGTCCGTGGGACGATCGTTTCCAGCACGGCGGTCCCCCCTCCGCACTCCTGCTCCGCGTGATGTTCGAGGCGATGCCGTCGGGCTTCGCGGTCGCGCGACTGACCACGGAGTTCTCGCGACCGGTCCCGATCGAACCGCTCACCGTGGACGTGTCGGCGCCGGCCGGCGGACGGCGCGCGAAGCGCGTGCAAGCCCACTTGCGCGCGGGTGACACGGTGGTGCTCGAAGCAACGGCGCTGTTCCTCGCGGAGAACGACGCGATCGATCACCCGACGATCACGCGCCCCGGGACCATCGAAGCTCCCTGGCCCGCGCCCGAGTCCCTCGAGCCGTTCGAATTTCCTTTCTTCCGCAGCGAGGTCGCCTACCACCGCGCGGTGGAGGTGCGGCCGGTCGACGCCCCGTGGGGCACGACGCCGTTTCGGTGCTGGGCACGCCCGCGCGTGGAGCTCGTCGCGGACACACCGACGCGCCCGGAGGAGGCGGTCGTGGTGCTCGCCGACGCGGAGAGCGGGATGGGGCCTCCGCTCGATCCAGATGTGTACTCTTACGCGAACCCGGATCTCACCGTGTACTTCGGGCGTCGCCCTCAGCCCGGTTGGACGGGCTTCGAAATTCGTTCGCGCGCGGACGGTGCGGGGATCGGTTTGGCGGAGAGCCGAATTCGTGACGCCGAGGGTGTGTTCGGCCAGTGCGCTCAAGCGCTGGTGATCGCCGAGCGCTGAGCCCTCGCGTCGTCAGTGCGTCTCGCCGCGATCGATCTCCTCGACGATCGCGATGACGTCTTTCACATCGACGACGCGCAGCGCGTCGTCCCAGGGGATCGGGACGCCGACGTCCTTCGCGAACAATACCCGAGCCCCCTCCGGGATCCCGGAGACGTTCGTCCCGAGGGAGTCCTCGTCGTCGTCCGGCGCACGCGCGACCTCGATGACCTCACCGTACGCGGCCTTCGCGACGGCGTCCTTCGCGCCCGGCGGCAAGAACAGCCCGCCCGACGAGCGGTCCGTCGAAGCGATCATCCGCACGAGCACCCGCGGGCCGAGGGGCATCACGTGGCGCGTCGTGTTGTCGGGCGGAGCCATCGGGTTCGGCTTCGGCGCGGGCGCCTCGTCGTCGTCGTGCATCGTCGCAACACGCCCTAGCGCCGAAGACCGGGCGGGGCAACAGGACAGCGAGGGTGGACCGAATCCCGCGTATCGACTAACTCGCCAAGCGTGGGTCGGGTGCGTCGCGCCGTCGTGAACGTCGTCGGAGTGCTCTTCGGCTGCCTCGCGATCTACGTCCTGGTGGAGGGCGGGAGCAGCGCGTTCCTGCTCGCGTGGGACCTCGGCTTCAAGACGACGGGCGGTCTCCGCTCCGGAAACTACGTCCGCTTCGATCCCGAGCTCGGCTGGAGCAACATTCCGGACACGAAGCTGGTCGACTTCAACGGCCCCGGACAACACGTCACCATCGACCCCAACGGGCTCCGCATCACGCCCGCCCGCGAAGCGAGCGACACGATCACCGTGTTGTGCAGCGGCGACTCGTTCACGTTCGGCGTCGGCGCGGGCGACGAACAGACGTGGTGTTACCGGCTCGGCGCCGACGCACCCGACATCGCGACGCTCAACGCGGGCGAGGCCGCGTACGGCATCGGCCAGATGTACCTCAAGGCCCGTCGCCTGAGCGATCGGATCGAGTTCGACGTGCACGTGGTCGCGTTCATCGCCGACGACATCCGACGCATGACCACCAGCGAGTTCGTCGGGCGCAACAAACCGCGCTTCGTCCTCGACGGCGGGACCCTTCGCCTCGAACGCGAGACCGTCACGGAGAGCTCCGCGCTGTACGCGTGGATGCGCGCCAACAAACGCATCTACGCGAACCTCAGGGTCTTGGAGCTCGGTCGACGCATCGGCAGCAAGTTCTCCGGCCCGCCGCCGGCCGCTCCGGCCGCCGACTCCACAAAGGAGCTCGTCGGCGCGATCTTCGAAGCCACCGCGAACATGAACGCGGCGCAGGGGCGACGCACCTTGTTCGTGTTCCTGCCGAGCGGTCCGGGCGTCGATCCGACGGACATCGCGTGGCGCCCGCGCATCGCGGAAGAATGCACGCGCCGCAAGCTCGACTGCGCCGACCTCGTCGCCCCGTTCCGCGCCCTCGACGAAGCGAAGCAGATCGAGATGTTCGAACCGGTAACGCATCACTACGACGCAGACGGGAACCGCTGGGTCGCAGAACGGATCGCCGAGCTGGTGCGCACGTCGACGTCGTCCGCGCCGTGATAATCTCGTGCGCGTGCGCGCGCTCGACCACGTCGACTCCATCTGCAACGACCTCGAAGCCTCCGTCGCGTTCTACGAAGCGCTCGGCTTCAAGATCCTGCAGCGCACGAAGAACCACGGCGGAGCGAACCGCCCGCCGATCGAAACCGTCGAGCTCTACCTCCCCGCGCAACCGTGGTGTGTCCTCGAGCTGCACGAAGCGCGGTTCTTCGAGATCGTCGGGCTCAACCACATCGCGTTCGTCTGTGACGACGTCGAAGCCCGCGCCGCCGCGTTGAGCGAGCGAGGTTTCTCGATGGACAACGTCCGCCTCAACCCGGACAACCAGCGCTGGCTCGCGAGCTTCCGCGACCGCGACGGACGCCGGCTCCAGCTCGCGAGCCCTCGGCACGACGCCGTCCCGACCGACAGCTCCTCGTCGGGCCCCGTCGAACGCCTCGTGCAAGTCGAGTTGCGGACGCACCATGCGACGGCCATCGCGGAGCAGTACGCCATCCTCGGTCTCGCGAGCGACGGCGACGTCCTGCACCCCGAGCAACGCGAACCGAGCCTCCTCGTCGCGGCGCCACGCCCCGGCCAGCGTTGTGGTTTCGGCGCCCTCGCGTTCGCGGCGCCGGACCTCGACGCGGTCGCAGCCCGGCTCGACGCCCCTCACGAGCGCGTCGACGGCGCGCTCCATACCTGGGATCCGGACGGCAACGCGGTTCGCATAGGCGGCTGAGCCAAACCGCGCTAGTGATGGGCGCGTGAAGCGATACGACCTCGAGCGCGTCGACCTCCCCAAAATGTCGGGCACGAGCCTCGCGATGTTCGCGCGCGCGATCCAGACGCCAATCGTGGGCGCCGCGGCGCTCGACAAACTCGCCGCCGACGCGGGCGTGGGTGTCCTCGCGGACGCACGGCTCGACGAGCCTCCCCGCCCGCTCCCGCTGGTCCCGGTGCAGATCGCGGACCCCCAGCGGAAGGACCCCGCCGTCGATCTGTCGCCGATCGCTGCGGTCACCCGCACGGATCGTTTCACGGCGCGGCAGATCGTCGAGTCGTACGAACGCGGCGAGACGGATCCGGTGAAGCTCACCACGGAGATCTTCGAGCGCATCGATCGGGCGCAGCTCGGCACCGTGTTCATCAAGAAGCAGCTCGACCACGCGCTCCGCCAGGCGAAGGCGTCGAAGGCCCGGTGGGACGAAGGCAAACCGCTCGGCCCCCTCGACGGCGTGCCCGTCGCGGTGAAGGACGAGATGGACCTCAAGCCCTACCCCACCACCGTCGGGACGAAGTTCCTCGGACGCGAAGCCGCCGCGGACGACGCCACGATCGTGAAGCGCCTCCGCGACGCTGGCGCCGTGTTCCTCGGCAAGGCGAACATGCACGAGATCGGCATCAACCCGAACTGCGCGAACCCGCACTACGGCCTCGTCCGCAATCCGTACGACCCGAGCCGCGACACCGGCGGCAGCTCCTCCGGCTCCGCCGCCGCGGTCGCCGCACGCTTCTGCCCCCTCGCGCTCGGCGCGGACGGCGGCGGATCGATCCGCATCCCCGCCGCGCTCACCGGCACCGTCGGGCTGAAGGCGACCTACGGACGCATCAGCGAACACGGCGTCGCGCCGCTGTGCTGGACGGTCGGCCACGTCGGCCCCATCGGCACGAGCGTCGCCGACGTCGCGCTCGGCTACGCGCTCATCGCCGGACCGGATCCGCTCGACGCCAACTCACTCGTCCAACCTCCGGTCGCACTCGACGGGCTCGGCGAAGACCTCACGGGCCTGCGCATCGGCATCTTCCGTCCGTGGTTCGAACACGCCGAGGCGTCGATCGTGTCGTGCTGTGACGCGGCGGTCGAACACCTCGTCGCCGCCGGCGCCAAACGCGTCGACGTCGACGTGCCGCACCTCGACCTCATCCGCGTCGCGCACGCGATCACCATCCTCTCGGAGATGGCGACGTCGATGGACGACCACGCGGAGCACCACGGCGAGCTCGCCCCCCACGTCCGCGTGAACCTCGCGGTGGCGCGTCGTTTCACCTCCGCCGACTACGTTCGCGCGCAGCGCGTCCGCAACCGCGCGATGGCCGCGCTGGACGAGGTGTTCGAAGAGATCGATCTCCTCGTCACACCATCCACGGCGATCACCGCGCCGCCCATCCCGGTGACGGATCCGAAGATGGCGTGGTCGGACCTCTCCACCGTCACCGAGCTGATGCGCTACGCGTTCCTGCAGAACCTCACCGGACACCCCGCCATCAGCGTCCCCGCTGGATACGACGGCGCCGGGCTCCCCATCGGCCTGCAGCTCACCGGTCGCCACTGGGAGGAGGCCCTGCTCCTGCGGGCTGCGCTCGTCGTCGAGGCGGCCACCGCGTACCGCCCTGCTCCGGAAAGCGCCGCGTAATCGATCCTGAACCGCCCCTGTCCGACGCTGCACGGCATGGTGCTCCGTCCCGGACTCGACCTCGATCGCGGCTTCGACGCCGCCGGCTACTTCCGTACGCTGGCCGCGACCCTCGAGCGTCGTGCTCCGGGTGCGGCTCCCGGTGCTTCGAGTGAAAGCGCGGGCGCGCTCGCCTCACCGGCGGAGCGCGCGCGATGTTTCATGCAGCAGTGGCTCGACCGCACCGCGGCGCGCACGCCGTGGGGTGCGCGACCGACCGCGCTCAGCGTCGACGAAGCCGAAGAGCTCCTCGTCGTCGTGGAGGAGCTGGGGCGTGACCCGGTGCGTGCGGTGCGCGGGGACTCTCCACAGGCCCTCGAGCTGCGCGCCGCGACGCTCGGTCTCACCGTCGCGGACCTCGTTCAGCTCGTGACGACCGACATGTTGACGAACACGTCAGGCGGCGCTGCGCCCGCGGTCTGAGCCGCCGAGGTAACGATCGATCCACCACACCGCGAGGTAGATGAGCGGCGTGTCGAGCAACGCGATGATCATCTTCGCGACGTACGCGCTGAGGACCACGACGATCAGATCGCCGACCGTCCCCGTGAAGACCGCTTCGTTGTCGTAGAGGAAGACAAACGCGACGGTGAACGAGTCGACGAGCTGCGACGTCATCGTCGACGCGTTGTTCCGGAGCCACAGCCACCGCCCGCCGGTCCGCTTCTTCACGAAGTGGTAGACGCGCACGTCCACCATCTGCGCGAGCAGGTACGCGAGCATCGACGCGAAGAACAGACGCCAGGTCGGGGAGAAGACCGACTGATAGGCGGCCTCGAGCTGATACCCCGTCGCCGGAGGGAGTGACAGACCGATCAACACCAGCGCGAGCAACACCAGCGTCATCGAGAACCCGAGCACGACGAAGTAGCGCGCTTGGCGTTCGCCGAAGATCTCACTCACGACGTCCGTCACCAGGAACGTCAGCGGAAAGCAGAAGATGCTGACCGGCAGCGTGAGCGGACCGAGCGGGAACAGCTTCGTGCCGACGGTGTTGGTGAGGACGACGAGGCAGACGAAGAGCGCGGTGAGCGTGCCGAAGACGAGCCCGCGCCGATCGGTTGGGTGTTCGTTCAACGAGCTCACCGCGCTTCGGCGTGGGGCGACTCGAAGAAGTGCACCGACCCCGCCAGCTTCCTGAAGTCGGCCGGTGGGATGTCGAGCTCGATCACCGCGGTGGCCTGCGTGCGCACCTGGGGGACGACGTCGAAGAACAGCACCTTCGCGGAGTGGTGGATGAGCATCATGCCGATGCCCGCCCCGCCCCCGCGGGTGTCCATGTCGCCGGACGACAATCCGCGGTGGATGCCGCCGAACACCGCGCGCTTCGGGAGGCGCCCGAAGGGGTCGACCACCGAGAGCACGATGCGCTCGCCGTCGGAGCCGTACGCGAAGGTCGGGCGCATCGCGGGTTCGAGCTCGATGCGCTCGTCGCGACGGTGCGCCCAGATCGTGTTGCCTTCGTCGTCGACCGGCGCGTCGTACATCGCGTTCATCGTGAGCTCGTCCGCGATCTGCGCGCTCGCCTCGGCCTGCCGCTTCGTCTGCTGCTCGGCGCAGAACTGCCGCACGTCCTCGAGGAGGTCCTCGCGCTCCTCCGAGGTCGAGAGCGTACGCTCCACCCAGGTGTGGCCCCAGCTCAACGGCGCGCACGCCGGTGCCCCCGCGTTGTCGGCGAGGCGTCGACCGACCTGCAGGAGCTCCCACGCACGCGGGGTCTCGTCGAGCTGCAACCCGACGACGCCCTTCATCTGCGACACCTTCGACGCCGATCCGAACACCGTCGCGCTCGGCTGCGCGATGAGCGTGAAGACGTCGATCGACGGGCGCTCCTGACAGATCTTCAGCACGTTCACCAGGTAGGGCACCGAGACGAACACGGCCGGCCGGCCCTCGTTGCGGTCCATCGCCGGCAACAGATCGTCGGGCCCCGCGAGCACCTCGCACGGCAGGCCGCTGCGCTTCAGTACGCAACTCACCTTGCGAGCGCGTGCTGGGCCGTCGACGACGACGAGTGCGTATCTTCTTTCTTCGTTGGCCACCGCTTCAAGTACCCAAGTCGATCGTCTGGTCTCCGGGCTTCGCGACGATCAGTTTGTCGAAGACGACCTCACCATCGACCTCGACGCGCACGTGGTGCTCGCCGGGGTCCAGCTCGACCGCCTGATCGTGATCGACCGGGACGTCGTCGACGAAGATCGACGCCTCCTGGTCCACGCCCGAGAACGACAGCCTCGAGACGCGCTGCAACGTGACGACCTCCTCCGTCCGCCGCGAAGGCGACAGCTGAAGATCCACGACCGCCGACGCGTACCCCTCCTTCTCCAGCCGCACCCGAACGCGACGGTTGGTGGGGAGCGTCTTCAGGACCGCCGGCGTCACGAGGCCCGAGCTGTGCCCGTCGACCACGATCGTCGCCGACGCGGGGACACTCGAAACGGCGAGCTCGCCGGTGCCCGCACCGACCAGGATCTGCTTCGTCGGCTCCGGCTCCGCGGTCGTCCGCCCCACGAGCACCGCGACGACCAGGACCAAGAACAGCGCCCCCGCCCCAGCGCCGACGAAGAGCCAGCGCATCGATAGCTTCTGCGCCTCGGCCGGCGGAACGGTGCGGGTGTCGGAGCCGATGTTCTGCCAATCCGAGTCGCTGAACATCGAGACACTCGGGTGGTCGTTGGCGTCCGGAATCGCTCGCGTCGGGTCACTCTCCTCGCCGTCGGAGGAGACGGACCAAGCCGCGCGCGGCAAGGTGCTGGGCGAGCTCGTCGGCGCGGAGCTCGCACCCTTGTCCGAGATGTCGAGGACCTCGGGGCCACCGGCGGGCGCCTTCGGATCCGACAGCTCCTCCTGCGGTTCCTCCTCCGGCGGGAGCCACGCCGGGTTGCCCACCGGACGTAACCGGAGCCGCGCTTGGTAGGACGGCAAGATGCCGTTGTCGTCGGCGAGTTTTTCGAGGCCGCGCCCCTGCGCGATGCGACGCTTGAGGGTCGCCGTCTCGGAGCCGAAGAGCTCCTCGAGCCACTCGCGACGATCGCGCGCGGTGGCGCGCCCGACGACGGTGCGCTGCGCTTCCTCGAGCGCGTCCGCGAGGTCTTGGGCGTTCTGCCAACGGTCCTGCGGTTTGCGCGCGAGCGCCTTCATCACGATCTCGTCCAACTCCGGCGCGACGTCCGGGCGGATCGTTCGAAGCGACGGGACGACCGCCTTCTCGACGGCGTTGATCGTCGCGGCGTCGTTGGAGCGTTTGAAGAGACGCTTCAGCGCGATGGTCTCCCACAGCACGATGCCGAGGGCGAAGATGTCCGTGCGTGCGTCGAGGTCCCTGCCGGTCACCTGCTCGGGCGACGCGTAGGCGAACTTGCCCTTGAAGACTCCGGCGCGTGTCGACGACTCCGAAGACTGCGTCGCCTTCGCGATGCCGAAGTCCGCGAGCTTCGTGACGCCGTGGTAGGTGACCAGCACGTTCGAGAGGCTGACGTCGCGGTGGACGAGGCCGATCTTCTTGTCGTCGTCGTCGGCGAGCTCGTGCGCGCAGAACAGCGCTTCGGCGACGCCCTGCCCGATCGACGCCGCGATGCGGGTCGGGATGTGTTTACCGGCGCGTTTGCAGCGGCGAAGAATCTGCGCGAGATCCTCGCCCGGCAGGTACTCCATGCTGATGAAGTGCTGCTCGTCGATCTCACCGAGCTCGTAGATGCGGACGACGTTCGGGTGGTCGAGACGGGCGGCGAGCTGCGCCTCGTTCACGAACATCCGCAGGAACTCACGCGAGCGGGCATACTGCGGAAGGACACGCTTGAGGGCGACGACTCGCGAGAACCCATCGACGCCGGTCATCACGGCGAGGTCCAGGCGAGACATTCCACCTGACGCCATCAGGCCGACCAAGCGATAGCGGCCAAACTGATTATCCCGTGCAGCCATCAGCCCCGTGTGGGTGGAGCGTAGTAGAGCATCCGTCCTAGAACCCCGCAACACGCGGTCGGAGGTGTCACGCGTGACCACAGCGTGTGCACTGTTCGACTTTGGATCGCCGTGCCGGATCCTTGCGCCGCGCTCTGCCCGCAGCTACTAAACTGTAGGGACCGTTCGGCGCATGAGCTCGATTCGTCAGCTGAAGAAGCGCATCAAGGAGCGCCCCGACGATCCTCACGCGTGGTACGAGCTCGCGGTCGCGCTCGCCAACGGCGGCAAGATCGAAGAGACCCACGACGCCCTCCGACACGCGCTCGGCTGTCACCCCCCTGCGTCGCTCGCGTTGTCGATCGGCATGTCGCTGCTCGGGCTGCAAGACGAAGTCGGCGCAGCCGGCGCGTTCCAGCTCGCGTGCACGCTCGACCCCGACTCCGTGCAGGGCCGGCTCCGCATGGGCGGCCTGCTCCTGAAGTGGGATCGGCCGGAGGAGGCGGTCCGTTGGCTACGCGAGGCGGTGATCGTATCGGACCACGCGGCCGAGCCGTGTTTCCAGTACGCGGTCGCGTGTGAGCGGTGCGGGCAGATCGCCGAAGCGACGAGTTACTTCTACCTCGCGATCAACAAGGAGCCCGGGAAGACCGACGCCTACCGGCACCTCGCGTCGCTCCTCGTGAAGCAGAACCTCCACGCCGGCGCGAACCGCGCGTGGCGGCGCGTCAACGAGCTCGACCCCGGCGACCTGCGCGCGAAGACCGCGCTCGGCGTGGGCCTGTCGAACCGCGGCCAGCACCGCAAAGCGGTGGAGCTGCTCACCGAGGTCGCGCGCACGCGACCGGACTCCGCGGATGCTTTCGCGGATCTCGGGATGGCGTTGTCGCGCGCGAGCTCCCACGACCAGGCGCTGCAGGCGCTTCGCCAGGCGATCTCGCTCAACCCGCAGTCGGCGCAGGTTCGCCTGAACTACGGTGTCGCGCTGCTGTTGGCGGGGCGGGCGCAGGAGGCGATGGCGTCGTTCTGGGAGGTCGTCTCGATGGCGCCGGACTGGAGCCTCGCGCACTACAACGTCGGCCTAGCGCTGCGTGAGCTCGGCGACCTGACGCAGGCGCGCAACTCGCTCTTGAAGGCGTCGCAGCTCGACCCGTCCGACTCGGAGATCGAAGCGGCGCTGCGCGACACGATGCTTCAGCTCGCACGACCGCAGGGGTTGGAGGCGCCCGACCTCGAGTCCTCGGTGAACCCGCCGCGCGGTGGATCGATCAGCGGCGAGATCCAGACGTTCCCGATCGTCGAGGTGCTCGAGTTCCTGAAGATCAACCACTCGACGGGTGTCCTCGACATCAAGGCGCCGTCGTTCGCCGGGAACCTGCGCGTCGAGAACGGCGACCTCATCGGCGGCAAGTCACCGTCGACCGACGACATCCTCACCCTCCTCGTGAAGCTCGAGGCGATCACACGCGAAGACCTCTCGATGATGATCGCCGACGAAGGCGAAGACGCGCTGTCGCTCGGGTTCTCGCTCGTCGAGGACGGCGTCGTGACGCCCGCGCTCTTGCAGAAGGCGATGCGCATGCAGATCCGCGTCGCGCTGCTCGAGGTGCTCTCCTGCAAGGAGGGTGCGTTTGCGTTCAACGAGGTCCCCCCGATCACCAACGGCGACGTCGAAGTCCGGCCCGTCGACACCCGCCACGCGCTGATGGAAGTCATCACGCACCTCGACGAGCAGTCGAAGCAGCAGCCGCGGAAGAAGGAGTAGAGTCACGTGGACGATCAGGAAGCCGTCGAAAAGCTCGGACCGGTGTTCATCGACTCGTATTTCGTGGTCGACCGGGACCGCCGCATCCTGAACCACAACGGCACGTTCACGCAGATGCTGGAGCTCCGCGGCGCCGATCGCCGCAAGGCGAAGGGATCACCGTGTTACGACCTGCTGCGGCTCGAGATCTGCCAGAACGGATGCATCGCGCTGCAGTGTATGGAGAAGAACGCGCCGGTGCGCATGAACGAGATTCGTGGCCGCACCAAGGACGGCCGCGAGCTGGTCCTGGAGCTGTCCGCGATGCCCATCCGCGACGCCAACGGCCAGACCACGGGCGTCCTCGTCACGCACCGCGACGTCACCGACGAACGCCGCCTCAAGGAGCGCTACCTGGAGGAGGAGACCGAGCACAAGAAGGAGCGGCTCGGTCTGTTGCGGGTCATCGAGGAACGCGACGTGGAGATCGAGAAGCTCCAGCAGCGGCTCAACCAACAGTCGCGACGCAAGTCGCAGATCTGATCACTGCTTCAGGGCGCGCGCCGCGCGATCGCGGTACTCGCCGTGGCCGTCCGCCACGCGGCGGAACAGCACCTTCGCATCACTCGTACGGCCGGCGCTCGCGAGATACTTGGCGTGCCAGAACATCGCGCCGTCGAGGCCCGAGTGCGGTGGGCGCTCGTCCTCCACCATCTCGATGAAGTTTGCGTAGTGCACCGAGGCCGTCGCGACGTCGTCGAGCGCGCGGTGAACCTCCGCGGTCAGGAACGTCATCTTCGCGTCGAGCGGGCCGAGCCGCGCGAGGGTCTTCGTGACTTCGAGCGCCTCGTCGTAGCGCTTCCCTTCGTAGTGCGCCTTGGCCTCGGCGAAGAGCTTCGACGCGACCTCGCTGCGGTCCGTCGCGACGTCGCGCTCGAACGAACGGCGCTGCGCGGTGGGCAACACGTCGGCCGCGAGGAGCGACTCCGAGATCTGCTCCGCCGCAGAGATTTGTCCGCTGCCGAGCAGCTCGCGGTGACGGGCGAGCGCGCGACCGATGACGTCCTTGTGATACCGCCCGGCGTCGCGCGCGGAGATCGCGCGCTCGCGCGACGCCGCGGTCACGATCGACGCCGCGTCGGCGTAGGCGCCGTCGTCGAGCTTGCCCTGGAACGACTTCAGCGCGTTGGTGCTGATCTCGTCGCGCAGCTTGCCCGCGGTCTCGTCGGAGATGGCGTGGCTCTGCTCGAGGTTCTTGACGAGCGTCGCCGCCTCCCCCCAACGGCCGGCTTCGACGTGCCCTTCGTAGATCTTCCTCGACGACGACGGGAGCTCCGCGGTGGTGCCGCCCGAAGGCCAGATCGCGAGGAGCGCCACGCCGATCACCACCGGCACCGCGAGCCCGACGAGCGCGCTGCGGGTGTTGCTCCACTTCGACGGCGCCGATGCCGTCTGCACGCGGGTGTTGGTGTTGAACGAGCCGGTCGTCGAGATCTGCGAGATCGTCGATCCGGGCTGCGTCGCGATCGACGGGACCGGGAGATCGAAGTCGGAGATCGCAGAGCTCGGACGGTTCGACGGGTGGGGTCCGCTCCCCGTCGAGTTGTGCGAGCTCTCCCCGGAGAGGTGGCGCAGGAACACGTCGATGTTCGGATCGATCGGTTTGGAGCGCGCGCTCTCGAGCGGGAACATGAAGTAGGAATCGGGATCCTCGTCGAACACCATCTTCGCGCTGCACTCGGAGCATGTCGGCTCGGGCAGCTGCACCTCACCCGCGCGAAGATCGATCGACTCTTCGATCTCGTTGCCGCAGTCGCAGTAGAACGGCGCCTGCACCGAGAGGACCTGCGCAGCGCCGGAGAAGTTGGTGACGAGGTTGAGCTGCGTGACGACGGCCGGCGAGACTTCCACCCAGTAGACACTCGACACCGACGAGCAGAGCGAGCGCATCGCGTTGGTCCACTCGCGAACGCCGAACGAGCTCAGACGCGAGACACCCGAGAGGTTGAGGATGACGGTCTGACCTTTGGCTTCCGAGAGAAGCGCCTGAGGATCGAAGCTCTCGTTGATCGTTCCATTCAAACGAACATAGGTGATGCCGCCTTGCGACGTCCCCTGGATTCGCAGCGCCGAACCGATGCCCATGCCTTTCGTATGATGCCGATCACCCTTCAGACGAGCAAGGAAGTGTCTTGCGGTCGTACACTCACAGAGCACGCCCGGCGCCGAATCTTGTGAGGCCCAAGGTGCTGCGTTATACGAGCGTGGCGTGCGCGCTTTGCTCCTTCAGCGTGGCGTGACGATCAATCGACGCATCTCGCGGCTGTGGCAGGCGGCTGGGCTTGACCTGATCGTCACTGAGGATCCCGTCCAGGCGCGAGAACACGTCCTCGACGTGGGTTTCATCGGCGCCGACGAGTTCGATCGGGCCGTGGTCGAACAGGCGCTCGAGGCCAACCCATCGCTCAGGGCCGTTATCTGGACGGCCGAGCCACTCACCCGAACGCTCCGATTTGCGCGGTCCAACCCACGACTGACCAGTATCCTGGGTCGCGCGAGCTTCGACACCACCCCGTCACCTTGGGAGCTGCTCTACGTCGCGCGGCGCACCGTCAAACCGCACGAGCCACTCATCCCTATCGAGCAACTCCTGCAGTACGGCGCGAGTGGGTTCGCCATGGACGTATCCTCACGCGCAGATCTCGATGCGTGCGTCACACGCTGCGCGGAGCACACCAACGCACTCCAAGTGCCGTCGTGGATCGTCGACCACGTCCAAGAGCTCGCGCACGAGCTGCTGATGAACGCAGTCTACGACGCACCCGTCGACGCCGACGGTGCGCCTCGCTTCGCGCAAGACCGAAAGGCGGAGGTCGCGTTGTCACCAGACGCATCCCCGCGTCTGACGTTTTGCTCCGACGGCCTGCACCTCGCGCTCCGCGTCGTCGATCCGTTCGGGCGTCTCACTCGGGAACATGTGTTCGACGGATTGGAACGCGGACTCAAGGAAGGCGCCTTGGATACGACTGGAGGAGGAGCGGGGTTGGGCATGGCGGTGTGCCACAACGCCAGTCTGTCGTTGATGTACGACGTCGTGCCCAAAACTCGGACGTGCGTCACCGCGATGACGGAGCTGGAGGTCACACGCCGCGACTTTAGAAGCCGCGCTCGGTCGGTGCACTTCTTCGAGCGCCCCATCTGAGCTATCACTCTTCGAGGACCTATGAGTGTCGCGCGCGCAACCGTCATCGAACCCCCGCCTTCTCACGAGCTGAAGGTCGAGAAGTTCTCCGACGGGAGCCTCACCTGCATTCGCTTCTCCGGGGTCATCGACGAGCGCTTCGAAGGCAAAAAGACCGCCTCCGGGATCAAGGCCAAGAAGCTGGTGCTCGACCTCGGCCGCGTGGTCCGCGTCTCGTCGTTCGGCGTGCGCGAGTGGCTCGACTTCATCGCCGCCATCGGGCGCAACGTCGACGACCTGTACCTCATCAACTGCGCGCCGAAGGTGATGAACCAACTCAACATCGTCTCCGGCTTCACGGGTAACGGACGGGTCGTCAGCTTCTACGCGCCCTACCATTGCGAGTACTGCGACACCGAGAACATCGTCCTGCTGAACGTCGACCGCGACTTCGACGCGATCTCCAAACTCAAGGCGCCGGACCGCGCGTGTGCGGCGTGTGGCAACCCGGAGACGTTCGACGACGACCCCGCGTCGTACTTCGCGTTCGCCGCGAACCAACCGCGGTTCGAGATCGATCCGGTCGTCAGCAACTTCCTGATCACCAAGCTCGGCTACTCGGTCGCGGATCTCTCCCGTCGCATGCAGGCGGAGAAGATCTTCGAAGGTCGCTTCATCATGCTGAAGCTCGCCGGCAACCTGGACGGCAGCTTCCCCGCCGAGAAACTCGCAGAGGGTGTCGAGGGCACCGTGGTCGTCGAGGTGTCGGGCGTGGGTGGCGTCGACCCGGCGGGCGCCGCGCAGTTCCGCAAGTTCCTCAGCTTCCTCCGCCCGCACGTCGAGCGCGTGTTGTTGGTGGGCTGCGAATCCTCGTTCCTCCAGCAGACCATCCAGCCGGAGGAGCTGAGCGACCGCGTTCAGATCCTGTCGCTCGGACTGCCGTTCGCGTGCGACAAGTGCCAGAACACGACGACGCACCTCATCGACGTCGAGGCGCACCACGAGGTCCTCAAGATCGCGATGGCGCCACAGCAGAAGTGCCCCGAGTGTGGAGGCTCGGCGAGCTGCCAACCGCACGACGCGATGCGCGCGCTCCTCCCGTCCTTCCCGAAGCCCACGACGACGCCGGACCTCCGCGCGTTCATCAAGAAGGGTCAGAAGAAGAAGAAGGAGAAGAAGGCGGACGCTGCGGAAGCCGCTTCCACCAACCGCGCGGTGATGATCCTCCTCCCGATCATCCTCGTCGCCGTCGCCGGGCTCGGCGCCTTCGTGTGGCAACAGCAGAAGAAGAGCGAGCAGATCGTTGAACGCGCGGTCACCACGCTCAACCGGGCTGCAAAGACCCGCCCCGCCTGGATCGCGTCGGACACGCCGTTCTCCGGCTACTGCACGGACCTCGCGAACCGCATGTCCTGCGTCGGAATCTCTTCGTACCTTCCGTCGAAGGAGGCCGCGAAGGCCGAAGCGTCGAACGTGGCGCTGGAGGCGCTCGCCAACGCGATCGCGCTGCGCATCGAGGACGAAGCGTTCCGCACGCACGTCGCGCCGACGTTCCGCGACGCCCGACAGCTCGCCCTCGGTGACCTCGAGGACGCCCGCATCGCGACCAGCACGCCCGAAGCCCAAGCGGCGTTCCGAGCAGCGCGGTCGGCGCATCGCAACGTCGCGGCCGCGCTACGTCGCACCGGCGGGACGGCGGTGCCGGCGCAGAGCTCCGATTGGTACTGGGAGGAGTACGAGCGCCTCAACGGCGACGGCACCGAGTTCCGCGTGTTCGTCCGCTACGACGTGACGCCTGCTTCGATGGACGCGCTGGTTTCGACGTACTCGACACCGAAGTCGGTCCTCGGCGTGACGGTGCTGACCTCGTTCCCCTCCGTGGGCTGGGGGCGCCCCGACGGCTCCGTCGGCGCGTTCACCGTGGACGTTAAGGGCGGACCGCTGAAGAGCCTCGGCGTGGCCGTGGGGAGTGTCTTCCTCGACGTCGCCGACCAACCCGTCCGCGACGCGTCCGACTTCGCGACGCGCATTCAGGACGAGTTCGACACGAAGGCTTCGCGCGATGGTGCGCTTCGGTTCGTCCTCATGAACGCGGACGGCGAGAAGCAGAAGATCGGCGACTGAGGCGAGTCGATCCCGATGCGACGTCACGGGCCCGCGGCGCACCTCGCCGCTCCTTGGGCCGCGGCGCTCCTCGCCGTGGTCGCTTGCACGGAGCAACGTCCGGCCAAGAAGTCGGACGCGCCCGCGTTCGCCGGTTGGTACCGCGCGACGCTGAACGACGGCGACGGGCTCGAGGTGCCGTTCTTCATCTCCCTGCCGGCCGACCCCGGCAAACACGAGGCGGTCGTCACCAACGGGCGACAGTGGACCGCGACCGAGCACCGCTGGTCCGGCAAGCGCGTCCACGTGGAGTTCGGCGTCTACGCCACCGCCATCGACGCCACCGTCGACGACACCAGCACACTCGTGGGGAAGTGGACGCACAAGTCACGCCAGTGGTCGGGGACTTCGCTCGCGTTCCGCGCCGAGCGCGTCGAGGAGCCGGACCCGGCTCTGAAGTTCGAGGCGAGCCAGGGGCCGCCCAAGGCCGACTTCGCCGGAACGTGGAAGCTCACGACGACGGACGGAAAGATCGCGAAGTTGGAGGTGGACCACGACGGGCCGGCCGTCGTGAACGCGACCATCTGGTTCGCCGACGGGGTGTCCGAGTTCGTGTCCGGAAACGTGAGTGGTGCGCAGGCCCAGCTGTCGACCTTCGATGGTGTGGCGCCCTCGCTGCTCACACTGCTGCGCGGCGATGCGGGCGTGAAGGGCATGTGGATCACGAACCCCGACCTCGACAAACGCATCGTGTTCACGGGGAAGCGGGTGGAGACGCTCGACCTCCCCGCGCCGGTAAAGGTGAGCGCGGCGGACGGGCGGATCGGTCTCCCCGAGCTCGAGCACCCGCGCTACGCCGGGCACCCGGTCATCGTGCAGCTCGTCGGGAGCTGGTGTGCGCACTGCAAGAATGCGGCGCCCGTCATGACGAAGATCCACGAGACGCTGCGGCCGAAGGGGCTCCAGATGCTCACGATCGACTACGAGTTCACCTCGGACTCCAGCTACAACCTGGAGCGCGCGGCGCGACTGAAGAAGGAATACGGGATCACTTGGCAGCTGATCACGCGTGACGGCAGCGCCGATGAGTTCTGGAAGATCGTACCCACGGGGCTCAGCGGGCCCGAGCCGTTCGCGGCGTTCCCGATGACCTTTTTCATCCGCCCCAACGGTAAGGTGCACGCGTACCACGCCGGGTTCGTCGGGGTCGAATCGAAGGAAGCGCACGCCCAGCTCGTCGCTCGGTTCGAGCGTTGGGCGGGTGAGCTGCTCCAATAAACAGCGTATCCGAAACACTTCCGCGGCCTTTCGCGAGCCACCGACTCAACTCTGTATCTCGGCTGTCCGATTGGTCACGTCGAGGTACTCGAAGTGACGGCCATCCACGCAATCAAGGCTTACACGGTCGACGGCGCCATCACCGAGGACACGGACTTCTCCGACTACCTCGGCGCCCCCGGCGAGGTGCTGCGGCTCGATTTGTCGGGTGTCGCGCGCATCAACTCCTGCGGAGTCCGGGAGTGGCTCAACTTCGTACGCGCCGTGGAGGCCTCCGGGGGACGTGTCATCCTGGAACGCTGCTCCAGCGCGATCGTCGGCCAGCTCAACCTCATCTACAACTTCACCGGGAAACACGGCGAAGTGTGTTCGGTCCTCGCGCCCTACGCGTGTGACGACTGCGGACACGAAGAAGACCGGCTGATCGAGCTGGAGGCGGGCGCGGATGTCGAGGCGCTGACCGGTCCGAGCGACTGCCCAAGCTGCAACGCGCAGATGGAGTTCGCGGACCTGCCCGACTACTACCTCCAGTTCTTCGTCCTCGGGTAACGCGCATGTATCGCTCCAAAGTCCTGGTCCTCGTCGAGTCCACGCCGCTCGTTCGGACGATCCGTCGCGCGCTCTTCGCTGCGGGTTGTGAGACCAAACGAATCCCGATGGACGTCGACGCGCTCGGCCCAGAGCTGGACGAAGGCTACGACATCTACATCGTCGACGGTGACGCACCGTCGGAGCGCGTGGACCCCGTGCTCGAGCTCCTTCGCACGCGCGTGGACCCGGCGCGGCTGCTGCTGCTCTCCCAACACCTCGACGAGCGCATCGGCAAGCAGATCGTCGAGGGCGCGGCGGACAACACCCTCGCGAAGGGCGGCTCGTACGCGGTCGTGCGTGAAGGCCTCGACGAGGCCGAGCTGATCGCCACGTGCCGCAAGATCCTCACCGGACGCATCTTCGGGATCCGTCGGTGCCTGCGCCACGGGATGGTCCCGATTCACAAGGAGCGCATCGGCCGCGCCCAAGAGCGTCACGCCGCGCTCGAGACGCTGCAGGACTACCTCGACAACCTCGATCTCCCGCGGAGCCTGCGTTCGTCGATCCTCACCGTCGCGGACGAGTTGATCATGAACGCGATCTTCAACGCACCGGCGCGTGACGACGGTACGCCGAAGTACCGCGACCGGCCGCGCTCGGAGGACATCCAGCTCGAGACCGACGAGGAGGTCGAGCTCCGATTTTGCTGCGACGGTCAGTACCTCTACCTGTCCGTGGAGGATCCGTTCGGCACGCTCGATCGGGACACGATCGTTCGCTACATCGGTTCGGGCCTGATGCGGCGGCGCGGTCAGATGGAGGAGAAGGAGCAAGGCGCGGGCCTCGGGCTGTTCATGGTGTTCAGCTCGATCAACCAACTGGTCTTCAACGTTCAACGGAAGAAGCGAAGCGAGATCATCGCCGGCTTCTACGTGCGCGACGGGCTGCGCGGCTTTCGCGAGGCCGGGCAGTCGCTGAACTTCTTCTTCACGGGGTGACGCAGTGTCGTTCCGGTCCATCGCAGTGCAGATCGCGGTCGCGCACATCGACCCGGCGTTGCTCCTCGATCTCGAGGGGCGCGTGCTCGCGTTCAATCGTGCGTTCTGCGAGTTGACCGAGCTCCGCCCCCGCCAGCTTCAGCGCCGACTCGACGCCGTGGAGACCGCGTTCGAGCTCGTGGGCGGCGCCGAGGACCATGACCTGTTCCGGGTGGCCGTCGAACAGGGGCGGTCCGTCAACGCGCAGAAGCGCAACGTACCTTGCGCCGCGAACGAGCTCACGGAGGCCATGACGGGCCTGGTGCCGCTCCGCGACGGCGACGGGCCGATCGACTGCGTCCTGTACACCGTCCGCGACCTCTCGGCGGAGGCACGAACGCAAGACAAGTTGCGCGTCATGATCGACCAGGAGCGCGCGCGCGCCGACGAGCTGGAGGCCCGCGTCCTCGAACGGACCCAAGAGCTGGAGGCCTCGCGCCGAGCAGCGGAGGCCGCAGCGCACAGCAAGAGCGAGTTCCTGGCGACGATGAGCCACGAGCTGCGGACGCCGATGAACGCGATCATGGGTCTCGTGTCGTTGGTGCTCGACGACGACCACCTGCAGGGGGACTCGCGCGACTCACTCAAGCTGGTCGAGGCCAGCTCCAAGGCGATGCTCGTGATGCTGAGCGACGTCCTCGACTTCTCGAAGATCGAAGCCGGACGCCTGGAGCTGGAATCCATCGCGTTCGATCTCCCGCTCCTCACGCGGCAGGTCGGTCGGTTGATGGGCGTGCAGGCGAGCTCGAAGGGGCTCGACTGGGGGGTTCAGATCGACGACGCAATCGCGCGACACGTCGTGGGTGATCCGGTGCGGCTCCGGCAGGTCCTCACGAACCTCACGAACAACGCGGTCAAGTTCACGGAGTCCGGCGGCATCTACGTGCGAATCGCCGCGGTCGAGGATCGTGTGCGCTTCGAGGTCGAGGACAGCGGCATCGGGATCTCGGCCGAGCACCAGGCGAAGATCTTCGACAAGTTCACGCAGGCCGAGAGCTCGACCACGCGCCGCTTCGGCGGCACGGGGCTGGGCCTCGCGATCTGTCGTCACCTCGTGGAGCTGATGGGCGGCCAGATCCAGGTGAAGAGCGAGATCGGACGAGGCACGACGTTCTACTTCGACATCCCGATGGCCTCCGCCGACGCGCCGACCGAGACCACGCGGAAGGTGGCGCACTCCGTCGAACACTTCGACCTCGACGTACTGCTCGTCGAGGACAACCCGGTGAATCAGAAGGTCGCCACGAAGATGCTCGAGCGCCTCGGGTGCCGCGCACGAATCGCCGGGAGCGGCTACGAAGCCATCGCGGAGGCGCAGCACCACACCTTCGATCTGATCCTCATGGACTGCCAGATGCCGGGCATGGACGGCCTCGAGGCGACGCGCGAGATCCGGGCGCTCGGAGGGCGCTGCGCTCGGGTCCCGATCATCGCGCTCACCGCGAACGTGCAGGACGGCGTCCGCGAGCGATGCCTCGAGGTGGGCATGAACGACTACCTGTCGAAGCCCATCGATCGCGGCGCGCTCCGAACGACGATTCAGACCTGGAGCACGCCCGACGAAGATCGGCGCGCGCCCGGCGTCAGCGCAGCGGCCCACGAATGAAGCGATGCGGCGCCGTCGCGTCGCGCACACACGCCTCGAGCGCCTCGCCGCTCTTCTTCGCCGCCTGACAGGCGCGCAGCGCGTGCAGCGCCGTGACCGCGGCGAAGCTCGGCGTGTACGTCCAGCTCGGTGCAAACGTCGTCCGCTCCAGCGGGCCCCACCGCACATCGGCCTCGCGGTGCGCGACCTCTTCGACGATCCCGAACGCCTGGTCGATCCCCTGCACCGCGTCTCCGCGACGTGCGCCGAGGAAGTAGTCACGCGCCTGACTTCTTGCGTCGCCGGCGTCGAAGAGGTGCTGCACGAGGAGCTCGACGAAGCGCCGGCGTTCGGCGTGGGTCATGGTGTTGGGCGCCTTCGGCATCTTGTCGAACGCGACCTGGTCGGCCATCCGCAGGAGGAGCGCACGCGGGAGCTGCTCGGGTCGGAAGTCGAACGGCTTCCCGAGCGAGCGACTCGGATCGAGGTAGGTGTCCTCGTAGTGGCACTCGATGCAGTGCTCCTTCAGCATCACGCGCAGCGCAGCGGAGACCTCGGTCGTGTCTTCGCTCGGCGGGGGTGCGGGCTTCGACGCCAAGGACATCTTCAACGCCGCGGCCAACGCACGCTGAAAGCTGTGCGTCTGTTCGACGACCCGCGTGACCTCCTCGAAGTGGTGCGGCTCCGCGGCGTCGGCGAGCACGTGTTCGACGATGCGCGTCGCCATACAGCGATCGAACTCTGGCTGCGCGACAGCGAGCTCAGCGAACCCGGCGGGGGTCAGCGGGCCTTCACCCCGCTTGTCGTCGATGTCCGCCTGATACAGCGGGCCGCGACCGGAACGCGCCGCAGTGGCCGTGTAGTGCAGCGAGGCGCGTGAGTCGGAGTAACCGAGGAAGAACTGAAAGCCGTAGTCCATTCGCGCGTGACACCCCGTGCAGAACTCCATCGACGCGAGGCGTTTCCAGCTGTCGTGCTCGAACGCGAGGTTGCCGGAGTGAACGACTTCGAGGACACGCTCCGTCGTCGCGCCGAAGCCCTCCCCGCTCTTGCACCACAGCACCTCGTAGAAGATCCGCTGGCGCTGGCGCCGATCCGGGACGAGGTGAAGGAGCTGCGGCGCGGTGAGCAGCCCCGCGTGCTGCCCTTCGACGCTCGATGAACGCGGCGCCCACTTGCCAGCGCGAGGCCATCGGTCGAGCTCGGCGAGGAGCGGCTGTGCGTCGACGCGCTGTTCACGGCCGATGCGCCGACGGCGATCCAACAGCTCGGCGTCGCGCGTGCGGAACGTCGTTTCACCGGTGAAGAGGGTCTCGATCGGGAGGTCGTGCTCGAAGACGTGCGCCGTGGTCTTCACGACCTCGTCCTGCAGCGCGGCTCTCAACTCGGAGTACTGCGCGTAGTCGCGTGCGCAGCGGATCAGGTTCGGGCCACAACCGCAGACCGAAGCGCGCTCCAGCTCCGGCGATCCGATCTTGCTGTCACACGCGAGGGGGATGTCGGCGCGGTAGTCCTGCTCTTCGTGCGTCAGCGTCCACTTGTCCGGGCGATGGGCATCGGGGCAGACGCGGATCTTCCGCGACAGGTTCCACCATGGCGCGACGGCTTCGGCGTCCTTCGCCTCGCACGGCTCGCGCAGGTAGTAGACGGAGCGTCCGGCACGGTCGGGCTCGGTCTGCGAGAGGACGAAGCCGAACGGCACCGCGAAGTAACTCGCGGGCTCGAGGTACGGCGCAAACAACAGGCGCGGGAGCACCTTCGATCCGAACCTTGGGTCGCGCGAGAGCTGATCGGCGAGCGTCGTGATGTCGGCGCCGTTGGCGATCTTCTCGGACCACCGCGCGACGTCCTCGTCGGCGGTGGAGCCGGTGGTCATCCAGAACAAACGCTGCACGCGCGGGTCGGGCGGGCGCTCGACGACGGCCGGCGGCGGTGCCTCCTCACACCCTTCACAACCGCCGAGGACGGTCAGCGCGAGCAGCGCCGATATCGATCGTGTCCTCATGTGTCGAAGAGGAAACTCAACCGTCGACCGTTGTAGCCGAAACGCTCCGGCTCCAGGCCGGCGAGGTGGAGGAGGCTCGCGCCGATGTCATCGAGCACCGGGACCGTGCCGCCCTTCTTCGGGTGGCGTCCGGTGGAGAGCGAGATCGGGAGGCCCTCCATCTGTTGGCCCGTCGCACCGAACACACGCCCGCCGCCCACGCCGCGCCCGATCGTGAGGAACGAGGTCTGCGGGAGGTGGTCCTTGCCGAGCATGTCGTTGAGCTGCGGGAAGCGCCCCAGATCCGAACCGACGAGGAACAGCGTGTTGTCGAGGAGTGGCCCGTGTCGGTTCTTCTTCGCGCGGAGGGTGTCGAGGAGGCGCGTGAAGTGGCGAACGAACAGCTGCGTGATGTGCGCTTGGCGAGGGGTGTTGTTGACGTGGGTGTCCCAAGACAGCGGTGCGGCCTCGACGAAGACACACGGCGTGAGGTCGTGTTCGATCAACCAGGCGGTTCGGTCGAGGTCCTCGCCGAGCGCCTGCGTCGCGTAGTCATCGGAGTGGCGAGTCTTCTTGAACGCGGGAGTCTCGCTGAGCCGTTGGAACCACGCGCCCGCCTCCGCCAGGTGCCGCACCGTCCCCTTCGCCGAGGACGAGAGACCGCGCGCCTTCTCACTGCGCGCGTGCTCGGCGAGCGCCTTCGCCATCACGCGCTGCTCCTCGGGCGTGGTGGTGTCGCCGACCTCGAGGAGATCGTTCCCCGCGAAGTAGATCTGATCCGTCCCGCCGAAGAAGCTCGGCGTGTAGAGCGAGCGATGCGACGTCCCGAGGTACACGGCCGGGACCGGCTGCCCATCGCGGTCCGCTCCGATGAGGTCGAGGATCGACGGCATCCGCGGCGAAGCGTTCGTCTTCAGACGCGCGTACTGCGTGATGCCCGTGTCGTGGTTGGCGGTGGCGACCTGCACGCCGTTGAGGAAGCTGATCCGCGACGCATAGTCCGCGATCCCCGCGAGGTGCGGACCGATCCGTAGGCCGCCCTTCTCGACGATCGACTCCGCCGACGTGAAGTCGAGCCCCGGTGCGAGCTCGCTCTTGGTCTTCGGATCGGTGGTGTACACGGCGTCGTGGCCGCCGCTGAGGAGGACGAGCACGACGTACCGAGGCGCTTCGCGGCGCGTGGCGTAGGCCCGGGACGGCCAGCTCTCGGTGACGAAGGATGCGCTCGCCAGGCCGGCGACGCGCAGGAAGTCGCGGCGGTCCATGCGAACCGGTGCTGCGGTCTACTCGATCACCTCGACGGTCACGCAGCGGTTTTTCTTGCTCCACTTCGGCGAGAAGACCGGGTTGTTCTCGCCGTCGCTGCGGGTCTCGATGCGGTTGGCGGATACGCCGATCTTCGCGAGCACCGACTGCGCCGCCTCGGCGCGGCGCTGACCGAGCGTGAGGTTGTAGTCGGCCGGGCCCGAGCTGTCGGTGTGACCGGTGAGGACGACCGAAGCGCTGGGGTGATCTTCGAGGTACGACGCGATCTCACTCAGCGCCTTGCGACCGGAGCGACCGACGGAGTTCGAGTTGAAACCGAAGTTGACGAACGCACGCGCGGGGCGCTCGCCGCCGGACTTCGGGACGTCGAGCGTGCGGACCGCCAGCGTGACCTCCTTGGCCTTCGGCTTCGGCGCCGTCGCGCGGGCGACCTTCACCGGCTCGCTCTTCTTGGGCGCGGGGGCCGGCGCGACCTTCTTCACCGGCTCGGGCGCGGGCTCGGGCTCGGGCTCCGGCTCGGCGCGCGCTACGACGGGCGCGGGCTCCGGCTCCGGCTCCGGCGCTTCCTTCACGGGCTCGACCGCGCGCGCCGCCTCGGGCGCACCGCGACCGGCGGCCACGAGCGTGCGATCGCCGTCGCCTTCCGTCGGGCCGGCGGCCACGGCGACACGCGAGGGTGCTGCCGCGAGGACCGGCCGATCCCCGGCGAGCGCCTGCTCGACCGAAGCGAGGCTCGCGCGCGGCCGGCTTCGCACCGACACGACCTTCGAGTTCGTGAAGATCGTCTCCGCTTCGCGAACCTTCGAAGGCTCATCGACCATCACGACGCCGTAGCCGCTGTTCTTCGCGCCGGACAGCGAGTCGACCGTGTCGACCTTGTGACCGGCGCGGCCGAGGATCTTCTCCATCTTCTTCGACGAGTCACCGACGAGGAGGATCCGGCTCGGGTTCTTGGACGGCGGAATGGGTTTGTTGACCTGCGTCGCCTTGACGGAGAGCTTGAGGCCGCAGGCTTCGGCCTCCGCGTCCACCAGCAAGAGAGCCAGCGCACCGATCGCGATCACTTTGAACGTCATCACGTTCAAAGCTCGCTCATTCGGTTGCGATTCGCAAAGGTTGGTCCGACCCACACCGTCGCCCAACAGGCGACGGTCACCCACGCGCTACGCTCAGAATGCGGCGTCGATTCGCCAGACGCCGACCGTCCCGTCGCACCCGCCCGTCGCGAGCAGCGAAGTCGTGTTTCCGAATGCGACAGCGCGGACGCCCCCGTCGTGTCCGCGCAGCAGGATCGCTCGGCCCGACGAAAAGTCGATCACCTTCGGCGCGAGTGTATCCAAGGCCGGCGCCGGCCCGAGCTCCCACCGGCCCTCTGACAACACCTGAGGACGGACGAACCGATACGGCCCCGCGATCGCGAGCCGCGCGCCGGTCCGGTCGAACGCCGCGACGCGCAGATCGGTAGCCGGCACCCGCACGAGCTGGAGCGCATCCGGTGCGCCGAACGCCACGTCGAAGGCATCCCCCTTCGCGACGGACACCGCCGCGACGCGCGCACCGTCTGCCGTGATCGCCGCGGCGACGACGCGCGCCGGCAGCTTCAGTGTTTCACCGCCGACGACCGCCTCGGCACCGCGCCGCTCGACGAGGACCGCCGGATCGAAGGCGGCCGCAAGCAATGCGTCCGCCTCCGCGCCCTGCGCTTCGCGCGCACCCGACGCGACCGTGACCCGCTCGACTCGACGCGCGGCGAGGGTCAGGACCGTCGCGCCATCGGACGCGAAGATCGCGCGCGAAACCTGCGCCGGATGGTTGTGCCGACCACGCTCCTCCCCGCGGTCGTCGAAGCGCACCAGGGCGCTCTGCGTAACCGCCGCGAAGCCCCCCGGTTCGAACGCCACCGCGAGGACCGGCGTCCGAAACGGTTGCAAGACGAGTTGCGAGCCCCCGTCCATCACGTGAATCGCGACGCTTCCTTCGGATGACCCCACCACGACGCGACGATCGTCGGGTGAGAACGCGACGGCGGTGACCTCGCCGCGCAGCCGCTCCTCGGCTCGTTCTTCACCGCTGGCCACGTCGAAGAACCGGAGACGCCCCGAAGCGCCCCCCACCGCATACCGATCGTCCAACCGCAGGACGGCGCGGAGCTCGAGCCCGACCTCGGAGGCCCACCGCAACTTCCCTTGCAGCGACCACGTCCCGAAGGTCCCCTCGGCCGTCGTCGCGACCAACGCGTCGCCGTCGAAGACGAGCGACGTGATTCCGCCGCCCGGCGCCTTCCACTGACGGAGCTTCTTGCCCGACTCGGCATCCCACAACGTGACGCGAGACCCGCGCCCGCCCGTCGCGATCGTACGACCGTCGGGCGAGAACGCGACGGCGAAGAGCGCGTCCGAATGACGGAGCACCCGCGGCGCCGCGTCGGGGGTCGACGTCTCGTAGACGCGCACCGTCTTGTCCCAGCTCGCGGAGGCGAGGCGGCGACCGTCGGGCGAGAGCGCGAGGTCCTCGACGCGCTCGTCGTGTCCCGCGAGGCGGCGCGATGTGTTGCCTTCGAACAGCGTCACCGACCCGGACAGACCACCGACCGCGACGCGCTCACCGACCGCGGCGATCGCCAGCAGCGGCGTCGACGCGGTCGTCCGTACTTCGTAGCTGGCGCCGTTCCAGGCGAGCCAGCGGCCGTCCCAGCCGACGGAGTGCAGGCGGCCGTCTGCGACGACGACATCGCGCGCCCCGCCCTCGTGGGCGAGGACCTCGACGACGCGTCCCCCGTCGCTCCCCCACACCCGCACGAACCCGTCGGCGTGTGCGGAGGCGAGGTGTCCTTCCGCGGTCGCGGCGAGCCCGTGCGCGAACGCGACGGCGCGATAGGAACGATCTCCGAGTCGCGCGGCGAGGAGTGAAGGCTTCGGGGTGGTCGTCGTCTCGCTCGAAGGCGCCGAGGCCTCCGGGGGCGTGATCTCGATCCACGCCGGCTCCTCCTTGTCGCGAAACAGATCCACGAACGGCCCTCGCATCGACGAACACGACGCGAGCAACACGACGAACGCGACCAGCGCACGTCGACCGACGAAGAGTGATGGCATGACGGTCTCCCTCAGTCGTCGTCGAAGGGCGGACGACCGGCGTCGATCGTCACGGTGTGCAGATCCGTGAACTCCCCGGCCTCCGCGATCCGCGCGACGGTCTCGTCATCGACGCCGGTGAACTCGACACCGCAGTACAGCGCGAGCGCTTGGTAGTAGACCCCCAGCGAGATCAGCGATTCGCGCACGAGCAACGTCCCGAGAAACATGCGCACGTGAACCTGCGACGCGATCTGCGAGCGCATGGCTCGCACCCGCTCGAGGTCTTCCGCGCTCACTGCATTCATAGCGCGCAAGGTCTGCCCGAACGACAGCCCCTGTTGGACGTCACCCACCGGCAGGCCATCGAAGAACCCATCCCCGAAGACCGGCGCGACCTCGGTGCAGAGCTGCGAGATGCTCGTGAACGGGCGGTTGTGATACGCCGCCCACGCCCGAAACATGAGGTGCGGTTTGAGGAGCTCGATGAACGCGACGAGGGTGACGACCGGCCACCCGCACTTCGGGTTCTTGAGCTGGTACTGCGTGTAGCGCTTGTTCCAGGCCACCGCCTGCGCCAGCTCGTCCTCCGACAGCTCACCCGTGTCGACGAGCGCTCGACGCAAACGAGTGAGCGCCGCGTCCAGCACCGGCGTCGCGGGCCGCGAGGCGACCGAATCGAAGCGCTTCTTCGCACGACGAATCGGGACGAACGGGTTGTCTTCCTCGATGTCGTCCTCGTCGTCGATGAACGGGAGGTCGCTCGTCATCCGCGCCCCGTCGGTCGTCGCACCGCGGAGCGTCGCCGGGTCGACGTCGAGGTTGCGCAAGTCGGCTTGACCGAGGTTCGCGCCACGAACCGCCGCACCGTACAGCCGTGCGCCTCGCAGGTTGGCCCCCTCGAGGTTGGCGTCGCAGAGGTCGGCGTCGCGTAGGTCGCAGCCGCACAGATTGGCGTCCCTCAGGTCGATCCCCCGGAGGAACGCGCCGCGCAGCGAGGCCCCCTGCAGATCCGCTCCGCACGCATGCACCGCATACAGGCGCGCCTTCTCCATCCGCGCCTGACGGAGGTTGGTGCCGTACATGGTGCTGCCGTCGAGGACCGCCTCGGTGAGGTCGGCGGCGCTGAGGTTGTAGCGGCTGAGTCGGCGCGTTTTCAGCTCGACCCCGGCGAGATCGATGAGAACGGAGTCTTCCGCCTGCCTCCACGAGTTCCAGTCGTCGACGCCGTTGTCGAGCCGATCCCGATGCTCGTCGTTGGGCATAACCTCTGACCCGGGAGGATAACCAAACCCGCCCCCGCAAGCGAACGCCCGCGGGCGTCGATTCTCGGCCGACACACCAGGATACGCTTTGACCAGGATGTCGAGTCTACAAAGTCGGCAGAGGTTCAAGCAGGTGGTAGGTTTCGGACGGCATGCAGCCCGTGTTCGGGAGACAACCGGGGTACGTCGTCTCGTACTGCCCCGTAGCCTCGGCACACGGGATGCGGGTGCTCGAGGAGGGCGGCAACGCCGTCGACGCGGCCGTCGCGACCGGCCTCGCGCTCGCCGTCACGTATCCCCAGGCCGGCAACATCGGCGGCGGTGGCTTCATGCTCATCGCGCCCCACAAGGAGCCGGTGAGTTTCCTCGACTACCGCGAGGTCGCACCGAAGAACATCAACCCGCAGGACTACCTCGTCGATGGACGTCGCGGCGAAGCGATGGTGCTCGGCGCAAAGTCCGCCGCCGTGCCCGGAACGATCGCCGGGTTTGCAAAGGCGCTCGAAACCCACGGGACGATGTCGTGGGATCGCATCGTCGGGCAGATCGTCGACCTCGCCGAAAACGGCGTCATCATCACGTCGCGCCAGGCCGCCTATCTCAACGCATACCGCGAGACGCTCTCGCGCTTCGAATCCACACGTAAGGTCTTCGGCCGATCGATACTTCCGGCGACGCGCTTCCTTCAGCCGGACCTCGCGCAGACGTTCCGCCGCCTCGCAGAACACGGACCACGCGACTTCTACCGCGGTCGACTCGCCGCGCTCCTCCTCGACGAGATCCGTCGCGGCGGCGGACCGATGACCCTGGACGACCTCGTCGAGTTCGAGGCGAAGTGGCGCGTCCCGTTCACGTGTGAGGCGTTCGGGCGCCGCATATGGACGGCGCCCTTCCCTTCCGGCGGCGGCCTCGTCGTGCACCTGACCCTGCGTATCCTCGACGGCCTCGGCTACGCTTCGCTCCCCCCACGTTCCCTCGAGCGCTACCAACTGTTGATCCGTGCGTTCCGCGTCGCGTTCTGGATGCGGCAAACCTACGCCGTCGATCCCGACTTCCTCACCGAAGAGCAGCAGCTGGAGATCGAGACCCTCCTCGAGTGTCCGATCACCCGCTCGCAGCTCGAAGAGTGGGAGACAAAACTCCGCCAGGACAAACGGCTGCTCGAGAACGAAGCCGCCTACCTTAGGTCGCAGAACAAGAACACGACCCACTTCAGCGTGCTCGACTCTGCAGGAAACGCAGTATCGAACACCTACAGCCTCAACACACTGTTTGGTTCGAAGCTGGTGGTGAACGGCGCCGGTTACCTGCTCAACAACACGCTGGATGACTTTGGCGTCGGACGTGGGACGCCCAACTGGTACGGCATCCTGGACGGCGATCGAAACATGCTCACGGGGGGGCGCCGTCCGGTCGGTTCGATGGCGCCGACGATCGTCGAGGGTGACGGTGTACCAGAGCTCGTCATCGGCGGCTCTGGCGGGCCGACCATCCCCACGATGGTGGTTCAGACGCTTCTGGGCGTGGTCCTCGACGGCCGCTCGGTCGCGGCCGCCTTGGCCGAGCCCCGCGTGCACCACCAACACTCCAAGGCGGAGCTCCGCTTGGAGAACGCCGTCGCGCAGAGCATCCGGGATACACTTTTTCTCGACGACGACCCGCGCACTTTTGTCTCGCGAATCGGGATCGGCGCGGCGATTCATCGCGACCAGGACACGGGTCAGGTGCAGGCCGCGCTCGATCCACGCTTCGGTCTACACGGTCAGTGATCAGCGCGGGTGTAGACCAGCGACTACAGGGTCGGCGTTCGAAAGTGGATCGGTCACACCCATCGCGGGCGGGCCGAAACTCCGTACATTGCGCCAAATATCAGGCTACATCAAAGTCGCCGCGGCCCCACCGATGTATGAACTGATGAGTGCGTCGCTCCCCGTCATGGCCGAACGCCCCTCGGCCGTGGCCAGACTTCGCGCGCGACTGGACCGTGAGCCGGGACACGTCGTCGCGTCGTTCCGCGCGCTACAGGAGCAACAACGTCAACGACGCGTGCTGTTTCGCGACGAGCTCCTCCCAGCTTCAATCGTTCCGCACTTCGTCGACCGAGAGGTTCACCAAGAGTGGGTACGACAACTCACCCAGTTGTTCGTGGATCTGGAAGCCATTGGCGCAGACTTCCTCGAATCACCGGACCTGTACGACACCCTCGGACTCCCCGATGCCGCGCGCGCTCTGATCGAAATCGATCCAGGTTACGACAAACTCGCCATCGTCTCGCGACTCGACATGGTGTGGGACGGCGACCGCTCCTACGTCTACGAGATCAACGTCGACAGCCCGGCGATGATGACGTTCACGGACTACCTCGAGGACATCATCCGCTCGCTCTTCCCGCTGCAGGGGCTCGAGGACGTCGACCCGATGCCACATCGCCGCACCACGGTGCTGCACGACGCTCTCATCGAGTGTTACCAACAGTGGGGCGGCAACAAGGCCTCGCCGACGATCGCGATCGTCGATTGGCGCGGCCAGAAGACCGCCGACGAGCTCGTTGCGACCGCCAATGAGTTTACGAAGCTGGGATCACCTTCGTTCGTTTGTGACCCGCGGGACCTGAAGATCGTCAACCGCAAGCTGACTTGCAACGGGCGCGAGATCGACATCGTTCAGCGCCGTGTGCTGTTCCCTGAGTTCCTGCAACGTCCGAACGAAATCGCTACGCTCGTCGAGGCGTACCGACGCGGGCTCATATGTATGGCGAATCCACTTCGCTCGTACCTGCTCGGCAACAAGTGCCTCCTCACGCTCCTGAGCGACGAGCGCGGACGTTCTGCGGTTGGACGCCAGATCGTGCTTCCGACGGTCCGCGTCACGCCCGACAACGTCAATCGGTTCCGTCAACGCGAAGACTGGGTCCTCAAGGGTGCACTCGGCCATGGCGGCCACGAAGTCCTCCTCGGCGTGGAGCAGTCCGACGAAGCGTGGGCCGAAGCGCTCGATATCGCCCATCGCTCGTTGTGGGTCGCGCAGCGCTATCACCGACCGCCGAAGCTGACGGTCCCCATCATGACTTCGGACGGTATCCAGGAGCGCCCGTTGTGGGCGAACTGGAACCCGTTCTTCTTCGGCGGCCGGTTCGCGGGCGGAATGACGCGCGTGAGCTCGGAAGCCATCGTGAGCATCACCGCGAACGGCGCGTTGTTGCCCACGCTCACGACGACCCCATGACCGATAAATCCCCCATCCTGCAGATTCGATATGTCGATCCCGACGAAGGTTGGGAAGGCTACCTCGTCATCGACAGCCTGGTGAATGGCGTATCGGGTGGCGGTCTTCGCGTCACGAAGACCGTCGACTTCGACGAGGTGCGCGGATTGGCGCGCGCCATGTCGCTGAAGAACCACGTGATGGGTTTGCCGCTGGGCGGCGCGAAGTCGGCCGTACGCTACGACCCGGCGGCGCCCGAGCTCCCCGACGTACTCACGAAATTCATGCGGCACATCGGACCGATCTGCCAACAGATGTACGGATGGGGCCCGGACATGAACACGCCCCCCGATCTCTGCGACAGCGTCGCGGACCGAGCGGGGATGAAGTCACGTCACATGGCGCTCGCCGAACGGTCGGAGCACGGGTACGCGGGCGTGGACAACTACAACCGAGCGCTTCGCTTGCAGGTCGGTCCGGTGACGATGACCGAAGCACGCACGGCGATCGGCGTCGTCGGCGCCACGGAGTGCGCCGCGAAGCTCCTCGAGCTGGGCGGTCCACTGCGCGTCGCGATTCAGGGGTTCGGATCGGTGGGGAGCGGCGCGGTCTACTTCCTCGATCAACGCGGTCACCGCATCGTCGGGGTCGCAGACGCGGGCGGCGCATACAAAAAGGCCGACGGCCTGGATTTCGACACGCTGCTCGCAGCCAAGGGCGACAACCGAGAGATCGACCCGGCGAAGGTCCCCGAAGCACAGCGCGCCGGAGCTCCGGACGCCATCTTCGACGTGGAGTGCGACGTGTTGATCCTCGCCGCGCTCTCCGGCGCGCTCACCGAGGAGCGCGCCCGCCGTGTCCGCGCGAAGATGGTGGTCGAGGGCGGAAACCTCGCCGTAACCGACGCCGGAGCGGCCGTCCTCGCGGAGCGCGGCATCCCGTCCGTGCCCGACTTCATCGTCAATGGTGGCGGCATCGGGATCGTCAGCGGCGTCATCCAGCTCGGTTGGAAGTGCGACGCGGACTACATCCTCGAGCAGATCGAATCCCGGGTTGCGGCCGCCACGGAGCGAACGGTTCACCACGCCAAGCAGCACGGCGGCACGCTGCGCGAGGCCGCGTACGCGTTGCTCCCGGAGCGACTGCGCCCCTGAGCTCACCATGATGGACATGGTCACGAAGCTGCTGGGGCCCTCGAGCCGAACCGAGAAGCCGCGAGGGCACGGGATCACGATCCTCCTCGACAAGGGCCTCGGCCCGAATGCCATCGACGACATCGGTACCGTCTGCGGCGCGCACTGTGACTACGCGAAGATCGCGTGGGGAAGCCTACTCATCTCGGGTGGCTTGGAAGCCAAGATCGCCGCGTACCGACGACACGGAATCGAACCCAAGATCGGTGGCACCCTCTTCGAGTACGCGTACGCCAACGGCAAGGTCGAGGACCTCCTCGTGCTCGTGCAGGAGTTGAAGATTCACGTCGAGATCTCCGACGGGGTCATCAAGCTCCCACGTCAGGAGCGGCTCGCGCTCATCTCCAAGTTCGCCGCGCGGGTGAACGTCTTCTCGGAGCTGGGAGGCAAACTCTCGGCGCACGACCTCGACTTCGTCGCAGCGGCGAAGGAAGACCTCGCCGCTGGTGCAAAGAAGGTCGTCATCGAAGGCCGTGAAGTGGGTCCGGTCGGCAAACCCATCCGCACGGATCTGGTCGACCGCCTCCTCGAAGCGTTGCCCGTCGAGGACATGGTCTTCGAATCACTCGAACGCCCCCAGCAGGTCTTCTTCATCAAACGCGTCGGCGCAAACGTGAACCTCGGGAACATCCTGCCGAAGGACCTCATGACGGTGGAGTGTTTCCGCCGCGGCCTGAAGGAACACACGTTCCTCGACAAGCCGGTCTGACGATGCACGTCGAGATCGTCCGCCCCCGCGACCTCGACGGTGAAGCCGACGTCGCGGTCGTGATCGACATCTTCCGCGCTACGAGCACCGCGACGACGCTGCTCGCGGAGCAGACGGACACGATGGCGATCGCAGCGACCCCGGCCGAAGTGCTCGCACACGGTGAAGCCGTCCCGCGCCCCCTGGTGTTCAGCGAGATCTCACAGCTCGACGTGCCGATGGACCGCGTCGACAACAGCCCCTCGGTGGCCAAGCAGCTGGAGCTCGCGGGCCGTACGCCCGTCCTCGTCACGACCAACGGCACTCGAACCGTCGACGCCGTCGCAGATCGCGTGAACACGATCCTGCTCGGGTCCTTCCTGAGCCTCTCCGCGCTGGTCCATCACCTTCGCTCGCTCGCGCCCAGACGGGTATTCGTGGTGCCCGCAGGGAGCTTCTCGCGCAATGCGAGCCACATCGAGGACGACCTCTGCGCCGAAGCCATCCGGACGCTCCTCGCCGACGGCGAACACGATCCCGAGGAGGTCGTCCGCGCCGTTCGCGCCTCCGAACGCTACGACCGCCGAGTCCGCGGCAACGCCAACTTCGAAGCCGACGCCGAGATCGCGCTGAGCCACGACATCTACACCGTGGTCCCCGTCGTCCGCCGCGAAAGCGGGTTGTTCTGGGCGACGCCGGCTACGACTTAGGTTTCCTGGAGACGACCTGCATCCGCCAGCCGTCCGGATCCCGGAAGTTGGCGAGCGTACGGCCCGTGGGCTCGTAGAAGGTCGGCCCCGCCTCCAGCTTCAGTCCGTTGGCCTCCGCGTGCTCGGCGAAAGCGTCGGCGTCGTCGACCCGGTAGGCGATGTGATTCACACCGACGTTCTCTTCGCCCGCGACCTGGTGCAGCTCGATGATGGGCTGGTCGCCGTCGCCGGGGAACTTCAGCTCCGCCGATGCGCCGTGGTGACTCGTCCGGCGAACCAGCTCGAACCCGAGCATCTGGTACCAAGCGATCTGCTGCTCCAGATCGCGCACGATGATTTCGATGTGATCGATTCCTAGGAATTTCATGAGTTCTCTTCCGTGATCTCTATCTGTGCCAGGCGCGGAGCCAGGAAGCGTATAGGTTCGGCGCTTCCTCGGCGCGCACGTCGTCGCGCTCGAAGAGCGGGCCATCCACGGTCCCGTCGGTGCGATCCACGATCCAACCACCCCGCGTGACCTGGGCGCCACGACGCCAGTCGACGCGCTTCACGAGTTTCTGCGGCACGGAGCGTACGACCGCGTGCAGCGCGGCGGCGTAGTCGGGCACCACGACCTCCACGCCACGGTCAATCAACTCATCGACGAGCTCGTAGCGCGCGACCGCCGGGCCGATGACCACGCGAGAGACATCGTCCGGCACCTGCGCGTCGGGGTCATCGAGGACGAACGTCCCCGCCACCGCATCCGAAGAGAAGCCGTCGTGGAGGCGCCGCTGGAGCCCGGCCCTCGCAGACGCGAACCCACCCGGTCCGGGACCGGCCGCCGCGACGAGCGCCGAGACCACGACGTCGCCCCAATCGATCGGCCGAAGCTCGACGCCTTCGCGCCCGGCGATCTCCACTCGTACGCCGGGTGCGACGAAGACGTGGTCGAACGCGTATCCGCGATCGTCGAAGGTGATCTTCGCGACGCCGTCCGCCGCGACGATCGCATAAGCGGCGCCACCGGAGTGGAGCCACGTCGGCGTCCTCGCCGGCCACGCATCCTGCGGAACCACGATGACGTGCGGCACCGCGTGGTACTTCGCGACCATCGCCCGCGCCTGACGCGGCACCGTCGTGGGATCGATGGCAACGTTCGACGACGCCTCCGCGGCAAAGTTGTCGACCACCCGATCGAGCCCCTGCGCAGGCGGACGGTTCTTCACGTTACCGAGCGCCTCCTCCACCGCCTCCTCCGGGATGCGCAGTCCTTCGAGACCGCCCATCGGTTCGGCGATGCGCGCGACCTCGGGGATGAGGGTGTCGACGTGCAGCTCGGCGTCGGCCGAAACCGCGTTGAGCTGCCGGAGAGTTCCGGAGTGCACCCGCGCGAGGCCCGTCTCGACGAACGTGGGATCGAAGCCTCGGCCGATCCACGGACGAACGATGTCGCGTCCGATCGCGTTCACCGCGCGCCGGTCGATCTGAGGTTCGAGACCAAGGCGCCCCTGCATGAGCGCGAGCAGGCGCTCGGTCTCGGCGTTGCCGGTGGCCCGCCCGAGGCCCTGCAGCGAGGCGTCGACGAGCGTCGCCCCCTCCTGGATAGCCGCGATGCTGTTCGCTGTCGCGAGGCCGAGGTTGTTGTGCCCGTGGAAGCCTACGCGCGCATCCGTCTTCGCGACGGCGGCCGCGACGTATCGTTTCACTTCGTCGGGCGTCCAACACCCTGCGGAGTCGACGAGGTAGACCCACGACGCTCCGGCCTCCGCCGCAGCGCGGCACTTGTCCGCCATCTGCTCGGGGGTTCGCAGGTAGCTCCGCATGAAGTTCACGCTGACGAGCAACCCACGCTTCGCCGCGTACTCGATCGACTTCATCGTCGCTTCGCGGTCGGGGATGCTCTTCGGCGTGCAGGCCATTCGGATGAAGTCGAGGCCATTGTCGATCGCCTCCTCGAAGATCTCTCTCAACACTGGCTCTTCGAAGACGTTCGCAGCGACGAGGGATCCGATCTTGGCGTTCGGCGCCGCGCGGCGTGCCGCGCGCATGTAGTCACCGTCGGTCTCGGCGGCGGGGACGCTCCCCGGCCACTGCTGTCCGCGAATGCCCCAGCCGTGTCCGATCTCGATGTACTTGAGACCGGCCCGGTCGAGCAGACCGACGAGCAGCGCGAGGTCGGCCTTGGTGAATTGGAAGTCGACCTCGTAGCTGCCGTCACGAATCGTGGTCTCGAGTAGCTCCGCCTGCATGATCAATCTTCCTATTGGCCGGCCGCCTCGCGAATCCAGGCGACGACCATCTCATCGGTCAGCAGGCCTTGCTTCGCTTCGGACTCCGTCTTGATTCGCGCCAGGACGTCGTTGCGCGCCGACG
This sequence comes from Deltaproteobacteria bacterium, assembly GCA_040218735.1. Classification (GTDB taxonomy): domain Bacteria; phylum Myxococcota; class Kuafuiibacteriia; order Kuafuiibacteriales; family Kuafuiibacteriaceae; genus JAUHYN01. The sequence continues at coordinate 52,645 of JAVJQW010000047.1, forward strand.
GAGACAGCTCCAGACCGACCTCCTTGGCCGCGAAGTCCACCGAGCTTCCGCCCGAGTGTTTGCCGAACACCAACTCATGGTGCCGCCCGATCATCGGCGGCGGGTACGGCTGATAACACTCCGGGTTCTTGAGGAGCCCGGAGATGTGAATGCCCGACTCGTGGGTGAAACACAGCTTGCCCCCGACGGGTTTGTGCGCCGGCGGCTCGGTCCCCGAAGCGCGATGTACGGCGTTGCACAGGTCATGCAGCTTCGAGAGATCGATACCGGTGTCGAGCCCGTACTTGACGTGCAGCGCAACCACCAGCTCCTCGAGGCACGCGTTCCCGGTGCGCTCGCCAACGCCGTTGACGGTGACCTGCGCCATCTTCGCTCCCGACTCCAGCGCCGCCAGCGTGTTCGCGAGCGCGAGGCCGAGGTCGTTGTGGAAGTGTGTGCCGATCGGAACGTCGAAGAGCGCGGTGAAGATCTCCACGATCTTCGTCGTCGCGGTGGGCGTGAGTATGCCGACGGTGTCGGCGAATACGAGGTAGTCGACGCCCGCATCGACCCCCGCCTGGAACAGCTTGATGATTCGACCGAGCGGCGCTCGGGAGCTGTCCTCGAGCCCGAGCGAAACGAGGGCGCCCTGCTCCTTGGCCTTCCGCACGCCCGCTTGAATTCGCTCGACCGCTTGCTCCTCGGTCCAACGCGTCTTCTCGAAGAGGTGCGTGTCCGAGCAGCCGAGGAACAGCGCGACGAGGTCCACGCCGGACTCCACCGTCTTCTCGATGTCGGCGTCGAGCATGCGACACAGGCCAGCGAGCTTGATGTCGAGCCCGGCCTTCGCGAGCCGGTTCACGCTGCTGAACTCATGCGGTGAAGCCGCGGGGAACCCAGCGTTCGTCCACGGGATACCCATCTCGGACATCATCGTCGCGAGCTCGAACTTCTCATCCGAGTTGAAGACGACACCCGGCGGCTGCTCGCCTTCGCGGAGCGTGTTGTCGTAGATGATCACGTCGCTCGCGATCGGCTTCGAGAACGCACGAGTGAGTACGTTCGCGGAGGAATCGGACGGTCGCATGGGGATCTTCATCGGCCTGCCTCCAACCGTCCGACGACGGCGTTGGTGATCTCGACGGTCTTTGCGTCGCCACCCATGTCGCGAGGCTTCACCTCCTGGAGCGCCCCGAGGAGCGCATCGATCAGGCGCGAGGCCTCCGCCGAGTAGCCGAGGTAACCCAACATCATCGAAGCCGAGAGGATCGCCGCCGCCGGGTTCGCGATGCCCTGACCCACGATATCCGGCGCGCTGCCGTGACAAGGTTCGAAGTAGACGACCTTCTCGCCGACGCCCGCGCTCGGCACGAGCGGCATCCCACCCATGACCTCCGACGCAACGTCGGAGAGGATGTCGCCGAACATGTTCATCGTGACGACGACGTCGAAGCTGTAGGGGCACGCGACCATGCGCCGCGCAGCCTCGTCGACGAACAACTCATCATAGGTCAGGCCCTGCGCTTCGATCTCCGGGATGCACTTGTCCGCGAAGAACCCACCCACCGTCTTGAGCACGTTTCGCTTGTGGACGATCGTCACGTGACCGCGGCCGATGCCGAGCGTTTGGCGGTGTTTCGCGAGGCGCGCGGCGTAGCGCGCGATGCGCGTCGCCGCGCTCGCCGTACAGATGCGGATCGCGTAGACGCCGTCGTCCTCCGGCAGCGGGCGGCCGAGCGCGTCCTTAGAGTCCGGGTAACGCTCGCGGAGCTCCGCAAGCGAACCCTCGCGGCCCGGGTACATACCTTCCGTGAGCTCGCGAACGATGACGAGATCCGTGCGCCCCTCCCCCGTGATGCTGTCGATCCCGGGCAGACTCGCGGACGGGCGGAGGTTCGCGTAGCACTGGCAGTGATAGCGGATGAAGCGCAGGATCTCGCGCGACTTCGCCTGCACGGCGCCGAACAACACCGCGTCGGATTCGACGATGTCGGTCTTCACTCGTTCGGGGAACGCGTCGCCGATCTCTTGCTCACCACGCTCCCCGTGGAGCGGCTCGCGAACTTCACAGTCCAGGCCGGTCGCACGGACACACGCGAGCGCGGACGCGGTGACCTCTGGCCCCACGCCGTCGCCGCCGATCACGGTGATGATCGGGCGCGCGGGTCGCTCGTCGATCGGAACGATCCATCGCTCGGGTCCGAGTTTCATCGCGCCGCCTCCTCGCGATCCAAGGCCCACGGGCGCGCCTTCTTCGCGTTTGCCTCGTAGTCGGCGATCTCGTCTGCGTACTGCAGCGTGAGCGCGACGTCGTCGAGCCCGTTCACCAGGCAGTGCTTTCGGAAGTCATCGATCTCGAAGGTGTGCTTCGCGCCGTCCGGCGCCGTCACGGTTTGGTTCGGCAGGTCCACGTGCACGGTCGCGCCCGGGGAGGCTTCGAGCTGGGCCCGCAACCCGTCGCAGACCTCCTTCGCGAGGCGCACGGCGAGCACGCCGTTCTTCGAGCAGTTGTTGTAGAAGATGTCGCCGAAGCTCGGCGCGATCACACAACGGAAGCCGACGTGGACGGGTGCGCTCGTCGTGTCCGCGAGCGCCCACACCGCACTCTCGCGCGACGACCCGCACCCGAAGTTCGTGTCCGCCACGATGATGCGCGCTTCACGGAACGGCGCTTGGTTGAGCGGGAACTCGGGGCGTTCGTTCCCGGCGTCGTCGTAGCGCATGTCGTGGAACGCAAACTTACCGAGCCCGAACGAGCGCGGCTTGCTCAGGAAACGCGCGGGAATGATGCGGTCGGTGTCGACGTCGCGGAACCCGAGCGGCGCGGCGACGGCCTCGAGGACTTCGAACTTCTCCATGGTCTCAGCTCCTCTCCATGCCGCGGACGTCCGTCAGGCGCCCGGTGACCGCGGCGGCCGCGGCCATGATCGGGCTGACGAGATGCGTGCGGCCTCCCTTGCCCTGTCGCCCCTCGAAGTTGCGGTTCGAGGTGGAAGCGCAACGCTCGCCCGCGGAGATCGTGTCGCCGTTGAGGCCGAGACACATCGAACATCCGGAGTCGCGCCACTCGAAACCCGCCTCCACGAAGACGCGGTCGATACCCTCCGCTTCCGCGGCGACGCGCACGAGCTCGGAGCCCGGGACGATCATCGCGGGGATCCGAGCCTTCTTGCCCTTCACGATCGAAGCGGCAGCGCGCAGGTCTTCGATACGACCGTTCGTGCAGCTCCCTATGAAGACGCGGTCGACCTTCACATCGGTCAGCGCCGTCCCCGGCTCGAGACCCATGTAGTCGAGGGCGCGCTGCATTCGCGCGCGGACGCTCGGGTCGTCGGAGCTCGCCGGGTCCGGCACCTTCTCGTCGATGCCGACCGTGTCCTCGGGGCTCGTCCCCCAAGTCACCGACGGTGCAAGTGAGCTTGCATCGAGCGCGACCTCGCGATCGAACTTCGCGCCTTCGTCGGAGTAGAGCTTCCGCCACTGGGCGACCGCTGCGTCCCACTGGTCCGGCCCGGGCGCGTACGGACGACCGCGCACGTACTCGAACGTCTTGTCGTCGGGCGCGACCATCCCCATTCGGCCGCCGCCTTCGATGGTCATGTTGCAGATCGTCATCCGCGCCTCCATCGAGAGCGATCGGATAGTGCTACCCGCGAACTCGATCGCGTGACCCACGCCTCCCGTCGCGCCGATGTGGCGAATCAAGGCGAGCACGACATCCTTGCCACCGACACCGAACGGGAGGTCGCCGTCGATCGTGATGCGCATGGTGTTGGGGCGGCGTTGCCACAGCGTTTGCGTGGCGAGCACGTGCCCGACCTCCGACGCGCCGATACCGAACGCGATGGCCCCGAACGCGCCGTGGGTCGACGTGTGTGAGTCGCCGCAGACGACGGTCATCCCCGGGAGCGTGAGGCCCTGCTCGGGTCCGACCACGTGGACGATGCCCTGGTCGGGGTCGTTCATCCCGAACAAACGAATGCCGTGCGCCTTGGAGTTCTCGTGGAGCGCCTCCACCTTCTTGCGGCGGTCGACGTCCGTGATCGTCGAGAGGCCGGCCGCGCGACCCGTGGTGGGTACGAAGTGGTCCGCGCAGGAGAACGTCTGCTTCGGACGCGCCACCGGACGGTGTGCGACCGCGAGATCCTCGAAGGCGTGGGAGGAACCTTCGTGCAGGAGGTGGCAGTCGATGTAGAGCAGCGACGCTCCGTCGTCACGGGTCGTGATGACGTGGGCGTTCCACAGCTTCTCGAAGAGTGTCTTCGGTGTCGTCATGTTCAGTTCGCCTCCAGCTCGTGCAGCGTGGACTCGATGGCGTCGAGGCCCTCGTCCAGCTCGTCCGTCGTGATGCAGAGCGGCGGCACCACGAAGAGATTCGACCAGCGCATCAGCGCGTAGACCCCGCGCTTCTTCAGTCCGCCGACGACCGACTTGGCGGCGGCGCTCAGCGGAGCGCCGACCGGTGACAACGGTGCGTCGGCCTCGGGATCCTTCAACTCGATCGCGGCGAAGAGCCCCCTGCGGCGTAGCTCGCGGATCGAAGGATGATCGCGTTTCATCGCGTCGACGCGAGCCTCGAGGTGGTCGCCGACCCTCGCTGCGTTATCCGCGAGCCGTTCGTCGACGATGACTTCCACGTTTGCCTTGGCCACGCCGAGGCAGTACGCGTGCGCGTTGTAGGTGAGGCCACCCCAGTAGACGTGATCGTCGAAGTGGCGCGCGATGCGTTCGTGAATCGCGACCCCGCCGAGCGGTACGTAGGAGCTCGTGAGGCCCTTCGCCATCGTGACGAGGTCGGGGACGAAACCTTCGTGCTCGAACGCGAACATCTTCCCGGTGCGCCCGAAGCCGGTCATGACTTCGTCGCAGATCATCAGGATGCCGTGGCGCTCCAACAGCGCCTTGACCTTCGCAAGGTAGCCGGTCGGCGGCGGAAGTATCCCGTTGGAGCCGGGCACGACCTCGACGATCATCGCGGCGAAGGTGTTCGGGCCCGCGTTCTCGATCGTGGTCTCCAGCGCGGAGACCGCGCGGTCCACGTAGTCATCGGGTGTACCGCCCGACTCGAAAGAGAGTGACCAAGGATCGTCGACGTGCACGACACCGGGCAGCGGCGGTACCCGTTCCCTTCGACTGTCGCCGCTGATCGCGAGCATCCGATGCGTCGCACCGTGGTAGCTGCGATGACGCGCGAGGATCTTCTGGCGCCCCGTGAACTGGTGCGCCATGCGAATCGCGTTTTCGTTGGCGTCGGCACCCGCGAGCGTGAAGAAGAAGGTGCCCAGCTCCTCGGGGAGGAGAGTGGCGAGCAGCTCCGAGAGCTCCGCGCGTTGCCGAGTCACCGCGCTCGGCGCGCAATAGACGAGGTCGTTGGTCGCGGCCCGCATCGCCGCGAGCACGCGCGGGTGTGCGTGCCCGATGTGGACACTCATGAGTTGGCTGTTGAGATCGAGGTACCGCTTTCCGTCTGCGGTCGTGAAATGCACGCCCTCCGCCCGCTCGATCACCATCGGGTCCAGCGCGCCGCGCGCCGACCAGGAGAACAGCGTTCGCTGCTTGCAGACGTCGCGTATGGCTTCGGGCGTCATTCACCCTCCGGCGTGATGCGGCCCTCGACGTACCCACGAACCCATCCGGCCATCGTGCGTACGGCTTCGGTCTTCGACGCCAGGACGTGCCACCGATCGACGGGCGCGTTGGTGTCCATGCGGCGCCCGACGACCATCCGCTCCACGCCGCAGAACCGCTGCACCGTGGCGGCGTTCGTGCCGGTGGTGGGATCCGCGTCCTCCACGACGCTCATGCAGACGCCGAGCGTCCGAACGCCTTCGAGCTTCGCGGCGGCGAGCGCCATGATGGCGAGCGTCGCGCCCTGGGCGTGATCGCGCCCGAGCAACAAGAGCGGCGCGTTCAGGCTCGTCGCGATGGCGAGGTTGGAGTGCTGCCAGGTCAGCGGCGTCGTCACGCCGCCGGCGCCCTCGACGAGGACGACGTCGGCTTCGTCGGCGGCGCGTTCCATGTCGCCGATCATCTGTGACCAGTCGATCTCGATGCCCTCGACTTGTGCGGCCATCGCAGGGGAGAGGGACGAACGGAGACGGACGAGCGCTCGCGGCGGCCAGGTTTGCCCCGTCGCAGCGGCGATGAGCTCACCATCCTCTTGGCCCTCGGGGGAACGGTCGCACCATCCCTCCACCGCTTTGATCGCGATGACCTTCAGGCCGTCATCGATGAGCGCGCGCGCCAGCGCTCGGATGAGCAACGTCTTTCCGACGTTCATCCCGGTGCCGCCGATGAAGACGTGTTTCTTGCCCATGACGCTCAGCCCTCCTCGGGGGCGTCGGCGAGCGCCTGCCGAACGTCTGCGCACGACTTGAAGAGGTGCGGCATCGCCTCGTCAGGGTTGTAGTCGCTGATGATCGGGTGGGTTCGAAGTGTTCCGAATACCGGTCCGGGTTGGGCGATGAGCTCGGGGAAGCGACCGGCGAACGTGTCGAGATCGTCGAAGTCCTCGGCGACCGAAAAACCGCAGCCCTTGGCGATGGTGGAGAAGGACAAGCCGCCCCGGTTGGGGATGGGTTGTCCGCCCGTGCCCGCGTAGACGCCGTTCTCGAGTACGAACACGTAGAGGTTCTGCACGCCGCTCCCGACGATCGTCACGAGGCTGCCGAGGTTCATCAGGAGGCTGCCGTCCCCATCGAAAACGATGACCTTGCGATCGGGGCGCCCGAGCGCGATGCCGAGTCCGAGGGAGGTGCCCTTGCCCATCGCGCCGCGGAAGAGGATGTCGAGCTCGGGCCGCTGGCTCACATCGAACCAGGGTTGGCGTGCGGTCTGGCAGGGGATGACGACGGCGTCGCCGCGGTAGCGCTCGACGACCTCGAAGGCCGCGCTGACTTCCATCATGACGAGGCTCCTGATGCCTTCGGGACGCTGGCGTCGTCCGGGAGCAGCAGCGCGACGGGGCGCCCGGTCTCCTCGGCGATCCCGTACGCCTCGGGGATCCGGTCGAGGTCCTCGTCGGTGACCAAGGGTATGGAGGTCGCGCGCCAGGCGTCGAGGATCGGCTGCGTGTAGATACCCGCGGAATCTCGCGCTTGTCCGTCGAGAACCCATCCGCGGTATCCGATCATCATCACCAGGGGCAGACGTGCGTAATAAGTGAACCCTCGGATCGAGTCGCCTGACTCGAACATGCCGGTGTTCTGGATCATGACCATCGGCTTCTTTCCGCCGATGATGAGTCCGGTGGCGATCGCCATTGTCTCACCTTCGCGACAGACGGGGACGAGCGTGAGCTCGGGCGCGGCGGTGAGTAGGTTGTGAATCGTGTCACGCTCGGTGCCGGGGAGATACGGAATGTGCGTCACGCCGGCTTCGACGATCTTGCGAACGACCTTCTCCGGCGTCACGTGAAATGCATGTGTTTTCGATACCATGGACGAACCGAGCGCATGAGGCCACGCGCCTATGGAGCGGTCAATGGAGTCAGAAGACGTCCAAAGTGAGACCGCCGCCGAAGATGTGGGCGTTGCGTGTGTTGGTTCCACCCACGAACACACGCGCCAGCGCGTAGACCGCGAGGTTGTCGAGGATACGGTACGAGGCACCGCCGCCGATGAGAAATACGTTCTCGTTGAGCAGCGAGTCATGAAAATGCTGCACCGCCGTCGCGTTGTCTTCCCACTCGAGGAAATTCAACCCACCGTGGGTGATGCGAATGTCGGTACCGATGTTCACCTCGAGGTCGGGGATGATGAAGTACCCGACCATCGCGCTGATATCGCTGTAGTTCTGGTTGATGTCGCTCGTCGCGGCGGAGTCCGTCTTGTACCGCTCGGACAGCGTGAAGTCGTAGCGCGCGTGGAAGTAGAGGTTCGGGAGGATCGGGTCGAGGAAGCGGCCGACGGACAGTCCGAAGTGCCCGCGGGTCAAACCGCGCCCCGCCGCCGCGAAGCCCTGCGTCTCGTAGCCGTGCGACGGGATGCTCGCCCCCACCTGCACGGCGAGCGCGATCGGATCCTCGAGGATCGCGTACCGCGCGCCCAACCGGAAGTCCTGCAGGACGAAGTGCAGGTCTCCGTCGTCGTAGCGACCGTGGGGCGTGAGGAACGCACCGTCCCCAGGGTCGCCGTTGAACTGGACCGCGAGCAACGGCACCGACGCGCTGACCGCGAGCCCCGGAATGGGGGTCACGTACTCGGCACCGAGCTGAAACGACTGGTGCGTGGTCGGGACGTCGTCGAGCTGCTGCCCGTCGGTTTCGATGATCGCCGAGGAGGGCGCGAAGTTGTAACCCACCGAGACGGAGAGTGAGTTCGGGGCACCGACCCAGGCTTGCGCGTAGGCGGATCCGCCCGTGCAGAGGGCGAGGAGCCCGCAGGAGAATGCGGCGAGGTTTCGTGGGTTCATATCCAACTTGGGGCAGACAAAACGCTCCGAGGTACCTCGTGCGGAAGTACCTCGGAGCATGGGTTCAATTCGCGAGGCTTACTGCGTGCTGATGCCGTAGGCGCGGAGGTGGCACCACAGGCCGAGCATGTCGACGCGTTTGTCCGTCTCGGCGCCGTCCGCATCGACCATCGGGACGACACGGTGAATCGACTGCGCGTGCAGGAGGAAGCCGCCCGTGGACGTCTCCGTCAGGATGGCCGCCGGGACCGTGATGCTGTTCGAGCCGATGTCTCCGATGCAGGTGTGCGTCGTGACGCCGTTCTCGTCCGCGAACAGGAGGAACGGGATGATCGCATCGTCGGTCTGCTCCGTCGGCGCGGTCCAATCGATCGTGAAGTCGAGGCCCGCGGGGATCGACACGAAGTCGGACTCCATGAGCGGCGGCGGATCGTACGCCGCGGGCACGCGGACGGCGCCCTCGAACGTGTAGCCACCGAAGTCGGCGTTACCGCCGAGCTTCACGTCGTACTCCGTGCTGGGCGTGATGACCGAAGACACGTTGTCCTGGACGAAGGCCGTGTAGGCGACGTCGTGCGGTCGGTAGAAGGGATCCACGACATCCATCTGCGGGCTCACCATGGTCGCGGTCGGCGCCCCCTCCAGCGTGACGGTGCCGACGTCGAGCGCCTCGACCGTCGCCGGGTTCGCGAGCGGCCACGTGTCGTTCTTGTCCTTGTACGTGATGCAGTTGCCCGGCTCCGGCACCGTGAAGTGCGCCGGGTTCTGGCTCTTGCGGAAGTATGTCGTGAGGCGCGCCGCCTCCGTGCCGCCGGGGAAAGTCATGTACTCCCAGCGAACCTCACCCGCCTCGTCACTCTCGAGGTTGACGGTCGTGGTGGTGCATCCGTGTCCGGTGCAGGTGTTGTCGTCGTCGCTCCCCGTATCGTCACCGCTGCAACCCACCACGAAGGTGGCGGCCAGGGGCAGCGTCGCCCATGCAAACTTTCGAATCGTTGTCTTCTTCATAGCGTGTGTAGTGTCCCGTTCTCGACTTTCGGAGCTCGATGACTCCGGTGATCTGAGCGTGTGATGCGCCTTACACTCGTCATATACCAACACCTGCCAAAGTCAAATTGGGGTCCTGGGATCGCGTGCCCGTACATCGGCGCACAACGAGCGACGCACACCACGCATCGCAATACGTGTTGCACTCATGTCGGCAGAGTTTCGGACGCGTTGAAGTCGACGTGTCCGCGTCGCGAATACGGTGATCGGCCAAATCTGAGAATGCGCACTTCGTGCGACCGCAAGAACACGCTCGAAGTCTCCACCGAACGGTGACTCGAAACGATGCGTTTCGCTCGTTCAGCGTGTAAGAACGACGTACACCGCCAAACACGCTCACCCACAGCGACCGTCGACTGTGGATTTCAGTTCACAGTCGCGACGCCGCCGTTCCACTCGAGGATCGCAAACGTCCAGTCGTCGTCCTGGATCTGCTCACCGCGGAGCGCATCGGCTTCGGTGATGATCTGCTCGACCGCACCGACGAGGTCTTGCTCGCGTGACTTCTCGAGGATCCGCGTGAAGCCGCGCATCCCGAGCATCTTGTCGTTGGGTAGGTTCAACTCAGGTAACCCATCGGTAAAGAGGAAGAGTCTGTCGCCGGGCTCCAAGTTTCCTTCGATCATTCCCACTTCGAACTCTTCACTCCCGAGCGGCGTACCACGACATGGGTAGAGTTTCGCACGACCACCACCACGTGAGATTCGAATCGCAGGTAACCCACCCGCGCTATAAGAACGAAAAGTCCCGGTCGCCTCGTCGAGCTGAACCACGGTCATGGTCATCTGATACTGACCACCCGAAACCGCGAGCACCTGCTGATTGATAGCCCGCAGCATCCCTTTGACGTCTTCGTTGTTCTTCTCTTCGTGAACGCGGAACGCAGTGGCCGCCGCCGCCGTCACCATCGCCGGCCCCGGCCCGTGGCCCGTGACGTCACCGACCAGCACGTTGTAAGCCCCACGTCCCGTCGACGCGTGGTACCACCAGTCACCGCTGCACACGTCCGCGGGCCGGTAGAACCCACGCAGGCGGAGCGCAGCCCCCTCGTAGAGCGGGGTCCGCGGGAGGAAGCCGGTCTGCACCGCGCCCGTGAGCTCGAGGTCGCGCTCCACGGCCTCCAGCCGGTTCTGACGTCTCAGCTGCTCGAGCCGCCACGACTGGATTCGGGTGTAGACGGCGAGCGCCGCGAGGACCAAGGCACCGTAGATGGAGTACGCCCACCACGTCTTCCACGGCGGCGGGTCCTGATGAATCGTCAGCTGGACTTCACCGGCCTCGGGGAACGCCCCCGCCGAGTCGGCCGCCTGCAGCCGGAGGACGAAGTCACCGCCGCCAAGGTTCGACAGGGTCACGAAGTCACGCGTCGTCTCGATCCACTTCTCCTGCAGCCCATCGATCTTGTAGCGGTAGCGCGCCGCCTGCCCGGGCGCGCGCCCCAGCGCCGCGAACTCGATCGAGATGACGGACTCCGTGTAGCCCAGCTCCAGCGCCGACGTTCGCCACGGCGCGGTGGGCAAGTCCATGGGCTGGTCGAAGAGCTGTAGGCCCGTCACCGCGACCGGGTAGGTCACCGGATCGAAGCGCAGCTTCTTGGGATCGAAGTAGTTCACACCCTCCGAGTTCGTGAAGAAAAGCTCCCCCGTCCGCGCCCGGTAGGCTCCGTTGTAGAAGAACTCGTTCGAGAGCAGCCCGTCCGCGCGTGTGAAGGTGCGCTCCACCCGCTTGGCCTGCGTGTCGACTACCGCGAGCCCTCGCTCGCTGCTCAGCCAGAGCGCCCCGTCGTCCTCCTGAACGATGCCGTAGACGTTGATCGCCTCGAGCCCCTCCGCCTCGCCGATGTGCTCGAACACCCCCGCGCTCATGTCGAACCGGTCGAGCCCCGCTCCGTACGTACCGACCCAGAGCGGTCCGCCGCGTTCGAGATGAAGCGACGCGACGCTGTCGTGGCCGATCGACGTCGGGTCCGACGCATCGTGGAGGTACTGCACGTACGTCTTCGCTTCGGTGTCGGCGCGGATGAGGCCCGCCCGCTCCGTGGCCAACCAGATCGTGTTGGGCGTCGAAGGATCCAACACCGCCATGTACAGGTGCGTCGCCGGCAGCGGGTTGTCGTCGTAGGGGTCGTTCGTCCAGGCCGTGAAGGTCGCGCTCTTCGCGTCCATCTTCACGAGCCCCCCGCCCCACGTCGCGAGCCACAACGTCCCGTCCGGCTCGGAGGTGATCCAGTCGATGCGCGCCGCGCCCGGACCGAGCGGGGGATCGACCTTCGTGTAGACGACGGCGCGATCGTTCGACGGATCGATGCGCACCAGTCCCGTCCCCTCGACGTCCGCCCATATGAAACCGCTGGCGTCTCGGTGTACGGCGGCGATCGCACGCGTCAGCGGGACGGCGCCGTCGTCGGTGCGCACCGTCTTGTACCGCGTCCGTGTGTTCGCGCGACGGTCGACGCGGTACAGCCCGTGCTCGTACGACCCGGTCCACAACCGCCCTTGCCGATCCTCGGCGAAGTGCTGGTATTGGCTCGCGTCGGGCCGGAACGCCTTGAACCTGAGCTGCTGCTGCGAGAGCGTCGAGATGCCCGTCGCAGGTCCGCCGAACCAGTACGTGCCGGCGCGGTCCTGGAAGATGACCCCCACCCACCGCGGGAACGTCACGAGCTCCGGATCGTCGATCCGCCGCACCACACGCAGCACGTCCTTGCCGTCGATCCGGTTGAAGCCGACCTCGGTCCCCGCCCAGACGACGCCGTCACGATCCAGCAGCAGGTCGAGCACGTTGTCGTGCGTGATGCGGCGCGGCTCGGGAGCGTCGGCGCGGTAGTGCACGAACCGATTCGTCTTCAGGTCCATGCGATCGAGCCCGCGGTCCCGCGTCGCGATCCACAGCGTGTCGTCGCCCTGCACGAGCAGGCGCGCCAGCGCGTTCGAGGCGAGGCTGCTCGGGAGCGCCGGGTCCGTGGTGTGCAGCTCGATCGTTCGTTGCTTCGGGTCGTAGACGGCGAGCCCATCCGCGAACGTCGCGAGGTAGAGGCGGCCTTCCGCGTCGAAGGCGAGATCGACGGCCGGCGAGCCGAGCGCGTCCGGCGTGAGGATGTGCGTGGCGCGACCGGTCGCGGTGTCGAGGCGATCGACGTGACCGTCCGACATCGCGACCCACAGCAGCCCCTCGCCGTCGAAGGCCAACGCGCTGATGCCGTCGGACGCGAGCGTCGTCGGGTCTTCGTCGCGGTGGCGGAAGTGGGCGAAGCGCGAGGTCGTCGCGTCGTACTTGTTGAGGCCACCTTCTCCGGTGCCCACCCACAGCTCGCCCGAAGGGGATATGACGAGGTCCGTGACGAAGCCGTTGCTCAGCCCGTTCGGATCGTCCGGGTCGGCTCTGAAGACGTCGAACTCACTCCCGTCGTAGCGCCCGAGCCCAGTGTGTGAGCCGAACCAGATGAACCCGAGCTCGTCCTGCGCGATCGCGTAGATCGACGAGTCCCACAGGTCCGAGATGTGGGTCATCGTGAAGGGCGGATTCAGCGGACGTGTCTCGCCGACGAGCTGCCCCTTCAGGTGCGCCGACGGGGTCCCGCGACGATTCGGACGGGCGTCGATGGTCGGAGCGACGAGGAGCGCGGCGACGGCGAATGCACCCGAACGAAGCAGGGCCTGCATGCGTGCGTCATGCTGACACAAGGCCGGGACCATGGAAACGAACGCACCGACTCGTGGCCTTCGACGACTTGGCCGTGAACGGGGAGCGCTGCTAGCGTGGATACGTCATGCGGGTTCACTTCGGTCTGGGGGCGCTCGCGATCGTCGCAGCGTGCGGCGGCGCGGACGTGTCGTCCGACGACGACGGCCCCGTCGTGCTGCCGCTGAGCAACTGCGACGACCGCACGGACGTCCCCGACGTCGAGACCACGCAGATGGGTCATTTCCGCGACGACGGTTTCCACGCGCTCGAAGACGAGGAGCGCATTCCCGTGGAGTGGGGGCTGCAAGGCGGCACACACGTCGAGATGGACGTTTCGTTCTACGCCGAGGACGGACGCGCGTGGCGGCACCACTTCGTGCTGGAGCGCGAGGACGGCACGTTCCTGGGGGACGGCATCATCCACGCCGCGAACTGCGTCCCGGGCTGGACGGCCAACAAACGGAACTTCATCCTCGTCCGAACCTCGACGTCCGGTCCCGCGATTCTCAAACTGTCCACCGAGCTGTGGGAGGACGACGCGATGGTGCGCGCGCTGAGCACCGAGCGTTCGATCGTCCTCTACGAGGAGTGAGCCCAACTTGTTTGGGCTGCCGGGTCGTGGCATGAGGCCGTTCATGCACGTTCGTCGATGGTTCGGTTCTGCCGTGGTCGCGGCTCTCCTCGCGAGCTGCAGCGGGCCGGGCGGGTCGGTCGAGGAGTGCATCGGCAGCTACTCCGGGACCTACGCGGGCGACGCGTCGGGCACGATCTCGGCGACGCTCGACATGGACCGGGAGCTCGAGGTCTCGCTCGTGTCGAGCGACGGCGACGAGACGACCGCGGACTTCACGGTCACGTCGTCGAACACGCTGTCGCGCGATCGCGGACGACTGGATCTGAGCGGGACGTTCGACGAGGGCGCGTGCTCGATCTCGGGGGACTGGACGCTGTCGAGCGAGTCGGGGACGTACAGCCTCGAGAAGGTCGAGTGAGCATCACTTCCTCGCTTCGAGGATGATGTTGAACGGCGTCTCGGCGGCGCGACGGAACTTCGATGAAGCCGGCGTCTTCGAACACCTCGCGCAGCCGCGCTTCGCCCGCCTGGGCGCCGAGCCCGAGGCCGACCTCCTGCGACAGCGAGTTCGGCGTGCAGATGAACGTCGAGCACCCGTAGAAGAGTCGGCCGACCGGGTTCAGGTTGTCGTCGAGTGTGTCGCCCGCGATCGGCTCGACGAGCAGCACCGCGCCGTCGTCGGCGAGCGCCTGGTGCGCGTGCTTCGCGGCGCCGACCGGATCGCCGAGATCGTGCAGGCAGTCGAAGAAGCAGATCAGATCGTAGTCGCTCCCGTCGTAGCTCTTGGCGCTGGCCTCCGCGAAGGTGACTCGGTCCGACACCCCGGCGTCACCCGCGCGCGCCTTCGCCGCTTCGACGGAGGGCGCGTGGAAGTCGAAGCCGAAGAACTTCGAGCTCGGGAACGCTTCCGCCATGACGATCGTCGACGCGCCGTGCCCGCAGCCGATGTCGGCGACCTTACCGCCCGCGCGGAGCTTCGACTCGACGCCATCGAGCGCGGGGAGCCACGCCTGAACGAGGTTGTTCTTGTAGCCGGGGCGGAAGAAGCGTTCGACACCCTGGAAGAGGCACGGGTGATGCTCCCCCCAGCCAAGCGCGCCGTCACCGCGCATCGCCTTCACGACCTTGTCCTTGTCCATGAACATCGCGGCGAGGGTCCCGAGGCCGCCCGCGACGAACACCGGAGAGTCTTCGACCGCGAGCGCGAGCGCCTGCTCGGGCGGAAGGCGGAACTTTCCGTCGTCGTGCTCGACGTACCCCGCGGCGGCCATCGTGGAGAGCCACTCGAGGACGAGGCGTTCGTTGCAACCCGTCTTGCTCGCGAGCTCCTCGGCCGTGACCGGCTCGTTGTCCGCCATGGCCTTGAACAGCCCGACCTCGTCGCCGACGAGGATACTGGCGACCATAGCGGCGCCTCCCATGTCGGTCACGAGCTTCCCCATGAAGTCCATCAGCTTGCCTTCGTCCATGGGGTGGGCCGTTAGCTCGGGGCTTGGGGACCGTCAATGTGAGCGGGGCGGTGATACCGACGCGGCGGCGTGCACCTGAGCGCACGTGCGCGTGATGGTCCGAGCGCGACGAGCATGCAAAAAGACACACGTGGAGATCGACCACGAGGCGCTCGCGTCCGCCATCGCGACGAAGCTCGGTATCGAAGAAACGCCGGTGCGGTACAAGACCGGGTCCGTGCCCGTGTTCCGCTTCGGCGAGCGGGTGTTGAAGCTCTTTCGACCGAACGAGGAACGCTACATCGCGACCGAGCTCGCCGTGCTTCGAAGGCTGCATGGCCGCATCACGATCCCCACTCCCGAGGCCCTCGACACCGGCACGTTCGACGAATGGCACTACCTGCTGATGCGTCGAGTGGAAGGTGACCCGCTCGACGAGATCTGGTCCGACATCGATCCGCGGAGCCGCGTCGCGCTCATGCGTTCGCTCGGCGAGAGCATGGCGCAGTTCCACGCGGTGCCGACCGACGATCTCGACGACGTCGCGAGTGACTGGCCCGCGTTCCTCGCCGAGTACCGACCGACCGTACGCAAGAAGCACCTCGACAAAGGCCTCGCCGAGCGGTGGGCGGACCAGCTCGATGCGTTCGTCGAACGCTGGTACGTCGAGGACGACCGACGCGCGCTGCTGCACACCGAGGTCATGCGACAGCACGTCATGGCCCAGCGCGACGCGGACGGCTGGCGACTGTCCGGCATCGTCGACTACGAGCCGTCGATGGTCGCGCCGCCGGACTACGAGCTCGCGTCGGTCGGCGTCTTCACGACCTGCGGAGAGCCGGGCCTCCTCGCCGCGTACCTCGAAGGCTACGGCACGCCGTGGGATGAATCGTTCCCCAACCGAATCATGGCGCAAGCCATCTTGCATCGCTACGGGAACCTGAAGTGGTACCTCGAACGCCTCGGCGACGCCGACGGCGCGACGACGCTCGAGGCGCTCGCCGCCGACTGGTTCAAACCGTAGCGGGGCGACGGATCCGTACGAGGCGCTCCGCGGGCGGGATTGGATCCGGAGCGTCGAACGACTCCTCGACGATCTCGAACCGGCCGTGGTCGAAGGGCCGCCCGGGCGCGCGCGCGACCGGGACGAGGCGCTCACGCCGCCCGAGCTTCGCGAGCTGTCGCGCGCGGTAGTGACAGAACGGATTGTTGCCGGGGCGCCCGAGAATCGCGTGCGCCGTGAACGTGCAACCTCCCTTGCAAACCTCGGCGAAGTCACAGGTACGGCAGAAGCCGTCGAGGTCATCGACCGAGCGACGGGTGTTGAAGGTCAGCCGGGTGCTCGCCCAGATCTCGGCCAACGATTCCGTGCGGAGGTTGCCGCCGACGTAGTCCGCGCTCTGCAGGGACGGACAGCCCTTCACGTCGCCATTCGACTCGATGCCGAGCACGAACATCCCCGCCTGGCACCCCGACCAGTGATCGCGCCCCGTCGAATCGAGCGAACGGAGCAACGCCTCCTCCGGCCCGAAGTACCCGAGGTTATTGCCGGGCATGATGCGAACGCCATCTTCGAACGCGCGCGCCTTCAGCGACGCGACGCGCGGCAGGACGTCGAGGAGATCCCACGGCTGGAGCAACAGGTCCGGACGATCCGCGGCACGCCCCAGCGGCGCCGTGATCTGAATCTGCCAAGCGACGATCCCCGCGGCGCGCAGCGCGTCGTAGAGCGGCTCGAGATCGGCGCGGTTGAGGCGATTCACGTTGATGTTGGACGCGACCGTGATCCCCGCGGCGCGCAGCGCACGCAGCGCCGAAAACGCCGCCGCGTAGGAACCGGGTCGACTCCGCATCCGATCGTGCGTCGCCTCCAGACCATCGATGCTCACCGACACCGAGTGCATCCCGGCCTCGGCCATCGCCGCAGCGAGCTCGGGCGTGATGCCGAGGCCGCCGGTCGTCATCGTCGGCCGAATACCGGCCTCCGCGAGCGCCGCGACGATGTCCAAGAAACCTTCGTGGAGGTAGGCCTCACCGCCGATCAACACGACCTCGCGCGCACCCATCTCGGCGAGCTGCCGAACGACGTCGAGCGCCTCGTCGGTCGTCAGCTCGCCCTCGCGAGCGCGCATCGCACGCGAGCCGCAGTGCGTGCAGGCGTGGTCACACGCGAGCGTGAGCTCCCAGACCACGTAGGCGGGGTGCCGCTCGCGGACGACGTTCAATCGGCGGTGAGACACGGCCATTACTCCTTCACGCCGTCGACGCCGTCGCAGTTCTGGTCGACCTCGTCGCCTTCGGGATCGTCGGCCGTGGGATAGACCATCGGATCCATGTCGGCGCAGTCGTCGGGCGTGCAGAAGCCGTCTTCGTCGAGGTCTTCTTCGCCGTCCGGGCACACCGCCGCGGCGACGCAGTACGGATCTTCGGTGTCGTCGGGATCGCAGGGCGGGAGGCCGTAGCAGGCCATCAAGGTCATCGCGAGGAGGCCGCCGGTGCCGAGGCCCATGACCCGGCGAGCGAGGCGCGGGAGCACGCGGGAGGCGACCGGCGTCGGCGCGCAGTTCGGGCACGCGGCGAGGTGAACAGGGATGAAGCCGTTGCAGTCGGAGCAGGAGGAGAGGTTCGTCATGCGCGTTGCCCAACGCAACGACCGGGCCAACACCAACGGACGTGCCTCGGCGAGCGCCCAACGGGGCAGCGCTGTCGTACAGCGGTGTGCCGTAGATTCACAGCGCTACCGTCGTTCCAGAGACGGACGGATCCGCGGCGTTTGTCGAGGCGCTGCGGCACGCGTTGTTCTAGGCGCGTGACCTCGACGCGCACCTCGTGGGCCCGCCGCATCGTCCGCGTCCTCCCGTACGTCCTGACCATCGCGGTGATCGCGACGCTCCTGTCGCGGTACGAATGGGCGTCGATTTCTGCGGCGATCGCGGAGGGGAACGTCGCCGGCCTCTTCCCGATCGCGTTCGTCCAGATGCTCGTGAGTCTGGCGTTGATCAGCGTCGCGGACCGCACCGTGCTCGCCGAGCTCTACCCCGCGCCGCGCGTTACGGACGTCGCCATCGCGAAGGCCGCGTCGTCGCTGCTCGACATCCTCGGCTACGCGATCGGCCACGGCGGGTACGCGCTGTGGATCGCACGCGGGTGCTCCGAACGCCGCGACGGCGTCGGCGCGACGGGCGCCCTGCTCTACCTCATGGCGAGTGACCTCCTCGGCGTGACGCTCGTCGCGACCGGTGCGCTCGTCCTGACCGACGCCACCGCGCCCGAACCGCTCCGGATCGCGGCGCCGGCCATCGCGGGTGCGCTCGGCTTCACCTGGATCCTGGGCTGGTTCGGTCGGGGTCGGGGGCCGCGTGTGCTGTGGGCCTGGCGCGTCGTACGCCCCGGCGCGGCCGGGATCCAGCTCGCGCTCCGCGTGACGCAGATGGTGATGTTCTCGGCGTTCGGGTGCATCGCCGCGCGGTGGTTCGGCATCGACCTGCCCTGGTCGGCGGCGCTGACGTACGTGCCGATCATCCTCCTGGTCGGCGCGCTGCCCATCAACGTCGCCGGGTTCGGCGCGGTGCAGGCGGCGTGGCTGCTGCTCGTCCCGTGGGCGCCGGCCGAGCGCATCCTCGCGTTCCAGCTCGTGTGGACCGTGGCGACGACCGCGGCGATCGCGGTCCGCGGGCTCCCCTTCCTCGGACGCTGGACCGCGATGATCGCGCGCTGATGTTCAGCCTCGACCCGAACGGCGTTCGAAGATCGGCGAGAAAACGAGGGTGATCACGCAGTCGAAGCGTCGGAGGATGAAACCGCAGCACGTACACTCGGCGCCGCTGCGGCGACATGTACGGAAAGAACCCTGACAACGAACGCATCGCGCCACCGAAAACCTCATCAGCTCATTGGAGGGGGGAGCTCGAGGACGAGCTCGGCGAGCCAGGAGGCCAGCACCCCCACCCTGCGAACGCTCGCGCAGAGGACTGCGCAGCGTTCGGCGATAATCACCCGCCCTCGCCCATCCTGTACTAGCATCGTGGGAGTGCGTGCGAGTTCGGCGATGGCCGCGAGCCTCTGGGTGCTCGCGAGCCTCGGCTCCGGGTGCCGCCTCAACCCGGACTGCTTCGGTGAGAACGAATGTGCCAAGGGCCTCGTCTGCGCCCAAGGCGAGTGCACCCACCCCTCACTGCTGCTACCCGAAGCCGGGGTCGACGGCGAGAACGACGGCGGCGGCGGCACCACGACCGCGACGTGGTGCGACGTGGAGCCGATCGTCCTGCGGCGCTGCCTCCCCTGCCACAACAACCCCACGTCCAACGGCGCGCCGGTCTCCCTCGTCGACTACGCCAACACGCAAATGACCGGCACCGGCGGGCTGCTGACCTACGAGACCATGGCGCTCCGCATGGGATCGTCCGTGAGCCCCATGCCCCCCGCCGTCGCGCCGCCCGCGACCGCGGAGGAGATCGCGATCGTGCAGGCGTGGGCCGACGCCAACGCGCCCGACTGTGCGAACCGCCCGCGCGACGCCGGTGTGCCGCGCGACGCAGGTGTCGAACCGCCGCGTGACGCCGGACCGCCACGCGACGCCGGGCCGCCGCGCGACGCGGGACCGATGCGCGACGCCGGGCCGATCGACCCGCTCTCCGTGATGGGCAACGCCGCCCAGATCGCGCAGATGCAGTTCCTGGACAACGCCGCGGGCGCCGTCTGGTACCCGACGGACCAGGTGATGCTGTTCGCGGATCCTCCGCAGAACCTGATCTTCCAAGCGGCCCCGCCGCTGTTCGAGTTCGCGAACTTCCGCACCGGCTCGATGTCGTCGAACGGGATGGACATCGACCCGGACGGCAACCTGATCGTCACGGAGCTCACCGGGCGCCGCATCGCGCGCCGCGAGGGCGTCGTCTACACGACCGTCGTCGACAACTACCAGGGGATGCGTCTCAACTCGCCGAACGACGTCGCGGTCCGGTCGGACGGCGTCATCTACTTCACCGACACGCCGTTCGGGACACCCAACCCCGCCGACCGCGAGATTCCATTCAATGGCGTCTACAGCTACGTGCCGACGGCCACCACCGCGGCGCTCCGCCTCGAGTACCAGGGTGCGTTCAACGCTTCGACGCCGACCGGCTGCGAGCTGTCGCCCAACGAGGACATCCTGTACGTCACGGACTTCTCGAACGGCGCGTTCTACACGTTCGACGTGCTCCCCAACGGGCGCCTCGCCAACCAGCAGACCTTCGCCAACGAGCCGCCCCCGGTGGACGGCCTCGCGGTCGACGCGTTCGGCAACATCTACTTCGGCACGTCGATCGGCGCCGTGGTCTACACCCCCGAGGGGGTCCGACTCGGCACCGTGCCGGGCGTGAATGGCGGCGTGAACCGTGTCGCGTTCGGCGGCGACGGCTATACGACGATGTTCCTGATGTCGAGCACACGCATCTACTCGGTGCGTGTGGAGATCGAAGGCGTTCGCTGATGCGCGGTGAGCGGGTCGGCAGCTTCCGCCTCCACCGTGACCTGCACGACGGGCGCGCCGCGCGTTACTCGATCGCGTCGCACGTCGACGAAGGCGACAACCCCGGCGCGTTCGTGGTCGCGCGTTATCACGATCGCGTCGCCGACGACGACGAGGCGCGAGGTGATCTCGCCGCGGCCTGGGAGGCCCGTCGCGAGCGTGTCACCTCACGGGTCGCGAGCGTCGTGGAGCACGAGGTGACGCCCGCGCTCACCTTCGTCGCCACGCGCTACCTCCCGGGGATCGACCTCGCCGCATTCGCTCGAATGGAACGCGAGCAGAAGCGCCGCATCGACGTCCCGTTCGCGGCGCGCATCGTCGCCGAAGCCGCACGCACGCTGGACGACGTGGGTCAGGCGATCGGCTTCGACGCGATCGACTTCGACGCTCAGAACGTCCGCCTCGGCTGGGACGGCGCGGTTCGACTGACGCTCCCCGTCACGCTGGCGCTCGGCGTCGACGACTCGACCCCGGCCGCGCCGGATCTCCGGCAGCCTTCCCCCGAAGGGGTCATCGGTGCGGAGCTCACCGCGCCGTCGCTCGTGTTCCAGCTCGGGCTCGTCCTGTACTGGCTCGTCGAGGGGCGGCACCCGTTCCAGGGGTCGACGCCGATGGGGACGTTCATGCGGATCGTGGAGGGCCGCCCGGACCCGCTCGCGCACCCCAGCGCGGAGCTCGACGCGATCGTCGGGTGCGCGCTCCAGCGCGAGCAGATTCGTCGCTTTGCCACGCCGCGTGAAATGGCCGAGGCGATCGAAGCGCAGCTGTCCCCGGCGCCCACCGCGTCCGTGGCCGAGACCCTCGGCGCGCGTTGCGCGCAGGCGCGCCAGGAGGACCTCGACCTCGACGACGACTTCTCGACGGCCGGGACACAAACCCAGCCGGACCCCGAAGAGCAGACCGTCGAGGACGCGGGGCCCGTGTTCCTCGATTAGCGCGCGTCGCGCGTGGTAATCGAGGATGATGTTGTCCTTGGTCCTCGGTGCGGCGATCGCCGCGTCCCCTACGGCCGACCTCTCGAAGATTCAGTGGATGCACGACGACGCGCCCGGCGCGTTCGCGAAGGCGAAGAAGGCGAAGCAGCTCGTCGCCGTCGATGTGTGGGGGACGTGGTGTCACACGTGCCTGATGATGCAGAACTTCGCGTTGAAGGAGCGGCCGATGGCGAAGGTCGCGAACAAGCTCGTGTTCCTCGCGATGGAGTACGAGTCGGACAAGAACACCGACTTCTTCGCGAAGTTCCCGATCAACGCGTTCCCGACGTTCCTGGTGATCGACCCGAAGACCGAGAAGGTCGTCGCGCGCTGGGTGGGGTCCGGGACGTCCGAGCAGATGGCGGAGTTCTTCGCGACCGCGGACCCGAGCGACGATCGACCGTCGGTGCGGGCGCAGCGACTGATCGCGAAGCGCAGCTACGCCGAGGCGATCGAGATCCTGGAGGGTGCGCTCGCGAAGGCCTCGGCGACGGAGCGGAACGCGCTCTACCCGCCGTACATCGAGGCGCTCTGGAAACACGACACGAAGGCCTGCGCGACCAAGGGCGCCGAGCACCTGGATCGATTCGACGATCGCACCGCGGCGGGGATCGATTCTATGCTGCTGCTCAGCTACTGCGCGACGGCGCTCGAAGATCCCAAGCCGCTCTACGGTCGGCTCGCGAAGCGCCTCGCGACGGTCGCCGCCAAACCTCCGAAGTCCTTGGAGGCGGACGAGGTCGCGGGAGTGATGCTCGGGCTCGCCGACGTCTACGACGCGCTCGGGGAGAAGAAGAACGGTGACGCCGCCGCGAAGAGGGCCGCGACAGTGCTGGAGCAGGCGGCGAAGCGCGCGCCGTCGATCGCGGTGCGCACGACGTACGACTACCACCGGCTCCTCGCGTACGTGCGCCTCGGCCGTCACGCGGAGGCGCTGAAGATGCTGACCGCGTCCGAGAAAGCGCAGCCGGACGACTTCAACCACCCGCACCGCATCGCGTACCTGTACCTCGAGCTGGGCAAGACGAAGGAGGGCCTCGCGGCGATCGATCGTGCGCTGAAGATCGGGTACGGCGGGCGGCGGCTGCGGCTGCACGCGACGAAGATCGATCTGCTCCTGAAGGCGAACCGCCTGACGGAGGCGCAGGCTCAGGTCGACGCCGCGAAGAAGGAGCTGGCTTCGATGAACCCCGCCAACACACGTCAGGGGTGGATCGACATGCTCGAGGCGCGCGCGAAGAAGGTCGAAGCGCAGCTCAAAAGCAGGGGATGAGCCCCTTCTTCGGGAAGTAGTAGCCGAAGACAAAACACATCTCGTCGGCGGCCGAGGGCCCGTACTCGACGGTGAAGTCGTCGGCGTTGTCGTACGTGCACTCGAAGCGGACGACGTCACCGTTGGTCACGGGGATGGGGTCGTCGAAGAACTCGACCTCCGGGTCGTCCCAGCGATCGTTCGAATAGACCTGATCGGACTGACCGTCGCGAATCACCTGCGTGGTGGCGAGGACACCGCGCTGGTGAAAGTGTGATGACATCGAGAGCAGACCGATCGTGTCGCGGATCGTGCAGTCTTTCTGGATGGTGGTGCGTTCGTTGGGCGGGAGCGTGATCTCGAGCGTCGTGAACCCGTAGAGGTCGACGTGGGTCCGCGCCGGCGCCTCGGCGGTGTGCAGATTGAGCGCGAACTGCTGCTCGGCCGGCGCGTCGGTCACGTTGATCCAGTGCAGCTGCATGATGATGAGGGTGTTCGGCGGGAGCGGGAACGCCATCCCGTCCGGGAAGCGGTAGTCGACCGCGCCCGACGAGCCGTCGACGATCGGGCGCGCGCCCACGAAGAGCTCGAACTCGTCGGGGCACGGACCGAAGCCATCCTCGCGCTCGAGATCCGACATGAAGATGTTGAAGTGGTGCTGCCCGGGGCGCTGGTTCGTCTGGAAGCGAACGACCTCCAGCTCCTCGGCGTTGTTCATGTTGAGGTGGTAGCAGCGCGTGCGCTCCTGCCCCGCGTCGAGGACGAAGGGCTCGGAGAGGAGCTGCACCCCGCGCTCGGGGGGTTCGAGCAGGCCGTCGTAGCCGGCGACGCCGCTGCCGCACGCCGACAGGAGGGCGACGGCGAAGATGCTGACTCTCATGCGAAGCGACACTGCAGACTCGAAGCCAACCGTGAAAGCTGTCGTCTTGGGAAGGTGGGGCGACGATTCGGCCCAACTCGGGCGGCCCGAATCGCGCGGCGTTGACAGTTCGTAAGCTGTACAGACTTGCCCACACCCTGTTGCCTCTTGCCCTCGGGGGCGTCGTAGCACCGCTGACTTCAGCGGCGCACAGCGGGGTTCGGTTGTAGTCCGCGCGCGCAGTGCCGTCGCCGCGCACGCTTGTCCACGAGTTCCCACATGTTGGGACGATCGCGATTTTGTTGCGTCTTCCTCGTTCAGCGCCGAACGCGACGCGCGGTTCAGGACGAGGGATCCGCACATCGGGTGGCACGTCCGTTGCGATGTTCGTGCGTTCGACACCGAGCGCCGCGGGAGATGCGGCGTTCTCAAACGATAGGAGATCGAAATGAAAGCACCGACCGTCAACGCGCGCGCGATCGACACTTGCGCGTCGTCCATGAACGCCGCGACGGCCCGTCCCGAGTTCGATGCCAAGGGCATCGAGACCTGTGCCTCGTCGTCCAATGCGCCGAGTGAGGCCGTGGCGAAAGCCGAGCCCGACTTCGAGCGTCAGCCCATCTCGACCTGCGCGTCGTCGATGTCTGCGCCCGGACAGATGGACTCGTTCACCACGGCGGCCGCGCGCACGCCGAACAAGTTCGTCTGAGCTTGGACACGTCCCCGCGGGTCGGCCACGGCCGCCCGCGGGGCGTCTTTTCGGAAAGGTCACAGGTCATGCACGAACGAAGAACACCCCGGCTGATGCGCCACGTCCGCCTCCGCAAACGCGAGCCCGTCGCCTACGACGGGAAGAAGCGAACGATCTACGAGCTCAACGACGTCGCCGCCGCCATGTTGCGGCTCGCCGACGGCAAGAACGACGTCGACGTGATCGCCGAGGCGGTCGAGAGCGACGCCGAAACGGTCCGTGCCTTCATGGACGACTGCGCGGCGGCCGAGTTCGTCGAGTGGCTCGACGGCGACGCCGCGACCTACCGCGTGCCCGAGCTGGAGAAGGGCTTCCGGCTCCGCAGGAACGAGCCGATCGGGTACTCGGGGCAACAGTCGGCGATCTTCAAGCTGAACCCGACCGCCTACGAGATCCTGCAGCAGGTCGACGGCGAGCGAGACGAAATGCAGATCGCGATTCGCTGCACGAGCGAGGAACAGGGCGGCGCCTACCTGGCGACGTGCCGACGGTTCCTGGAGCGCTGCGCTTCGGAAGGGATGGTCCGATGGAAGACCGCCTGAACCTGTACGGCACGCCGCACCGCCTGCGCGACGACGAGCTGCTCGACGAGCTCACTTCTCCCTACTTCGCGACGTGGTACTGCACACGTCGCTGCAACCTGTCTTGCGCGCACTGCTTCGTCGACGTCACGTCGGGCGGGCGCGACCCGATCGACACCGAGACCGCGATGCACATGATCGATGGGCTCGTCGAAAACGACGTCTACCAGCTGGGCTTCGCCGGCGGAGAGCCGTTCCTTCGGCCGGACTTCTACACACTCGCGGCGTACGCGCGGGACCAGGGCCTGACGATCCAGGTCGCGACGAACGGCCTCTTCCTCGGCGACGAGCCGGTGGAGCGGCTCCTGGACGTGGGCTTTCGGTGCATCCAGATCAGCCTCGATGGCGCGACCGCGGCGAGCCACGACGTGCTGCGCGGCGCCGGTCGATTCGACGCGGCCCTCGAGGGCGTTCGCGCTGCGGTGCGCAAAGAGCTCCCGGTGGTGCTCGCGATCGCGGTGCACCGCGGGAACCTCGACGAGGTCGAAGCGATGGTCGACCTCGCGGAGCGCGAGGCGGCGATCATCCTGAAGGTGCAGCCGGTGTTCACGTCCTTCGCGTGGCGCGGCGAGGACGGCGCGCTGACGCCGGACGAGGTGCGCGACGTGGTCGCGCGGGCGCGTCGGCGAGCCCGGAGCGTAGAGCTGTCGATCCCACGGTGGGCGCAGATCCTCGAGGATCGCTCCGGCGAGCGCACCTGCGCGTCGACGCTCCGCAACGTGTCGATCCTCGACGACGGCCGGCTCTCCCTGTGTGACTTCGGTCCGGAGCACGCCTTCGGCGACGTCACGCGGAACGACTTCTTCGACGAGTGGCGCCAGGTCGTGTCCCAGCACCACCTGCGGCAGCGGTGCGGGTGCACGCGGTACCTCGAAGCGGAACAGAAGGAGGTGGCGGCATGAACCCGATCGCGCCCTACTCGGTCACCTGGTACATCACCAAGCGCTGCAACCTGACTTGCACGCACTGCTTCAACTACGAGCCCTGGGAGACACCGCGACGCGCGGACGAGGAGCTCGACTTCGACGACGCCAAGGCGATCGTCGACCAGCTCGCCGACGCGGGGGTGTTCAGCCTCGCGTTCGGCGGCGGCGAGCCGCTGACGCTCCCGTGGTTCGTCGACCTCATCGAATACTGCGACCAGGCTGGCATCGACACCTTCCTGTCGACGAACGGTGCGCTCCTCGATCGGCGAAAGGTCGAGCGCCTCGCGGCCGCCAACGTCACCGTCGTGCAACTCAGCCTCGACGGCGCGACGAAGGCGACCCACGACGCCATCCGCGGCCCTCGGAACTTCGACCACGTGATGCGCGCTGCCGGGCTGCTCGAGGAGCTGGGCATCGACGTGCAGTTCGCCTTCACGCTGATGAAGACGAACCAGGACGAGATCGACGACCTCCTCGACCTCTGCATCGAACAGCGCGTCCCGATGCTGAAGCTCCAGCTGTTCCTCCCCACCGGACGTGCCGCGGAGGACCGCGCGCTCACCGTGCCCCCGGAGCAGTTTCGTGCGATCGTCGACAAGGTGAAGGCGTTCGAGCGCGCGTCCGGCGGCAAGCTCGCCGTCGACTACCCCTGCTTCACCGGGCACATGGACGGCCTCGCGGAGTCCAACTGGCGCCTGGGCGAGAAGGCCACGAAGCTCTCGTGCGGCGCCGGCACCACCCGCGCCGTGATCTTCGAAGACGGCTCCGTCGGCACCTGCGAGTTCATGCGCGACGACAGCGCTTCCGACCTGCGCAAGGAGTCGTTCCTCGACGTGTGGCACGGCGGCCACGACGCCATCGAACGCTGGCGGCGCCTGAACCTCGTCCACGGCAAGTGCGGCTCGTGCGGGTACCAGTCGGAGTGCGGCTACGGCTGCCGCGCCAACGCGTACTTCGCGGGCGGCGACTTCTACGGCGACGACCCGTCGTGCATCGCATCGCCCCCCGAGGGCGTCGAACACCCGTACTACGCAAAACAACGCGCCGTCCGAGCACCGCCGAACGGCCTCGTCCAAATCGGAGGGCTCGCCGCCCCGTGATCCGAATCGACGACGGCGACCTCGTCCTCCGCAGCCCGACGCTCGACGACGCCCCGGTCATCTTCGCGGCGGTCGACGCCGACCGGGCACGGCTGCGCCGATGGCTGCCGTGGGTCGACCTCACGAAGACCCCCGACGACACCCGCGCGTTCGTGGAGCGGAGCCTCGCCGGGCTCGAAGCCGGCACCGCGATGGACCTGGTCCTCCTTCACGACGGCGCGTTCGCCGGGCTCGCCTCGCTCGTCGACATCTCGTCCGCGAACCGCCGCGCGATGATCGGCTACTGGATCTCGAGCGGCCGCGAAGGGCGCGGCCTCGTCACCCGGGCGGTGCAGCGGCTCCTCGCCCACGGCTTCGACACCCTCGGCCTCGAACGCATCGGCCTGTACGCGGCGACCGACAACACACGCAGCCGCGCCGTCGCGGAGCGCTGCGGCCTCACGTTGGAGGGCGTGCTGCGCCACCACGAATTCGTCGACGACCGCTTCGTCGACCACGCCGTCTACGCGATCCTCGCCGAGGAGTGGCGCGATGCTCGGGGCTGATCGGGTCGAGACGATCCGCGCCGCGCACGCGCTCTCCGAGCACCGCGCCGAACGCCCCGCGCGCGCCCCCGCGCCACAGGACTGGTCGACGTGTGTCCCGCCGCTACACTTCCCCGGCGCGGAGCTGCTCCCGGCGACCGCGCGCCACCGAAACATCTCCGTCGCCGACACCCTCGCCGGGCGCTGCCCGCAAGCGCCGATCGACATCGGAACGATCGCCCTGCGCACCCTCGGCGTGACGGTCGAACGGCGCCGCGGCTCGAGTCGCTGGTTCTGCCACGCCAACCCGTCGAGCGGGAACCTCCACCCCACCGAGCTGTACGTCCTCGACGGTCGCGACGTCCTGCATTTCGCAGCGCGCGAAGGCGCGTTCGCGCGCATCGGCCGCCTCGAAGACGAAGCCCCCACGACGTTCGTCCTCACGCAGATCGCCGAGCGCCAGTGCTGGAAGTACGGCGACCGCGGCGTGCGCTACGCCGAGCTGGACCTCGGGCACGCCGTCGCGGGGCTGCGTCTCGCCGCCGCGAGTCACGGGCACGAACTGAGACCGATCGACGGCCTCTTCCTACGCGATGTCCTGGGACTCGACGGTCGCGAAGGCGAGACGATCGGCGCTGCGTTCACGACGGGGGCGCTCGACGCGATCACCGTCGAGCATCTCCTCCCCGCGTCGAAGCTGCGTGGCTTCGACTGGCCCGGCGCACGGAGCACGGCGCGCGCGATCGAACGTGCGCCGTTCACGACCTCGCGCGGGCACGCCCCTTCGGTCCGGATCGACGGTGACTTCGACGCGGTCGTCACCGCACGCCGCAGCGCCGCCGCTTTCGCCGACGCGCCGATCTCCCGCGACACCTTCGACCGCCTCCTGGAGTCCACGCTCGGGGGCAGCGCCTTCCTCGGGGCGGCGTCGGTCGACCTCCTCCTCTTCGTCCACCGCGTCGAAGGCCTCACGCCCGGCGCCTACCTCTTCCGTCGCAGCGACGCCGATCACTCGAACGCCTTCGACCCCGACTTCGGCTACACCCCGGTCGGACCGCGACTGTACCGGCTCGACGAAGACGACGTCCGCGCCCACGCCCGCGCGGTGCACGTCGACCAAGCGGTCGCGAGCGACGGCGCGTTCTGCCTGACGATGCTCGCGCCGCTCGACGAAACCCTCGCGACCGAAGGCGCCGGCGCCTACCGACGCCTCCACCTCGAAGCCGGCGCGATCGGCCACGTGCTCTACCTCGGAGCGACCGCCCTCGGCCTCGGCGCCACGGGCATCGGCGCGTTCTACGACGTCGCGTTGAAACAGATGCTCGGGACCGAGCTCACGCCGCTGTACGGCTTCGCGGTGGGTGCGACCTGAGGTCGGCTCAACGACCGTTGCCGGTGTCGTTCCCCGAGTCGCGCACCCCGGCGTCCGGGCAGCCCGTGCCCCACGCCGCGAGGACCATGTTCAGGTCGCGCACGTCGACGACGCCGTCTTCGTTGGCGTCGCCTTCGGGCCCTGGCTCGCCCCACAGCTCCTGCACGAGATCGAGATCCACGCTGTCGACGCAGCCGTCGCTGTTGATGTCCGCGGCGTGGGACGGCCCGCCATCGCGGCGCGCGAACCCGCCGTCACGTGTGCCCGCATCGAGGAACCCCGCGTCGACTTCGTTGCCCGCGTCGCGCGCTTCGTCGAGCTCCTCGATTCGAGGATCCGGCTCGAGCACGATCGGCCCGCACCCGGCCGTGAAGAGCAGCGCGACGATCAGAGCTCGAACCACTTCGTGAGCTCCTGCGCACGCGCGGTGCCGGGTTGGCGCGCGACGAGCTCGCGCGCAATGACACGTCCGCGCTCCACACGATTCATGCGCGCGTAGCAGACGGCGAGGTAGTAGAGCGCTTCTTCTTGCAGGACCCCGCGAGGGAACGTGCGCCGGTAGCGCTCCAGCAGCTGCGCGGCGCGCTGCAGGTCTTCGCCCGCCGCGACGAGTGGAACGGCCTCCGAGATCCACGCCTCGCCTTCACTCGCGTCTTCGGGGAGACATCGCGTCGCGGACTGGCCCGCGGTCAGGAGCACAGCGTCGTAGCCCTCCGCTTCGACGCGCACCATGCCGTGGCGAACTTCGACGTCGGTGCAGAGTCCTTCGGTCTGCACTGTGAAACCCGTGCCGACGACCTCCACCAGCGCGGACGGTGTCCGCACGCGGAAGGGCGAGCGGTGCTTGCGCTTCGGCACCTCGAAGCTCGCCCGACCGCGCGCGAGGTAGAGCTCGGTCGCGACGGCGTCGTCGCGTTCGACGGTCAGCTCGCTTCCCGGGGCCTCTTCGATCGTGGGCGCCACCGCGACCGGCGCTGCGACGCGCGGCGCGGGCACGAGCTGCCAGCACACCACGGCGGCCGCCATGGCGGTGGCGAGACCGAGCACCAGCGGCCCCGACCGCCGACGACGACGGGCGTGGATGCGTTCGAGGGAGCCGCGCACGATTCGGTCATGCACGTCGGGGCGCGGCGCGAGGCGAGCGAGGTGCCTCATGCGCCCGACTCCAGCTCCGCGATCCCGTTCGTGGGCCGATACGCCGCGCGGAACGCTTCACGCGCGCGGCGCAGCCTGCTCGCGACGGCGGGCTCGGCGAGGCCGAGGATCTGTGCGGCTTCGCGACGCGTGAACCCTTCGATGTCCATGAGCACGAGCACCTCGACGTGCCGTATCGGCAGGCGCTCCAAGACCGCGCGGACCTCGAGATCGTCGTCGATGTTCTGTCCGGCGAGCGACGGGACGGTGCTCTCGTCCTCCAGGAAGAAGACACGTTTGCACCACGCGAGCCGACGACGGTTCGCCGCGTGCCTTCGGGCGATCTGGTACAGCCAGGACCCGAGCACTTCGTCGCAGCTGCAGGTGTGGATTCGCGCGGCGGCGGTGGCCAGAACATCCTGCACGGCGTCCTCCGCGTCTCGCGAGGAGAGGCCCAGCAGGACGCACCACCGGTACACGGCGCTCGCCCACGCATCGACCAATCGTCGCCAAGCCCACGCTTCGTCGGCCTGGCAGCCCTCCACCAAAGACATCGGTTTCACGGTGCTGATGTCTCCGTGCGGCGGTTCTGATCCTCGCCCCGCTCGATTTTCGTCGCCGAACCGAAGAACGACCACGCGACCTGCAGGCCGACGCGCGCGCCCCAGCGGTTCACCCGCGCCGAGGGGCCATCCGGGATGACGATGTCCCGTGCGGTGGGGAAGACGAGCCCTTCGGCGAAGAGCGCGATCGCGAGCGCGTCGGCCCGGACCGTCGCCCCGACGCCCGCGACGCCTCCGATATCCACCGACGTGTGGTCGGCGGCGTCCGCGATGTCGTCCCGCGTGACGCGCAGCGTCTCGGCGCTGAGGCCGGCGCTCCAGGCGAGCTCGACGTAGCGACCCAGCTCGACCCCTCCGCGATACCCACCGGTCGCGCCGAACGCCGCGAGCCGGATCGGTCGGCCGTCGAGCGCCCACGTCGCCGTCGGCGCCCCGCTCGCCCGAACGAACCAGCCGTCGCGGGAGAGCTCGGCGGCGAGCTCCCACGTCGCGACGCCGGGCGTGCGGTAACGCAGCCAGGACTGCACGCCGACCGCGTAGCGCGACTGCGCCCACTGCGGCGCACGAACGGCGCTGGCGACCGCGCGGGTCTGCGGATGGATCGGCGGCCACGGAGGCGTCGGCGCCGGCTCGGACTCGGGCGCGACCTCGACGACGGGCGCGGGTCGACGACGACGACGTTTCGCGGGGCGCGGCGCGACGGGCATCGACGCGACGGAGGGAGGCGGGAGGAGACCGGCGACCGGCTCGAGCGCGAGCGCTTCGATCATCACGGACAGCTCCGACAGCCGCCCCTGCCCCGCCGCCGAGCGCAGCGGTCCTTCGGGATCCAGGCGCCACGGGAGCTTCCGCCGGCGCGCTGTGCCGTCGGGTCGTTCGAAGGTCAGCGTCGTCGCGGTGATTCGAATCCGCGCGACCCCCTCGCCGCACCGCGGGTCGATCCGAAGCGTTCGAAGATAGCGCCCGAGCCGCTCCAAGACGGGAGCGGGGGCCCGCTCCTCGACACACACGCGCGTGTCGAGCGCGGCGCCGAGGAGCAGAGGAACGAGGAGCAGCGGGCCCACGTCGACACGGTGAGCAAGTGCTGTTCCTCACGCGGTCACTGCGCGCGGCAAGCCCCGTTGCACTTCGTGTGCATTGCGCAACACGTGATGCGCAAACCCGAGGTCAGCTGCAGCCCCGACCCCACGCGGCGAGGAGGATGTTGAGATCGACGGTGTCGACCGTGCCGTCCCCGTTGATGTCGCCGGCGCCGGAGCCGCCCCAGTTCGCGAGGAGGCCGTCGAGGTCGTCTTCGTCGACGCAGCCGTCGCCGTTCAGGTCCGGAGTCCCGCTCGCGAGGCATCCGGTGCCCCAGTTCGCGAGGACGATGTTCAGGTCCTGCACATTCACCGTGCCGTCTCCGTTGATGTCCGCCGGGTCCGGCGTCGTGCCCGTCGAGACACCCCACGCCGCGATGACGGCGTCGAGGTCGTCCTGGTCGACGCACCCGTCGCCGTTCACGTCGCCGTAGACGCCACAACCGGTGCCCCAGTTCGCGAGGACGATGTTCAAATCCTGCACGTCCACGGTGCCGTTGCCGTCGATGTCTTCGGCGAGGTTGCGACCGGTCGCGCCCCACGCCGCGAGGACCGCGTCGAGGTCGTCTTGATCGACGCAGCCGTCTCCGGTCGCGTCGCCGCGGACACCGGCGCTGGTGCCCGTGGAGACCTCGGACTCGGAGGTCTCCACGGCGGAGGTCTCGTTGCCCACCGGGCCGCCGCACGCGATCAAGAGGAAGGTGAGCGCGCTCGAGGCGCACGTGTGCACTGCTTTGTTCATTTCATGGCTCCCTAAGAGATGGATTGGGAGGCGCCTTGCCTCTCCTGGGGGTGCCAATGTGATGAGGACGCGGAGTTGATCCGCGGCGCGTGAAAAAAGTCAGCTTTCGGGGAGCTCGGACCGACCGTCAGAGCTTGTGCTCCATCAGGTTGCTCTGCAGGAGATTCGAAGCCTGAGCGCGCGTCATCTTCCCGTCAGCCACCAGCTTCTTCAGGAAAGCGTGTGGACCGATCGGGCTCTTGGTCGCCGACAGCCGCAACCGGTTGTAGTCCGCGCCATACGGGCCGGGGAGCGTCGAACAAGCCGCGCAGAAGTCACGCATCGTACCGATCAAGTCGGTCAACGTGATCTGCACGTCCTCCGCGCCCACGACGCCGAACCGCTCACTCGTCGCCGTCGGGTCGTTGCCGTCGAAGATCTCGCCGACGTGCTCGACGAAATTCGAAAGGTAGGTTGCGTTGTCCGTGATCCGCGCATGCGCGATGTCGGCGTTGGCATCGAGCAAGTCACAGGTCAGCTCCCCCCAACGGAACTCGTCGTTCGAGGTGACGACGCCCTGCCCCCAACGATCCGCCGTCGCGGTCAGCGCCGCCAGCCGCCCGACACGTTTCGTCCAGTCCGAGGTGGCGCGCGAATCCTCCGTCACCCCACGCTTCCTCAAGTGGAACCGCACGTGGTGGAAGCCACATCCGTCGGACGCATCACACGACGCATCGGCGCTCCACAGGTTGCCCCGGAAGGGGACCGCGCCGCCGAGCGGGCGAGCCGCCCAACCCCGCCAGTCGCTACACGCGTTCAGAAGATACTGGCCCAGCCCGTTTGCGACGCCCTCCGTGTACTCGACGCCGAGCTCCGCATACTGCCCGGCGTAATGTCCCCAGTCGTACGATGTCCCGTCGGCGCGCATCATCGCGTTGCCAAACTCGTAGTGATAGAGCCGCGAGCCCGGCGCGAGGGAGCCGTGGATGCTGTGACCGAACTCGTGCGCCAGCGTATCGGTGTCGGAGAGGTGGCGGAGCGCCGGGCCGATACCACGCGTGGAGAACACGGCCTTGTCGGGTCGGAACAAAGACATCCAACCGCCACCCGCGCTGGCCCACTGCGTGTTGAACGCGATGAGGTAGGTCGGCTGGCCTCTGTACAGCTCGCTCTTCGGGAGCATCTTCTCGAACAGGTCCGGCATGTCGCGTGTGTTCGCCTCCAGGCGGTCGAACAGGGCGACCACGTTTGTGTAACCGTTCAGCACCTGGCGCATGTAGCCGAACCGATCGTGGGCGCTGCCCGCCGTGAAGACTTGGGTCCCGACGTTCAAGAACGCCCTCCCCTGGGCGTCCTTCACCGGCTCGAGCCCCACCCACCGAAAGACGAACGTCGGCGTCGCGTAGGGGACGCCGTCGTGTTCGAACGCCGGGACGAGACGATGCTCCGGCTCCGAGCCCAGCAGGTCAGCGGCGTGCGTGGAGGTCCATGCGGCGCGGATCCACCCAGGCTCGATCGGCGAGCGCGCGCTCGGGTGCCACGCCGGCGCCTCCAGCGCGACCCGCCCCTCGACCAGTACACGTTTGTCGCGACCACACGACCGCGGGAGGCGGATGTCGAAGACGCCATCGCGATCGACGACGAACGTCCCGCCGCCGCAACGCCGCTTCGACGTGGGGAGGATCTCGTAGTACGTCAACGACAGGCGTCCCGGTAGCGGTCGCAACGAACCGACCGTCGCGGTGTCCGTCGTGACGAGGGCGCCAGTCGCAGCGCTGAAGCGCCGCTTGAAGGCGTGGCACTCCTTCCAACCGACACTCTGACTCCACACCGGCGAAACGCAGCCCGTGTCGTCCGGGAACGCGAGCCGACCGACGATCTGAACCTCGTACGTGCAGGCGGTCGACAGCCCGCAGAACAGAACGATCCACGCAAGAGCATCCGGGCGCTTCATCGCGCGTCCTCCACCGAAAGCACCTCGCTCGGTCCTCTCAGGTGCTCCAGCCGGAAGGGGAGCTGCTTCGTCGCCTCGAGCTCTCTCCTCAGCCGTCGCGGATTCTTGCTGAGCGCCCGCCACTGCGCGGAGACGATCTCCAGCTCGGACGCGACGCGAACGCGGTCGGTGTCATCGATGACAAACGTCGCTTCGGTCCGTTCCGCACGCGAGCGCGGCCCCCAGACCTCGCAACGCACGCCCGCTCCGTAGCGTCCGAGGAGCACGAGCTCGATTGGAACGCGAACCTCGGTCGCCCCGGGGAGGCTCGACACCATCAGCTCGACGGCGCCGGAGCGTTCGCTGTCCGTGGCGAGGGCCCGGGCATGTCGCGCGCCGACCACCCGCGGCTCTGCGTCGAGTCCGAGGCACCGGACGCGCGCTGCGCCCTCGGCCAGCGCGAAACGCAGCTCGAGCTGGAGAGGTTGCGCGCGGGTGAGCAGCTTGTCGTTCGAGGCGACGACGATGTGCGCGCCAAAGGGACCAGGTAAGTCTGAGGGAGGGGTTGCGGTAGCGACTTCAGGCCAACCGACCCACACGAGGAGGACGATCGAAACCAGCCGTGTGATCACGGCCGTCAACTGTGCGCCGCGCTAGGATCTGCAGCATCCTCGCATCGACGTATGGCGCGCTCAGGGGCGATCGCGATCGCGGATCTCTTCGTTCGCGTGGAGTGACTTCGGCTCGAGGACGTCCTTCGGCACCGGCACCTTCGACCACGCGTCCGTCATGAGATCGAAGAGCTCGCGCTTGCGCTCGATCGGCGTGTCGACCTTCCGCAGCTCCTCGTACCAGTCGCGCGTGTCCTTCTGGACCTTCAGCGACATCGCGGTGTGGAACTGCAGCTCCCACTCCATCCCCGACGGGTGTTTCATCACGCCGTTCACGCCGGAGTAGTTGTCGTCCTGCGGCCAGTAGTTCTTGAGCCGCACCACCGTGTGCCCCTGGCCCTCCAGCGCCTGGAGCACCTTGCGCACCGACTCGACGTAGTGCCCGGCGGGCTCGTCCTCGAAGCGCATCGTGTAGCGGAGGGTGTCGTCGAGCTCCATCTCGGCGATCGGGATCGACGGGTCCTCCAAGTGCTCCTTGTTGAGCTTGCGCTTCGTCGACTTCAGCGTCTTGAGGCGGTGCTCGATCTTGTACATCTCGCCGCCGAGCCCCTCCGCGAGGCTGACGAGCGCCGGCGTGACCGTCGGCTCGAGCTTGGCGGCGCGGTCGACGAGCTGCTGCGCTCGCTGATCGATCGTGACGGTCGGCGTCGTCTTGCACGCGACGAGCGCGAGCAGCAGAGGCGCCAAATATATCGAATGCATTCTCATGAGTAGATCAGGTGCGGTCGGCGGCGGTCACGGAAGCGGGCTTCGTCCTCGGCGAACGACCGGATGATCTCGTCCGTCGTGGCACCTGCCTCCAGGGCACGTCGCGGTCCCTCGGATCCGAACAGAAGATCGATCGCGAGTCGATCGGAGATGAACTCGTAGCGCTCGCGCCGCCAGTCGAACCCCTCCGACTGCCGCATCGCCGCGCGCATCAACGCCACCGTGAGGCGGACCGAGCGCGCCGCCCAGCGATCCGTGACGTGGACCTGCACGGCGCCGCAGTGTTTCCCGCCGTGTTTCTGGAACATCGGCTTGATCACCGTCGGCCGCAGGACGAACCCCGGGCCGACGTCCGAACGCGCCTCCGCCGCCCACGCCTCGCCGTCGAGGTAGGGCGCACCACACAGCTCGAACGGCCGCGTCGTCCCACGCCCCTCGCTCAGGTTCGTACCTTCGAGGATGCACTGCCCGGGGTAGATCCACGCGGCGTCGTTGGTCGGCATGTTCGGCGACGGCATCACCCACGGCAGGCCCGTCGCCTCGAAGTCCATGTCGCGACGCCACCCCTCCATCCGCACGATCTCGAAGTCGACGTCCCAGCCCTCCTCGGCCGCGACGAGGTTCGCGTACTCGCCGATCGTGAGCCCGTGCCGCATCGCGAGATCGAACGCACCGACGAAGGACCGGAACGCATCTTCGACCGCCGGCCCCTCGACGTCCTCCTCGCGCCCGCCGAGCGGGTTCGGGCGGTCGAGCACCAACACCCGCACCCCGGCCTCCCCCGCGACGCGCATCGCGTACGCCATCGTCGCGGCGTAGGTGTAGTAGCGCGCGCCGACGTCCTGCAGATCGATCACCAGCACGTCGAGCCCGGCGAGCATCTCGACGGTCGGCGCGAGCGATGCCTCGTCGTCGCCATACAGTGAATAGATCTTGGCCCCGGTGCGTGCGTCCACGGGGGTCTCTTCGACCACCGTCTCCATGTCCTGCGCCGCCCCCGTGATCCCGTGCTCGGGACCGAACAGCGCGACGAGGTTCAGCTCCGCTGCCACCATCAGGTCGACGACGTGCGTCAACGTGCGGTCGACCGAGGGCGCGTGCGCGAGCAGGCCGACCTTGGCGCCTTTCAGACGAGCGAAGGACTCCTGCACCAGCACGTCGAGCCCGGTTCGAACGGTCATCGGCACGGCTGTAACACGACCGCTTTTCGCGGGCGACATGCGCTAGACTCGACGCGTCGAATGCGCGTTCCCTCCTGCGTCGCGTTACTCGCGCTGACGGCGTGTACGTCGGTCGACCCGCTGCCGTTCGAGGTGGACGGCGTGCCGGGCGACCTCGTCGTGGTCGTGACCGTCGCGGACGACGTCGTCACCTCGCGTCGCGTGACACGCTGGGAGGACGCCCCGATCCTCACGGTCGCGGACGACGAGGCGCTGCACTTGTCGCTCATCCGCGCGGGGGGCCTCGTCGACGCGGCGGGTGTCCCGCTCGCCGACGAACGACTCGACGCCGTCGCCGTCCGCCCCGCCGAGCGCGGCGCGTGTCGCGGCGCCACCACGACGGCGCCGCAGATCGTGTACCCCGGCGACGTCTGCCCGCTGCCGCCGTTCGCGGAGCACTTCGCCGATCCCCCCGACGCTCCGCGCCCCGCGCTCTCGCTGGTGTGGCCGGGGTCGACGACCTGCGACCTCGACACCAACGATCCACCGACGTCCGTGACCTGGTCGCTCCAAGCCCCCGACCCGAGCTTCTGGCCGCACGCGGTCTACGCCGTCGTGCCCGGTACGAACACGATCGGCGCGTTCGGGGAGCACCACGCGATCGCCGTCCCGAGCGGCGCCACCGCGACGCCGCCGTTCGTGAACAGCGTCATCTCCGCGGTCGGGGTCGCGGACGGCTTCGTCGTCGCGTCGCACAACCCCGCGCGTGTGTTGCGCACCGACGTCACCCACTTCGATCCCAACCTCGGCGTCCTGCGCGGACCGCGCGACGTCGGCTTCCGCCCCGAGCGCATGCGCCGTCACGGCGACGCGCTGATCGTGGCCGGCGAGGGCCCGCAGCTGCGCCAACCGAAGGCACGCATCTGCGACACGTCGCTCGACACGTGCAGCAACCTGAACCCGGACGAGCTCGGGTTCCTCGGACGCGCGATGCTCGACGCGACCCCCCTCGCCGACGGCGCGCTCCTCGCGATCGGCGACCACGGGCTCCTCGTCGTCGAACGCATCCCCGGCGCCGACGAGGTCCTCGACGTCACCACCGATCTCCTCGAGGGCAGCCAGGCGCGCGGCACGTTGTCCACGACGACCGGCACCGTCGCGTGGAACGCGTTCGCCAAGGTCTTCGCAGGGCGCGACGAGGCGTTCGTGCGCGACTACCGGATGCTGCGCGTCGCGCAGCTCGCGGACGGACGCGTGTTGTTCTGCGCGAGCGCCGCCGACACGCTCGTCCTGACGGGAGACATCGGCCGACGCCACGCCCTCGCCCGCCCCGACCCACTGACGATCGTGGCGCAGGTCCCCGGTCGTTGCAGCGGCGTCTCCGTGGACGGCGAAGCGCTGCGTGTCACCACCGACGTCGGCGCGAACGTCGTCGTCGGCGTCGACGTCGAAACGACACCTCGAGTGGTGCTCCCGAACGTCGGCGTCCCGGCGTACCTCGACACCCTCGAAGACGTCACGATCGCGGCGCGCGCGGACGGCGCGGTGTTCGAGCGCAGCGGCGAAACCTTCGCGCCACGGTACGTCCCCGCGATGGCTCTGCCCGGAGCGCCGGTCGAGATCTTCGAGGCGTTCGCGCTCTTCGCCGACGGCGCGATCCAGAACTTCGACGGAGTCGATCGCACGCTCGTCACCACCGCCACGGTCGTCGCCGCCGCCGAGAGCGCCGACGGCTTCGTCATCGTGCTCGCGGACGACGACGGCCTCGCGCTGCGCCGCACGGACGGCACCGACTGGACCTCCGCGCCCGAACCCTTGGCGGTCGACGACGTACGCGATCTCGCCGTCGTCGCCTCCGGCGCGGTGGTCCTCGCCGACGCCCGCGGACGGCTCCACCTGCACGACGGGACGACCCGCACGATCGCCATCGACTGGGACGACCCGCTCACCGAGGTAGTCGAAACCGCACCCGGCCAACCGTTCGGGTGCGGCTTCAGCACGCACCCCGACGACGTGCTGCGCGCGGTCGCCGCGTGGGGCGGGACGGCCTGGGCTGCGGGCTGCGACGGCGCGCTCCTCCGCGTCGCCGCGTACGCGGAGCCGCCGACCGCGACACGCGTCGCGTTCGTCTCGGATGCGCTCGGCACACGTTCGTTCTCTGCTGCGCTCGCCACCTGCCCTGACGAGCTCCTGCTCGGCACCGGGACCGACGGAAGCGACGACCCGCGCGTGTGGCGCTTCGCGGACTGCGAAGGTGTCCTCTGCGGGACCGACGCCGACCGCTTCATGCGGGCGCCGTCTGCGAGCCCCGCCGGCCTCGGCGGTGTCCTCGACCTCGCGCTTCGCGACGGACGAACACTCGTCGTGCACGAACGCGGCGTACACTTCCTCGGGAGCGACGCGCTGTTCCGCATCGAAGACCGGCCGTGGCGCGGCGGCTACCTCCCCGACGGCACCGCCGTGTTCACGACGTTCAACGGACGCTCGTTCTTCGGGCGGTCGGAGTAGGGTCGGAGTAGGATCGGTCCGAATGCGCCACGAGGACGAAACCGAGCGCACCCTCGATCGCTCGCAGTTCGAAGCCCAGCAGGATCGCGGACGCCGACTGCGCCTCGTCGTCATCGGCGACGACCTCGTCACCACGCACCCGATCCCCACGCGCGGCACACTGCTCATCGGTCGCGACGCCGCGTGCGACGTCTTCGTCGACCACGCGTTGATCTCAAGAGAGCACGCGCGCGTCACCGCGTCCGAGGGGAGCGTCACCGTCGAGGACCTCGGCAGCCGCAACGGCACGCGCGTCGACGGACGTGCGTTGGAGCCGGGCCGCCCCGTCGAGATCTCCTCCGGGCAGTTGTTCGAAGTCGGCGAGACGTCCTGTCTGGTGCAGGCCTCCCACGCCGCCCCCCGGGCGCGTCGCCTCGCGACACACGGCTACTTCGAAGCACGCGTCGAAGCGTTGTGCGCGAGCGCCGCGGGCGGCTTCTCGGTGCTGCGCGTGCACCTCGGTGACGACGTCGACGCGGGCACCGCGCTCGCCGCGTTGAGCGAAGCCGACCTCGTCGGCAACTACGCCACCGGTGAGCTCGAAGCGCTCCTGCGGAGCCCCGACGCACGCGAGCGAGCGGAGACCCGGCTCACCGCATTGGAGGGGACGCGGTGCGGCGCTGCGGTCTTTCCGAGCGACGGCCGCACGGTGGACGAGCTCCTCGAGACGGCGTGTCGCCGAGTGCTCGGTCCGAGTCGAACGGCGCCGGCGGGGCGGATCGTCGCCGACCCGCGGATGAAGGATCTGTACCGCGTCGTGGAGCGCGTCGCGCGCGGGACGATCAGCGTCCTTCTGCTCGGCGAGACGGGCGTCGGCAAGGAGGTCGTCGCGGAAGCGATTCACCGCGCCTCGCCGCGACGCCACCGCCCGTTCCTCCGCCTCAACTGCGCGGCGCTCTCCGACACACTCCTCGAGAGCGAGCTGTTCGGGCACGAGAAGGGAGCGTTCACCGGAGCGAGCGAGCAGCGCGCCGGCCTGCTGGAGTCGGCGCAGGGCGGGACGGTGATGCTCGACGAGCTCGGCGAGATGCCGTTGCCGACGCAAGCCAAGTTGCTCCGCGTCCTCGAGCAGCGGCAGGTGATGCGCGTGGGCGGGCGCGAGCCGATCGCGATCGACGTGCGCTTCGTCTCCGCGACGAACCGCGACCTGGAGGCCGAAGTGCTGAGGGGGACGTTCCGGCAGGACGTCTAC
This sequence comes from Deltaproteobacteria bacterium, assembly GCA_040218735.1. Classification (GTDB taxonomy): domain Bacteria; phylum Myxococcota; class Kuafuiibacteriia; order Kuafuiibacteriales; family Kuafuiibacteriaceae; genus JAUHYN01. The sequence continues at coordinate 93,348 of JAVJQW010000047.1, forward strand.
TTCCGCCTCAACGGCGCGGCGCTGACCGTGCCGCCGCTACGCGAGCGTCCGTTGGAGATCGACGCGCTCGCGGAGCAGTTCCTCGGGCAGGCGTCGGCGGACCTCGATCTGGATCCGCCGCTCGAGCTCTCCGACGCCGCGCGCGAGCTGTTGAAGGCCTACGCGTGGCCGGGCAACGTGCGCGAGCTGAAGAACGCGATCGAACGTGCGGCGCTGCTGACGACGGGCGACGCCGTGGAGCCGGAGCACCTCCCGATGGAGAAGATGTCGCTACCGCAGATCGGCGACGCGTCCTCCGCCGAACAGGCCGAGCGTCAGCGCATCCTCGACGCGCTCGAGAAGACCGCGGGCAACCAGACCCGGGCCGCCGCGTTGCTCGGGATCGGGCGTCGCACGTTGACGACCAAGCTGACGAAGTACGGCATTCGCCGCCCGCGTAAGCGTTAGCGCGCTTGCTCGTAGCGTTCGATGCAGTCGGCGAGCTCCGAGGCGTCGGCGCGGAAGCCCGCGAGGGAAGCGCAGCGCGCGACGGAGGTGCGGTCTTCGTCGGACGGGAGGCGCTGCGCCGCGCGCTCGAGCGCCTTGGCCGCAGCGACCACCGACGCAGGATCCGACGGGTCGAAGTTGAACGCCGGAGCGGGAGGGGGCGGCGGGGGCGAGCCGACGTCGGCGCGGCGCGGTCGGAGCGGTCGGCGCGGGCTGAGCGGTCGGAGCGAGCGAGCGGGCCGGGCGTCCGCGGAGGGCGCCTCAACGGCGCGGTCGTCGGCGGGTCGGGCCACCGCCCCCGGCTCCGGAGCGACCCGCTCGACCGGGTCCGCGATCGGACCCGGCGCGCGCGACGCGACGACGGCGGCGACGCCCACGACGACCGCGAGCAGGAAGCCGATCAGCGCGGCGGAGCGCGGGCGCGGCGGAGCGACGGGTCGCGTGGGCACGGGCGTCGCGGACGTGAGGTCGCGCGGGAGGACCGCGGTGAGCGCGGGGGTTTCGATCGAACGCGTCAGCGAGTCGACCGCCACCCCCGTCTCGGCGCGGACGGGCGCGGGAGCGCGGAGGGCCTCGACGAGCGCGATGCGGAACGCTTCACACGAATCGAAGCGCTCCTTCGCCGAGAACGCGAGGGCACGGTGCACGGCGTCGTCGAACGCGCGGGAGAGCTCGGGGCGAAACGGTGCTGCGCGCGGCCTCGGTTCGAAGACGATGCGGCGCACGACGTCGGCGTGTGCGTTGGCGCCTTCGCTCGAGATCGCGCCGGACTGGATCGAAGCCGGTCGTCCGTCCACGCCGTGCGCGAACGGCCTTCGCAGCGTCGCGAGCTCGTACGCGATGACCGCGAGGGCGAACTGGTCGGCGCGTTCGTCGGCCGGGTCGCCGCGGATCTGCTCGGGCGACATGTACATCAGCGTGCCCATCATGCGTCCGACGGTGGTCTGGTCCGACGCGTCGACCTGGACCTTGGCGATCCCGAGGTCGAGGAGGCACACCCGGTCCACGGCGCCGTCGACCTCGGTGACCATGACGTTCGTGGGTTTGAGATCCCGGTGCACGGCGCCCTCGGCGTGCACGGCCGCAAGGGCTGCGGTGAGACGATCGATCACGTGAACGATCTCGTCCTGCGTAAAACGGGACCCCGACGAAGCGCGGGCCCACATGAGCTCCCGGAGCGTCACGCCGGGAGCGAGCTCCATGGCGAGGTAGAGGGGCGCCCGTTCGGTGCTCGCGGCGACGACGCGCACCACGTTTTCGTTGTCGATCGCCCGGAGGACTTCGACTTCGCGCGCGAAGCGTTCGACGGCTTTCTGCCGCGCCGCGACCTCGGGTTTGAGGAGCTTGAGCGCGACGTCGTCGCCCCCTTCGAGATCCTCGGCGAGCCACACCTCGCCGAACGCCCCCGCGCCGAGGGCCTTGCGCAATCGAAAGCGCCCGTCGACCGTCCGTTCCAAGCGGGAGGATCATAGCTGCTAACATCGGCCCTCGTGTCGCCCCTGTGGCTGATCGCCCTCGTGCCGCCCCTCGTCGCGGATCCGGCGCCGCCGCTCATCGTGGCGTCGGCGAGCCCGCGCGGCGTGACCCCGGCGCTCTCGAGCGCGGCGCTGCTGTCGGCGGTGGAGCGCGCGACGCCCTCACCGCTGGTGGTGCGAACGCCCGAACAGGTCGGTCTGGACGTCAACGCGCTGCTGGAGTGCCCGCTGGATCGCCGCCTCCTGTGCTGGACGGAGCGCACCGCGGCCGCGGCGGCGGACGCCGTATTACTCGTCGTATCGATGGTGGAGGGCGCCGAGGGGACGACGTACACCGGCGTCCTCGTGGACGTTCGCATCGAGGCCACCTCGTCCGACCGCAGCGAAAACGCAATCTACGCAAGGGCCCCTCGCTTCGACCGAAGCGGCGTACGAAGTGACGGGCTCGCGGCCGCGCTCCAAGCCGACGTCGCGCGAGCGCTCGCGACGCTGGTCGCGCAGCGCGACGACCTCGTGCCCTGGGGTGAGGTCGAGCTCGCCGCCCGCGCGGGTCGCACCGTGCGCGTGGACGGCCGAGCCGTCGGCGTCACGCGGGACACCACCGCGATCCGCCTTCGTCCCGGCTCGCGACGCATCGCGCTCGACGAAGGTGAGATCGAGCGGGTCGTCGAGGTCCCCTCCGCGGGCCGCGTCCACCTCGACCTGACCCAGACGGCGAGCCACCCGCTCCACCCCGTGAGCGCCTGGGCCGGCGTCGGCGTCGGGGCGCTGGGCGCCGCCGTCCTGGTCACCGCGGCCGCGACCAACTCCGGACGTCAGTACTCCTGGGGGGCCCCGCCCGCCGCGAACGGCTGGACGGACTCCTGTGATCTCTTCGGCGGCTGCAACGATGGCGTCCCCCTCGCCCCGCTCGGCGCGGCGCTGCTCGGCGCGGGCGCGACGGCGGCGCTGACCTACGGCTTCGTCGCCGACGGTGAGGACTACGAATGGTGGTGGTCCGCGCTCGCCGCGGGCCTCGGCGTCGTCACCTACGGCGTCATGGCGGTCGCGAACTGACCCGCTTCAGTAGGAGAAGCGGTACGCGACGTAGACCTGGTCGGTGTTGGTGTACGCGCCGCCGATGCTCGTGGCGGTCCCCTCCAGCGCGAAGCCGCCAAGGGTCAGCTGATGGTGGTCGTCGACACGCCAGGTCACGGCGGGCGCGATCCCGAAGTCACCGCGGGTGAAGGTGGCGAGCAAGCCGAGCTCGAACCTCAACTCGCCGTCGAACGCGGAGAAGAACATCGCGGCGACGGCGCCCGGCAGCACGACGTCGCGGTCGCCGTCCGGGAGCGTCGACGGCGGCGGGTCGCGCGGCTCGAAGAAGTTGAGGCGTTTGTTGTTCAGGACGTCGCGCACGACGATCGCAAACGCCTCGACGATGATCTGCAGACGATCCGTCCAGTAGTACTCGAGACCCACCACCGCGTTGAGCCACGGGAGGCGGAACGGATCGAAGTTCTGATCGTAGACGGTGCGCGCGAGGGTGTACGCGACGTCCGCCTTGATGACGAACGGATCCACGGCCCAGCTCGCGTCCACGCCGAACACGGTGCGCCGCAGGACCTCGCCGCGGAACAACGTCTGACCCATCTCGCTCTTGTCCTGCAACCGCGCGACGGCGGAGAGCACCTCCGGGTCGGCGAACGGGGGCGCCGCGTCCATCGCGTTGGCCTCGGCGAACTTCGATGCGACGAACGCGAGATCGTCGTCGAGCACCAGCCGCGGTACCGAGTCCCAGCCGTGCACCGCGGTGAAGGAGACGTCGAGGTCGTCCAGCGCGAGCGTCGCGCGTCCGCCGAGCGTCGCGTTGTCCAACCGCTGACTCGGGCGGTCCGTCAGCAGCACCTGATCGCCGCCCGCGTCGACGTACGCGGGTGAGAACGCCGAGTCGACGGTCTCCTGCGGGAGCCCGATCAGCGGGCGCCCGGACAGCACCGAGAAGTCCCACGACGTGAGATGAAAACGCGACGCGGTGAAGAACGGCGCGATGACGCCACGGAACGTGACCGGGCCGGTCGTCACCACCGCCTCCGCGCCGACGACGGGGATCTTCGTCCCTCCGGCCAGTGTCAACGCACCTTGCCGGTAGTCGACCGGGTTGAGGTTGTCGTTCGGCGAAACGAGGTCGCTGGAACCCCAGGCCCAGGTCATCGCACCGACCCGCAGCGAGAGCGCCCCTTCGGCGTACCGGACCCAAGCCTCCGGCGTGAGGAAGTAGAGGATGGCGCGGTCGTCGCCTTCGCGATCGAGCGCAGCGACGTACGAGAACCTCGGCGCCGCGTAGGCGGAGAGCGACGAGGTGAAGTCCGCGTCGATCTCCAACGCACCGCCGAGGAGCAGCTCCGCGACCTGCTCGTTCGCGCGGTCGAAGCTCGTGTCGATCGACAACCGCGAGTCGAAGCGGGTGCTCACTCGCGCGCGCACATCGAACAGGGCGAGTGGTTCGTGCTCCTCCGACGCGTCGATGACGATCGCGTCGTCGCTCCCGTCGTCGATGATGATGATCTCGTCTTCCGCCGCGCTCGACGTCGCGACGGTCGCGGTCAGCACGAGGAGGCTGAGGAGGGTGGCGTCCAACTCAGCGCTCGAGCGCCTGTCGCGTCAGGTCGGCGGGATCGATCGCCTGGTCGAAGTCGACCTTCACGAGGACCAGCTGCGTCGCGGTGGATCTCGACAGCGTCGCCATCTTCGAGTCCGTGGCGACCCAGCGGCCGTCCTTCTTCTCGAGGCGCCGGACCGTGAAGCGCTTCTTCACGGTGGCGCCCTTCTTCCCGTAGAAGTCGATCCGCATCGGGATGAGGTGTTTCTTGTGCACCCACACCACGCTCTTTCCGTAGTCCTCGTTCTGCGGGTGTTTGGGCGTCGCCTCCAGCACGTAGCAGTCCTGGCCGCCGATCTTCTCGTCCGCGAGGCGTTTGTAGGTCGCCGAGTCCGGGTCGCGGCCGTCGAGGTCCGCGTAGGAGAAGTCGGTGCCCATGAAGCTCCGCGTCCGTTGCGATCCGACGACGCGCTTCACCTTCTTGAAGGCCGGCAGGTAGATGTACTGGTCGGCGTCGCCGCCCTTCTCCTCCACCGAGAGGAAGCGCGTCCCCGCGACGTCCGACGGCGAAGTGAACTCCACGAAGCTCCGCACCTCGCCGTCGACGCGCAGCACCTTCGTGATGATGCGTCGCTCGCGAACGACCTTCCCGTTCTTCGACATCGTCAGGTTGACGTCGGCCTGCGCGTTCGCCGTCGAGAACATGTTGTTGTTCAGCGCCTGCTTCGCGATCTGTTCGGCCGTGAGCTCCGCCGAAGCGGCGGGCGCCATCGCCATCACGGCGACGAGAACGAGCTGGTTCATCTCACTCTTCCTCCTCCAAGGTCGCGCCGAGGTCCAGGATGTCGGTGTCCCCGATGTACGGGATGCGTTTGTAGCGGGTCAGCTGACCGAGTCGACGCACGCTCTCCGCCATCCGATCGGCCTCCGCAAGCAGCGTCTCCAGGTACGGGCTCGCCACGTTGTCCGCCTCGACCTTGCGCATCATCAACTCGACGGTCCCCATGATCGACGTCAGCGGTTGGTTGAGCTCGTGCGCCGCGGCGCCGGCGAGCTCCATCACCGCGGACTGGCGCTCCGACAGCGCGATCTTCTCCTGCGCCTTCTCGAGCTGGGCTTCGAGGTCGAGGCGCTCCCGCAGGTCCGCGAAGATCCCCACCGTCGCGACCTCGCGACCCTGGTCGTAGACGATCGCCGCCGCGAGGTTGACCGGGACGACCTCGCCACACTTGGTCATCAGGTTCTGCCGCCGCTCCTGGAGCTTTCCGTGACCGCCGAAGTCCGCGGAGCGCAGCTCTTCGAGGATCCGCCGCGCCTGCTTCTGCGGATACATCCGAGCGACGTCGGCACCGATCATCTCCTCCGCCGTCCACCCGGTGATCTGCTCCGCGATGGGGTTGAAGATGATGATGCGGCCGTTCATGTCGGCGGCCACGATCGCGTCCGCGCTCGAAGCGATCAGGTTGGTGAGGAAGTCCTTCGTGCGACGGAGCTCGTCCTCCATCGCACGGGTCGTGGTGACGTCGCGGAACGAAACGATCGCGGTGGCCGTGCGCCGGTTCACGCCCGAGGACGAGGGGCGACGCGAACGATCGACGATGTCCGGGAGGTCGTCGTCGCCGGCGGCGTCGGCGAGCGGAGCGCTCGTCATGGACAGCACAGCGTTTTCGCCGTCGGCCTTGAGCACGACGAGGTCCTGGTCGCGCACGTGCCGGCCCTCGAAGATCGCCTGCATGATGCCGTCGAGATCTTCGCGCGACTGCTCCTGCACGATGTCGCCGAGGCGAATCCGAGACATGTCGTCGGCGCCGAACCCCAGAATCGCGCGCGCCGCGCGGTTCGCGAACAGCATGCGCCCCGACCCGTCGACGATCATCAGACCGTCCCCCGCGAAGTCGAAGAAACGTTGGTACTTCTCGATCTGCTCGAGCCGGCGCTCGGCTCGGAGGCGCTCCGACACGTTTCGTTGGCTGCGGTTGCGCACCGTCTCGTAGAGGCGCGCGTTGCGGAGCGCGATGCTCGCGACGTTGGCGACGATGCGACCGAAGCGAATCTCGCGCGGGGCGAGCTGACGCTCCCGCGTGTTCTCGGTGCGGAGGTGCAAGACACCTTGCACGCGCCGATCGAGGACGACCGGGAAGAGCACCGTGCTGCCGACGGGTTTGTTGGCGATCTTCTCGCGCACCGAATCGAAGATCGGCGCGCGGTGTACGTCGTCGACGATGAACGGCGCGTACATCCGTATCGTCTCGCGGATCTCCGGGTAGTCGTCGAGGTCGATCGCGAGGTGGGTGACCGACGGATCGTCAGAGCTCGCCACGATGAACCCCGCGCGGTGATCGTCGTCGAGGACGATGATCGAACATCGGTCGGAGCCCAGGACGTCGGCCATCAGCTCCGAGATGGAGAAGAGCGTCCCCTCGATCTTCGACGTGGCGGTCAGGGCCTCGGAGAGGTCGAGGAGCTTGTCGAGGTCGCGCTCGGCGCGATCCAGGCGGTCCTCGACATGACGCTCCGAGCGGTCCATCCGCGGCGCGGACCTTAACCCAGGATGCCCCCGTGCCCCCACCCCGGTGGGACGGTCGGGGCGGCCGTTCACTTCATTCGTCGGCGAGCGCGGCCGAGATCGCGGCGGTATGGACCACGCGGACCGCCACGCCGTGCTCGGCTGCGAGGCGTGCGACGTCGTCGTACTCGGGCGCGACGAGCGGCAAACCGCGACGCGGCGAGACCTTCACGCGCACGGCGCCGTACGGGGTGTCGACCGACTTCACGGTGCGCGGCGCCAGGTGTCGCTGCACTTCGTAGGCGCGAACGCCCAGCGTCGTGCTGTGTTCGAGGAACGCTTCGACGATCGCGTCCTGCTCCGCACGCCGGACGAGCGCGTGCACCGTGACGCCGGCGCGGCCCTTCTTCATGAAGGCGGTCGTGGTCCACACGTCGTAGGCGCCCGCCGCGAACAGCGCGGCCTCGAGCGGTGCGAAGTGTTCGGGCGACATGTCGTCGATGTTGGCTTCGACGACGAGGTCCTCCTGCGTGGTCGTCGCGGCGACGCGGGCCGTGCCGACGAGCGCACGTACGATGTTGGGGCGGTCGGGCCAGCTCTTGTGTCCGGCGCCCACGCCGACGGCCGTGATGGTCATCGACGGAATCGAACCCCAGCGATCGGCGAGCGCGGTGAGGAGCGCGGCGCCGGTCGGTGTCACGGTCTCGCCCTTCAGCGATGTCTCGGTGGTCGGGCAGCCCCGGAGGAGGTGGAGCGTCGCGGGGCCGGGGAGCGGAATGGGCCCGTGCGCGCCGCGCGTCAGGCCGCGACCGAGCGGCGCGGGCGACACGACGACCTCGTCGACCTCGAGCGCGGCGAACGCGGTGGCCGCGCCGACGATGTCGGCGATGGCGTCGTCGGCGCCGACCTCGTGGAACTCGACTTCATCGATCGGGACGCCGTGGGCCTCGGACTCCGCTTCGGCGAGGCGGCGGAACGCGTCGAGCGCGATCGACTTCGCGCGTTCGTCGAGCTCGGCCTTCGTGATCTGCTTCTTGATGTCGCGGTACGGCCGGTGGTGCGCGTGGTCGTGGTGCGCCGAGGTCACCGGCGGGGTCGGCACCGCGCCGTGGCGAACGGTCGTCGCGGGCCCGTCGGCGTTCTGCGCGACGGCGGCGTCGCCCTTGGCGCGCGATGGCCCGGGATCGAAGTGCGGCGGGTGGTGATGGTGATGGTGGGCGTCGTGGGGATCGGACGTGCGATCCGCCGTGTGGATGTGCGGCGCCCCTTCGGCCGCGTGGCTGTCACCGAGCACGCCGTCGATGTAGACCTCGATCTGTTTCGCGCGAAGGCCGGCCGGGTGGACCTCGTTCTCCTGGAGCGTGACGTTCTCGAGGCCCATCGCGTCGATGGCGGCGCGCACACCTTCGATGGGGGCCCCGGCGTCGACGAGGGCGGAGAGGAGCATGTCCCCGGCGGCGCCGCCGACGAGGTCGAGGAAGAGGACGCGGCGTTCGCTCATTTGTCGGTCCTGCGGCGGTTGATCAGCGACGCGGCGTAGCCGGCGCCGAAGCCGTTGTCGATGTTCACGACGGTGATGCCCGCGCTGCAGCTCGAAAGCATGCCGAGGAGCGCGGCGATGCCGCCGAGGCTCGCGCCGAAGCCGACGCTGGTCGGGACGGCGATGACGGGGCGCGAGATCATGCCCTTCACGACGCTCGGGAGCGCCCCCTCCATGCCCGCGACGACGATGACGACCTCGGCGTCTTCGAGACGCTCGCGCGTGGGGAGGAGCCGGTGCAGACCCGCGACGCCGACGTCGGTGATGCGCTCGACGACGTTGCCGAGGAGGTGCGCGGTCTGGGCCGCCTCCTCGGCGACGGGGAGGTCGGAGGTGCCGGCGGCGACGACGAGGATCTTTCCGCGGCCGGCGTCGGCCATCGCTTCGCCGACGACGAACAGACGCGACGTCGGGTCGTACTTCAGGTCCGCGCGGTGCTCGGGGGCGAGGAGGGACTCGGCGGTCTCGGCCTTTGCGGTGTCGACGCGCGTGACGATCGCGGTCTGGCCGTTCTTTCGAATGGAATCGACGATGTGGGCGATCTGCTCCGGGGTCTTGCCCGGGCCGTAGACGACCTCGGGGTAGCCCGTGCGTACGTGCCGGTGGTGGTCGATGCGCGCGAAGCCGAGGTCCTCGAAGGGGAGGCGCGACAGGCGCGTGCTCGCATCGTCGACGGACACATCACCGGCTTTGACGGCGGTGAGGAGCTTCGTCAGGTCCTCGGGGCTCATGGCCGGAACATAGAGGAAGCGGCGCTCAGGTCGATAGTAGTTCTTCGATCTCGGCGAGCAGCTCTTCGGCCTCGACGGGCTTTCCCACGATGCAGGTCAGCCCGATCCGGAGCGCCTCGGCCTGAACGCTAGGCTGGAGGAGCCCGGTGACCGCGATGATCCGAGCCTCGGGATCGATCTCGAGGATCCGCTGCGCGGCTTCGGTTCCACTGAGGAACGGGAGGACGAGATCGAGCGTGACGATGTCGGGCCGCAGGACTTCGAACTGCTCGACGGCCTCGAGCCCGGTCGCGGCGACACCGGCGATCTGATGCCCGCCCTTGATCAGGAGATCGCAGACGACCTGACGCTCGTAGATCGAGTCGTCGACGACGAGCACCCGCACCCCCATCGGCTGCGCAGCCTCGCACTTCGAGGGGGGCGGCGTCGAGTTGGTGATGTCAGTGCGCGACGACGGAGTACGCGAGGTTGGACAGCTCGAAGAGACCGTCGAGGCGCCAGACCGTGCCGGGCGCGAGGCCATCGATTCCCATCGCACCGTCTGCAGCGGTTGCGACGTCGAAGCGCACGCCGGCCAGCTCGATGGGCCGGATCGCTCGCGGGGCGCCGCTGCGGTCGAGGACCGACCAGCGAATCGTGAGATCGGCGAGACCTTCACCGGCAGGCACGAAGGTGAGCCGCGGGTCGACGATGTCGAGGCCGCGGGGCGGGAGGAGCTCGGCGCCGATGTGGATGTCGGCGAGCTCGAGCTCCACGCGCTCGACGGCGTCGTCGACGAGGTGGATCGCGCCGCCCCGAACGCTCAGCTCCGGCTCGGCGCTGCGCTCGCCGTCCGTGGCTTCGAGCGTCAGCCAGGAGCCCGCGGCGTCTACCGCGAGGGCGCGAACGACCGGAGCCTTCGGAGCCGGCGGCGTCACCGGCGCCTCGGGCGTGAGCGGCGGCGGGGTGGGGACGGGCGCCTCGGGACCGCACGCGGCCAGCGAGGCGAGGAGCAGCAGAGGGCGTACACGGTCGCACATGAGTCGGCGGGTACACCCGCCAACACAGCGCGTCAATCATTTCCGACCTATTCGTCGGATTTTCAACTACTGGGTCGGTAGTGCTCGAATCCCGAAGGGAGCTCGATGACCTCGCCGCTCGGGAGGCGGACCTCGATGTCGGGTCGCGCGGTCACGACGCCGACGCGCGCGACGGGGGTCCCGGCGTTGGCGCAGAGCTGGGCGATCTGTTCTTCGGCGTTCGGGTCTGCGGTGAAGAGGAGCTCGTAGTCCTCGCCGCCGGCGAGCGCGATCGGGATGGGGTCGCGTTGGGTGGCGTCGGCGTAGCTCGCGAGCGCCTCGGAGACGGGGATCGCGCCGCCTTCGATTCGGGCGCCGAGGCCCTCGGGCTCGAGGAGGCGGCGGAGGTCGCGGGAGAATCCGTCGGACACGTCGCACATCGCGTGCGCGAGCTGGGTCTCGCCGAGCTTGCGACCGGCGCGGGGGCGGACGACCGGATCGATCAGCGCGCTGAACAACGGGTACCGCGGATCGTCGTGCTCGGGAGGCGGGCCCGCCCGGGCGACCTCGAGTCCGGCGCGGGCGTCGCCGAGGTGTCCGGTCACGTAGATGGCGTCGCCCACGAGGGTGCCGCGGCGGCGGACGAGCTGCGACGGCTCGGCGCGACCGATGAGCGTGATGGTGAGGACGATCGGTCCGTCGATGGTGGTGGTGTTGCCGCCGATGATCGCGACGCCGTTGGCCTTGCAGACGTCGCGGATGCCGAGCGCGATGCGCTTCGCGGTCTCGACGGTGGTGCTCGGAGGGATGCTGACGGCGAGCAGCGCGTAGCGCGAGGTCGCGCCCATCGCGGCGATGTCGGAGACGTTCACCGAGACGAGCTTCCGGCCCACGACGTTCGGGGGCGTGTACGCGAGGTCGAAGTGCACACCTTCGACCTGCGAGTCCGTCGTCACCACCGTGACGTACTTCGGCTCCACGAAGTAGGCCGCGGCGTCGTCGCCGTTGGGCACGATGACCTTGCCGCCGAGGGATCCGGCTTCAATCGCGAAGAGCTCGATCAGGCCGTCTTCGCCGATGCTGTCGACCGTCGCTTCTGTCACGGGCGGGAGGTTAACAAATGCGCGCACGCGTTGCGGGGGTGCGCGACGGTTCAATGGCCCTCGTCCTGCGCTGGCGCGTTCTGCCAGTCCTTCCACCACTGCGCGTTGTCGGGGTGCTCCTCGACGAGCTTCGCCCACACCTCGTTCACGCGGACGAGCAGCGCCCGGTCGCTCCGTGCGCGCGCCAACGCGCCGGCCGCGTGGGCCCAGTCCGCCCGAGCCTGTCCGGCCTCGCGGTCGATGCCGAGGAGCTCCTCCCCTTCCTCGTGGGCCTGCGCGAACCAGTCGTCCGCTTCGTCGAAACGCCCCACCGCCTCGAGCGCACGCGCGTAGAGCAGCGAGACGCGCACCGCCATCGGCGCGCGGTCCGGGTAAGGCTTCGGTGCCCGCGCGTGGATCGCGACGGGCTCCAACAACACCAACGCGGCGGTGAGATCTCCGTTTGCGAGCGCGGCCGCGCCCAGACGCCATGCGGTACGCGCGACGTCGTGGGTGAAGCCCTCCGGCTCGACCCGAGTCGTGATCGCGACCGACTCCATCGCGGCCTCGTGCGCGAGCCGCCGGCGGCCGTGCTCCACGAAGAGCTCGGCCTGCCGCAGCCGCACGTTGACGAGGTGTTGTTTGTACAGCTCGACGTCGCCGAAGCGCTCGATCGATCTGCGCGCCATCGACTCGGCGATTTCGAGCGCCTTGGCCGCCTCGTCCACGTTCCCCGCGCCGGTGTGCACGTCCGCAAGATCCACCGCGCGCCACAGCTCGGCCCGGAGCATCCTGAGCCCGTCACCCTTCGTTCGGTGAAGATTGCAGCCGAGCGCGTGGTAGGCGATCGCCTCCGCGGTCTCGCCGAGCCGTCGGTGCAGACGGACACGCATCAACAACAAGTGCGACAGGCGCCGATCGTCGGCGCCCGCTCGCCGCGCAACTTCGGTTGCGCGATCCAACGCCGCGAGCCCCTTGGTCGTGTTGCCGAGGTCGCGGTGGTAGCGAACCAGATTCAGGAGCTGGTCCGTGTACGTCTGCGCGATCTCGGTGTCGGTGGTACGTGCGGCGTACAGCTTCGAGAACCGCTCGACCGAGTCCTCCACCGCGGCGCGGACCTGCGCGACGTCGGCGCGACCGATCCAGATGAACTCGTCGATGACGTCGGCGAGCCGAAGCATCGGCTCGCGATCCTCGGGCGCAGCATCGACCAGCGCGATCGCACGCCGGTACGCGTCGCGTATCAGGCGATTGGCCTCGTCCACTTCGCCGTGTTGATTCGCGAGGCTCGCGCGACGAACGATCGCGTCGACCTTCAGACCCTCCACACGATCCCCGTCGATCCCCTCGACGAGATCCGCGCTCGACTGCGCCAGCGTACGGCGGATGTCCTCCCGATCCTCTGGGCTCGCGCCCGCCTCCGCGACCAAGCGCTTCGCGACGCGCATCGCGCGCTCCTCGACCTCGGCCTGCTGCGCGCGTTCCACGACGACCCAGGTGAGGAGCGCCGCGACCCCCGACGCCACCGCCGCCAACATGACCGCGCGCCGCCGACGCTGCGACGCCGCCTCGTCCTCCGCGCGGCGGCGGGCCCGCTCCGACGCGGCGAGGTACGCGTGCGCAGCGTCCGAGGCATCCTCGGACGTGGACAGGTAGGCGAGCTGTCGGCCGCGCGCGAGCCCCTCGTCGGGGCGACCGGCGGCGGCCCACGCCACCGCGGCCGACTCGAGATCCTGCCGCGCGCGCAGCGTATGTCGCCGCTCCGCGAGCCACCCGCGGAGGCGCGGCCAATCCGTGCACAGGCGCTCGTGCGCGAGCTCGACGACCGGTGTGCTCCCTTCGACACGCCCCACGACGAGGCCGGCCGGTCCCGCCCCGAGCGCGTTCAACACCCGGCGCGCGAGGTCGTCTCCCCCCGCGAGGCGCTCCGCCTCCTCGCGGGGACGGAGGCGCCGCGTGACGGCGTCGCCGTCGAGATCCACGAGGCCGATCAGCACGCGCCTCGCGCGCCGCTCTCCCTCCTCGCCGAGGTCGTGGAGCACACGATCCGCGGCCTCGACGAACGCGACCGTCGGACCGCCCATCGCCTCGTAGTCCTCGACGGAACAGCGGCCGTCGCTGGTGGTCCAGAGGCGATGCAGCGCGTACGCGATCATCGGGAGCGACGCACCGCGCGCCGCCTCGGCGACGAAGCGCGCGACCGTGTCCTCGGGGAGCGGCCACCCCGCGAGCAGCGCGGGTGCGGTGACCGCGCGACGCACGCCGTCGGTGCGGAGCGGGCCGAGCTCGAAGCGCTCCGCGTCGGCGTTCATCCGCTCCGCAAAGCCCGGGACGAGCGCGAGGCGCCCGAGGAGATCGGAGCGCGCCGAGGTCACGAGCCAGGCCCCGTTCGCCTCGTCGAGGTACGCCGCAATCGCCGAGACGAATTCGCCGAGCCCCTCCGGCGCGCCGCCGAGTGTCACGACCTCTTCGAGCTGATCGATGACGAGGATCGTCGGTCGCCGCGCGAGGACCTCCCGCAGCGCGGCCACGGGATCGGCGCCCGGCCGGATCACCACCGGCGCGTCCGTCACCACGCCCAGCGCACCGTGCGCGAGCAGCGGCAGCACCCCCGCCGCGACGAAGGACGACTTGCCGACTCCGCTCGGCCCCTCCACCGCGAGCCAGCGACGCCCCGACGCCGCGAGCCGCTCGAACGCGAGCGCGACCTCGGCGTCGCGACCGAAGAACGAAGAAGCGTCAGCCGCCGTGAACGCACGAAGGCCGGGGAACGGACACGCCGGTGCTGCGTCGTGGTTGCGCGCGGGGCGCTGCGACACCGCGCGCAGCGTACGCGCTACGACCAGCGCCGACTCCGGCCGTTCATCCGGCGCGATCGCGAGGCAGCGCCCGATCAGCTCGTCGAGCACGGGTGAGGCCTGGGGCCGCCGAGCGATCAGCCGCGCGGGACGCGGAGCTCCGGTGGGATCGACGTCGTCGGCGAAGGGGCGTGCACCGGTGAGGAGCTCGTAGGCGACGACGCCGAGCGCGAACACGTCGGTGCGCGCGTCCTGCGGCTCACCGCGCCACTGCTCCGGCGCCATGTACCCGGGGGTGCCCGCGATGGGTGTCTGCAGCGCACGACCGAGGGAGTGCGCGAGGCCGAAGTCGAGCACCCGCGCGTGCCCCGCTTCGTCGACGAGGACGTTCTCGGGTTTGAGGTCGCGGTGAATCACGCCGCGCGCGTGTGCATAGGCGAGCGCCTCCGCCACATCTGCGAGCGCGGCGAGGATGCGATCCGCGGTCGCGACGGAGCGCAACGGAACACCGTCGACCCACTCGCTCACGATGTACGGCGTGCTGATCAGCTCCGCGCCCGAATCGTCGAGGGACTCGACCGCGGAGACGTCGTAGACCGTCACGGTCAGCGGGTGCCGAAGCGCAGCGGAGGTCTGCGCCTCCCGCGCGAAGTCCAACGCGACGCTCACCGGCACTCGGCTGAACCGGGCGCCGAAGGTCTGCGGCCCCATCAACTTGATGGCGACGTCGCGCTCCAGCCGAAGGTCGCGCGCGCGATACACGACGCCGAACCCGCCGCGTCCGATGAGCGCCTCGATCACGTAGCGTTCGTCCAACGTCCGCCCGGCGAGGCGTTCGATCACCCGCACCTGCGCGCGCTCCGCGAAGAAGTCGAGGAAGGCGTCCGGCAGCGCCTCTTCCTCGAGCGACGTCACGGCGTCGAGAGGTCCTCGAGCCCCGAGGCCCGCGCGTGCTCGCGGAGGCGCTGCGTCAACCGCGAGAGTCGCTTCCGCACGGCGGCGGGCGTGACGGGCGCGTCGGGCGTCGAGAGGCGCTCCGCGATCTCGGGGTGCTGCAGCCCCTCCTGGAACCGGAGCACGAGGAGCGCGCCGTCTTCGTCTTCGAGCTGTTCGAGGATCGCGGCGACGCCCTCACGGAGGCGATGGATCCGATCCGACTCGCGGAGCTGCGTCGAAGGGCCGGGCCCCTCGCCGCCGAGCACCGACGCGTCCCGGGTGCGGAGCGCGACCTCGCGTTGGCTGATGCGCGCGCGTCGTTGGAGGAGGCGATGCGCTTCGTTGCGGGCGATCTGGAAGACCCACGCGCGGAGGGAACGATCCGAGTCGCCGCGGTAGGTAGCGAAGCCGGTGAGGATGCGTTCGCTCGCGGCGGACCAGGCGTCGTCGACGTCGGCGTCGTCGCGGAGGAGCCGCCCGAGCCACGCCGTCACTTCGGCGCGGTGCCGCGTGATGACCTGGGCGCCGTCCACGCCCCGAATGTTGGCGCGGACGGCGTTGGTGTCAACGTCACGGCGACGCTAGGTACGAGCCCATGATCGTCTGGTAGTCGGTACCGCTCATCGCGTTGCGGTGGATGTAGAAGAACCGTCGCTCGTCGTTCGGATCGACGGAGGTGATCAGCGCGTCCACGGCGTCGATACGAGTCTCAGGGACGTCCCAGAAGGACGCGCCGACGTGCAGCGCGGTGTCGTTGTACGTCGTCATCGACGTGTTCGCGTAGTCGCGACGGACGATCCACGGCATGTTGTAGTCGCCGAACTTCTTGCCGAAGACGACCGAGACGACCCCGTCGACGTTGATCATCGGCATCGGCTCCACCTCGAACTGCCCCAGGGCGTGGCTGTTCCCCGTGGACTGTCCGTAGGCGTAGACACCGCCGTTGCTCAGCGGGATCAAGTTCGCCTTGTAATGCCTCAGGCCCCACGTGCCGCTGTTGATGTCGTAGAAGTGCTGCACCGTCACCAGCACGCCGTTGCGGAGCACGGAGCGCTCCGGCTCGAAGTGGTCGTGGTTCGGGTGAGCGCCCAGCGCGATGGGCCGCAACATCGACGGGAACTCCTGCAGGACGGCGGGGCGTCGTCCGTAGGGCTGGGTCGGGTGCGGGATCGTGTAGATCGCGTAGCGGTCGATATCGCCGGAGACGAGGACCGTGCGATCCCACGTGGTGTCGAGGTGCTGCGCGGGCTCCACGTAGCGGGGCTTCTGCCCGTTCGTGTAGACCGGGAGGTCCTTCTGGTCGTAGCGCACGTACGCCGGCTGAGCGCGCCCCGCGCGCAGGTCGGCGAGCGAGACGAGGGTGGCGATCGTCCCCTTCTCGTGACCTTGCGTCGAAGGATCGCGGTGGCTGAGCACGAGCCAGTCCCCGTTGATCGCCGCGTGCGGCCAGTCCTTCACGATGTTGTGCGCGTAGACGTACGTGTCCCAGCCTTCGCGCGGGTCCTCGGTCCTGGAGATCGCAAACGCGAGGACACGTCGTGTCTCCTTGCCGATGTTGTTCCGGAGCAAGATCGAGGGCGTGCCGCGGTAGTACGAAGTCCACGGCGGGATCGCGTCCGGCGTCTCCGGGCTGTACTTCTGATCCGGATACTTCGAGAAGTGGCGCGTCCACAGCTGGTTTCGCAGCTGCGCGACGACGACGTGGCGGCGTCCCACGCGATCGTAGAGCACCCGGGTGTCGTAGGGACCGCCCATCCCGCGCCCGTAGGTCTGGTTGCCGACGCAGATACCGAAGCCGTTGGGGACGAAGTTCGGGTCCGTGGAGGTCGGCGTCCACTCGCAGTCGTCGTTCAGACCGTTGCGCATGCCCAGGTAGTTGTTGACGTCGAGCCAGCTCCTCGGCGTCGAAGCGTTGTTGCGCACGAAGGGATCGAACATCTCCTTGATGTCGAGCACCCCGCCCGGATCGATCGAGCCACCGGACAACGGCGAACCGTCGCGGTCGTAGAAGCGCACGCCAGCGTTGAGCGCGACGCCGATGTAGCGGTGCCCAGCCGCGACGCTCGCGTCGTTGGTGTCGGGCACGGTCGTCTGCTGCACCACGGGCGGCATCGGAGGTGTGGTGAGCGTGTCGTTCGGGTTCGGATCGTAGAGGCCCTTCAGGATGTCCTGGTCGACGTAGAACTCATCGGAGAGCCACAGCCCCGGTTGTGGGTACGGGCCGCGTCCGTACGTACCGTCGCGATACCAAGTGACGAGTACGCCGTTTCGGTCGAAGTCGAGGCCCACGATCTGCGACGCCGGTTTGTCGGGGTAGAAGTTGTAGAGGTTCGACCCGAGGTTCGTCACCGTACCGTACGAGTATTTGCCGTCCTTCCAGAACGCGAAGACACGGTTGTCACTCTTCCGGATCGCGACGTCGAGCAGCTGGGACGCATGCCGACCCGGCGGGAGCGTTACGTACGGCAGGTACGAGCTGTAGCGGGTGAGGTCCGTGTTCGATCCGGTGCCGACGCGCACGTACCCGTTGTTGTCGACGAAGTACGTCTTCAGGTAGCCGCCGCTGTCCGCCGCGATCCCCCGGGTCTGCGACCAGCCGTACGGGGAGGCGTAGCGATAGGGAGGCAGGACGTCGGCGAGGTGATAGTTGTGCCCTGCGCTCGCCACGTTGTCCGGCTTGAACGCGTACACCTTCCCGGACGCGCCCGAGATCGCGACGCCGACGAACCTCGGCTTGATCGTGTTGGTGGGTGGCACCGGAACACCGGGGCCGATCACGACCTGCGCGCCCGCGAGCGAGGGCACCGCGAGCACGGAAGTGAGCAGAGCGAGGGCGAATGTCTTGGTCTTCATGCAATGGGTCTCCGAGGTGGAGACCCACGCCGCGCTCGGGTGTGACCGACTTTTTCGCCGTGCGCCCGATGGCCGGCGGAGCGGCGCGCGTGGCACCGTTTCGTCGCGTGCACCGGGCTCGGTCGCTTCTGTGGCTCGCCGTCCTCTACGGCTGCGGCCCCGACGGGCCCTCGATCGAATCCGCGCGCTCCAACCTGACACCTTCTGAGCGGCGGGCACGCGCCGCAGTCATCCGCGACGTGGCTGCGGAGGCGGGGCTGACGAACGGCGCGCTCCTCGGCGGCATCGCCGAAGCCGAGACCGGGCTCGCGCACTGCTGGTCGGAGGCGACGTGGGCCTGCCAGGGTCCGCACTCCGCCTCCTGCGACGGCCCGGTCATCGCGGGCGCGGGCGACGGCCCGTGTGCGCTGCGCGAAGGCGGGCTCGGGATGTTCCAGTTCGACGGCGGCACGTTCGAGGAGACCATCGCGCGCGACGGTGAGGCGATCCTCCTGCTCGAAGGCAACGTGCGGCGCGCGGTCGACTTCGTGATCGACATGGTCGTGCGCTCCACCCACGTCGACATCACGACGCGGCAGGCCGCGCTCGCGTGGATCAACACGATCCCCGTCGCGCCGGGGAACGCGGACTACGACGCGTGGATCGACACCGTCACGCACCACTACAACGGGTGCCGGCCGACGTCGTCGTGTTGGCCCGAGCGACGCGCGCGCTACGACGGGCTCACGGTGCAGATGGCGACCGAGTTCGGTGACGACTTCTGGGGCGAGCCCGCGCCGCCGCCGGTGTGTGAAGCGCTGCCCTTCGCGGGCGGAACCGTGGAGGAGGCGAGCGCGTGTTACGCGGACGCCGGCGGCGCGAGCGGGTGGCGGGTCGTGGACGACGCTGGCCACGAGGGCCTGCGCTGGACGTTCGCGTGGGACGGCGACGCACCGGACAACTACGCGGTGTGGACGCTCCCGGTGTCCGCGCCGGGTACCTATGTCGTGGAGGTGTACGGCGACGGGAGCATGTACTTCGCGTCGCGGCAGGCGCGCTACACGATTCGGCACGCGGGGACGACGAGCTCGTTCGTCGTGGACCAGACGACGCTCGACGGTTTTACACCGATCGCCGAGGTCGACTTCGCCGCCGACGGCGACGAACACCTGCGCCTCGACGACAACGCCGGCGAACCGCTCGACGCGCAGCGAAGGATCGGCTTCGACGCGGTGCGTGTGCGACGCGTCGAGGACGGCGAAGTGCCGACGGAGGACCCGCCCGAAGTCGACACGTCGACCGTCGCCACTCAGATGGGTGGCTGCACCTCGACGGGGTACCCGTCCCTCGGCGCGCTGGTCGTGGTGCTCGGCGCCGTGGTGCTGCGACGGCTTCGTTAGGGTGCGCCTCAGTTCTTCGGTCGGGGCGCCCGGCGTCCGCGTCGCGCCGCCGGCTCCAGCCGGCGCCCGACGTTGACCGGGAGGATCGTGCGCAGCGGGATGCCTTCCACCTTGGCGTCGTGCTGTGGCGCGCGGCGCGTGACCCCCGTGCCCACGAACGACGCGACGAGCGCCGCCTCCGCCTCGGCGTGTTTCGCGAGCGCGCGCAGCGCCGCCTTGGAGTCGGAGATCGCGCCGAGCAGCTGCTGCGACGCGCGCGGGTAGCCGCCGCGCTCCAAGCCGACGGCGAGGCGCACGAGCGTCCGTAGCGCGTCGACGCCGCGGTGGTCCTTCACGTACGCGGCGACCTCCACGATCGCGCGCACCTTCGCCATCGCGGGCGGCGGGAACACGAGCGTCTCGCCCTCCGTGACCAGCAGCGCCGCCACGCGCTGCGCGATGCGACTCGGGTGTTTCTTCGCTTCACGCATCAGTCGCCGTCCCCGCCTTCGCCGCCTTCGCCGCCGTCCGCGCCATCGCCGCCGTCCGCACCGTCCGCTCCGTCGGCCCCTTCCGAGCCCTCGGCCCCCTCGGAGCCCTCCGCTCCCTCGGAGCCCTCTGCGCCGTCCGCGGCGTCCGCGTCGGAGTCGTCCCCGCCGAACGCGTCGCCCACCGCGTCCGCAACGTCGCCGACCGCGTCCGCCACGCCCCCGAACGCGTCGCCGACCGCGTCCGCCACGCCACCGAACGCATCACCGACCGCGTCGGCCACGCCGCCGAACGCGTCACCGACCGCATCGCCGAGACCGTCCGTGAGCCCGCCGACCGCTTCGGAGATCCCGCCGACCACGCCGTCGACCGCTTCGGAGATGTCCCCGACCACGCCCTCGACCGCGTCCGCGAGATCGCCGAGGCCGATGGAGTCCGCGAGGTCACCGAGGTCGACGCCGAGCTCGCTCATCGCGTAGCCCGCGAGGCCCACCGGGTTGCCGGTCATCGCGAAGCCCGCGATCGCGCCGAGCAGGCCCTTGTCGATGCCGAGGCTCGACAGGTCCGCGTTCGCGACCAGGCCCCCGACGACCGCGTTGACGTCGCCGCGTGACACCGCCGCGGCGAAGCCCAGCACCTCTTGGGTCTGGGGAGAGAGCTGGTCGGTGAAGGCGCCGCGCAGCGCCTGTTCGACCGACACGGATCCGATCGTGGTCATCGTCTTCTTACTCCTGTCGCGGGCGGCGTTCGTCCCTTCCTGGACTCGCGCGCCGACGCGGCTGCACGCCCGCCCGACGGGGGAGCCCAACGCAACTTGCGTTCCAAGCGCCAAGACGGAGGCGGCGCGATCGCGGTGGCGAGCCGCGAAGACAGATCGTCGAGCAGGGCCGACAGGCGTCAGCGAAGGCCGGCGTCAGCGAAGGCCGGCGGCAGCGAAGGCCGGCGGCAGCGAAGGCCGGCGGCGGCGAAGGCCGGCGGCGGCGAAGGCCGGCGGCGGCGAAGGCCGGCGGCGGCGAAGGCCGGCGGCAGCGAAGGCCGGCGGCAGCGAAGGCCGGCGGCAGCGAAGCCCGGCGGCAGCGAAGCCCCGGGGGCAGCGACGGATGGCGGCAGCGAAGCCCGGCGGCAGCGAAGCCCGGCGGCAGCGAAGCCCGGCGGCAGCGAAGCCCGGCGGCAGCGAAGCCCGGCGGCAGCGAAGCCCCGGGGGCAGCGACGGATGGCGTCAGCGACGGATGGCGTAGTCGCCCGGGGCCAGCGTCGATCCCGCCGTCGCCCCCGGCGCCCCCGCGTCGTCCGGCGGAAGCTCCAGCGTCACCGGCGCGTCGGAGAGGTTGAACGCCAGCGTCAGGCCCCCGCGCGCGAAGCGCAGGACACCGTCCGGTGCGTCCTCGAACGCGAGGTCCCCCTCGCGCAAGTCAGCCTGCGCGCGACGCCAACCGAGGAACGCCCGCACCGCGTCGAGCAGCGCGCCCCCCTGGTCCACCGCCAGCGCGCGGTGTTCGTCGGGCACCGGGAGCCACGGCTCACCGGTCGTGAACCCGCCGTGTACGGCGGAGGTCCACGGCATCGGCGTCCGGCAGCCGTCGCGGCCCTTGAATTCTGGCCAGAACGTTCGGCCGTAGGGATCGACGATGCGCTCGTAAGGCACGTCGGCCTCCGGGAGCCCCAGCTCGTCGCCCTGGTAGAGGCAACACGCGCCCCGCAAGCAGAACGACAGCATCAGGTACGCGCGCATCCGCGCGTCGTCGGCATCCCAACGCGTGCGCAGCCGCGGCACGTCGTGGTTGCCGAACGACCAACAGATCCAGCCGTCCTCGATCGCGTCGAGCTGCGCCTGCACACGCTCGCGGATCGAAGCGGCGCCCCCGTCGCGATCCAACAGCTCGAAGGTGTAGACCATGTGCAGCCGCTGGTTCGTCGTGTAGTCGCGCGCGAGTCGAATCGCATCGCCGCCGCCGATCTCCCCGACGCTCGTCGCGTCGTACCGATCGAACAGCGTCCGCAGCTCGGCGAGGAAGTCGAGCACCTCCGACCGATTCGATCCGTAGACGTGCTCCTGGAAGTTGTGCGGGTTCACGCTCTTCGGCCGCTTCTTCGCGGGCGGGTTGTTCCTGAGGAGCGTGTCGTGGAACGCAAAGTTGATCGCGTCCAGCCGAAACCCATCGACGCCGCGGTCCAGCCAGAACTTCACGTCCGCGACCAACGCCGCGCGCACGTCCGGGTTGTGCAGGTTGAAGTCCGGCTGCTCCGCGAGGAAGTTGTGCAGGTAGTACTGCTCGCGCCGCGACTCCCAGCGCCACGCCGATCCCCCGAACACACTCAGCCAGTTGTTCGGCGGCGTACCGTCCTCGTTCGCGTCGGCCCAGACGTACCAGTCCGCCTTCGGCCCTTCGCGCGAACGTCGGCTCTCGAGGAACCACGGGTGCTCGTCCGAGCTGTGGCTCAGCACCTGATCGATCAACACCTTCAGGTCGAGTGCGTGCGCGCGCTCCACGAGCCCGTCGAAGTCCGCGAGGGTCCCGAAGATCGGATCCACGTCGCGCGGGTTCGACACGTCGTACCCGAAGTCCTTCATCGGCGACGTGAAGAACGGCGAGATCCAGATCGCATCCACGCCGAGCGACGCCACGTAGTCGAGCTTCGCGGTGATCCCGTTCAGGTCACCGACGCCATCCCCATTCGAATCGAAGAAGCTGCGCGGATAGATCTGGTAGATGACCGCGCTTCGGTCCCAGCGCGTCACGACGTCAGGATGTCCGCCGTGTTGTTGTGCATGACATCGTGTCCTTCCTCGTCGTCGCGGTGCGGCTTCGTCTCCGCCACGTCCGCGAGCCGCACCGTCTGCGCCGCGCGGCAGAACACCCGAAGCTCCGGTTTGTCCTCGACGACGAGGTGCGACAGCTTGCACGTGCAAGGCTGGTTGACATCGGTGTGCTCGGGCGCGCCGTCCAACGGCGGCAGCCAGCACCCGGTGTTCACGTAGAGCTTCCCTTGGCCGATCTCACTCGACCGTCGAACGTGGCTGTGGCCCATCACGACCAACGGCACGTCCATCACCTTCGCGATCTTCCGCGCCGCCTCCTGCTGCTTCGGTCCGGGGAGGAAGTACCGCCGCGGCGCGAGCTTGCGATTGATCTGCAGTCCGACGAGCGCGACCGTCACGATGCCCGCGAGCTCGAACCACGGGCTCTCGAACACGAGCAGCATCAACATCGCGAGCGTCAGACAGCCGGCGACCAACAGGATGCGGTCCAGGAACAAGAGCCGCATCAGCTCCGGTAGGTTGCGGTTCACCGGGACGTGCCGCAGCTGATCGATCTCCTGCAGCTTCTCCTTCGACACCCCGTACTTCTTCGCCTCGAGGCGGAGGTTCTTGTTGTGCTCCTTGCCGTACCGACGCACCCGCCCGAGCGCGAAGTGCCCGGCGTACAGCAGCATGCGGATGCCCGCGCCGAGCCCCATCTTCGCGGTGTACAGCAGGCCGCTCATGCCCTTGTTCCGCAACCACTCGAAGTAGTCGCGCGGTCCCCACATATCCGCGTTGTGGGGCGCGAAGTCGGAGAGCATGTTCACGAAGTACCGCATCGCGAACGCAAACAGCGGCGTGTCGATCTTGCGCGGGTTCTGCGGGCTCACCGGGTAGAGCTGTTTGTCATAGGAGCAGTACGGGTCGTACTGATGCCCGTGCTCGACGTAGATGCGCCCCGGCTCGACGTACATCCACGGCGAGAACGCGAGCCGCGACTGGAAGTCGGTGCGTTTGTCGATCGTCTCGTCGATGTCGTACTTCTGCCCGCGGAACGCGAGGTCCGCGAGCCGACGCCGCAACACCTTCTGCACCTTGCGCCAGTACAGCTCGGTGTCGTGGTTGCCGCGGATGATGACGACCTCGCCGCCCTCGCGGATGAAGTGCGCGAGGCGGACGAAGAGCTTGCTGTGGTACTCGAGCGTCTTGTCGAGCTTGACGAGCGCGCGCTCCGCTTCGCTGCCGAGCCCGAACTCGCGCTCCTCTTCGCTGATCTCGAACGACAGCTTGAGGTTCAGCGGGCCCTTCGCGCCGGGCACCACCACGACCTCGACGAAGTCGATCATGTCGCCCGCGAAGATCAGCTTCCACTCCCGCTCGCGCGCGGAGGTGTAGTGATCGAGCATGTCGATGAACGCCTGGTCGAACTTGTCGTCCGGGCGTGCGGTGCGATTGAAGCCGGTGATGTCCTTGCAGTCGCGGCCCAAGTGCATGTCGGAAACGACCAGGAGTCGCCGTTGCCCGACTTCGTCCATATTCAGCTCATTCCTCGACGACACAAAGATAGAACTTGTTGTTCGAGTGATCCAGAATTTGCAGCTTGTCGCGTTTATCCGGGGACAGGACGCTCTTGAGCGTGTGGAACCGCGACTGCTCCGTGATGATGAACTCCCGGCCGGGCTTGTCCACCAGGGCCCGGATGCGCTCGTTCGCGCCCGCCTCCTTCACCTGTAGCACCCGATTTCGGCTGTAGAACGTCTCTCCGCGCCAGTTGAGCTGGTACGCGTAGATCGGCTCGTCGCCCTGCCTCTCATCGAAGTACGTCTCGAACAGGTAAGCCTGCCCCCAGTGCGGCGACAGGTAGTTGAAGTGGTGGTGGGACACCCAGGCGCCGAACACGGCCGCCAAGGCCGCGAACGCCAGCATCGTCTGGCCCCGGCGCCGCAGCAGGAAGGTCAGGCCCATGGCCACGCTCGCGACGGTCACCAGCGTGGACAGGAACGGCCGCGCGTTCACCGTCCGCGGGTAGGCCCGGGTGTAGTCGTACGTGAAGAGGTTCACGAGGTGCTGCGGGGTGTTGATCAGGTCCCGCGCCACCACCGCGAAGATCGCCGCGACGATGACGATCCCGTAGCCCGCGAAGCGCTCGTCCGGGTCCTCGGCGGCCCAGACGAACCAGTAACCCACCATGATCGCGAGCGGCGGGAGCGCCGGCAGGATGTAGTGGTGGAACTTCGTCTGCGACATCGTCATCAGCACGAAGGTCAGCAGCGCCCACAGCAGCACGAACAGCCGCGTGCGCTTGGCGGAGAGGGTCTCGTCGGTGTCGGCGCCGCGCGCAGCGAGGCCCAGCGAAGCCGGGATCACCGCGACCCACGGGAACATCCCGTACGCGATCTGCTCGATGTAGTAGCCGATCCCGCCGCGATCGCCGTGCACGCCGACGCCGATGCGCCCGAAGACGTCGTGCAGCCAGAAGCGCTGGACGAACGTCTTCCCCTCGGAGTCCCGCCCGCCGAAGAACGACATCGTCAGGTACCAGGGCGACGCGATCAGCAGGTAGAGGAACGCGCCCGCGTAGACCTTGCTCCTCAGCAGCACACGCCAGTCGCCCGAGAACACCATGTACAGGACGACCGTCGCCCCCACGATGCCGAGCGGCAGCGGCCCCTTCGCGAGGCTCGCCAACCCCACCAGCACGTAGAAGCCAGCGAGGTAGGTGTCGCGCTTCGAGCCGAGGACCGCGATGTAGAAGACAAACGCCAGCCCTAGGATGCCCGCGACCACCAGCCCGACGATGTACATCCCGGCGGACTGCTCGCGCCCAATCGCGATGAGCTGCGGCACGAGCGCGAGGATGATCCCGCCCGCCGCGAGGCCCCGCTCACGCATCGTCGCGGGGCGGTCCTCGTCGGGGTCGAACACCGCAAGGCAGAACAGCGCCATCCCGGCGGTCATCGGGCCGACGAAGGCCATGTCGACCATCGCCTGCTTGCCGATGAAGATGAACTGCGCCGACGAGCCGAGCACCAGCGCGCCCATCACGCCGGAGACCTTGTCGCGCATCTGGCGGCCGACCACGTAGACGCCCCACATCCCCGCGATCGCGCACAGCGCGAAGGGCGTGCGCACGCCCCACTCCACGAGGCTACCGAGCGGCGCGCCGACCGGGCCGGAGTCGGCGCCGACCACCCACATGCCGAACGCCATCATCCACATCGGGAGCGCGGGCTTGGAGAAGAAGTACGCGCTCTCCCAGTGCGGGTAGACGAAGTCGTCGCGGACGAGCATCTCGCGGGCGACCTCGGCGTAGTGCGTCTCCCACGGGTCCCAGAGGCTGACGGAGCCCAGGAACGGGATGAACACGAGGAACCCGAGGGTCAGCGCGGCGAGGAGGCCGTGCCGCTCGGTGGGGAGCTTGGCGCGCAGGAACACGAGCCAGTCCGCGGGGTTCGGGGACGCGGGGTTCGGCGCCGCGGGGGCCTTCGCCTCCGGAGCCTTTTCCTCCGCGGCCTCGGGCTTCGATTCCGTCTCGTCGGCCGCATCGGCGGCGGTTGCCTTGTTCGACTTCTTCGCCTTCGCCACGGCCGCTCCGCCCTGATGCGATGTACGCGCATATCCGCGTATCGGGCCGGCGGAAGTTAGGTTTTGGCCCGAGAGGTGTCAATGTCAGTATCATTTGGCGCTTTATGAACCGCGCCGCCACTGGGGGCCTCGCCCTCGCGCTCCTCACACTCCTCGGGTGCGGCCGAGACGTGCTCGGCACCGGGGGCCAGAAGACCAACGAGCTGCGCATCCGGCCGGGGACGTTCGACCTCTACATCGGACAATCCTTCACGTTCGACGTGCTGCGCGTGAACGGCGCCGAGGAGACGAGCCTCCTCGGGGCCGAAGACCTCGCGCTGACCTCCAAGACCGAGGTCGTCACCGTCGGTAAGGATGGGAAGGGCACCGCGGTCGGCGCGGGCACGAGCTCCATCGCGGCGAGTTACCTCGGCCTCACCGGCGTCGCCTCCGCCACGGTCCGCAACGCGACACTCGACGCGATCGCGGTGACGCCGCCGATGGCCACCGTGGAAGTCGGCGGCACGCAGGCGCTGCAGGTCGTCGGCACGCTGAGCGACGGGAGCACGATCGACCTGACCGCCGCGGCGACCGGAACGCAGTACACCTCGTCGAGCCCCGAGGTCGCGACGGTGTCGGCGGGCGGCATCGTCACCGGCGTCGCGGGCGGCGAAGCGACGATCCAGGTCACCCACGACGGCCTCACGGCGCTCGCGACGATCCAGGTGCCGGGCGAGACGCAGAAGCTCGTCGCGATCGAGATTCGTCCGGCTTCGCTGCAGATGGCGGTCGGCGAAAACGCGCAGCTCGAGGTGATCGGTACGTTCGAGAGCGGCGGGACGTTCAACCTGTTGCTCGACCCCGCGACCTACCCGCTCGCGCTGAGCGCTTCGGATCCGAACGTCGCGTCGATCAATATCGAAGGCGTCGTGCAGGCGCGCGCGCCGGGCATCTCGATCGTGCAGGCGCAGATCGACGGGCTGGTGGCGGTCGCGGACGTCGAGGTGCGCAGCGACGCGGAGCTGATCGACCTGATCGTCCCGCGCTCCGTCGTGGTGGCCCCCGGCGAGTCGGCGCCCGTGCGGGTCATCGGCCTGTTCTCGGACGGCTCCACCGCCGACATCACGATCGGCGCGGGGACCGGCTACCAGATCATCGACACCCGCTTCGCGACCGTGACCGCGGCGGGCGTCGTCACGGGCGTGCGCGAGGGTCGGACAACGTTGATCGTCACGAACGGTCCGCTGACGCGCGACGTGCTCGTGGAGATCGACGAGGGTCGTGTGCTCGAGCGGCTGCTCGTCACGCCGCCGGCCATCACGATGCAGGTCAACGACGTCGTCCGACTGCAGGTCACGGCGGTCTACTCGGACGGCTCGCAGACCGACGTCACCGGGTCGGCGATGTACCGGACCTCGCCCAACGCACCGGTCGCGGTGTCGACGAACGGGTTCGTGCTCGGCCTGACGCCCGGCACCGGGAACATCGAGGTCTCCTTCGGCGGCATCGCGACGAACGTTCGCGTGGTCGTCGGTACGGCGCAGGTCATCGCCATCGAGATCAACCCGCCGGTCATCGACGTCCCCGAGGGCGACATCTTCCCGGTCGTCGTCGTCGCGTTCTTCGCGGACGGCACGGCGATGGACGTCACCTTCGATCCCGGCACGCAGTACATCGTCGACGACCCGATGATCGCGCAGCACGACGGTGCCGCTGCGATCCTCGGGCTCAGCGCCGGCGAGACCACACTCCGCGTGACCTTCGGCGGCGTCACGGGGACCGCGCCGATCATCGTGCTGCCGTCGATGCAGCAGCTCGTCGGCATCACGCTCAACGCGCCCAACACGATCCCGCTCGGCCAGCGGCGGCCCTACACCGTGACCGCGCAGTTCTCGGACGGGAGCACGCAGAACGTGACGTCGATGGCATCCGTGCAGTCCTCGGCGCCGTCCATCGTCCGCGCGACGACCGGTGTCCTCACCGCGCTGAACCCGGGCAGCGCGACGATCAGCGTGTTCTTCATGGGCTTCGGCGACACCCGCGTCGTGCAGGTGACGTCGGTGAACGACCCGGTGGTGTCGATCTTCTGGTCGGTGCCGTCCGTGACGGTGCCCGTGAACGGCTCCGAGTTCGTCGAGCTGCTCGGCACGACGGCGTCGGGTGCGACGGTGAACCTGTCGAACGACCCGGCGGTGGTCATTGGCATCTCCGGCGGCATCAACGTCGCGCCGGCGCCGAACGCGTTCCTGATCACCGGCGTGACGAACGGACCGGCGCAGGTCACGGCGACGTTCAACGGCCTCGTCGCGACGCTCCCTGTCACGGTGACCGGCGGGACGACGGTGATCGGTTTGCAGATCATCGCGCCCGCCACGCTGCCGGCGGGGACGACGGGGCAGCTGTTCGTGTTGGCGTTCTTCTCGGACGGCAACGTCCAGGACGTCACGAACGATCCGGGCCTCACCATCACGACGATGGGCGGCGCGGTCGCGACGATGGGCTCGCTCATCATCGCGGTGCAGCCGGGGACGGGCACGATCCAGGCGTCCTTCGGCGGGGAGACGAGCTCCGTTCAGATCATCGTCACGATGGGCAACGACCCGGTCGTCTCGCTCGAGTTCGTGCCTCCGTCGCTGTCCCTCGGCGTCGGTGAGTCGGCGACGGTGCAGCTGTTCGCGACGCTGATGTCGGGCGCGGTCGTCGACGTCACGTTCGATCCGAACGTCAACTACAACGCGATGGGCCCGATCGACGGTATCCCGCAGGGCGGTGCCCT
This sequence comes from Deltaproteobacteria bacterium, assembly GCA_040218735.1. Taxonomy (GTDB): domain Bacteria; phylum Myxococcota; class Kuafuiibacteriia; order Kuafuiibacteriales; family Kuafuiibacteriaceae; genus JAUHYN01. Next base: position 122,264 of record JAVJQW010000047.1, read on the forward strand.
CCTGATCACCGGCCTGAGCCCGGGCATGGCGCAGCTGACGGCGTCGCTCGGCGGCCAGACGGCGCAGCTGCCGATCACGATCAGCAACTCGAACCCCACGGTCGTCGGCCTCATCCTGAACGCGCCGCCGAACCTCGACATGGGGATCCCGGCGACCTACCGGGTCATCGCGCAGTTCTCGGACGGCACGTCGGCGGACGTCACGAACGATCCGGGCGTGATGGTGTTCGTGCAGAACCCGATGATCTTCACCGCGGCGAACGGCGTGCTGACGCCGGTGTCGGTGGGGACGACGGGGCTCGGCGTCACGTTCATGGGTTTCGCGGCGATGCGGCAGATCACCGTGAACCCCAACAACAACCCGGTCATCGGGCTGCAGTGGGTGCCGGGGTCGCTGAACATCCCGGTCGGCCAGACGCAGAGCGCGCAGCTGTTTGGCGTGCGGATGGCGGGGCCGCCGATCGACCTGTCGCAGAACCCGGGCACCTCGTACACGACGACCGGCCCGATCACGATCGCCCCCGCGGTCGCGTTCGGCATGGACGTCACCGGCAACGCGTCGGGCGCCGCGACGGTGGAAGCTTCGTTCGGCGGGTTCTCCGCGACGCTGCAGGTCACGGTCGGCGCGGGCCGTACGTTGGTCGGCATCCGCGTCGAGCCCGCGACGAACCTCAACCTCAACGTCGGCCAGACGCAGCAGCTCACGGTGATCGGTCTGTACAGCGACGGTACCGAGGAGACGGAGACCGGCGCGATCTTCCTGAGCTCGGATCCGGGCATCGCTTCGGTGAGCCCGACGGGTCTGGTCACAGCCGTGTCCGGCGGTCAGGCGGGTGTGCTCGTGCAGCTCGGCGCGTTCGCGGACGTGGTGACGGTGAACGTCTCCTCGCCGGCGCCGATCATCATGTCGGTCAACCCGGACACGATCGCGACGGGTTCACCGACGACGCCGATCGCCGTGCTCGGCGCGAACTTCTCGCCGAGTGACACGATTCGCTTCAATGGATCGCCGCGACCCACCACGTTCGTGAACCCCGGGCGGCTGAACGGCGCCGTGCCCGCGGGCCTTCTCGCGAACCCGGGCACCATCACCGTGGACGTCTCGGGCCCGAACGGCGTGTCGAACGCGGTGACGATCCAGGTCGGCGACGCACCGAACATCACCAGCTTCTCACCGTCGAGTGTGATCGCGGGGAGCTCCGTCGAGGTCATCGCGGTGGGCTCGGGTCTGACCGGGCTGTCGTTCAACGCACCCGCGGGCCTCACGGTCACGCTGATCAGCAGCGCGCCCGACGGCTCGTCGGCGCGGTTCCTCGTCGCGGCCGCGTCGAACATGATGGAGGGTGGGTACTCGATCGGCGTGTCGAACGCGTTCGGCACGGACACGATCATCATGGTGGTCCGCGCGCAGACGGGCCTGCCGAACCTCACCGTGACGAACGGGCAGACGATCACGCTCTCCGGCACCAACGCGTTCAACACGATCACGGTGCAGACCGGCGGGCGCATCAACGGCGTCGGCAACGAGCCGCTGGCGCTCATCGCGTCGGGCGGCATCACGATCCGCGGCACGATCGACGTCTCGGGCAACGACGGCGGCCCCGGCTTCACGGACCCGGCGGCGGGCGGCTCGGCCGGCCCCGGCGGCGCGGGTGGCGGCGGCGGCGGCGACGGCAACGCACCCACCGGCGGCGTAGGCGGCGCGGGTGCGCCCACCGGCTTCAACGGCAGCGGCGGAAGCGGCGCGGGCACGCCGGCCGGTGACGGCGGTGGCGCCGGCGGCGGCGTGGGCGCCGCGGGCGGCTGCGGCGAAGGCGGCGGCGGCGGCGCGCTCGGTGGCGCGGGCGGCGACGGCGGCGGCGACATGGGCAACGGCAGCGGCGCGCCCGGCGGCATCCCCGGTCAGGGCTCGACGTTCTTCGCCGGCACCGGCGGCGGCGGCGCGACGACGTGCGGCAACAACTCCGGCGGCGGCGGCGGCGGCGGTGGCGGCTCGCTCATCCTGCAGTCGGCGTTCGGCGGGACGATCCTCGTCGACGGCGCGATCATCGCGGACGGCGGCGACGGCGGCGACGGGTTCTCCGGCACCGGCGGCGGCGGCGGCGGGTCCGGCGGTCGCGTGGAGATCCGCGCGCCCGGCGGCAACATCATCGTCAACGACACGATCGCGGCGCGCGGCGGAAGCGGCGGCAACGCCGACTTCGGCGACACCGGCGGCGGCGGTGGCGGTGGCGTGATCATCGTGACGGCGGTGCCCGGTGGCACGGTAAGCGCGGCGCTCGGGTTGTTGCAGACGTCGGGTGGCGCGTCCGGCATGTCGCTCGGCGGCGGGTTCTCCGGGACGGCCGGCGGCGCGGGTGTGGAGCAGGTGCTCCCCTGATCACAGGCGCCGCATCAAGTTGAACGCGCCGAGCGGCTCGGCTGCCGCGGCGCACAACACACCGCCCATCATCGCGCCGATCACCCCGACCGTCGCGACCTCGCTCCCGGACATGAACAGCCCGTCGATCGGCGAGCGCGGTCGAAGCCACGGGTTCTCGAAGCGCTCCGGCGTCGGCTCCAACCCGTAGATCGATCCGGCCATCGGGCGGACGAAGTGATCCGTCGACAGCGGCGTCGAGAGCTCGGCGTAGTCGATCATCGGCTCGAGCTCGGGCATGTGTTCGAGGAGCTGTCGCTTCAACCGCTCCGCGAGGACGTCCTTGAAGGCGTCGTAGTCCTCGCCGCGTTTCTTCCAGTCGGTGTCCTTCCAGCGCTCGAAGTCCTCCCACGGGATGAAGGTGACGACCTCGCCGGTGTGGCGCAGCTCGGGGCCGGGGTCGTGCGTCGGATCCTTCAGGGACGGGAAGCTCGTGTAGAGGATCGGCGCGGGCCCGGGGTTCATCGGGTCTTCTATGCGCCACGTCTCCGCCTCGGAGCTCCATACCTCGTAGAACCACTTGTTCGCGGCGGTGGCGCCGGCCTCCCGGATGTCGCCCTTGAAGCCGAGGTACAGGCACACGTGCGCGGGCGCGGGCGGGAGCTTCTCGATCCCGCGGCTCCACTGCGCGTCGCGGTGTTCGGGGGGGAGCAGTCGCGTGACGGTCGACTGCACGCCCGCCGCGCTCACGACGCGCTTGGCGCGCGCGGTGCGGCCGTCGGTGAGGCGAACGCCGACGGCGCGTCCGCCCTCGATCAGGATCTGCTCGACGTCGCCGTTGACGACGGTCCACCCGCCGGCGTCCGCGACGGTCTTCAGGAGGCCGCGCGCGATCTCCTGCGAACCACCGACCGGATAGTAACCGCCCCACATGAAGTGCTTCGCGACGAGCGCCTGCATCGCGAACGAAGAACGCGCCGGCGGCGAGCCGTAGTAGCCCCACTGCGACGTGAGGATGATGCGGAGACGTTCGTCGTCGGTGAGGCCGTCGACGATCTCCTTCGTCGACTGCGTGAGGTACTTCTGCGCGCGCCGCGCGATCGTGCGATCGAGGAGCGGCGCGAGGCGGTTCGGGGTCGTGCGCGCGACGTAGTAGTTCTTCATCGCCGCGGCGACGTCGCGCACGACGTCGAGGTAGCGATCGATCGACGCCTCCTGATCCGGGAACGCTTCGATCAAGTTCGCGCGGAACTGTTGCGGCGAGTCGGGGAAGTCGATTCGAAACCCTTCGGGGTAGTGGAACTCGTCGTAGACCGGGCCGAGCGAGCGCCACTCGAGGCCGCCGGTCAGCTGGGCGAGGAGGCGCCCGGTCATCGAGTGCGGCGTGACCTCACCGACCGCGTGTACGCCGACGTCCCATCTGTACCCCTTTCGTCGGAAGGTGTGGGTGAAGCCGCCCGGGACGTAGTGCTGTTCGAGCACGAGGACGCGACGGCCGAGCTTCGCGAGGAATGCGGCCGTGGTCATGCCCCCCATTCCAGATCCGATGACGATGTCGTCGTAGGCGCCATCCGGGAGCGTCTTGCTCCAGAACTGCGGTCGTTTGCCTTGGTGTCGTCGCAGATCGCTCATCGCGTGGGGTGTGCCTTTGTCCCGCATGGCGCACGTCCCGCCAAGCGGATCGCGGGTCGGAAAAATGCGCGAGGGGGGCAGATGCCGAATCGGGAGGCGTAGTAGGTTTCAGCCCGAGGCGACCAACGACGGTCGCGCTCGAACGAGGCGGCCCCGGGGGGCGCGCCGGGGAGGAACGAATCATATGAACGACGGCGGCGGAGGCATCGCGGCAGCCATTGGTGGACTCATCTACCTCGCAATCATCATCGGGGTGATCGCGGGGATGTGGAAGATCTTCGCGAAGGCTGGGAAGCCCGGTTGGGCGGCGATCGTCCCGATCTACAACATCATCGTGATGCTGGAGATCACCGAGAAGCCCATCTGGTGGGTCGTCCTCTTCCTGATCCCGATCGTGAGCATCGTCGCCGCGGTCCTGATCATGATCGGACTCGCCGAGAAGTTCGGTAAGGGTGCAGGCTTCGGGATCGGAATGGCGTTCCTACCCTTCATCTTCATCCCGATGCTCGGCTTCGGGTCGGCCCAGTACCAGGGCTGAATCGAGACGCGCTCCCGCGGCCCCGCGGGAGCGCTGCGCTCAGAGCACCGCTCAGAGCGACCTCAAGAACGCGACCAAGTCGACCTTGTCCTGTCGGGCGAGGTCGCAGGTCATTTCGTGCCCCGCCGTCGATAGCGCATCCGCGGTCGTCGAAGTGCGTGGGCCATCCAAACAGAACAGCTCGTCGAGTGAGCCGAGGCTTCCGTTGTGGAGGAACCGACCGTGCGCCCAGATCCCCGCGAGCCGCGGCGACTTGATCGCGTGCGTGAGCTCGGTGCTCCCGTCACCGAGGCCGCAGCAAGGCTGACCCGTCAGCTCCGGATCGCCCCAGTACATCATCGCGTCGTCCGTCCCGATCTCCTCGAAGGTGTACGTCGTCGTCCCGGAGCCGCGCGGTCCCGAGTGACAGTCGGCGCAGCCGTGCGTGGCGAACGCATCGCGACCGCGGCGCACCGCGGAGGCGTCCGGCGGCGTGAGCGGCTCGGGCGAGCGCAACGAGAAGATGTAATCGCGGAGCGGTTCGAGGCGTTCGGGCGGCCAGTCTTCGGGCGGACCGCCGCCGATCTTCACGAAGCCGTCGAGGAACGACTCGAGCGACTGCGCCCCGCCGGTCCACGCGAGCATCGCGTGCGGCATCCCGTAGGCCTGTTGCTCCGCGGGCTCCGGCAGATCCCACAGCGGGAGGATCTTGCTGACGGTGTGCACGCCGTCGTCGAGCGGGAGCGGCGCGATGAGGAAGTCCATCGTCCCGGCCGGCCAGCTCGCGTACCAGCCCTCCATCTCGTAGGTGAACGTGGGTTGGTTCGCCTGGCCGAGGAGCGGGAGGAGCTCGAGCAGCAGGCGGATGCGGAGCGCGCGATCGGCTTCGAGGCGATCCACCATCGGCTGCACCTTCGCGAGCGCCGCGGGGTGGTGCTCCGCCGGGTCGAAGCTCGGGCTGACCGTCTGGGGCATCACGGCGATCGCGAGGATCTGCTTCCCATACTCGAAGCGGTGATTGGCGGCGCCGACGGCGTAGCGACCGTCGGGGAGCTGGCCGAAGTGGCACGCGGCGCACGTGTAGACGAGCGACTCGACGCTCCCGAGCGGCGGGCCGGGCGAGAGGCCGAGCGGACGCGACTCGGTGGAGTAGGGATCGGGGACCATCCCGAGGCGCTCGAACCCGGCGCCGATCTCGTTCGGGAAGTTCTGCGTCGCGAAGTCGACGAGCGGCGCGGGGACCCCGCCGGTGTCGAAGTCCTCGTAGAAGAACATCGACTTGCCGCACATCAGCTTCTTGCGGCGGTCGGTCGGGTCCGCTTCCCAACGATCACATGCGCCGTCGAGCGCGCCGTTCTCGAGGAGCGCTTCGATGTCGGCGGAGACGTTGGTGAGGCCCTCCGAGGTGTCGGGGAGCTCGGCGAACGGATCGAGCGCGACCCCCGCGTCGTCTGGGGCGTCACCGCCGTCGGCGACCTCGTTGGGACCGGCGTCGCGATCCGCAGCGACCTCCGACCCCGCGTCGCGACCCGAAGGAATTTCGAACCCCGCGTCTCGGTCGGCGGTGGAAGTGGGGCTCGCCCCACTGCAGGCCGACAGAAGTCCCAGGAAAACCAGCGCGCGCCTCAAAGCGCCGCGACCGTAGCGAACACCGGATGGCGAAGTGAATACGACGACTTACGCGCCCGGAGCGGGGAGCCTGTCCACGGGTATGTCGCATATCTGACAAAAGCACACATCAACCAAGCAACGCCTGACGATAAGAACTTCACCTCAGCCACACGTGCTGAGGCAGGCACGAAAGGAATCTGAAGCTATGCCCGTCAACAACCGCAAAGACGAACTCCTCGCCCGTCTCCGCGCACGCCAGCCCAACGTCGATGCCCCCAGCGTCACCCCGACCCCGACCGATCCGGCGCCGACGACGCCGACCGGCGTCGACAACGTCGACACCCCGCTCCCGCCGAACGCCGGACAGCCCGCCGACCCGGGTCCGAGCGTCAGCGACACGAACACGCCTCCGCCCGGCACGGTGAGCCCGATCGACGTCCAGGGCCCGGCCCCGACCGACGACGGCATCCCGAAGACGTCGCTGAACCCGACCGGCAACCCGGTCAAGCTCACGACCGCCATGAAGGTCGTCGTAAAGCCCGCGTCCGAGGCGCTCGACCTCGACGTCATCAACGCGGAGTTCAACCCCTTCAAGGCGATGATCGGTGAGTTCACCGACCCGGCCGAGATGTACGTCGGCAAGGCGTTCATCCCGACGCGTGACCTCATCGGCGGCGTCATCCAGGCCGGTGGCGGCGACCCCGCGGCGATGGCGCCCGTGCTCGCGGCCCTCCCGGAGGCCAGCGTCTACAAGGGCGCCGGTCAGCAGTTCGCGATCAACGGCGCGGACAAGGCGCCGGGCAACCGCGTCGTCACCTACGGCGGCGACGTCGGGCACAAGAACCTCGACCACCTCGTGCAGGAGCTCGGCAAGCAGGGCATCCGTCTCGCGAAGGTGATGATGCACATCAACAACGAGAGCCAGGGCGGCCCGGTCAGCGCCATCGTCGAAGACGGTGTCGCGGGCACGACGCACACGGGCGGATTCTCGGCGGGCATGAAGGGCGGGAAGCCGTTCTCGATCCGCAGCGACTGGCCGTCGGACTACGGCACCCTCGACGACGGCAACCGCACGTACAACGCGCACCTCGTCGGCGTCGACTACCAGGCGGGCACCTCGAAGCAGGTCCCGAAGCCGACCATTCAGGCGTGGAAGCAGAACGCGGACATGATCGATGCCTTTGCGGGTGTCGTCGTTCCGTTCGCGAGCGGTGATCTCGATCCCCGCTACACCAACTACAAGTTCAACCCGCTCGAGGTGCACGACTCGGGTTCGGCGAATGCGGTGATGGCAGACCTCGCGTCGCTCGACCGCGACACGCTGCTCCAGAAGCACGGCGCTTTCTACTGCGCCGAGGGTCAGTTCTCGGTCGCGAGCATGGGCTGGCAGAGCGGCTGCCTCCTCAAGAAGAGCGCGTTCGAGAACACGGCGGCCGGCAAGCTGATCGAGGCTTTCCAGGCGGCGCCCGGCCTGGAGCGCGACGGCAACGGCAAGATCACCAACCCGGACGTGGGTTGGCAGCACCTCGAGAACGAGGGGCTCATCGACGCCAGTCAGCACCGGGCCCTCAAGGACACGGGTCGCGACGCCATCGCGCTCGAGTGGGTCCCCGAGGACATCCAGGGTGTGCAGTCGTACGAGCCGCACAACGCCGAGGGCATGGTGGCCGAGCCGATGAGCGTCGCGACGATGGCGTGGTCGCTCCTCCGTACGTACATGCCGCGAGAGGGCATGGCGCGTGCGATGGCCGCCGACATCGCCAAGGCGTTTGCGACGGGTGACGCGACCGTGCAGGCCGGAATCTCCGGTCTGATCGGTGGCGCGAACCCGACGACGCCTCAGGGTCAGCAGGCGCTCGGCGCGCTCTGCATGAAGGCGGCGAGCGGCCTCCTGTTGAAGGTGCTGGGTTCGGATGACTTCCGCGACAAGCTGCTGCAGAAGGCGGGCTTCGAGGAGATCACGAACGACGCCGACAAGGCCAAGGTCATGGGGCTCTACCAGGAGTTCGTGGGCACGCTGCAGAGCGCGGACCTGTCGGACCAGGCTGCGCTGGACAAGGCGGTGAAGGACATCGACACGAAGTTCAAGAACCTCGAGGTCGAGCGCAACGACTTCGACCCGCTGACCGGCGACACCACGGGCCAGCGCATGGGCGTCATGATGTACGCGGCGCCGCAGTGCTTCACGTTCTGGACGCAGCAGCCGGAGCTGACCGGCAACAGCGGCGCGCTTCGCTACGTCGCGACCGCGCAGCACGCCGAGCAGGGCGTCTAGCCCATCCAGCGAGCGTCTCCGCGTTCGGGCGGGCCCCGTGCTCCGGGGCCCGTCAGTTCGATTCGACGAGCACCATCCGAAACTGAATCTCCCCGTCGTCGGTCTGCTCGTAGAGCACCGGCGCTCCCGGGCGTGACTTCGCAAAGTAGAAATTCTTGATGCGGACGACCTTCGCGTCGGGGTCACGCACCTCGTAGCGCCAGGCCTCGAAGCGCCCGGCGGGGGTGTCGACTTCGACGTCCAAGATCTTGGTGTGCGCGGCGGGGAACGTCGCGTGGGCTTCCAGCTCGGTCCACGTGGCGGTGCTGGTCTTCGTGCCGCCGAGGGCCTCGCCGCCCGCGTTGAACGAGTCGACGGCGAACGTTACGCGGGACGCGTCGGCTTTGACGACGCGGGTCACTTGGCGAACGGGAGGCTCGCGGAGCTTGCGCATCTCGTAGGTCCAGGTGGTGCCCTGGGGCGTCGCGTCGCGGATCTGCGCCGCAGTGAAGGGCCGCGGGGCGTGGTCGCTGGTCGCTGCGGGGTTCGTGGGTGCGGTCTTGCAGGCGGTGAGGGCGAGGAGCGTGAAGAGGGCGCGACGCATCGGGCCGGGAGGGTGGTGCGGCGCGCGGCGCAGGTCAACGCCGCCGGTACACGAGCGCCCCGTTGCTGTACCGTGCGTGGCCATGGCGCGAGTGCACCACCGAACCTGCCATCTCTGCGAAGCGATGTGCGGTGTGACGATCTCGATCGACGACGACGAGAACATCACGCGGATCACCGGCGACGAGGACGACCCGTTCTCGTTGGGTCACATCTGCCCGAAGGCAGCGGCGCTCAAGGACGTGCACGAGGACCCGGATCGTCTGAAGACGCCGATGCGTCGGGAGGGTGACCGGTGGCTCCCGATGGATTGGGACGAGGCGTTCGATCGTGTGGCGACGGAGCTCCGTTCCATTCAGAAGAAGTACGGTCGGAGCGCGGTGGGCCTCTACCAGGGCAACCCGTCGGTCCACAACTTGGGTTCGATGACGCACGGGCAGGTGTTCGCGCGGGCGTTGCGGACGCCGAACAAGTTCTCTGCGACGTCGCTGGATCAGCTCCCGCACATGCTCGCGGGGCTGATGATGTTCGGGCACCAACTCATGCTGCCGGTGCCGGATGTGGATCGGACGGACTACTTCCTGGTGCTGGGGGCCAATCCGCTGATCTCGAACGGGTCGCTGATGACGGCGCCGGGGATCAAGAAGCGGCTCGAGGCGTTGCGGGCGCGCGGTGGTCGTCTGGTCGTGGTGGACCCGCGGCGCACGGAGACGGCCGAGATGGCCGATACCCACGTGCCGATTCAGCCGGGTGGGGATGCGTACTTCCTGCTGGGGTTGTTGCACGTGGTGCTACGGGACCGCGGGGCGCAGCTCGGGCGCCTGGCGCGGCACGCGGTGGGTTTGGCGGAGGTCGAGCGGTTGGCGCGGGCGTATCCGCCATCGCGGGTGGCGGAGCGGTGCGGTGTTCCGGCGGAGCAGATCGAGTCGATCGCCTTGGCCTTCGCGGATGCTCCGACGGCGGTGGCCTACGGGCGCGTGGGGGTGTGTACCCAAGAGTTCGGTGGGCTGAACGCGTGGTTGATCAACGTGCTCTGCGCGGTGACGGGGAACTTGGATCGGGCGGGTGGAGCGATGTTCACGTCGCCCGCCGTGGACCCGATGAGCGCGGAACAGTTCGTGGGTTTGCGCGGGCACTTCGGACGACGTCGCTCGCGGGTGCGTGGGCTGCCTGAGTTCGGGGGTGAGTTCCCGTCGTCGGCGTTGGCGGAGGAGATCGACACCCCCGGCGAGGGCCAGATTCGTGCGCTGGTGACTTCGTGTGGGAACCCAGTGTTGTCGGCGCCGAACGGACGACGGCTCGATGAGGCGCTGGCTTCGTTGGAGCTGATGGTTTCAGTCGACATCTACCTGAACGAGACGACGCGGCATGCGCACTACGTGTTGCCGCCGACGTTCGGGTTGGAGCGGGACCACTACGATCTGATCTTCCACCTGCTCGCGGTGCGGAACACGGCGAAGTTCAGCGGTCCGACGTTCGAGCGCGCGGCGAACCAGCGGCACGACTGGGAGATTTGGCAGGAGCTCGCGTGGCGGTTGGAGAAGCCGTCGCTGGTGCGCACGGCGAAGAAGGCGGTGCTGAACCGGTTGACGCCACGCCACGTGATCGACCTGGGGTTGCGGACGGGCGCGTATGAGTTGTCCGTGAAGAAGCTGTTGGAGCTGCCGCACGGCGTCGATCTGGGGCCGCTGAAGCCGGTGCTGCCGGATCGGTTGTTCACGCGGGATCATCGAGTCGACCTGGCGCCGGCGTTGTTCCTCGACGACGTGGAGCGGCTGGAGAAGCGGCTCGTGTCGGATTCGTCGGGCGGCATGTCGTTGATTGGGCGGCGTGAGCTGCGCACGAACAACTCGTGGATGCACAACAGCGAGCGGCTCGTGAAGGGACGTGAGCGTTGCACGCTGCGGATTCACCCGTCCGATGCGGAGCGGCTGTCGTTGGCGGACGGCGATGCGGCGCGGATTGCTTCGGCGGTGGGTGAGATCTCGGCGCCCGTCGAGGTCACGGACGAGATGCGGCCGGGGGTGGTGAGTTTGCCTCACGGTTGGGGGCACAATCGAGATGGGGTGCGGCTGCGCGTGGCGTCGTCGCGCCCGGGCGTGAGTATCAATGATCTCACGGATGATGGTTTGTTGGATGAGTTGTCGGGGACGGTGCGGTTCTCCGATGTCCCCGTGACGATAACGCGGGTGGAGGGCTGATTTCGATGTCACCGAGAACGATCAAAATGGACGACGAGGTCTACTCGTACTTCCTCGACATTTCGGTTCGAGAGCACGACGTGCTGCGAAGGCTCCGCGAGGAGACGCAGGCGATGGAGCACGCGCGGATGCAGATCGCGCCGGAGCAGGGGCAATTCATGCGCCTGCTGGTAGAGCTGCTCGACGCCCGGCGAACGATCGAGGTGGGTACGTTCACGGGTTACAGCGCGCTCGCGACGGCGCTTGCGCTGCCGGAGGACGGGAAGGTGATCGCGTGTGACGTGAGTGAGGAGTGGACTTCGATCGGGCGTCGGTACTGGGAGGAAGCGGGGGTGGCTTCGAAGATCGACCTGCGGATTGGGCCGGCGAACGACACCTTGGATTCGCTCATCGCAGAGGGCGGCGCCGGTGAGTTCGACTTCATGTTCATCGACGCGGATAAATCGGGGTACCCGAGCTACTACGAGAAGGGTCTGGCTTTGCTACGCAAGGGTGGGTTGATCGGAATCGATAATGCGCTGTGGGGAGGTTCGATTGCCGACGCCTCCGACACGGGCGCAGACACCGAGGCGATTCGTGAGATCGATCGGCGCGTGCGCGATGACGACCGCGTCACTTCGAGCCTCGTCCCCATCGGGGATGGGTTGTTGCTCGCCCGAAAACGCTGAGTTTCCGCAACGAATTTCAAACCCTTTCCTGTTGCATTCCAGGCTGGCCCCCCGCCAACCTGAACACATGAACACGATGCCTCCCCTGGCCCGCGGCAAGCGCGAGAGCGCCCCCACCGCGGCTCCGCTCCCGGACGACTCGGATCGCCCGCTCATGAAACAAGTGCGCGGAGCGATCCGCGTACGTCACTTCAGTCGACGAACAGAGGACGCGTACACCCGGTGGATTCGACGTTTCATTCGCTTCTCGGGCATGCGCCACCCCCGAGAGCTCGGGGCGGAGGACGTCGAGAGGTTCCTCACGTCGTTGGCGGAGGACCGTGGCGTCGCGGCGTCGACGCAGAACCAGGCGCTGTCGGCGCTCCTGTTCCTCTACGGCGAAGTGCTTCGGGTCGACCTGCCGTGGATGCACGAGATCGTCCGCGCCAAGCGGCCGCTCCGTTTGCCTGTGGTGCTGACGCGTTCGGAGGTGGAGCGAGTCCTGAAGGAGCTCCCGGATCCGGCGCGTCTGGCGTCGCACCTGATGTATGGCGCGGGGCTCCGCTTGCTCGAGTGTCTGCGTTTGCGTGTGAAGGACCTCGACTTCGAGCGAAGCACGTTGGTGATTCGAGAGGGCAAGGGCGCGCGCGATCGGCGCACGGTCTTGCCGATGTCCTTGGCTGCGCCCCTTCGAAACCACCTGGTCACGGTGCAGGCGCAGCATGACGTCGACCTGGAGCGAGGTGCGGGTCATGTGGAGCTCCCAACGGCGCTCGCGAAGAAGTTCCCGAATGCCTCGCGCGACTGGAAGTGGCAGTGGGTCTTCCCGGCCACGCGAACTTACCGCCACCGAGAGTCCGGCGAGCACCGTCGCCACCACCTCCACGAGACGGTCGTCCAGCGCGCAGTCACCGCCGCCGGCCGAGCGGCCCACCTGGAAAAGCGCGTCACCTGCCACACCTTCCGCCACAGCTTCGCCACCCACCTCCTCGAGGACGGCTACGACATCCGCACCGTCCAGGAGCTCCTCGGCCACCGAGACGTCCGCACCACGATGATCTACACCCACGTCCTCAACCGAGGCCCCGGCGCCGTCAAGAGCCCCGCCGACCGCCTCGCCCCCTTCGAAAGCAAGGAGTAGCCGAACCCAAGACCAAGCCAGCGCGAGGGTGCGCACAGGCCCGGGATATCCCAGACCGCAAGAACACAGTACGCTAGACTCGCAGACACCCGCCCCCGGCCTTGGATCCCGCGATCTCCAAGACCGCCGACTTGGTGTTGGACGGACGAGTCGACGAATGTGGAATCCGACGCCATACCTGCTTGCCGTTGTCGTCCGGCTCAGGCAGTCCGCGCGGCTCCTTCTGCGATTCATCGTCGCCGCGACAGGCGTCACGGCTCTGGCCCTTTCGTGCATTCTCCTGCTGCGCGTCATCGTGTTCGATGCGGCTCTGGATGAGCCCCGCGCGTGCGCGCTCGCGAAGGAGCACGTCTCTGCCAGAGGTTTGCTTCCGGCGCGCTGCGGTCGCTTTGGTACAACGGATTCGGTCGGGAGCATCTGCGTCTACGATTCGCGTGGCAAACCCATCTTCCACGCGATGCTGTTCGGAGGGGCGCTACCATTTGAGGAGTGGCACGTCGACAAGTCGTGGGGCACTGGCGACTCGACAGTCACGAGCCACGAGTTTGCTCGTGGGATGTGCTCACCGGAGTAGCTCTTGCGTTGGCGACGAACCGAGGTCGCGATGGCTGCGCGTGCTTCGGTGCTTCGACCGGGCGTTCTAGCCAACCCAGTTGCCAAAGCGCGCCGTCCAACATGATGATGAAGACGGACAGGGGCTTCGCCCCTGCCGCTTATCATCGGGTGTTGGACGGACCAGAGGACGGATGTTGACAGCCCGACCTCGCTGCGCCGATCCTGTCCTGTCGCTCCGATTGGGCGACGAAAGGCAGGCCCAGTGTTCGTCTCAGATTCCAACGGAGCAATCTTGCACACCGGCGGCGGACTCTTCGATCTCCACCGTGTCTATCGAGACGCAGGCGTGGCGCTTCTATCGGATCTCCAAGTCCGAGTGCGAAACTCTGCTCCCGGAGTGCCGCGCCAGATCGTGACCGCGTTTAGCGGCCAGCAGTGCATTCCTATCCTCTTCCTCATGAGGCATTCGCTCGAACTGCAGCTCAAGATGATTCTCGCGCTCCTCGACGAACTCGATGGGGTCTCTCCGAAGAAGCGCGGCGAGCATCTCCTCAGCCTATACTGGGGCGAGGTGCAGCGACGCGCCGCCAGACACTTTCGAGACGACGAGCTCAAGAAGTACCTTTCACCCGAGTTCGAGTACATTACTGAGCAGTTGCGACCGCTCACGGACATCGACGACCGCGGCACCACCTTCCGGTACGAGGACCACGACCAGGCTATGCCATCCCTTGATATCGATGTGTTTGCAGACAGTTCAGCGGAGGTCTTCCAGACCCTCGACTACCTTGTCGATGCACTAGGGACATTTTGTGACCACAAGGCCGGACGCATATAGTGACGCGGGCCGTCCAACAGGATGATGAAGACGGACGGGGCTTCGCCCCGCCGCTTATCATCGGGTGTTGGATGGACCTGGCTATGGAGGGGATCGTGCCCCGACCTGCGTCAAGGTACAGGTGGGGCTGTTCCGAGTCTTCGCTTCGAGACGCTTCCGCGGTAACCAGGCACAGTGCGCCCGCTACTGCTCCTCGTGCTTCCCACGTTCCTCCTATGCTGCCAGATACCAACGAAGACTCAAGCCGTCGTTCTTAAGTTCGACCCTCCCGCAAGCGACCCGGTGTTTCGCGACTGTACGATCACGCTCAACTGGACGGCGGTGGAACTCCTAAACCAATGCGGACCGCCAATCGACTCCTATCGCAGCGCGAAGGGAAGCGACGTCGTTTGTGTAGCCTACAAGAGCTACGCGCACTCGATCGCAGCGTCATCGGCGGTGGCTCCCTACTACGTCGTCTGCCTACGGCCCTGGTCGTACCCACGGAAATCCACGGAGACCACTCCGTTCTTGATACCTCTGATTCCGCCCGAGCAACTCCGCAACTACGTCGTCGAGTCGGTCTACGGGCTGCAGTCGATCCCGGGTACATTGACCTCCTCGACCCCGCGCTGAGATGATGCGCGGCCATCCAACATGATGATGAAGACGGACGGGGGCTTCGCCCCCGCCGCTTATCATCGGGTGTTGGATGGACGCGCCGCAGGGTGCGTACCCTCGAACCACCCCATCAACTTTGCGCAGAAGGGCTGCCGCTTGGGCCGTGCTGATGCGAACTCATCGTCTCGATCGACTCGCCGAGGACGCGCGAGCGCCCGGGAGGGCAGCGAACGCTGCTCGAGCCCGGAGCGCCGGCACAGCCAGCGCGCGCGGCGGCCGGACACTTCGTGCCTAATGGCGATAACTTGTGCCCGGCCTACGCGGGCAGGAACTCGGCGTCGCCTGGCGCCTTGCCCCGACCGCTCACGCTTGCGACTATGCGTGCGCCATCCAACAGGATGATGAAGACGGACGGGGCTACGCCCCGCCGCTTATCATCATAGTGTTGGGCGGACGAAGCGCGTGAGGAGTCGATCGATGCACGCCGAGGTTGAGTATCTATTCCAACTGGTCAACGCGGGACTCCTGACCCACGCCGAACTACCCTCGAAGTTGCTCCACCTCGCCGCGACCAAGGAGCCTGAGGACGTCCTCCGAGGCGTTCCCGTGTGGGTCGCCGAACGTCTCCGCGACATCTGCTCGCGAGGGAGCGGGGACTCTCTTCGGTTCTATCCGACATGGGGGTGCGGAGTTGATCCCGACGAAGCCATGGACCGCTACGACGCGGAAGCCGAGGCAGGCCTTCAAAGGCTGCGGGGCTACTTCGCGATTCGTGCAGTTGATGAGACGATGGACGAATCCGCTTCCGCGCGACAGCCCGCCACGAACGAGGGACCATTCCGCAATCCCGAGCTTATGCGCGCCGCCCAACAGGATGATGAAGACTGACGGGGCTTCGCCCCGCAGCTTATCATCGGGTGTTGGGTGGACGAGGACGAGGATGACTGCCAGGAGACAAGCTCGGAAACGTTTCCACGACTTCTTTGCCAACTCCTCTATCGTTCAACGCGCGGGATTTGTCAGGGTCGCCACACCGCGCGGACTCGGCGGTTCCCGCTTCTTCACGCGGAGCTTGGGCACCGGATTCCTTCACCTCGAGATCCAGATCGACGATCTTGTCGTCATCGCGCGTGCTGCTATCTCCGAGAAACAAGTACGCGACATCGATCCAATTGCTGCAGGGATCCCTGAGCCCTGGCCGCCGAAGCAGCCATGCGACTACTTCTTCCATTTCCATGCCCTCACGTCGAACACCACCAGCCCCTGGAGGATCGGCCTCGCCTTGCTCGACGACCGATCGTTACAGCGGCTCTCCTCGCGGATTATCGAGGCCGTGAACAACATCGTTCTCCCCGAAGCAAAGCGTCTGCTTGAGCCATCTATCGATGCTCCCTCCGTAGCCCCCGAGGAGCCATAGGCTGTCCGAGAGACCTCCGAGCACGATGCCTTCAAGGACCTGGGAGTGAGGCAACCAAACCCCAACGCTTGCGCTCGTGCGCGCCACCCAACATGATGATGAAGACGGACAGGGGCTTCGCCCCTGCCGCTTATCATCGGGTGTTGGGCAGACGGACCGAGACCTCTAGCCCATTCCAATTCCAATGGTTGACGTGAGCGATCTCTCGGGAAGGAACGCGATGTATGGGAGATACGATTTGGGTCCAGACCAACGACAACGGACTCGCCGACGGCGACGACTACGATCACAGCTTCATGGTTCGCCTCGAGAAACCCCTTGAGCGCATCGCGAAGGACGCGGGACTCGATCCTCTTTCGGTGTTCTACGATGGCACAGCCATGGAGGAAGCCTACGCGGACGAGTTCGGAGACGATCTGCCGCGTTCCGAACCCAATTGGTCTGATGCGAAGGTCGGCCTTGCGGTGATTACTAAGCTGTCAAAGGTGATCTCCGACGACCCGGCGAAGCTGGGCGCATCCGTCGACCAGCCGTCGGTTTCGCGACTGGTCGAAGAACTTGAGCACGCGAAGAAGGTATTGAGGAGCGCAGTAAGGAAGAAGCGACAGTTCCGACTCCTGCTTGTCCCGTGACGACCTCAAGGCCTCCAAGTGTACTCCGCTCCGAGGTGGTTGCCGATGCGCGCTGCCCAACAGGATGATGAAGACGGACGGGGCTTCGCCCCGCCGCTTATCATCGGGTGTTGGGTGGACAACCTCGAGCCGCCGGAAGGAATGGCCCCGCTTTTTCATCTTGCGCGAGGTCGAGTTTGCTTGCTGCTCGACCTATCCCAGAGTGCAGCTCCCATTCTGACGGCGGACCTCGTCGAGCGAATGTCTCGGGCCCGCTCACCGAACGCCGAGAAGAAGCCGCACGGCCCGACCTCGCCGTTGAGCCATCCTCGGCGAGCACAGTGCACCACCACGGCCCATCTCCCATGATGGTCCAAACCGCCGAGGCGCGCGCGCGGAGCACAGCGCCAACTGCCACCGCGAAGCCACGAGCGAACGCCGACAGCGCGCATTCCCCACGAGGATGAGGCCCAAGTACCTGAGCTCGAAGACGGCGAGCTCCAGGGAGGAGCTTTTCGTAGCGGACCTCGACCGACCCGAGCTGCTATCATCCACCGCCGAGCCACCCAACAGAATGATGAAGACGGACGGGGCTTCGCCCCGCCGCTTATCATCTGGTGTTCGGCGGACGAACCGGGGCCCCTCGCCCATTCCATCTCGGCTCACGGCGCGAGCCGCAGTATAGTAATGACCATGCGAGGCGACCTGAACTACTACCTCATCATCAGGAACCTGGTTCTCGGCCTCGCTCTCTTCCTCGGCGTGCCGCTGATCCTCAATCTCGGCGGACTCTTTGTCTGGACGGTCTTCTTCGGCAATCCGCCCTCGTTCTTCTCCGGGCTGACCTTTGCCGTTGCCGGACTGTCATACATCGTAGCTTTCGGGGGATTCTCGTTCGCCTGGGTCCTCAACGAAGACCAGCAGCGTAGAGACTTCCGTATCAACGAACTCGAATCGAAGATCGTACTGCTCGAGTCTGCGCTTGAGAAGATAGAACGGGCGTCGGAGGCTAGCTCGAGCGGAAGCCGCATCGTTCCCCTGTAGAGACCCGTCGAGGACCGGGAAACGTGATAGGAGACATGTCGAATGCGGTGCCAATGCGCGCCGCCGAACAAGATGCTCAAGGCTGACGGGGGCTTCGCCCCGCAGCTTAGCATCGCGTGTTGGGTAGACAACCTCCAACGGCCCGTGAAGATGTCATGGTTTTCGGGAACACGAGTGTCCGAGCTTCCTGGCCAGAACGTGGCCCGACAGGGCAGTGCGAACACTGGTGAGCGAGGTGCCGACCAGTCCCGCGCGAGACGCCCCGTGCAGCCCGAACGCCGCACCCCGAAGGACGGACATCCCCGGCGAACGTCCATCCAGCGCGCGACCGAATCTCGGATCCAACTTCGCCCCGCCGCATCTCCCGCGCGCGACAACCAGCCCACTCCAACCCACAAGCCACGCGCAACCGCCGCAGCGCACGCGGCCTCGCAGAGCACCAACTCGCATAGGGCCTCAAAGAATCGCGCTGCAGACCCACTCGACGCCGCGGACCACGAATCAATCCTAAAGTGGAACGACGTGAAGAGCTCATCGGTGCAGACCTCGAGCCACCGCACCTGCTATCATCCACCGCAGAGCTACCCAACAGGATGATGAAGACGGACAGGGGCTTCGCCCCTGCCGCTTATCATCGGGTGTTGGGTGGACCTACCGCCGTAGAACCGCATCTTTCAACGATGTCGTTGACATCTGGTCGTCAAAGAACAGAATAGAAGCATGAATGCAAGCGGATATTTCAAGACATGGGCTGTAACGCTCCTAATTGCAGTCGTGTATGCTGTCTTTCTGATCCCGGTCGCGCTCCTTCCCCTGGATTCGGCATTTGCTAGCCAGAGCGAAATCTCAAAGGACCAAGTCATTGCGATCGCCCGCATCATAGTATTTGTCTCCGTCTTGCCAATCGTTCCACTGATTGCTGTCCTCTTTGGCGGCGCAGGCGGTGTCATCGCCGGTACCGCTGCCGAAGGCATCGGGGCGAAAGCAGAGCGCCGGGCGAGGCTTTGGTCTGGCAGATATGGCATCGTTCGGTCGCTCGCTCTGAGCCTATTCTTCTTCGTCTTCACTCCTCTCAAGTCCGAAAGTCTCTCACATGACTGGGGAACGATGACGGCCCCGCACATCTTGGGGTACCTGGTCCTCTTGACGTCCGTTATCCCCTTCGCTGCCTGGTACTTCGCAAGACCCGAAGGCTCGACCGGCTTCTGGTATAGTTCTGTGCGAAATGGAGTAGATTCATCCGGCCACCCAACATGATGATGAAGACTGACGGGGCTTCGCCCCGCAGCTTATCATCGGGTGTTGGGCCGACTGCCTCGAACCTCCGATATTGATGGACCTTCTTGGAGAATGCGCGACGCGTCGTCGTCGGGAGATCATTCCGGGACTGAAATTGCCGTTCAGCTACTGCCGTTGGGAGCCCCGTCGTGGGGCCATGCCGCCGTGCCGCGGTCTCAGCGAGCTGCCCACTCGAGCGAACCCCGAGGCGAGCAAGGTCCACGCCGCCGTTGCGTGCCCTCATGCGAGCGCACAGACCCTCCTCTCTCGAACGCCCCCAGCAGCCTCTCCCAACGCATCGCCACGGCACGACCGCCACCCTGAGCCAAAGACACCGCCGTGCGGGGCCGCGCAGCGTCCCAAAGGACCAACTTGCGGAAGACCTCGACCAACCGAATCCGCGATCATCCAACGCAGAGCGGCCCAACATGATGATGAAGACGGACAGGGGCTTCGCCCCTGCCGCTTATCATCGGGTGTTGGGCAGACCAATGCGGAGAGCGTGTTCTCCACCTCGAAGCGCGGTAGGTAGGGCATGGGCCTTCGCGAAGGGAGTTTCGGTCGGATGAGGGCAAAATATGTCGAGTTACAAATCGTCTCGCGCTCCGACGAACAACGCATCGGATCGGACTTCCGCGTCGGCCGCATCCTGCTCGCCAAGCATTTTCGCGCCTCCCAAATTGCATCGATCGACGTGGATCCTAGATTCGCACGCCAGCTCTTGCTTCGGGAGGAATCCGACTTCGCCTCGGGGAGAGTGCCCCTGTTCGTATGCGAGTGTTGTGCGGATCTCGAATGCGGTGCGCTCACCGTCGCGGTTGAGCGGAGAGACCAAGCGATCCTCTGGAGGGACTTTGGCTATGAAGGTCACGACGGACGGACGCCCACCGCGAGCGATGAGATAACGCGAACCGGCCCGTTCGTGTTCGACCGCGTACAGTACGACTCCGTCCTCACTACGTATGCGAAAACGAGAAAGAGTTGCTCAGGGACTGGCCAACGATGAGATGATGCGGGCTGCCCAACATGATGATGAAGACGGACGGGGCTTCGCCCCGCCGCTTATCATCGGGTGTTCGGCGGGCCAGAGTCACAGCCAAAGAGCTTTGAAGTTCCGGGTCCTCGGCGTGCCTCTATGGGTTTACGACCACGAGATCGGCTCCAGGAGTGCCCGGGCACTGCCGAACCTTGATAATCCACGTGACGTAGTACGTTGCTGGTCGCGATCTGTGGTTGTGGCTTCCGGACCACTTAACAGGATGGCTGTGGTAATCGCCTTGCGATCCGAACTGGGCGCGCTCCCGTCCATTGCTCTCCTTCCCGACGTCGGAGGTGGCTCGAACATCAATGTTCACCTTGGTATCTTCGGTGCGCGGCTGGCCTTCGAATCGCCCAGTCAGCGGAATGGGAGGACTACTCTGCAATCTTCTCCATCCAGCGAGGTATCGCGCATTCTGCTTTCCTCGGTTGAGATTAGGGACGATTACATTGTAGGCAGGCGTAGCACCTTGCGCGGGGATTCTAACTGTCTGACCATTCGCTCGTACCCAGCAATCACCACGAAATCTCGAGGCGGCGTTAAGGGTTCCCCGATGACCGCTGTAGATCGCCTCATCCCAGGCCATAATGGAACCCACAGGCGGAGCTTCGGCAAGCACCGGAGAGGAATGAGCGAGGACGCCAAACAGGATGATGTAAGCGAAGGATCGATTCATAGTGGAGTTACTACCCGCGGACCAACATATCTGCAAGGGATGGGCACGATCGCGCGATGAGCAGTGGTATGTGTCAACAATCCTTAGACCTCAGGAGACCCGATCTGGGGCATTTGCGAGAGCGACGGCCGCCGAACATGATGATGAAGACGGACGGGCTTCGCCCTGCCGCTTATCATCGGGTGTTGGATGGACGCGCCGCAGGGTGCGTACCCTCGAACAACCCCATTAACTTTGCGCAGAAGGGCTGCTGGTTTGGCCGTGCTGGTGCGAACTCATCGTCTCGATCGACTCGCCGAGGACGCGCGGGCGCCCGGGGGGGCAGCGAACGCTGCTCGAGCCCGGAGCGCCGGCACAGCCAGCGCGCGCGGCGGCCGGACACTTCGTGCCTAATGGCGATAACTTGTGCCCGGCCTACGCGGGCAGGAGCTCGGCGTCGCCTGGCGCCTTGCCCCGCCCGCTCACGCTTGCGATTATGCGTGCGCCATCCAACAGGATGATGAAGCCGGACGGGGCTACGCCCCGCCGCTTATCATCATAGTGTTGGATGGACAGGGGCCCGAGTCGATCTTCGATTCCGAAACTGAGATAGCGTGAGCGTCGATGTGTGTACTGCGTGTTGCCGGAGACGACCTCCGTCCTGACGA
>JAVJQW010000049.1:0-273015 GCA_040218735.1 Deltaproteobacteria bacterium
GTCACGACGTCGAACCCGGGCGCTTCAACAGAGCCCGACCGCGTCGCGGTCGGGAAGGCACGTAGCTGGGCGCCTTGCGCCCGAAGGGGGAACACATGGCTTCAACGGAGCCCGACCGCGTCGCGGTCGGGAAGGTGGCGGCACACCCGACGAAGGAGCGCGACGATCGCCTCCGCTTCAACGGAGCCCGACCGCGTCGCGGTCGGGAAGTCGAGCTGCCCCTCGTACGTCGCGACCGGGCCCGACCAGCACGCTTCAACGGAGCCCGACCGCGTCGCGGTCGGGAAGTGAGGTCTCCAGCAGGTAGCGCCCCTTCGGTCGATGGAGGCTTCAACGGAGCCCGACCGCGTCGCGGTCGGGAAGCGGTGCGCGCGACGGCGGAATCGTCGGCGACTGGGCGCACGCGCTTCAACGGAGCCCGACCGCGTCGCGGTCGGGAAGGGCCGAGGAGCGGGCGATCCGTCAGGCCCAGGCCCTCCAGGCTTCAACGGAGCCCGACCGCGTCGCGGTCGGGAAGCGTCGAGGAACAGCACCTTGCGCCGGCGGCCGGTGATCGCTTCAACGGAGCCCGACCGCGTCGCGGTCGGGAAGGTTTGCGAGCCCGGTCATCTTCGCGCCGACTGCGTCGCCGCTTCAACGGAGCTCGACCGCGTCGCGGTCGGGAAGGGCGGCACGTCGATCACGCCGGCCGGCTGCCAGGGAAAGCTTCAACGGAGCCCGACCGCGTCGCGGTCGGGAAGGTGCCCAAGTTTCCGACGGCAAGCTGGAGCGAAACAGGCTTCAACGGAGCCCGACCGCGTCGCGGTCGGGAAGTCACCGACGCTCGCCGGATGCGTTACCAGCAGCTCATCGGGCTTCAACGGAGCCAGACCGCGTCGCGGTCGGGAAGTGGCGAACCACCGTGACCGGGGGCCCCGCCGGTTGCTCGACCTTGCTTCAACGGAGCCCGACCGCGTCGCGGTCGGGAAGCGGCCGGCGCAGGAGGCCGCTCGTCGCGTCGATCTGCACGCTTCAACGGAGCCCGACCGCGTCGCGGTCGGGAAGCGAGGATCCCGAGATGCCGACCGCGACGTCCGAGGTCGCTTCAACGGAGCCCGACCGCGTCGCGGTCGGGAAGGGGAAGCCGACCTCGTTATCGCCGACCCGCCGTTCGAGGAGACGCTTCAACGGAGCCCGACCGCGTCGCGGTCGGGAAGTTCGGTCTGCTCGGTGGGTGCGCGCGAAATGGGGCGACGCTTCAACGGAGCCCGACCGCGTCGCGGTCGGGAAGCCTCGACGCCGGCCACACACGTCAACGTCAACGGTGCGCTTCAACGGAGCCCGACCGCGTCGCGGTCGGGAAGCGGTCGCCGTCGCGGTCGCGCCCCTCGTCGGACACGGTGCTTCAACGGAGCCCGACCGCGTCGCGGTCGGGAAGGAGATTCACGCGGTTGAGGATGGTCTCCTTGACGCCACGGCTTCAACGGAGCCCGACCGCGTCGCGGTCGGGAAGCCAGAGACTTCTCGTCGTCCGTGAGCGTGGCCATGGCACGCTTCAACGGAGCCCGACCGCGTCGCGGTCGGGAAGAGCCTGGACCATAACACCCCAAGATCCCTCGCACCAAGCCATCACACGCGAGCGACCCCTCCCGTCGACGTGCGAATCAACCGAGGTCCGCCGGACGCTACCACTCTTCCAAGTAATCCTCGCCACTTCCGCCCCGCGAGCGACTCAGCCCCTTACCGCGCTACCCGCGCGCTCGCGCGGCGACGGCGCGTCGTATGCGCTTGTCAACGAGCGATGGGCCTGCCGGCAGCGGCGGCACCGACATCATAGCACCACAGGCCCCGGCGCCCCGTACGGCGATGGTCGCCCCAGCGTCTCGATGTCGCGTTCATTGCGCACGCCGGCCGGACCGAGGGGCGCGAACAGGATCTGGTCCTCTGCTGGCGCGATGATGTCCTCGAGCTCGCTCATCAAGCGGACCTTACGGCTCGCCGACAGCCGACAGAGGAACACGGAGTACTGCCAGTGTTCGCCGTACCCGCGCATCGTCACGTAGACGCGCCGAAGGCGCTTCGGATCGCTGATGTCGTAGCACACCAACCACACCTGCATGCCGTGCCCACGACTCACCGCGTGATGAACTCCGGGAACGCGTCGATCTCCCCCATGAGAAATCGACCCAGCAATCGCGCTTGCACCTCGAACACCTGACGATAACTCACCCGATACCCGAAGACCGGGTGCGTGACCTGCTCACCGAGGCGTCGCTCCCAAGCCTGAATGAACCGTTTTCTCCCCGCCTGACTCAGAGCACACGACGTCTTCGTCACGATGAAGTCATCCGCTCCGACGATCCCACGTCGCACCGCACTCAGCACCACCGAGTCCGCCACGATCGGACGAAACTCCTCCATGAGATCGAGGGCGAGCGCCGGACGCCCGTACTTCGGCTGATGATAGAAGCCGAGGTAGGCGTCGAACCCGACCCGGTCCAGCGTCTCGGTCCAGGTCGTGGTCAACATCGCATAGGCAAACGAGAGCATCGCGTTCACCGGATCCCGCGGAGGACGTCGGTTGCGCCGAGCGAAGTCGAACTCACCCCCTTGCCCCTCCGCAATCGCGGCGGCCAACCCTCGGAAGTACACGCTCGCCGCCTGGCCCTCGATGCCCAACAGCCGCTCCAGCGAATCACATCTCGCCACCGCATCGCGCAGCTTCGACAGCTCCGCCATCACCTCCGTGGCATCCTCCAGATTTCGACGGAGGAACGTTCTCGAGTTCTTGATCTTCGCGCGCACGAGTCGCTGTGCGATCGACAATGCCAACTCGGCGTCCGTCGCGTGCCGATACTGCGCCAGCCGGAGAAGCACGTTCTTGTGACTCGGCCCCCGCGTCCGGCCGTAGAGCCAACCCCCGTGGCTCATATAGGAGATTGGGACTCCCTCACGCATGAGGGCATGCATCGCCGGCGTCGTGATTCGCACCGAGCCGTGTAGCTGAACACTCGACACATCCACGAGTCGTACCCGCACGGCATCTCCGCCTTCCCGAGGCTCGACGATCAACTCCGCGCCCGACTTGCGAATGACGGATCCCGCCTCGGTCACGTGGAGAGGATAGGACTCCACTGACCTCGCGCGGACGACGCGCAACCTGTCTTGCGCGACCCCCTCGGCGAGGAGCGCGTGTTCATCCGGCAGGCAGATACTTGCCAGCGAACACCCGACACACTTTGGACTGTCCTCGAGTGGCGGCGGCGCCTTGTCTCGTTCAGCGACTTCAAGCGCCGCATCCCTCAGCTCCAGCACGCGTGCTTCGAGGTCATCGTCGACCTCGACCTCGACGCGCCGCCGCGACCCTGCGAACCAGAGGAACCCTCGCGTTGCTGCGTAGCCGTTGCTACGCAGCAACAGAACTTGCGCCGCGACCTGCACGCGCTCGGGCTCCCACGCACCGTCCTCGGCGTCGGGGAGCTTGCCGCGCTTGAACTCGATCGGGGCGACCTCGGTACCCTCGGCGTCAAGGAGATCGATCTTGCCGATCAGCCCCAATACTTCGTCGGAGAGGTCGAGACTACGGAGCACGCGTGGCATTCCCCCTCCTTGGGGCGCCGTTGCCGAGGCTTGTCGACGTGTTTGTGCACACGCTTTCCGTCCAGCGTGTACACGTTGTCGGCCCACTCGGACTGGACCCACTCCAGGTGAAACAGGCGAGGGCAGTACGTGAACTCGTTGAGCATCCTCAAGGGCAGCAGTCGATCGTTCTTCATCACCGTCCTCCTGAGCCTCGAACCTCACTCGACTCGACATCCCCTTCGAGCCTCGATCAGCACACCGGAAGGGGAGGCGAAGCCTCCGAGGGGCCCACCCGCGACTTCGAAACCCAAACCGACGCTTCCGAGCGGCGCGTCGCAGGCTTTGAAACCCAATCTCGGACCTCGCCGCGCCGCGAACGGGTGTGCACGAGTCCCAAGATTGCTCCCTCGTCGGTCGCACTCGACACCGAAGGCGCCGCCATCGCCGTCCAACGTCGCAAACCGCACCCTCGGCGTACCGGAACGCCTGCCAGACCCTCGAAACCCACTTCGATGCGCCCTGTGCGGGCACGGTCAAGGCCGGCACCTACGAGACGTCGGCAGGCTGCGCCTTCGCGGAGGCGTCGAGATCGTCCATCGCCTCCTCCACCGCCTTGTCGGCCTGGGCGCTGCGTCTCGCATCGACGTTCTCGAGCGCTGCCTCGAGCCCGCCGAGCAATCGGTGGTGATCCTCATCGCCGAGGTTGCTCACCTCGGCGATGGCAACGAACAGCCCCACGGTTCGAACGAACGCGAGCGCGGCGTCGTACTTCCCGACGTTCGGCGCCGCGTTTTCGATGGCAGCCATGAGTGCCACCCGGCGCTGGTCGAGCTCGACCAACTGCCGCGCGAGGGTGACGCGCTCGTTGAAGAACCCCAGCAGCGTGCCGCCCGGGATCTTCATCTCGCGCAGCGCTTTCCTCTGCACGGGTGTCAGGCGCGATCGAGCACGCTCAGCCGCACCCCCCTGGCGGCGCATGCTCCAGGTGACCACGCGTCGACCCTCGGGAAGCAGCGTCTCCCGCAACGACTCGATCGTCGCCTTGGTCGACGCCTTCGGTGCCAGGTCGATGAGCCCCGCGAGCACCCCGTCGATGCCCCGGACGATGTCATCGTGCCGCCGGTCGAGCTCCTTGATCTCCGCTCGCACGCGCGCCAGCTCCTCCGGCAGGTCCGTCGGCTCCGGCCGGCCTGCGGAGAGCATGGTGTCATGCAGCGCATCCAGATCCGGCAGGAAGGGCGCGAGCTTCGGGTATTGCTCGATCACCTCGCGGTCGCGCTGGGCTCCGACCCAAGCGCCGACGACGGTGACCATGGTTTCGAGGTCGAGATCTTTGAGTGCCATCCGCCGAGCCTGAGGTGGGACCGGGCCCGCGCACAACTGACCGAGAGGGCAGATACAGTCTACGGACTCCGGCGCTTTTGCCGTAGGGAGGATGGGGGAGAATCGAACGCTTCGTGACGTATTTGAAAGATGTCACCGTGACTACGCCCACAGAATGGCTAGAACCCCTCATCGGCTTTCCACCTCACCCGTGGCAGGCCAGGCTCGCCGCGGACACCCTGGCGCGTAGCCGCCTCGTCCGGGTCCCTACGGGGCTCGGGAAGACGGCAGGCGTCGTCGGCGCCTGGGCCTACAACCGCATCCACCGTCGCGATGACACCTGGCCCCGTCGGCTCGTCTTCTGCTTTCCGATGCGCGTGCTCGTCGAGCAGTCCGCCGAAGCGATTCGAAGCATGCTCCACCGCGTCGGCCTCGGCGACGAGGTCGACGTCGACATCCTCATGGGCGGCGTTCGACCCGACCCGGACGAAGTTCCCTGGCACCTGCGTCCGGAGCGCTTCGCGATCCTCCTCGGTACGCAGGACATGCTCCTGTCGCGAGCGCTGAACCGTGGGTACGCCGCACCGCGCGGGCGTTGGCCGATGGCGTACGCGCTGCTGCACAGCGATGCGTTGTGGGTCGCCGACGAAGTGCAGCTCATGGGCGTTGGCCTCGCCACGAGCACTCAGCTGCAAGCCTTCCGCGACGACGCCCCGGGGCCCCGTCCGAGCCACACCTGGTGGATGAGTGCAACGCTCCAGCCCGATTGGCTCGCCACGTATGACGCCCTCCCCGAACTGGAACGCCGTCGCGCCGACATGACCGAGATTCCGGCTGCCGAGCGTGGCGGGACGGCGTTCGAGGGGAAGAAGCCTTTGTCGGTAGAGTCCATCCCCGCCGAGACCGACGCCAAGCTCGACGCGTGGGCGGACCGCGTCCTCCGCGCACACGCGGACGCAGAGCCGACCGGAACCGGGCGCGTCACGCTCGCCATCGCGAACACCGTGCGGGACGCGGTGTCACTTTACGAGCAGCTCGGGCGTAAGCTCGACGGCGGTGTCACCCTCGAACTCGTTCACAGCCGCTTCCGCGGCCACGAGCGAGCGCAGTGGCGTGATCGGTTTCTTCGCCGTGACCACTGTCTCGCCGCCGAGACCAACCTCATCATCGTCGCGACCCAGGTCGTCGAGGCCGGCGTCGACATCAGCGCGACCGCACTCGTCACTCAGCTCGCGCCCTGGTCGTCGCTCGTCCAGCGTTTCGGACGCGCCGCGCGCTACGGCGGAGCGTGTGCCGTAGTCGTCGTCGACCGCGCCCTCGACGAGAAGCGCGCTGCCCCCTACGAGCTGCCGGCACTGTCCGCCGCGAAGGAGGCGCTCGCGCGACTGGACAAGGTCGACATCGCGGATCTCGAGGATCTCGAGGCGTCTTTGCTTCGAGACGCTCCCGACTTCCTCGCACGTCTCTACCCCTACTCGCCGATGCACCTGCTGCGGCGGCAGGACCACCACGAGCTCTTCGACACCGGTCAAGACCTCACCGGGATGGACATCGACGTCTCGCGCTTCGTTCGCGACGGCCTCGACAGTGACGTCCAGGTCTACTGGCGCGAGGTTGACGACAACCCCACCGCCGACGCACGCGCAACGCTCCGCACCGAGCTCTGTCCCGTTTCCATTGGCGCCGCGAAGAAGTGGATCGAACGCGTCGACGGTCGCGCGTGGACCTGGCGCTACCTCGACAACACGTTTCGCGCCGTTCGCCACTACGAGGTTCGGCCGGGGATGACCATCGTCGTCGATGCCACCGCTGGTGGCTACGACGAGCGTCTCGGCTTCACAGGGGCCGCGCGTGCGAAGAATGATCCTCCGGTCGGTGTGATCGGCTCCGAGCCGCTCGACCACACCGCAGCCGCCGCGCTTCGCGCCGACCTTGCTCAGGACGCCGAGGATCTCAGCGAGGCTGCGGGCTACAAGTCGATCGCGCTTCATGGCCAGGAGGCCGCCGAGGAAGCCGCCGCTCTCTGCCGCGAGCTCGGCCTCGACCCCGCGATGAGCCGTCTCGTCGAGCTTGCAGCGCGGCTGCACGACTACGGAAAGATCCACCCCGCGTTCCAGAGCCTGATCGTCGAGCGCCTTCGCGAAGACGATCGCGATCTCGCCAAGGCTCCCGCCGGGGCGTGGCGACGTCCGCCCGTGTACATGGTCGACGATGACTCAACGGTGAGGAAGCGACCGGGGTTTCGGCACGAGCTCGCGAGCGTGCTCGCGATGTTCGAGATGCTTCGCCGAGTCGCGCCCGACCACGAAGCGCTGCTCGGGCCCCACGCCGCGCTCATCGAGGCCGGCGTGCTGATGCCGCTTGGTTCCGAGGCTGACAAGTCGGAGCCCAACGCGATCGAAGCTGCGCTATGCGAGCTATCGGGCGAGGCCTTCGACCTGGTGGCGTACCTCGTCTGCGCCCATCACGGGAAGCTGCGGGCGAGCTGGCAAAGTACACCTCAGGACCAGGATGCTCCTGTCGTCGCGGATGACCCGCGCGGGCCGCCACTGCGCGGCGTTCGCGACGGTGATGTCCTCCCCGGGTTCGACTTTGGCGAGATCGGAGGCCGCGACGTCCACACGGAGGACCTGACGCTCTCACTCGATCCTGCGCGACTCGGTCTCTCCGACCGCTACGGTCGAAGTTGGCGCGATCGAACGGAGGCGTTGCTGACTCGTCACGGTCCGCACGCCCTCGCGCTCTACGAGACGCTGGTGCGTGTCGCCGATGTCCGGGCGTCGATGCGGCGGACGCTTGATCCGCGTTGGGAGACGGGCTCATGAGCACGCACGTGCTTCGTCTGGATGGCTGCGCGTCGCGACCGCTCGCGCTGTACCTGCAGGCTTTGGGCGTGCTCCGACTCGTCGCCGAACAGGCCGACCCAGACGCGATGGGCATGTGGCGCGAGTCCGGGTTCGTGCTGATCTCGAAGCTGGATCGTGAGGGGCTGCTCCGGTTCTTCCTCGAGGACTATGCGCCGACGCCTTTGCTGGATCCGTGGAACGGCGGGAGCGGGTTCTATCCGAAGGACAACAAGTCCGGAATTGATCCGATCCGCGGCAGCACCGCGCTTCGTTTCGAACCGTATCGGACGGCGATCGCGCTCGCTGACCGGATCGTCGGTGGGGCTGACAAGGCCCCAGACAAAGCTGACAAGGACGCCTTCATTCGGCGCTACGTCGCGGGATCCAACGATCACGGCGTGGCGTGGGTGGACGCTGCGATCGTGCTGACGGGCGCCGGAGACCCGAAGTACCCGGCCCTCTTCGGAACGGGAGGGAACGATGGTCGCCTCGACTTCACGAACAACTTCATGCAGCGACTCGTCACGCTATTCGACGCCAAGCATCCGGAAGCAACCGCGACGCCCGGCGCCGAGGAAGCGCTGGGCGCCGCACTCTTCGGACACGCCGCCCCGAAGGTGATCGAGAAGAATGCCATTGGGCAGTTCTTCCCGAGTGCCGCAGGAGGTGCCAATGCAGGCAACGGCCCGACGGGAGATGCAGCGGTCAACCCGTGGCACTTCGTGCTGATGCTCGAAGGCGGGCTTGCACTCCGAGCCTCCGCGGTCCGTCGTCTCGCCGAAGGCGTGGTCCGCGCGTGCGCGCCGTTTGCTGTTCACACGTCCCCGGCCGGATTCGGAACCGCCGTGGACTCGGGCGACAAGGATCGCGGGGAGCAGTGGCTACCCATCTGGCAGCGTCCTGCGCGCTATGCGGAGGTCGTTCGACTCTTCGGAGAGGGCCGCAGCTTCGTCGGCGGCGAACCGGCGAAGCGACCGCTCGACTTTGCGCGGGCGGTCGCCCGCCAGGGGGTCGCGCGAGGGATCGATGCGTTCGAGAGGTTTGGATTCCTCGAACGGAACGGGCAGTCCAACCTAGCGACCGCCCTGGGGCGTTGGCATGTGGAACCTCGACCGCGCCAGGACCTTCTCGACCCCTTCGCCGACTGGTCCCGTGGGCTCGCCAAGGCTGCGCGTGATCGCACGGCGCCGGCCTCGATCCGACGCCTGTCCCGCCAGGTCGAGGCCCGGATGATGGACTGCACCAAGCGCCCTGACGAAGCACGCACCTGGTGCGCTTTGCTCGTCGCCGCTGGGGAGGTGGAACGTCAGTGCGTCGCTTCACCGAGGTTCGCGGCGGCGCAGGGCCTGCGCCCGATACCCCCACTCCCTGCCGAGCTGCTCGACGCGATCGACGACGGAACTTGCGAGACGCGGCTCGCCGTAGCGCTCGCGAGCGTGTTCGGCCGCGCAGAGGTCCGTGACGTCGCGCCGGATCTCCGTTCGTACTGGCTCCCGATCGAGAACGCCTATCGGTTCTCCAGCAACGCGCACGGGCTCGTCGTCGGTAATCGTGTTGTTGGGACGGGTGGAGACCTCACCGAAGACCTGCTTCGGGTCCTTGGACGACGGGTCACGGAGCTTCGGCAGCGCAACCACCGTGCCTCTCTTGGGTTGATGGCGCGGGGTCAGCGATACGCGAGACTCGACGACATCGCGGCCTTCGTGGATGGCGTCGTCGACGAACGCAGGATCGTTGCGCTCGCACTCCCGTTGATGGCCGTCCGCTCCTTCCACTTGGGTGAACGTTCACCGCGGTCATCAAGACCTGGCGCGGCCTACGCCGTCTTTCGTCTTGTCGCGCCCTTCGTGGCGAGCGGATCCGACGACGTGGTCCTCGAGCCGCGTGTGCTCCGAGCGCTCGCGCAGGGCGACGCCGTCGCAGCCTCCACCTACGCGCTGGCTCGCCTCCGAAGCCTCGGCCACCACCCGAAGCTAGGCCGAGTGGTCATGGACCGCGCGCGGCTGCGGCGCGTCGGCGCGTCACTTCTGTTCCCGATCTCGCCCGCGGACGAGTCGCGCTGTCGCGCGGTCGTCTTCAAACCCGAACTCGAAACTCTGCCTGAAGAAGGATTCAACGCATGACGATCATCGACGAGCTCTCGAACCAGCGCCGGCTTCTCCTGTCGGTCCCTCTCCGCCCCGTTCAGGGCAAGCGGTTCCAGCCGACGGGGTTTCCGGACCTGGGCGCTGCGCGGTTCTTCGGACCCGACGACGAAGAGCACCTCCTGGTCGAGAGCGCTCAGAGTGTCGCCAACCGCCTCGAGGCCGTCTGCTGGGATCCGCAGAACGATACCCTCCGCACTCCCCTCGACGGCCTCTCCTACGTCCGAGTGGAAGACGAAAGCGGCGCGTTGGTGACATCTTCCGTGCTCGAAGCGCACCGGCTGAACAGTCCGCGAGTGCTCGTCGGTGGCTTCAAGGCTGCGTTGGAGGACAAGCTAGGAGGCAAGGATGCCGTCGCAGACCCCCGGCGACTTCCGCCGGTGCTCCTCGAGCTCGACGTTGGCTGTCTGTTGCACGGCGTGTTTCTCGAGAAGATCGCGGGGCTACTCCGACTCCCACGCGCGCTGTCCGGATTCGTGGAAGCCCACGGTGTTCGGTCAGCGGCGTCGGGCGGGGTGAAGAACGACCACGTGGATCCCACGGGCGACGCCAAGGCGGGGTACGGGAACGTGCCGTTCTCGCGTGAGGAGTTCGTGGCCGGAGAGATCGTTGCGTACTTCAACCTCGACCTCGTGCAGGTCCGAGACTACGGACTTGGCGCGGACGTCGAACGACTCTTGATCGCGCTCGCCTTGTTCAAGATCCGCGCGTTCCTCGATGAGGGCCTCCGCCTCAGGACGGCCTGTGATCTCGAGCCCGTGGGCACCGTGCAGGTCGGATCGACGGAACTCCCGTCGCTCAGCGAGCTCGAGGAGACCGTTCAGGCTGCGATCTTACCGGTTCGCGACCGAATGCACGTCAACACGGTGACCTATGAGCCGCAGGCGAAGAAGAAGAAGGCGAAGAAGTCCTGATGCTTCGGCTGGAGTTCCGATTCCTTGCGGGCCGCTATCACGCGACGCCCTGGGACCATCACGTGAACGAAGGCTCCGTCGAGTGGCCTCCGAGCCCCGCTCGGATCCTCCGCGCGCTCCTCGCAGCGAGCTACGTCGAGGCCGAGACGCCTGACGAGCCTCCGAGTGACGCCGTTGCACTGCTGGAGCGGCTCGCTTCCGTGCTCCCGACGTACTTCGTACCACCCGCGCGGACGGCGCACCTGCGACACTACATGCCAGCAGGCAACACGACGACGAAGGTGCTCGACAGCTTCCTGCGCTTCGAAGACGCGACGGTCGGCCGGGACCAGCGCGTTCTCGGCGGCGCGAGTTCACTGTGGGTGGACTGGCCCATCGAGCTGGACACCGAGGAGCGCTGCGTCCTCCAGCGGCTCCTCGAACGAGTCGGGTACCTCGGCCGCGCAGAGAGCTGGTGCTCCGTCGCCGTCGTCGATCCGGAGGTCGAGGAGGCCGGAGATCGCGTTCGCGTCTTGCCGGATCTCGCCGCAGCGACCTCGTCGACATCGATGCGACTCCTCGCGTGGTCGGACCCGACGCACTGGGCGACTTGGCGGACCGAGGCCGTCGAGCGCAGTCTGGGCGCGGAGGCGTCCCGGAAGGGGTCGGCACTCTCGAACGCGCAGAGAACTCGTGTGGCGTCTACGGTGCCCGAGCGCTGGATCGACGCGCTGAGTACGCAGTCGTCTGCTGTTGCGAAGCACGGCTGGTCGCAGCCACCAGGCACACGGTGGTGCGTCTACCGCGCCGATCGTCCGCTCTTGGAGACGACGGCTCCCCGCACGCAGCGCCGGTCTCGCCCGAGTGATCGCGTGAACTTCGTGATACTCACGCTCGCTTCGACAGCGAAACACCGCGAGGTCCTCCCCAGGCTCACGCGGTGCGTTCGACAGGCGGAGTTGTTGCACTCACGACTTGCGAAGGCGCTCCACCCGCACGGCTCGGTCCCGCTGCTCGGAGCGTCGAACCACGAGGCGATTCCGTCGGACCATCGACACGCCCATCTGCTGCCCGTCGATACGATCGCTCGACGACCGATGGCGGGCGCGACGCGAGCCCCCGGCGCGATCAATCATATCCTCGTATGGTCGGACATGGGACTCGGTCACATCGAGCTGTCCGCGCTCCGTCGTGTCGACCGACTGGAGCGTCGACGTCGCGATCATAGCGCCGAGGATTCCGGCAGGCGGGTGGCGGACGAGGACCTCTTCGTTACCGTGGTGGTGGAGGGAGACCGCAACGCCGTTGAACGCTTCGGGTTGAACGGGCGCGAGCTGCGCAACTTGGTCGGCGCGTCGGACGTCTTCGAGTCGGTGACACCCTACGTTCCAGCACGGCATCTCAAGCGCTCACACAACGTCATCGATGACGTTCGCCGTGAGCTGTCGCAGCGCCCGTCCATCCTCGAACAGGTCAGCGAGCCGAAGGACGACTGGCTCGACGGGGTCCAAGTCGAGGTCTTGTCGCGCGAGATAGGACTGAAGAAGCGGTTGCGCGACTTCGAGCGTCGACGAGAGCGCTACGACCGTCGGCCGCCGACGGCCCGCTTCTTTGGGCTGCGCGTGGTGCTGCCAACGCCGATCAAAGGCCCTGTCGCACTTGGGTTCGGCAGTCACTTCGGCCTGGGGCTCTTCGAAGCCGTCGACCGGTGAACCGTCGCGCGTGACACGCGGCGTGTGTCACGGGCCGTGACATCCTCGCCTCCGCGCGCGCGCGGCGGGTGAGGATCGGCGTGGCACGGCGCGTGCGAAGTGCCCAGGACCATGCCTGGACAGATTGCCGCGGCTGCCGCCGCATCGAAGCTCGCCGCCGCTGCCGCCGCCAAGGGAGGAGGCGGCTCGAGCCTCGCCTCCATCGCGAAGATCGTCGGGAGCGGCGCGCCGGGCGCCGCCGAGATCCTCAAGACGATCGTTGGAAACGAGGCCCAACAGATCAACAACAACGAGCGGAACGCCGCGATTCGGGAGGTCCAGGAGTACAAGAAGGCGTACGGCCTGGGCGTCTCGACGCTGATCATGATCGAGAACGGGACGGGCGCGCCGCTCACGCTCAGCAACGCGCCGGCCCCGGTCTCGTTCCACGGGCGCCTGCACCAGGGGGCGTGGGATCCGACGATCGACGCCGGATTCACCGAGACCGTCCTGCACGTGAAGAAGGACGCCGCGATGAAGGGGTCGTCGGGCGCCGTCGTCTACGAGGGCACGACGCCGAACGGGACGCCGATCGACGTCTTCTTCGGCTGGGACACGCCGTACAGCGGCAAGAACTACTGCTTCTGCGAGGTCATGCCGCGCGGCCACTGGAGCGGCGAGATCACGCCGCAGTGGATGAAGGACAACAAGATCACCGGGCTCGAGCGGGAGACGTACCGGCACGACTTCATGGGCTGCGTGGCCATCGCGTCGATCGGTCAGTCCGCGTCGCCGATCCTGCACTGCTCGCTGCAGTACCGGCGCTTGGATCCGCTGTTCCTGACGGTGAAGGGCAAGACGGCGACGAGCGTCGATCTCGAGTTGTCGCAGGTCGTCGGGGCGAAGCGCTACTTCGTCTACGTGGACAACCACGCCGAAGCGCAGGACGACTTCGTGCCCGCGCTCTTCCAACAGATCGAGCACGTCGACGACACCTCGCGGAGCGTGAAGATCGACGGCCTGCGCGCCGACTCGATCTGCCGGATCGTCGTCGCCGCGCAGGACGAGTACGGGGTGTCGGTCGAGAGCGAGACGTTGGCGGTGCGAACCCAAGCGTCCGCGGCGGCGTGAGCTACGGCGCGGGCAGGAGCGCTCTTAGGCTTGCGGGTGCCTCCAGCACGACGTTGTGGCCAGCGCCCTCGATCACTTCGACGCGTGCGTTCTCGAGGCCTTCGGCGATCGCGATGAACTTGGTGTCCTGCGCGCCGACGACGAACTTCAGCGGGACGTCGATCCGCGCGTTCCGGTAGTCGGGCATCGACGACAGCGCAAACGCCTCGAACGCGTCTGCGAGGCGGTACGGATCGTGGCGCCGGCGAATGCGCTCCTGCGCCGCGAGGGCCTCGGGCGGCAAGCTGCGTTGCGAGGTGAACAGCGGGAGCGCGCGCCAGGTCGCGAGGAAGGCGTCGAGCCCCTCTTCGCGGAGTTGGGCTGCGATGGTCGCTTCCCACGCGCGTCGGGCGGGGCGCTCTGCGTCGTCGATGCCGAAGTTCGCGCCGATCAGCGTCGCGGAGGCGAAGCGCTCCGGGGTGGCGACGACGGCCCCGAGCGCGAGGCGGCCGCCCATCGAATAACCGACGAGGTGAACGGGCGGCTCGAGCGCGGCGGCCGCGTCGACGACGAACGCGACGCCCCCTGCGAATCCTGCGCTCGGATCGATCGGGACGTCTTCGTGGCCGGGGAGGGTGACGGCGCGTTCGTGCGTGCGGACGCGATCCCAGCTCGCCGCGGCACCGGTGAAGCCGTGGAGGAGGAGCGTGCTCAATCGACCGCCTCGAAGAGCGCTTCGAGCAGCGCCGCGTTGGCGCCGCGGTCCGGGTGCGCCCAACGTGAACGGGAGCGGGCGTGGATCTCGGTGACGCTCGACGTCGTCACGCGAACCTGGACCGCGACGTCGTGCCGGAACAAAAAGACGCCGCGTGTGACTTCGGCCTCGAAGTGCCGATCCGCTTCGTGGACGATCGACCAGCCGAGCTCTTCGGCGGCGTTCCTCACGCGCGCGAAGGCGGCGTCCGGGGGCGCGTCGATCCGTCGCGGCGCGACGAGGTCGGCGGGGCCGAGCGCACCGACCTCGTGCGCGGCGAACGCGACGGGGTCCTCGGTCGAGGTGGCCGCCTCCCAATGCTCGGCGCGCTGTCCGATCTGGCCGTAGACGATCGTGGTCAGGGAGGTGACGAACGCGAGCACGACGCCGATCCACCCGCGCCGGCGGGCGGGACGGTCGCGTTTCGCCAGCGCGACGAGCCCGATGCCGGAGCCCAAGGCGCTCGCGATCCCGGACATCGACGAGAGGCTGTACCCGGCGCTCGGCTCCACGACGCCGAGCTGCGCGAGGAGCGGGCCGCTCACGAGGAGGACGAACGACGCTGCGCCGAGTCGGCTCGCGAAGGCGATCGGCGCGCTCACGATGGCGAGTTGTCACCCAGTCGACGTCGCGTGTACAGCCGACCCCACGATGCGTATCCGCTTCGCCCTGTTGCTCCTGCTGACCGCGTGCCCCGCCGCCGACAAGGCGAAGCCGTCGGCCGACGCTCCGCCGAAGGACGACGCGCCGCCGGCGAGCCAGCCCGCGAGCCGCCCCGAGCCGAAGACGATCACGGTGAAGTACACGGACCCGACCTGCGGAGGCGCCGGACCGTGTGTCTGCGTGGGGGAGCTCGAGGTCGGGATGCAGCTGCTGCGATCGGTCGGCGTCGAGGACGCGGCGCTCACCACCGGCACGCCGTGCCTGCTCGGTGACTTCGACGGCAACGGTCACGTCGACGGCGCGTTCCTCGAGCCGGGGCTCGGCGACAAACCCGCGGTGGCCGTCGGCGTCCTCATGTACGACGAGGGCGGGGTGATGGTCGCGACGAAGATCCCGAAGAAGGTCACGTCGCTCGCGATCCTCCGCGAGGAGAACCGGCAGGCGCTCATCGAGCCCGAGGCGCGGATGCGGTTCGACTTCGCGGACGGCAAGTTCGAGCCGAAGCGGATGTGAGTCGCAGCGCGCGGTAACGTCCGAAACCTCCGCCGCGCGTCGCCGCGCGGGGAGCGCCGCGGGATGGTTCGTTCAGGGCTGACGGGCACTTGTGGTCCGGGGCGCGTTCGTGCCAAACGGTCCGCATGCACTCCTGGTTCAAGACGACCATCCTCTGCGCCGCCGGCGCGCTGTTCGCCTGTCAGAACGCGACGCCCGCCAAGGCGCCGCCGAAGAGCGGTCCGTCCGCCACGATCCCGAAGGGCGCAGAAGACGAGGGGCGCCTCCCGGGCGACACCGTGGTCGCGACCTGGAACGGCGGGAAGATGACCTACGCCGAGCTCCTCGCGCAGCACCCGGCGCGCTTCAAGGCGATCCGCAACAAGTACCAGCAGGACCTCTACGAGCTCGAGCAGCAGGAGCTCGAGGGGCAGATCATCGACATGTTGATCGAGCAGGAGGCGAAGAAGGAGGGCATGAAGCCCGAGCCGTGGATCGAGAAGATCGCCGGCGACGCGAAGCCGACCGACGAGGACGCCAAGAAGTTCTACGAGGAGAACCTCAAGGACAAGGGGATGCAGTTCGAGCTGGTGCGCGAGCGCATCCTCCAGGTGCTCGAGCAGCAGGTGAAGGGCGAGCGCGTCCGCGCCAAGATCGAGGAGCTCAAGAAGAACGCCAACGTGAAGATGGACCTCCCGGCGCCGAAGGCGGCGGTCGCGGAGTTCGACCTCGCCGGTGCGCCCGTGAAGGGGCCGGCGGACGCGAAGGTGACGATCGTCGAGTTCTCGGACTTCGAGTGCCCCTACTGCTCGCGCGCGGTGCCCGGCGTGGAAGCGCTCCTCGACAAGTACAAGGGCAAGGTCCGCGTCGCGTTCCTGCACTTCCCGCTGTCGTTCCACCAGCGCGCGATGCCCGCCGCGATCGCCAGCATGTGCGCGCACCGCGAGGGCAAGTTCTGGGAGATGCACGACAAGATCTTCGACAACCAGGGGGAGCTCACCGACGCGAAGTTCGCCGAGCACGCAGCAGCGATCGGCCTCGACGCCGGCAAGTTCAAGGCGTGCCTCGGGGACGCGGAGATCGAGAAGAAGATCCGCGCCGACATGGAGCAGGCCATGACGGGCGGCGTGCAGGGCACGCCGTCGTTCTTCGTGAACGGCGTGAAGACGCAGGGTGTGCCGACGGTCGACGCGATCGAGAAGGCGCTCGCCGGTAGCTGAGAAGTGCGTCTCCCACTCGTCCAGCTCGCGGGTGCGTTCTACGGGGCGCTCGCCCTCGCCGCGGTCGGGTGGTGCTGGGTCACGGAGCGGGAGTCGGTCTTCTGGATCGGCGCCCCGCCCACGCTGGCCTCGGTCCTGTCCTGGTCCGCGATCGGTGCGTTGTTCGCGGGGATCGTCGTGCTCGCGACCGACGTCGCGGCGGAGCGCTTCGCGGTCGTCGAGGAGATGGGCAACGCCTTCGAGGACGTCCTCGGCCGCATCACCTGGGGCCAGGCGTTCCTCCTCGCGCTGTTCTCTTCGTTCGGCGAGGAGATGCTCTTCCGCGGCGCGCTGACGCCGTCCTTCGGTGTGTTCGGCTCCGCGGCGCTCTTCGCGATCGTGCACTGGCCGATGGAGAAGCGCCTGATGCTGTGGCCGATCTTCGCGCTGGTCGTCGGCCTGGCGCTCGGGTGGGCGTTCGAGACGAGCGGCCACCTCGCGGCGCCGATCGTCGCGCACTTCGGCGTGAACTTCGTGAACCTCGGGATGCTGAAGTACCGGGATTAGAACCTCGTCGGGAGCGCGGCGCTCGCCGCGGCAACTCCCCAGGCATGAGACGAACGAACGGGCTCGCGTTACTCGCGGTCCTCTCCGCCTGCGCGGCACCCGAAGCTCCGACGGCCGAGCGGTCCTCGGGGGGCGTCGATAGGCCTGGTCGCGGGGGACCGCATCGTTCGACGCGACGGGCCGTGGGCCTGGGGCTTCGCGAGGTAGAAGTCGGGAGCGGATCCCGCGGGGCGGCAACTCTCCGGGTATGAAGCGAACGAACGGGCTCCTGTTCCTCGGACTGTGGGCGTGCACCGCGCCGGATGGGCCGGTCGCCGAGCGCACGGAGGAGATCTCGGTTCGACCCGACCCGCTGCGCCTCGAGGCGGGGCCGATGCCCGGGGACGACGCGACGACCGACGTCGAGGTTCGGCGGTTCGGTGGGGCCGTAGCGACGGGTGACTTCGACGCGGACGGCACTTTGGAGATCGTCGTCGGCATGCCGACGGCCAGCGATGGCGACACCGGGCGGTTCGCCGTTTACGCCCAGGACCCCGCGGGGCCCCAGCTTCTGGAGGTGTTCACGCCGGCCGCACTGTTCGGCGCGGTCGAGGAAGTTCACCACTTCGGGACGAGCGTCGCGGTCGGGAACATCAACTGCGACGGTTACGACGATCTCATCCTCGGCTTTCCGGAGCTCTACGCGGGGACGCTGTGGCGCCGGGGCGCGATCGCACTCGTGCCCGGTGGACCGAACGGGCTCGACGTTGCTGCGACCCAGACCATCCATCGGCAGGACGTCGACCCACCGCTGGTCGTCTCGTACGGCGCGCGGTTCGGCTCAGCGCTCGCGGTGGGTGACTTCGACGGGGACGGCTGCGCGGACCTCGCCGTGGGCGCCGAGACGCTGAGGCTCCCGCCGGACCGAGCTGGTGGGGTCTATGTGTTTCCGGGCACGAGCGCGGGGCCGGCGGTCGCGCAGGTCATACTCATCACGGCCGACGGGGTGCCGGGGACCGCGCCGCGCTACAACGCGCGCTTCGGTCACACACTCGCGGTTGGTGACTTCAACGGCGATCTCCGAGACGACCTCGCGATCGGGGCGCCCTTCGACAACGTCCCAGCGACTGGCGACCACGGCGAAGTCGTCGTGCTCGACGGCGGGCCGACGGGCCTCGATCTCGGTACCGCAAGGACGTACGACCAGGACGTCCTCGGCCTGCCGAAGAGCCCGCTCGAGCCGGGCGTTTCCTGGCAGAAGCGCGACGAGTTCGGGACCGCGCTGGCGGCGGCGGACGTCGACGGCGACGGTATCGACGATCTCGCCGTGGGCTTAGGTGGCTACAACTTCGACGACGGGACCACCGTGCACGGAACCGTCGGCGCCGCCGCGCTGCTGTTGGGCCGGAGCGACGGCGATCTCTCGATCGACGCGCAGTACCTGTTCCTCTCCGACGTGGGCCTGGCCGACATCGGCACCCAGTTCGGGGATCGTGGCTTCGTCCTCGCGGACCTCGACGAGGATGGCCGCGCGGACCTCGCCGTCAGCGCCACCGATCATCCCGGCGACGGCGGCCCGACCGGTATCGTCGCGCTCTACTACGGCGACGCGTCCGGCTTCACGACGGAGCGAAAGAAGTGGCTCGACATCCACGACGTGGACCCGAGCTGGGACTCCGTGGGCCTCGGTCACGCGCTCGCCGCGGGGGATCTCGACGGCGACGGACACGTCGACTTGATCGCCGGCGCGCCGTACACCACCGGAGGCGGTGTGGTGCATGCGTTCGAGCCGCTCCCGCCGTTCCTGTCCACCGACTTCGACGCGGGGCTCCTCACCGACGGCCTCGGCGTCCGCTACATCGCCGACAAGATCC
Organism: Deltaproteobacteria bacterium; assembly: GCA_040218735.1. Classification (GTDB taxonomy): domain Bacteria; phylum Myxococcota; class Kuafuiibacteriia; order Kuafuiibacteriales; family Kuafuiibacteriaceae; genus JAUHYN01. The sequence goes on from JAVJQW010000049.1 coordinate 19,097, forward strand.
CCGAGGAGGCCTACCCGCTCGCCGACTTCGGCACGTTGCTCACGGGGCTCGTGGTGGTGGAGGCGATCGAGGCGGGGCGCCTCTCGGATCGTTCTGTGGTCACGGTCCCTCCGTCGGCGATCGTCGGCGGGCGCTCGATGGGCCTCGTCGCCGGGGATCGGATCGAGGTTCGAGATCTGTTGGCCGGCCTGATCCTGGCGAACGCCAACGACGCCGCCGTGACGCTCGCGATCGCGACGAGCGGCACCGAAGGCCGATTCGTCGACGCGATGGACGCGACGGTGGCACGCCTCGGACTCGTCGACACCCACGTGGCCCACCCGCACGGTCGCAACCCGGCCGACGTCAACCCAGCTTGCCGCGGCGCGCGTCTCGACGACCCGGTCTGCGGCCACTCGAGCAACGCCCAAGAGCTCGTCGTCCTCGCGCGCGCCGCGATCGATCAATCCCGCTACCGCAACCTCGCCGTCCGCCAGAGCTACGTCACGAGCACGTGGCGCGACGCCGCGGGCCGCGCGAAGGACCGCGCATTGTGCAACGGATACGCGCCGATTCGTTTGGGTGATGCGCACTGCTCGGCGTCGCCGCACTACGATCCGGACGCCGTGCTCGGCCTGTCCGGCGACGGCGTCTACTTCGGCTACGCATCACGCGGGCCGAAGTCGCTCCTGCTCGTCGGCCTCGGCGCGGCGGGTGCGGCGAACTACGCCAGCGCAGCGGCGATGTTCGCCTGGGGCTTCACGAGGTGAAGCCGAGGTCCTCACCCAGCTTCGTGATCGCGTCGTCCGACGGGACCTCGATCAGGGCCGCGAGCTCTTCGCGGGCGCGCGCGAGGCGGCTGCGCACGGTCCCGGCCGACACCCCGGTGACCTCGGCGATCTCCTCCGTCGACAGGTCCTCCCAGTAGTACAGCTCCAACGTGATCTGTCGGTCGAGGCTGAGCCGCTGCATGGCCATCAGCAGCTGCGACCGTCGCTCGTTCGCGGTGAGCCAGCTCGACGGCCCCTGGCGGAGGTCGGCGACGGACAGCGTCGAGAAGTCGAAGTCCGGCGTGCGCGACTGTTTTCTGAAGTGCATCGCGAGCTGCTTGTGCGCGAGGCCGAAGAGGTACGCGCGCACGCTGCTGAACTCCGTCCGCGCGCGGGCCTGGCGAACACACGCGAGCAAGCTCTCTTGCGTGAGATCCGCCGCCTCGAGCGGGACCTTCGCGGCGAAGAACCGAAACAGCGACGCGAAGTACCGCTCGAAGAGGGCCTCACCGCTCGAGGCGTCGCCCTCGACCCAGGCGGCGAGCAGCGTCTCGTCGCTGGGCGACTCCACGGGGTTCGTGATGCCAAAAGCCGGTGGGGCGAGCAACCGGTCAAAATAGTCGACAAAGCCGGGAGCGAAACTCGGAGCGCGGCAACGAGATCGTCATGCACCCCCAAAGATGCGCGCTGGTCTTGCTCGTCGCCTTCGCCTGCTCGGAAGATCAGGCTCCAGAGCCCGGGGGCCCGTGGGCGCGCATCGAGGTGCGGCCTTCGTCGCTCCTGCTGACCGAGGCCGGCGCATCGCAGCGGCTGGAGGTCGTCGCGTTCGACGCGGACGGGCGACCGACGTCCGCGCCGCCGGTGAAGTTCTCGGCGTCGTCGGAGGGGGTGTCGGTCGCGGCGGACGGGACGGTGGAGCGCCGATCCGCGGAGCCGGGGAGCGCGCAGATCTTCGTGGACGGGGAGGGCGTGTCGGCGACGGTCTTCGTCCTCCTCGCGAAGCCGGTGGCGGGGGCGAAGCTAGTCGACGACGACGCGGTGTTGTCCACGCCGACGCCGGTGGAGGGGACACCGTTTCGGTACCGCGTCCGGCTCGCCGGTACGTTCGCACCGAACGACGTGGTGATCGCGTCGGGGTCGGCACCGGTCTCCGGTCGAGTGATCTCCACGGAGGGTGACCGCGTGGAGCTTGAGTACGTGGCGCCCGAAGCGCTGTTCGAGCGGGTGCGGATCGAGGAGACGTTCGACCTGACGCGCGCGTCGGTGGTGCTCCCGGAGGGCGCGAACTACGGCGTGCGGCGCGTCGGCGATCGTCTTCAGCTCGCGACTTCGGGTCAGGCGCTGCGCCCCGCGGAGGACGCGGAGCCGGCGCCGCCGTGCTCGGTGGGGGGCGAGGGGCAGCTTTCGTTCTCGTCGTTCGTGCCGGACTTCGACACGTCGCTGAGCGTGGATCTGAAGTACGACGACGAGACGTTGCAGCGGCTGGTCCTGATGGGGGACCTGAAGTCGAAGGTCGACGCGACGGTGGGGATCACGGGTGCGCTCGAGGCGAAGTTCGAGTGCAAGGCGCAGCTGTTCGTGATCCCGGTTCCGATCACGGGAGCGCTTCAGCCGATCCTCGGGGTTCAGGTTCCGCTGGGGGTGGGGCTCAGCGCGTCGGTGAAGGGGAGCGGCACGGCGGTGGGCGGCAAGCTGGCGGCGACGCCGACGGTGAGCGTGCAGCTGGGATTCGTTTGCACGCCGGACGGGGCGTGTGAGGGGGTGAACGACGGCGCGGCGGGTATCGGCGCGCCGAAGTTCGAGCCGGTGCTGCCGTCGGGGGTGCAGGTGGAGCTGGGGCTGTCGGCGTTCGGCTACGCGGATCTGAGCCTGGGCAACGCGTACGCGGGGATCAAACTCGGGGGGCTCAAGGCGGGGCCGGTGCAGAGCTGGAACGTGCGTTCGGAGGCGGCTCAAATCGACGACCTGACGTACGCGTCTTCGTACGACTTCAAGCTGGCGTTGACGGCGGACGTGGGTCTGTCCCTGTCGGCGGGCCCGTTGTCGGTGGTGGTGGCGAAGGTGGAGCGGAAGATCGAGCATCCGCTCGCGCTGTCGCCGAAGGGGACGCTGACGACGGAGCTGGAGGACGCCGAGACGGTGCGGGGTCGGGTGACGATCGATCCGACGACGCTCGCGTACCTCGGCGTGCCGAACGTGGACGCAGTGACGTTCTACCGGTACGTGGGCGGGGCGCTGGAGACACTCGCGACGGTCGACGCCGAGAGCCCGACACAGTCGACGTTCGAGGCGACGTGGCCGTTCGCGGTGGAGACCGACGCGGGCGGCGAGGTCTTCCACGCGTTCATCGAGACGCCGCTGCTCCCGCTCTTCGGGCTGGAGGCCCCGCGACCGCTCCCGAACCCGTGTGATCCCACCCCCGCGTCGGCGGTGGTGCGAACCCAGGAGGAGCTGGACGCGCTCGCGGCGGTCAAGGTCTCCGGCTCGCTCACGATCGTGGACGGAGTGACCAACCTGTTCCCGCTGAATCAGCTCGAAACGACCTGCGGCAACCTCGTGATCCGAAGCGCGCCGGCGTTGATCAGCCTCGCGGGCCTCGAGGCGCTGAAGCAGGTGCAAGGTACCTTGCAGATCGAGGACGTCCCGGTCGACAGCCTAGCTCCGCTCGCCGCGCTGCAGTCGTCGCGGGGCCTGCACCTCGACCTCCCCGAGCTGACGTCGCTCGCCGGGCTCGAGAACCTCGCCGTGGCGAACGGCTCGTTGGTGACGTTGCTCCTGCCCAGCGTGCAGAGCCTCGCGCCGCTCGCGAAGATCGGCCCCGAGCTCGCGCGTCTGGAGGTCGAAGTGGACGTCGACGACCTCGACGATATCGCGCACCTCACGCAGGTCCAACAGCTCTACCTGGGCGGGCGCGTCGCCGACCTCTCGAAGCTGCTCGTGATCGAGCGCGTCGAACAGCTGCAGCTCCGCGCGCCCGACGTGATCAACGTCGACGCGCTCGCGCAGGTCGGAGGCCTGTGGCTGCTCGTCCTGGCGACGCCGTCGGAGGTGGTCTCGCTCCCCGAGATCCCGGGGCTCTTGGATCTCGGCGTTTGGGACGGACCGCAGATCGTGTCGATGGCCCGCGCGCCGACGCAGCAGCTCTTCGTGTCCTCGGAGACGCTCGACACCCTCGTGCTCGGTGGCTTGTTGTCGACCGACACGGTCCGGGTCACGGCCGAGCGCCTCGAGATCCTCGACCTCACCGGCCTCGTGACTTCATCGGAGGGGGTCGGCGTCGCGAACAACGCGGCGCTCGAGGAGATCGCCGCGTCGTCGCTGCAGACGGCCGGCGAGATCTACGTCGCCGACAACCCGGCGCTCACCATCGCTCGATTCGGTGGCCTCACGTCGGTCGTGGCGTCGACGAACGGAGCCGGCGTCGGCGTTCAGCGCAACGATGCTCTGACGTCGGTCCAACTCGGCGCGCTGACCACGATCGCCGGCGACCTCACGATCCAGCGCAACCCCGCGCTCACGAACCTCGACCTGTCGAGCCTCCAGAGCGTCAGCGGCAACATCGACATCCGCGACAACCCGATGCTCGACATCGACGCGGTGCGGAAGATGCTCGAGGGCGTCGAGGCTGAGCGCGTCGTCATCGCTCCGTAGCCTGGCGGACCAGCTCGAGCAGCCGCTTCGGGGTCCCCGTCACGCCGTTACCGCCCGCCGCCGCCACGGTCGGCGTCATCACCGGCACCAGGCGCTCGGACGTGTAGATGTACACCGGCGTGTCGGCGCCTTCCGCGCGCACCGCGCGGATGACCGCGAGGCCGCCGTTGAGGTCGTAGCCGGCTTCGTCGAGGCGCTCCATGTCCGAGAGCACCGCGACGTACGCGGACAAGGGCCCGGCGCGGCGCGCTTCCTCCAGGGACACCGCCGTCACGACCCGGAGGCCCATCGCGTGCATCGCCGCGATCTCCTTCTTGTTGTAGCGCGGGTTGTCGTCGATCCACAGCACGGCCGGCGCCTCCGCGGAGAACGGATCGTCGGGGACACCTTCGTACAGGGGGTCGTCGCGCAGCACGGACGCCACAGCGAGGGCGAGGATGGCGGCCACCAGCGCGAGCGGCATCCACCGGCGACGGGGCTCGGGCGGGGACAGGGCCTCGATCAGCGGGGTGAGGTCGGCGGCGCGTGACTCGACGTCGGTCTTCAGGCTCTCGCGTAGCGGCTTGGCGAGCCGCGGCGGGATGTCCGCGAGGGCACCTTCGTAGAACGACCCGGTGAGCGCGAGGTGCAGCGACTGGGCGAAGGCGTACACGTCCGCGCGGCGATCGGTCTGCGCGCCCGCGAGCTGCTCGGGCGCCGCGAAGCGCGGTGTGCCGGCGCGCTGCGGATCGTCGCGCAGGGGGAGGTCGGCGAGGCCGAAGTCGGCGATGCGCACCCGCCCTTCCGTCCCCACGATCACGTTCGAGGGTTTGAAGTCCCGGTGGACGATTCCGCCCGCGTGCACGGCGGCGAGCCCCTCGGCCGCCTGCAGGAACGCGGAGCAGATCTCGTCTGCGGACCGCGCGCCCGCGCCGAGCCACGCGTCGAGCGTCTCCCCTTCGACGTACTCCATCGCGATGAAGAGCTGCCCCGCGTGCGTGCCGAGGTCGTAGACCTGCACGACGTTCGGGTGACTGAGCTGCGCGGTGAATCGTGCTTCCGCGCGGGTGCGCTCCGAGTCGGCGTCACCGAGCAACGGGTGCACGATCTTCAGCGCGACGGTGCGTTCGAGCTCCGGGTCCGTGGCGAGGAACACGACGCCCATCCCGCCGCTGCCGATCGCCCGCACGAGCTCGTAGCGTCCGACGCGAACGGCGGGCTCTTCGGACCCGAACAACGCACGCCGCGTCGCCCGACGCGCGACGCGGCTCACGAGCTCGAACGCGACGCCGCCCGGCGCCGCCACGCGAAGGTCCTCGGAAGCGGCGCCCGGACCGATGGCCGCCTGGTTCACGGCGCGAGTCTAGCCGGCACCGTGCCCAACAAAACAATGTTCCGCTTTCGGCCGGCTGCCCTTCACCGAGCAGACGAGCGCGGCTACGGACGCCCGCCCGGGCGGCGATCTCCATCCTCGTCCACCCAGCGCATCCCGCGCGGTGCGTAGTTGCTGCGTGTCCCCGTCACGCGGAACCCGGCGCGCAGCATGTTCTTGAAGGAGTGGTTGGGATCGCCGTCGGCGGCCTCGCCGGTCTCGGTGAAGACCTTTCGGCAGCCGAGGTCCTGCGCGACGCGGAGGCGTTCGGCCATCAGGGCGGCCTGCGCGCCCCGCTTCCGCGCGTCGGGGAGGGTGGCGGCGAAGGGGAGGTAACCCGCGTCGCCGTCCACGAACAGCCCGGCGGCGGCGACGACCTTCGGACCGTCCGTCGCGACGAAGGTGTACCAACGCGGTCGCCCGATCAGCGTCGTCATCGCCGATGCCCCGACCGTGCCGAAGTCGAACCCCGCAGCCAGGATCGCGCCGAACGCCGCACCGTCCGCGGGGGTTGCAGCGCGGATGGCGAGCGACGTCGCCGCGTCGCGCACCGGGGCGCGGTCGCGGCCGAGCTTCAGCCACGCGCGGGGGTAGGGGACGACGTCGCGGGCCTCGAGCCGAGTGCCGACCGACGCTGCCGCCTCGGGCCACAGGTGAACGAAGAAGCGGTGCACCCCGGCCGACGCGAAGCAGTCCAGGACACGCGACGTCTGTGCAACGGACACCTCGTCCAGCCCGAACGCCCGGTTGAAGAGGATGCCGGGCTCGCCGGGGGTGTACAGCACGGCGGCGCCCGAGAAGCGCTCGAGCTCGACCGCCTCGGCGGCCTCCGCGAGGTCGGCCCAGGCCGCGACTTCGACGTGTTCTTCGATCTTCATCACACTTTGGGGCGTTCACTTTCGTGGAACGATGTTCCGCGCGCTGTCACGCCCCTCGGGCATGAACTCACTCACGCTCACTGACCTCGTCGACATCGGCGTCTTCGGCGGCTTCGCCGCGTTCGCCGTCTTGGACTTCCTCCGCCCCGCCCGCGTCTTCCCGAAGGTGCGGTTCTGGCGGCTCCGCGGGATCGCGTTCTTCGCGACCTACCTGGTGCTCTCCTCGCTCCTGCCGTTCGTCTGGGACGGCTGGCTGGGTCAGCACCGCCTGATCGACGCGACCGGGCTCGGGACGTTCGGCGGCGCGGCCGTCGGCTTCGTCGCCTACCAGATCGTCGCGTACGGCTGGCACCGGCTCATGCATCGCTCCAACCTCCTCTTTCGGTGGGTGCACCAGATGCACCACAGCGCCGAGCGCATCGATATCTGGAGCGCGATGATCTTCAGCCCGACCGGGATGGCGGCGTGGACGTTCGTCGGGAGCTTCGCGCTGGTGCTCGTGGTCGGCGTGACCCCGGAGGCCGCGTTGCTCGTGGCCCTGTCGGCCACGCTCCTCGCGTTCCTGCAGCACTCCAACCTGAAGACGCCGCGCTGGCTGGGGTACTTCGTCGTTCGCCCCGAGTCGCACCTGCTCCACCACAAGCGCGGGGTGCACGCGTTCAACTACTCGGACCTCCCGGTGATCGACATGATCTTCGGGACGTACCGAAACCCGCACGACGTCGAGGGGCCGGCGGGATACTACGACGGGGCGTCGGACCGCATCCTCGCGATGACGCTGGGACGCGACGTCACGCGACCCGCGTGATGTGCGATTCTCCCGATCGTGCGCGAGCTTCTCGTAGGACGCGGCGGCGATCTGTCGCGGCTGGGGATCGGTCTCGACGAGGCCGCCGCCGGTCGCGGCAGCGTCTGGCTCGTGACCGGCGAGGCGGGCATCGGCAAGACCCGCCTCGCCGAAGCGCTCGCGGATCGCGCCGCCGCGCGCGACGTCGGCTGTCACTGGGGGCGGTGTTGGGAGGGCGGCGGCGCGCCGTCGTACTGGCCCTGGATTCAGATCCTGCGCGGTGTCCTGCGTCGGCACCCGGGCCTCGCGGACGCCGCGGACGGCATCGCGAGCGAGGCCGCGCGTGCGTCCCTCGCGGCGCTCGTACCCGAGCTCCTCCCGACGACCGGCGACACACCGAAGCTCGACCCCGAGCGCGAACGGTTCCGCTTGTTCGAGGCGGTGTTCGGGGTGCTCGTCGATGCGGCGTCGACCGAGCCGCAGGTGGTGCTCCTCGAAGATCTGCACGCCGCCGACACGTCTTCGGTTCAGCTGCTCGACTTCGTCGCGCGACAGGTCGACGGCGTTCCGCTGCTCGTGCTCGCGACCTACCGCGATCAGGACGCCGAACGTACGGCGGTGGGGGCGATGCTCGCCAAGGTCGCGCGCATCGCGCACCAGACGCCGCTGGCGCGCCTCCAAGAAGCCGACGTCGCCGAGCTCCTCGCCGGGCGCGACCCCACGATCACGCGCCGCGTGTACGAGGCCTCGGAGGGCAACCCGCTCTTCGTGGTCGAGGTCGCGCGGCTCCTCGAACGCCATCAGACCTCGACGGTGCCGCTGAGCGAAGGCATCCGCACCGTTATCCGCGAGCACCTCGCGACCGTCGACGCCGACACGTTCGCGCTGTTGCAGGCGGCGAGTGTGTTGGGCCGGGAGGTGCGCGTCACGCACCTCGCGGAGCTGGTGTCTCGCCCGGCGCAGGACGTCGCCGTCGCGCTCGCGTCGGCTTCGGAGGCGGGGATCCTCGAGACGATCGGTCCGGACTGCCTGCGGTTCGCGCACTTCCTGTTGCGCGAGGTTCTCCACGCCGACCTCCCGACCCAGGTTCGGGTCGACCTCCACCTGCGCGCCGCGGAGCGCCTCGAGGCCGGGACGGACCCGGGCCGATGGTCGCAGCTCCTCGTGCACTACATCGACGCGGGCCCGGTCGCCCACGCCCGTGCGCTGGAGGCGGCGACGAACGCCGCCGAGCATGCGATGGCGCAGCTCGGGTTCGGCGATGCGGCGGAGTACTACGCGAAGGCGGTCTCGCTGATCGACGGCGACTCCGTGGAGGCGCGCGTGCGGCGTGCGGAGCTGCTCCTGCGTCGTGGCAGCGCGCAGCTGATCTCGGGCGACCTCGAAGAAGGCAAGGCAGCTTGCCTGTCGGCGGCGGCGTTGGCGCGCGAGCTGGAGCGTCCCGAGCTCCTCGCTCGCGCCGCGTTGGAGCTGGGCGGGATCTTCGTCATCGCCAACGTCGATGCGACATTGGTTCGGCTGCTCGAAGAAGCGCTCGAGATGTTGCCCGACGCGCCGAGCGCGCTCCGGGCGCAGGTGATGGCGCGTTACGCGGCGGCGATTCAGCCCGCCCCCGACATCGACGAGCCGATCGCCATCGCGCGCGCGGCGATCGACATGGCCCGAGGTTTCGATGACGCGCGCGCGCTCCTGCTCACGATGCGCTCCGGCGTCTCGGCGATGATGGACCTCGCGGATCCGCGGATGCGGCGACCGTTCAACGAGGAGTACATCCGACTCGCGAAGGACCTCCGCACGGAGACGGAGGTGCTGCGCGGACACCTCCGACTGGCGATGGACAGCATCGAGCTGGGTGACGCCGCCGCGCTGCGCGCGTCGGTGCGCGCTGCGGAGCTGGTCGCCGTGGCGCTCGACCACCCGTTCTACGCGTGGCGCTCCGCCGCGCTGTGCGGCGCCGAAGCGGCGTGTTCGGGGCGCTTCGACGAAGCGGTTCGACACCGCGACCGCGCAGAGGCCTTGGCCACGGCGGCGAACGACCCGTCGGCGAGTACGACGCTCGCGATGCACCGAGTGGGCGTCGAGCTGTTGCGCGAGGACGACGAACGCCTCCGCGCGGCGTTGCCGAAGCTGCTCGAACGCGTCGGTACGTCCTCGCTCGATCCGGCGTTCCTGACGATCACGGTCGCGGGTTCGCTGTCGAGGATCGAGGCCGTCGACGATCCGCTCTCGCGTCCCACGTGGCGCGACGTTCGGGCGGCGCTCGGCTTTCGCGACGCGTCGATGTTGACGATGCTCGCCGACGTCGCGTTCGCACACCGGGACGTCGAGCTCGCGCGGGTGGTCGCGCCGTTGGTCGAGGCGGCGCCGCAGGTGCTCGTGAGCTGGGGGCTCCTCGGCGTGTGCTGTGACGGCCCCGTTGCGCGCGCTCGTGGGTTGGTGGCGGCGACGCTCGGGGCGCAGGCTGCGGCGGTCGAAGCGTTGGAGGAAGCGGAGCGCGTCGCCACGGAAGCGGGGCTCGAGTCGAGCCGCGCGCGCATCATCTACGAGCTCGCGATCATCACGGGCCAAGCCGAGCACGCGCAGCGCGCACGTGCCCTCGCGGCGACACTCGGCATGGTCGGGCTGATCGAGCGCATCGACGGTCGTGACTTCGGCGTCGTGCCGACGACGTCTTCGAGACCTCAGCTCGTCATGGAGCGGGAGGGGGACGTCTGGTTGGTTCGCACGGCGGCTTCCTCGTTCCGCCTCAAGGGCACGAAGGGCGTCGACTTGCTCGCACGCCTGGTCGCCGACCCCGGGCGCGAGCACCACGTCCTGGACCTCGTCACCGACGGCAAGCGCAGCGAAGTGGACGCCGCGGACGCGGGACCCGGCCTCGACGATCGCGCGCGAGCGCAGTACCGCGAGCGCCTCGCTGCGATACAAGCCGAGCTGGACGAAGCCGAGACCTGGGCGGACGTCGGTCGCGCAGAGCGTCTTCGCTCGGAGCAGGAGGCGCTCACCGCGCAGCTGTCCGCCGCGTTCGGACTGTCGGGTCGCGCGCGCCCCACCGGAGGCGCCGCCGAGCGCGCGCGGGTCAACGTGCAGCGACGCATCAAGGACGCCATCCGTCGCATCGGACGCCACGACGCCGACACCGCGAAGTTCCTCGAACGCGCGGTCGTCACCGGGATGTACTGCAAGTTCGACCCCGCGTGACCCCACGTTGACTTTCTCGAAGCGCAGGAATCTGCTGATGTCGTGAGAAATACCTGCGTCACGCTTGTCGTGGGGCTTGGATTGTTCGCAACCGGGTGTGGCAGCGAGAGCGCCGGCACGCCCGACTCAGGGACGCCCGATGATGCGGGCGACGGAGGGATAACGTCCCCGGCGGACGGCGGCGGACCGCCCGCGAGCTTCGTCTTGGGGCTCGTGCTCAACGACGGCGTCGACGAGCGCGCGCCTCGCGGGTGGCCTCTGGTGCTGATGGGGATCGCAGCGCTAACCGATGACGTCCCGCGGGTCGTCCTCGACGCTGCCTCGCTGCAGCTGAGCATCGAGGACGACGGCGGAGCGTTCCAGGCGTGGGCGTTCGACGTCCCTATGCCGCTCGACGGCGACGTCGTGCTCGACGACGCGAAGGCGCAGTTCGAGGTGACCTGGGCGCTCCGCGGCGATCAGACGGAGGCGCTGCCCCTTGGTCGCTACACGGCGCGTCTCTCGTTGGGCGATCAGACCTCGCCGCCGGTGACGATCGAAGTCGTCGACTTGGCCCCGACCTCTGATCCTGTCGAGAGCGCGACGCGGACCCGCCGACGTGCTGGCCTCGAGGCGCGCGTGGCGCTGCTGCGCGCCGACGCGCCGGCTGCGCTCTCGGCGGTCGATACCGCGCTCGCGGAGGTGCCCGACGATGTCGCGCTGCTCGTGTGGCGGGGCAAGGCCAACGCCGCGGCCGACCGCGTCGAGGACGCGCTGTTCGACTTCGACACCGCGGACGCTCGGGTGCGCGCGGAGAACGACTCCGGCGAGCCGGCGGTGACGATCTCCGAGAATCGCCGCCCGGTCCTGGAACGGTACTTCCAAGGTGCACGATGAACGCCGTACGTCTCGTGCTCGCGGTCTGGGCCATCTCGGTTCTGCACGTCGGCTCTGCGTTCGCGCAGTCCGCCGAGATCCGTGCGGTCACCGCATGGCGGCTCCAGTTCACGTATGAGATCACCAGCGCGCTGCGTGCGGGTGGTCAGCAGTTCGACTACCGCGTCACGGCGTCGGGCAACGGCGTGCTCGAGCCGGACGGCGAAGGTCGCGTCGGGTTCTCGGGTGCGCCGAACATCACGGTGTCGATCGACTACATGGGTTCGGCGATCGACGGGCAGGGTTGCGGTCTCGTCGAACAACTCACCGCGAGCGGCGCGCCGAATTGTGAGAATCCGACCTCGCTGGAGCTGGGCTCGAATGGGTTCGAGCTCGATCTGCGGTGTCATCGCATGCCGGTCACGCACTCATTCAGCTGGCAGGGCAGCTGCGGCGAACAATTCCCGTACCCGACCGACGGAGCGCCGATCGTCGACTGGCCCTGGCTCGCACAGGACGTCTCCTTCGACGGTGGGACCGTGAAGCTCCTGTTCCCGTATCCGGCCTCCGGCGTCAGCATGGGCGGCCGCGACGGGAACCAGCTCATGGGTTTTCTGGCGCCGCTCTTCACCGCGATCGCGACGGGGACCCCCACGCCGCTCGACTACACGTTCCAGTTCACGCTCACACCCGCGGAGGAGGAGGACCTCACGTTGGAGATCGACTCGGCGAGCTACGCGCGTTGGCGCCCGAGCGCAGCGCTCCCGAACGCGGCGGGCGCGCCGCTCGACGTCACGGCGAAGCTCGTCTCGTCCACGGGACGTCCGCCCTCGCTCCGTATCGCGGAGGTCATCTGGGAGTTGAAGAACACCTCACGCGAGCCGGGCATCGCGATGAACTTCCCGTCGGCAGCGATGGACGACGAGCTCGATCTTCGTTTCGCCGACGATGGCGCACACGTGATCGAGGACGACGCGCAGCGCGCGGTGCGTTCGAACCCAGACGGCTTCACGGACACCGTGCGTATCGAGCCCTACGACTGGGGCGGGTGGTCTCAGCTCTCGGTCACCGCGGTGCTGCAGGGGGGACGTCGGATCGTCGGCAAGGTGCGCGGCGCGGCCGAGGATGGGTTGCGCGTCCCCAAACGAGGCGCCGGATCATGGGTTGCGGACGACTGGAAACAAACCACGGGTGTGACGGGGCTGGCGGACGCTTCCGACGCCGACGCGTTACCCGCGGGCGACGGGACGCCCGGCGACGGACTGACGCTGTATCAGGAGTACCGTGGCTTCTACGTCGGCGATCGACATGTCACCGGCGACCCCAAGCGAAAGGATCTCTTCGTCAACAACCTCGCGAAGGGCGCCGCGACCGCGGGGATTGCGCGCTTCGGGCGTGTCTCCGGTTTGAAGGTGCACGGCGAGCTCACCCCCCAGCAGATGACGATGGCGCGTGTCGTAAACGGCAACCGTCGCGATGGTCCGTCGGTGACCGATCAACACGCAATCATCATCGAGGTCATCGCGGCGCAGAGTGGGTATGCGGCGGCGAGGGGTGGCCCCGGAAACCCGAAGACGATCTCATCGGTCCAACTCATGGGCGACTGGGCGACGCTCGATGGTGACTACCTGTCGAAGATCGTCGCGCACGAGCTCTTCCACACGGTTAACGTCTACCACCACGGCGAGACCGACGAAGAGGTGACCTGGCGCGACGCGATGGGGGTCCTGGTCGAGCGACGCCGAGGAGGCCCCGCCGCGGGCGCTGCGATCCGGGTGCTCGGCGAAAACGGCGTCGACGCCACGCGACTCATGCTCGCTCGTTTGCAGCGCATGCCGGGCCTCGCCGAGGACTTCTGGCTCGGCGTCACCGGTGGCCAGCAGTCCGGCCACCACGACTGCGTGATGCGCTACAACAACGCCGAGACGTACGTCAGCATGGCCAGCGCGAGCGATCGCTACCTGATCACCCAGCCGATGGGGTCGGGGTTGTGCATGTCACCCGACGGTACGGGGCCCAACGCGCCCGCGCACCGTCCGCAGTCGCGCTTCGGCGCGGCGAGCGCGGGACGCGGGAGCTGTCGTGCCCAGCTCTTGGTGACGGACGCGGTCGCGGCGCCGGGGCGCTGAGCTAGAGCCGCTCGATCGCGGGCCGGTACTTCTCTTTCGCGCCGCCGATCACCCGGACGCCGTGCACCGGGAGCACGTGGTCGAACTCGAGGTCGAGGAGCGCGCGGACGTCGCCCTTGTTCGGCTTGGCGCCCTTGAGCCAGCCGGGGCCCACGTTGTGGGGTTTGATGAACCCCATGAAGCGCATGACGAGCGCGCCGAGCGTCGAGAAGTAGCGATCGGTGACGCCGTAGTTCTGCAGGCAGTCGCCCGACACCAGCAGGCCGTCGTGGCGGTCGACGTAGATCATCCCCTCCGGCACCAGGCCGCGGAGGACGATCAGGCGGGCGTCGTCGATCGGGAGCTCGGTGTCGGGGGTCATCCAGACGTCCGGCTGCAGGTAGCCGTCCTCGGGGCGCACGTTCGCGTTCGTGAAGCCCTTCGCGTAGGCCTGGCCTTCGACCGCCCAGAGCTTCGCGCCGTAGCGGTCGCGGTAGAAGGCGTCGTCCAGCCCGTGGAAGCCGGCGATGCGCACGACGTGGTCGACCTTGCCGAGTCGGTCGAGCTCCTCGAGGCCGACGTCGTTCAGGCGCATCGAGTTGACGATCGTCAGCGACCTTCCGCGGCGGAAGATCGTCATGTTGCGACTGAACCGAATGGCGACGGGCCCGCCCATCGCCGCCGTGCCCGTGACGAAGAAGACGCCGTCGAGCACCTCCTCGACCGGGCCGTGGGGCAGGGCGGGGGGAAAGCGCATCAGATCTTCTCGGACACCGCGCTCTCGTCGTCGCCGGCCTTCTCACGCTGGCGGAGCGGCACGTAGGGGCGCTGGTCCTCGCCGAGGTAGATCTGACGCGGGCGCGCGATGCGCTGCTCGGCGTCGTTCACCAGCTCGGCCCAGTGCGCGATCCAGCCGACCACGCGCGGTATCGCGAACATCACCGGGAACATCTTCTCCGGGATGCCGATCGCCTTGTAGATGAGCCCCGAGTAGAAATCGACGTTCGGGTAGAGGCGACGGCTCACGAAGTAGTCGTCCTCCAGCGCGATGCGCTCCAGCTCCAGCGCGATGTCGATTAGCTCGCCGTTGCCGGTCACGTCGAACACCTGGTGCGCGAGCTCCTTGATGATCGCAGCGCGCGGGTCGTAGCTCTTGTAGACGCGGTGGCCGAAGCCCATGAGGCGGACCTCGCCGCTCTTCACGCGCTCGATGTACTTCGGGATCGACTCGCGGCTCCCGATCTCGCGAAGCATCCGCAGCACCGCCTCGTTGGCGCCACCGTGCAGCGGGCCGTAGAGCGCCGCCGCCGCCGCCGCGCACGCGGAGTACGGGTCGACGCGCGACGAACCGACGTTGCGCATCGCGCTCGTCGAGCAGTTCTGCTCGTGGTCGGCGTGCAGGATGAAGAGCACGTCCAGCGCGCGCTCGATGATCGGGTTCGGAACGTACTTCTGCTCCGACATCCGGAACATCATCGACAGGAAGTTGCCCGGGTACGACAGGTCGTTGTCCGGGTACACGAACGGCAGCCCGTTCGCGCGCCGGTAGGCGAAGGCGGCGATCGTCGGGAGCTTGCCGATCAGGCGCCGCGTCTGGAGGCGGCGGTTCTCGAGGTCGAAGATGTCGTTGGCCTCGGGGTAGAACGTCGACAGCGCGCCGATCGTGCTGATCAGGATCCCCATCGGGTGCGCGTCGTAGCGGAAGTTGTCCATGAACCGCTTCACGTTCTCGTGGATCATCGTGTGGACGGTGATGTTGTGTTTCCACATCGCGAGGCGCTCCGGATCGGGGAGCTGGCCCTTCACGATCAGGTAGGCGACCTCGAGGAAGTCACTCTTCTCCGCGAGCTCCTCGATGTTGTAGCCGCGGTAGCGCAGGATGCCCTTGTCCCCGTCGATGTACGTGATGTGGCTCTTGCAGGAGGCCGTGTTCACGAAGCCCGGGTCGTAGGAGCGCAGGCCCACGTCCTCTTCGTCCATCTTGATCTGAGCGAGGTCCCGCGCCCGGATGGTCCCGTGTTCGATCGGCACGTCGTAGGTCTTGCCGGTGCGGTGGTCCGTGATGGTCAGATGATTGCTCGACATCGCTCGTTCCCTTGCCGCGGCGGGTCTATTCCGTAGTACGTTGCCTGGCAAGCCCGTGCGGTTCAGAGCGCCCGCCAACGTCCTCCTCCGGCGCGCACAGCTGACGCTGATGCTCGCAACGCTCGTCCCCACCGTCCTGATGACGGCCCTGGGGATCGTGATGCTCGCGGTCGGGCAGGGCACCGCCAACGTGGTCATCGGGGTGCTGTTCCTGGCGTTCTGTACGACCTCCCTGACCGGCTACATCCTCGGCTCCATCTTCGTGTCGCGCGGCGCGTCCCTCGCACGCGTCCAAAACGACTTCGTCTCGTCCGTTTCCCACGAGCTGAGGACGCCGCTGACCTCCATCCGGATGTTCATCGAGACGCTCCGCGACGAGCGCCTCACGGATCCGGTCGAGCGGGAGAAGTGCCTCGGGTTGCTGCAGCGGGAGGTCGAGCGCCTGGACGGGCTCGTCAGCCGGGTGATCGAGCTGTCCCGCATCGAAAGCCGCGGCAAAGCCTTTCAGAAGGATCCCCTACGCCTCCTCGACGTGGTGAAGGACGCCATCGCCGCCTTCGACGCGGCGACGCTCAACGATCCGGTGGAGGTCGGGCTCCAGGTCGACGACCGCCTCCACGTCACGGGCGACCGCGACACCCTCGCGCTCGCCGTGACGAACCTCCTGCTGAACGCGCACAAGTACACGTCGTCGGCGGATCGGGAGATCTCCGTGGTCGTGGAGGCGGTGACGAAGACGGAGGTGGAGATCCGCGTGAAGGACAACGGGTCGGGGATACCGCGGGCCGAGCAGAAGTTGATCTTCGAGCAGTTCGAGCGCGGTCAGCAGGCGATCGACGCACGCACCACCGGCAGCGGGCTCGGGCTCGCGATCGTGAAGGCAATCGTGAGCGCACACCGCGGGCGTATCGAGGTACGCTCCAAGGAAGGCGAGGGTGCGGAGTTCTGCATCCGTCTCAAGCGGCGTGTGCTCCCGGCCTGACACGAGATGACGGACGAAGTGCGGATCCTCATCGTCGAGGACGACGACGCGATCGCGACCGGCATCGCGCTGAACCTGAAGCTGGAGGGCTACGTCGCGGTGCACGCGCAGGACGGCGAGGTTGCGAGTGAGCACCTCGACGACCACGACTTTTCGTTGGTGCTGCTCGACATCATGATGCCGAAGAAGACCGGCCTCGACGTGTTGCGCGAGATGCGTGAGCGGCACGACGTCACGCCGGTGATCGTGCTGTCCGCGCGCGAGCACGAGTACGACAAGGTCGCGGCGCTCCGCCTCGGCGCGGACGACTACGTGACCAAGCCGTTCAAGCTCGCGGAGCTGCTCGCGCGCGTGCACGCGGTGTTACGTCGCGCGCAGCTCACCAAGGGGCAGAACAGCGGGCGCATCGTTCGGTTCGCGGACGTCGCGATCGACCTCGACCAGCGCGTCGCGTCCAAGGGCGACGAGCCGGTGCGTTTGACCAACCTCGAGTTCGAGTTGCTCCGGTTCTTCGTGACGAACCCGCACCGGGTGATCGGGCGCGGTGAGCTGCTCACCAAGGTGTGGGGTCAGGCGCACGGAGGGAGTCGGCGCACCGTCGACAACTTCGTCGCGCAGCTGAGGAGCAAGTTGGAGGCGGACGCGGAGGCGCCGCAGCACTTCGTGACCGTGCGCGGCGCGGGGTACCGGTTCGAGCCGTCGTCGTCAGCCGGTCCGGCGGAGTAGGTCGCCGTCGGCGCGCTCGTCGCGGAGGAACTGTTCCCAGGTCTCGACCGTCTTGCGGAGCTCCTCGAAGAAGGGGTTCAGCTCCAGCGCGCGGCGGCCGTGTTCGATGGCGGCGATGACGTCCTGCACCTGACGGGCGGCGAACGCCTGGCGGGTGAGGAGCGCGGCCTGGTCGACGCGGTCGGGGCACACGCGGTTCCACGCACGGCGGAGCGTCGACAGCGACACGCCGGATTCGTCCTTCGCGCGGGCGATGCGCTCGAGCGCGCGGACGTGGCCGGAGCGGAAGTCGTACTCGAGGCGCGACAGGTCGGACCCGAGGACGCGGCGGATGCGCGACAGTACCGTCGTCGCGGCGCGGACACGCGCGGACTGGGGCGGCGGGAGCGTGTGCGCGGCGCGCTCGAAGCGGTCGAACAGGATCGAGATGCGCTCGGAGATCTGGTCGGTGGTCGCGGTCGGGTAGAGATCGAGCGCGGCGTACAGCGCGTCGTGCTCGGCGTGGCGGAGGACGCGCTTCACTTCTTCGAAGACGTTCTCGAGGTCGTCGTCGTCGTCGACCTGGGCGGCCTTCTCGAGGTCGCCGTCGAGGGCGTTGGCGATGCCGTCGACGTAGTCGCGGATCGCGGCCTTCTTCTGCTCGTTGAGGTCGGTGAACGCGAGGCCCGCGCCGGGCGCGATGCCGTACGTCTTGGCGCGGTCGGGCGGGACGACGTGGACGACGGTCGCGTTGAAGTCGAGCTTGCCGCCCGGGGTCTTGAGGTGGACGACGAGGGAGGTCCCGGGCGGGGGCGCCTCGTCCATCTCGACGAACAGGCCGCCCTTGGAGATGTCGCGCTGCCACAGCTCGCGGAGCTCGTCGCGCCCGGAGAGCTGAAGCTCCACGCGGCGGTTGTCGAGGATGCGGCGCGCGCGGCGGCTCGCCTCCGGCTGCTTCGGCGTCGGGGCGCCGATGCGGAGGTCGTCGGTGCGGACCTGCGCCGTGAGGTCGAGGACCGCGGTGATCTCTTTGACGATGTCGTTGTCGAACGCTTCGTGGGTCGCCTCGACCTCACGCAGATCCGGGCCGTCCTCCGCGGGGACGATCAGGGCGGTCTCGCCGATGAGGATGCTCTCGCCGCGCTCGAGGCGCTTCTTGCCGGACAGGCGCGCGTTGCCCTGCCAGCTCCCGTTGCGGCTCCCGGCGTCCTCGTACCAGACCGCGCCGTCCTCCACCCACACCGCGCCGTGCCGGCGCGAGATGCGGGGATCCCAGGTCAGCTCGACGTCGAGATCCGGGCCGCGGCGTCCGATGAACGCCTTCGACGACTTCTCGAGCGGAAATGAGAACTCCCCAATCGCGGGGTGCATGAGCGTGATCTTCAACTCGCGGACTCCCTTTGATCCTCGTATTCGGGAGACGAGACGAATTCAGTAGTTGTTTCTCATTGAGACGAGAAAAAACGCACTGCGAGGGCTGCAGATCGATGCAGAGGGGGTGTTCTGAAAGCGGGACGCCGTATCAACCGGCGGAGTGGAGGACGCCGGCGTCGATGCCGCGCCAGCGGTAGTCGGCGCCGCCTATGTCGACGCACACCCACAGCGTCCCCGTGGTCTGCACGTGCACGCTGCCGGCGTGGTCGATGTGGCAGTCCCCGGCCGCCGGCTCCTCGGCGCCGCCCGGGACGATCAGCAGACGCCCCGCCGTGACCTCCTGCGCCCGCACCCTCCCGTCGACCTCCAGCGCGTGGCGCTGACCCGGCGTCGCGCCGATGAAGTCGCCGATCGCCACGTGCCCCGCCTCGTCGATTCGCAGCTTCTCCCCTGCGTTCGATCCCCCGAACGTCCCGAGCCGGAGCTCCTTCGAGCTCCCGTCCGCGTAGAGGTTCCACTCCTCGCCCCCCGCCTCCGAGCGGGTGTCGAGCATGATCCGCGCGGTCCCCCCGGCGCGCTCCGCCACCACCCGAACCGCCGGGACGTTCGCGCCGCTCGCGCCCCCCGACGCGCCGTCGCTCGTCCCGATCGCCAACCGCGCCCCGGCCGCCGGACGGCCGACCCCGACGTTGCCATTCATGTCCACGGACATCGCGAGCTCGAACGCGGCGAGCCGCCGGTCGAGATCGTCGAACAGCGCATTCACCTCCGCCGCCACGATCCGCGAGCCCGCCTGGAACGGGAAGAACGCCTCCAACGTTTCGTCGAACGCGTACGCCGTCACCGACCCCACCCCGCACATCAGCCACGCCACGTGGACCATCACCTGTCGAACCTTCATCTTTCGCTCCCTTCACTGCCAGCTCGACGCATCCCAACGCGCGTCGTCGTCGTCCCAGCGCGCGCTGACCGTCGCGGTGGTCGTCATCCGGGGCCCGCCGCCGGGCGCCTCGTCATCGATGTCGACGAGGCCCGAGACCTCCGCCGAAAAACACCCCGCGCCGCTCATCAGCAGCAGCGCGATCGCCATCCATCGTCTCCAGCTCATCGTTTCAGTCCTCGTCCGCCACGAGCCGGCCGATCAGCCAGCCGGTCGCGCCGATCAAGATGGCCCCGCCCGCGAACATCGCGACGTCCGCACCTGCGGCGCGTGCGCCGAGGCCGCGAGCCATCGGGTTCGTTCGTGCCGTCGAGACGGTCGTCGCGCCGAGCACGAGCCCCGCGCCCAACACCGCCGCGCCGACGCCGCCCAGCACGACGGGCCCCGTCAGCGAAGGCGCCGGCTTGTGACCGACAAGATCCAGCACCGCCGTTCGCAGCGCGAGCGGGAGCTGCGCCTCGTCGTCGGTGCGCGCTTCGCTACGCCGCGTCGTGCGCTCGTCGCTCGTGTCGACGACCTTCACCGTGCACACGTACGCGCGACCGAGCCGGTGCACCTCGGCGCCCGCGATGCGCCCGAAGTCCATCTTCCGCGCCGCGAGGATCGCGCAGCGCTGGGAGTCGTCGGCGCAGCCGAGCGCGGACTTCACGCGCTCGAACTCGACCTGCAGCTCGAGGTCCGCCAGCGACACCACACGATCGGGCGTCGACTCGGCGAACGCCTGCGTGAGGACGTCGCGGAGGAGCGCGGCCTGCGTCGGCTGGTCGGAGCGCTGCACCTGCAGCACGAGGAGCGGCTCCGCCTGCGCGACAGAGGCCGACAAGACGAGCGTCATGACCGAGGCGGCGATGTACCGGGCGAGGAGGGGCGTCGCAGCAGGCATGTACCGGCGCCGTGCGGTGCGCCGCGCGCTTCGATCACTGCTTGACGAAGAAAGGGGCCCCCGGGCGCGAAAGGGAGGTGCGCCCGGGGGCCCCGTCGTAGCCCGGGGGGAGGCGGGCTCAGGGGGTCGGGCAGAGGACCGTGCCGTTGTCGATGGCGAACGGGGCCGTGGCCTCGTCGATCGACAGGAGGAACGCCTTCAGCGCGTCCCGCTCGGCAGCGGTCGGCGCGAAGTTCGGGTTCCCTGCCGTGGTGTGCGCCGCGAAGCGCGCGTCCAGCAGGTCGTCCAAGTCCGTCGCTCCACCGTGGTGCAGGTACGGCGCGCCCGTCGACAGACCGAGCAGTGACGGCGGGTTGAACCCGTTGCGTCCCTGCGCCGGCGTCCCGTTGACGCGGACCTCGTCGGCGCCGCCCTCGACGCCGAACGTTTGCACGTTCCGGATGTTGCACGCCTGGCGCTTGAGCGCCGGGGCGCCGCCGTCCGAGTCGTCGCCGGCCACGAGGGTCGCGTCGACGTTCACGTCCAGCGGGAGCCCGACCAGCGCGCTCGGATCCATCGCGGTCTGGAACGCGGCGTCGGCCTCGAACGTCCGGCCGGGGAGGGCGCCTTCGAACGCCTCCGGCGTGTAGAACGTGCGGCTCACGGTCCACTTCGCGCCCGCGTGGCACTTGTTGCACCCGGCGTCCGCGAACACCGCGCGGCCCTGGTCGATCTGCGCCTGCGCGGCCGGCTTTGCGTTCGGGCTGCGCACCGTCTGGATGTAGCGGTCGATCAGATCCCAGTCGACGCAGGTGCCCTCGTTCGAGCACACGCCACGCTCCCGCGCCACGAACGTCAACGAGCCGTTGAGCGCCTGGTGGTTCTCGACGGTCTGGCCGTCCTCCATCGTGAGCGACGCGAAGGGCGGGCCCGCCGGCGACGCCACCGGACCTTCGCCGTTGCGAATCGCGCCCGAGCCGCCGGAGACGCCGCGCGTGTTGAGCTCGAAGTCGGTGGTCTCGTCGAAGATCGCCGTCCAGTTCAGCGCGCGCATGTCGCTCGGGTCGTCGGACGCGTACTGGCCGTCGAGGCTGATCGACTGGCGCGGACCGGCCGCGAAGCTCCAGGTGATGTTGTCCGTCAGGCCCATCGGGTGGCAGCCCTGGCACGAGCCCCAGCCTTCACGCGACCAGATGCCCGTGCCGGTGTTGAAGAAGCGCTTGCCGCGCCACACGGTGTGCTCGTCGGAGCCGGGCGTCGGCGTCGCGGTCGACTCCACGGTGTTCACCGTGGCCTGGTCGCGGAACGAAACCACCGACAGGTCGCGGCTGATGAGGTTCGCGGTGTACGCGCCGGCGCCGGTCGTGCCGTGGCGCACCACGAGGCCCTGCGGGTTCTGGCCGACGACGATGTTCAGCGCGGTCGCCGCGCCGATCTCCACCGTGCCGTCCTCGTTGAAGACGACGCGCACCATGATGTCGCTGCCCGCGGCGGTCACGTAGCCGATCGCGAGGTCGTCGCGGTTCACGAACGCGATGCCGTTCGGCACCGACAGGAAGCGCCGCCCGACGGTCTCGTCGCCGTCGTTGTCGACCTGGTCCTTCACGAGGCTGTTGAGGTTCGTGGACTGACCCGCGACCTCGGCTTCCGCGTCGACGTCGATGACCGACACGACCGCCTGCACGTTGTGGTTGAACTGCACCGGGCCGGCCGGCGACGCGGCGACGCTCGTGACGTAGGCCCACGTCCGGTCGAACGCCCGGTGGATGGTGATGCTGTTGAGCTGGTTCGGGAAGCAGCCGGTGGTGACGGCTTCGCCGTTGATCGGCGCGGTGAAGCAGTCGGCGATCGGCGCGAGGACGATCTGGCTCTTCTCGGTGTTCGCACCGACCTCGATGACGTGGACGATGCCCTGTGCGCCGTCGTCGGTGGCCTCGTCGGTCACACCCGCGCGGCGCTCGGCGTAGAACTGCGTGACGAGCGCCTTCTCGTCCTCGTCCTCGTCGTCCCCGTCGTTGGTGATAGCGATGGCGTACGGGTTGCGTCCGAGCTCGATGGTGCGGAGCGTCTGCATGGTCTCCGTGTTCACCACGGTCACGGTGCCGGAGACCCAGTTGGTCACCCACAACGTGCGGCCGGAGGGCGTGAGCGCGAGGCCGATCGGCTCGCCGCCGAGCTCGAGCTCCGCGTCACGCGTGGCGCCGGCGGTGCCGATGTCGATGATGCGTGCAACCGAGCCTGCGGCGCGGTTGGCGACGAACGCGGTCGTGCCGTTCGGGTGGATGACGACGGACATCGGCTCGGCGTTCGCGGTGGCGCTCGATTCGACGCGCGCGATCCGAGATTCCTGCTCCGGCGTAGCGTTGAAGAAGGACACGGAGCCGCCGTCGGTGTTGACCATCGCGACCACGGAGTCGTCGTTGTTGATGTCGACCGGCGTGGAGCGGCTCGGGCGCGCGAGGCGGTCCGTGGGGGGCGGCGGGGGCGCGGTTTCGCATGCGCAACCCGCGTTGCAGACGAAGCCCTCGTCGCAGCCGTCGTTCGGGCCGTTGCCTTCGCAGACGGGGGCGTCGGCCTGGCAGACCTCTTCGACGCACGCGCAGGACGTGTCGCAGAGGAATCCGTCCGCGCAGCCGCTGTTGGGGCCGTTGCCCGCGCAGACGGGCGCGGTGGAGTCACACACCGGGGCGTCGGCGACGCAGGTGCAGGTGTCGTTGCAGGAGAAGCCGGCGTCGCAGCCGCTGTTCGGGCCGCTTCCGGCGCACACGGGCGCCGTGGCGTCGCAGGTGGGTTCGGGTTCGGGTTCGGGTTCGGGCTCAGGTTCGGCCGTGGCGTTACACGCGACGAGTGCGAGCAGTAGGAGCGGGGGGAGTCGACGAATCAGGTCCATGATGTAAGAGCCTCCTCGGGTGGCCATGGGTTCGATGATCAGTAGTGAGATCCGGGGGCGTTTCGGGTCTCGGGCTTTCGAATGGGAGCCATAGGCCTCGGCTATGTGGTGCGACGCACATGGACGCGCGCGCCCCGAGCTGCGATGCGAGGCACACCGTGAGCTTCGTGCTCGACCCGCCTTTGCACCTCGATCTGTCGGTGCCCTGTTCGCCCGAGCTCGCGGCCGAGCGGCTCGGTGCGCGGCTCACCGCGGTCGCGACGTTCGTGCCGGAGGGCTCGATCCCGGTCGACGTCGGCACCGACCACGCGCGGTTGTTGATCGCGTTGGTGCGTTCGGGGCGGTGTCCGACGGGCATCGGCGTGGACGTCGCGGAGGGGCCGTACCGCCGCGCGAAGCGTGCGGTCGCGGGCGCGGCGATGTCGCATCTGATCGCGGTTCGTCAGGGTGACGGGTTGGCGCCCGTCGATCCGGGGGAGGCGGACGTCGCGGTCCTCGCGGGCTTCGGCGGGCGCACGGCAAACGCGGTGCTCGCCGCGGCGTCCGATCGGCTCCCGATTCGGCGGTGGGTCGTGCAGGTGAACCGGGACGTCCCCGCGGTGCGGCGTTCGTTCGAGGCGCGCGGCCTGGCGATCGTGGACGAAGCGTTGGTGTTCGACGACGGCCGGGTGTTCGTGGTGATGGCCGCGGAGGCGGGGGAGATGGCGTTGTCGGACGCGGACGCTTGGCTCGGTCCCAGGCTTCGTGCGGAGCGGTCGCCGTTGTTCGTCGCGTGGGTGAGGTCGCGGCGCGATCACCTTCGGGCGCTCGCGGCGAAGGGGCACCTGTCGGGCAAGTCGCGCGAGGAGCTGTCGATCGTCGAAGCGGAGCTTCCGGGTTCCTGCTAGGCTCCGCGCCCAATGGGTTACCGATGGTGGTGCGCGGCGTTCGTTCTGTTCAGCGCGAGCCCGGCGTACGCGGGTGGGTTCACGCAGGGCGAGGGCGGCTACTACGTGAAGGCGTGGACGCGCTCGTTGATCGGCAACAAGGCGTTCGACACGGCGGGGGATCTCGTGGAGCTCCCGGAGTCGTTCTCGGACCACGCGTTGAACGTCTACGGCGAGTACGGCCTGACGAACGACGTGACGTTGCTGATGTACGTCGTGCCGTTCGGCTACAGCGCGTACGGCGATCAGTCGCAGCTATACGCGGGGACGTTGTCGGTCGGGGCGCGGCATGCGCTGTGGTCGGGGTCGCAGCCGTTGGCGTTGGAGGTCCGCGCGGGCGGGCGTCCGGCGGTGGGTGACGACCCGCTCGCGGAGGGGGTGCTCGACACGGGCCCCTACGTGGTGCGAGCGACCTTGCCGACGTTGTTCTTCGACGCGGAGCTGCAGGCGGCGGCCGCGTTGCCGTACGGGTTGTGGCTCTCTGCGGGGGCGGGCGCGCGGCTGCACTCGCGCGATGGGTTGTCGCCGGCGTTGTTCTCGAACCTGCAGCTCGGGTGGTCGTCGTCGTTCGGCTTGGTGCTCGACCTGCACGCGCAGGCGTACTTCTCGGTGGATCGGCCGGACATCATCGACGTGTTGGGTGTGGGCCAGACGGACTACATCGGCTTCGGTGTGGGCGCGGCGTACTGGATCACGGACGGCTTCGGCGTGACGTTGGGTTTCGACTCTGCGGCGCTCGCGCGTGCGAATGCGGGGACCGCGCCGATTCAGATCGGTGTTCAGCTCAAGGGTTGATTCGGGGGGCCGATAGCAGGGGGTGGAGGTCGTCCCCATGTCGAACCCGAAAGACGCCAACTACCGCAACCACCCCCGCGCCGCGGTCCGCTGGGCCGCCTACTGGACCGACGGCCTGCGCGCGCGCACCGGCGAGATCCGCGACATCTCCAAGGGTGGCCTGTTCCTGTCCCCGGCGTGGCGCCCGAGCACCACGTACAGCCCCGGCGACGAGATCGAGATCCGCTGCGCGATCGAGGATCTGTCGATCGACCTGAAGGCGGTCGTCCGCTGGTCCGGCACGAGCGAGCAGCACGCCTGCGAGGGCTTCGGCCTCGAGGTCCCGGCTACGGCGGACCTGGAGCGGCTGCTCGAGGCCGCCGAGAAGAACTAGAGGCGTCGTTCGCTCGCTGCGACGCGAGCACCCCGCCGATACACTCGCCGGTGACTTCGCCGACGACCCACCCCAGCGTTCCGAGCAGGAGCGTGAGCACCACCCGTCCGAACAAGACGCCCGCGACGATGCCGGCCTCGGTCGCGAGGCCGTGGGCGATCGCTTCGGAGGTCGTCGGTATCTCTTCGTCGGAGAGAAGGCGGGACAGCACCGTGACGACGATGAACTGCGCGAGGATCGTGAGCGCGGGGACGCCGACCGGCTTCATCACCACGCTGACGAGCAACGCACCGACGACCGGGTACTTGATCGCGGGCGCGAGCCGGGTGCGCGCGAGGGCGAGCGCGGCGACAAACGAGAGGATGAGGCCCTCCATGTCGTTCGACTCGAGCGGCGTTCCGATGACTTGGCTGAGGCTGCGGTAGCCGCCGCTCATGAAGAGGAAGTAGGCGAGGGTCACGGTGACCGCGAGGATCGCGAGCACGTTGGTCACGCTGCGAATCAGCGGGTGGTCGGAGGGGATACCGGGGCGGTCGACGGTGGCGGGGCGAAAGGCTTCGACCGCGAGCCACAGCAGTCCGATGGACGCGAAGCCGAGGGCGATGAGTGAGATGGGTTTGGCGGTGACCGAGCCCGGGAGGCTGATGCCGACGCCAATCGACGTGACGACCGCCGTGTACTTCGCGAGGCGGGCCCCGTGTGGTCCGAAGGTGCCGTCGCGGCGGGTGACGGCTTCGGCGAGCGCAGGTTCGACGGCGATGCGCGCGTAGCGGAAGATCAGGACCGCGTTGAGCATCACGACAGCGAACAGCGCGGCGACCTGCGTGGGTGGCAGCGGCGCGTCGATCTCTTGCATCACGACCGCGCCGACGCCCGCGCGGATGAACAGCGCCACCAGCTGGATCACGAGGTACCCGAGGAAGCCGGTATTGAAGAGGAGGAACATGCCGAGCACGGCGACTGCGATGACGTAGCCGTTGCTCTGTCCGGTCGTGGCGGGGGGAGCGACCGCCGGTGGGGGTGTTGCGTCTTCACGTGTGACGGCGCCGTCGGTGGCGCTGACGTAGGTTCGTGCGTCGATCGTCTCGACGCTCCAGAACGGGAAGTAGACGAGCGGGAGCGTCGAGGTCGCGTCGATGACGACCCCTTCTGGAGCGCCCTCGACGAGCGGGCAGCGTGCGGGCAGCGGGAGCTTCGACGCCGGATCGCGGGGCGCCACGGCGGCGCGCTTCTTGTGGAGGATGAAGGGGATCCAGACGAGCTTCGTGACGTGCTCGGCGTCGGCGGGGACTCCGGCGACCGCGCGTGCAGCGTCGGCGTCGAGGTTGGGCGGTGCGTGGCGCGCGTTCATGGCAGCCCCTTCGGCGCGCCGTGTTTCGAGCAGGTCGGCCCGGCGTTCGTCGAGTGGATGGCGCCGCCGTAGGGACACTCTCGAACCAGGAGCTGGTTGCTGTGGCAGCGTAGGATCTCTCCGTAGGAGGGGCCACCGAGCGCCATGGCGACGGTCTGCGCGAAGCCGAGGTGGCTCGCGGAGAGCAACCAACCTCCGGAGGTGGTGATCGCGCCCGCGACGAGCATGCGCACAGCGGGGGATGCGAGCGGTCGCTCGGGGAGCTTCACGAGCGCGAGGGGTGAGCGACGGGTGCGTCGTGACCAGAGCCCGAGGAGCACGGCGAGCACGACGACCATCTGACCGAGGTCCCAGAGGGCGTCGGTCGGCCAAGGGCTGGGGGCGTCGGCGGGCGCTGCGGTTGGCGTGGGGTGCGCGTGACGAGGTCTACCGCGGTAGTCGACGGACCGCATGACGTCGCCGATGGTGTTGAATTCGATGCGTTTGCCGACGCGGCGTCCGTGGTCGAACTCGCCGCGCTCGGCGATCGCGCCGTCGGGGTACCAGTGCTCGTAGGGGCCGTGGCGGAGGCCTTCGTCGTAGTGGCCGACGTAGATGACGGCGCCGTCCTCGGCGTAGTCCACCCACCGCCCGGTGCGTTTGCCGGCGTTCATCTGTCCGACGCCGAAGACCACGGGCGGAACCGCGGTGTTGCGGATGTCGATCACGGGCCCGTGCAATCGTTGGTTGGCGTCGAGGCAACCGCGTCGCAGCGGGAAGGGGCCGTCGCGAACGGCGCCCATGTCCCATCGTTCGAGCTTCATCGTCGTGGGCGTCGTGCCGGGCGGGCACACGATCGGTGCGTCGGTGGCCGGCGCGCGGCTGGAGGTGTCCGTCCCGCCGCACGCGTGGAGGAGCACGAAGGCGGGGACCCAGCGGCGCATGCGCGCGACGATAGCACCGAGCGGGCGGCACCGTGGGCCTGGCCGCCAGGTCAGCGAGCACCTTGGCGACGGGTGGAGCGTGCCGGTACGATTCCGTATCCACCTTGCCGAATGCGGGTGAACCGTTCGCGGGAAGCCAAGGTGATTCTCACGTGAACTCACTGGAGTCGACGATCGCCGCGATTCGAGAAGCGGGCCTTGTCGCGCGCCGATCTCCAGAAGGTGGCAACTGCATTGTCGGCGGCCTTCGCGAGACGTTGACGCCTGACGGCGTGCAGCTGGCCGAGTATCCCTTCGTTATTTCGCCCGACCACGACGGTTGGCGCCTTCGGACCACGCATGTCGGACGCGGTGAGTTGGAGACGACCCACGGCACCCTGTCCGAACTGTTGCAGGCGCTGAAGGTGTGGAGCGAGGAGCGGAGGCGCGAGAGAATGGCGCCGTTGGGCGAACGCGCTTCAACTTGGTTCGTCGATCCACCCCTCGCCGAGGCCAGCGTGTCGATGGCCTTCGCACCACTGGAGGCGTTGGGCCTCTTACGGAGCTTCGACTCGGACTTGATATGGCTCAGGCAGTTCAGTCGTTTCGGTGGCAGAGAGCCGACCGTCGTCCTCGAGCCTCCCAACACGGCTTGGACCGATGTCTCGGAGGGCGAGAGCGACGTCGGCCCGTACATCTTTGGTCGAATCTGTGTCGACGACTTGAGCGATGATCAGCTGCTCACTTTTGTCACGCGATCGAGCTTCGGTGTTGATTCGCTGATTGTGGCCTGGGGTACGAGCGACGTTGCTACAGGAATCTCGGACCTCCGCCGTGTTCTCGAGGAGCGCCGCGCCGCCAAGAGGCTCCCGATCGAAGAGTCGCTTCAGCGTCGCTTCATTCGCAGGGTTCTGGCCGTCGAAAAGTCCGGAGGTTTCATCGTGACGGCAGTGCGGGGGGACACTGCGAGGTTCATGCTGATCTTGACCGGTGCTTCGATGATCGGGACGGTCCTCCGCAGTCACGGTGTCAGCCCCATCTCCGCCATCCCACGCGACGAGATCGGATACCGTGTCTCGCCGATATTCTAGTGTCACTCGCGTGATCGATCCTCGGAATCCACGATGACGCCGCCAAGGCGATAGAATGCTGGTCGATGTACTCCAGAGCAGGCTGGCGCCGATCTTGACTGACTACGCATGGTCTTTTGAGAAGGGCATTGCGGTGATGCACTTTCTTCATCAGTACCACGTGGTCTTTGAAGATGGATTCAGCATGAATGGCGACAGACACAATGAAGTGCTTGGCTTTGCGGAGGCATCGGAGTTGGTCTCTCGGCTATGCGGCAATCCGAAAAAGTCTCCAACGTGGTGGAAGTCGCGTGCGCCCGCAGGGTTGGTCTCGTCCAGGAGACTTGCTGATCTTCTGGATGAACTCGTCGTCTTGTTTGAGTTCGATCCGGGGGTGCGAGGCGTGAGTGCTGATTGAAAAGAAGTGAACCATATTCTGCGAGAAGACCGCGAAGTGACCCAGGAGAAGTGAGCCATGTTCTGGAACCAGCGTGGAGACGTTCTGGTGGCGCACGCGCATCTTCAGACTGGTGAGTCCGGCGTCGGGTCGCCGACCGCGCTGCGGAGCTTCGCCTACGACTCGGGCCACCGGCTCACGTCCATCACTATGCGTGACCTGTCGACCGTGACGTTCGGGAACTTCCATCCGGTGCACCAACTGCCGCAGACGATGAGGATGGCGTCCGCGGGGTCGATCAACTCCAGCTACAACGACCGTGGTGATCTGGTGAGCCTGACGACCGTCGACGGTGCCTACTCGGAGACCAACACGTATGTCCAAGATGCGCTCGGGCGTCCGCGTCGAGCCGACATTGCGAACGGGGCGAGCGTGGAGCTCGATAAGGATCCCAACAGGGGGGCGTGCAGCACGTCCGCGACTCTGCGGGGCGCCTCGAAAGCCTGACATACGCGGGAAGCGCGATGATGTCGGTGTCGGACTATGCGATGGCCTCGGCCCCGGGTACGGTGGTCCTCGGCAACGGCGTGGACCGTGTAGACGACTACGATCAGCGACGTCGACTGGTCAGCCGGACGTACGTGCAGGGCGGCAACATCGTCGCATCGTTTCGTTACGCGTATGACAGCGCGAACCGAGAGGTCGCTCGGGTGGATGTCCATCGCGCGGGTCGCGCGAACCTCTACAGCTACGACCAGGAACGCCTGGGTACGGCGAACATCGGCGCGCGCCCGACAGTGTTCGGCTCTCTCCCGACGAACGGTGACTTCGGGGTGGGCGATGCGCACTTCACGTCGGTCTACGCACCGATCACGTTCGACGATCGCCTCCAGGAAGTGGTCACTCAGGTACCCGTGGGCGAGTCGACGCCTGAGATCGCGGAGCTGTACCAGGGCTACGACGCGATGGGCCATGCGACGCTGCTCGACGGGGTTGCGCGGACGCGAGACTCACTCGGTAACGTGACGTCGACGCCCTCCGAACAGGGCACGCTCGCCCTGGACTACGACGTCCGGTCGCGCCTGCGACAGGCGACGCGCCCCGACGGGTCGACCGTCACGTACGATTACCGTGCCGACGACGCGCTCTTGGGGCGCACCGTGACTTGCGCCGTGGGGGCGGCGGACTGCGTGGACTCGAACCGAGTGTACGTCTACGACGGGCTGCTCTTGCTCCAGGAGCACGAGCAGGGCGCAACGCCCTCGCTGCGCGCGCAGTACTTCTACGCCGATGAGGGCGACGTACCGTTCGCGGCGGACCTGTGGAACGCGACGACGCAGCAGCTGGAGCGCTACTACTACGTCGTCGATCGCATGGGCTCGGTGGTGGGCTTGATGGACGCGTCGGGGCAGGTGGTCGAGCGCATCGACTATACGGTGTTCGGGTACCCGCAGATCACGGGGCAGGACACGGCCGCTCCGGCGGTCTCTTCGGTGCGCAGTGACGGGAGCGGTCGCTTGGAGCTGGTGTTCTCGGAGCCGGTAGACCCGGCGGTGTCGGGGACGCCGGTGCCGGTGTCGAACGGTCAGGTGGGCATCGAGGTCAATGACCTGACTTCTCACATCACCGTGCGTGACGGGCAGGGCGCCACGGTCGCGGTGACCGACGTGACCGTGGTGTCGGACGCGGCGCATCGGTACGGAACGGTGTACTCCTTGACGACCACGCCGCTGGCCGCGGGGATCTCTTATACGGTGGACGTGTCGGCGGGCGCGGTTCAGGACGCTTGGGCGAACTTGAGCTCTGCGCAGGCCGTGACGGTGACCTACGCAGCGGCGGCTGGGACGCTGCAGGCTACGGGGACGGTGGCAGGCAGCACGGCGCCGGCGGTCTTGGCGAGGAGTGCGGTCGGGAACTCGATCGGGTTCCAGGCGCATCTGCATGACTGGGACGTGGACTTGGTGCTGGCGAGGGCGCGGGTTTATGACGCGCGGTCGGGGATGTTCCTGCAGAGGGACCCTGAGGGGTATGAGGATAGCGTCAACCTGTATGCCGGGATGCGGTGGGATCCGGTGAACCTGAGGGATCCGACGGGACGGGCGACGGGTGACCCACGGTTCTACATGTCGCAGGCGCTCGGGCAGCTCATCGAGTTCTTCACGGGAGGCCGTGCGGATCCCGCACGGGACAAGAAGCCGAAGCTCAGTGGGCGCGGTGGTGTGGTCGGGGGTGCAGTGGAGGCCGCTTGCTTCCGGTGCGGCTACCTTGAGTCGGACAGGACGGGCCTGAGTTCGATCGGTGCGGATCACGGCGCCGGGATGGTGCCGTACCTCGACTCCGGAATGACTCTTGCGACTGGCGAAGATGTGCAAGGTCGAGAGGTTGGGCGGGGAGAAGCGGCGCTTCGGTTTGGACTTGAGGTCTTGCCCCTGGCTGTTCCCGCAACGCGACGCCTTCGTAGCGGGCCCAATCGCCGAATCGCATCGGGTGACCTGAGTCTCGCCGCGACCGATGAACTGCCAGGTGCGGCGGTGTTCACCAAGGAGGCCGATGAATTCGGAAGAAACGCGCAGAAGGCAAAGCCCGTTGACGGGTACACGGATATTGCTCTTCATGGTGGAGACGACTTTGTGTCTCAGGTCCCGAATCCGAGACTCGACGAGAAGATCTCGTCGGATCAGTTTGCCCGGTTGCTGAAGCGGTCGCCGTCCTACAACGGAGGTCCTATCCGCCTTATCGCCTGCGATACCGGATCGTGCGCTACGGGGTTCGCCCAGCAACTATCCAATGCGCTGGGTGTTAGGGTTCGTGCTCCATCGACCTATGTGTGGGCATTGCCGGATGGTACCCTCTTTGTTGCGGACCCTGTTAGGGTTCTGGTTCGCGGCCCGTCTGGTCTTGGAGTTCGGCAACTTCCAGTAGCCGATCTCACGAAGCCTGGGACGTGGGTCGATTTCGATCCGGAGTAACTTGGCTATGCTTCCCGCATCTCTGTGCTTCCTAGAAGCCTGGGTAGAACGCTTCGGTTGCCTGACCGAGACTGCGTCCTTTGCGAAAATTCATGAAGAGGCAACAGACGATGAACTTGAGCGGCTGTCTCAGATCATGACTGAACTGCTCATGGGTCGGCCTCTATCACTTCAGGCTGCGTTTCTTGCATTGGATGAGGTACAGGACGAAGAGGTGAGGGTGAGAGCCACGTCACTTCTCTGTGCGATTCTACCGCGGATGGGTCAGGGGAGCGAGAAGTGATCCGGAGAAGGGATCCAAGGAGGAGAAGTGATCCATCCTCCGGATCCACTGAGTAGATTCTCGTTGCTCTGATTTGTCGTAACGCAGAAATATCGGAAGGGCTCTTGAGGGCGAGAAGTGATCCATCCTCCGGATCCACTGAGTAGATTCTTGTTGCTCTGATTTGTCGTAACGCAGAAATATCGGAAGGGCTTTTGAAGGGGATTTCCTCTTCTTCTTAGCCGCCGTCTGAGGCCCTTCGCGAACCCGTGCCCGAGCGCGCTGCGCTCCTCCTCCTGAACCCTCTCTGTCGCTTCGTGGTGGGCCCGTCCGGGCCTGAACTCATCCCTCAAGATCAGCTTCGCTCACGCGGCCGCGGCGGCCTCGACGGGCCATCGGAGTGGCAGCCTTGGCCTGAAGGTGTGCTCGGGGAAGTAGGTCCCGAGTCGCCCTTTTCGGAACGCCGCGCTGGCCTCTCTGTAGGTCATGACGAACCACCGCCACCCATCGCGGAACGCCATCCAGGCATCGCGGGTGGATGCGTGACAGAGGGGCGCAGGTCCGCGCTTGGTGCGCTCGGGCTCGTGGAGCGGGTCGGTCGCGAGGACGGTCTCGACGCCGAGGACGTCGCCGCTGCGGTCGCGTGCGAGTCGGTCCTCGCGCTGATGGATCGCCGCGCGAACGTCTTCGAGGTCGAGGGTGTCGTCGGTGTCGAGGTGGAGCTCGACGCGCTCGGTGAAGTCTTCGCGGGAGGGGACTTCGTCGCCGAGGCGCATGGCGCGGTCGAAGGCGCGGCGGTATCGCTTCCAGTGAAAGCGCGCGCAGGGAAGGGTGACGGCTTGGCCGCCGCACCAGGCGACGAGTCCCGGCCAGTCGCGGTGGGAGCGCACGAGGCCGGCGGCGGGGGGATTGGTGACGGTGTAGACGATGCGGTTGGCGAGCGCTTCGTCGTCGACGATTTCGATCGCGGAGTAGCGCCGCTCGAGGACTTGGCCGCGCACCTGGTCGACGGCGTTGAGGGCTCGGGCGAGCTGACCGTCGAGGTACTCCATGAGGTCGGCGAGCTGGGAGCGCTCGTCGGTGAGGACGAGGTGAAAGTGATTCGACATCTGGACGGCTGCGTGAAGGCGCACGCCGTCGCATCGCTTCAGGGCCTTGGCGAGGAAGAACTTGAAGAGCTCTGTGCGGTCGATGTCGGGCGTGAGTCGGAACTGGGATCGCGCGCATCGTACGGTGACGAACCAACGTGCGCCGGGCGTGAGTCTTCTTGGTCTTCGCATGCGCGAGGGGAAGAGCAACGCTCGCGCCGTCCCGTCCGCGGTGTGTCTTGGTCGACGGTCGTCCGATAATCGGACTTCGTCCGAAGCTGTCCGAAAGTCGAAAGTGTTTCGGTCATCCCGCTTTGCGTGTGGCGCGCCACCCCCGCCCACCCGCGGGTCCGTCGGCTCGAGCGGATGGTTGATGCGGGGGGCGGAGTCGCTTTGCTTGCGGAACTGCCTCGCCTCCGATGGGGGCCCGCTGCGGGGTCCCGGGCCGTCGAAACCCCCGGCCACGACGGAGCCGCAACCGTCGAGCCGAAAGGCCCGCCTGTGCGAGCGCCTGGCCCGTACCGAGCGAGTCGCCCGCACATCCTCGCTTCGCGAAGGGGCGTCCGCCACCGCCCCTCGGAGGCCCGCTGCGCGGGCCTAGAAGAAGAGGGGCCGCCTCGCCGCGCTTGCTGTCGCGGGTGCCGTAGGTCGGGGATCGCTGCTGCAGGGCAGCGACCCGGACCTCGACGTCTGAGGGTTTGGTCACCGCTCTCGCTGAGCGTCTTGCTGCCCCGCTGGTCTCCGCTATCGACGACGACGACGACAGCAACCGTAAGCCTGTGAAGCTGTCCGCGGCAACCTGTCGACGCGCACGGTGATGACGAACGGTGGTGGGTACGCAGAGACCGACCCCAACGAGGACGGCTCGGTGGCGCGGCTGACATATCCGCGGACGAGCGGCGTGGTGACGCGTGAACCATCCTCGGGATCCACTGCGGCGACGACGGCGTCGAGTCCGTCGTCCTCGTTGCCGTGGGCGAGGACCGCGAGCTCGGGCTTCTGTCTGGCGGCTTCGCGATCTCGGGTCCAGGCGTGGCGCGCGGTTGCAGGACGAGAGGCTGGAACAAGGAAGTCGCCTGGGACGATGGAGATCGGGTCGTGTCTGCGAATGGGAATCGGCGCATCGACGAAATCGGGATCGAAGAAGCGCGCCACGACGGAGGCGCAACCGTCGAGCCGAAAGTCCCGCCGCCGCCGAGGCCTAATGCAGCCGGTCGTGCCAGTAGTCGGGGTGCTGCTTGAAGTGCGCGAAGGCGACGATGATGGGCTCGCGTCGACGAAGGCGATGAGGATCTTGTAGGGGAAGCGGTCGACGATGAAGCGTCGGACCTCGGCGTCGACGCCTGAGAGCTGGGTTCCCGCTCGCGGGAACCGCTCGGCAAACCGAACACGACGGTCGACGGTGCGCGCGAATCGGTCAGCGGTGCTTGGGCTCTCGGCTCGGAACTCGAAGGCGGCGGCCTCGTACTCGAGGACGGCCTCTTTGAGCCACTTCACGAAATAGGCTCTTCGAGCTTCCTCAATAGGTCGCGCTGAACGTCCTCGTGGTCGACCGTCTCGGCCTCGCCTGTGCGGAGGGCATCGATTCTCTTTTGGACGGTCTCTCGGAGCTCGGGCTCCAGCTCGGGTGGCTCCGTCGAGAGGTGCTCGATCAGCGTATGAGCCGTGAGTTCCTGCTCCTCGCGTTTGAGCGCGAGGGCATCCGCGATGACCTTCAGCACGTCTCCGGACATGCCGCGCATGCTAGCGACCCGGGGTGTACTTTCCAAGCCCGAAAGTGATGACGTGCCGAGTCCTGTGCCTTCTGGTTTGATGGTTCTATGTATATTTACAATATTACACTAAGTGTTTGATGGGGCGATCGTGACGCGGCGTCATCGGACGAGTAAGGCGCACCCGGCGACCGCACGGACCCGGAGGGCTTTGCGGCGCTGCTCGATGCAGACGACGGATTGGATGCTCATACGGATTCGCTCCCCCGAAGGTGCAGCTGATCGAGCGGTCGGTGGACGCTTTCATCGCTTGGTGCGACCAGCGCGGCGTGGTGCGCCCGAGCCAACGTGACGCGCCCGGTGCTGCAGCGGTACGCGCGACATCTACCGCTAGACGTGATCCATCCTCCAAATCCACGTACGACCCCCGCTACGACGGGCGCCGGCGTACGACCACGGCGGGCGGCCTACTGACGACGGCGCACGCCGGAGTGTTGCGCGTGAATCGCCAGGCGAGCAGCGCCGGTCGGGGTTGGTGATTGACCGGGTGCTCGACGCGCATCGCCGCGAGTCTGGTACTGGCGTGCCCACGTCCCCTCGCACACACTGGCGTTTTCGGCGAACGGCGGTCGGCGGGCTCCAAACCGCTTGCCCCGCCGCCACAAAGACGCCACGAATCACGGCCATGCCGACCGTCGAGATCACCGACGCCAACTTCGAGTCCGCCGTGTTGCAGTCGGAGCTGCCGGTGCTGCTCGACTTCTGGGCGACGTGGTGCGCGCCCTGTAAGGCCGTGGCGCCGGTGCTCGAGGAGCTTTCGGAGCAGTACGCGGGGAAGTTGGTCATCGGGAAGCTCGACGTGGATGCGTCGCCGCAGACGGCGCAGATGTTCGGGATTCGTTCCATCCCCACGCTGGTGCTCATGGACCAGGGCAAGCCGGTGAAGGCCGTGCAGGGGGCGCAGCCGAAGGAGGCGCTCGTGGAGCTGATCGAGTCGAACGTCGCCGGGCTGCGCGCGCCGACCGTGAAGCCGGAGGAGCTGGCTGCGCTGATGCAGCGCGGGATGCCGATCGTCGTGTTCGACCTTCGCGACCCGCGCGACGTTTCGCGCAGTCACTTGCGGCACGCGAAGACGGTCGCCGCCGACGCGTTGCCCGCGGCGATCGCCGAAGCGGATCCGCGGTCGCTCGTCGTGCTCGTGTGCCGGACCGGAGAGATCTCTTCGGAGGCCGCGGCGAAGATCGGGCAGCCGAACGTCGTCGCGATCGAGAAGGGCCTCCTCGAATGGGAGGGCGCCGGGTTCGAGACTTTCAGCGACCGCGAGGAAGCCGAGCTCGACGCCGGCTGATCAGCGCATCGCAGGGATCGCGTCGGGGCGGGCGAATCGATCGCGCAGGACCGCGAGCTCGTCGCGACGCACCTCGACGGAGCGACCGTTCTCGAGATCCTCCAGCACCAAGCTCCCGTCTTCGCTCAGACCGCCGCGGCCGATCTCCACACCGTCCGCGAGGACGCGGAAGCTCTCGGCTTCGCGCTCGAGCCGGTACTCGCGGTCGCCGACCTGCACGACCACGGCGTCCTCCGACTCCGACTTCACTTGCGCCGTCGCTCCGCCGCCGAGCGGGTTGGAGCCCGTCCAGAACTCGATCAGGTTGAAGATGATCGCGTCGCCGAGCGTGATGAGCTCGTAGACCGGGATGATGACCAGGACCCAGAACACGATCGTGTTGAGGAACTTGTTGCCGAGGCTTCCGTTCCAGGTGTGCAGCTTCTTCGTGAGCGCGAAGCTCCCGTAGCAGCCGGTCGTGCCGACCGTCGCACCGGTGATCGTCGTAGCTGCGAGGAGAGCGATGAGGCGTTTGTTCATGCGGCGCGGTATGCCGCGTGGGGACGCGCCGTCGCCATACACGACGCGGCGCTTTTGTATTCGTCCGGAGGGTGGGCGACAACCCGCGGTGGGGTCAGCGATCAGACACCGTCGACGAGGCGCTGGATCTCCATGAGCGCGTCGCGCGCGGTGGCCGCTCGGGTGAGCTCGGCGCGCATCGTGTCGAGGTCGGCCTGGAGCTGATCGCGCGCGGCACCGAGGTCCGCGATGCGACCCTCCGCGAGCTGCAGCTCCGCCGTCGTCGCCTCCAGCGCGTCCTTGAGCTCGGCGCCCTGCGCGCGGGACTTCGCGAGGGCCTCGTCCTTGTTCTCGAGCTCCTGCTCGAGCGCGCCGAGCAGCTCGCGCTGACGCTGGTCGAGCTCGGTGAGCTCCGTGATCCGATCGAGGACGCGGTCGCGCTCCTCCGCGAGCGCCTCCGACTCCTCGATCAGCTCGTCCGCGACCGCCTGCCGCTCCGTCGCGAGCGCCTCCGCCTTCTCGCGAGCCTTCTGCTCCGCGTCGAGGCGCTGCGTCAGCTCCGCGACGCGCCGGTCACGCTCCGCCAGCTGCTCGGCGAGCTTGCGCTTGTCGACCTGCGCGGTCTCCAACGCCTCGCGGAGCGAAGCCACGGTCTGACGCACACGCGACGCCGTCGCGGCCGGCGCGGGGGCTGGCTCCTCGGTGCGCTTCGCCGCGACCGCGAGGCGAGCCTTGAGGGCGTCGATGCGAGCGCGACCGGACTGCACGACGTCGGCCGCCGGGACCTCGAGGAGGGGGCGTCGGGAGGACGGCGGCGTGGTGGCGGCCGCGGGCTGCGCAGTGGTGGGGGAGGTCGCCGATGGGGGCGTCGGCGCGGCGATGGGGGCCTGCGCGGATGCGGTGGGTGCGGGCGCAGCCTGGGAGGCCGACGCGGGCGTCGGTGCGGATGCTGGGGCCGCCACAGGCGTGGACGGGGATGCGGTGGCTGCCGGTGTCGTGGCCGGGGCCGATGCGGCGCCGGACGCCGGTGGTGGTGAGGCTGCGGGGGCCGAGGCCGGTGACGGCGCCGGGGCTGCGGTCGCAGCGGGGACGCTCGCGGATGCCGAGGCGGACTCGGTCGCGGCTATGGGCTCGGGTTCGGACGCAGACTCCGGTGCGGCCACGGAACCGGACGCGGCCACGGAACCGGACGCGGACTCGGAATCGGACGCGGCCACGGAATCGGACTCGGAATCGGACTCGGAATCGGACTCGGAATCGGACTCGGAATCGGACTCGGCCACGGAGTCGGACGCGGACACGGACGCGGACACGGACACGGTTGCGGACGCGGACTCGGGTGCGGCCACGGACTCGGACGCGGACACCGCCTCGGGTTCCGTCACCGCCTCCGGCACCGGCACCACCTCGGCACTCGCGGGCACCTCCGCCTTCGCCGCGGCAACACGCCCCGCGTCCTTGCTCTTACCCCTCGGCGCCTTGGCTCGGGCCTTCGCCTTTTCGGGACCCGGACCGGAACCGGGACCCGGACCGGGTGGGGTGGGGAGCTCCGACGGGACCTCGTCGCTCACGGGCAGGTCCGCGAGCATCGTGCCCAGGCGGGTGCGCGGCTTCTTCTTCGAGACGTTCTTCGAAAACGCGGACTTCATTGCATCTGCTCCGTGGCTACCGGCTCCGGCTGGGACGGCGTGACTTGGGCCGTCGCCGGGGCGTGGATGGCGTCGATCATGGTCTGGACGTCGGCGGCGCCCTTGCTCGACGGGTCGAACAGGAAGATCGGCGTGCCCTCGCTCGAGGCCTGGGCGAACGTCGTGCACTGCCGGACCACCTCCGGGAGCAGGTACTCCGGATAGTGCTCCGCCAACGCGTCCCGCGCGGCGCGGGCGATCTTCGTGGTCGGGTTGAACTGGTTGATCACGATGAAGACGCGCTCGAGGCGGTGGTCGAGATCCTCCGCGATGTCGTCCAGCGTCTCGAACAACAGCTTCAAGCCGTGGAACGACAGGAAGTCCGGCAGCACCGGCACGATGAGATCGTCGGCCGCCACAATCGCGTTCAGGTTCAACAACCCGAACGAGGGCGGGGCGTCGAGCACCACGTACTCGTACTCGTCCTGCACCGCCGCCAACGATCGCTTCAAACGATTCTCGCGGTTCGACATCGGCATCAGCGACAGGTCCACCGTCGCCATGCGCAGGTTCGACGGAATCAGATGCAGCTCCGGGATCTCCGTCTCGATGCGGACCTCCGCCATCGGGACCTTCTTCACGAGGACCTCGAAGAGCGTCGCATCCTGCTCCTCGCCGTCGTAGCCGACGCACTTCGTCGCGTGGCCCTGCGAGTCGAGGTCGATCAGCAGCACGCGGTGCCCCAGCTCCGCCAGGCGCTGCGCGTAGGACACCGACAGCGACGTCTTCCCCGTTCCACCCTTGAAGTTCAGGAACAGCTGCGTCCGCAGCGGCTGCCGCGCGGGTTGCCGCGCGAGCCGCGCGCGGTAACGCGAGAGGTCACCGAGCGGATAGGTCTCCTTCGGGCCGCCGAGCTCCGACAGCACGCCGACGCGCTCCAGCGTCTCCAGCTCGTCGACCGACATCGACAGCAGCTCCGCCATCCGCTTCTTGGGGTACGTCACGTCCTCCATTGCGTGTTCCTTTCCGCCGCGCCTTCGGCCGGCGCGAGGCGCGCGCACAGCTGCGCGCGCAGCGACTGCGCCATCTTCCGTCGCGTCGCGGCGTCCGCCTCGGCGACGCCGTTCAACGTCACACCGAGCCGGCGCGACAGCGCCCGCGCGACCCCCACGCGCACGGCGTGGTCCTCGTCCATCAGCTGACGCGTCAACGTCAGCAACGCGCGCTCGTCCCCGCGCGTCCCGATCGCCGTGGCGATCGCGCGGCGCGTGCCCGCGTCCTCGTCGTCCATCGCGCCGAGCAACACACCCACCGGGTCGAACGAGCTCGTCCCCGACGCCGCCAGCACCGCACGCCGACGCACCCGCGGATCCGCGTCCGCGAGCGCCGCGCGCAAGAGCATCGCGGGGTCGTCGGCCTCGGCGAAGCCCGCGCCGTTCACCGAGCCCGCGCCGTTCACCGAGCCCGCGCCGTTCGCGGAGGCGCCCGCGCCGTTCGCTTCGAAGTCGCGGCCGTCGAGCGCCGACGTGCGAGCGCTCGGTCCCTGCGCGCGCCGCGTCGCCCCCGCGTCCATCCGCGCCAGCCCCGCCTCCACGCTCGCCGCGCGTATGCGCCAGTCCGCGTCCGCCCGCGCCGCCAAGAGCGCCTGCTCCGCGACCGGGCCGGGCAGCGTGCCGAGCCCGCGCAGGCAGGCGTCGCGGGTGTCGAAGTCCGCCGACGAGCGCAGCACGAACGCCAGGGCCGGGGCCGCCGCTTCGTGGGCCGAGGACATCAGCGCCTCGACCGCGCCCGCGGCGCGCTCGGCGGTGCCGTCGAGGAGCGCCTCGAAACACGCCGACGCCTGGGCCCGCGACAGCGAGCCCTCGATGGTCTCCAGCGCCGCCCGCGCGTCCGCCGCGGACAGGCCCGTCTCGGACGGAGCCACCGGCGGCGCCTCCAGCCAGCGCGGCGTGCTCGGCGGGGTGGACGGCGTCGTCGG
This sequence comes from Deltaproteobacteria bacterium, assembly GCA_040218735.1. Taxonomy (GTDB): domain Bacteria; phylum Myxococcota; class Kuafuiibacteriia; order Kuafuiibacteriales; family Kuafuiibacteriaceae; genus JAUHYN01. The sequence goes on from JAVJQW010000049.1 coordinate 59,809, forward strand.
CACCACCGCTTGCGGAGGCTCGACGCCCGCGTCCGCGAGCGCGTGGCGGAGCGCGCGGTTCGTCGCCTCCGTCGCCGTCCGATCCGCGGACAGCTTCAAGGTCTCGTTGCGCAGCTCCGCGATCAGGCTCGCGAGATCGATGGCGTCCCGATCCCCCGCCGCGACCGCGTGCTGCCAGCGCACCAGCCGCTCGAAGAAGCGCTCCTGCTGACGCTCCATCCGATCGATCCGCGCCTGCGCGCGCGTGAGCGCTTCGCCGTCGGCGTCGTCCTTCTGCCGCGTCGCCAGCAGCCGCGCGTACGCCTCGGCCACGCGGTCCTGCGTCGCCTCCGCGCTCCCGCGCCGCTCGACCTCGCGGAGCGTCTTTTCGGCCTGTGCGGCCCGATCCGACAGCCTCGCGGACTCCGCGCGCGCCTCCGCGAGGCGCGTCGTCAGCCCCCGGATCTTCTCCGCGGACTCCGCCTCGCGGCGTGTGCTGTCCGCGACGAGCCGACGTTGCGCGTTCACCGCCTCACGCTCGGACTCGAGGCGGGCCGCCATCTGATCCAGTCGCCACTCGAGGAAACCGATCCGCTCGACGGCAGCCGCCAGCGCTTCGAGATCCATGTCCTTGCGATCCATCAGAGGCGATCCGATCCGCGCGCCGGATCCATCGCCGAGGAGACTCGGAGACACGACCGAACGTCGCGAACCCTCTACGCCGGCAAGGTACACAACACCTGTGGGGCCGTCGATCCCCATTCTACCGAAAAGATGATATCGAAAAGAACGCCGGCTGGACCGCGCTCACGATCCCCTGCTAGGCCATCCGACGTGGAAACACGATCGCTGCGTTCCGTCCCCGACGCGTACCGGGGCCGGCACGAACCTCTCGACCCAAAGCACGTCTTCGAGCTCATGGTGAAGTCGCGCGCGCTCGAAGAGCGGCTGATCGCGATGACCCGATCCTCGGACGGCTTCTTCTGGATCGGCGGCCCCGGCGAAGAAGCGTTCAACGTCCCGCTCGGCCTCCTCGTGAACAAGGGCGAAGGCCTCGATCACGACTTCCTCCACCTGCACTACCGCAGCTCCGCGATCCTCACCGCGATGGGCATGCCGATGATCGACGCGATCCGGCAGATGGCCTCCAAAGCGACCGACCCCCACACCGGCGGCCGCAACTTCATCAACCACTTCGCCATGAAGGCGTGGAACGTCGTCCCGGGCACGTCGACCATCGAGACCCAGTACGCCGTCGCCCCCGGCACCGCCCTCGCGCAGAAGCGCCACGGCGGTCACGGCATCACGATCGTCAACGGCGGTGACGCCGGCAGCGCCGAGGGTGACTTCGCGACGTGCCTCAACTGGTCCAGCCGCCCCGGGCGCGAGCTGCCGCTCCTCATCATCGTCGTGAACAACAAATACGGCATCTCGACGCCGTTCGATCAGGTGCACGGCGACCAGTTCATCGCCCGCCGCGGCGAAGCGTTCGGCATCCGGTGGGACGTCCTGAACGGCAACGACCCCGTCGAGTCGCACCAAAAGCTCTCGGAGATCATCGCGTACATCCGCGAGGAGCGGATGCCGTTCGTGCTCGAGGCGTACACCTCGCGCCTTCACGGTCACTCCAGCTCATCGGGCGCCGCGCGCGTGCACGACGAGCCGGACTGCGTGAAGGACTACGGCGAAAAGCTCGTCGCCGAGGGCATCTTCACCGCGGACGACATCGCCCAGCTCGAGAAGAAGTACCGCGACGAAGGCCTCGCCGCGCTCGAGCAGGCCCGTAGCGAACCCGATCCGGATCCGTCGACGATCCACGACCACACCTTCGCGTGAGATAGAAAATGGCGAACATCGCGCAAGCACTTCGAATGGCCCTGCACGTCGGCGAGACCCGCCTCGGCGTCACCGACGTCTTCGGTGAGGACGTCGGCCCGCCGCTCGGCGGCGTCTTCACCGCGACGCAGGGGCTCACCACGACCTGGAACTCCCCGCTCGACGAACGCGGCATCGTCGGCACCGCGTTCGGCCTCGCGCTCGCGGGCCAGCGCGCCGTCGCCGAGATCCAGTTCGTCGACTACATCTACAACACGATCGATCTGCTGAAGCTCGTCGGGAACTGCCGCTGGTCCTGCAACGGCATGTTCGAGGTCCCGCTCGTCCTCATGACGCCGGTCGGCTCCGGCATCCACGGGTCGCTCTACCACTCCCACTCGTTCGACACGTTCGCGACCCACATGCCGGGCTGGAAGGTCGTCCTCGTCTCGACCCCGCTCGACGCCTACGGCCTGATGATCAGCGCCATCCAGGATCCGAACCCGGTCATGTTCCTCTACCCGAAGGCGCTGATCCGCATCCCCGGCAGCGACAAGATCCCCGGCGAGCCGGAGGACGCGAAGGAGCTGTCGCGCCGCATCGACGCCCCCGTCGGTGCCGCCCGCGAAGGCTGGACGCCGGACTGGCCGGAGCTGCCGGACTTCTCCATCCCGATCGGGGAGGCGAAGACGATCGCCGAGGGCACCGACGTCACCTGCGTGACCTACGGACGCACCGCACCGCTCGCGAAGAAGGCCGCGGCGAAGCTCGCCGAGGAAGGCGTCTCGGTGGAGGTCATCGACCTGCGCACGCTCGTCCCCTACGACTGGGACGCGATCGTCGCGTCCGTGAAGAAGACGCGCCGGTTCATCGCGATCAACGAGGACACCGAGGTGACGAACTTCGGCGAGCACCTCGCGCGCCGCGTGACCGAGGAGCTGTTCTACGAGCTGGAGGCGCCGCCCAAGGTGCTCGCCGGCGCGAACACGCCCGGCATCGGGCTCGCCTGGTCACTCGAACAGGTTCAGGTGCCGCAGGCCGCCGACATCGAGCGCGCGCTGCGCGAGCTCGCGGCGATCTACGCCTGAGGAGGCCGCCATGAAGGACGCCACGAACGAAGCGGAGTACATCGAGAAGCTCAACGCCGCGCACGAGTTCCCGAAGATGTTCACGTTCAAGATCATCGGGAAGAACGAGCCGGAGCTGGAGCAGGGCACACGCGACGCGATTCGCGCGATGTATCCCGACCTCGAGCCCGAGATCACGCAGCGCGCTTCGTCGAAGGGCAAGCACCTCGCGCTCACCGTGGTGATGCTCGTGCCCAACGCGGAGGCCGTCGTCGCGCTGTACCGGCGCTTCAACGAGCTACCGGGCCTGCACATGCTGATGTAGCATTGCCGCCCGTGTCCGACCTGCCCAGCGTCGCCATCATCATGCCCGCGTACAACGCGTCGCATCTGCTCGGCCGTTCGCTCACCGCCGCCCTCGTCGCCGCGAAGGACCAGAAGGTCCTCGTCGTGGACCCCGGCTCCACCGACGACACCGCGGACGTCGCGCGCAACATCGGCGCGGACGTCATCCGGCTCGAAAAGCGCGCCGGCCCCGCGCACGCGCGCAACGTCGGCGTGCGCCACGTCGACACCGACATCGTCCTGTTCATCGACTCCGACTGCGTCGCGCACCCGGACGTCGTCGACCGCGTCCGCGAAGCGTTCCAGGACCCCGAGCTCGTCAGCCTCACCGGGTCCTACGACGACACCCCGCCCGAGCAGAACTTCTTCTCGCTGTACATGAACCTGCGCCACCACTTCACGCACCAGCGCGCGAACACCGAGGACGCCTCGTTCTGGGCGGGCTGCGGTGCGGTGCGGCGCACGGTCTACGAGCAGATCGGCGGGTTCGACGCCGAGCAGTTCCCGATGCCGATGATCGAGGACATCGAGCTGGGGTTGAGGCTGCGCCCGAAGGGCAAGACGCGCCTCGACCCGAAGCTGCACGTCACGCACCTGAAGAAGTGGACGTTCAAGAGCGTCGTCTCCACGGACATCAAGAACCGCGCGATCCCGTGGACGCGCCTGATCCTCGCGACCGGTCAGATGCCGAACGACCTGAACCTCAGGCTCTCGCAGCGCGTCGCCGCCGCGCTCGCGCCGTTTGTGCTCGGCGGCCTCGCCGTCGCGCCGCCGCTGTTCCTGACCGGCATGTTCCCGCTCGGCGCCGCCGCGCTCGCGCCCGCCGCGGTGTCGGCCGTGATGCACTCCGAGATGATCGGCTGGTGCAACCAGGTCCGCGGGCCGTCGTTCGCCGCGCGCTTCTGGCTCTTCCACCAGGTGCACCTCGTCTACTCCGCCGCGACGTTTGTGTGGTGCCAGCTCGAGCACCGCATCCGTCCGCGCACGGCCGCGGCGACCTGATGCGCCGCGCGGTCGTCGCGCTCGCGCTCGCACTCGCGCTCGCACTCGCGCTGTACGGCTGCCCGTCCGACGTCGGCCCGGTCGACCCGACCGCTTACGCGAGCTGCAACGGGCGCTGCGTCGTCGCGTTCGACGTCCCCTACGACTGCGACGGCCCACCGCCGCTCGACCGCGCCGTCGCTGTGGCGGCCGTGCAGCGCTCCAACTACCAAGCCGCCGTCGGCGGTGAGCCCTGTCGCTACGACGACCCGTTCCTCGACGCCCGCTTCGGCCCGACGTGCATCGACGGGACGTGCACGCTGACCCGCGACGACACCAACACCGGGGTCGTGTGCCAGCGCGACGAGGATTGTGGCGCGGGGTACCGCTGCCTCGACGTCGAGGGGTACGCGGACCCGGTCTGCGTCGCGGTCGAGGAGGTGACGTGCACGCCCGAGCCCGTCGCGACGCCGTCGTCACCCGAGCTCCCGCTGCCGACGACGAGGCCGTTCGAGACGGCGCCCATCTGTAACGGTCAACTCGCTCACCTGGGCCCCGACTTCGCCTGTGCACGCGTGGGCTCCGAGTGCGCCGAAGACGGTTGGCCGACGAACCTCCCGGCCGGCGCCGTCTTCGTGGACCCGACCGCTTCCGGTGACGGCACCCGCGCGACGCCGTTCGGTACGCTCGACGAGGCGTTGGCGTCCACCGCCGGCGTCATCGCGCTGCGCACCGGCGACCACGTCGTCACGTCGATCCAACGTGACGTCCAGATTGTCGGCGCGTGTGCCCGGGGCGTGCAGCTGCGCGGTGACCTCGACGTGGTGCGGGGCACTGTCGCGCTCCGCGAGGTCACCACCGAGGGGGTGAGGGTCCGCGCAGCGGCGACGGTAGCGATCGAGGACGTGACGATGACCGGAGGCGTCGAGGTGCACGGAGCCGCGACGATCCTGCGGTCGTTGTCGACCGGCGCCGACGCCCGCGGGGTGTTGGTGACCGGGTCCGCCTCCATCGAGCGGTCGGAGATTCGCGACGCTACGGACGAGGGCCTGAGGGTCGAAGCGGCGCAGGCGACGCTCACCGGCGTGTGGATCGGCGGGACGCGGAGCGTCGAGGAGGACTTCTCCGAGGTGACCATCACCGGGACGAGCGCGGTCACGCTGCGGGACGTACGCGTGGTGGGGTCGAGCTTCGGCGTCGTCCTCCTGGGCGGGCAGGTCGTGGCGCAGCGCTTGGCGATCGTGCGCGGCACGCAGGCGATCCTCGCGCGGCTCGGCGCCCAGCTCATCGCCCAGACCCTCGACATCTTCGGCGTCGATCGAGGTTTGCTGCTCCTCGACGGTGAGGTCGAAATCGAGGATGCCGCGATCCGCGACGTCGATCGCGGGATTCATGTCCTCGCGATGACCGAACCGGCGGTGCTTCGCCTGAGAAGGAGCTCGATCCGAGCACGCGAGGAGGGGATCGTCTCGGCCAACGAGCTCGCCACGGTCGCGGTCGAAGACGTCGAGCTCCGGGGCCCGATGAGAGCGGCGTTCAGCGTGCAGTTCGGGAGCCTGCAGGCGGTCCGCGTCTTGGTCGAGGACGCAGAACACGGCGCCTTCGTGTACGGCGGCGACACCACGTTCATCGACCTCACGATGACCGACGTAACGCGAGGCATCGAGGTCGTCGAAGACGGCCGGCTCACCGTCGAACGCGCGCACGTTCAGCGCGTCGACGTCGCCGGATTCATCGCAGCGCTGGGCGCGGTGGCCCAGCTCTCGGACGTCGAGGTCATCGAAGGCTCCGGCAACGCCGAGGGAGAGTTCGGGCGCGCGGTCGCCGTCGAGAGCCAAGCACGAATGAGCGTCCTGCGCGGGCGGTTCATCCGCACGCGGGAGGTCGCCGCGACCGCGCTGCACCCGGGCTCGCAGCTGTTGCTTCAGGACGTGATCATCGACGAGACGCGGCCGCGGGCGTGCTGCGCCGAGCTCGGTGTCGGCGTCGGGGCCTACGACGGCGCTTCGGCGGAGCTCATGGGCTTCGATATCTCCGCGCCCCTCGCGTGTCTGCAGGAGGGGAACGGCGGGCGGGTCGCCGGGAGCACGGGCACACTCCGGGACTGCATCGTCGGTCACTACATCGACGAGAGCCCGCCGCTCACCGACGTTTGTCACGTGGACGTGATGGCGCGGACGAACGTCGCCGGGATCGAAGTCCCGATCGTCTCGCTCCCGTGAAGCGCGTGCCCCGCGGACCTCACGTACGGCGGTGGGTCGGCGTCATCGCCGCGCTCGCGGCGCTCGTCGCGCCGCTCGCGTACGTCGGCTTCACCCCGGGTGCGCTCGTCCTCTCCGTCGCGCGTCACCTGTCGGTGTTGTTCGCGCTCGTCGGCGTGCTCGCGGTGGTGCACCGGGAGTGGCGAACCGCGCTCCTCGTCGCGCTCGCGTGTGTCGGGTTGTGGCTGCCGTGGTGGATCGCGTCGGTGCCGACGGTCGAGGTCGCGGCGCCGACGTCGCCGTGTCGGCGGCTCTTCGTCGGCAACGTCTTCGAGCGGAACGTCGAGCCGACCGACGCCATCCGCGCCTCGCTCGACGCCGCCCGCGCCGACGTCACGCTGCTGATCGAGCCGCGCCCGGACCTCGTCGCCGAGCTCGCTCGGACCGCGACGGTGATCCTCCACCACGACGCCGAGGCGAAGTTCGATCTCGCCGCGCTCGTCGTCGACCGCACCTTCGTACGCGCGTCCCGGCTGCACACGTTCGAAGGCACGGGGAGCGTGGTGGGGGAGGTCGAGCTCGCCTGCGAGGTCCCGGTGTCTGTCTTCTTCGTGCACATCCCGGCGCCGACCGTGCCGCACCAGCAGCGCGCGCGCTGGCACATGAAGGACGCGCTCGCGGCGATCGTGAGGGCGCGCGAGCACGTCGTCGTCGCGGGGGACTTCAACGCGACGCCGCCGAGCCCGGTGCTTCGGGATCTCGCGGCCGGCGCCGAGCTCGTGCGGGTGACTTCGGGCGCGACGTGGCCGGTCCGCTCCGGACCCGTCGGCGTTCCGATCGATCACGTCTTCGTGCGCGGGGTCGACGTTCGCGTCGAACGCCACAGCGTGGCCGGCTCGGACCACGCGGGGTACATCGTCGAGGTCAGTCCTCGACGACGTGGCCCTTGAACACCTCGCGGAAGCCGGCCCACTTGTGGCGGTCGAAGCCGCGGTCCGACACACACTCGACGGCGCAGTAGGCCATGAACAGCGCGTGGTGGAGGTTGTCGTGGGCGAAGAGGCCCTGGCGCCCGAACGTGAGGAAGCCGTCGAGGTCGCTCACGAACTGGTCGAGCGCGGTGAGCGGTCGGTCGTACCCCTTCAGGTAGATCGGGTACGCCTGCGGGAGCCGCTTCGTGAACACCTGCTTCGGCGGGTGCGGGACGTGCAGATCCGCCCGGGCCATGTCTTCGACGAGGAGCTTGCCGAGGTCCTCGTCGCTCATGGTCCACAACGCGTCGCCGAGGTCGCAGGGGATCTCGGCGCACAGCACCGTGCTGCCGTTGGGTGCGGTGTGGCCGTAGTAGTTCTTCGGCTCCGAGAGGCGCGTCATCTTGACGTTCTCTTCGGGGAAGTAGTGCGCGTCCGTCGCGTGGAACTGCTGCACGTCGAACTGGGCGTAGACCAACACCATCGCGCGGTAGTCGATCTGATCGATCGCGTCCGTGATCGTGTGCGGCGCGGCGGGGGACATCATCTTCGTCGCGAGCGTGACCGGGATGGTCGACCACACCTGGTCGGCCTCGATCGAGCGTGGCCCGTCGGCGTTCTTCACCTCCACGGTCCAGCGCCCGCCGCCTTCGGTGGGGCGCTTCAGCGCGCTGACCTCGGTGGAGGTGAGTAGCTCGGCGCCCGCGTCCTTCGCGGCGCGCGCGAACGCGCCGCTGATCTGCCCGTAGCCCTCCTTGGGGTAGTAGAAGCGCCCTGCGCCCGGCGGCTTGAGGACCTTCTTCACGAGCTTCGCGAACGTCCCGCTCGACACACGTTTGTACGCCTGGATGTCCGAGAGGACCTCGGGCTCGCGGCCCCACATCTTGCGCGCGTACGGGAAGTAGAAGTGCTCGCAGATCGTCGGCCCGAGGTTGGCCTCGAGCACCGACGCAAACGTGTCGCCGGGATCCTTCTTGCCGGGGAGGGCGCCGCGCGCCATGTCGGTCGCGGCGCCGACGGCGAAGCGTTTGTCCAGCGAGAGGAAGAGGTCCTTCGCCTGGAGCGGGAACTTCACCCACTTGCCGCGGAGGCGGATGCGGCCGTTGCGCGGGCGGTCGGCGAGGTCGCCGGCGAGGAGGCGTTGGATGTCCGCGAGGATGTTCGCGTGACACGCGGAGTGGAGGCGGTGGCTCCCGTAGTCGAGGTGCTGTCCGCACGCGTCGAAGCTGCCGGCGTTGCCGCCGAAGCCCTCGTTCCGTTCGACGAGCGTGACCGTCGCGCGGTCCGACTGCCGGAGTTTGTACGCGGCGCCGACACCCGCCGGACCTCCGCCGAGCACGACGACGTGCGGCTTCCCCATCACGGCTCGCGTAACACCAAACTTTTCAGAGCGCGACCAGGTCGCGGCAGGTCACGGCCTCGGGCTCCGTCGCGCCGAGCCGCGTGTACAGGCAGAGCGTATGCAGACCCTCCGCGACGGATACACCGATGTCGACGGTGCCGCTCCCGGGGATCGCGGCCTGCGTGCGCCCGCCGTTGTCGAGCGCGTACTCGAACGTGAGGCCCGCCGCGCCGACGACCGTGAACGTCGCCGCGCCGACCGGTAACAACACCTGCGTGGCTTCGGCCCAGGCGGGGGCGCGGGTGAACACCGCCGGTGTGACCATGAGGCCCGCGACGGTGGGGGCGTCGATGCGTACGAACCCGTCGCCGCCGTCGCCGCCCACGCCGTCCGCGCAGCTGTAACCGAGGCCCCCGGCGCCGCCGGTGACGTCGATCGTGCCGGTGAAGGTCGCGTCGCGCGCGCGGAGGAGGATCGCGCCGCCCGCGCCGCCGCCTCCCGCCGTCGCCGCCGCGACGCAGCCGAGCCCGGTCACGAGATCCACGCCGACGCCCCCCTGCGCGGAGAGTGTGCCGGTGAGGCTGAGCGTCGAGCGTGCGCGCAGCTCGAGCACACCGCCGCCGCCGGCCCCGGTCGAGCCCTGTCCGCCGCCGCCGCCGCCGCCGCCGTGCGCCGACAGCGGGATGAGGAACGCGTTGACGTTGGTCGCGGGGGTCCCGCCCGACGCGAAGCCGCCGCCGCCGTCACCGCCCGCCGTGCGGTTCGCGCCGCCGGCGCCGCCGCTCGCCGCGAGGAGGCCCGCGACGCCGGCGCGCCCCTCGGCGCCGCCCTTGGGCGGACACGGCGCCGCCTGGCGTGTGCCTCCGCCTTGGCATCCGGCCGGGCCCGCGGTGCGGTTGGTATGGCCGTCGACGCGCACCGTGCCGTCGATCGTGACGGGGCCGTTGGCGTCGAGCACCGCAGGGCCGTTGGTGGTGACCGTGAGGACCGCGCCGGCGGCGACGTCGATGCGCGCGTAGCGAGCGCGTGGGTTGGCGAGCGTGGTCATCGAAGTGACGTCGAGCTCGTCGCGTCCGATCAGGAGCGTCGTCTGCGTGGCCTGTGCGGCGCCGTTGGCGACCGAGATCGCGATCGCGCGCGTGTCACCCTCGTCGAGGGTGGTGTCGACGCCGACGTCGAGCACCGCGGCCGCGCGTGTGCCGGCGGCGTTTACTGCGGACGTGAGCACGTCGATCGTCGGGTCCGACACGACCACGCTCCCGCCGGGCGGGAGCAGCACGCCGGTGATCCACACCGGCACGCCACGCGCGCCGTCTTCGAGCATCCCGGAGCCGAAGACGATCTGCGTGATCTGAGGGACCCCACCGTCGCGCAGGCCGCCGTCACGGAAGCCGGCGTCGACCTGACCGGCGTCCACCGCGCCGCCGTCGCGCGGGGTCGGGGTGCCGCCGTCACGCGGGGGGGCGTCGCCGCCGTCGCGTGGGGTGTTGATGCCGCCGTCGCGCGGGTCTTCGCCGCCGTCGCGTGGTTCTTCGCCGCCGCCGTCGCGGGGATCTTCGCCTCCATCGCGCGGCGTATCTTCGCCGCCGTCCCGCAACGCGCCGGCATCGCGCTCCGGTCCGCCGTCGCCCGCGTCGCGCGCCGCGCCGCCGTCGCGTTCGCCGCCGTCGAGCACGCCGCCGTCGCCGGCTTCGTCGCCGCCGTCGCGGGGCGTGAGCCCGGAGTCACGGAGGTCGTCGCCCCCGTCCCGCGGTGCAGCATCACCTGCGTCGCGGTCCGCGGTGACGCCACGGAAACGATCCCCGTCGATCGCGAGCGAGCAACCGCTCGCGAAGACGAGCGCGGATCCGAGGGCAACGAGTACAGAAGCGCGCACGGTGGAGTGCTATCGTATGCGCTTCGTGCGCCGATTCGCGACCATGGACTTGATCGAAGTTCGACCCCGTCGTACCCCCGAGGCGTCCGATCTCGGACCGAGAGCATGACCGACACGCCTGACAACACACGCGCCATCGTCATCGGTGCGGGCCCCGCCGGGCTCACCGCCGCCTACGAGATCGTCGAAGGCGGCGCGGAGGCCATCGTCTTCGAACAAGCCCACATCGTCGGCGGGATCTCGCGAACCGATCAGTACAAGGGCTACCGGTTCGATATCGGCGGCCACCGCTTCTTCACGAAGGTGAAGATCGTCCAGGACTGGTGGATGAACATCCTGGCCGACGAGTTCCTCGTGCGGCCGCGGCTGTCGCGCATCTATTACAACGACAAGTTCTTCGACTACCCGCTCAAACCGATGAACGCCCTTCTCGGATTGGGACCGGTCGAGGCGGTGCTCATCGGGTTTTCGTACGTCAAAGCGCAACTCTTTCCGGTGAAGCCGGAGGAGAACCTCGAGCAGTGGGTGTCGAATCGGTTCGGCAAACGCCTCTATTCGATCTTCTTCAAGACGTACACGGAGAAGGTCTGGGGCATGCCGTGCACGGAGATCGGCGCGGACTGGGCGGCGCAGCGGATCAAGAACCTCGATCTGAAGACCGCCGTGAAGAACGCGTTCCTCGGTCAGCGCGGCAGCGACGGAGAGGTCGTCACCACGCTCATCGAAGAGTTCCACTACCCGCGGCACGGACCCGGGATGATGTGGGAACGGGTCACGGAGCTGCTCCGCGAAAAGGGCCACCCGGTGCGGATGGGCAAGCGGGTGAAGACGCTCCACCACGAGGGCGGTCGCGTCGTCGCGGTCACCGTCGTCGATCGTGAAGGCAACGCGGAGCGCCACGAGGGCACGGACTTCATCTCGTCGATGCCGATCCGCGAGCTGCTCAACGCGTTCGATCCGCCGCCGCCGCCCGAGGTGCTCGAGGCGGCGAACAAACTCCGCTACCGCGACTTCCTCACGGTCGGGTTGATCGTCGGCAAGGAGGAGCTGTTCCCCGACAACTGGATCTACATCCACTCCGAGAAGGTGAAGGTCGGGCGCGTCCAGAACTTCAAGAACTGGAGCCCGGAGATGGTGCCCGAGGAGGGCAAGAGCTCCATCGGCCTCGAGTACTTCGTGCAGGAGAACGACGAGGTCTGGAGCGCGAAGGACGAGGACCTCATCGAGCTCGCCAAGAAGGAGATGCACACGCTCGGCTTGGTGGATGAAAAGGACGTCGAGGACGGCGTCGTCATCCGGATGCCGAAGGCGTACCCGGTCTACGATCAGGTCTACAAGGAAGCGCTGGAGGTGCTGCGCGGGTACCTCGATCCGATCGAGAACCTGCAGCTCGTGGGGCGTAACGGCCAGCACCGTTACAACAACCAGGACCACTCGATGGTCACCGCGATCTACGCGGCGCACAACGTCCTCGGTAAGCGGCGCCGCGACGTCTGGGACGTGAACGTCGAGCAGGAGTACCACGAGGAGGTCTCGGAGAACGAAGCGAAGGGCGCGACCGGTGACCGCCTGGTCCCGCAGCGCCTCGTCCTCGATCCGATGCTCGTCCTGCGGCGCGCGTTTGCGCGCTACGACCCGGTCGCGCTGGGCGGCGCGACGGGGGGCATCCTCGCCCTCGGGCTGTTCATCGCGACGGCGGCGCTGCTCATCAAGGGCGGCACCGTGGTTGGACCGCACCTGTCGCTGCTGTCGAACTATCTCCTCGGGTTCAAGGTGAGCTGGCCCGGCGCGTTCGTGGGGATGCTCGAAGCGGGTGTCATCGGGTTCGTGTTCGGCTACGTGCTGGCGTCGGTCATCAACCTCGTCGTGTCGATCCACGAGCGCGCGCTGTTGTCGCGGCTCGAACAGTCGACGGCCCTGGAATCCCTCAACCTGGAGCCCCCATCGTGAGCAACCAAGAGCTGACCAACAACGAGTGGCGCGAGATCGATCGCGCGATCGCGCGCCTTCGGGCGTCGGTCATGGCCGTCGTGTTCGCGATGGTCGGTGGGTTCGGCCTGTTCGTGGCGACGATGTGGCTGGTCATCCAGGGCGGCAAGGTCGTCGGACCGACGCTGTCGCTGCTGTCGAACTACTACCCGGGGTACACCGTGACGGTGGGCGGCTCGTTCATCGGGCTCGTCTACGGCGCGCTGACCGGCGCCCTCATCGGGTACGTGTTCGCGCTCGTGTACAATCTGATCGCGGGCAAGCGGCACGGTCCAGCGGACTGAGCGGCGCGCCCCGGGAGGTTGTTGGGGCGTGAGTGATACCGTCTTCGTCGTTGGTGGCGCGGGTTACATCGGGAGCCACGCGGCGCAGCGACTCCATCGCCGGTCGATCGTCCCGGTCACCCTCGACAACCTGAGCACCGGCTGGCGCGACTTCGTTCGCTGGGGGCCCTTCGTCCACGCCGACATCCGCGACGAAGCCGCGGTGCGCGCGGCGCTGAAGCTGTACCGGCCGCGGATGGTCATGCACTTCGCGGCGAAGATCGTCGTTCCGGAGTCCACGAAGAACCCGCTGCTCTACTACGACAACAACGTGGTGGGTTCGCTGTCGCTCATCCGCGCGTGTGTCGAGCACGGGGTCGAGCAGTTCGTCTTCTCTTCGACGGCGGCGGTGTACGGTGAGCCGGAGGTCGTCCCGATCCCGCTCGACGCGCCCAAGCTCCCCGTGAACCCGTACGGCGCGACGAAGCACATCGTGGAGCGCGCGCTCACCGACATCGCGGCCGCGTCGAAGACGATGGGCGTGACGATCTTCCGCTACTTCAACGCGGCGGGCGCGATGCCCGACGCCCGCGTCGGTGAACGGCACGAGCCGGAGACCCACCTCATCCCGAACGTCTTGAAGGCCGCGAGCGAGGGGCGCCCGCTGTCCGTCTTCGGCGACGACTACGACACCCCCGACGGCACCTGCGTACGCGACTACATCCACGTCTCGGATTTGGTCCGCGCGCACACGGCGGTGTTGGACAAGCCTTCCTCGCCGGGCGAGACCCGGGTGTTCAACCTCGGCACCGGCGTCGGTCGCTCCGTCCGCGAGGTGATCGAAGCGTGCCGCGAAGTCACCGGCGCCGAAGTGAAGTACGAGGTGAAACCGCGCCGGCCGGGTGACGCACCGTCGCTCGTCGCGGGCGACACGGAGAAGGCCCGCGAAGCGCTCGCGTGGACGCCCGAGCGCAGCGACGTGAAGACGATCGTGGAAGACGCGTGGCGCTGGTATCAGAAGGAGCTGGCGTAGCCGCGACGTTCAGATCGCCGCGGCGGCGCGGGTCCGACTGTCCAGCACCTGCACGATCGTCTCGGGGCTCTGCGCACCGGGGATCGGGTAGCGGCCATCGACCACGTAGAACGGGACGCCGGTGATCGTCTCGGCGCGGGCGGTTTCGGCTTCGGCGCGGATGCGGTCGCGGTCGTCGCCGCTCTCGAGGCGAGTGAGGACCTGCGCTTCGTCGAGGCCGTGCTCGCCGGCGATGCGCGCGAGCACGTCGAACGCACCGACGTCCTCACCGCGCTCGAAGTAGGCGGAGAGGAGGGCGGTCGCGACCTCGTCCTGGCGGTCGACCTGCTCGGCCCAGTCGATCACGCAGTGCGCGGCGGTCGTGTCCGGGACGCGCGTGATGCGGTCGTAGTCGACGTCGAGGCCCACCGCGCGCGCGGCGTCTTCGACACGACGGAACATGCGGCCCGACGCGCGGCCGAACTTCATGGTCATCAGCTCGTCCTTCGCCATCCCGCCGGGGCTCAGGTACGGATGCAGGAGGAACGGCCGCCAGCGAATGCTCGTGACCAGGCCCGGGCGCTGCTCGAGCGCGAGCTCCAGGTGACGGCGGCCGATGAGGCACCAGGGGCACACGACGTCGGAGACGATGTCGATCTGCACGGGCGAAGCGTGGCACGCGCGATCCGGCTTCGGTAGCCGGGTGATCCCAGCACCGACCTTGCGCGCGGTGCGCGCACACGATCGACCGTGCAAGTCAGGCGAGCTTAGAAAAATACGCGATGGTCTTTTCGAGCCCGACCTCGAGCGGCACCTTCGGCGCCCAGTCGAGGATCGTCTTCGCCTTGGTGATGTCCGGGCAGCGGCGCACCGGATCGTCCTGCGGCAGCGGCTTTTCGATCAGCGTGCTCTTCGACCCCGTGAGGCGGATGACCGTCTCGGCGAGCTCGCGGATCGTCGTCTCCACCGGGTTGCCGAGGTTGATGGGACCGGTGACCTCGTCGGGCGCGGCCATCAGGCGCAAGAAACCTTCGATCAGATCGTCCACGTAGCAAAACGCGCGCGTCTGCGAGCCGTCGCCGTAGATCGTGATCGGCTCGCCGCGCAGCGCCTGCATGATGAAGTTCGACACGACGCGCCCGTCGTTCGGGTGCATCCGCGGACCGTAGGTGTTGAAGATGCGCGCGACGCGAATCGGGATGCCGTGCTGGCGGTGATAGTCGAAGAAGAGCGTCTCCGCGCAGCGTTTGCCTTCGTCGTAGCAGGCGCGCGGACCGATGGGGTTGATGCTCCCGCGGTACTCCTCGGGCTGCGGGTGCACTTCGGGGTCGCCGTACACCTCGGAGGTCGACGCCTGGAACACCTTCGCGCGGAGGCGCTTCGCGAGGCCGAGCACGTTGATCGCGCCGTGCACGCTGGTCTTCGTGGTCTGCACCGGGTCGTGCTGGTAGTGCACCGGCGAGGCGGGGCAGGCGAGGTTGTAGATCTCGTCGACCTCCACGTAGAGCGGGAACGTCACGTCGTGGCGCATCAGCTCGAAGAGCGGCTCGTTCAAGAGCCCGAGCAGGTTCGCCTTGCGTCCGGTGAAGTAGTTGTCGACGCACAGGACGTCGTGGCCCTCGGCGATGAGGCGTTCACAGAGGTGGGAGCCGAGGAAGCCCGCGCCGCCGGTGACCAGGATGCGTTTCGAGGTCAGCACCAAGCAAGGGCGTAACACCGCGCCGGGTTCAGCGCGAGTGCCCGCGGGTGAACAGCCACCACGCGCCGGCGATGAAACCGCCCACGATCAGGATGCTCTGCCAGACGAGCGACTCCGCCACCGCGAGCGAGGCGGAGGCGAACGGCTTCACCAGCGCGCCGAACGCCGCCTCCCGCACGCCGAGGCCGCCGAGGCTCACCGGCACCATCGCCGCCACCTTCGCGAGCGGCCACAGCAGGAACCAGAGCCGAAGGTCCAGCTCCAGGCCCATCATGTTGCCGAGGTGCACGTTCACGAGCACGAACCCCGCCTGCAGCGAGAGGCACCACGCGAGGCCGAGGGCGGCGCGCGGTGCGTTCTTCGCCATCGTGCCGGCGGCGACCAGGAGGCGCTCGACGATCGCCTGGACCTTCGTCGGGAGTTTGTCGCGCGGGAACTTCGCGAGGAACAGCCACAGCACGAGCAGGCCCAGCACGCCGAGGCCGAGCACCACGAAGAACACCACGAAGCCGTCGATGGCGCCGGGGAGATCCTCCATCGCGGAGGGGGCGACGACGAAGCCGATCCCCACGAGGAGCCCGAGCGCGGCGACGTCGCTCAGCCGGTCCACGACGCTGCCCAGCGCGATGGCCTCCTTGTCCTCGACGACCGACATCGCGAGGCCCGCGCGCAGCACGTCGCCGCCGACGAGGGAGGGGAGGCAGAGGTTCGCGAACAGGCCGGCGCCGTAGAAACGAATCGCGCTCGGGAACGGGAGCTTCGCGCCGGCGAGGCCGAGGAAGAAGCGCCACTTCGCAGCGGAGACGAAGTGCAGCCCGAGGAAGCCGACGAGGCCCACGAGCCACGGGCCGAGGCGCACCTTGTCGAAGGCTTCGAGGATCGCGTCCGGGCCGATGATGGCGAAGACGACGCCGAGGACGGCGAGGCTCGCGCCGAGTTTGACGGCCGCCTTGAGCGGTTTGACGCGCGGGCGCGCGGCTACCTCGGCCATGACTCGCGGTCGAGGCCGAGCTTCGAGTTCTGGTCGGCGAGGAGGCCGAGGCCCCAGATCAACATCGCGCCGATGATGCACATGACGGCCGACTCGGAGAGGTTCTCCTTCGTGACGTCGTAGCCGAACTTGCCGAGGCCCACGAGGAAGGTGACGAGGCCGAGCGGCAGGAACACCTTCAGCGGGTTGAAGAGCACCGTGACGCGGAGGATCAACATCATGAAGTGGTACGCGTGCGTCCACTTGATCTTCGAGGAGCCGATTCGCTTCAGGTAGTTGATCGGGACGTAGCCGATCGCCAGCTCGTTACACATGCACGACAGCGTGATGGTCGTCGTGAACGAGAAGCCGGAGGGGAGGATGTGCGCGAAGCGGCGCACGTGCTCACGGCGGATCACGCGCAAGCCGGAGTTGAGATCCGGGATCATCTGCCCCGCGAGGTAACTCGCGAACATCCGCAGGAACCACTTCGCCGGCCGCCGGATGAGCGGGATGTGCACGCTCTCGCCGGTCCGGGCCCCGACGACCATGTCGTAGTCGTTGGCCTGCTCGAGGAGCCGCGGGATCTCCGTCGCGGGGTAGGTGCCGTCGGCGTCGGTGATGATCACGAGCTCGGAGCGCGCTTCGCGGAAGCCACGCTTGAGCGACGCGCCGTACCCCATGTTCCGCGGCTGGCGCACGACCGTGCACGGCTTGGTCTCCGCGATCTCCGCGGTGCGGTCGGCGGAGCCGTCGTCCACGATGATGATCTCGTAGGTGAGATCCAACGTCTTCATCACGTCGTGGAGACGATCGATCTCCTCCGCGATCGCCCCCTCCTCGTTGTAGGCGGGGATCACGACCGTGATGTCGTAGCGCTCCGCGCGCGCGGGCCGCTCGTGGTTCTCGGGGGACGGATCCGCCGGATCCGCCGCGCCGTCCGAGGCCTCGCTCGTCGCTTCTCGTACCTCCAAAGCCGCGGCATCATGCAACGAAGCCGCAGTCATCGCAAAGGTTGAACGATTCTCCCCGGTTCACACTTTACGGATGCGGGCGACGCGTATTTCGTCGTACGTCCACTGAAGGTCCATGCGGTACCTCAGCCCTGCGTTCGCGCTCCTCATGCTCGCGGCCTGCGGCGAGCCCCAGGTCGAGGTCGACACCCTCGACGCCCCGGGCCCCTACGCCGTCGGCGTGCGCACGCTCGAAGTCGAGTACCGGCCGCCGCTCACCCTCGAGACCCGGACGCTCCAGACCGTCGTCTGGTACCCGGCGGAGGCCGCCGAAGGTGAGCGCCCGTTCTACGTGCTGCGCTCCTCGGAGGTGGCGACGATCGACGCACCGCCGCTCACGCTCGGGCCGCGCCCCGTCGTCGTCTTCTCCCACGGCCACCAGGCCTACGCGGCCGCGATGAGCCGCATCACGGAGCACCTCGCGTCGCATGGGCACGTGGTCATCGCGCCGACCCACAGCGGCAACACATTCCTCGACGGCGACAACCGCGAGACGGACATCTACTACCTGCGCACCTACGACCTGAAGGCGGCGCTCGACCACGTCGCGGGCCTCGGCGACGGGCTGTCCGCGCTGGTCTCCGAGACGCGCGTCGTCGCGGGGCACAGCTTCGGCGCGTACACCGCGTTCGCGGTCGCGGGCGCCGAGTATCCGGTCGACGATCTCGACGACGGCTGCGCAGCGGGCACCGTCTCCTCGGGGTACTGCTCCACGCTCGACGACGAAAAACGCGAGCTGTTCGCGGCCGGATTCGAAGACGATCGGTTCTCGGCGGTGCTCTCCTACGACCCAGGTGACTTCGGTCTGTTCGGGGAGGCGGGGGTCGCGAAGGTCGACGTCCCGACGCTGCATGTCGTCGCCGAGATCAGCGGGCATCCGGTCGGCGATCCGGCCGCGGACGACTACTGGCGCTCGTTGAATCACCCGGACGACTTCCGCTTCCTGCTGAAGGGCGGCGACCACAACGACTTCACCGACGCGTGTGAAGCCGGCCTCGACGTCCGGTGCAGCACGCTCATCCCGGAGCGCGTGTGGAGCGCGACGCGGATCTACACCCTCGCGTTCCTCGACGGCGTCGTGCTCGGCGAGCCCGGCTACGAGGACATCCTCAGCGGCGCGGCCGAGGTGTCGTCGCTGGCGGAGGTCACGGACCGGTGAAGGTGTCGATCGGCCGGCGCGAGTTCCTCGGCTGGGCGGCGGCGACCGTCGCGGCGGGCTGCGCGGAGGGCCACGACTGCGAGCCGGACGGGGATCCGATCTTCGAGGACGTCGCGTCCGCGCGCGCCGAGACACGCGTCGCGGCGGCGCCGTTCACGTTGGGCGTCGCGTCGGGCGACCCGCTGCACGACCGCGTGATCCTCTGGACGCGCCTCGCACCCGAGCCGCTCGAAGCGGGCGGCGGGATGATCGCGGAGGACGTCCCGGTCGGTTGGCAGGTCGCGCGCGACGAGGCGTTCACGGACATCGTCAGCCAGGGCGTCGCGACGGCGCGCGCCGAGGACGCCCACGCGGTGCACATCGACGCCGTCGGGCTCGACGCGGACAGCTGGTACTACTACCGGTTCTTCGTCGGCGAACACAAAAGCGCCGTCGGTCGCACGCGCACGTTCCCCTGCGCGGACGCGGAGCCGGCCTCGACGCGCTTCGCGTTTGCGTCGTGCCAGAAGTACCGCGACGGCTACTACACGGCGCACCGCCACCTCGCGGAGGAGGACCTCGACTTCGTCTTGTTCCTCGGCGACTACATCTACGAGAGCGGGGGCGACTCGGTCCGCGAGGAGAACTTCGAGACTGAGGAAGCCGAAGACCTGGACGGCTACCGCCACCGCTACGCGATCTACAAACGCGACCAGGACCTGCAGGCCGCGCACGCCGCCTTCCCGTGGATCGCGGTGTGGGACGACCACGAGGTCGACAACGACTACGCCGGCGTCCTCGCGGTGGGGGACGAGGCGCCGACGGCCGAGTTCGCGGCGCGCCGCGCGGCCGCGTATCGCGCGTACTGGGAGCACATGCCGATCCGCGCCGCGGCGCCGGTGGCGGATTCGCTGCGGCTGTACCGGAGCTTTGCGTTCGGCGATCTGTTCGAGCTGTTCGTCGTCGACTCTCGTCAGCACCGCGACGACCAAGTGTGCAGCGACGACGACTTCGGGCCGGTGTGCGACGCGCGCGACGATCCGTCCCGCACGATGCTCGGGTTCGAGCAGGAGCGTTGGCTCTTCGACGGGCTCGCCTCGTCGACGCGGCGTTGGAAGTTGATCGGCAACCAGGTCGCGCTCGCGACGCTCGACTTCGACGGCACCGTCGCGAACTTCGACATCTGGGACGGCTACACCGCCGCCCGGCAGCGCCTCCTCGACGTGCTGCGCGACGTGAACAACGCCGTGGTGCTCACCGGCGACCTGCACGTCGCGGGCGTCGCGGACCTCACTGCGTTCGGGAACCTGCCCGGGGGCTCACGAGTGATCGCGGCGGAGCTGGTCGGCACGTCGATCACCTCGGGCGGCGACGAACCGGCGTCACCGATCGCGGAGCTCGTCACGAGCGAGCCGCACATCCACTACGTGAACGCGTCGGTGCGCGGGTACATGCGGTGCACGCTGGATCGTGCGGGGCTGCGGACGGACCTGCGGGTGGTGAGCACGGTCGAGGCGCCGGAGGCGGACGTTCGCACCGAGGCTTCGTTCGTCGTCGACGACGGCATCCCCGGCGTCCGGCTGGCGTAGCGTCAGTGGCAGCCTTCGAAGATCACGTCGCCTGAGACCACCACGCGCTGCATCGCGTTGTTCTCGTCGATGTACGAATGATCGCAGTCGATCTTTGCGTCGCCGTCGAGCGCGACGACGTCGTTGATGCGGGTGTTGGAGTCGAGGATGGTCCCGGTTGCACACGCGCCGAGGCGCGGCCCCATCTGGCGGCCGGCGGGGAAGAACGAGACCTCGGTGATCTCGGTGCCGAGGCTGTCTCGGTAGAGGCGGACGAGGCGGTCGTCGGTGGTCACGAGGTCGACGCCGTCGAAGCCCTTCGGCTCGAGCGACTCACAGCGGTCGAGCTCGGCCGTCGTGCCGTCGATGGTGAGGGTGCCTTCGACGGACGATCCGCAGGCGGTCGCGAGTGCGATGAACGAGAGGAAGGCGGGTGCGGTCCACTTCATGGACCTCATCGTCGGGCAACGAAGCGTCGGTCGCGAACGCGTGCGAGCGGGCACGCGACGGCGCTCACGACTCCAGGCGTTTGGCCTTCGCGGCTTCGAGCGTGGACTCCTCGATCTTGAACAACCGCGCCGCCGTCCGCCACGCGATGTTCTCGAGCTGCTCCTGTACGAACTCGAGCTCGTGCATGAACTTGAGATAGGGCTTCATCGCGACGAGCGGCCAGTCGCTGCCGTACATGAGCTGTTTTCCGGGGTCGCCCATGTACGTGATCATCTCTTTGAGCCGCATCGCGACGTAGCGTTCGAACGCGTAGTCGAATTCACCGAGCGTGAGCCCCGAGATGTCGGCGAACACGTTGTCGTTCTTGTAGAGGACCTCGGCGGCGTCCTGGAACCACGGGTTGCCGAGGTGGCACATCACGAACTTCACGTCGGGGTAGTCGACCGCGACGTCGTCGACCAGGAGGGGGTGCGCCATGCGGACCTTCGCGGTCTTCGCGTAGGTGTCGCCGGTGTGGATCATGACCGGCACGTCGTACTTGGCGGCGATGCGGAAGACACTCTCCAGCGACGGGTCGTTGATCGGGTAGTGGTCGTAGCCGGGGTAGAGCTTGATGCCGCGGACGATGCCGTCGCGGATGCGCTCCTCCATCGAGAAGAGGTCGGTGCGTTCGTCACCGCGCCACCTGAGCCCCTCGACGACGGTGCTGCGCGGGTCCTCATGGAGGTGGTCGACGAGGTCCTCGACGGCGGGACGATCCACGTCGACGCGGTAGGAGGTGATCACGACGACGTGGTCGACGCCGGTGTCCCTCATCTTTTCGTAGAGGTCCGCGACGTTCTCCTGCGTCGGGCGGCGGGTCGACTCGTGGTAATTGTTGAGGTGCACGTGCGAGTCGATCAGGAAACGCGAGCTCATGCGGGGAGCCTACCGGACGCACGGTGGCCGCTCCACGTCGTGACGGGTTTCCTCGGGAGCGGGAAGACCACGCTGATCGCGCACCTCCTCGAATCCCCCGCGGCGTCGGGCACCGCGGTGATCGTGAACGAGGTCGGCGACGTGTCGATCGACGACCGCCTCGTGGCGCACGTGACCGAGGACGTGCAGGTGCTCGCGTCGGGCTGTCTGTGCTGCACGCTCCGCGACGATCTCGCGGGGGCGATCGAGCAGCTGCACACCGCGTCCGTAGAGGCGGGGCGGGCGATAAGCCGTGTGGTCTTGGAGACGAGCGGGATCGCGGACCCCGCGCCCATCGTGCACTCCGCCGCGCGGGATCCGCGGCTCGCCGCGCGGCTGCGCGTCGCGGGGGTCGTCGCGGTCGTCGATGCCTCGCGCGCGTTGACGTTGCTCGACACGCAGCCGGAGGTCGCGCGTCAGATCGACATCGCGGACCACGTCGTCCTCACGAAGGAGGACGTCGCGCCCGAGGGGGCCGTCGAAGCGATCGAGGCGCTGCTCACCGAACGTTACCCGGGGCGGGGGATCGAGCGGGGCCCCGCGGCGCTGCTCGTCGGTGCGCCGACGTTGACCAGCCGCGCCGAGGCGGCCGGCTGGCTCGCGCCGCTGCACGACGGCGACGCGGCCGTGGACCGACGGACGATCGATCTGCCGAGCCCGGTGTGCCTCGACGCGCTCGCGCTGTGGCACCGCATGGTGACGAGCCTCGACGGCCTTTCGCTGCTCCGCATCAAGGGGATCGTAGAGGCCGACGGCGCGCGCTGGGTGATGCAGTCGGCGCAGCACGCGGTGTTCGAGCCGCGTCCGCTGGCGGGGGCGCCCGAAGCGTGGTCGGGCTCGCGCCTCGTGGTGTTGAGCCGCGGGATGCCGAAGCCCGCGCTCGATCGGCTCGAGGAGGCCGCCGTCCTCGCCGCGCGCGGTACAAGGCGTCGACCCGTTCGGCAATCGGCTGGAATTACTGGCTCCAGACCTCGGTGACACTTCGGGCGAATGACCGACCGACCGATGGCCGCACCGATCCGGTGTGGTATTCATGTCCCACATGGACCGTCGCCCCTGGGCCCTCGCGCTCGCCGTCCTCGCGGCGTGTTCGCAGAAGGCCGAAGACCCGCCCATCGTGCTCACCGAGCTCCCGGACGTGGCGCCGGCCGAGGCGCACCTGACGCGCCTCACGGCCACGCAGTACCGCGCCGCGATCACGGACGTGCTCGGCGAAGGCCTCGCGCTGCCGCCGCAGCTGGAGCCGGATCTGCCGTCGTCCGGGCTGCTGTCGGTCGGGGCGTCGGAGTCGACGATCTCCGCGTGGGGGGTCGAGCAGTACGAAAACGGCGCCTTCTCGATCGCCGCGCAGATCATGGACGACGAGACGCGTCGCGCCGCGCTCGTGCCGTGCACGCCGCAGGGCACCGTCGACGCCGCGTGCACGACGGCGTTCGTGGAGCAGGTCGGCCGTCGTCTGTGGCGTCGCCCGCTCGAGACCGATGAGCGCGACGCGCTGGTCGCCGTCGCGAACGAAGCGGCGATGACCCTCGACGACTTCTACGCGGGGCTGGAGTTCGCGCTCGCGGGGCTGCTCCAGTCGCCGAACTTCCTCTTCCGCGTCGAGCTCGGCGAGAGCGGGCGCTACGACGACTGGGAGATGGCGTCGCGGCTGTCGTTCTTCCTGTGGAACACGGTGCCGGACGAGGCGCTCCTCGACGCCGCCGCCGCGGGTGCGTTGAGCACCGCCGAGGGGCTCGCCGCGCAGGCGCGCCGGATGATCGACGACGAGCGCGCGCGCGACGGCGTGCGGCAGTTCTTCACGGACATGTACGAGCTGTACGAGCTCGACGCGCTCGCCAAGGACCCGACGCTGTTCGTTCACTTTTCGACGGACGTCGGCGGGTTCGCGCGGGAGGAGACGTTGCGGCTGGTCGAGTACATCGTCTTCGAGAAGGACGCCGACTACCGCGAGCTGATCACCACGAACGAGACGTTCGTGAACCGGCACCTCGCTTCGATCTACAGCGTCCCCGCCGCTTCGCGGGAGGGCTTCGCGAAGGTGACGCTGCCGCGCTCCTCGGGCCGGCGCGGGGTGCTCGGGCACCTGTCGTTCCTCGGCTTGCAGTCGCACCCGGCGGCGTCGTCCGCGGTGCTGCGCGGGTTGTTCGTGCGGAAGGTGCTCCTGTGCCAGGAGATTCCGCCGCCCCCCGTGGACGTGAACACGGCGCTCCCGGAGCCGACCGAGGTCGCGCCGACGCTGCGCGAGCGGAACAAGATCCACCTCGAGAACCCGAGCTGCGCGCAGTGCCACAACTTCATGGATCCGATCGGGCTGGGGTTCGAGAACTTCGACGGCCTCGGTCGGTGGCGTGAGAAGGACAACGGCGCGCTGATCGACGCGAGCGGCGACCTCGACGGCAAGCCGTTCACGGACGCGTGGGAGATGGCCGAGGTCGTGCGTGAGCACGAAAACGTCGGCATCTGCCTGACGCGTACGCTGTACCGCTACGCGACGTCCCACGTGGAGCAGGCGGACGAGGGGCAGCTGATCGTGGCGCTGTCCAAGCGGTTCGAGGAGCAGGGCTACCGGATCAAGGCGCTCCTGTTCGACATCGTGACGAGCCCCGGGTTCGCGAAGGTCGAGGTGCAGTGATGAAGCTGTCCAGGCGCACGTTGCTCAAAGGCGCGCTCGGCGGCGCGACGGTGACCGTGGGGTTGCCGGCGCTGGAGTGCATGTTGAACACCCACGGCACCGCGCTCGCGAACGGGACGCTGCCGAAGCGGTTCGGGATCTGGTTCTGGGGGAACGGTGTGCTCCCCACGCAGTGGGTGCCGACGGGCGAGGGCACGGAGTGGACGCTGTCGGATCAGCTCTCGCCGCTCGCGGACGTGAAGGACGACATCTCCGTCGTCAGCGGGATGTCGGTGAAGACCGGCAACGCGATCCCGCACGGCTCGGGCCCAGGCGGGATCTTCTCGGGCGCGCCGCTGATCCTGCAGGGCGGGGAGGAGTACACGTTCTCCACGCCGAGCATCGACCAGTTCATCGCGCGGGAGATCGGCGGCGAGACGCGCTTCCGTTCCCTGGAGCTCGGCGCGAAGCCGGGGCCGGGGCTGTCGTTCAACGGACCGAACAGCAAGAACCCGCCGGAGTCCTCGCCGCGCCGGTTCTTCGACCGCATCTTCGGCGGCAACTTCACGCTGCCGGGTGACGACCCGACGCCGGACCCGCGGCTGAGGCTGCGCCGGAGCGTGCTGGACGCGGTGATGGGCGACGTCGGTCGTTTGAACGCGCGGCTGTCGATGCACGACAAGCAGCGCCTCGATCAGCACCTCACGGGCATTCGCGATCTCGAGCGGCGCCTGCAGCGCCTCGAAGAGAACCCCCCTTCGCTCGAATCGTGTGCGCTCCCGGATCGGCCGGCGGAGACGTTCCCGGACGTCGACGGGCGGCCGCCGATGCCCGAGATCGCGCGGGCGATGGCGGACGTGTTGGCGTTGGCGCTCGCGTGTGACCAGACGCGGGTCTTCTCGTTCTGGTTCACGTACCCGGTGAACAACGTGCTGTTCCCCGGGATGCCCGCGGGGCACCACCGCCTGACCCACGACGAGCCGGGGGAGCAGCCGATGGTGAACGACATCGTCAAGCTGATCACCACGGAGCTCGCGTACTTCGTCGCGCGCCTCAAGAGCATCCCGGAGGGCGACGCCACGCTGCTCGACAGCTGCGCGGTGCTCGCGACGTCCGACACCTCTTGGGGCCGAAACCACACGCTCGACGACTACCCGATCGTCATCGCGGGCAACGCGTGCGGCGCGCTGAAGAAGGGCGTGCACTACCGCTCGCCGTCGAACGAGAACGCCACGATGGTGTTGTTGTCGCTGGTGCGCGCGATGGGGATTCCGGCGGCGGAGTACGGCGCGGAGGCCGGGCACGTCGACCGCAGCCTGGGGGCGATCGAAGCATGAGGCGCTTCACGTGGACGTTGGTGTTCGGGCTCGCCGCGTGCGGCGGGACGGCGGTCGAGCCGGGGCCGACGCGGTCTTCGGTGTTCAGCGTGGTGTCGTTCGAGCGGGAGGCGGACGGTGTGTCGGCGGGGATGAACCTCGACGGCTACGTCAGCACCACCAACGACGATCGCGCGTGTAAGAAGGAGGACTTCCTCGCGCCGGACGGCACCGAGGGGGTCGACAACCAGCTCGCGACGCTGCTCCCGCTGATCGATCTCGTGGGCGAGAACGCGGTGGAGGAGATCCTCCAGATCGCGGTCGACGAAGGGCGCCTGCTCATCGTAGCGGACCTCGCGATAGCGGAGGACGGCACGGCGACGGTCGACATCCTGCGCGGGCAGGACGTCCCACTGCTCGGCACGGACGGACGCATCCTCGGCGGGCAGACGCTCGGGCTTTCGGACGAGCCCCCGCTGGGATCGACGGAAGGCGCGATGGTCGACGCGGATACACTCGAGACCGCGCCGTTCAACCTGCGCTTCCCGGTGCTCGTCTTCACGCAGCTGTACGAGGTCACGTTCGAGGACGCCGTGGTTCGGTTCGAGCTGGACGAAGCGGGCCACGTGAAGAGCGGCCTCATGGCCGGCGGTGTGCCGATCGTGGAGCTGATCGACCTGTTGGAGACGGCCGCGAACTTCGGTCAGGACTTCGCGGATCTCTTCGGCGACGCCGTGCGTGAGTCCGGCGACCTCGCGCGGGCGTCCGACGGCACCTGCCAGAACATGTCGGCGTCGATCTCCTTCGAGGCGGTCCCGACGTTCAAGTTCAGGTAGGCTGGGGCGCATGAACGACGACGCGCCGGACAACGACGACAAGAGCCTGACGCGCGCCTTCTTCGAGGACCGGATCCCCCGCGCGATCTTCGACAACCGCACGATGTTCGAGCTGCTGCGGGGGAGCATCTGCATCGCCGTGAAGGACGAGGGGGCCTGGACGCTGCGGTTCGGTTCCACGAACCCGGGGTTCTTCACCGAGGAGCTCGACGAGTCCGCGGACTGCGTCTTGGAGTTCGAGCGGGTGGCGTTCGAGAAGGTGCTCCGGAGCGAGCCGCTCGAGCCCCAGGACGAGCCTCGGATGTGGGGCGAGGACAAGATGCTCAAGGCGTTCGGGAAGCTCCTGGACCAGGGCGCCAAGGGGCAGCTCGGCATCCGCACTTCGAGGGAATGAGCGGCTTCGATCTCGAGCGACACGTCACGCGGGCGCTCGCCGAAGTGCTGCGTTCGCGGCTCGGCGCGGCGCCGATGCCGGGGCGCGTGGTCGTCGCGATCGAAGCGGTCGAGGCGGGGCTGTGGTTCTTCGAGATCGAGGGGAGCGGGGCGCGGCTCGTCGGGGAGGTGACGCCGATCGACGCGACGCTCCGCGCGCATCGTCTGGACTGGGTCGATCTGTTCGAGGGCGTGGCGTCGATGAAGGCCGCGCTGGTCGACGGGCGGCTGGAGCTCGAAGGGGACGTCGCGGTCGCGAGCCGCGTGTGCCGCGCGATCTTCGACTGACGCCCAAAAGAAAGAGCGCCCCTCGCCGACGCGGCGAGGAGCGCTCGTTCAGATCAAGGCTTGCGTGGGGCTAGGCTGAGGCCGGTCGCGAGAGCGACCGGTCCGAGGCCTGTGCCTAGGGCCTCCGCGTAGCGGAGGTGGCGTGAAAGGCCTAGCGCTTCACGCGGGCGGGTTGAGCGCGTCGATCGAACGCTCGGTGCGGTCGAGGTCGCCGCCGAAGGTGCGCATCAGCGCGCGGTGCACGTCCTGACGCTGGTCGGTGCAGATGAAGCCGCGCTCCGCCGTACGGCCGCGCGACAGGTAACGGCTGACCGCCGCGTACGTCGTGCGGATGGCCGTGGCCTCCGCCTGGTTGCCCTGGGCCTCCTGAGCCGACGCGCGGCGCTCGACGTCGCGCGGGCCGTTGATGCTGCGGCGACCGCCGTCGTAGAGGAGCTCCATCGCGTAGGCGACCTTCGACGCAAACGCCGCTTCGCTGCGGAAGTTGGCGGACGTGTCGATGTCGTTGATGCGCTGCATCCGGGTGCCGGTCAGGAGCGCGTCGGCGTTCGAGCTGTCGGAGCGCGCCGAAGCGATCTCGTCACGCGTCAGGTAGCCCTTGTCGCCGGCGCGGCGCTCGTAGATGCCGTTGAGGTCCTTCTCGAGCTTCGCGAGGTTCGCCGCCGTCGGGACGAACGCGAGGACGCCGTTCGACGTGGACTGGTTGCGGTGCGCGCCGTAGCGGGCGGCCTGCAGGAGCACCTGGACGATCGAGTCGGAGATGCCGTTCGCGGACATCGTGCGCTCGAGCGAGCCGGGCTGGCCGCCCTCGGACGCGAAGGTCACGACCTCACGCATCTGACGCGTCCAGCGGGTCTCGCTGTTCGAGGCGGGCTCGAGCGTGGTCGCCTTCGCGAGGAGCGCGACGATCGCCTTGTTGGCCGAGCGGATGTCGTCCAGCGTCTTGGCGCCGGCCGGAATCGACGGGGCCACCGGAGCGGTCGGCGCGGTCGGGGCGGCGGGGGCGCTCGGCGCGGTCTGGCCGGCGTTGCTGCTGGGGCGGCTCGGCTTGCTCGAGGAGCCCGGGGCGCCGTCGGTCGCGTGGAAGCGGCCCATCTGCTGCAGGAAGTAGTCGCGCGACTTCGTGGACGTGAAGTCGACCGCGCGCTCCTTCTTGCCCGTGACCTCCATGGACACGTTCTGGCGCATGTCGTCCGCCTTCACGTAGAGCGGGCGGAGCGCGGCGGCCTCGGCCTTCGACCAGCGGCGGGCGCCGGGCGTGACGGCGCGGTCACGGAGCTGCGGGGCGCGGACGAGCTCGTCCGTGTCCTTCTCGCTCCAGCCGCCGCGGAGGTTGTTGTACGTGAGTGTCGCGACGCTCTTGTCCGCGCGAGCGCTCTCGAACTGGGGGTTCGCGGCGCCGATTTGAGTCTTGACGGTGGTCGTGCTGAAAGCCATTTCTTCGTCTCCTCAGGGCGATTGAGCCCTGTTCCTCCTGGCACTTGAGCAGACGGTGCGTCCTCGGCGTGCCTGATAGCGTTCGGTGCAATGTTCGGTGCAACTGTCGGTAGGAGACTTACTTGCTCCCACCTTGCAGGGATATGTATCGCGGGGTGAGACAATTTGTTGTGTGACAGAACACGTCACACAGGGTCCGTGTTCAGGAAGTCACAGGAAACGCTCGGGTTTCCTCCACCAAAAAAATTTGGGCGCCCTACGGACGAACCCCGCAGCGGTTCCGCGCGATAATGTAGGCATGCCGCGCCCGGGCCCCAACGCGCCGCTCTCGTGGCAGCGGCCGACCGTCCCGACGCGGTCGGAGGCCGAGGCGGTCACGTCCGGGGTCGAGACCGAGCTCCTCGAGCGCGTCGACGAGCTCAAGGAGCGCATCGGGACGGGGCAGGAGATGGGCGGGGAGGCGGGTGGCCCCGACGTCAACCTGCGCCGTGACGCGCTGTCGGCGCTCCGCGCGAAGTACGACGCGCAGGCGCTCGAAGCGCGGCTCCCCAAGCGGGGCCGCCGGGTGTTCACGAACCTCGTCAAGGACCTCGCGTGGATCGACGCCGCGGAGCGCCAGTCTTTGACCGACGGCAAGCCGTTCGACTTCTCGTGGTCGAAGAACCCGATGAGCACCGCCTCCGTGCTCACCCAACTCGCGGCCAAGCGCGCGACGTTCGCGGCCGAGCAGACGGCGGCCATCCAAGCCAACCCCGCGCTCCCCTACGATGCGAGCAACGACTCGCTCCTCGGGCCGCTCCAGGTCGACGACAAAAATCTCGCGGGGCAGATCCTCGCCGACACCCTCATTCAGTTCCGAGCCAAGCGCCGCAGCGAAGCGCTGATGGACCAGTCCCTCACGCCCGACCCGGAGCGCCGCTCGCAGGGGCGCATCGGATCGTCGGGCACGGTCAGCGCGTTCGAGCAGCGCCTCGCCGCCCAGTCGATCGACTCGGGGCGCGGCCTCGCCCCGCAGCGGCTGTACGCGCTGGGGCGGCTGACGATCGGCGGGGCGGTCGCCGGCTCCGTCAACGGGATCTACAAGGGGCGCAACTCGGTCGGATCGTTGCCGGGGTTCATGGGGCGCGGCGTAGCGTACGACCCCGTCGCCGAGGGGGCGGGCTTTTCGGCCAACTTCCACGACGCCATCCACAAGAGCTACTCCGCGAACACCCCGGCGGCGGTCGAGCACTACGTCAAACACCGCGCGTTCACGGGCGGCGACGTCGAGGACCGCCCGTTCATCATGCGCGACCTCGTCGATGCGGCGCTCGAGCGCGACGTCGACAAGGCGCGTTTGATCCTGGACGGCGTCGAGCGCCGCTTCGGCTACACGGTGCCGGGCCTCGACGGCATCACGAAACACGAGGACCTGAAGAAGGCGATCGCGAAGCACTTCAAGAAGAACACGGATCTCCCCGGCCTCAAGACCGCGAAGCTCGTCGGCGTCCTCAAGGCGCTCTCGCTGATCTCGACGACGTACCAGGCCATCGTGCTCGACCGGCCCACGGTGCGTGAGCTGCGTGGGTCGATGTTCTTCGCGAAGAGCGCCGAGCTCGACGTCGCGCGGCTCGTCGCCGCGATGGAGAAGGGCGACACCACGGCGCAGATCGAAGCGGTCGGGCGCGCGCGCAAAGCGCTGAAGAAGGCGTTCTTCGAGCTCGACGACGGCTACGAACGGCAGATGCTGTGGCGCCTCGATCGTCGCATCGAGCTGCTCGCGACGGAGCTGATCGGCACCTCCGTCGACCGCGTGCTCTCGGGGGAGGCGGACGTCGGCGAGGCCCTCGTCGCGCTCCGCTCCGCGCTCCGCAACGTCAACGCGAGCGGCTACGACGCGCTCCGCGGACGCAAGAAGACGGCGCCGGTCGAGGACCTGTCGAAGCTCGAGAAGGAGGTCGACCGCCTGATCGGCTCCGGCGAGACAACCGTCGAGGACCTCCGGGCGCTGATGACGAAGGTCTTTGCGTCGGCGACCGAAGTGACGGACGCGATGTCGATCTACTTCGCGCGCCGGGAGTCGGCGATTCGGTTCTCGCCCATCGACGTCGAGCTCGACCCGGACTTCACGGGCAACCTCGTGAAGGAGTCGCCGCTGCAGCACCTCCTCAGCCTGTCGAACCACCTGCGCACGCTCGACATGAAGACGGACATCAGCGCCGAGCAGATCCGCTTCGTCGGCGGGATGCGGGTGCTGAACTCCACGGGGCCGCGCGTCTACAAACGCATCCTCGTCGCGAAGACCCCTGAGGCGCTCAAGCGCTACGCGCCGACCGTCGACGACCTGTGCGTCGTGCGCTCCGCCGACGAGAAGAACCTCGTGTACGACGGCGGCCTCGTGCTCGACACCAAGGACGCCGGACCGGGCCTCGCGCACGCCGCGGTGTTCGCGAAGGGGCACGGCATCAACGCGATCGCGCTGCCGAACCTCGACGAGGCGATCGAGACGTTCTTCGACAAGGCGAAGGGCGACGGACCGCACCTCGGCTTCTACGTCGACCCGCGCGCCGAGAGCTTCGTGATCAAGCCGCTCTCCGCTGCGGTGAACGAGGGTCTGGTGAAGCCGGCGCAGATCGACACACTTCGCCCGGGGTTCAACCTGGAGATCGACGTGTTCGACGTGAACGACGCCGCCGAGCGCGTGCGGATCGCGGAGCACACGCTGCACCGCTCCGACCAGCACGAGACCCGGAGCATCGAGCTCATCGCGCCGGACCTCGACGACGCGCTCGACCTCGGCGGACCCGCGTCGTTTTCGAAGCTCGGCGCTTTCTCGATCGATCAGGTGCGGCAGGTGAGCGGGGAGAAGGGCGCGGTGCTCGTGGACCTCGCGAAGTCGGAGCGTCTGAAGGCGCTCGGCGTGAAGGTCCCGGACGGCGGCTCGGTCCCGCCGTTCTCCGTGGCTTCGTTGCTGCTCGAGGCGAAGGTCGGATCGAAGTCGCTCCTCGAGCTGTGGGACGCGGCGCCGGCGCGCGCTGGGTTCGACGATCCGAAGAAACGCCCGACGCAGCTGAAGAACCTGAAGAAGACCACCGCGACCGCGCTGAAGGGCGCGTTGCTCGACGGCAACAACCCCACCGCGCTGGGGCAACGCATGCTCGCCCAGCTCTCGGACGCCCTGGATCTGAAGGACACCGACGACTGGATCTTCCGTTCGAGCTTCACCGCGGAGGACCGCCCCAACAAGAGCGGCGCCGGTCAGTACGACTCCGTGCTCGTCGCCGCGAAGCCGAAGCGCACCCTCGCCAAGCGCCGCCTGGAGGCGATCGCCGACGTGATCGCTTCGGCCTGGAACCCCTCCGCGGTCGAGAGCAACCTCGCCGCGAACGTTCCGTTGGATCTCGTGTGGCCGAGCATCGTCGTGCAGCACGCGATCGACGACCCAACGGTGAGCGGCGTCGGTGTGTCGCGCGGCGCGACGGGGGGCTTCGGGGAGGTGAGCTACCAGGCCACCCCCGAGTTCGGCGGCGGCGTGGCCGGCGGTGACTGTGAAGAGGGCACCCTCGGAGCGCGGGACCAACGTGTCCTGACCGGCTTCGGCGGGCAGGACACGTCACTCCTCACGCCGAAGCAGCAGGGGCTGCTGCGCGACGCGATCCTCGCCATCGAGGAGGACTTCCACGAACGCATCGAGCCGGGGCAGGGACACGCGGTCGACGTGGAGTGGGCGTTCGTGAAGGACCAGCTCTACATCCTACAGGCGCGCGTCATCACCGGCGTGTAAGCTCGGTGGGTGACCGAGCCGATCAACCTGCTGGAGCTGGAAGCGCTCGCGAAGAAGAAGCTCGCGCAGAACGCGTTCGACTACTACGTCAGCGGCGCGCACGACGAGATCACCCTGCGCAACAACCGCGCGGCGTTCGATCGAATCGAGCTGATGTACCGCGTGCTCGTCGACGTCTCGACGCGTTCATTGGCGACGACCGCGTTGGGCCTGCCGATCGCGTTCCCGGTGATTGTCGCGCCGACGGCGTTCCACCGGATGGCGTGCGCCGACGGTGAGCTCGCGACCGCGCGCGCCGCGTCGAACGCGGGCACGGTCATGATCCTCAGCTCGCTGTCGAACACCCGCGTCGAGGAGGTCTGCGCCGAAGCCGATGGCCCGGTGTTCTTCCAGCAGTACATCTACAGGGACCGCGGCGCGACGAAGGCGCTGATGGAGCGCGCGGAGGCGGCGGGGGCGAAGGCGTTCGTCATCACCGTCGACGCCCCGAAGCTCGGCACCCGCGAGCGCGACGTGCGCAATCGCTTCCACCTCCCCGAGGGGCTCTCCGTCGAGAACATGGTCGCGGAGGGCTACGGCGAGGTCGCGGCCCCGCCGAACGACTCGGGGCTGTCGGCGTACTTCGCGTCGCTGATCGATCCGTCGTTTTCGTGGAAGGACCTCGACTGGCTGCGCTCGGTGACGTCGCTGCCGATCGTCCTCAAGGGGATCGTCCGCGAGGACGACGCAAAGCGCGCCGCCGAAGCGGGTGTGCAGGGCATCGTCGTCTCGAACCACGGCGGCCGACAGCTCGACACCTCCATCGCGACCATCGACGCGCTCCCCGGCGTGGTCGACGCCGTCGAGGGACGCGTGGAGGTCTTCATGGACGGTGGCGTCCGCCGCGGTACGGACGTCCTCAAGGCGCTCGCCTTCGGCGCGCGCGCGGTGTTGATCGGGCGACCGATCCTCTGGGGCCTCGGCTACGCCGGTGAGGCGGGCGCGTCGCGCGCGCTCGAGATGCTGAAGGAGGAGCTCGACCTCGCGATGATGCTCGCCGGCGCGCCGACGGTCGCCGACGTCACCCGCGATCTCATCCGCGTTTCTTCGTGAACGCGGCGAGGCCCTTCATCGCCTGACCGCGCACCTTGTTCTGTACGATCGGGCTCCAGCCGAGGAGCACACCCATGGGGCCGAGCGCCATGCGCGTCCACGCCCACATGTCGAACGTGTCGCGGTGCACCTTGATGAGGCCGTCCTCGATCTCGAAGCGCGCGTCGATCTTGTTGTGCACGAAGCGCCCGGTCGCGGAGAACGTGTACTTCGCCTCCCAGTGCGCGGTGACGATGCGTTCGCTCGCAACGACGTCGGAGTGGGTGACGACGAGATCCTTCCCGCGCTCGACGAGCATCCGCCACATGTTGCGAGCGCCCGCACCGTCGAGGTTCGTGAAGACCGGGTCCGAGAACTTCGCGTCGTCGCGGTAACACGACGCCATCGTCTCGGCGTCCTTGTTCGCAAACGCTTCGTAGAATTTGTGGATCAGCTGCGCGTGGTCCGACGACATGCCGGGCCTCTATAGCCAGCGTTCCGCGAAGTGTGAAGCGAGGCCCATGATCGTGTGCTGCGGGTTCACGCCGAGGTTCGTCGGAATCACCGACGCGTCCGCGACGTACAGGCCCTCGCAGTCGAAGACCTTGCCCGTCGCGTCGCACACGCCGCTCGAACGGTCGCGCCCCATCGCGCAGCCCCCGAACAAGTGGGACAGGATGGCCACGTAGGATCGCGGCTCGAGCGGCGCGTCGAGGAGTGTGTCGAGCTCGTCCGGTCCGATGTCGTACGCGAACCCGTGGATGAACGGCACCACGCGCTTCGCGCCGGCCGAGAAGTGCATCGACGCGACGAAGTGGATCCCGCGCCGCAGCCGCTCCATGTCGGCGCGGTCGAGTGTGTACTTCACGACCGGCTTGTCGAACATCCCGTTCGACACCGTGCCCGTCGACTCCGCGCGCACCGCGTGGACCCACATCGCCATGTGCCGGTACTCGGCGAGGCGGGCCATGAGCTTCTTGCCGCCGCCGCCGACACGCGACGCCACGAGCTCCGGGGGGATGGAGAGCGTCTCGAGCTTGAGCCCCGGTGACTCGCGAAACTTCGTGCTCGCCCAGCCCTGCGTGGCGCCGATGTTCATGTCCACGACCTCGTCGTAGAGCCCCATCACGCCCGTGCCGGGGTGCGCGCGGAAGTACTTGCCGAGCGCCGGGAGCTTCACGCCGGAGCGCTGGAGCAGGGCGGGGCTGTGCGTCGCCGAGGCCGCGATGACCACGCCGCGCTTGGCGCGCAGCTCGAAGGTCCCGCCGCGGCGTCGCGTCGAGGGGTGCTTGAAGCGGCCCGTCACGCCGACCGCGCGGCCCCCTTCGAAGCGAACACGTTTGACCGGCGCGCACGAGACGACGTGTCCGCCGCGCTCCATCACCTCCGGGATCCACGCGAGGTTCGTGCTCTGCTTGCGACCCTTCTTGCACCCCTGCAGGCACTGCCCGGTGCCTTCACAGTCCTTCGCGTAGCGGCGCATCACGTGGCCGCCGTAACCGAGCCGTTCGTCCGCGAGGATCGCGAGCTCGTTGGAGCGCCCGAGCGAGGGCGGCGGCACCTCGTTCACCGACAGCTCCGACTCGATCCGGGTCTCGTGTTCGAGGACGTTGCGCTCGAACTCGGCGTCGCCGACGCCGTAGTCGTCGCGCCACTGCGCGAAGATGTCGCCGGGCGTGGTCACGGAGATCGCCGAGTTGATCACCGTCGTCCCGCCTACCGCGCTCGCCTGCACGACGGGCCACAGCGCACGCCCGCGCGTGATGGTGCTGCCCCAGTCGTCCATGAGGTCGCGCATCGCGCCG
This sequence comes from Deltaproteobacteria bacterium, assembly GCA_040218735.1. Lineage (GTDB taxonomy): Bacteria > Myxococcota > Kuafuiibacteriia > Kuafuiibacteriales > Kuafuiibacteriaceae > JAUHYN01. Next base: position 95,007 of record JAVJQW010000049.1, read on the forward strand.
TACACCGAGACGGGGTAGTGGTCCGGGTCGCGCCACGCGCCGGCTTCGACGAGCACCACCGAAGCCCCGCCGCGCGCGAGGGTCAGCGCCGCGGCCGAGCCGCCGGCGCCGCTGCCGACGACGACGAAGTCCGCGTCGAGCTCGACGTCGCCGTCCGAATAGGCGGTGTGGCTCATGTCGTCCGCCACCGCGGCGGGTCGGCCGGGTAGGGCTCGAGCGCGAGCCGCTCGCGCGTCGTCGCGTGCTGGCCCCAGCACAGGCCGCCGGCCATCTTCAGCAGGAACACCAGCTGCCGCACGAGGTACAGCCGATGGCCCGCGAGGCGGTCCGCGTGTCGGTCGAGGGTGTCCGCAGACAACCAGAACGACGGTACGGGTCGGTACACCGTGAACAGCGGCGTCACCGTGAACACGACCGCGCCCGCCACGATCCCGAGCCACATCAAACCCGACGCTTCACGTCGGTAACGGTCGACGAAGCCGTCGACGTCCATGCTCGCGATCCCGGGGAGCGCGTCAGACTCCGGAAAGAATGCGAGCAGCGCTCTCTTCACCAGCCAGCGCACGCCCCGTGATTCCTGACCGACTTGCGGGTCCTTTTCCATCGGTCGTTCGAGAAAAAATTGACGACATCGACAGATGAGTCCACACATGTCGCACATCATGCGCAAGACGATCGGCACGCTCCTCATCGCGATGTTCCTGATGGCCCTCGGTGGCCCGGCGATGGCGGCCCCGCGCCGGCAGACGACCCTGCGCCTCGACGGGTTGCACCTGCAGATGACCGCCAAGAAGCTGCGTCGCCTGCAGCGGACCGTGCGTCGCGTGAAGGGGGTGCGTTGGGCGAAGGTGGATCTCGCGACGGGTGAGCTGTTCGTCGGTCACGCCCGCCGCGTCTCGAAGAAGCGCCTGGAGCGCGCCGTCGAGCGCATCGGTTTCGACGTCGTCACGCCCACCGTCCACGCGCAGGTCGACGCGACTACGCGTCCCCGCAGCTGACCCTACCCACCGATCTTGCTGTTGAGCGCGTCGGCCAGGCTCGGGTCGGCCGGCTCGTCCTTGGACTTCTCCACCCGTGACGTCGCGCGCGCGCGCGCCTCGTGTTTCGTGCCGAGCACCGCGCTGGGCACCCCCGTCGCATCCATCTGCGTCGCCGCGTCGAGGATGTTGAACCGCGCCCGCGAGGGGAGCGGTCGGGTGTGCGCGGGGGGCGGCGGCTCGGAGCCGTCGAGCGCGCCGAAGGTGGTCGCCTCGTCCGGGTCACGCGTCGCCGCGGCGAGCGCTGCGGCGTCCACGGGGGACATCGCGATCGTCTGCGCGCCGCCCTCCGCGATGTCGTCTTCGTCCTCGTCGACTTCATCGTCCTCTTCGAGGTCGTGGATCGAGGACACCGCGATCGTCTGCGCGCCCGTATCACGCGTCACCGCCGACATCGCGATCGTCTGCGCGCCGATGTCCGACGGCTCGTCGGGCAACATCCCCGGCGGCACGGACGACATCGCGATCGTCTGGGCCTGCGGATCCATGCCGTAGTCGTCTTCGTCGTCCTCGTCCTCGTCGTCGCTCGACAGGCCGGGGAGCGGGTTGATCGCGAGCGTCTGTCCGCCCGCGGCCTGGATGGCGTCGATCGCGCTGTAGCTGCGGGTCGGCGCAGAGGCGTCGCGGATGAGGTCGAGCGACTCGTAGGCCATCGTCTGCGCGCCGAGGTCACCGTCGCTGTCGGTGGTGGCGTCGTCGATCGCGAGCGCGTTGGGCTCGCCGGACGGGTTCGTCGGCTGCAGTGGATAACCTTGGAGGTTCACCGGCGGTCGCGACGGCGCATCGGTCGACGCGTCGTCGAAGTGTCCGCCGGGTCGCGGCGGTTCGGCGATCGAGTCGAAGCCTTCTTCGTCGTCGATCTCCAGTGGGGCGTCGAGCGCGTCGAGGCTGCCGAGCGACAGCTCGATCGCACCCGAGGCGTCGATCTGTTGGGGCGTGAGCAGCTGCTGCTCCTGCGGCGGTTGCGCCAGCTCGCTCGGCACCGGCACCGGTCCGCCCGGCGTGGGCGCGCCGAGGTCGACGGGGACGACCGGCGGGAGGTGCACGTCGATCTTCGCGATCGGCGCGCTGCCGTTCGCCATCACGGCGTCGCCCGGCATCTCGTTTTCGCTCTCTTCGGCGGGCGGTGAATGTGTGCGCGCCATGGAGACGGCGCGGCCGAGGCTCCGCGGCGCAACCTGTCTTTCGAGCTGGACGGCGTCGGCCTCTTGTCCGAGCTCGCGGTAGATCGCGGCCGCCGTCGTGCGCGCGAGATCGGCGTCGCGTTTGCGGTCGATCGTCTCGTACACCTCGATGAGCTCGAGGTAGGGCGACGGGTCGCGACGGTTTACCTTCGCGAGCTGCTGCAGGACGGCGATGCGTTTGAGGTGTTTGCCTTCGTCGGCGAAGCGCTTGGCGGCCTTGCGATAGGCGAGGGCGGCTTGCTCCGGGAAGCCGCGGCGCAGGCTCTCCTCGGCGAGGCGGATCATCTTGCGTTCGTCGCTCTCGGCGACGGTGCTGATGCGCGCGACGAGTGTCTGCGGCGCCGGCACGTTGAAGGCGGGGGCCTGCGGCGACACGGGATCCGGTTCGGCCTTCTTGCCGAACAGGCGCGCGAAGAATCGCTTGAAGAACCCGGCCAAAACTCACGCCATAGTATACGTGCGGGGCGGCTCACGGGTCCGCCGACCGTCCGACACGGTGCGTCGAGCTGCGGCTTTCGAGTACTCTGCCCCCGATGGACCGGCGGCGCCTGGGTGAGAGCCTCTACACCGCGGGCACCCTCGCGCTCCCCTTGGGGATCGGCGCGGCGGGGGGGTACTGGATCGCGGACGCCGGTGCGCGGTGGGTCCCGACGACGCTCGGCGCGCTCCTCGTCGTCGGTGTCCTCGGGTTGGCGTTGCTCGCGGCCGGGAGCTCCCTGACCGCCACACAGCGCTCGCCGAAGACCAAGCGGTTCGTCTTCTTCACGCTCCTCGCGTTCCTGGCGGCGGTGCTGCGACTCGGCGTCTGGTGGGCGTCGACCCCGACGCCCCTCGCGACGCGCGACCACGCCGACTTCCTGCGGGTCTTCCGGGACGACGTGAAGCAGGTCGCGGCGCTCGCGCACACGCTCGACGACGCCGGCGGGACGATCGCTGCGAGTGTCCCCGTGGAGGGGGTGCTGTCGGCGGACGCGGAGAAGGTCGTCGCCGACGCTTGGGCGGGCTACGTGCACGCGTCGTTCGCGCTCGACCAGGTGCGGCGCTACTACGAGGACTACTACAAGCTCGACCTGTCGAGGTTGGAGCGGACGCGGCACACGCTCTCGTTCCTGCTGACGTTCGCGGCGGAGCTCGCGCTGTTCGAGCGGACGTTGTTGTTGGAGTCGGCGGTGTCGAAGAACGCGAGCGTCGAGAAGTTCCTCGACCTCCCGCGTCCGCAACACGACTTGCCGGGCGACAGCTACTCGACGGCGAAGGAGGAGCTGCTCGGCGTGAGCGACTACTCGCGCATCGTCGCGGGCAAGAAGTACATGGCGTACCTCGCGACGCTACACGAGGTAGATCGCGAGGTGCGCGCGGCGGGGTTCGACGCGCTGTGGACGGACGTCACGGCCCGGCTCGAACGCCTCGCGGAGCACCCGAAGGTCGCGGTGGCCTTCGACTCGGTGACGAGTGACTTCGCGCCGATTCAGCGGAAGGTGAAACACTTCGCGTTCCCCGTGCAGAAGGAGGTCGCGGAGTGGATGGGCGACACGCGGGTGCGCCGGGCCGGGCACTACCTCGTGGACGACGCGCTGCAAGCCAAGTTGCAGACGAAGCTCCGCCCGGGCGACGTGATGCTCGCGCGGAAGAACTGGTACCTGTCGAACATCGGCCTCCCGGGCTTTTGGCCGCACGCCATGGTGTACGCGGGGACGCGCGCGCAGATCGCCGAGGCGTTCGACGAGGACCCGGAGGTGAGGGCGTACGTCGCTTCGTTGGGGCACGCCGGGACCTTCTCGAGCTTCCTGGAGACGCGTTTCGTCCGGGTGTGGCGCTTGCTCGACGACCAGCCGATCGTCGAGGCGGTCTCGGAGGGCGTCGTGGTCAGCGACATGCACCACGCGGCCGGGGACTACGTCGCGGCGCTGCGCCCGCGGCTGCGCCCGGTCGACAAGGCGAAGGCGATCGTTAGGGCGCTGTCGCTACTCGGGCGCCCGTACGACTTCGACTTCGACTTCGCGACCGACCACGCCGTGGTCTGCACGGAGCTGGTCTGGCGAAGCTACCGCGCCCACGACGGCGAGCCGGGACTGGAGCTTCCGCTGTCGCGGATCGCGGGGCGCTTGACGCTGCCGGCGAACGAGATCGCGCGGGTGTTCCGGGACGAGGGGGACGGGGCCGCGCGGCAGTTCGACTTCGTGGCGTTCGTGGAGGGGCGGGAGCACCAGCAGGACGCGGTGGAGGCCGATGCGGAGGCGCTGGCGGCGACGGTGGATCGGTCGAAGTGGGACTTCGGGCAGCCTTAGGGTTGCCTAAGCGCGAACGGAAGGATGGTGCGCCGGCGAGCATCGGGCGCCTTAGCGCGGACCGAAGAACGGTGCGCCGGCGGTGGCGGGTGCTCGTTCGAATTGAATTCGATCGCGGGCTGGTGAGCGGGAGAGGCTTGGGGTGAGGCCGTGCGCCGAAACGGTGGGGCGTGCCGCGTTGGGGGGCGAGGTGCGCCGACTCGCGTGTACGCCTTGCCGGTCGCGGTTGGGGTGTTGGGGTCCGGGCGAGCGTTGGCGCGCGTGCTTTGCGGGGCAGAGCTCGCTCGAAAGTGTCGCATGTAGTTGGCGCTTCTTGGGGCGCATTCCGTTCGATCCGAATCTGAACGCGGGCTGGTGAGTGGGTAGGGCTTGGGATGAGGCCGTGCGCCGGTGGGGCGCGCCGCGTTGTGGGGGCGAGGTGCGCCGACTCGCGTGTGCGCCTCGCCGATCGCGGTTGGTGCGTGGGGGGCCGGGCGAGCGTTGGCGCGCGTGCTTTGCGGGGCAGAGCTCGCTCGAAAGTGTCGCAGGTAGTTGGCGCTTCTGGGGGCGCGTTCGCTGAATAGCCGGCCCCTGGACTCGATGCGCTGGCGAGGTGGCCTCGCGGTTGTGTGCGCTCGCGGCGACTTTCGGTTCTTGGCGGCCCCGATGGCTGCTTTTGTGTCTGGCCATCGTTCGCTCCAACGACGCGGTCGGCGCTCGTTGCGCTGAGCGTGAGAGCGCGTTTCTGGCGCGAGAGCCTTCCGTCGCTTTCACCCGAGGTCGCCCCCGCTCGGTGTCGAGCTCGAGTCGGTTCTCATTCGATCGGACTTCCCGCCAAGTCTTTGCCGAGGGGGGCAACGTCCATCGGGTCCGTCCTCCTACTGTCGAGTTCGAAAAGTCGTGGGTTGTTCCCTTGAAGATAAGATGTTAGCCTTATTCAAGAGTGCAGGGCGTACTGAGATTCCCGTTCGGGCACGGTGGTGCTCGGAAGAACGCGGGTCGGAAGAAGGGCCGAGGTCGACGGAACGTCGAGCATCGTCGGCGCGAGTCGATCCCCAAGGGAGCGCCCGTTCACGTGACGCTCCGGGTCTCTCGGGCCGTGGGGAACCTGCGGAGCAAGCGGCGCTTTCAGCCGATCAAGCAGGCGCTGCGGGACGGTAGCGAGCGCTTCGCGTGCCGCCTCGTGCACTTTTCCGTGCAGAAGAATCACCTGCACCTGCTGGTGGAACCTCGGGACCGGCGCTCACTGATGCGCGCGATGAAGGGGATGCAGGTTCGCCTGGCGCGTCGTCTCAACACCGCGCTGAAGCGGCGGGGGCAGGTGTTCTCGGACCGGTACCACACACACGTGCTTCGGTCGCCGCGGGAGGCGCGGCACGCGATCGCCTACGTCCTGCTGAACGCCCGCAAACACGCGGCGCGGGGTGGCCATACGTTGCCTAGGCGCTGGATCGATCCCTACTCGTCGGCGCGCTGGTTCGACGGATTCGAGAATGGAGGGTGGGTCACGACGGATGAGGTTCGCATCGGTGGGCCGCCTGGCGTTTGGCTCCTGCGAAAGGGGTGGCGCGACGCCGGGCCGATCTTCGTGGAGGAGGTCCCCGGCCGTCGGTTGCGCGGTCGGTGAGCGCTACCTCGCCACCGCGCACGTCCACGTGAACGCGGCCACCGGGTTTCCGGGAGGCGTCTGCGCGTTCGGTGAGCGCTACCTCGCCACCGCGCACGTCGACGTGAACGCGGCCACCGGGCCCTCCAGGCAGTAGCCGATCGGATCCGGACACGGCCACCACGTGGGCGCCGACGTCGCCGTGGTTGCGAAGGCACGCGCCGTCTCGTCGACGTAGCAGCCGCAGCCGTCGCAGCGGACGCGCTGGGAGTGGAACGTCAGCATCTCGAGCTGCGCGTTGCGGCGGCACGTGATCCCCCCGAGGGGCTCTTCGTCCTCGTCGACGACGACGGGCGGAGGGAGGCTCATCAGGGGGGCGCCCGCGCACTCCGTCGCGGTGGTCCCGCAGACGACCAGCGGATCCAGGGGCGGGTTCACCGTCACCGAGACGTCGATCGGCGACGCCTGTGTTCCGAAGATTTGATGGCGGCACCGCACACTCGCGGAAGGGACGTCCGAGTCGCTCACAACGATCGATGCCTCGCGCGCCGCCGCGATCGCGAGGTCGTCCAACGTGCCGACGACGCCGACGAACGCGGTGAAGCGCCCGTTGGTCGCGGTCTCGTACAGCGCGAACTGCTCCGACGACATCTGGGAGAGGATCGACTCGATGTCGAAGACGTAGGCGACGAACGCGTTGAAGGACGAGTCTGCGCCGATCACTCGGTCCGGGCCGCCGTCCTCGAGGCTGCGGGCGTCGAAGCTGCCGCTGTCGTCGAGGTCCTCGTAGACCACGAAGCGCGGGCGGTAGGCGTTACCGCGCGTCGGGAAGTTACCGTTGAAGCCGAAGCCGATCGCCTCCTTCGGGGACAGCAGATCGATCTGGTCGGCGGGCGGCGCGACGACGTCGAGCGTGATCGTGGTGCTCGTGACGACCTGGTCGAGCGTCACGACGTACCCCGTCGACGGCTCCCCGGCGTCGCTCACCTCGCTCGTGACCCACACGACCGCGAGCCGCACCGGGTGCGTGACGACGAGGTTCGGCGCCGGCTCCAACACGAGCTTCACCCGCCCCGGGAGCGGCGCGCGTGTCGCCTCCGGACGACACGCCGCGAGCAACGCGAGCAGCAGGACGGCGCGCTTCACAAGAACACCTCCGCTTCCACCACCACATAATCACCCGGCTCGAACCGCCGACGCACGGGGTCGGTCAGGAACTGATCACTCGCGACCTGTTTGTTGGTGATGAACGCGTTGATCCGGTGCGGCAGCTCCGGCCACGGCCGGACCTCCACCCCGAAGCGGTAGTAGACCTCGACCCACTGCCCGGGCGCGCGGTGCCCCTGCACGTAAGTGACGCGGTCCTCGCCGCGCGGGTTGTCGAGCGAGCGGAGCAGGATCTCCGTCGTCCCCGTCACGTAGAGGTAGTCGACGACCGGGATGCGCACCTCACCCATCAACGTGTGCGCCCACTGGTCGAACAGCGGACCGAAGTCGAAGAACTCATAGCTGTTCGTGACGTACGTGTTCTCACGCTCGGGCGTGCTGAACACCAACGTGGGGACCTCGGCGGTCGTGCGCGGGCTGAACCCACGACCGTAGTAACGCGCTTGGTAACCGACGTGGAAACCGGCGCCCCAGATGTCGCCGAACGCGGCGTCGAAGCGGATCATCCCCGCCGTCTCGAGTGAGTTGCGCAGCCGCGCACCGTACTCCGCCGAGACCCCCGCCCACTCCGTGAGGGGCCAGTTGAACGAAGCCGTGAGGTAGTGCGCCGCGGGGTTCACGTCGGTCGTCGTGAACTGCCAGCGCGCGAAGTTGAGCTCCAGCCGCCCGTCGAGCGCGCCGAGCGCGAAGGTGATGAGGTCGTCGTCGCTCCAGAACACCCGCCCGCCGAAGAGGTGGCGGAAATAGAAACCGTCGTACCCGATGCTGAGGATCTGCCCCTCCAACGGGATGCGCTCCAGCAGCAAACCCTGGCCGAGGGTCACCGGGCCGAGGTCGACGCCGATACCGTCGATGTCGAGCGGGACACCGTCGATGACCCACTCGTCGTAGTGCAGGTGCACGCTGACACCCGCGGAGATCTGCGAAGACAACCGAAAGCCGTCGCTCGCGGAGGGGTTCGCGACGAGGACCTCGACGTTCACGTCGACGAAGTCGAGCGGCTGCACCGCGAGGAACCCGTCGAAGAGGAAGTACCCGTGGTAGCGACTCTGCGGGTTGATGCCGCCGGTCTGCTGTGTACCGACGCTCGCGTCCGCCGCGAGCGCGAGCCAGTCGAGGTCGTTGCCGAAGCGAAAGTGCTGCCCCGGCGCGCGGATCTGCGTGAAGAGCTCGCGGTTGATCAGCCGACGATCGAGGAGCGTCCACGGATCACGTGGGTCGTCGAAGATCGGAGGTGGCGCCGACGAGACGAGCAGCGCAGCGAGGACGGTGAGGCTCATCGACGTGAGGGGCGGACGGTATCACTACTCGGGCGGGTGCGTCGTCGGCGTATCTTCGAGCAGTTTCTTGGCCGCCGCGAACGCGTCGTCGTCGCCCGCGATGCCCAGGACGTCGCCAGCGCGCAGGACCTCGTGGCCCGTGGGCAACACACGCTCGTCGTCGGCGCGGAGGATCGATATCACCGTGGCGCCGGTGCGCCGCCGCAGGTCGAGGTCCGCGAGCGTGCGGCCGACAGCGCCGTCGGACGCCGCGACGGTCAACGAAGTGATGCGCTCGAGCGCCGGGAGCTTGGGGGCAGGGGGTTGGCCCGTCCGGTCCACGAACGCCGCGGCGATCCGCTCCGTCCCGGACGCGAGCTCGTGCTCGGCCACCGACGACGCACGCCAGAGGTAGGCCATGAACGCCAACACCGCCGCGGCGAGGAGCGGGGCGGCGAGCGGCGCACCGAGCACCGGACGAAGCACCGCGACCGCCGGGACGCCGACGCCGAGGAGCACCAGGAGGTGGACGATACCCCGCAGGAGTCGCACGACGACCTTGGCCGTCTCGGAGGTTCGCTGGTCCGCCGGCAGGAGCTCCTGCGCGAGGTGACGTGACAGGCGCGTCGACGTGCTGATCAACGCGAGGAGGATCGGGAGCGCGACGCCGAGGACCCCCGCGGTGACCAACCACGGTCCCCGCGAAGGCCCGACGAGTGAGCTCGCCCAGGCCAGCAGGTCCGGTCGCCACGCGAGCACGAACGTCAGGAAGACGATCAGCGCGATGGCGTCGAGCGCGATCGCCCGGAGCGTGCGCACGAGGAAGGCGCGCCCCGCGGCGGAGCGTCGTCGCCCGAGCCACTCGCGCCACGTCTCGTAGAGCTGAAGGAGCACGAAGAGGCGCCGCGGGAGGTGGGCCTCCAGGCGATCCGCGATGCGCTCGGCGTTGTTCACGACCATCGGCGTCGTGAACGCCGTCAACACCGCGACGGTGACGAGCACCGGCTGGAGCATGTCGGGGACGACGCCAGCGGCGCGCCCGATGCCGGCGATGATGAAGGCAAACTCACCGATCTGTCCGAGGGAGAGCGCGGCGACGATCGAACGTCTGAATCCGCTCCCCGACGCGAGTCCGACGAACATGATGATGAACAGCTGCCCGCCGATGACGAGCGCGAAGACGATGAGTGAGACGTCGATGTATTGGAGCGCTTGGCGCGGATCGACGGTCATCCCGATCGAGACGAAGAACAACGCGGCGAAGACGTCGCGCATCGGTTCGATGACGTGCTCCACGTCGTGGCCGTGACCCGACTCGGCGACGAGGATGCCGCCGATGAACGCGCCGAGCGCGACCGAGTAACCGGCGTGCTCCGCGATGATCGCGAGCGCGAAGCAGAGGCCGAGCGCGACGACGACCAGGATCTCCTTGCTCGCGAAGCTCGCGACGCGCCGGACGATCGGAGGCACGACGAACAGCCCCGCGACGACGAGCACGAAGAGCAGCCCCCCGAGGCGGCCGAGCGTGAGGAGGAGGTCCTTCGGGCCGAGGCCGCCGCCCGCGGCGACGCCGGTCGTCACGGCGATCAGAACGATCGCGAGGACGTCCTGCACGACGAGCACCCCCAACACGTGGGACTTCACCGCCCCTGGCACTTTGGATTGGGCGAAGACCTTGCTCACCACCATCGTGCTGGAGATCGCGATGCTCGCGCCGAGGAACACCGACGCGACGATCGTCCAGCCGAGGAGCTGCCCGAGTGTGAAGCCGCACCAGACCATGAAGCCGACCTCCACCACGCCGGTCAGGCCGGAGGTCGGGAGCACGCGCAGCAGCGTCTCGATGCGGAACTCGAGGCCGACGGCGAACATGACGAGCACGACGCCGAGCTCGGCGAGGGTCTCGATGCGGTGCGGGTCGGCGAAGATCGGGATCGGGATGTACGGGCCGACGATCAGTCCGGCGAAGAGATAGCCGAGGATCGTCGGCTGCCGTAGCCAACGGGTGACGACACTCATCAGCGCCGCGACGGCGAGGACGAGGCCGAGATCGACGACGAGTGAAGCGCCGTGCACGACTCAATCTTTCTTGCGCGACGACGGCGCGCAACGGTTCAGGGCCACGAAGGGAAGCTCTTTGGCGGCGTGCCGAAGCGGACCGCCGGGATGCGGCGGTTGCGCGCCGTCGCGCGCACGGGTTCCTGGTCGGCGGGGCTCCACTCCACCTCGGGCCACCAGCGCGCCGGCGGTTTGTCGACGCCCGGCTCGAAGGATTGCCCGGGGCGGGGCGTGAGGACCACGACCTTCGCCTTCTTCGCGGCCGCGAGCACGCGCTCGATCGGCTCGGTCCATCCGTGCAGCGCGAGATCGAATGTCCCCCAGTGCACGGGGATGAGGACCTTCCCGCGGAGGAGCTGGTGCGCCTCGACGGCTTGCTCGGGACCGACGTGTACGTCGGACCAGAGTTGGTTGTAGGCGCCGGACTCGATCATCGTCGCGTCGAACGGACCGTAGCGCCGACCTATTTCGGCCATCGCCGGAAAGAACGAGGTGTCGCCGGAGAAGTACACGCGGCGGCGCGGGCCGGTGATGACCCAGCCGGTCCAGAGCGTCTGGTCGCGGTCGGCGAGGGAGCGCCCGGAGAAGTGGCGCGATGGGACGGAGACGATGCGGTGTCGGCCGAGCTCGGCGACGTCCCACCAGTCGTGTTCGTGGATGCGGTCCGGCGGGATGCCCCACAGCTCGAGGTGCGCGCCGACGCCGAGCGGCACGTAGAACGGGACGTCGGTTTCGACGAAGCGGAGGATCGTCGGGTAGTCGAGGTGGTCGTAGTGGTCGTGGGAAATCACGACGGCGTCGATCTTCGGGAGCTCCTCGAAGGGGAGGGGCGGTGGGTGGAAGCGCTGGGGTCCCGCCCACGTCGCGGGGGACGCGCGCTCGCCCCAGACGGGGTCGGTGAGGATCGTCTTGCCGTCGATCTCGATCAGGAGCGTGGAGTGCCCGAGCCAGGTGATGCGCAAGCCACGTTGCGGAGCCTTCGCGAACGAAGCGCGGGTACGGGGGACGATCGGGATCTCGGCGGTGGGTGAAGCGAACTTGCTCCCGCCGCCTCCGAGGAACCGCGAGAGGAGCGCGCCGATGCTGGGGTCGCGGCGCGGGAGGAGGTCCATGAACCCGTCGCCGTTCCAGCGCAGGCCTTCTTGCATCTTCGCGAGGCGCGCCCCCCGCGGGTTGGCGCCCATCGCCGTGCACGCGGAGGCGGCGAGGAGGCTCGCGAAGAGGAGGGCGCGTCGCACGGCGCAGAGCGTACGTGGCCCAGGAGCACGGCGCACCTCGAAAATTCGAGGGGGCCGATCGCGGGTTGGAGGAGGTAGGAAGGAACCATGAGGCGATGGTGGATGGGCGCGGCCCTGCTGTTGGTCGCGTGCGCCGGCACCGAGCCGGACGTGACGCCCGGGCGCGACGCGGGGACGGTCCGCGACGGAGGCACTGACGGCGGAGTGAATCGCGACGCCGGACCGGCGCGCGACGCCGGGCCCGCGCGGGACGGCGGCCCGCGGCGCGACGCGGGCCCGTCGACGTGTCCGCCCGCCGAGGACTACGTCGGCGACGGCGCGTGGACCGGAGCGTTGGTGGTGCCGTCCGGGCTGACGTTGTGCAGGTTCGCCGCGCAGCACGAGCCCATCGAGGACGTCTACGCGCGCCGCGGGGAGGCGACGCTCCCGGCCGGGACGTTCCCGCTCCCGACGGAAGCGACGGACGAAGCGATCTTCCTGCCGATGTGTCTACCGTCGGGGCCGGACCTTTCGGCCGGCACCGTGTCCGCCGAGCGTGGGACGCGACTGGACGACGCGACGGAGCGGTACCACGTCACGGTGACGCAGCCGGCGGCCGACGGCACGTCGGTGCAACTAACGACGTCGCTGCCGACCGACGATCCGACGATGACGATCGACGGGCCGGTTTCGACGTACGGCGCGCTGGCGCTCACGCACTGCCGCGAAAAGAACTGCTTCCAGGATCAGGACCTGTATCTGCCGTGCGCGCTCACGCCGAACATGTGTGATCGGCTGACCTTCACGGACGGTGACATCGCGATCGATCAGTTCCACTGGGCCGGTTCGGTCGGCGCGGGGTTCGCGGCGGCGATGCGCGCGCAAGGCACCTTCCGCGGCACGGGCTTCGACGTCTCCGCGTACCCGCAGCTCACGATGGCCTACGGCCACCACGCCTTCACGCGATCGCTGTGGCTCACGTTCGACGCGCCGATCGATGGCGTGTGCGCGCTGCGATTCGCGGAGGTCGGTGAGTACGGTCAGCTCGACCCGGTGGAGCTGCTCGACTGCGACGGGAACTCACGCGGTACCTCCGCGATCACGGCGGACAGTCATGAGTTTCGGATGAGTTGTAACTGAGTAGGAATTGACTCGGTGGCTCGCCCACGATCGCCTTGAAGTCACGCGCGAGGTGCGCCTGGTCGGTGTAGCCGAGGGCCGCCGCGAGGTCGGCGAGGGTGCGGTCGTCCCCGCGCTCGAGCCGCAGCGCGACCTCCTGCAGGCGGTTCACCCGGATGACCCACTTGGGCGTGGCGCCGACGTGGGTCCGGAACAGCCGCTGGAGCTGGCGTACGCTGTTGCCGGTCTGCTGCGCGAGCTGGTCGACGGAGGTCAGCTCCGGGTCTTCGCAGATCGCCCGCACCAGGGCGATGGCGTCGCCGGCCTCGTCGTCCGCTCGGCGATGGGACAGCAGCCACGATTCGATGCGCGCGAAGGCGGCCTCGTCGTCGTCGACGTCCGAGAGCTCGGCGTGGAGCGCTTCGGCGTCGTCGAACAGCTCCGTGAGCGGGACGATAAGACCCGTGAGCGTGTGCGCCGGGCGCTCGGTGAACGCCCGGACCGCGCCCGGGTGGAGCTTGATGCCGCGGACCCGTCCGACGCCCGCGAGCTCGCGCTCCCACAGGCGCGTCCACACCCCGACGACCCGTGCGCCGACCTGGGGCCCGGTGCCGTCCTCGAAGACGAAGTGCACGCTCGGGTCCGCGAGGAGCCTGGAGGTGTGGGGTGCCTCGGCTTCGAGCGACCAACGGCCGGCCCAGAACGCCTCGACCGCGTCTTCGACCGAAGCCGGTGCTCGGTAGCGCGCCGCTTGGATGCGTCGACCGCTGTCGACGTTCGACACCAGACCTCGCGCCCGTCGGTTCCCGGTCGGTCGCGTTTGTACAAGCCGGCCCCCCGACACGTCGGTTACCCATAGAGCCATGGAAGACATCACGGTCAAGTCCCTCGAATCCTGCGCGCCCTACGAAGGGCCCCACGCGATCGAGGGCATCCGATTTCGCCACGTGCGGGAGGCGCTCGGCGTCACCGCATGGGGCATGAACGTCCTCGAGCTGGACCCCGGCAACACCGGCTACCCCGAGCACGACCACGTCGAGGACGGCCAAGAAGAGGTCTACGTGATCCTCACCGGTTCGGTGGTCCTCGAAGCCGACGGCGAGTCACGAACCCTGAACGCCGGCGACTTCGCGCGCGTCGCGCCGCACGTGAAGCGCAAGCTCGTCACGACCGGCTCCAGCGTTCGTGTCCTCGCGATCGGAGGCACACCCGGTCGCCCTTACACGTCCAACCTGTGAGTGCATGGGCGGCGCTGCGGGGTGCGCGGGGCGTCGCGCACCTTGTAGCGGGGGTCGAGCGCCCCCCAACCGCGCGAGGGCGTCGCCTGGCGCCCCCTGGGTTCCACATCGAGAGGGCGCAAGTCAGCTTGCGTGAGCGTCGGCACACGATCTGCTTTCGGAGTCCGCCTGATGACGATCAGGGTCCCAGACTCCATGCGACAATCTCTGTGGTTCGGTATCGGTGTCGTCCTTGCGACGGGGTGTGTCGCCAAGGGTGATCCGGCCGCGCCCGACGAAGGGTGTGTCTCCGACGAGAAGTTCTTCGCCGCCGAGGTGTGGGGGCCGACGCTGTCGAGCAACTGCTTCCAGTGCCACAACGCCCAGGGCGCGGCGAACCAGACGAAGTTCGTCCTGCGCAGTGAAGCCGAGACCGGCTTCATGGAGGCGAACCTGAAGATCGTCCAGGACGTGGCGGCGTTCGAGGTCGACGGCACGTCGATCCTCCTCCTGAAGCCGACCCTCCAGATCCCGCACGAAGGCGGCATGCGCATCGCGGCCGACGGCCCCGAGTACGCAGCCATCGCGGAGCTGGTGCGCCGCATGGACGAGCCGGTCGCGTGTGAGGACGCGCCGGACGAGACGTACTTCGAAGGCGTCGTCATGGCGGACGACGTCTCGCTCCTGCGCAAGGTCGCGCTGAACCTCGTGGGGCGGCTCCCCACGGCGGACGAGACCGCGCGCGTCCAAGACGGGGGCGAGGCGGCGCTCGGCGCGGTGCTCGACGGGATGATGACCGAGCCGGCGTTCTACGAGCGGCTCAAGGAGATCTACAACGACCAGTTCCTCACGGACCGGTACCTTCGGAACAACGACGCCGTCGACCTGTTGGACGCGACGGACTACCCGACGCGACGCTTCTACGAGAGCGACGAGGACGAGAGTCGGCGCAACACGCTGCGTTCGCTGGCCAACTACGGCGTCGCGCGGGAGCCGCTCGAGCTCATCGCCCACGTCGTACGGAACAACCGGCCGTTCACCGAGATCGTCACCGCCGACTACATCATGATGAATTCGTTCTCGGCGCGAACGTACGGCGCGAGTGACTACGCGTACGTCGACCGCACCGAGATCGATCTCTACAACCCGGATGAGTTCTTCGAGGCGCGCGTGCCCGGCGTCCCGCACGCGGGCGTGCTGACTTCACACATGTTCCTCAACCGGTTCCCGACCACGGACACCAACGTGAACCGCCACCGCGCGCGGATGACTTATCAGTTCTTCCTCGCGACCGACGTGCTGAAGCTCGCGGAGCGGCCCGTGGACCCCACCCAGATCCAGGACCACAACCCGACGCTCTACAACCCCGGCTGCAACGTCTGCCACGCGACGATCGATCCGGTCGCCGGCGCGTTCCAGAACTGGGACGACCGCGGTCGCTACCGCGTCCTCGAGAACGGTTGGCACTCCGACATGCGACCCCCGGGCTTCGGCGAGACGACGGTGCCCGCGGGTGATTCGACGCAGAGCCTCCGCTGGCTCGGTCAGCAAATCGCGACGGACGATCGGTTCGCGACGTCCGCGATTCACACGATGTACCGCGCGCTGACCGGTGAGGAGCCGCTCTCCTCGCAGACCGCGACGCTGCGGGCATTCGAGGCGCAGGAGGATCTCTTCAAGGCGATCCGTCGGCAGTTCATCGACAGCGGTCACGACTTCAAGGTCATGGTGAAGGCGCTCGTGATGTCGCCGTACGTTCGGGCGAAGGACTACCGCGGCGCGGACCGCGCCGGTGAGCTCGACAGCGTGGGCTCCGCGCACCTGCTGACGCCGGAGCAGCTCGACCGGAAGATCGAAGCCGTCCTCGGGTTCGCGTGGGAGCGCAATGGGCGACGGCAGCTGCTGTCGACGAACGAGATGATGATCTTCTACGGGGGCATCGACTCGAACCAGATCACCAAGCGCATCACCGAGCCGAACGGCGTCATGGCGAGCATCGCCACGCGCATGGCGAACGAGATGTCGTGCCTCGCGGTGCCGCAGGACTTCACACACGACGCGGCCGACCGCCGCCTCTTCCCGCACGTGGAGATGAGCTTCGTGCCCGAGGACGACAATGGGTTCGAGGTGCCGGGCGCCGTCGAACGCATCAAGGACAACATTCGGCACCTGCACCAGCACATCCTCGGCGAGGAGGTCTCTTCGGTGGAGCTCGAGCGGACCTACGCGTTGTTCGTCGACACCTGGCGCGAAGGTCGCGCGGGCGTCATCGACGAGACGATCGACCGCGACAGCTGGAACTGCCGTGCGGAGCGCGACCCGATCACCGGCGAAGACCTGCCGGAGGAGCGACGCGTGCGACGCGACGAGGACTACACGATGCGCGCCTGGATGGCCGTCGTGACCTACCTGCTGTCCGACTACGACTTCCTCTACGAGTGAGCACTAGGAGCCCATCGAAAATGCAACGCCGAGACTTCTTGAAAGCAGCTGGATTCGCGGGACTGTCGCTCGTGTCGCCGTTGGCGGCGCGCACGGCCCGGGCGGAGCCCTACGAGGGACGCTTCTGGATCTTCGTGAACGCCGGGGGAGGCTGGGATCCGACGAGCCTCTGTGACCCGAAGGGTGCGACGAGTGAAGACGATCCGGATCCGATGAACCACTACCTGCGCGATCAGATCGGGCAGGCCGGGAACATCAGCTACGCGCCGGCGCCGGGGAACCAAGAGTTCTTCGACAAGTATTACCAGCGACTGACCATCATCAACGGACTCGACACCGCGACCAACGGGCACGACTCGGGCTCGCGCCACATCTGGAGCGGCCGCCTCGCGGAAGGTTATCCGTCGCTCGCCGCGCTGCTTGCAGGCTCGCTTGCGCCGACGAAGCCGCTCGCGTTCATCAGCAACGGTGGGTACGACCTGACGCAGGGGCTCGTCGCGCCCACGCGCACCGGTTCGACGGGTGCGCTCGGGCGCATCGCGTACCCGAACCGCCCGGACCCGGGTGACGGCGAACGGAGCTACCACCTGGACTCGACGATGGAGCGCATCCAGCTCGCGCAGCAGGAGCGGCTTGCGGCGAAGCGCGAGCGCATGGGGCTCCCGAACCGACGCGCTTCGATGAACCAGCTGTTCCTCGCGACACAGGGCAAGAACGAGATCCGACGACTCACCGAGTTCCTCCCGGACCTCGACGGCTCGAACAACCCGCTGCTGCGTCAGGCGCAGCTCGCGATCGCCGCTTATCGCGCGGGGGTCTCGGTGAGCGCGAACCTGAACATCGGCGGCTTCGACACGCACGGTGACCACGACAACCGTTCGGTCCCGCGGATGCAGATGCTCCTTCAGGGCGTGGACTTCATCATGGAAGAGGCGGCGCGCCAGGGCGTCGGGGACAAGGTCATCGTCGCGGTCGGGTCCGACTTCGGCCGCACGCCGGGGTACAACGGCGACAACGGCAAGGACCACTGGTCGATCACGAGCATGATGTTCATCGGTGCCGGCATCCCCGGGAACCGGGTCATCGGCTCGACGGACGACGGGCACGTCCCGATCCCGGTGAATCCGACGACGCTCGCGAGCGACCCGAACGGCATCCGCATCGAGCCGAAGCACGTGCACGGCGCGCTGCGTCGGCTGGCGGGCGTCGACGGCAGCGATGCGGCGCAGCTGTACCCGATCGGCGAGGAGCCTATCGCGCTGTTCGGATAGCTGCAGGTAGTCGCGGTTAGTCGGCGACGAAGGTGCCGCTGATCTCGGTGACGTGGTTCTCCGTCTGGAACACGAAGTCGTAGTACGGGAGGCCTCCCTCCGCGGTCATCTCGATCTCACCCTCGATCTGGCCGCCGCTGACGGCGGTGACGCTGAGGGTCGCGGTGATCGTCTGCGCCCACCACGGGTCGGGACCACAGTAGCAGCCGACCTGGACGTACGCGCTGCGCACGTCGGCGTCGTGGGCGCTGCGCCCGGTCGACGTCACGCTCTTGGGCCCCCCGCGCATGAGATCTTCGGGGGCCTCGAAGGTCGTGACGGCGTCGACGACGATCGTGTCGCCGGCCTGTCGCGAGAAGAGGTCGTCGATGATGAATGTCGCGTAGATCCCCATCTCGTCGTCGGCGATGTCGGGGTCATGGGGACGCATCCCACCCATCGAGAGGCGCCAGGTCGAGGCCGTGGTGGAGGAGACGGACGCCGAGAAGTCGACCGCGCCGAAGTCCTCGCCATCGACCTCGATCGTGAGCACGGTGCCGTCGGCGCTCGGGCTCGACGAGGAGGAGGAGGGGCCGCACGCGAGGGCCGTGAGCGCGAGGAGCGGGAGGGACAGGCGGATCATGCTTTCGTGGCCAAGTGCAGGAGTGATGCCGGTGGCGCAGCCTCGAGCGACTGCGGCGCGCGGACGTGGAGCGCGACATCCTTGTCAGTCGAAGCGGAGGCGCCGCACCGCGAGCATGAGCAGCCCTGCGTGCAGGACGAACGCGACGAGCGCCGCGATCCACCACCTCGGATCGTCCGCGCGCGCGAGCCAGAACGCCTTGCAGGTGAGGAACGGCGGGAACGCGGCGAGGAGCCACTGCCAAGGGCCGGGGATGAACCACCCCACGAGGATGGTGAGGCCGGCGACGCCGCCGAACTTCGTGAACGCGAGGCCCTGCACGCGATCGTTCGCGAAGGATCCGAGGAGCAGCATCGTCAGCGGCGCGACGAGCGCGGTGCTCGCCGCGAGCGGGACGAGCTTCACGAACGGCAGCGGCGCGTGGCCGGCGAGCGGGACGAGGACCAGCGCGAGGACGAACGCGATCGTCGCCGGCACGGCGACGCGGTACCACAGGAAGGTCGAGAACGGCGCGGGGCTGACGCGGAGGACGGTGAGGGTGTCGTCCTCCTTCTCTTCGATGAGCACGAACCCGAACGCGGTGCCCGGGAGCAAGCCAGCTTGCCACAGCGCGATGAACGCGACGAAGACCTCGTAGGTGTCCGAAAACCTGAGCGCGTTCGTTGCGCTCGGGAGGACGCCGTTGGCGGCGAGGGATTCGTCGAGGACGGGGAGGAGGTACCGCGCGCCGACGCCCATCCCGAGCGAGACGATCAGGAGGAGGAAGACCATGCGCTCGCGGAGCACGAGGCGGACGTCGTTCCTCGCGAACGCGCGAAAGTAGGTGGCGGCGCTCATCCGGCCCTCCCGGCGACGTGGGTGCGGAACGCGGCGAGGCTCCACCACGCGAGCACCGCGAGGGTCAGCGTGGTGCCGCCCAAGGCGTAGGCCCACTGCCACGGTTCGAGATCGACGTAGGCGGCGCGGAGGAACATCGTCGGTGCGCCGGTGGGAATCGCGAGGATCGCGACGTGATCGATCGCGCCGACGAACCACAGCGCGGGGAGTTGCATCAACGTGGCGATGACACCCATCGGGATGAGCGCTTCGACGATGCGTTCGTAGCGCACGACGATCACGATGCCCGCGAGCACGTGGACGACGCCGAGCGTGAGGACCCCGACGGCGAGGAAGGCGTTGGGGGTGGGCGCGTCGTCGACGAGGAGGTGCGTGCCGAGCGCGATCAGCGCGGCCTCGAGGGTGGCGAGCGCGGTGAGGGTGATGGCCTTCGACGCGAGGTACTCCGCGTCGCGTAAAGGGGAGACGAGGACGGCGGTGAGGGTGCCGTCGGCGCGCTCGAGGATGACCATCGCGACCACGTACAGGAGCGTCGAGCCGCCGACGAACATCAGCAGCGCCATCGGGACGCTGCGCTGGAGGGTGTCGGGGGAGGAGAGCCACGCGACGGCGCCGCTGCAAAGGGCGGCGACGCCGATCGAAATCGCGTAGAGCTGGTTTCTCGCCTGCAGGCGGACGTCGGTGCGGACGGCGGTCAGGAGCCTCACGGCGCGAGCCTCTCGCCGGTCACCTCGATGAAGACCTCGTCGAGCGACGTCTCTTGCGAGTGGATGGCGCGGATGGGGCGGGCGAGGAGGGCGCGGAAGGCGTCGTCTTCGCCGAGCCCGTCGAGCGGGAAGTCGGCGGTGGTTTCTTCTTTGTCGTCGCCTTCGTAGGTGACGCGCACGATGCGCTGGCCGTGTTGGCGCTTCAGGGCTTCGGGGGCGTCGATGACGGCGATTCGTCCGGCGGTGATGAACGCGACGCGGTCGCAGATCTGTTCGGCGACGGCCATGTCGTGGGTGGTGAGGAAGACGGTCGTGCCTTCGTCGCGGAGCCGGCGGACGAGCGCTTTGACGTGTTTGGCGTTGATCGGATCGAGGCCGCCGGTGGGTTCGTCGAGGAAGAGCAGCTTGGGTTTGTGCAGGAGGCTCCGCGCGAGGTTGAGGCGGATCTTCATGCCCTTGCTGAACTCGGCGACGCGTTGGTCGGCGGCGTCTTCGAGGCCGACCCAACCGAGGACTTCGCGCGGGGGGACGATCGGGCCGCGGTAGAGGCCGCCGAAGTGCTCGAGGTTCTCGAGCGCGGTGAGGCGTTGGTGGTGGTTGGGCAGCTCGAACTGCACGCCGATGTTCTCGTAGTAGTCGGCGCCCCACGTGGCGGTCTCGCGGCCGAGCACCTGCACGCGGCCGCGGTAGCCGGTGAGGAGGCCGATGAGGATCTTCTGCGTGGTCGACTTGCCGGCGCCGGAGGGGCCGAGGAAGCCGAAGATCTCCTGGTCGGCGACGTTGAAGGAGACGCCGCGGACCGCGGGGGCGGAGGCGCCGCGGTAGGTGAACTCGAGGTCTTCGACTTCGATCATCGGCGGGACTTCTTTCGGCTCTTGCGCCAGCTCGCGAGGAGGCGCGGCATCTCGTCGTGGAAGAACGCGTGGAGCGCGCGCAGCTCACGGAGCGGGCGTTGGCGTTCGGCGGGCTCGCCTTTCAGGAGCGCGAGGCCGCGGTCGGCGATGGGGAGGAAGGCGCCGAGCGTCGAGGTCATGGCTTCGAAGCGGCGTTCGAAGCCGGTCGAGTCGACTTGGTAGTACGTCGCGCGCTCACCCGGGAGCGGGACGCGCTCGATCAGCGCGCCGGTTTGGAGGAGACGGAGGCTGGTGCTGATGCTGCCCTTGCTCGCGCCCAGCGCTTCGGCGAGCTCGGCGGCGGAGCGGTACGGCGGGTCGCAGACCAGGAGGAAGCCAAGGATGCGGCCGGCGATGCGCGGGAGGCCCCCGGCTTCGAAGAACAGCGCGACGTCCTCGACGTAGGCGGCGAGCTCGTCGTCCACGGGTCTGAGGTTCGTCGAAGATAGTTAGTTCAGTCAAGACTGAACAAATCGAGCAGTCGATTCGACGGGGGCGCGGACGTAGACTCCCGCGGATGACGGCGATCGAGCGCTTTCACCCGATTGGCACACCCGGCGTGCCCTGGACGCAGGTGGAGAAGGACCGCTGGCGATCCGAGCGAAGTGTGCAGCGGAGCTACCGCGACGAGGTGCTCGTGAAGATCGATGCGTTGAAGGGGCCGTTCGAGGTGCAGCGATACGGTGCGTTGAGCGTCGACGCCGATCGGTATCCGCAGCTCGCGGTGCGGATGGCGCACGCGTCGGGGCGGCCTTGGGCGCTCGTGACCGGGGGCGTGCACGGGTACGAGACCAGCGGGGTGCAGGGGGCGCTCGCGTTCCTCGCGGAGGCGGCGGAGGCGTACGTCGACCGGGTGAACCTCGTCGTCGCGCCGTGTGTGAGCCCGTGGGGTTATGAGGTCATCCACCGCTGGAACCCGTTCGCCGTGGATCCGAACCGCTCGTTCGTCGAGGACAGCCCGGCCGAGGAGTGTCGCGCGATCATGGCGTACCTCGCGGGGATCGACTTCGCGATGCACATCGATCTGCACGAGACGACGGACACCGACGAGACCGAGTTCCGTCCCGCGCTCGCTGCGCGCGACGGCAAGGCGTTCGAGCCGGGCACGATCCCCGACGGCTTCTACCTGGTCGACGATGCCGCGGCGCCCGAGCCCGCGTTCCAGACCGCGATCATCGAGGCGGTGGAGAAGGTCACGCACATCGCGCCGGCGGACGAGGCCGGGCAGATCATCGGGAGCGACGTGAAGCAGCGCGGCGTGATCGAGTACGCGTTTGGCGACCTCGGCCTGTGCGCCGGCATGACGGACGCGCGGTACACGACGACGACCGAGGTCTACCCGGACAGCCCGAGCGCGACGCCCGAGATCTGCAACGCCGCGCAGGTCGCCGCGGTGCGCGCGGCGTTGGACTTCGTGCTGTCCGTCTGACTGTTCGCGTACTGTACAGAGCGTCCCGCGGCGGCGATGGACGCGCGCGTGTGGTTGGCACACCGGCTGCTCTCGGTCGGGGGATGAATCGCATCCAAAGACTGCTCCCCGCGATGGCCCTGGTCGCCTGCGCCGATGTCGGCGAGGTGCCGCAGAAGGAGGCCGAGACGGAGGCGCCCGTCCAGATTGTCAGCAACGCCTGCAAGTGGTCCGGCCTCGTCTCGAAGGACACGCCCGATAGCTGTGCGCTTCAAGGTGGCAGCCCGGTCTCGACCGAGATGCGCTTCGTGCCGCGGATGGGATTCGTGGACGGGATGTCGTGCGGCGTGTGGCCGGCGTCGCTCGACTACGCGACGATCGGACAGACCATCAACGGCAACCTCCCGCACAACGCCGTCACGACCGACGCGATCTGGTTTCAGCAGAGCGCGTTCGCGGCGGGGGCGCTGGAGTGGGTCGTGTTCGGGAGCAAACGAGAGCTCCAGGTCCGTCGGATCCCGTGGACGCGGACGACCGAGCTCGCCGTCGCGGTCGACGTCGAAGCCGGCTACGGGATGGTGCTCGACTTTGCGCTGACCTGCGACGAGGCCGACCTCCACGCCGGGCTCTGTCGGATCGTGTCCGGCACGATCGATGGCAAGGAGGTCGACATCCTCGTGCGGAGCGAACCGGCTTCGGTGGCGCGGCGCGACGTCATGCTGGTGGCGGAGACGATCCGGTTCCCCGAGTCGATCGATCTCGACGTCGGCCTCCTCGCGATCGCCGACGAGGTCTCGGGTGGCCCCCGCGTGGAGCGCGAGAAGCTCATCGCGGACCCGGTCGACGTGCAGGTGTTCTCGGGACGCAAGCCCATCGGCAACACGTGGGCGGAAGCGGTGCACGCGATGGGCGACGTTCCCGAGCGCCCGGTGCTCGCGGTCTTCGCGCACGAGGTCTCGGGGATTGGGAAGCTGCGCTCGAAGGCGCACGCGCGCGTCGCGACGCTGAGCCTCACCCACGCGTCGACCGACATGTTCGCCGATGCGTGGCAGGCCTCGGACGTCAACCGCATCGTCGAGGCGACGTTCCCCAAGGTGCTGCCCGGAGAGATCGACGAGTCGATGCAGCTCGTGCAGCAGGGGGGTGAGTACAAGATCCTTCAGAACGTACACATCGAGTTTCGGCCGACGCTGCAAGTTCGCTTGCAGAGCGACGGTGGACTGACGCAGCTCGGCGTCGCGGCCGGGAAGGCCGAGGCGGCGCTGCAGGCGCACGGTGAGAGCAAGCTCGCGGTGGTCTGGGATCCCACCGAGGTGCAGGCTTACGCGGCGGCGCTCGCCCAGTACGTCACGCAGTTCGACCCGGCGTGTGTTGCCGTCGCTCCGGGCGACGACATCTGTTGGAACGAAGACGACTGCATCTGGTACCCGGATGGCTCCTGGGACTGCGACGTTGTCCAGGTGTGCCAGCCCGGCCCGCCGGAAGAGGCGTGCCCCATCGTGGGGGGGCTTACCGCGGCCTTCCCGGGGGGCGCGACGGTGCAGGTGCAGGGCGACGTTCCGCAGTTTGCGCTCGAGCTCCGTGATGCGCTCCTCGCGACGTTCGCGCACCTGTACCCGCCGGCGCAGGGGCCGACGAAGTTCCCCGGCGGCGACGTTCGGTCCGAGGAGGGCTTCTCGCGTACGCACTTCGCGGCGCAGGCGCTGAGTCACGGCACGCTGTTCGACGTCCTCTACGAGGCGCACGACAACCGCAGTCGTCGTCACGGGCTGTTCGCACGGGAGTGGGAGCGCCTCGGGCTCGCGACGGATCCTCAGGTGATGCACCCGGCGTTCGATCTCGCCGACTACGGTATCGACGAAGCGCGGTGGCTCGAGGTGCAGCAGCGCCGCGCGTACATCGAAGCGTTCGACGCGAGCGACGTCTCCGTCTACCTCGACGGGTTGGGGCTTCCGTACGGTCAACGCGCGGTGGGGTGGCACCCGACGCACTTGGTCAGCAGCGGCAATGCGTACGGTTCGATGATCGAGATCAGTCAGCGCTGGGCCGACCTCCCGCAGCTCGCGCAAGAGCTCGACGCGGTGGCGGACGATCAGAACTTCGTCGCGCAGCTCGCCGGACTCATCTCACTCACGACGGCGCAAGCTACGTTGACGCGCGACTCGGCTCAGGCGCTCGGCGATTCGGCGAGCTCGAACGTGGCGTCGCAGACGGCGGCGATCGCGAAGTTGGAGACGGCGACGCAGACCGTGATCGCGTTGGCGGAGGACTTCGAGCAGGACGTCGACAACATCTGGAACTGCTCGGGGAGCCTCGCCGGGTGCGCGGCTTCGATGGAGACGATGGTCGAGCAGATCGAAGCGAGCTGTTCCCAGAGCACGCAGCTCGACAACTTCTTGGCGTTGGTCGGGTTCCTCGCGTCGGTGGTCGACGTGGTCGCGCCGGTCGTCGGCGGGCTCGATTCTCTCGTGAACAACCAAAAGCTCATCGATCTCTTCGCGCTCACCCACAACACCACGGTCGACTCGCTGATCATCCAGGACGGCCTGAAGTGGATCGGCGCGAAGAAGAAGACGGTCGGCACCGTTCAGAAGACGATGTCCAGCATCAAGAAGATCGCGGAAGACCTCGCGCCGATGCTCGGGACGGCGGTCGCTCAGTGCGAGGGGACGCCGCAGGAGGTGCAGCTGCTGCAGATGCAGTCGAACTTGGTCCTGATCGAGACGTCCGCGGGGATGCTCGCGGTGCACTCCGCGACGCTCGAGGGCGTGCTCGACGCGCTCAGTGGTCACGTGCAGCACCTGATGACTTCGGCGCAGGCGCACGGCGTGTGGGCGGAGGAGAGCGACGCGTTGATCGACGAGCTCGACTTGCTCCAGGACGGGACGCTCGAACAGCTCTCGCGGCAGCGTCGTTTCATCCGGGCGGCGTGTCAGACCACGCAGCGTGCGGCGACGCAGGCGCTCGCGGACTACAAGGCGGTGAGTGACACGCTGGTCACGTCGGCGGGTCGTTCGCGGACGTCGCACGGGCTGACGATTCCGCGGTCGCCGGGGCTGTCGACGGAGCTGTCGTCGGACCGCCACGATGGTTACGCGATCAGCGTCTGGGACACGGGGCTGTTCTCGGCGTTCGACGAGACGGGTGGGGTGAGCGGCACGCCGTTCCTCACGGCGGCGCGCGATCGTTTCCGCGAGCTGGTGAGTGACGAGCTCTGCCGGATCGATGGCGGCCCGCTCGACGCGCACCGGTGGTTGGTCCGCAGGACCGTCCGCGGCGCGGAGCTGCAGGCGATGCTCGCGAACGGTCACTTGCTCGTCGACGTCTCGCTGGACGATCTGCTCGCGGGCAGCGTGGCGTCGGGTGTGAGCTTCGACGCGACGGAGACGACGACCGCCATGGGCCAGTCGCTCCCGCTCTCGGGCGCCATCGTGCTCGGCGTCGGTTACTCGGCGTGCACCGGCCCGGCGGGCGAAGAGTGCTGCAGCAGTCCGTCGTGCCGCACCGCGTTCACGCTCGACCAACCCCACCTGGTCCCGCGGTTCTTGGAGGTGCCCACGCTCGCGTGCCCGCTCGACAGCGCCCCGGTCACGGGCACCGAGCCCACCACGGGCCTCTCGGTCGACACGTGCCTCGCCCCGGTCGCGTCGCACCCCGCGCACCGCGAGCTCACCTACGTCGCGAACCCGGAGGCCCCGGACTCGGTGCTCGTGCAGAGCCACTTCGACGCGAACATCTGCAACGTCGAACCCACGGCTCTCCCGATGCAACAGCTCCGCGGCCTCCCGGCCCTCGGCGTCTACGAGCTCGCCCCCGACGGCGTCCTCGCCGACGCGATGACCCGGGAGCTCCACGACAGCCCCCCGGTGACCCTCCCCGAGACGTGGCTGACCGCCAACGGCAACCTCACCGGCATCGAGTTCTTCTTCTACGTAGGCGCGGAGTCCACGAACGCGGCGGTGTACACGCCGACGCCATAACCCTGGAGCAACCAGGGCGACGGTCGCCCGCCCCGCGGGCGCCCGGCGCACGCACGGCGCTGGCCACTCCACGAAAGCCCCGCACCACCGCCCGCAGGCCGAGAGCGACCGCCAGCAGCTCTGCGTTCACGGATTTGAGCTGATGAGGTGGGTTTCACCGGCCGAATGGCCGGTGAACCCAGCGCTAAGCCCAATAGCGCCCTGGTGACGTTTCAGCCCGCCAGAGGCGGGCTGAGAACGTCCCCAAGGGGATTTGAACCCCTGTTGCCGGCGTGAAAAGCCGGAGTCCTGGGCCAACTAGACGATGGGGACGTTGCGCTGGAGCCTATGCGAAGCGCCGCCGGAGTCAAGTTCTCAGTGCGTCGCCACGCATCCTTCACCGTCGTACCGGGATCGCACTGATCCGCGCTCTGTCAGGAAGAAATGACCCAATCATGACGAGTTCCTCGGCAGGCGGTCGATACCTTGGGATGCAGATGGAACTCGCGACCGCGCCCCGGGCCGAAAACGAGAAGCTGAACTGGATCGCATCGATACCGTACATTGCGATTCACATCGCGGCGGTCGCCGCGGTCTTCCTCTATCCGCCGACGCTCGAGCTCGTGCTGCTCGCCGTCGGGCTGTTCTTCCTGCGGATGTTCGGCATCACCGCCGGCTACCACCGATACTTCGCACACCGCGGCTTCAAGACCGGGCGCGTCTTCCAGTTCGTGCTCGCGTGGCTCGGCACGATGTCCTCGCAGAAGGGCGTGCTGTGGTGGAGCGGTCTGCACCGCCACCACCACAAGTACTCCGACATGGAAGAGGACATCCACTCGCCGAAGCGCGGCTTCTGGTGGTCGCACCACGGCTGGATCCTCTGCCCGAAGTACGACGAGACGCCGGCCGCCCAGCTGCGCGAGTTCGCCGACTACCCCGAGCTGATCTTCATCAACCGCTACTGGGTCGTCGGGCCGACGGTGCTGGGCATCGCGCTCTACCTGATCGGCGGGATGCCGTACGTCTTCTGGGGCGCGTTCCTGTCGACCGTGCTGCTCTACCACGGCACGTTCACGATCAACTCCCTCGCGCACGTCTGGGGCAGCCGCCGCTACGAGACCACCGACACCTCGCGCAACAACTTCTGGCTCGCGCTCCTCACCATGGGCGAGGGCTGGCACAACAACCACCACCACTACCAGTCGACCGCCCGCAACGGCTTCTTCTGGTGGGAGATCGACTTCAGCTACTACATCCTCGTCGCGCTCTCGTGGGTCGGCATCGTCTGGGACCTCCGCCAGCCCCCGAAGTGGGTGCTCGAAGGCAAGGCCCGCCGCCACGCGCCCGCCGCGCCGGCGCCCGCCGAGCTCCCGCCGCGCCTCGAGGAAGCGCTCACGCGCCTCGCCGCGCGCAAGGCCGAGCTGGAAGGCGCCGCCGCCGAACGCATCGCCGAGCTGCGCCTGCACATCGGCGAGGCCGCCGCGCACGCCGCAGAGGTCGCCGCCGAAGCCGCGCACGAAGCGAAGGGCTCTGCGCTCGCCGTCCGCGCCGCCGAGATCGCCGCCGAAGCCGAGGCCGTCGCCAACCAGATGGCGCGCGCGCTCGAAGCCAAGCTCCCGCCCGCGTGGGCCGCCGCCGCCGCGGACGCGAAGCTCCGCGCCGAAGCCGCCGTCGCCTGAGCGCGTACGGCCCGCGTTACCGGCGCCGTTCACGCGAGCGCGGTCAGCGCTGGTCGATCGACCGCAGCTCGATCACCTGCACCCGCTCGCCGGTGCGCTGGGTGATCCGACGCGCACAACGAATCCCGCCGAAGTCCTGATAGTCCGCGAACCGCGACGACGTGGTCTGTTTGCCCTCCGGCGTCTCGACCTCACCGCGCAGCGCGAGCAACACACCCGCGCTCTTGTCGAAGGACAACGTCACCGGACCCGTCGGGCCCTTCGCCTCGACCTCCCACACCGCGATCCCGTCGACCTGCGCGTCGCCGATCGTCTTCGCCGCGGCGTAGTGCTGCGCGAGGTGCACGTCGAAGTGCAGATCGGACGCCCACGCGTCGTCGTAGGTCTTCTCGATCTTCCCGATGCCCGCGAGGTCCAGCTCGAGCTTCGCCGGGCCGTCCGACAGCGTGAGCCGACCCGTGCCCTCCACACCGCGATCCGGGTAGGCGATCGCAAACGCGAGCGTCGCGCCCATGAGCTTCTCGATCGCGCGCGACCCACCGACCGCCCTCAGGTGCCGCTCGAACAGCACCTCCGCGCGCACCGGCTCGTTGTTCGGCGAAGCCTTCGGCGGAGGGGTGCTCGCCGGACAGCCCGCCGTCAGCAGCAACGCGAGGACCGCCGCGCGCCTCACGATCCGCAGCTCGTCATCGGCGGGGGCGGGCACAACCGCGCGTCGGGGTTCACGGGCGCGAGCGTGAGCGGGATGAGCGCGTCCTCGGTGGACTGCGCCCACATCGAGCACGCCTCGTAGCGGAAGATCTGATTCAACGGCGTCTGCCCGTCCTCGATGCAGACACACGCCTGCTGGTTCATCGCGTCGGCGCTGTCCGGGACACACGGTCCCGTGCACTCTTCCCAGCCCTGCAGCCACACGTAGAACAGCTCGCCCGGCGTCACCCCCGCTTCGATAGGCGCGCCGGAGCCGTCGAGCGGGAGGTTCTGCGCGGCCGCGAGCTCGTTCTGACCGCACACCCGCACGATCATGCGAAGGCGCGCGAGCCCGGCGAGCGGCGGCACGTCGTTCGAACGGCGGAGATCGATCGCGACCGTCGGCGGCCCGCCGCAGCCCGCGAGCACGCCCAACACCACGAACCATCTGAGCACCTTCATGGCAGCCGCACCTCGAACTTCGTCGTCGCCGGGTCCGGCGACAGGAGCACCACCCCCGCGACGACGCCTCCGACCGCCGCCGCTCCGACGATCGCCCAGAACCACCACTGACCGATGAGTGCGTCGTCGTCGTCGGGCGGCTCGGTGACAGCGCCGGTCACGAGCGAGCCGCCGGGCGGAGGGGGAGGGGGCGGCGACACGTCGAGGTCGACGGCGTCCGCGCTCCGGGACGCGTACATCGCTTCCGTCACCGCGGGGGTGGCGGTGAACGCGCCGTCGTCGTCGATCGAGAAGATGTCCGCGCGCTGATCCACGAACAGCCCCGCGCACAATCGCTTCACGTTGCGTGCGACACGCTCGCTGTCGATCACCGGGTCGAGCGGTACCCGGCCCACCGACTTCAGCGGCCCGCCGCTCCCGTGGCGCGCGATGAACAGCCACAGGCGATCGTCGGTGCCCTTCTTCACCGCGCCCACGAGCGTCGTCCACCCGCGGGCGAGCGAAGCGACCCGCGATGCAAACGGTTCCGCCGCCTCGGCGCCGCGGCGTCGCTGTACGACCTCGAGCATCGCGCGCCGCGCTTCTTCCGCGGGCCCGGTGCGTTCGAGGCGGACCTGCGTCGCGCGCCCGGCGGCGACACGCACGGTCGTCTTCAGCACGCCGTGCGGCCACGTCGCGACGACGTAGTGCTGGCCGGGGAGGATGCGCGTCGCGACGAGCGGTGCTTCGCCGAGGCGCTGCCCGTCGACCTGGATCAGGCACCCCGGATCCGCGCACTCGATCTCGATGCGCCCGACCGCGCCGGTCTCGCGCTTCGCGGCGTCCCACAGGCGCACGAACTTCGCGGGGTGCGTCCGCGACGTCGGCGCGAGCTTGGGGCCGAGGGCGATCAGGTTCTTCAGCGTGGCCTTCGCGGCGCCGTGCTCGCCGCTTTGGTACTGCGCCTCGGCCTTCGCGAGCATCGCGTCGTGGAGGAGCTCGTAGTCCTCGAGCGTGACGAGGCGCGACTCGAAGATCGAGATGGCCTTGTCGAGCTTCTTCAGCGCGGACTTGTGTTTGAACCGCAGGAACAGATCGACGCCCTGGTTCTTGAGCTTCGAGACCAGCGCGGCGTCGTCCGCGAGGAGGCGTTTGTCGAGCGCGTGTCCGGACGCGTCGACGAGGCGGAACCGGTCGTAGCCGTCCAGCTCGTCCACCAGGAGGGTCTCGAGCTGACGCGCGGCCTTCGGTGCGAGGGGGCCGCGCTCCAGGCCCACCCAGGCGTACCGGCGCGGCTTGTTCTTGCCGTACACGGCCGCCGGCACCGTCAGCACGACGGCGAGCACCCCCCACGCGATGGCACCTGCGCGCACCGCAGCGGAGGCTATCGTCATTCGTCCCCCGGATCGAAGTCGGCGTTCGCGCGATAGTTTGGCGTGCTCCGGACTGCGTACTAGGATGGCGTCGGCCAAACACGTCGCGGCGCACCCGTGCGCCCAGACTTGGCCGAGGTGCGGGTTAGTCCGATTCGAATGGCGACGGAGTTGGCGAAGCCAGGGGACGGGATCACCACCCAGACCCTGAGGAACCTCGGGTGCGGCAAGACGGTCGGCCGCTACACCGTTCTGCGTCGCGTCGCCGCGGGCGGCATGGCGGAGGTCTACGTCGCGCAGTCGCGCGGGATCTCCGGGTTCGAGAAGCGGGTCGCGATCAAGAAGATCCTCCCGCAGCACTCCCACAACGAGCGCTTCATCGACATGCTCGTCGACGAAGCGAAGATCACCGTCTCGATCACGCACCCGAACATCGCGCAGGTCTACGAGCTCGGCCTCGACGGCGAGGACTACTTCATCGTGATGGAGTACGTGGAGGGGCGGCCGCTCAACCGGCTGATGCAGCGCGTCGACGAGCGCGGCCTCGACACCATCCGCGTCGAGCACGCCGCGCACGTCATGGCGGAGGTCACGCAGGGCCTCGACCACGCGCACAAACAGACGGACCAGAAGGGCAACCCGCTCGGCATCGTGCACCGCGACGTGTCGCCGCAGAACGTGCTCATCGCCTACGAAGGTAGCGTCAAGCTGATCGACTTCGGCATCGCGCGCGCCGAGGGGCGCATCAACCAGACCAGCCACGGCGTCATCAAGGGCAAGCTCAGGTACCTCGCGCCGGAGATCGCGCAGGGGCGCGAGCCCGACCACCGCGCCGACATCTTCTGCTGCGGGATCGTGCTCTTCGAGATGCTCACGGGCGAGGCGATGTTCGCGCCCAAGAGCGACATGGAGGCGATCGAGCTCGCGACGCAGGCGCGCGTGAAGTCGCCGCGCGCGCGCAACCCGGCCGTTCCGCAGGAGCTCGACGACATCGTCATGCGCGCCCTCCGGAAGGATCGCGAGGACCGCTACCAGCACGCGAAGGATCTCTACGCCGACCTCCGCCTCTTCCTGAATCGCCACTACCCGTCGTTCGTCGCGAGTGAGCTCGGCGACTTCATGAAGCAGATGTTCTCTCCGGAGATCGCCGAGGAGCGCCGCCTCGACGAAGCCGCGGAGCGCCTCGCCGCGCGCCTCGATGACAGCGAAGACGAAGACGATCCCACGCTCGCCGCACCCTCGGGTGCGCTCGCGGGCGACCTCCCCGGCGACCGGAAGGGTTACAAGCAGCTCGTCACGCGCCTGGGGATCGGCGAGGCGAAGCCGTCGGTGAAGGTCGTTGGCGCGGACGGCGGTCGTGCGATGGCGGTCGTCCCCGCGGACCCGAGCGACCGCCCCCCGATCAACGACCCGAGCGGCATCGAGCCGGGCGGGACGATGCCCCCGCAGCTCGGCCCCGGCGCGATGTCGCCCGCGACGCCTTCGTACATCGCGGCCGCCGAGCCGACGGTGAAGGCCGACAACCCCTTCGGTCCCGGCAAGTCGATCCTGCCCACGGTGAAGGGCCCGCCGCCCGAGCCGCCCCAGCTCGACGAGACGCGCGCCGCGAACCCGTCGTCGATCGCGCTGCGCGAGACGCACGACAAGGACGCGCGCCCGAAGGTCGACGCGCAGGCGCGGACCGCGTCGCTGCACGTGTGGGAGGAGAACGAGAGCCAGGTGATGCTCGCGCCGCCCGCGGCGACGTTGCTGCCGGGCGAGGTCTCCAAGCGGACGCAGATCATCCGCCTCGTGGTCGGGTTGTTCGTGGTGCTCGGCGCAGGCTGGCTTGCGGCGGCGCTGTTTTCGCCCGACTCGACCGAGGAGCCGGAGCGGGTGGTGATCGCGCCGAACGAGGCGCCGATCAAGGTCGACCCCGTCCCGATCGGCACGCCCGAGCCGCCGAAGCCGCCGCCTCCGGAGCCGGCGAGCCTACGCCTGACGGTGGACCCTCAGGTGCGGATCGATCTGGAGATCGACGGCCAGCGGCTGCAGTCGAACGTCGTCACGCCGGTGGAGGTCCACGACCTGACGCCGGGGCGCGTGTACCGCATTCGCATCGGCGCCGCGGGGTATCTGTCCGAGGAGGTCGCGCGGACCTTTGCGCCGGGCACGAAGACGCAGCTCGAGGTCACGCTCCGCGCGGCGCGGGGGACGATCGTGTTGTCCGGCGTCGAGGGGCGCGTCCGCACGAGCCAGGGCGAAGTGAAGGGCGACCGCATCGAGAACATCCGCCTCGATAGCAAGGTGGAGATCCGCGTCGACCGCCCGGGCGCGCGCGCGTGGACCAAGACCGTTCACGTGAAGGATACGGATCCGATCAAGCTGTCCGTACCTGCGCCGCGTTTCCTCCCGAAGGGCAGGCTGATGATCAACACGCGCCCGCGCTCGACGGTCTACATCGACGGCAAGAGCTACGGCCTCACGCCGGTGAACGCGCGCGTGCGCGCCGGACGTCACCGCATCGTGTTGAAGTCACCGAGCGGGAAGAAGCAGTCGTTCTCGCGCTCCGTCGGCGCCGGGAAGACGACGACGTTCACCTGGAAGTGGCCGAACTAGGCCATAACGGTCCCTCGCTTCACGAGTGACCTTGGCACAGTCCTCGGACCCGCCGCATTCGCGGCCTCGACCCGCTACTCGGGGCGGGGGTTCATGACGATCTCGACGGTCTGACTCGTCGAGGCGTCGATCGGGCTGTCGGCGCAGCCCGCCGCGATGCCCTCCTCGGGGAGGGTGTCGAGGGTCGGCAGCGCGTACACGCGGAACGTGAGGTCCGGGTACGAGTCGAGGTTCACCGGCGCCGCGACGACGTCGTTGCGGTTCGGGTACTCGACCTTCGCTTCGGTCTGCAGGAGCATCGTCTGCGTCGTCGTGAACAGGTCGTCGCAGCCGCTGCCGTTTGGCGGGACCTGACGCACGAAGATGTGCAGCCCGCGCGTCCGCAGCTCGATGTCGGCGTCCGCGAAGGAGACGTCGAGCTCGACCTGGCCGATGTTGCCGCAAGCGAAGGAGGAGGAGAGCAGGAACAGTCCGAGGGTTCGCTTCAACATGCCCGCATCCGGCGTATCCCGAAGGCCCATGAGGGTCAACTTCGCTTGAACAGCCGGGACAGGGCGCTGCCGCTCCCCGGGTCGTCGTCGTTGTTCTGGCGCCGCTTCAGCAGGCGATATTCGCGCTCCGCGTCCGTGTGTTTGCGGTCCGCCCGCAGGGCCTCCCTGAAGTGGTGCAGCGCCTCGGCCGGTTTGTCCTGCTCCTTGAGGATCCGCCCCAAGTAGTAGTGGATGTTCGCGTCCTTGGGGCTCGCCTTGAGCGCCTCGAGCATCAGCGGGTAGGCCTTCTTCATCGCCTCGTCCCGGTCGAACTTCGGATCGGCGAACATCGCCCACCCGAAGAAGGCCTTGTACGCACCGTTGCTATCGTCGGCCTCCATCGCGAAGCGGAAGAACTCGCGCGCCTTCTGATACTCGCGCTTCTTCAGCATCACGACGCCCATCTGCGACTTCACCTCGGCCTCCCGGATCAGCTCGGCCTTGCGGGCGTCGCCCTTGATGCGGTCGTCGGCGAGGAGCGCGACGTACTCGGCGCGTTTTTCGTCGTTGGTGAGGGTCTGGTACGCGTCGTTGAGCGCGGCGGTGATCTCGCGCGCCTTCTCCTTCGACGCGTCCGGCACGTCCATCGGGAACGCGTCGGGGTGGTACTTCTTTGCGAGGTTGGTGAACAGGCCGCGCAGGTCCGACGGGCTCGTTTTGTCCGTCGCGCCGAGCAACTCGAAGTGGTTCTTCTCCTTCAACGCTTTGTGCAGCGCGTCCACCTCCTTCACGATCGGGTGGTTCGGGTTCACGCGCGGCTTCGACGGCGAGCGCGGCGGCCGTGACGGCGAGCGGGGCAACGGCGTCGACGCGCGCTGCATCGGCTCGGCGTTCGTGACGCCCATCTGGCCCTTGAGGAGGGTCGCCTTCGGGATCGGGATGCCCTTCTTGGCGGGGAACAGATCCAGCGCGTTGAGCAGCTCGAGCCCACGCAGGAACCCACGCACGAACCGGCGGTTCTTCAACGCGCGCTCCAGCTGGTCCGGCTTGCGCGGCTTCGTGAGGTACGCGAGCACGCGCTTTTCGTCGCGGCTCGGCTCGTAGTCGGTGGGCAGGCGCTTCTGGTTCACCTGCACCGCCTGGCCGAGCAGATCGTTCGACAGCTTCCGAAGCTCGGCGTCCGCTGCGCTCGACTCGAGGGCGCCGAAGAACGCACCCCAGGGGTCGAGCTTCACACCGAGCTCGCGGATCCGCTGGTCCTCGCCGGGCGCCGCCTGGAATTTTGTGCCCTCCAGCCCCATGAGCCTTCGCATCCGCAGCTCGGTCTGCTTCTTCACGAGGCGACGCACGTCCTCGGTCGAGACCCCCGCGTTTGCGACGAGCAGCGTCCCGAGCAGCGCCGCGCCGGGGCCGAGGCGCTCTTGCTCGGCGAGCGCCGCGTCGATCGCCGACTGCGAGCAGCGACTCTCGGCCATCAGGAGCTGACCGAGGAACTCTTCGCGAAACCCCGCGCCGCCCGCGTGCACGGGCGCGCCGTTCTTGAAGAAGAGCGTGCACAGGCCGGTCTCGGCGTGCACGAGGACGCCGCCCGAGAAGCGCGTGCGCACCGCGGAGAAGAACAGGTCCGAGAACCAGCTGCCTTCGCCGAACGTACCCTCCGTTGCGCTGCTCAGGTCGATCACGGTGTTGCGGTCGCTCCTAGTTACTCGGCTCGTTTTTGCAGATGTGGACCTGCGCGCCCGACACCGAGTCTATCCCGGCGAAGGCCGGTTCGCAGATACCCCCCGCCAGACAATCACCGCCGCCCGGTCGACAGATCGCGTAGCAGGCCTCGGCGCCCGCCGGTTCCTGGGTGCCGCGCGAGCAGATCATCGCGCGCCCGAAGCCGTCCTCGGCAGAACAGAGATCCTCCACACCGCACTGCTCGTTGCGCGCACGCGCGCCGGGGACGATGCAGGCCGTGGTGCGTGACTGCCCGATGGGGTGGCAGACCTGGCCCCCCGCACAGGGCTCGTCGAGGGTTTTGTAGATCTCGCAGATCGTGAAGCAGATGCCCGCGCCGTTGAAGAACTCACACTGCCGGCCCGGTCCGCAGGAGCCGGGCGTCGAGTCACACACCCCCTCCGAGCACACGCCGCCGCGCGGCGTCGACCAGCAGGTGTTGCCGTCCTGCGGGCACTGCTCGCTGATCCGCAGGCTCGACTCCGGGATGCCGTAGCTCTGCACGGTGCAGCGCGGTAGGCACCGAAATCCGAGCTCGTTGACGTTCTCGCAGATCGCCGCGCCCTGACAGAGCAGGTCCCCGCCGGGCGGATCCGTGTCCGTCGCGCAGGCCTTGAAGTCGTCGACGGACGCACGCGGGATGCACGAGCCGCTGCTGGTGCGGCACACGTGGTCCTCGTCGCACGGGCACGGGAGGTCACCGACGTCGTCGAAGTCGAGCGCGAGCGAGCACGACGTCGTCGCGAAGAGCAGGGCGATCCAGCGCTTCAAAACACACCTCCCACGGCCATCAGCGCGCCGCCGTCCACGGGCACGACGCCGACCCGCGGGCCCCCCGTCACCTCCGCCGGGCTCGGCGCGCGGTTGGCGTCGATCAATAGGATGGCGATTCCGCCCGCGGCGATCGCGCTGCCGGCGATCCAGGTGATGTCGGAGATCAGCGCGTTGGTCTTGCCGCGGCTCTGCAGGTCCTCGAGGTCCGGGCTGAGCTGCGACGTGTCGCGGAAGTCGCCGTGCACCGTGGTGGCGAGGATACCGAACACGACGCCGGTGATGATCGCCGCCGTCCCGACGCCGACCATCGTCCACCCCAGGTAGACCTCGCTCGAGGTGGGCCGCTCCGTCGCGAGCGCGTTCGGCGCTCCGTAGCCCGGCGCCTGACCGCCGCCGCCGCCGCCGCCGCTCGGGGACTGACCGCCGCCGCCGAGCCCGAACGCGCCGCCGCTCTTTTCGCCGCCGCCGCCCGACGTGGCCGTCGGGTCCGTGCCGGCCGGCGCGCCGGTGCGCACGGCGACGAGGAGGCGGTCGAGGAACGCGTCGAGGTCGGCGTCGAACGTCGAGCCCTCCACGGCGAGCACGGTGCGCTCCGTCGCGATGCGGGTCCCGGTCGCGCCGTCGAAGACACCGCCGGTGAAGGTGGCGTCGCGCCCCGACTGGGTGACGGTGACGAAGAGGAGGACGTCCGCGACCAGAGTGCGGGTGATCTGGCGGAGCGCGCCGCCCATGCCCTCGTTACGGACTTCCTCGGCCGCGCGCGCCGCGAGGTCGCGCAGCTCGGGGCCGCGCTTGATGCTGCGCAGGCGCGTCTGGCTCGTGATGCGCTGGTTCGGCGAGACGTCGAGCGGCGCGCCGTGCACCGTGTACCCGAGCTTCTCGATCCGCAGGTAGTGCGTGCCCGCGAGGAGACCGTCGAGCTCGAAGGGGGTCGTGCCCTCGAAGCGCCCGTCGATGAAGACGGCGGCGTAGGGGGGCGTCGAGTAGATCTCCACCGTGCCGGTCGGGTTGCCGTCGACCCGCGCGAGCGCGCGCTCGAAGACCTGCGACACCGTGGGCGGGAAGCCGTCCATCGCAAACGTCGGGTTCACGGTGAGCAGCTCGACGAACGTGCTCTCGCCTTCGTCCGCCGACCCGCGCAGGACGAGCGCCGCACCGAGGTAGAGCAGGGCGTTCTGGAGCTCTTCGAGGTCGCCGAGGAGCGGGCCGGTCTGCTGGTACAGGCTCACCGCCTGACCGAGGCGCGCGATGGCGTCGTCGAGCTTGAGCGCGTCGTACGCGCGGCGACCGTCGGCGAGGGCGGCGCGGGCGCGTTCGAGGGTCTCCTCCTCCCGGGTGCGCGGGTCACCGGAGAGGACGCGCCCCGGATCGATCAGCCGCAGGTCGCGCTCGGCGGCGACGCGGGTGCGCAGCCGGGCGTTGGCGACGGCGGCCGCCTTCTGCCCCGACGGATCGCGCGCCACGGCGAACACCGCGGTGGCGCGGAGCTCACCGGAAGCCTCGGCGATCTCGGGGGTGAGGAGCGCCAGCAGCGCGAGCGCTGCGGCGGATCGTGGGGCGCGAAGGTGCGCGTCGTGCCCGTGGGGCCATCCTGGCGTGTGTTCCATTGCGATTCAGCGGACTTGTCGAATCTACCACCCACACCCCCACACCGGCTACCATGGGGCGGTGCGCGTCCGCGTCGCGTGGCTGGCCTTCGGCCTGTTCCTCACCTCGAGCGCCGAAGCGCGCCCGCTCACGATGCGGGCCGCGGATCGTGCGATCGATCTCGCGTTCCACGCGGAGATCGCGGGCGACGTCGCGGGCGGTCGGGCCGAGCTCGAACGTCTGGTGGCGAGCGCCACGGAGCCGGAGGACACCGCCGCGCGCCAGCGCATCACGTCCTGGATCGAGCGATCGAAGGTCCGCCAGGCAGCGTTCGCCGAACACGGGAAGACCGCGCCAGGTTACGCCGCGGCGTTCGAGACGTTGGACGGCTTCGGCGCCGAGCGCGCGGAGCTGCTGTGGAGCCGCGCGGTGCGCGACGTCGCGGGGCTGAAGGGTGCGCGGCTCGCGCTCACGCTCGTCACGGATCGGCTCGCGGGCCTGAAGACCGAGAAAGATCTCGCGGCGCGCCTCGCGAAGCTCGTCGAGCGTCACGGCGTCCACGTCGAAGAGGACCAACCGATCGTCGCGCGCCTCGACTTCGACGCGACGGAGACGAAGAAGGTCGGCCGCCGGACGCGTGTGGTGTGCAAGAGCTCGTTCGTGATCCGCGACAAACGACTCGGGACGTCCCTCGTCGGCTCCAGCTCGCAGCGCCGCACCGAGACCCGCCGCAAGGTGGCGGACGCCCGGCGCTTCGCCGTCCGGCGCGCGCTCGACGACGCTGCGGAAGACCTCGTCTTCTACGTGCGGCTCGCTGCGCTCCAGCGCAAAGCGACGGTACCCATCGGTCCCACCGAACTTTGACACCGGGTCCATAGTGCGGTCCAAAGTAAGGGCATGCCGCGACGGAGCTTCGGCAAGTACGAGGTCCTGGCGCGGCTGGCGACCGGGGGCGCCGCGAGCATCTTCCTCGCGCGGCAGCCCGGCGCCGCCGGCTTCCACAAGCTCGTCGTCCTGAAGACGCTCCTCCCGGAGCGGGCGATCGACGCCGACTTCGTCGCGATGTTCCTCGACGAAGCGCGGCTCGCGGCGCGGCTCAACCACCCCAACTGCGTCCAGATCTACGACCTCGGCCGGGTCCGCGGCGTCTACTACATCTCGATGGAGTACATCTTCGGCGAGACGCTGTGGAACCTGCTGACCACGGTGACGCGCTTGAGGACGCCGCTCCCGCCGGCGCACGTGGCGTCGATCCTCGCGTCGGCCTGCGACGGTCTGCACCACGCGCACGAGCTGAAGGACCCGAACGGCAAGGCGTACCACCTCGTGCACCGCGACGTGTCGCCGCAGAACGTGATGATCACGTTCGAGGGGCAGACCAAGGTCGTGGACTTCGGGATCGCCAAAGCCGAGACCGGGCGCGCCCCGACGATGGCCGGCATCGTGAAGGGCAAGTTCAGCTACATGTCGCCCGAGCAGATCACGGGCGGCGAGGTCGACCGGCGCAGCGACATCTTCTCGCTCGGGATCGTGCTCTTCGAGTGCCTCGCGTCGCGGCGGCTCTACCGCGGCGACACCCCGGAAGAGATCGCGAAGCTGATCCTCGAGCACCGCGCCCCGCGCCTGCGCGACGTGGTGCCGGACATCCCGCTCGCGCTCGACGAAGTCTGCGCGCGGGCGCTCGCGCGGCACCCGAGCAAACGCTTCGCGACCGCCTCCCAGATGGCGGAGGCGCTCCGCAACCACCTCGACGAAGTGCGGCACAACCAGAGCGCGTCCGCGACGGCGAAGCTCCTCGCGGAGCGCTTCGAAGGCATCACGGATCGGCGGCGCGCGTACGAGGGCGCGCTCAACGGGACGTACGACGAAGACGAGCTGCTCAAGGTGCTCGACGCACGCGCCGTGCGGGACATCGATCTGTTCCCGGACGAGGAGATCAACAAACCCGACTTCGACGAGCCGATGGCAGACCGGCCGCCGA
This sequence comes from Deltaproteobacteria bacterium, assembly GCA_040218735.1. Taxonomy (GTDB): domain Bacteria; phylum Myxococcota; class Kuafuiibacteriia; order Kuafuiibacteriales; family Kuafuiibacteriaceae; genus JAUHYN01. The sequence goes on from JAVJQW010000049.1 coordinate 134,592, forward strand.
CGCCGTCGGTGACGATCACGCCCGCCGACCAGACGCTCGACGAGAAGCAGGCTCGGTGGCGGGTCGATACACGTGAGTCGCCGCCACCGCCCATCGAGATGATCTCGCAGTCGAGCCGGCTGACCGACAACGATCGCACGGGTGTGTCGGCGGAGGCGGAGATCGACCCGACGCGCCTCGACCCGACGGCGCCGCTCACCGACGACCCGCTCGAGTTCGAGGACCGTACGCAGTTCGATCCGGAGACCCCGGAGGATCCGTCGTCCGACGCCGACGCGACCGACACACGCGCCACCGCGGAGAACGAGAGCGCCGACTCCACGCGTGTGGACTTCGTGGCGGAGGTGTCCTCCGAGGAGGGGGAGGAAGACGACTGGGACGACCGGACGCGCGAGTCGAGCTACGATCCCGGGCGCCTCCCGGTGGGGCTGAGCGACGGCCCCGTGCCGACGAGCCGCGCGCCGTCCTACGGAGGCGCCGCGGCGGAGCTGGAAGACCGCCTCGCGGCGATCGTCGCGGGCGCGGCCGGCGACGCCCCCGCGGAGAACGACACGGTCGCCGTCGAGGACGACGTCGCGGCGTTCGGCATCGATCCTCCATCACGTGGTAACGGCGTCGCGCGCGAGCCGCCGGCGATCACGTGGTCGGACGAGACCCAGCGCCCCGACCTCATCGACAACGAGCCGCCGGCGGAGGCGGCGCCCGAGCCGACGATCCGCCCCGCGGTGCGCTTCGCGTCCACCGCGCCCAGCTCCATCCCGAGCCGCGCGGCCTCGACGGTCGAGAGCCTGCAGCGCCCCTCCGCCGCGGGCGCCGCAGCGACGCCCGCGCCGGCGAAGGGCCGCTTCGGCTTGTCCGTCGTCTTGGCCGCGCTGGGGTTCGGGCTGTCGGTGGGCGTGGTGATGGGGATGCTGATCGCGAAGCTGGTGTTCTTGCCGCAGCAGGCGCCGACTTCGATCCCGGTCAAGGCCGCCGACGAAGTCAGCCGGCCCCCTTGAAGCCGAGCCACCGTTCAGGTTGTCCAAGAACGTTTCAGGGAAGCGTTACGACGCCCGGTTCGATAACCGTAACGTGAAGGCCTGGTTTCGCATCGGTGCCGCGCTCTCGATCCTCGTCGCGTTACTCTCGACGGCGTCGTCGAAGGCCGAGGACGCCTCACGCCTCTCGTTCGTCGCATCGGTCGCGAAGCTGCGCGTCGAGATGGACGTCCCGTCGGGGTACATCGCGTCGCAGTCCAGAACCCGCGACCCTGGGACGCGACTCCCGGTGCAAGCCGACGCCTGCACGCTTCGGCCCAACAACTGTACGGTCCATCTCCGCCCGGCCGAGCTCCCGCGCGGGTGGCGGATCTCTGCGTTCGTGCAGGTTCGGAAGCGGACGAGCGCACGCTCGCAGGCACATCGTGGCGTCGAGCAGACCTGTGACGAGGGCGAGACGAGCTGCTGGACGACCCGCGTACGCGATGGCGTGGTGCTGAGCACTCCGGTGTGGAAGAAGCTGAGCTTCGTACGCCGCGTCGTTGCACCCACGCCGGGGTACATCGTGCACGCGGAACTCAACGCTGAGGGGATGCCGCTGAACGGTCCCGAGACGGAGGAGCTCCGCAAGCGCTTCGAGGCTGCGTTCGCCTCGATCCACGTCGTTCCGGCGCCCTAGTCTCCCATGAACTGAACCAACGCCACGGTGATGTTGTCGGTCCCGCCGGCTTCGTTCGCCGCGTTGATCATCTGCTCGCACGCCGTCTCCAGATCCGGCGCGGACAAACAGATCTCCCGGATCGTGTCGTCGGTGATCATCCCGGACAGGCCGTCCGAGCAGAGGAGGTAGTGGTCGCCTTCCTTCGGGTCGAGGCGGTTCACGTCGACCTGCACGGTGTCCTTCATCCCGAGCGCGCGGACGATGACGTTTTTGTGCGGGAAGTTCTCGATCTCCTCGGGCGTGAGTTTGTTCGCCTTGATGTAGTCGTTGAGGAGCGAGTGGTCGTCGGTGATCTGCTCGATCTTCCCGTCGCGGATTCGGTACCCGCGCGAGTCGCCGACGTGGCCGAGGTAGGCGCCGCCCTGCGTGAAGAACGCGGTGACGATCGTCGTGCCCATCCCCTTGAAGCGCGCCTCGCGCGCCGCGGCCTCGTAGATGCGCTGGTTCGAGAACTTGATGGCCGCGACGAGGCGGTTCTCGTCATAGCGGAGGTTCTTCTCCTCCTTGAACGGCCACGTCACGTCTTCGTCACGCGTCGTCATGCGGAAGAAGCTCATGATGGTCTCGACGGCCATCTGGCTCGCGACCTCCCCCGACGCGTGCCCACCCATCCCGTCTGCCACGATGTACAGACTCTCCTCGGGGAGCAGCGCGAGGTGATCCTCGTTGTGCGTTCGCTTCATCCCCACGTGTGTGAGGCCAGCGTATCTGAGCTTCATGGCACCCAAGACTGGACCGCGCAGATGGTTTCTTTGCCCGGACCCGTAGTCAAGTCGCGGCCAGCGGGACACACCAACGGGACCCCTGAGAACGCCCGCGTTCGGGGGTTGTGCTTCCGAGGATCGTCCGATCGACGAGCACCACGTCCTCGAACGTCTCCCCGCGCCGCACGGTCACGTTCTCGCCCAGCACACACCCCTCGACCCGCGCGCCGGCCTCCACGCGGGCCCCGGACCACAACACCGAGCGCGACACCCGATCCGACTCGACCGACGCCCCCGGCGAGCAAACCACGTCCGGCCCCAGGCCCTCGGCGTGCGCCTGCACGTGCAGGCCGTGGTAGCGCTCGAGCGTCGAAAACTCCCACCAGCGCCCCTCGTCGAGCCGGCAGGCGTGCACCCGACCGGCCTCCAGGAAGGGCGGGTACACGTCGCGGATCGTGTCCGAGAACTTGGGCTCCGTCGCCGCGAGGACCTCGGGGCTCACCACGTGCAGCCCCGTGAAGAGCAGGGGGCTCGGCCCTTCGGGGACACGCCCCTCGCCGTAACCCGTCACCACTCCATCACGCACGCGCACCTCCCGGAAGTGCTCCCGCTTCGGGTTCGCGCGCAGGCCCAGCGTCACGGCGGCACCGGTCGACACGTGGTGTTCGAGCAGCCGCCCGATCTCCACCTGCGTGAACAGCTTCCCGTTGGCGATCAGCGTCGGGACGTCACGCGACAGCAGCCCCGCGTCCCGCGCGTGGGCGAGCGCCCCCGCCGTGCCGAGGATCTCCACCTCGTGCGAGAACGCCACGTCGTGCCCCTCGAGCGCGGCCCGCACCGACTCCGGACGGTGGTGGGTGTTCACGACGATCCGATCCACGTGCGGTCGAAGCCAGTCGACCAGCCCCGCCACCAAAGGCCGCCCGAGGAACGGCACCGCCGGCTTCGCGCGGTCGGCGGTCAGCGGCCACAGGCGAGTACCGAGCCCCGCCGCCAGGACGATCGCCTGCACGTCACTCCCCAGCCCGCAGGAGGACGCGCTCGCGGAACGCCTCCATCCGGCCCTCGGCGTCCAGCAGGGCGTCCGCGTTCGTCGCCTGCTTCTCCGACAGCACGTCCACGCGGCGCTGCGCCTCCGCGAGGTCGCCGACGAACACCGTGTTCGACTCCTCGACCTTCACGAGCTGTCGCCGCGCCCGCTCCAGCGCGCGATCGATCTGTCGGGTCTGGCGCTTCAGACGCGCGATCTGAGCGTCGAGCTTCTTCGCCTCCGCGCGCTCCTCCTTGGACAGCTTCATCCTGAGGATCGGCAGCGGGGTCAGCTCGGCGACGATCGGCTCCGCGCCGAGCCGGTCCGCACGGAAGCGTTTCCGCCACCGCTTGAACCCGTGTTTGTTCATCGTGAGCGTGAAGCGCCCCGCTTTGGGGAGCAGCACGTCGTACGCGGGGGTCTCGCCGATGGCCTCGCCGTCGAGCTCCAGCGTCGCCCCCGGCGGCTCCGAGCTCACGTCGAGGCGCTGCGCGGGCGGGAGCGTCACATCCACGACGGACGCCGTCTCGGTCGTCGAGGCGATCACCACCCGCGTCGGGAGGTGCTCGTCGAGCTCCAGGGTGATCGTCGCGGTCTCGCCGAGCGCGATCGGCGCGAGCGATACCGGCGTCGGCTCCGCGAGCCGTGTGCCGTTCACCGCGACCACCGCGTCCGGCGGCGACGACCGCACCTCGAAGACACGCCCCGGAGCGAGGTCGAAGACGGCCTTGGTGTGTTTCGTCCCGGCCGGGATGCGGACCTCGGCGAACTTGGGGCGAACGGCGTGGTTCGTCTTCTCCACCCGCACCCGCAGCGGGCGGTCGAGCGGCAGCCGCTCCACCGTGTACGGGGTGGGCTTCGGCATCTTGCGCTCGTCGATGTAGATCGTGGCGCCTGCCGGCTCGGACGTCACCAGGATCGATCCGTACACGACCTGCGCTGCCGGCTTCGGGGCCGACTCACCCCCGACCGTCGCGATCACGCCGACCGCGACCAACACCACCAGGAAGGCCCCGACGCCGAGCCAGACCACGGTGGGGATCGGCTTTCGAGGTTTGGGCGGCGACACCGGCCGCCCCGGGAGCACGGGCTTCGCGCCGCTCTTCGGGGGCGACTCGGCCTCCGCGTCCGGGTCGAACAACCGCTCGATCTGCGGCACGGAGATCGGCGGGACGGCGCGCTTCTGCGCGTCCTCGGACGTCTGCGCGCCGAAGTACTGCATCGACTCCATCGTCGCGGAGTTCGGGACCAGCGCGATGTCCTCCTCGGCCGCTTCGGGCGGCGCCGACGGCCCGCCGGGGATCTTCAGCGACGGGACGTCCGAGCTGGGGAGCCGCAGCGCCGGCGCCGAGCGCCCCGAGTCGAGGAACTCACTGGGCCAGCCCTCTTGGTAGACGATGGCCGTCCCCGTCGCCGCCTCCTGCTGAATCCACGTCTTGTCGAAGGACTCGTCGCCGGTCGGCGGCGGTGGCGCATCGATCGTCTGCTGCCCGACGAACGCGTTGAAGACCTTGCGGAGGAACTCGTCGATCGGCTGTTCGGGCGGGAGCTGACGGCGAATCGTGGTGAGCTGCGCGAGGGTCTCCGCGGCCGATCCGGGCCGTGCGTCCGGCTCGAGCGCCACGAGCCGCTGCGCGAGCGCCGAGATCTCGGGCGGAGCGTCCTTTCGGTAGCCGCACAGCTTGGCGACGCGGGGCTGGATCGCGAGCACGCCGCGGACGTCGCCGCCCTCCGAGAGGACGCGCCGGGCCGAGACCAGCTCGGCGAGCATCACGCCGACGGAGAAGAGGTCGGCGCGCGGATCGATCGCGCCCCCCATCGCCTGCTCCGGCGCCATGTATCCCGGCTTGCCCTTGGCGGTGTGGGCGACCGTGACCTGCAGGCGCGCCTCGTGCCGCGCGATGCCGAAGTCCGACAGCTTCACGGCGCCCGCGCGGGAAAGCAGGACGTTCTGCGGAGAGACGTCCCGGTGCACGACGTTCATCGGGCGCCCCTCGAGGTCGGTCAGCCCGTGCGCGTAGTCGAGCGCCTTCACCAGACAGATGCACAGGTCGACGGCGGCGCCGAGCGAGAACCAACGCCGCTTCTCCGCGAGGACCCGACAGAGCTTGGCGAGGCTCACACCGTCGACCAGCTCCATCGCCATGTACGGGGTGCCGTCGACCTCGCCGTAGTCGAACGTCTGGACCACGTTCGGGTGGTTCAGGAGCGCGCTGACGCGGGCCTCCTCCAGGAACATCCGCCGCAGGTTGGGGTCGCGGCTGAGCTCGGGCGCGATGCGCTTGAGCACACACGGCTTCACGACCCCGTCGGGTCCGAGCTGCCGGGCGAGGTGTACGTGGGCCATGCCGCCCTCGCCGGCGAGGGTCAGGAGCTGATAACGCCCGAAGATTTCCGGTTCGGTCATGAAGGAATCGTGGGAACGTCCGATGGGACGGTAACGCGGAAGTGCACGCGGAAAAAGTCCAGGCTTGGCCCGGATACCCGGCATCGGCGTAGACTCCCCGAGGATCTCGATGGGACGGTTCTTCGACAAACGCCGCTTCGCGGAGCGGCGACGCGCGAGCGCGCCACCGGACGAGGTGGGGCAAGCGCTGTTGAAGCGGTGGCGGAGGGGCGATCCGAACGCATTCTCCGACATCTTCAAGACGTACCGGAGCCTCGTCTACGGTGTGCTCCATCACTTGCTGTCGAACGACCCGGAGCTCGAGGACGTCGTGCAGACCGCCTTCGTCGAGGTGTACCGGTCGCTGTCGAGCTTCGAGGGGCGCTCCAAGCTGTCGAGCTGGATCGCGCGCGTCGCGCTGCACACCGGGTATCACCACCTGCGTCGCCGCAAGAGCCGCAAGGCCGACTACGAGTCCGAGCACTGGGTGCCTGATCTCGTGGACACTTCGCCGCACGCGGATCCCGCGCGCCACGTCGAGCGTCAGGAGGCGATGCGGCGGGTCTACGAGATCCTCGACACACTCTCGGAGAAGAAACGCACCGTCTTCATCCTGAACGACCTGCAGGGGCTCCCGCAGGAGGAGGTCGCGGAGGTCGTGGGCGTCAGCATCGCCACCGTCCGGACGCGCCTGTTCTACGCGCGCAAGGAGTTCTGGAAGAAGGCGAACAAGGATCCGATCCTCGCCGACCTCACCGACGCAGGGGCGAACGACGCCGCCGAGTTGACGCGCGCCAAAAACCGTCCCATCGATCGCGGGGGCGGGGACTCGGGTTGAAGGTTGTCGCAGCGCTCCTCTCGGTTCTGTACTTCGGTGCGGTGATCACGCTCGTGGTGAAGTGGACGAGCTTCACCGACTACCTCGAACGTCCCGGTGAAACCTCCGACGCCGAAGCGATCGAGGTCGTCGTGGTCCCGGAAGGCACCACGGCCACCGACGTGCCCGGCCTGCTCGCGAAGGCCGGCCTGCTCGACGACCCGGAACCGTTTCAGCGCTACGTCGACGACTTCCACATCGCGCGTCCGATCAAACCCGGCGAGTACGCGGTCACGCGCAGCATGACGCCGGTGCAGAAGCTCGGCCGTATCGAGAGCGGTCAGCTCGTCACGTACACGGTCGCGATTCGACCGGGGGCGACGGCGAACGACGTGCTCGGCGTGCTCGCGTCGCAGACGTTGGGTGACGAGGCCGAGCTCGCTCGACTCGTGCACGACGCGGAGTTCGCGAAGTCCCTCGGCGTGAACGGGACGTCGCTGGAAGGTTTTCTGTACCCCGACGCCTACGACCTGCCGCGCGGGCTCACGGCGAAGGCGCTCCTGTCGCAGCTCGTCGAACGACACCGGGTGGTCGCGGGCGCCGAGGTCGCGGTGGCGGTGCAGCGTCACGGGATGAGCCCGTACGAGATCGTCACGGTCGCCTCGCTGGTCGAGTCGGCCGAGGTGCCGAACGCGGAGCGTCGGCTCTACGCGCGGCTGATCCTGAATCGCTTGAAGCGAAGGATGCCGCTTCAGAGTCGGGCGGCGTACGAGTACGGCGTGTCGCGCGTGGATCCGGCCAAGCTCGAGCCGGAGGCCGTGCGGCGGAAGCGTCGTCGTCGAAAGCGAATCCACCCGTGGGACACGTCAAAGAACGCGGGGCTCCCGAAGACGCCGATCTGCAACCCGGACGTCGAATCGATCCGCGCGGTCGCGGCGGCGGCCGACAGCGAGGCGGTGTTCATGGTCCGGCGTGACGACGGGACCCACGTCTACTGCGCGGACTTCGAGTGTTACGAGGCGGCGCGGTATCAGGTGCGTGGGCTCGCGCCGCCGCCACCTCCGCCTCCGCCGCCCCCGACGGAGCCGGCGCCGACGCCGTGAGTGCGGTCGAAGTTCGCGGGCTGAAGAAGACGTTCCGTCTGCGCAGGAACAAGAAGGAGCTGCTGATGCCCTGGCGTCCGCGTCGGACGACGGAGGCGTTGGTCGGCGTGGATCTGAAGGTGGAGCGCGGTGAGCTCGTCGCGCTGATCGGGCCGAACGGCGCGGGCAAGACGACGCTGCTCGACGTGTTGGCGACGTTGGTGTTGCCGACGTCGGGCACGGCGTACGTCGAGGGTTACGACGTGGCGCACGACGCGGTCGAGGTGCGGCGTCGCATCGGCTACGTGCTGACGGAGGAGCGCAGCTTCTTCTGGCGGCTGACGGTGCGCGACAACCTGATGTTCTTCGCGGCGCTGCAGGGGCTGTTCGGTGCGACGGCTCGGGAGCGGATCGAGTCGGTGGCCGAGAGCATCGGGTTGGTCGACCAGCTCGCACGTGAGTTCTCTGCGTTGTCGGCGGGGCAGAAGCAGCGGGTGGCGATCGCTCGGGGGTTGTTGCCGGACCCGCCGGTTTTGTTGTTCGACGAGGCGACGCGTTCGTTGGATCCGGGGCGTGCGGAGCGGGTGCGTCGGGTGGTGCGGCGGTTGGTGGACCGCGACGGCAAGGCGGTGGTTTTTGCGACGCACGACTTGGACGAGGCGCGAGATCTGTCGGACCGGATCGTGTGTATGGCGAAGGGTTCGATCGCGTGCGCGGGGCGCTTCGAGGACGTCGAGGCGGAGGCGATGGCGTTGTTCGTCGAGGAAGCGCAGTCGGAGGACGCGGAGCTGCACGCGTTGTTGTCGTCGTGAGGTTGCTTCGGCTGTTGTGGGCGTTCGTGGTGCGGGACGCGAAGATCGCGTTTTCGTATCGCCTGCAGTTCTTCTTTCAGTCGGCGAGTGTGCTGTCGCTGTCGATCACGTTCTTCTTCCTGTCGTTGATGATGAAGGGCGTCGAGGGGGGCATCGTCGCGCTGGACAGGTACGGCGGCGGGTACTTCGGGTTCGTCTTGGTGGGGATCGCGTTTTCGACCTACCTCGACGCGGCGCTGCGGACGTTCTCCGCGAGTGTGCGTCAGGCGCAGATCACCGGGACGTTGGAAGCGATGCTGACGACGTCGTCGCCGATCGGCGCGATGGTGTTCGGGTCGGCGCTGTACACGCTGCTCTTCACGACGGCGCGGGTCGGCCTGTTCTTGTTCCTGGGCGTCTTCATGTTCGGGCTGCGCCTGCACGGCGAGGCCTGGCTCGGCGCGGTGACGGTGGTCGCGCTGACGGTGACGGCGACGTTTGCGCTGGGGATCTTCGCGGCGGGTTTCATCGTGCTGTTCAAACAGGGTGACCCGGTCTCCGCGGCGGTGAACGGGTTGTCGTGGCTGCTGTCGGGCGTCCTGTACCCGAAGGAGATCCTGCCGGACTGGGTGCAGGACGTCGCGGACTTGCTCCCGATGACACACACGCTCGAGGCGGTGCGCTTGGCGATCCTGACCGGCGCGCCGCTCGCGGACCTGATGGGCGCGGTGACTTATCTGGGTGGGTTCTCGGCGGTGGGGATCCCGGTGTCGCTGGCTTGGTTTTCGTGGGCGGTGAAGCGGGCGAGGGTCGCGGGGTCGTTGGCGTCCTATTAGCCCCAATGCGGTTCACTTGGCAGACGGCCTGCCACGAGCCCCAATCAGGCGGCGAGGGGCGCCTCGCGTAGGGCAGCGCGCCGGCGCCGCGGAGCGACTCGTCCCTCGTGCGTCGTTTCGCCGGGCTGGTGAAGGAGGGGGTCCGCGGAGCGCAGTACTCCCAAGGACGCCCGCGCTCTCGAACACCGCCTGGCATCGCTCTCACGAGCTGCCCTCCGCGCGTGCCGGTAGCGTCGGATGCGGTTCACGCCGAGGACGCTCGGGACCCGCGCCTTGTCTGGGCTGGGTAGAGCGGCGCTCGTGAATCCTTCGAGCGATGAAGGCGTGACCCAACACCTCCCGCGCCGCGTGAAGGTTGTGCGCGCGACACAGTAATCGCAGCTCGCCGACCACGCTCTTGGCGCCCAACGCGCGGCCGCCCACGTGATCGAATTCGAGGTTCGACCGTTCGCTGCATCGCCGACCGTCCGGGCTCACGTACGTGCACTGCGCGCCGTCGCGTTCGACCACCGCGCGGCGCGTTGCCGCGGGGACGTACGCTGCGCCCGCCGGCGCATCCTCGGCGGGTTTCGATCGCGGACGACTCGTCTTTCCGTTCCTTCTTCGCTCCAACTTTTCCACGTACAGCGCAAGCGCCGCTTCGAAGATCTCCCCGATGTCCGTCCCAGGCGGGGTGAGCTCCTTGGCTCGATCCAACAGCGCCTTCGCTTCGGCGCTCCCGTCGAAACGAAAAGCGAACGTGTCGTGCGTTGCCGCCGTGACGCGATCGTCAGAGCTCTTCGCGCCGGGGAATTCGGTAGCGATCAGCATCTCGACCTCGGCCTTGGACTTGTTCCGCGCCTGCTCGACGAGGCTGTGGGCGTTGTCGTCGTTCATGAACTTCGAGAGCTTCGCGACGCCGGTCATGTGCAGCTCACCGGTCGCGAGCAGCTCGAACACCTCGGGCACCCGCCGCGCCGCGCGCACCACGGCGACGCGCCGGCACGCCTGGTCCTCGGTCAGCCCAAGCCCCTCGACGCAGAACCGAAACAGCGAGCTGAAGCCGCGTTCGACGTAGAGCTTGCGCCGCTCGATCTCCGCCATGAACCGGAGCGCCTGCACACCGCAATTCAGCTCCGCTCGAAGCGCCTCGTGAAGTCCGCTCAGGAGATCGTTCTGGGTCATGCAAGACAGGTTGCAAGCGTTCGGGCTCATGCATCGAAGGTATCATCGAGCCCTCGAAACGCGATTTGGCGCGGCTCGAGGATGCCGGTCTGACACCTGCGAGGATGCACGCTATGGACCGTCAGCGCCCGGCGATGCGTCCAAGCTCGAAAACTTCGAAACGGACTGCGTTCGTCGAAGAGATGGTCCGGACAGGGCCTTTGATTCCGTCAACCCCCCAAAGAGAGAAAGAAGTTTCTTCCGCAACTCAACTTGCGCGACCGGCGATCCCCGTGACCAGCCGGCGAACCTCACACGTCCATCGCAGCCCTCGACCGCCGCCGGCGCAATCATCCGACGCTGATTCCAGTGGTCTCGTTAAACGCGTCGAAGGCGGCACGGGTCACTCGCGAGCGAGGCCGCGAAGATTCATCTTCGTGGATGCCACGCCGCGAGCGCGACGTGGGGAGCATGGCGAGTGCCGCCGACCATCGGGCGGAGCCGACCGCCGTCCTCCTGTCTAAATGGAGCGCGGGCCGCACGGGCCGGCGGGGCACTTCAGTGTCGGGCGATGGCTCCAAGGTGCGTCGGGCGCGTCATCCCCCGCTACGGCGTTTCCAGGTGGCCAAATTCGCTAACCTAGCGTCATTGCTATTAGCCCCCGGCCGCGTCGGGCGGCCGCGGTACTCACTTGAGGTGGCGAGTCGTACTCAGCCAGGTGGCTGGTCTCGCCTTCGTGCGGGGGACGTCACCTCCCGACACCCTCCAGCTCCCTCGTCAGGGCGTCCACGCGCGCCGCGCTCACCTCGCGCGCTGCGCTCTCTCTAACGATCTGCGCGGTTACGCCCTCGATCCTCGCGCGGCGCCGACCGGTCGCGGCGTCGCGCATCTTCACCGCGCGTTGGTAGAGGTCGCGCAGGCGCGCCTTGGGGTCGAGCGTCGACGGAGGCTCGGCCGGCGGCTGAGTTTGGGGCTTGGCGCGCGACGTGCGGCGCCTCCGCACGGGTGTGGGTTCGTCGATCGGTGGCTCGCGCTCTCTAAAGAGTGGCTCCAGCGCTACGCGCTGCTCCACGCTCGGCGTCACGACCGTCTCCACCTCCACGATGCGCCCCTCGAACTCGACCGGCAACGACGCCCACCAGGCGCCCGCGGCGATCACCAGGCTCACCACCGCCGCGGCGACGACCAGGCCTCCCCACCGCGACGGACGTGGATTCACCGGCTCCGCGGGCTGGCGCCGACGTCGGACTACCATCGTCCGCACCTGCTCCTGAGTTTGCGCCCGCGTTCGGGTGGGTTCCGGGGGCGGGGCCGTGTCTTCCAGCCCATCCGCGGTGAGGGCTTCGGTGAGCTCGTCGTGCTCCGCGGAGAAGTTGTTGCGCATCCACGCGCCGACGTCCGCCGCACTCATCGGCGCGTTCGTAGGTAGCGCCTCCATCAGTGCGCTCTTCAACGCCGCCGCGCTCTCGAACCGCTGCTCGGGGCGCTTCGCCAACGCCTTCGCCAGAATCGAGTCCACCGCGCGCGGGAGCGCGGTGTTCACGGTGCTCGCGGCGGGGGGTGGCTTGGAGATCACCGCCACCAACGCCTCGGCGTAGCCCACCTCGTCGACGAGGCGCCGCCCGGTCCACAGCTCGTAGAGCACCGACGCGAAGCTGTAGAGATCGCTGCGTGCGTCGACCGCGTCGCCGCCCGCCTGCTCCGGTGACATGTAACTCAAGGTACCCGCGATCGTTCCGGGTTGAGTCTTGAAACTCCCGACGTCGGCGCGCACCATCCCGAAGTCGATCAGTTTCGTACGCCCGTCGAACGCCACCATGATGTTCTTCGGCGATACATCCCGGTGTACGACCGCGAGGTCCGAGCCATCGACGCCCTTCAGCGCGTGCGCGTAGTGCAGGGCGTCCAGCACGGCGTACGCTACGGCCAGAGTGAGTTCGAAGGGCGGGGTGGGTTCCTTGGCGAGTACCCGCTCCAAGTCACACCCGGGGATGAGCTCCATCGCGAGGTACCAGCCGGCTTCGCTCCGGCCCTCGTCGATCCGGCCCGAGTCATGGAGGCGCGCGATGTTCGGGTGGTCGAGCAGCGTGCCGATCTGCGCCTCGCGCACGAACCGTTGCTCCGCGACCGGCTCGTCCGACCACGCTGCGTGCAGCACCTTGAGCACGCAGAACTCCGCCGAACGCTCCCGCTGCGCGAGCCACACCGACGCCATCGCGCCCGAGCCCAGACGCTCCACGAGCCGATAGTTCGGGACCTGCGGGGCGGACATCAGGCCCCCTCCGGGGGCGCCAGCCACTCCACTGCGACGCTGTCCCCGACTGAGCTCACCACGACCAACGCGTCGCCGACCTCCACGACGAAGGCCGAAGCCTCCGCCTGCACCGAGACCCGAGGACAAACGGTCGAAGTGCCGTCCGTGACACGGTGGTGCCACAGCGAACCACGTTCGACCGCCACGAAGCCCCCGACGATCGACTCCAGTGCCAACACCTCGGAGGACATCGACGACGCAATGGGCTCGGGCGCTGCACCGAGGCGGGTCGGGTGTACGGACAGGCCGCCGGAGGCGTCGCCGAGGATCAGCCCGAGCTCGGGTACAAACGCTATCTGCGTGACCGACGAGGTCGCGGCGCGCTCCTGCAGCGCGTACGCGGTGTACGCGACGTTACGCTCCGGCGCGAACGGCCACAGCGCCGCGGTGTGTTCACGCGAAACGAACGCCAGGTCGCTGTCGACGAAACGCACGGAGTTGTTCGGGGCGGGCGTGGTGAACGCGAGCGGTTCGTCGAGCGCGGGCGGCTCCCCTGCGAACGTATAGCGGCTCACGTGCCCGAGGAACTCCTTGCGCACGTCGTTGTACCGAGCGCTGAAGAGATCGAGGCGTTCGACGGGAGCGCGCCGCGGGCCGGTCAGCTCGATCGCCGCGAAATCGAATGCCGAACGACGCACCTCGTGGACGCGCTCGAATGCGCGCGCCTCGAGGTCGAAGTCCGATCGGTACACCGCCCCCGGAGCGCGATGGTCCGGGTGTTGGCGTACGTGAACCAGAGTGTTCGACCGAAGCCGCGAAAGATCGGTCCGATCCGACAGGGGCCGTTACAGACGTCGTCCCCGACGGGTTGGTCGATCGGTTGGATCGTCTCGGCGGTGACCGCGTACAGGGCGCCGCCGCGCAGCCCCACCAGGAGGGTGGTCTCCTCCCAGGTGCCTTCGGCGCCCAGAGCCACCGCGAAGAGCGGCGGTTCGGTTGATGCAATCGAACGCGTCGTCTCGACGCTCGACAAGCAGCCGCCGGGCGCCTCGATGCGAAGGTCGACGATCGGCCCCGCCCACCGCTCGGAGAGCGGCGACCACGCGACGGGAGTCTTCTGCGTCTGTAAGCTGCGGGCCGGGGTCGGCAGGAGGCGCCCACCCTCCAATGCGAGGTCCTGCAAGCCAGGTTGCAGCCCGAGCTCGGCCAACGAGCGTTGGTAGGCGTAGAAGAACACCTCGTTGGGCACGTTGTCGGGGGCGACCCGCACCGGCGCGTCCACGAGGACACCGTCTTCGAAGCGCAACGCGTGCACCTGGTTACCCAGGACGAGGAGTCCGGCTTGGTGTTGCGGTTCGACGGGGAGGTCGAAGAAGGCGGCATCGGGCATCGAGCAGGCGGCGCAGGCGAGGGCCGCGAGGGCGCGGAGGTAGCGTGCGCTCACCGGCACTCTCGCGCGTCCGCGGCGAAGCACAGCTCGACGGGGTCGTTGGGGCCCGAGAGGAGCAGCCCCGCGGTCACGCCTGCCGCGACGGCGACGACGACCGCGCCGGTGACGACCCAGAACGCAGGCTGTTCGACGAGGGAGACCTCTTCGTTCAGCGTGACCCGGGTCAGGGACTCCTGTCCGGCGACGATCCGCAACGTTGTCGTCGCGGGAGCGTGGCCTTCGGCGTGGGCCTGGAGCGTGTAGATTCCCGGTGGCCCACGGTAGAGGCGGGGCCCGACGGCGACCAGCTCCCCTGGCGTCACGATCTGAGCGCCCGGCGGGCTGACCGCGACGCGCGCGCGACCGCCTCGGACCGCGCCGTGGGCTGTGAGGAGCCCGACCGACGCCTCGGCGATCTTGCGCGCGAGCAGAGGTCCTTCCGTCGGATCGAGCGCCACGAGGCGATCGTCGGAGCGCATCGTGTCCGGATGGATGATCGTCAGCGCGACGCTCCACGGCTCGAGCTCGAAGTTCACCGCTGCGACGACGATGAGCTCGAGCGTGTGCTCCCGAAACACCCGCGCGACACACGCCGCGTCGGCCCCGCAGTCGCGCACCTGAGACGCGCTCATGGAGGGGCTCTGCACGAGGAGCTGGTTGTAGGAGAGCGGCTCGACGAGCAGCGGCTGGGCCTCGACGATCTCGACGAGCGCCGCGTAGATATCGGCGGACGTCGTCGGGGGCGCTTCACCCGCGACGATCGGGACGAACGCGACCTGGGGCAGGGTAGCGTAGAGCGTCGCGAGTAGGTGCACCATCGTCTGCATCCTCGTACCGGTATCGAGGCCTCGTCACCGCCAGCTGAAGCCCGAGAAGTGGCAGTCCGTGCAATCGATTCGCCCGAACGGGTGCGCGCCCGGGGCGACCGAACGCCCGCGCGCTGCGTCGAGCGCGTGGCAGTCGAAGCAGTCGGTCGGCAGCCCGACCCAGCGCTCGTTCGTGTGGCAGTCCATGCACGGCGTGACGAAGTGCCGTCCGCGCAGCGGCCACCCCGAGACGTCGTGGTCGAAGCGGACGAGGCTCCACCGATCGGCTTCGTGGCACCGTTGGCACTGGACGCCGAGCTGTCCGCTGTGCGGCTCGACGTGGCAGGTCCCGCACCGCTCCAACGGTGGCGCCACCTGACCGGCGGGGTGGCACTTCGCACACTTCAGCGCTGCGTGCCGGCGGACGAGATCGAACCCGGTGCCGCGGTGGTCGAAGGGATCGTCGAAGGCGCGCGACTCGTCGTGGCAGTCGCGACAGACCCCGAGCGCTTCGGAGTGGGTCGGCGCGTGGCAATTCACGCAGGCCTGCCGGTCCTTCGCCGCGTTCATCCGCGTGCTGTTCGTGCCTTCATGGCACTTCTCACATTTGGTCTCGGCGTGTTTCCCGGCGAGCTCGAACCCCGTGAGTTTGTGGTCGAACTTCGTGACCGGTGTGAAGCCATCGTTGGTGTGGCAGCTCGCGCAGTCCTCACCGAACTTACCTTGGTGGACGTCGACGTGGCAGCCGGCGCACTCGACCGGGAGGCCCGTCAGCTGCCCGCCGACGTGGCAGTCACTGCATTCGACCGACTTGTGTTTCCCCGCGAGCGGGAACTTCGTCTCTTCGTGGCGCTCGACGGTGAAGAGGGCGGGGGGCGACCAGTCGGCCGTCGAGTGGCACGTCTCGCAGGCGGCCTTGGCCTGTCCGTCGTGCGCGTCCTCGTGGCAGTGCACGCATGCCTTCGTCCCCTTCGGGAAGTCCTTCGTCTTCTCCGCGTGGCAGTCTTGGCAACTCACCTCCACGTGTTGCCCGTCGATAGGGAAGCCGGTCGATTCGTGTTTGAACTTCGGTTGGTCGAAGCCCTTTTCGTTGTGGCACTGTTCGCACGCGCCGAAGTCACCGTGGGCCTTCATGCCCTCGTCGCGGTGGCAGCCCGCGCAATCCTCCGGAGCCGCCTTGAACTGAGTTCGTCGACGCCGCTTCTGGAAGTGGCACCGGTCGCAGTCGACGGTCAGGTGGAGATCGACCAGCTCGAACCTCGACTTCTTGTTGTGATCGAACCGGTTGTTCTTCCACGACGTCGCCGAGTGACAGAGGCTGCACTCACCCAAGAACTCATGCGTCGACTCCTTCGCGTGACAGCCGCTGCAGAGGGTCGGGGTGTTCGTGAAGTCGAAGTCGACGTGGCAGCTCGTGCACGACGCCGTCCGGTGTTTCCCAGGGAACTTACACGTGCAGTAGGAGTGGTCGAACTTCGCGGGCTTCCAACCCGCGACCTGGTGGCAGTTGTCGCAGGGGGCGTTCGTCCCGTCGTGTCCGCGCTCGTGACACGTCGCGCACCGGACCTCCTTCGTCAGGCTGCGCCCGCCGAGGTGGCAGTCCGTGCACGTGCGCTCGGCGTGGCCGCCGTGCATCGCGACCGCGTGGTCGCCGATCTTCTTGAGCCCCGTCTTCCAGCTCGTGTCGCCGTGGCACTTCTGGCACTGCGCGCCGAGCTCACCTTCGTGGACGTCGTCGTGGCACTTGGCGCACAGCGAACCCATCTCGCGGAGGGGTTTTGTGTGGCACTTCGCGCAGTCGATCCCGTCGTGTTTGCCGCGCAGCGCGAAGCGCGTGTCGTCGTGGGTGAATTTCTCGAGCGCGGCGGCCACGGTGAGGGACGCGCTCCGCCCACCGTGGTCGGCGTGACAATCGATGCACGGGGTCTTCGCGACCTTCGCGTGGTACCCGACCGACTTGTCGATCCTGCGGTCGAGGTCCACGTGACAGTCGAGGCACTTCTCGTCGGGGACGCCCTTGAAGACGAGGTGGCAGCTGTCGCAGTTGGATTCGGTCTTCACGTGGTCGGTGCCGACGGGGCCCGGCGACAGGAGCGCCTGCCAGCCCGCGACCGCCGCGGCGGGCGCGAGCACGATCGAGATTGCGATGACGAGACGTTTCACCACGTCGCACCCCACTGCGCACCGGCGTGTACGAAGAAGCGGATCTCCCCGCCGTTGAGGTTCTTCTCGAAGTCGCCGCCTCCGAAGAAGTACGCGTGTGCGTAGAAGATCCGCGCGAACAACACTTGCTGCGCCTGGAGCACGAACGGCGACAGGTCGTCCGGGTCGACGGGTTGGCCGGGGGAGCGCGGATCGAAGGCGAGGCCCGAAACCGGTGCCGCGGAGCGTTCGAGGAAGCGGACGCCGGCCTGTGCGTCGACGTTGAATCGGCGGAACCCGAGCGCGCCCTTCCAGAGGATGCGGTCGAGGTCGGGACCGTCGGGGTCGTCGAATTCGATGTCGTCGTAGAAGATGCGCGCGAGGAGGTACGGACCCTTGATCCCCAGGCGGTTCGCTTCGATGGAGGCGCCGTAGCGGATCTCGCGCCGGTCCTCGCGGATGCGCAGGCGCGCCGAGGCGCGAACCCATCCGAGCTCCAGCGGCTGCACCGCGGCGTGGACGCGGTTGTCGAGGAAGTTCGGATCCTGGAGGACGTCGAGGTCGTCCGCGAGGCCTTCACGGAACACCGCGGCGCGTTGGAACTGGCCTTGGTAACCCACGCGAACCCAGTCGAAGGGCTGGTAGTCGGCGAACAGCACGACGCCGAGGAGGTTGAGCGCATTGGCCTGAAGCTGCGCCGACGACCACGACGGCCCGAGCACGTACGAGGCGCGTTCGGAGAACGAGACGTTGCCGCCGATCGTCAGCTCGTCGGTCGGGCGACCGACGCCGAAGAGCATCAGGTTGAACGCGTCGAAGTCTTCGGTGACCTGGGTGTCGTCGTCCTGTCTCAGCAGCTCGATGCGGTCGCGCGCGAACGCACCGACGAGCGAGGCTGAAAGTCGGGTGTCGCGCCAGGAGACGCCGCCGCCCACCGCGGGGAGGAAGTCGGAGAGGTCGACGTTGCGCCGTGACGTCGTGAGCGCGCGGCGGCCGCCGAACGCTTCGAAGCGGAGGCGGCCGTTGCGGTAGGCTGCCTTGACCGCGTCGACGGGGAGGAACGATGCGGAGCCCGCGACGAAGCGCCCGGCCGACAGCTCGAGGCCGTCGACGATCTCGTAGCCGACCTCCGCCTGGTAGAGGAGGCGGAGCGTGGTGTTCTGCACGGCGCCGCCGACCGGTTCGCGGCCGCGGTAGTCGACGGCGACCCGAAGTTTGTCGTCCAGCTCGCGAAGTCGCAGCCGGACGTGCATGCCGATCTCCTGCGCGGCGAACGACTCCGTGTCGGAGGACGCCTCCGCCCGGAAGAAGTCGGTCGAGACGCTGCCGTCGACCTCGCCGGCGAACGCCGGGGACCCGAACAACACACAGAGGATGAACGCCAGGGCGCGCATCACAGCCCGGGCGTGAACATGTACGAGAGGATGACGTGGACCGCCGCGAGCACGTACATCATCGCGGCGATCGGACGGTGCGCGATGATCCACCGCGAGAAGATCTTGTTGGCGGCCGCGTAGGCGATCATGCGCCGTTCGAGGATCAGACGCCGCTCCGCGAGCTCGCGAACCTGCGGCGCCAGCGACATCCCGCTCAATTGGCGGCGTGCTCGGCGGGCGTCGAGGTCGGCGCGCATCAGGCCGATGAGTCCGGAGGGCTTGGGGCCCTTTTGCGACAAGGCGAGAACCTCCGCGGGGAGGTCGCCGAGGGACGATAGCTCCGCATCGACGTCCTTCACCTCCATGCGCTCGCCATGAATGCTCCTCGGGAGCATCGAGTACATATAGCGGCCGAAGAGTCCGGAGAAGAACACGATGAGTACGAATACAAAACTCAGGAAGCCCGGGTTCAGCGGTGAGATGGGTGCCTCGCGGGTAAACAGGTGTGTCGAGTGGAATCCGACGAGGATCATGCCCTGAAATCCGAGGAAGATGTGCAGATGCAGCCACGCCGAGAGTCGCGCGACCTGCCGTAATCCTCGCGATCGTCGCGCGATCGAGTAGACGAGCATGACGATCATCGCGATGAGTCCGCCCCAGCCTAGATAGATCGACAGTGGCGCGGATGAGTTGGGTGGGTCTTGGATGTAAACAACGCTGAGATAGATCGTCTCGGCGATGATGATGACGAAATATAAGATTGGGATGAGTCGCATTTATTATCGTCCTGGTCTCGCCGGGGTGGTAACTTCTCGGGCCGTGGAAGTCGTCGTCGGGTTCGGAGTGCTCATGCTTGGCCTCATCCTCCTCTGGGGCGTGCGGTCGCTGCGCGGCCAGCGCGAGCTGGAGTCGCAGTCGCGCGAGAACCTCTCGCACGCCGAACGGTCGGGCGCGCTCCCGCCGTCGCTCCACCCCAAGGTCAACCTCGACGTCTGCATCGGCACGGGCGCATGCGTGAAGGTCTGCCCGGAGGTCGACGTGCTCGGCCTGATCGACGGCAAGGCGCGGCTCGCGAACCCGACGAAGTGCATCGGTCACGGCGAGTGCCTGCGTGCGTGTCCCGTCGATGCGATCGAGCTGGTGATCGGCAACGAGCGCCGCGGCGTGGATATCCCGCTCGTCTCCTCGGAGTTCGAAACCAACGTGCCGAATCTCTACGTGGTGGGCGAGCTCGGGGGCATGGGCCTCATCTACAACGCGATGACGCAGGCGCTGCAGTGCATGCGCGCCGTGAAGCGCGCCGTACCGAAGAAGCAAGAGGGCGTGCATCAGCTGGTGATCGTCGGCGCCGGGCCGGCGGGGCTCGCGGCGTCGCTCGCGGCCATCGAGGCGAAGCTCGACTACGTGACGGTGGATCAGGAGTCGATGGGCGGCACGGTGCTGCAGTACCCGCGACAGAAGATCGTGATGAGCCGCCCCGTGCAGCTCCCGATCTACGGCAAGCTCGCGATCACCACGGTGTCGAAGGAGGACCTGCTCGCGCAGTGGGAGGACATCGTCACGAAGACCGGCGTCCGGGTTCGAAACCAAGTGCGCGTCGATGGCGTGAAGAAGGGCGACGACGGCATCTTCGAGGTCGCGACTTCGCAAGGTACCTTGCGCGCGAACGTCGTGCTCCTCGCGATGGGGCGACGCGGGACGCCGCGGAAGCTCGGCGTGCCGGGTGAGGACCTGCCAAAGGTCACCTACCGTTTGCTCGAACCGGAGAACTACGCGGGGAGCCGTTGCCTCGTGGTCGGCGGCGGCGACTCCGCAGTGGAGGCGGCGATCGCGCTGGGCGAGGCGGGTGCCACGGTCCACCTGTCGTACCGCGGGAGCGCGTTCGGTCGCATCAAGCCGAAGAACCAGGAGCGCCTCGACGCCGCGGTCGGTGCGGGCAAGGTCGCGCTGATGATGGAGACCAACACGAAGGCGATCACGAAGGACGCGGTGACGCTCGACGACGGCGGTCGTTCCATCGAGCTGCCCAACGACTACGTGCTCGTGTTCGCGGGCGGCGTGCTGCCGACGAAGTTCCTGCAGGCGGCGGGGGTCGAGGTGCAGACGTTCAAGGGCGAGGCCTTCGCGCCTGCGAATACCTGAGCGTTCGACGACGAAGACGATCACGGCGCGGCTCAGTTGAAGTCGACCGTTCCGTCGACGTGGCGGTTCGGCGCGGTGATGGTGAGGTTCGGGCCGGCGACGGCGCCGTGGCAGTTGTTACAGGCGGACGAGCCGGGGTGCGGCGGCGGCGGAGGGTTCGCGTGGCAGGTGCCGCAGGCGGCCTGCGTGCCGTCGACATTCGTCCACACCGGCGTGGTGCTGCCGTGGCAGTGGGTGTTCGCGCACGTCGCGGCGTCGCGATCCCACGCGGGCGTGCGTCCACCGGTGGTGGGGACGGCTCCCCAGACGACCTCGGCGGGGGGCGCCGTGTCGGTGTGTCCGGGGTCGCCGACGGCCTGGATGTCGACGTGACAAGCCGTGCACGTGACCGGCGCGAAGGGGCCGGCGGGGGCCAGGTGGATGCGGTGGGCGCCGACGCCGACGGTGGACGTGTCGGAGGCGCCGTTCAGATCGAGGGGCGGCGCGGGGTCGCTGTCGTCGCCGTGGCATCCGGTCGCACAGGAGCCGCCGCCTCCGTCGACGTCGAGCGTCCCGTCGAGGTGTCGCGACGGATCCGCGAGCGTCTGGTTCGGTCCGGCGACGGGCGCGTGGCACGCCTCGCAGGTGTTCGAGGCGGGGTGGGGCGGCGGCGGCGGCATCGCGTGGCAGGCGCCGCACGCGGCTTCACTGCCGTCGAGGTCGGTCCATGCCGGCGCGCCCGCGCCGTGGCAGTAGGTGTTGTTGCAGGCGGCGGTCGCGCGGTCGTAGGTCGGGGCGGCGCCGGTGGAGGCGAGCGCGCCGAACTGGACCTCGGCGGGCCACGGGGTGTCGATGTGGCCGGGTGCATCGACGGTGCCCGGCACGAGGTGGCACTCCCCGCACGCGACGGCGCGGCCGAGGCGCGCGCCGGTGAGGTGGGCCTGGTGCGCGCCGACCGCGGGGCCGTCGTCGATGCCGCCGAGCCCGGAGGGCGGCGCGGCGTTTGCGGCGCCGCCGTGGCAGTCCGCGCACCCGGCGACGGCGGGGACGTCCTGAGCGCGCTCGAAGCACGCCGTGGCGAGCAGGAGGAAGAGCAGGGGAGCGGGGGGGCGCAACGGGATCGAGTGTAGCGGCGCGGGGGCGCGAACCGAACGAAAGGTGGGGAGGGCCGGGCGGGCGCGGATCTGGCGATTCGATGCCGAATTCGGGCTGGAACGGGGAGGTATGAATCGTGGCTATGGCTACTATAGGCCACGCCTTGGACGCGCGACTGGCGCAATGCTCTGACATCAAGGCAGCACGAGCTCGAACCCCGCCAGCCGAAAGCCCTTGGTGCCGACCGCACGCACGACTTCGATGTGCAGGCGCTTCACCTCCCCGATGGGTTGTGTAGCGAGCACGGTGCCGGGGTCGCCGAACTTCTTCGACGCGACGGCGAGGAGGCGCCCCTCTCCGTCGTAGACGCGCATCACCGACGGCTGCATCGATGCCTCGCCCGCGTCGCGGAGCACGACACTCTCGATCGTCGTCGGGTCGAGCTCCACGTCGAACGCGACGGTTCCGATGCTCCACTTCTGTTCGTACGTGAAGTGCACGCCCTCCGACGCCATGGGGAACCGCGATGGCGGCGTCGCGGGTGACGTCGGCTTCGGGCCGGTCGCGCTCCGGAGCGCTCGACGCTCGAGCCGTGGTCGCCCCTCCAGGCGCTCGAACCGAACGGCGTTGTCCGGACCGTCCGTCACCAGCGCGGCGGGGGTGGTGAGGGGGATCTCGAAGTCGAGCACCTCGGTCAGCGCACGATCGATCGCGGCGGCGTCCCAGCCCTCGTTCTTCGCGAGGTGCCCAAAGAGCGCGGCCGCGATGACCTGGTTTCCGGACGGCATGAAGTGCCCCTGCGGAGCGCTTCGAGCCATCGTGTAGTACGCGTGCGCGTCCGCGAAGAAGGCGCGGTCGAGGGTGTCGACGCCCTGTTCTTCGAGGCACGCCACGAACGCGTCCCCGGCCGCGTCGGGCTGGTCCGCGTACAGCGGCACCACCAACACGGAGAGCTTGGCACCGTCGCGCTCGACGTCGCGCTCGAATGCGACGATCCGTTCACAGGAGAAGCGCGCCTTGTCCAGGTCGGTCCCGGGGTGGTCGACGTAGTTGTACACCGGACGATGCGCTCGAACGTGCACGAGGCCGAGATCTTCGGCGGCCGAAGCCACGAACGGGATCCTCAGCGCACCGTCGGTGAGGGTCCGATAGGCCAGAGAGCGGAAGTGGAGGCGTTCGTCGAGCGCCTGCCACGAGGAGAGGGAGACGTAGATCGCGGTCTTCTCGTACCCGACCCGGAACGCCTCGGTCGTCCCCTCCTCGAAGGGCTGTCCGATCCCGTAGCGCGTGCACGACGCGGGACCGTCGCGCTCTCGCCAGTTCTGCCACAGGTCGTTGCCGAGGTAGACCTGAAGCACGACATGGTCGGCCTGAAACGACCGCCCGATCGCGCCGTAGTAGAGCATCTGTCGGATGTTCGAGCTCCCCGAGATGCCCGTGTTCAGGACGTCGGCGCCGTCATCGACTTGGCGTAGCAGTGCGTCGAGATACGACGGATAGGCTTCGTCGTCGCGGACGCCATACCCGAAGGTGATCGAGTCCCCGAGGACCAGCACGCGAAGCCCGCGCTTCGTCTGCGCCATCGCGCGGGTCGAGCGAGCGCCGAGATCGTTGATGGTCGTCTCCACCCAGTGCTGGTCCTTGTCGTCGACGCGGGCATCGGCGGAGTGGAAGTCCGGCGTCAGAACCGTCCCGACCACGGGGTGAAAGCTGTGGACGTACTGCGGCATCTTGCCGACGAGTTTCGTCGGAACGAAGAGGCGCAGGCACAGCTCGACGAAGGCGAGACCCACGACGCAGGTCACCAGGACAACGAGCAGGTTCGTCCCGATTCTGCGGCGCATTCGACGACGGGTAGCGCCTCGCGTCGCTCGGGCGCAACGCGAATTCGTCGGGTTCTCGTGCGCGTCGCGGCGCGGAACGACCTCGAGGCGGAGCCTTCGCGGCAGAGTGGCTGGAAGTTGGGTCTCAGACCCGGTCTGGAGGTTCTTGGAGGCTCGGAGCTGGGTTTGAAACCCGATTTGGAGGTTCTAAGAGGGTCGGGATTGGGTTTGAAACCCGATTCGGAGGTTCTGAGAGGGTCGGGATTGGGTTTGAAACCCGATTTGGACCCTCTCCGTAGCTCGTGCGTGGCTTCGAGCGTCGATCTCGGACTCAGCCGAGGATCTCCACGAGCTCAGCGAGCACCCGCAGCTCGCCTGCGGCGACATCCTCGAACACCATCGCCTCGAATCGCGGGTCGGATGAGGCGGGCATGAGGGTCACGCGGTTGATGGCACCGTCCGCGCCGACGTCTGGTTGGTAGACCTTCACCGTGTAGCTCCCCAGGTCCGCATCACGCAGCTCGTCGTGCCGAACCAGGACGATCGTTCCGGCGGAAGGTGTGTCAATCGCGAGCGTCCAAAGGCACCAGGCCCCGTTGGGGATCCTTAGGTTCATCGACTCGCCGACGACCTGCGCCACGAACAGACGGGGGGCCGCCTTTGTCTTGCCCTTCAGTCCAGCCCACTCGAACTGCGACGGATTGGCGACCTCCTCGTGCTGGGGCACCTCCTCCACCGACTGCAGCGCCGAGAAGCGCCCCGCAGCGATCTTCAGGTCGTAAATGGGCACCGCGTTCACGAACGGACGCACGTCCTCCGCGGGTAGGTGCGCGAAGGGGAGCACGGTCGCTGCGGTCGGCTTGTCGCGGATCCGTTTGTAGACCTCCTGGAGCATCCGCTTGGAGAGGAACTCACGGAGGTGCGGGTCCTCGAAGAACAACGTCAC
This sequence comes from Deltaproteobacteria bacterium, assembly GCA_040218735.1. Classification (GTDB taxonomy): domain Bacteria; phylum Myxococcota; class Kuafuiibacteriia; order Kuafuiibacteriales; family Kuafuiibacteriaceae; genus JAUHYN01. Next base: position 159,071 of record JAVJQW010000049.1, read on the forward strand.
GAAGTCGGCGTCGACCTCGAGGTGCTCTGCCATCGTGTTCGCGAGCGCGGGGTTGAACACGTGCGCGAAGTTGGCTTCGTCGTTCGCCTCGGCGCTGAGCCGGATGTCGTCGGCGTCGACGAGCGCGTCCGCGACGCCCCCGAGGAACTCGTTGACGTGGTCGGGGAGGTCGAGGCCGAAGCGCTGGTTGAGGGCTTCGATGATCGTCGACAGTTTCTCAGTCGGGCTCTGCGCCACGCCGGTGCCCGTGGCCGTCGGGCCCGGGAGCTCGCCGGCTTGCCCCTTCGTGAGGGGCATCTCACCCTCGGCGTCCTTCTTGAGCTTGAGGGACGTCAGGATGACGTCGTCGTCGAGGTCGAGCGGTCCGCCCGTTTCGGGGCGCGGGAGCTTCCTGAGGAGCATCCGTCCGAACGCGTAGAGCTTTTCGAGGTGTCGGTCCTCGAACGGGATGACCTGAGCGAGGTAGGCGTACAGGTTCTTGAACGCCACGAGCTGCGCCCGGAACGTCTCCTGGAGGGCGACGCGCTCCTCGTCGTTGGCCCCGAGCGCCTTGAAACGATCCACCGCCGGGTCGAGCCACCCGTTGAGCTTCGCGTGGCTCGACGGGTTCACGTGTTCGGCGAGCTGATAGAAGACCGCGGCGAAGCCGTCGACCTCCGAGGACGTGTAGACGTGGGCGTCCGCGAGGTCGTGCTGCAGCTCGTAGAGTCGCTGGGGGTCGACGTCCTCCGCGATGGTGGTCGTCTCGTAGAAGTCTTGGAACGAGTCGAGGATGGTCTCGCGCTCGTTGACGAAGTCGAGGACGAACGTGACCTCCTTGCCGCGCGCGGTCCGGTTGAGGCGCGAGAGCGTCTGCACGGCCTGGATCCCCGATAGCCGCTTGTCGACGTACATCGCGCAGAGGAGCGGCTGGTCGAAGCCGGTCTGGTACTTGTTGGCGACGAGGAGCACCTGATAGGCGCGCGACGCGAACCTCTCCGGTAGCTCGGTCTCGCTGATGCCCTCGTTCATCTGCGGCTCCGTGTACTCGACGCCGGGCGCGTCCGGGTCCGTCACGGAGCCCGAGAAGGCGACGAGGCAGCGGATGTCGGCGTAGCCCTTCTTCGAGATGTAGCCGTCGAAGCTCAGCTTGTACTTTACGGCCTGTATGCGAGAGCCCGTCACGACCATCGCCTTGGCGCGGCCCTCGAGCTGGTGCGCCACCGTGATGCGGAAGTGCTCGATGATGAGCTCGGTCTTCTGCGCGATGTTGGTCGGGTGGAGGTTCACGAACCTCGCGAGCGCCGACGACGCCTTCTTCTTGTCGAGCTGCGGGTCGTCGGCGACGGCCTTCGCGAGCTTGAAGAACCGCTTGTAGGTCGTGTAGCCGCGGAGGACGTCGAGGATGAAGCCCTCCTCGATGGCCTGGCGCATCGAGTAGAGGTGGAACGGGGCCGGCTTGCCGTCCGGGCCCTCGTGGCCAAAGAGCTTCAGCGTCTTGTGCTTCGGCGTCGCCGTGAAGGCGAAGAAGCTCATGTTCTTCTGCGGTCCACGGAGGAGCGCTTTCCGGAGCGCGAGCTGGTCCGGCGTAGAGAGCTCTTCTTCGATCTGCTCTTCGGTGAGTTTGTCGTCGAGCGTGCTGTCCGCGAGCATCTCCTTGACGCTCAGGGCCATCTCGCCGCTCTGCGACGAGTGGGCCTCGTCGACGATGATCGCGTAGCGCCGGTCGGGGAGCTTCTCGATCTTGTCCTGGATGAACCCGAACTTGTGGATGGTCGAAATGATGATCGGCGTCCCGGTCTTCAGCGCGGTGGCGAGCTGCTGCGAGTGCTTGTCGATCTTCTCGACCACGCCTTCCGCGTGGTCGAACTGGTAGATGGTGTGCTGGAGCTGTTGATCGAGCACGCGCCTGTCCGTGAGCACGACGACGGAGTGGTAGATCTTCTCGTCGTTCGCGTCGTGCAGCGAGGCCAGGCGGTGGGCGAGCCACGCGATGGAGTTCGACTTGCCGGACCCGGCCGAGTGCTGGACGAGGTAGTTGGTCCCGGCGCCGTGGTGTCGGCAGGCGGCTTCGAGCTTCCGCACGCAGTCGAGCTGGTGGAAGCGGGGGAAGATCATGGTCTCCTTCGACCATTTCTTGCCGGTGTCCGGATCGACGCCCGTCTCGGTCTGCAGGTGCATGAAGCGGCCGATGATGTCGAGGAGGCTCCGTCGCGCCCAGACCTGCTCCCACAGGTAGGAGGTGCGGTGCTTCCCGGGCACGGCGGGGTTGCCGGCGCCGTGGTCGTGGCCGCGGTTGAAGGGGAGGAAGAAGGTCTGGTGCCGACTGAGGCGCGTGGTCATCCATGCCTCGTCGGTGTCGACGGCGAAGTGGACCAGCGCGCGTTTCTTGAACTGGAAGATCGGGGCCTTCGGGTCGCGGTCGGTCTTGTACTGCTTCCTCGCCTGCCACGCCTGCTGCCCGGTCATGGCGTTCTTCAGCTCGCAGGTCACGATGGGGACGCCGTTGAGGCACAGCGTGAGGTCGAGCTCGTTGTCGTTGTTCGGGTCGTAGCGGAGCTGCCGCACGACGGAGAGCCGGTTGGCTTCGAACTTCGTCCACAGGTCGGGGTTCTTGTCGTGCCCGGGCTCGAAGTAGGCGAGGCTGAGCTTCTGACCGTAGAAGGGGAGGCCGTGGCGCAGCACCTCCAGAGACCCGCGCTTGTCCATGACCTTGACGACCTCCTGGATGAACAGCGGCTCGAGCTTGTCCTTCAGGATGCCTTCGAGCTTCGCCCACGGCTTCGGCTGGGTCGTCCGGACGAAGTCGATGAGGAGCTGCGGGAAGAGGGCGAGGGTGCGGTCGTAGGTGTTGGGGGAGAGGGGCTCGTAGCCATGCGCGAGGAGGTGGGCTTCGATCTCCGCCTCGAAGGTGTGTTCGGTGTGGATGCCGAGCGCCATCAGTTGTCCTCGAACGCGCGCACGAAGAGCGGCTTGGCCTTCTCGAGATCGGCCATGGTGCGGAGGAGGACTTCGAGCTCGCCGGTGCCGTAGTGGCCGATTTCGCGGACGTCGCGGGTGAAGCCGTCCTCGAGGTCGATGGAGTCGGGGTCGACCTTCGTCCAGATGACGAGGTGCGTGCTCGACGGGCGCATGCAGACGAAGTTCTTGAAGCGTCGGAAGGCGATGTAGATCTTCGTCTCCTTGATCGTGACCTCGTCGGTGTCGCCGAGGGCCAGCAGGAAGGTGCGGAGGGCGTGCCAGACGTCGCTCAGCGGCGGCTCCATCCGCTCGATGAGGTCCGCCACGCTGGCGGTCTGGGACCTGGGCTCTCTGACGCTGCTGGTTGTGCTTGTGGTGGTGACGGTGGGCGACTCCTTGGCCTCGGTGCGGTTGACGAGGTCGAGCATCAAGAGCTCGTCGCCGTAGTGGGCGTAGCGGATCAGCTCGATGTTCCGGTTGATCTGCGCGACGGCGTGCTCGTCGTACTTGGTGAAGCTGCCGGCCACGCAGAGCAGCCGGGGTGACGACCAGTCGATGGCTGAGGCGACTTCGGCGTCGAACCTCTCCATGACCATGAGCTTGAACTCGGCCTGGTGGTCGAGCAACCAGTCGAGGTAGTACAGGCCCTGGTTGATCACGTTCTCGTTGAGGCTGCGCTTGTACTCGATGATGACGGGGCAGCCGTTCTCGTCGATCCCGAGGGTGTCGATTCGGCCGCCGTGCTTCCTGCCCGTGCTGTACTCACTGGCGAGGAAGAGGACGCCGAGGAGCGTGTCGAGGTGGCGCTCGATGAGGCTCTGGAGCGACTTCTCGAGCGTCACGGTCTCCGCCTTGAGCTGCGCGACGTGGGCACCGTTGATCTGGAAGAGCTTGATGTCGCTCATGCGGCGGCCTCCTGGGTGACGTCGAGCTGACCGGTGACGGCGGCGGTGATGAGGGCCTGGCGGTATTCGTGCAGCGAGTCAATCTGGCGCTCGATCAGCCCCTGAGCGCTACGGGATTGAGCCAGCTCATTCCATGCCTCCGAGCCGATCATCTTCTGCTCCGCGATTGGCGGTAGCGCCATGTAGCAACTTCGCACGTGTTCGAGCCCGAGTCCCTGTTTAGTTCCGCCATATTGAGCCACCTTGAAGTGGGCCTGCCCGACGTCGGACGACAACGCGAGTGCGATGAATTGTGAGTCTACCCCGTCTGGGGTCAGCCTAAGCAGGCATACGTGCTGATTGATGTACGCCTCGGGATCCGGCGCGGACCGAACGATTGCTACGGTTCCGGTGCGGGCGCCCGTAATGCAGACGAGAATATCTTGAGTGGCCACCAGAGTTCGCCTTCCTTCAGCGCCGCGCGGCGGCCGAACCCGCTGGATATTCGAAAGGTCGAGTTGAAGGTCGATCCCAAGATTGCCACTTTGAAGGAAGACGGGATCGCAGTTGTCGCCAGAGTAGTGGTCGGCCCACCCCCTTGAACCGGACGTTGCGAAGCTCGTAACGCTTCTGAGACGCGTCAACTCCCAGTGCGCCGGGATTTCGCCGATCCACGGGATGCCCGAGTCCTTCATGGGCGCGTCGGGGTTCAGGCCCTTGGTGACCGCGTGGTTGATGAGGGCGGCGCGCTTCTCGGCCAGCAGGTCCAGCAGCTTCTGCTTCTTGTCGATGAGGGCGTCAATGGCGGCCGTCTTGCGGTCGAGGAAGTCGGCGATGTCCAGCTGAGTGGAGATGGGCGGCAGGGGAATGAGGGCGTCCTTGATGCCCAACTGTCCGAGGCCGAACCGTGTGACTCCATTGGCGGCAACCCAGAACTGCTCTCTGATCCCCTGAGCTTGGAGCGCTCGGAGGAGGTACCTCCCTTGCAGGCGATCCGGCCGCGGGCGAAGCAACGTCAAATGGTATCCGCAAACGACATTGTCCAGTTCCTCGCGCACGCACGCGGGGATGGCGATGTCATTCCATGTCTCCGAGTCCTTGGTGATGGCGACGTCACCCGTTTGAAGACCGAAGCGTCGTATCTCCGATGTGGTAGCGGTCGCCGTCATCAAATCCATCTGGTTCGAGATGAAGTCGTTGTAGTAGACGTCGGTGTAGTTGCACAAACGAACGGGGTGACCACCGTCCTCTGACTTCTTGTCGACGGACGAGTTCGAAACGGAGGCAACGTGACGCAATCGGAGCGCCCGCCATTTCGGTGGAAGGGAGTTGAGCCACGGCGGTGTGTTCACGTGAGTGCCTCGCCGAGCATCCCCTGGATCTCCGCCTCCAGCGCCCGAATCTCCTCCTCGATCACCGCCAAGTCCCGCGGCGGCTCGTACACGTAGAAGTGCCGCGTGAACGGGATCTCATACCCCACCTTCGTCTTCGCCTCGTCGATCCACGCGTCCGGCACGTGCGGCAGCACCTCCCGCTCCATGTACGCCGCGATGTCCTCCTTCAGCGGCACGTTCTCGTAGTCACGCAGCTCCGGGTCCGGCTCGGGCGCGCCCTTCGATGTGCACACCTCCGCGGTTTCGTCGCGCTCGGACAGCGCGTTCAGCACCGCCTTGCGCACGGGCGCCGCGAGCTCGACGCCCGCCGACTTCATCGCGGACTTCAGCGCCTTCACGAACTCCGGTCGCGACTTGTAGACCCGCTCGCCGTCCATCGACGCCAGCACTGCGCGCACGGCCTCCTGCTGCGCGCGGCCGGCTTCGATCGCCTGCTTCCCCGCCTCGCCCTTCTTCTTCGACTTCGCGAGGTTCTGCCACGCGCGCTCGTCCTCGAGACGGGCGATGCGCTCCGGCGACGTCGAGAAGTTCAGCTGGAGCGGGCGCTCGACGGTGATGCGATGAAAGCCGAAGTCGGCGTTGTCGAAGATCTTCACGTCCGGCCCGGGCTCGAACGCGATGTAGCGTCGCGCGAGCTCGTCGATGTGCTGCTCGCTCAGCTCCTTGCGCTTGTCGCCGAGGCTCTTTCTCATCTTCTGGAAGTACTTCACGCCGTTGATCAGCTGCACCTTGCCCCTGCGGTGCGCGGCCTTTCGGTTCGTGACCAGCCAGATGTAGGTCGAGATCCCGGTGTTGTAGAACATCTGATCCGGCAGCGCGACGATCGCCTCCAGCCAGTCGTTCTCCAGAATCCACCGGCGAATCTCCGACTCGCCCGAGCCCGCCGCTCCCGTGAACAGCGGCGACCCGTTGAACACGATCGCGAGGCGGCTGCCTCCGTCCTCCTTCGGCTTCATCTTGCTGAGCATGTGCAAGAGGAACAGGAGCGACCCGTCGTTCTTGCGCGGCAGCCCCGGCCCGAAGCGCCCCGCGTGCCCGCGCTGCTCGTGCTCGGTCCGCACGTCGGTCTCCGCCTTCGACCAGTCCACGCCGAACGGTGGGTTCGAGATCAGGTAGTCCGCGCGGAGGTCGGGGAGGTCGTCGTGCGAGAAGGAGTTACCGAACTTGATGTTGTCGGCCTGGTGGCCCTTGATGAGCATGTCGGCCTTGCAGATGGCGTAGGACTCGCCGTTGATCTCCTGCCCGTAGACCTGCAAGCGCGCCTGCGGGTTGAGCTTCGAGATGTGCTCCTCGGCGACGGACAACATCCCGCCCGTCCCGCACGCCGGGTCGTACATCGTGCGGACGATCCCGGCGGTGTTGAGGGCCTCGTCGTCCTCCGAGAACAGGAGCGTCACCATGAACTTGATGACTTCGCGCGGCGTGAAGTGTTCGCCGGCCGTTTCGTTCGACTGTTCGGAGAACTTCCGGATGAGCTCTTCGAAGATGTAGCCCATCTCCGTGTTGCTCACGTGACTCACCGGCTTGCCGTCGGGGCCAACGCAGGGGGAGCCATCCGGGTTGCGCTCGTATGGGTCGAGATCCACCGCGGTGAACTTCTTGAGGACGAGGAAGAGCAGGTTGGCGCCGTCCAGGCGCGCCACCTGCGTCTCGAACGCGAACTTCTCCATGATGTCCCGGACGTTCTTCGAGAAGCCGTGGACGTAGCCGGTCAGGTTGGCGGCGGCGTTGTTCGGGTCGTCGAGGAGCCCGGCGAAGTCGAGCTTCGAAGTGTTGTAGAACGTCTCGCCCGACGCCTTGAGCAGCATCTGCTCGCGCAGGGCCTCCGGCGTCTTGTCGGCCGGGTGCTTCGCGTGCGCGGCGAGCACCGCCTGGCGCGTGGCGGCCAAGACCTGGTCGAGGCGTCGCAGCACCAAGAAGGGGAGGATGACTCGGCCATACTCGGACTGTTTGTAGTCGCCGCGCAGGAGGTCCGCGACCCCCCAGATGAAGCTGACCTTTTCGGAGAAGTTCTGCATGGGCTGATGCTCGTTGGCTCGCGTCCCGCGTTACCGCGTGACGAAGAGCGTCCGAGTGTCTAGCGGGTGATGGCGCCGCACGCCAGCCGCGTGCGTTGGGCATCCCATTGTCATTGGGAAGACGAACCAAGCTGGACCTTGGGCATCCCCGACGGCAGACTCCTTGTTCCGGGTGAGGTGACCTCATGAGCGAGCAGCACAAGATCGTGATTCGCGGCTCGGCCGTGGGTGATGACCGTATTTCTGGCCACGTCTTCCGGGACCTCCTCGATGTCCTCGTCGAGGGCTCGGAGCGCGCCCTGCGTTTCTACATCGACGGGCGCAGCACTGCGCGCGGCACGCAGCCCGGTTGGATTCGCTCCGCGGCGGACTTCCAGCTGGTCCGGGGCGTCGAGGGCGACGCGGGAACGGCGATCGTGGAAGCGCGCCCCCTGATCGAAACGATGCCCGAGCGCTTCCAGCAGAGCGAGCTGTTCTCGGACGTCGATCCCGCGTTGTCGCCGATCGAGCTCTTCGAGAACGCACTCGAAGACGCGCTCGCGGGCAACGAGGACAGCGACCGCTTCGACCTTGCGCTTCTGAAGACCATCGAGAAGCTCGAGGGGCTCATCGCTCACGGCGTGGATCAGGTCGAGCTCGTGAACGGACGGACCATCAAGGTGGACCGCGCCGCGCTCGCACAGGCGCATCGTGTTTCTCAGAAGGCGTTTGCACCGCAGCGGGTCAAGGTCGCCGGTCGTCTGGAGGCGATTCGCTACAGCGGCTGCCGGTTTACGTTGGTGACCGCGGACGGAGTACAACTCAGCGGGGTCGCTGTGGACCTCGGACCCGAAGCGCTGTCGAACCACTTTGGCGAGGAGGTCGTGGTCACCGGGACGGCCGTGTTTCGCGCGTCGGGCTTCCCGCTTCGTATCGAGGCCGCGCGTATACAGCGCGCCTCTGCCGAGCAGATTTCCTTGTGGTCGGCGGTTCCGAAGCCTCTCCTCGCGCCGAAGTCACGCGCGGCCGCGTCGTCGGCACAGCGCGCCAAGGGTGGGCTCGCGGCCGTGTTCGGGAAGTGGCCGGGCGACGAGTCCGATGAAGAGATCGCAGCGGCGCTCGCGGCTCTGTCGTGACGTCCGGTGACCAGCAGTGGTTCGTCGACACCGGCGTCCTCGTACACGTACTTCGCGGTAGTGCCCTTGGCCGCTACGTCCTCGACGACCTCCAGCTCCGTGCGGTGGCCGAGGTGCCGTACGTCTCCGTCGTCACGGTCGGAGAGCTCCTCTCGCTCGCATCGCAGTTCGGGTGGGGCGCGAAGCGCCGCGCGCAGATGTACGAGGTTCTGGCGGAGCTGATCGTCGTCGACATCAACCAGGAGGCCACGCTCGAGCGGTACGCGGAGCTCGACGCCTGGTGCGTGAAGCGCGGGTGGTCGCTGGGGAAGAACGACCTCTGGATCGCGGCTTCAGCGGCGGTGACCGGCGCGATGATTCTGACCGTGGACAAGGACTTCGATGCACTGGAGGGCGTGGGCGGCGTTCGTCGGCTCTATCTCGACCCCGGATGACCTGGGTCGAGCCATCCGCCCCCTCGGTCCCTCTTGCCGACACGGGCCGGCACCCTCCCGGGCCGGGGTTTGCGGTTTCTCCAAACCGCGTTAGCGTCTCACCTCCCATGGGCATGAACGTTCAGCAGATCGGCGCGCTTCAGGACATCCAGCAGTACAAAGAGCTGCACTGGGAGGGGTCCTTCGACGACTACCTCGCCATCGTGCGCGAGAAGCCCGGGGTGGTGCGGTCCGCGTACCAGCGGGTCTACGACATGATCGAGTCGTACGGGCGCGAGGAGTACATCGACAGCCGCAAGAAGCTCGTGCGGTACCCGTTCTTCCGGGACGAGGCGAACGGCGGCAAGGACGCCGTGTACGGGCTCGACATCCCGCTGATGCGGCTCGTGAACGTGTTCAAGTCCGCCGCGCAGGGGTACGGCACGGAGAAGCGCGTGCTGCTCCTGCACGGGCCGGTCGGTTCGGCGAAGTCGACCATCGCGCGCGTGCTCAAGAAGGGCCTCGAGGCCTACTCGCGCACCGCGGAGGGCGCGCTGTACACGTTCGAGTGGCGCCTGCCCGACAACCTCTCGCACATCGCCGCCGCGACCGTGTTCCCGTCGCCGATGAACGAAGAGCCCATGAAGCTCGTGCCCGAGCAGTGGCGCAAGCAGGTCTTCGACGACCTCGGCGTGACCGCCAACCTCGGGTACCCGAACCAGGTCAGCGGCGAGCTCGACCCGGCGTCGCGTTTCATCTTCGCCGAGCTCATGAAGCACTACGGCGGTGAGTGGGCCAAGGTCATGGACCACATCCGCGTGAAGCGGCTCGTGCTCTCCGAGAAGGACCGCGTGGGCATCGGCACGTTCCAGCCGAAGGACGAGAAGAACCAGGACTCCACCGAGCTGTCCGGCGACATCAACTACCGCAAGATCGCGGAGTTCGGGTCCGACTCCGACCCGCGTGCGTTCAACTTCGACGGTGAGTTCAACATCGCCAACCGCGGGATCATCGAGTTCATCGAGGTCCTGAAGCTCGACGTCGCGTTCCTCTACGACCTGCTCTCCGCGTCGCAGGAGCACAAGATCAAGCCGAAGAAGTTCGCGCAGACGGACATCGACGAAGTGATCATCGGCCACACGAACGAAGCCGAGTACAAGAAGCTCCTCAACAACGAGTTCATGGAGGCGCTCCGCGACCGTACGGTGAAGATCGACATCCCGTACATCACGAAGCTCGACGAAGAGATCAAGATCTACGTCAAGGACTACAACCCCGAGCGCATCAAGAAACACATCGCGCCGCACACCCTCGAGGTCGCTGCGATGTGGGCCGTGCTCACGCGACTCGAAGAGCCGAAGAAACACAACCTCTCCATCATGCAGAAGCTCAAGCTGTACAACGGCAAGAGCCTCCCCGGGTACACCGAGGACAACGTGAAGGAGCTCCGCAAGGAGGCCAACCGCGAGGGCATGGAAGGCATCTCGCCGCGTTACGTTCAGGACAAGATCTCCAACGCGCTGGTGTCCGAGAAGTCCGAGGGGCACCTCAACCCGTTCCTGCTCATGAACGAGATGGAGGCCGGTCTGCGGAACCACTCGCTCATCACCAACGACGACGATCGCAAGCGCTACCGCGAGGCGATCTCCGTCGTGAAGCAGGAGTACGAGGACATCGTGAAGAACGAGGTCCAGCGCGCCATCTCCGCCGACGAAGAGGCCGTGCAGAAGCTCTGCGCGAACTACATCGACAACGTGAAGGCGTACACGCAGCGCGAGAAGGTGAAGAACAAGTACACCGGCCAGGACGAGGAACCGGATGAGCGCCTGATGCGGTCGATCGAGGAGAAGATCGACATCCCGGAGTCGCGCAAGGACGACTTCCGCCGGGAGATCATGAACTACATCGGCGCGCTCGCGATCGAAGGGAAGGTCTTCGACTACCGGACCAACGAGCGGCTCCACAAGGCGCTCGAGGCCAAGCTCTTCGAGGACCAGAAGGACTCGATCAAGCTGTCGTCGCTCATCTCCAACGTGGTCGACCGCGAGACCCAGAAGAAGATCGACATCGTCAAGCAGCGCATGATCCGCAACTTCGGCTACAACGAGGAATCTGCGACGGATGTCCTGAACTACGTCGCCTCGATCTTCGCGCGCGGCGACGCCAAGAGCTCGTAGCCAAGAAGTCCGGCCGACAACGCCCGCCGCGCTCTTGGGTGAGGCCCGGCGCGAAGCGGCGGGTCCGAGCACTGTGCCAAGCGCTCCCGCGAAGCGGGAGGGCGTTATGGTCTCGTCGGCGCCCTTTCCGCGTGCTCGCCGCGCCGCCTCCGGCTCTTGGTCGAGGCCCGGCGCGAAGCGGCGGGTTCGAGACCTGTGCCAAGCGCTCCCGCGGAGCGGGAGGGCGTTATGGTCTCGTCGGTTGCGTACGCCCGGTATGCGCCCTCCTCACGCGACGACCACGCAAAAAGCTCGCTCGCCGAGAGCACGACGTGCGTTATCGGCCGGACTTCTGCGCCGAAGTGCGCTAATTTCCGCGCGCGTGAGCGGATCGGGCCCATCGGACGGTTCCCCGCCGGGCGGCGCCGCGCCGCCTCGGTCTCCGGGCTCGTCCACCATGGATCCGCTGATCGGGCGGGTCCTCCTCGAACGGTACGAAGTCCTCCAGCGGATCGGCTCCGGGGGCATGGGCGCCGTCTACGTCGGCAAACAGACCGCCGTGGGGCGCAAGGTGGCGCTCAAGGTCTTGCGCTCCGACCTGATGGCGAACGACCACGTCCGCCAGCGCTTCCGCCGCGAGGCGGAGATCATCGCGCGCCTATCGCACCCGCACACCATCCAGCTCATCGACTACGGCGAGACCCCGGAGGGGCTCGCGGTGATGGTGATGGAGCTGCTCCTCGGGGCGTCGCTCTCCGAGCGCCTCAAACAGAGCGGGCCGCTCCCGATGGAGCTCACGGTGCGGATCGGCAAGGAGGTCGCGGCGTCGCTCGCCGAGGCGCACCTGCACGGGCTCGTCCACCGCGACCTCAAACCCGCGAACATCTTCCTCGCGGACGTCGGCTCGGCGACCCACGCGAAGGTCCTCGACTTCGGCATCGCCCGCCTCCTCGACGAGGAGGCCACGCGCCTCACCTCCACCGGGCAGGTCTTCGGGACGCCGCGGTACATGTCGCCCGAGCAGGCGATGTCCACGGCCGACGTCGACGCCCGCAGCGACCTCTACTCACTCGGGCTGATCCTCTACGAGTGCATCGTCGGGCAGCCGCCGTTCGTCGCGCAGACCTCCATTCAATACCTCTCGGCGCACACCACGCAGGCGCCGCCGAAGCTGCGCGACCAGGCGCCGAGCGCGCCGGTCGCGCTCGAGGCGCTGATCGACGCGTGCCTCGCGAAGGAGCCCGACGATCGCCCGCAGACCGCCGAGGTCGTCGAGAAGGCGCTGGAGCGGATCCAACGCTCGCTGGAGTCCGGCGAGGAGCCGTTCGTGCCGCACTTCCCGGGGCGCGACGACGATCCCACGCGGCAGACGGTGGGGCCGGGGACTTCGCCGCCCGGACCGACGGATCGCTCACCGCCCGCGGACGCGGGGGGCTCGGGGGGCTCGAACCGGACGCCGCTGATCGCGATGGGCGTGCTGTTCCTCATCGCCGCGGTCGCGGTGGGGGCCTGGGCCGCGATGCGGGACACCAACGACATCGCGCCGATCCGCGACGCGTCGGTGGTCGCGATGGCGAACCAACGGGACGCCGGGCGGGCCGAGGTGGTCGAGCCGCCGCGGGACGCGGGGACGCGGGACGCCGGGGTGCGCGACGCGGGCGTGGAGCCGCCGCGGGACGCGGGGAAGAAGCGCAGGATCCGCCCGCACAAGAACAAGAACAAGAACAAGAACCGGCCGCCGCCGCCCCCTCCGCCTCCTCCGCCGGGCGGGACCGGATTCACCACGGGTCCGCGGACGATGACGATCGACTTCCCCGTCGAGGACGACACCCCGAGCCTGGAGGACATCGCCAAGAAGTGCGGATCGTCCGTCTTCGGGGGGCTCGCGAAGCTCGACACCCAAGGCTGCGCGGCGGGCTGCAAGATCGTGATCGACGACCAGTGCGCGGGTGCGACCCCCGCCGAGGGCCGCGCGATCCCCAAGGGGCGCCGGAAGGTCACGGTGGTCTGCGACGGCAAGGCCAAGAAGACCCGACGTTTGCGCTTCAAAGACGGGCAGACGACCACGTACAAATGCCCGTGACGTCACGGTGAGGATTGACGCAACGCGTCCGCGGCGAATATCCCAATCCACGAGCGCACGTGGGAAGATCCCGTGGCACTCAAACGTACTCGGTGGTAGGCTCTTGTGGCCCATCTTCGAGGGGTAGACGACAATGGCAGGTGATTCCGTCACGACGAAAGGCCCCCGCGGCGTCCCGAACACGCTTCGTACGAACGACGTCGCGCCCGCGGACGACACCGCGGCGAAGGCCGCGAACCCCACCCCTCAGCTCGAGCGCCCGCCGACGACCCGCGTCGCCGTCGAGTCCTCGGGCTCCGTCCAGCAGACCCGCTCCACCGGCGGCGCCGCCGTCGAGGTCTTCGCCCAGCGGCGCGGACGTGTCCGGCAGCGCCGACTCCGGGTCGACGTGGTGAAGCCGAGCGCCGTCGCCGTGCGCGCGTTCCAGTCGCTCATGGGCGACGTCGGGCCGATGCTGACCGCCTACCGAGGCGCCGCGTGACGGCCAACTACGAGCAGCTCGTCGAGCAGGTCACCGCTCGCACGCACCGCGCGATGAAAGAGGCGCGGGTGTCGAAGGCGGACAAGAAACACAGCGACCTGGTCGCGGCGAACCTGCACCGGCTGCTGGTGGACGTCCTCCTCGAGGGGCGCCTGAAGACGAGCGTGGCGCAGGACTACCTCGACAAGCTCCGCCAGATGCTCGTGGAGCGCACCGCGACGATCGACGTCGTGAAGAACGGTATCGTCGCGTTCGACGAGGTCACGCAGTACATCGCGGCGACCACGAACGCGATCGAGTACCCGACCGACAACAACCGCGCGCGCGACCTCCTGGTCACCTACGCGCGCGCGCTCCACCGCTGACGACGACCCTCACCGTGGCCCGGGCTTGGGCTGTGACACCGGCAGGCGCGGGTGCCCCGTCGGCGGGTTCTCGCAACGCGGTTCGATCCCTTGCCGCAGACACTCGCACGACGATTCGGTCCCGCCGCACGACCCCTTCAGCCGCTTGCCCGCGACGACGACGCCGATCGCCATCCCCGCGACCGCGGTGAGCAAGATGGCGAACGTGAGCAAGAAGATCGTCATGGCGTCCTCTCCCGGTCACCCGGGTCGCCGGCGTCGGCGAGGAAGGCTTCGAAGGCCTCCGTCATCTTGGTCTCGACGCCTTCGTCTGTCACCACGAAGAACGCCGCGGCCAGGCGCTGATCTTCCGCGACGCTCGAACCTTCGACCTCGCCCAGGACCATGAGCGCCGTGGCCCAGGCGTCCGCGAGGGCCGTGGACGTGTGGATGACACTCGCGCCGGCGAGGCGGTGCCGGACGGGCGCGTGGGTCCGCGGGTCGATCGTGTGGCCGTAGCGCCGCCCGCCGCGCTCCCAGAAGTTCTTGTCGTTGCCGGAGGTCGCGACGCCTTGGCGGTCGAGCTCGACCGCGATCGCGCCGTCGCCGGGGCGCTGGACCGCGACGCGCCACGCGGCGCCCCGTTCGTTGTGACCCCGCGCGCGGGCCTCGCCACCGACCTCCACGAAGTAGTCCTCGATCCCGTTTGCCTCGAGCGCCCCCGCGACGCGGTCTACCGCGTAGCCCTTCGCGATGCCCGAGAGGTCGACCTGCACCGCGTCGGACGCCTTGGTGACCGTGTTGCCGTCCAGCCGGAGTTTGTCCCAACCGACAGACGATGCGAGCTGCGCGAGGTCGGCCTCGCTCGGTTCGCGGTCGGTGCGTCCGGCCGCGCCGAAACCCCACGCGTCCACGAGCGGACGGACGGTGACGTCGAACGCACCGCCGCTCGCCTCGGCGACCGACGCCGCGTCGCGCAGGACGGCCATCGTGGCGGGAGAGACTTCGAAGGCCTCCCCGGCCGGCGCGCGGGCGAGGCGCGAGACCTCGGAGTCGGGTTCGTAGGTCGACATCGCGGCGACCACCGCGTCGAGCTCGGCGCGAATGACGGCGCCCAGCGCTTCGGACTTCGTCGCGTCCAGGGGCTGCGCGAGCTTGACGGTGTACGTCGTCCCCATCGTGTCGCCGCGCCACGCCGCAGGGCTGGAGCGGGGCGACAGGTACAGCCAGCCGAAGCCGCCCACGAGGAGCGCGAGCAGCACGTACCACCGCGCGGCGCGCGGCGCGGCGGCCGCGGCGTGGCGATCAACCGAAGTCATCGAAGGCGATCATCTCCGGTTCGACGCCGAGATCGTCGAGCATCGACATACACGCCTTCAACATCATCGGCGGACCGCACAGGTAGTATTCGACGTCCTCCGGCGCGGGGTGGTCCTTCAGGTAGCGGTCGAGCAACACCTGGTGGATGAACCCCGTGGGGCCGTCCCAGTCGTCGTCGGGGAGCGGGTCGGACAGCGCGAGGGTCCACTCGAAGTTGTCGTTCTCTCGCGCGATGCGCTCGAAGTCCTCGACGTAGAACGCCTCTTTCAACGACCGCGCGCCGTACCAGAACGTCACCTTGCGGTCGGTGTGCAGGCGCAGGAACTGATCGAAGATGTGCGAGCGCATCGGCGCCATCCCCGCGCCGCCGCCGATGAAACACATCTCGGCCTTCGTGGGTTTCGCGAAGAACTCACCGTAGGGCCCCGAGATGACGACCTCGTCGCCTTCCTTCAGGTTGAAGATGTACGAAGACATCTGCCCGGGCGGGAGCCCCTGCGTGCGCGGCGGGGGCGTCGCGATGCGCACGTTGAGCATGATGATCCCACGCTCCTCCGGGTAGTTCGCCATCGAGTACGCGCGTGTGACCGGCTCGGACACCACGCTCTCGAGCTTCCACAGATCGAACTTGTCCCAGTCGTCGCGGAACTTCTCTTGGATGTCGAAGTCACCGTACTTCAGGTGGTGCGGCGGGCACTCGATCTGGATGTACCCACCCGCCCGGAACGGGACCTCTTCTCCTTCGGGCAGCTCGAGGACCAGCTCCTTGATGAACGTGGCGACGTTGCGGTTCGAGCGGACTTTGCAACTCCACTTGCGGATGCCGAAGATCTCCTCCGGCAAGCGGATCTCGACGTGGTCCTTCAGCTTGAGCTGACAGGACAGCCTGCACCCCTCGCGCGCTTCGCCGCGGCTGATGTGACCGACCTCCGTCGGCAGCATCGCGCCGCCCCCGGACACGACGTCGACCTTGCAGACGCCGCAGGAGCCCTTGCCGCCGCAGGCGGAGGGGATGAAGATCTTGTGCTCGGCGAGGCTGCCGAGGAGCGTGCCGCCGCCGTTGGTGGTGATCGTCTTGTCGGGGTCGCCGTTGATGCCGATCTTCACGGCGCCGCTGGTGACGAGCTTCGCCTTCGCGAGCATCAACACCACGACCATCATCAGGACGAGGAAGACGAACATGGCGACGCCGATGCCGATGGTCTGCATGGGGTCCTCCTAGAGTTGGATTCCGGCGAACGCCATGAAGCAGATCGCCATCAGGCCCGTGACCATGAACGTGAGCCCGAGGCCACGAAGAGGTGGGGGGACGTTGCTGTACCGCAGCTTCTCGCGGACCGACGCGAGCGCGACCACCGCGAGGAACCAGCCCACGCCCGACCCGAGCCCGAACACCGCGCTCTCCCCGAGCGAGAGGTCCCGCTCGTTCATGAACAGCGACGCGCCGAGGATCGCGCAGTTGACCGCGATGAGCGGGAGGAACACGCCGAGCGCCGCGTAGAGCTTGGGCGCGTAGCGATCGATGAACATCTCGACGATCTGCACCAACGCCGCGATCGTCCCGATGAACGTCAGGAACACGAGGAAGCTGAGGTCCACGTTGGCGAGCGAAGGCGAGACCCACGCGAGCGCGCCTTCGCGCAGCAGCCCGGTCAGCAGGAGGTTGTTCACGGGCACGGTGATCGCGAGGACGAACGTCACCGCGGCGCCGAGCCCGATCGCCGTCGACACGCGCTTCGAGACCGCGAGGAACGAACACATGCCCAAGAAGAAGGCGAGGGCCATGTTCTCGACGAACACCGCCTTCACGAAGAGGTTCAGGTACGGCTGCATGGCGGGCTCCTACGCTCCCTCGACGGCGCCGTCGGGCGCTTCGTGGGGGACCTCGAACGTGAGCTCCTCCTCGACCTGCTCGGGCTTCCAGGCGCGAATCGCCCAGATGATCCCGCCGATCAGGAAAAACGCCGCGGGCGGCAGCACCATGAGGCCGTTCGGCACGTACCATCCGCCGTCCGTGACGAGCGGGAGCACCTCGTAGCCGAAGAGCTTGCCGAACCCGAGGAGCTCACGCAGCGCCGCGACGACGAGCAACACGATGCCGTACCCGGCGGCGTTACCGAGCGCGTCCCAGGCGCTGAGCCACGGGCCGTTCTGCATCGCGAAGGCCTCGGCGCGGCCCATGATGATGCAGTTGGTGATGATCAGCCCGACGAACACGGAGAGCTGCTTCGACACCGAGAACGCGTACGCCTGCAGGAGTTGGTCGGTGACGATCACCAGCGACGCGACGATCGTGAGCTGAACGATGATGCGCACGCTCGGCGGGATGTAGTTGCGGATCAGGCTGATCGCGACGTTCGAGCAGAGCAGCACGCCCATCACCGCGAGGCACATCACGATCGACGGCGCGAGCATCGTCGTGACCGCGAGCGCCGAGCAGATGCCGAGCACCTGCTTCGCGATCGGGTTGTCGTCGAACATCGGGTCGAGCGCGGCCGACTTCTCTGCCTTGCCGATCATGATTTGCTCCCCTTCGCGAGGTACGGCCCGTACCCGTCGGGTCCGAGCCAGAACTGAATCGTCGCGGTCACGCCGCGCGAGGTGATGGTGGCGCCGGAGATCCCGTCCACCTGGTGCGGGGCCTCGGACGCCGGCTTCGCGGCGCCCTTGATGACCTCCAGCGCGACCGCGCCCGCGTCGTCGTAGACCTCGCGGCCCTTCCACAGCGACTGCCAGCGCGGGTTCTCGATCTCACCGCCGAGCCCGGGGGTCTCGCCGTGTTCGTAGAACGTGATGCCCTCGACGGTGCGGCCGTCGCGGTCGAGCGCGAGGAAGCCGTACATCGTCGACCACAGCCCGTACCCGGAGATCGGCACGACGGTGGTCTTCACCTCGCCGCCCTCGAGCACCTGGTAGACGAGGCCGCGGTTCGGGACGCGCTGCACCCGCGCGGCGTTGTCGGGCGCCGGCTTCGACCGCTCGGGATCCTTCGCCGCTGCGCGCTGGTCGAAGGTCGCCGCGTCGACGTCGTCGACGTAGTCACCGGTCTCGAGGTCGACCACCCGCGCCACGACGTTCTCCTCGAAGCGCTCCAACACGGCGTTCGAAGCGAGCTTTTCGCCGGTCTTCGTCAAACCGGCGACCGCGAGGACCTTCGACTGGCGATCGACGACCTTGTTGAGGTCCTGTCGGTCCTTCAGGCCGACCGCCGCCGACGACACGAAGATCGCGCAGACGCCGCACAGGACGACCGTGAAGCCGACGATGTACTTCGGGGAGCCGAGATCAGGCGTTGGCATAGCGTGCGCGCCTCCGCTTCTTGTTCGCCTCCACCACGAAGTGGTCGATCAGCGGCGCGAACATGTTCATGAACAGGATGGCGAGCATGACGCCCTCCGGGTAGGCCGGGTTCACACACCGGATGAGCACCGTGAGCACGCCGATGAAGAACCCGTAGACCCAGCGGCCGGTGTCCGTGAACGCCGACGAGACCGGGTCCGTCGCCATGAAGACGAGGCCGAACGCGAGCCCGCCGAGCACGATGTGCCAGTGGAACGGGACGTTCATCATCGGGTTCGTGTCGGAGCCGATCGTGTTGAGGAGCATCGCCGTCGCAAACGTCCCGCCGACCACCGCGACCATCGTCCGCCAGGATCCGATGCCGGTAACGATCAGGAGGAACGCGCCGAACAGCGAAGCCGCGACCGACGTCTCGCCCATCGAGCCCGGGACGAAGCCCCAGAACGCGTCCCACCACGTCGCGTTCGCCAGCGGCGCGCCGGACTCCGCGAGCGAGGCGAGCCACGTCGAGCTGCTCACGCCGTCGGCGGGGAGCGCGGCGATCCAGACGTCGCCGGAGATCGCGGCCGGGTAGGCGAAGAACAGGAACGCCCGCGCGACGAGCGCGGGGTTGAGGAAGTTCATCCCGGTGCCGCCGAAGATCTCCTTGCCGATGATGACGCCGAACGCCGTCCCCATCGCGACCTGCCACAGCGGGATCGTCGCGGGGAGCGTGAGCGGGATGAGGAGGCCGGTGACGAAGAAACCTTCGTTGACTTCGTGGCCGCGCAGGATGGCGGAGCCCACCTCGATGATCCCGCCGGTCGCGTACGTGACGGTCAGGATCGGGAGGAAGTAGATCGCGCCGTGCACCAAACAAGCGACCACGGAGCCCGAGCTCAGCGGGAGCCCCGTCATCGCGAACAGCGCGGACTGCCACGTGTCGAGCGCGGTACCGCCGCCTTCGATGAGCCGGTGCGCCTGAAGGCCGGTGTTGTACATCGCCATCAGCGTCGCCGGGACGAGCCCGATGACGACGATGACCATCATGCGCTTGAGGTCGAGCCCGTCGCGCACGTGCGCCGCGCGCTCGGCGGTCGACGCGGGGGTGAAGAGGAAGGTGTCCCCGGCTTCGTAGAGCGGGTACAGCGCGGTCTTTCGACCGTCTCGCTCGAAGCGCGCTCCGAGTCGGTCCAGTAGACGTCTGAGGCCGTTCATCTCAGCCCTCCGCGTGGATTTGGTCGAGGACGTCGCGGAGGTACACCGCGAAGTCGGTTTTGCCAGGGTCGACGAACGTGCAGAGCGACAGGTCTTCTTCGTCGAGCTCGAGCACGCCGAGCTCCTCCGCCCATTCCAGGTCCTTGATGCACAGCGCTCGGAGCAGGTGCGTCGGCATGAGGTCCATCGGGACCACCCGCTCGTAGGCGCCGATCGGCACCATCGCGCGGCGCGAGCCGTTGGTCGTCGTCGTGAACGCAAACGGCTTGCTGCCCATCAGCTTGGACACGAACACGGGCAGCGCCGAGAACTTGTTCAGGCCCGGCCGGAGCCACCCGAGCAGCTCGCGTTCGCGCCCCTCAGCGAGGGCGGAGATCTGAAGGTGATACGCGCCGAGGTAACCGTGCACCTCCCCGCGCGCCCGACGTCCGCTCAGCACGGAGCCGGAGATGACGCGGAGGTCGTCGCCCTCGAGCTCGCCCTCGACGAGCTCGTCGATGCTGGCACCCACGCGTGTCTTCAGGAGGCGCGGTGTTTTCACGACCGGTCCGCCGAGCGCCACGACGCGGTCGACGTCGAGCACGCCCGTCGCAAAGGTGCGCCCGATCCGGACCACGTCGGCGTAGGTGAGGTGCCAGACCTCCTTGCCGCGGTACACCGGGTCGAGGACGTGGATGTGGTAGCCGACGGTGCCGCTCGGGTGCGGTCCGCGGAACTCCTCGACGGTCGCGCCGCTGTCCCCGGGCTCGATCGCCGAGCCCGCGCGGCGGCACAGGCGCACCGGTCCGTCCGTGAGCTTCTTCAGCACGGCGAGCCCGCGGACGAGGTCGTCTTCGCGACCCTCGAGGGCCACGGCCGGGTCGACGGCGAGCGGGTTGGTGTCCGTCGCGGTGACGAAGATGGAGCGCGGTTTTGCACCGGGGATCGGTACCCGCGAGTACGGTCGCGTCCGGAGCGTGGTCCAGAGCCCGGACTCGATGAGGAGGGCGCGCACGCTGTCGGCGTCGCGATCGGCGGCGCCGTTCGCGAACGTGTCGAACGTGCGCTTCGCGTCGTCTTCGTCCTCGTCGAGCTCGATGACCACCGACTGCAGCGCGCGCTTGGCGCCGCGGTGGACGGCGGCGACGCGGCCGCCGCCGGGCGCGACGAAGAGGACGCCGGGGTTCTTGGCGTCCTCGAAGATCAGTTCGCCCCGGCGGACGCGGTCCCCTTCTTGGACGCGGGGGCGCGGCTTCGCCCCGACGAAGTCGGCGCCGAGGAGCGCGACCCGCCGTACCGGCTTGTGCTCGGCTTGGCTCGGGTCGGGCACGCCCGCCACGGGGAGGTCGAGACCCTTCTTGCTGCGATGCACCACCATGCCCGCCTCGCGTCTAGTGAATGGGCTCGCGGGCGTAAAGCGGAATCGGAACCGATCGGGTGGTCCCTACGCCTGCCGCTGGACGCGTGTTTCTGGCGGGCGTGCTACGCTCGTCGCGTGAGCCTTCGCATCGAGACGGACCATTCGCGCTTCAAGGCGATCGTCCGCGGCAAGATCAAGCAGAACCTCAAGAAGTACATCCAGAAGGGCGAGATGATCGGCAAACAGGGGAAGGACGTGGTGTCCATCCCGGTGCCGTCCATCGAGCTGCCGAAGTTCAAGTTCGGTCACAAGGACACCGGCGGAACGGGGCAGGGTGAAGGCGACGTGGGTGATGTCCTCCAGCCCGGGCAGGTCGAGCCCGGACAGGGCGAGGGCGCGGGGGAGAGCCCCGGCGAGCACATGCTCGAGGTCGACGTGACGATGGACGAGCTCGCGGAGATGCTCGGCGAGGAGCTTGCGCTCCCGCGCATCGAGCCGAAGGGCAAAGAGCAGATCGAGGACGTCCGCTATCGCTACACGGGGATCAACACCGCGGGGCCCGAGTCACTGCGGCACTTCAAGCGCACGTTCAAGCAGGCCCTCAAACGTACGATCGCGCAGGGCGCGTACAACCCGGACCACCCCGTCGTGGTGCCGAACCGCCAGGACCGGCGCTACCGGACCTGGAAGGAGATCGTCGAGCCGGAAGCCAACGCGGTCATCATCTACATGATGGACGTCTCGGGTTCGATGGGTGACGAGCAGAAGGAGATCGTCCGCATCGAGTCCTTCTGGATCGATACGTGGCTGCGCTCCCAGTACAAGGGCATCGAGGCGCGTTACATCATCCACGACGCGATGGCGAAGGAGGTCGACCGCGAGACGTTCTTCCACACGCGGGAGTCCGGCGGGACGATGATCTCCTCGGCGTACAAGCTCTGCTGGAAGATCATCGAAGACGACTACCCGCCGTCACAGTGGAACATCTACCCATTCCACTTCTCGGACGGCGACAACTGGTCGGCCGACGACACCAACCAGTGCATCTCGCTCCTCCGCGAGAAGGTGCTGCCGGCGGTGAACATGTTCTGCTACGGGCAGGTCGAGTCACCGTACGGGAGCGGGCAGTTCATCAAGGACCTCAAGGAGTCGTTCCCGACGCCCGCGGACGACCTCGTGCTCACGAGTGAGATCAAGGACAAGGAGGCGATCTACGCCTCGATCCGCGACTTCCTCGGCGCCGGCTACTGACCCGAATCGAAACACCGCCGGCCGCACCGATCGCGCGGCCTCGAATCGAGCCGATCTCTGGGACACGTGACCGTGTCGAGATCATCCAGCCTGCTCGTGCTCCTGGCGATCGCGACGGGCTGCACCACCGAGGGCTACTACAGCCGCATGATCACGGCCCTCGAGCTGTACGACGCAGAGGCGCCCATGTTCGAGCCCGTCGAGCGGCGCGGCCACGACCTGCCCGAGGACATCGTCTACAAACAGACGAACCAGCACGACCCGTGTTGGTCCGGGATGCGTGTGT
Source organism: Deltaproteobacteria bacterium (assembly GCA_040218735.1). GTDB lineage: Bacteria > Myxococcota > Kuafuiibacteriia > Kuafuiibacteriales > Kuafuiibacteriaceae > JAUHYN01. The sequence continues at coordinate 181,592 of JAVJQW010000049.1, forward strand.
TCGAGATGGGCACCGACCTCGAGCGCGACCACATTCGTTACTACGCGTGCATCATCGACCACCGCGCGCGGATCGAGCTTCGGGACGAAGCCGGCGCCCCGGTTTCGTCGATCTCGATGAAGATGCGCGACCCCGCGCTTCGGCTCTACCCGGTCGTGGTCTTCCCACCCCCCGCCGCGGATGGCCGTGACCCGTATCCGCTGGAGGCGCGGCGCGAGTACCCGGCGCCGGTCGCGGTGGGCGACTTCGTACAGCTGAGGATCACCGCCGACGACGGTGTGTGGGACGACGAGGTCTACGACTACGAGGTCCCGCCGAGCATCACCGTCTCGCCGATCGAGGAGGGCGAGCGAATCCTCACGCTGAAGGTTCCGAAGTGGGCGCGGCGCGCGGTGTACGAGGTGGATCCCGTGGCCGTCGCCGTCGCCGTCGAGGGCTACCACCCGATCGAGCGCATCGCGCTGGCACCGTCCGAGCTGGACCTCGCCTACGGGGCGTCGGTCGAGGTGGAGGTGGTCGGCACGGACGACGTCGGTGCGGAGCGTCGCGTCGACGCGATCGTCACGAGCCGTGATGTCGAAGTCGCGACGCTCGTTTGCGACGGGGGATCGTGCGCGGCGACCGGTCGCGGCGAGGGGACGACGAAACTCGTCGCCGAGTACCGCCGCGACGACGGGCGTGTCCTCGTGGCCGAGGCCTCCGTCGCCGGCCGCCGCCCGACGCTGGTCACCCTGGACGTGGTGCTCGACGCTCGAGCCGTACCGCTCGGCCGAGGGACCATCGCGCGCGCGATCGGGACGTACCAGGACGGCAGCTTGGGCGACGTGACGAGCTCCGCGACCTGGTCATCGACCTCGGAGGCCACCGCGACGGTCTCCGCCGAAGGGGCGGTGGCGTCGGTCGCCGTGGGCACGACGCGGTTCATCGCGAGCTTCGAAGGCCGCACCGGCGAGAGCGCCGACTTCACCGTCGGGGAGCCGGTCGTGGACGTCATCGACATCGACCCGGCCGTCGTGCGGGTCCCGGTCGGGCGGACCCAGAGCTTCGACGTCGTCGCGCTCTACAGTGACGGCGCGAGCGTCGACCACTCCGACGACCTGTACGCGTTCTTTGTCGAGGACGCCGCGATCGCGCGCGTGACCGGCGACGGTGCGATCGAGGGGCTCGCGCAGGGCCAGACCGTGGTCACTGCGCGCTTCGACAGCGCGACGGAGGCGAACGTGGTGGTCGTCCCGGTCGAGGTCGAGCCGGCTGCGTTGACGTCGATCGCGCTGTTGCCGTCCTCGTTGGTGCTCGCGGTCGGGCAGACCTCGACGGTCGCCGCGGTGGGGACGTACTCTGACGGTTCGAGCTTCGACGTGACCGACCAGGTGAGCTGGGTCTCGACGGATCCGTTGGTCTGCGAGCCCAGCGAGGCCGGCCGCGTCCTCGGCGTCGGCGTCGGGAGCGCCGAGCTCACCGCCTCGATGGACGGCGTCGCCGCGACGATGGAAGTCACGGTCGACGTGCCGTAGCGCTCAGACGATCGCGGACCAGACGTCGGAGCCGGTCTGCACGCGGAGGAGGCGCTTCGTCTCCTTCGTCAGCACCAGCTCGCCCCCCTCGACGCGCGCCGCGCCGAGCACCGCGCGAAACTTGTACGGAGGCTTCGGGCTGCCGACCGAGATCAAACGTCGGTCGATGCGGTCGACGCGCTTGCGGCTCAGCACCGCGGCTTCTTCGGCGTCGTCGATCGCGTTCGGGGAGACCGCGAAGCGGCGCGTCCCCTTCACGACGGTGATCTGATCCACCTCGGCTTCGAAGTGCGGACCACCGTCGAAGGGATCGATGCGATCCGTGTAGGCGAAGCCGACCTTCTCGAGCATGCGTCGTACCGGTTTGGTGTCGTCGCCGACCTCGCCGATCAACGCGCGCACGTCGTCCGGGAGCAGCGACGCGTGGATGGTGTGCGGGAACAGGGAGATGATGAACTCCTTGTTCGTGTCGCTGAGTTTGTCGGCCTCCTGGTAGTCGAGGCCGGTGAAGCGACGACCGAGGTGCTCCCATAGGCGTGAGCGGCCATCGTCGAGGAGCGGGGGCATCAACTCGGAGATCACGCTGTCGCGGAAGTTGCGGCGGTACATCGCCATGAAGACGAACCGCACGAAGGACAACGGTTTGCCGAGCCCGTTCGCGCGTAGCTTCGGATCGAGGACCAAGGCGCCGATCTCCGAGGGGCCCTCGTAGTTGAAGCCGAGGCGCAGCGTGATGTGGCGGAAGTGTCGGTCGAGCGTCGTGGAGTAGCGCTCGTCCTCCATCACGTCGAAGAAGATGTGCGGCGCCTCGGGGTGCCCGTGCTGCGCGAAGATCATCGACGTCCCCGCGACGTGCCCCGATCCCGCGTCCTCCATGACGAACATGTAGTGGCGGCGGAAGGGATCCTCGATCTTGCCCGTGAAGCTCCGGCGCGCACCCGTGATGACGCGCTTGAGCACCTTCTTGTCGTGCGGGAAGTTGACCGAGTCGAGGTGTTTGGACAGCGCGTACAGCCCGTCGACGTCGCGCGGCTCGACCTCGCGGATGACGTACCGTCCCGCGGGTTTCTTCTTGCTGGCTCCCCTCTTGGCCATCGGGCGGGGGGAACGTATCACTGATTCAGCGATGGCCGACGCGGTTTTGGAGTCCGTACGCATCAGCGACGAAGCGCTCGACGCACTGCGTGCTCAGCAGGGCGAGGCCCGTCGCCTGCTGTCGAGGCTCGCGGACGACCAGGCGCCTCAGCTCGGCGCCTTCCTGGCCGCGCAGACGACCGCCTGCACCGACGAGCTCGTGCTGGGTGTCGTCGACGCGGCGCGCACGGTGCTGGACGACGAGACCGCCGCCGCGGGCGCGCGGGTCGCGCTGGTCGCGCTCGGGAGCTACGGCCGGCGCGAGCTATGTCCGTACTCCGACGTCGATCTGTTGTTCCTCGTCCCGGCGCAGGCCGACGAACGCATCCGCACCTTCGTCAACACGGTGCTGTACGGCCTGTGGGATCTCAACCTGGAGGTCGGCCACGCCGTGCGCACCGTCCTCGAGACGGTGAAGGCCGCGCGCAACGATCAATCGACGACGTCCGGGCTGCTCGACGCACGCCTCCTCGATGGCCCCGAGGAAGGCACGGCCGAGCGCGAGGAGGCCTACCAATCCCTCGTCGGCGCGATGCAGACCACACTCTCCGGCGAGCGCGCCGCGGAGTTCATCGAAGAGAAGCTCGACGAGGCGAAGCGTCGGCGAAAGCGCTACGGAAACACGGTCTTCCTGCTCGAGCCCAACGTGAAGGAGAGCGACGGGGGGCTTCGGGAGCTGCACACCGCGATGTGGGTCGCGCGTGCGCGGTGGCGGACGCCGCGCGTGGAGGACTTGCTTCGGCTCGGTGTGTTGTCGACCCGCGAGGGGCGCTCGCTGCTGCGGTCGTACGGTTTCATGCTCCGCGTGCGCGCCGAGCTGCACCTCGCCGCGCAGCGCCGGCAAGACAACTTGCAGTTCGCGCACCAGGAGACGGTGGCGACGCGCTTGGGGTACGTGGATCCGGCGGAGCTCGACCTCGACCGCCGGACCCACGGCGTCGAGCGCTTCATGCGCGCGTATTACTTCAACGCGAAGCAGCTCGCGTTGCTGTCGAAGCTGATCGTCGAGCGCGCGACGTCCCACCGGACGCGCCGCCAGCTCCACGCGCGCTCCGCGCCGGGGGACTTCAAGCTGTGGAACCAGATGCTCACGGTGAAGGAGCGCACGCAGTTCGAGCGCGACCCCGCCGCGCTGATGCGCATCTTCCGCGTCGCGCAGGAGGAGTCGCTCGAGATCTACAGCTACACGAAGGATCTCATCGTCGAATCGCGGGCGCTGTTCGACCGTCGGCTTCGGCGTGACCGGGACGTCGTCCGTGACTTCCTCGCGGTGCTCGAAGACCCCCGCAACGACGCGACGACGGTGCGCACGATGCACGATCTCGGCGTCCTGAGGCGCATGATCCCGGAGTGGGCGCGCATCACGGCGCGGTGGCAGCACTCGCTGTACCACGTGTACACCGTCGACGAGCACAGCATCGTCGTCTTCGACAACCTCAAGCAGCTCAAGCTCGGCGGCTACGAGGAGGGCGCGCGGCACTTCGCGAAGGTGCTGTCGGATCTCCCGCGGCCGGCGGTCGTGTACCTCGCCGGGCTGCTCCACGACGTGGGCAAGGGGTGGCCGCGTGGCGACCACTCGATCCGGGGCGCGAAGGTGGCGCGTGTCGCGGGGCGACGATTGGAGGCCGCTGCGCTCGACGCGTGGACCGAGGAGGAGACCGAAGACCTCGCGTGGCTGGTCGAGAAGCACCTGCTCATGTCGGACATCTCGCAGCGTCGCGACATGTCGGACCCGAACCTGATCTCGGCGTTCGCAGAGGACGTGCGATCGGTCGAGCGGCTCTCGATGCTCTACGTGCTGACCTACGCGGACATGAAGGGCACGTCGCCCAAGGTCTGGACGGAGTGGAAGGGTGCGCTGCTGCGCGAGCTGTACGAGCAGGCGTGCGCCGTGGTGCGGAAGGGCTCGTCGACCGCGGCGGCGCACTTCGCCGCGCGTCGTCGTCAGGCGCTCGCGTATCTCCTCGAGGCACGCGAGGAGCGGAACCTCGACGAGGTCACGGTGCGCGCGTTCGCGGAGCTCATGCCGGAGCGCTATATGCTGAGCTATCCGGCGCGCCGCATGTTGAGGCACGTCGAGATGTGGCGCGACGTGAGCCGGCGCGGCGGCCTCGCGGTGCACGTCCAGCACCTGCGGCGGGAGGGGAGCACGCGGCTGTCGGTGGTCTGCCCGGACCGCCCCGGGTTGCTCGCGCTGCTCGCGGGGGTGTTGGCGGCGCATCGGCTCCAGGTGATGTCGGCGCAGATCTTCTCGATTGATCTGCGCAACGCCGAGGTCGGCGACGGGCGCGCGGCGCTCGACGTGTTGTTCGTGCAGGACGAGCGCGGGCGCATCTGCGACGACAAGGAGCGGTGGGCCGCCGTGCGCGCGGATCTCGAGCGGGCGCTCGACGGTGCGATCGACGTCCCCGCGATCCTCGAACACCACCGGACGGGATCCTCGCTCGACCCCCGCACGCGCCCGAACGTGAAGACGGAGATCGAGGTCCACGGCGACGAGAGCGAGGCGGAGACGGTGATCGACGTCTTCTGTCAGGACCACCTCGGCGTGCTGCACACGATCACCAAGGCGCTCGCGGACCAGGGCCTGTCGATCAGCCTCGCGAAGATCTCCACCCAGGGGGACCGCGTCGCGGACGGCTTCTACGTCACGGACGCGAAGACCGGAGCCAAGGTCACGGACGCGGCGCGGCTCGCGAAGATCACGGCGTTCTTGGAGTCTCGAATCGCGGCGGCGAGCGCCTGACGGAGGTCAGCGTCGACGTCGGGCGCGGCGACGTTTGTTGCGCCGCTTCTTCTCGATCTTGGGGTCGGGCTTGCCGTCGAGGTGGAGCACCGACAGGAACCCGATCGTCCCCTTCGCCGACTGCGCGAGGACGAAGCCGTCCTTCGCCGGGAAGTCCGGGTAGATCGTGACAGCCGCACCCTTACGGAGGCGCGCGGAGTGTTTGCCGGGCGCGGGGCGCGAGAACAGCCGCGTGCGGCGGGGGAGGGTGCGCTCGATGCTCGCGCCGATGTTCACGCGGCCGAGGTCTTCTTCCTTGGGCGCCGTCGTCGGGGCGGCGCGCGTCGGGCGCGGCGCGATGAGCGGGATCTCCTCCGGCGCGGGCGTCGGGGCCGGAGCGGCCGCGGCTGCGGCGACGGGGGCTTCGACGGGGGCCGGGGGGGTGACGCGGTTCGCCGGCGCCGCTTGCGGCTCCGAGCTGCGCACCTGCAGGAGCACCAGCACGAGGACGGCGGCGAGCGCGTACGGCGCAGCGACGAACACGAGCTGCTTCTTGCGCGGCATCGCCTCGAACTTGCGGAGCGCGGCGACGGAGTGTTCGCCGATCGTGGAGGCAAAACGCACGCCGCGTTCGGCGGCGACGGTCGAGGCGCGGCGCGCGTACTCGCGCGCGCGGAAGAGGGCGTCGTTCTTCACCACCATCGCGTCGGCGATCACGGACTCTTCGCGGCGGAGGTGGACGTCGGGCTCACCGAACTCCGTGGGCGGCGGCAAGGGGAACTGTTTCAGGCTCCCCCCGACGGTCGCGTCGCCCTTGGGGCGGCGTCCGAAGGAGGACACGTGGGAGGCGGGGCGCGTGAGGCGCGGCGCCGTGCGTCGACGGACCGGCCGCGGCGGAGGGACGGCGCCGCTCGCGTCCTCGAAGGGCCACTGGGCGCGCTCTTCGCCCGAGCCGTCGGGCGAGGGCACGAGCTCGAGGTGCCGATTCGAACGTTGGCTCGGGAGCGGCGGCGGCTCCGGGATGGCGAGCGTGTCCTCTTCGAGGTGGTGGTGCCCGCGCTCGGTCGCATCCTCGGGCGCGAGTGACCCCCGGGTGGTGCCTTCTTCACGCTCCGCCGGCATGCTCGCTTCAGAGTTCACGACGGATAGGCTCATCAGCAATCCGCGAACCGACCGAGGTTGTTCGGGGATCGGGTGTCCCTGGGGCCCGACCGACCGTCGGTCGGGGAGGACTGTCGTCACCAGCGGGGGCCGCGGCCCACGATCGGGTCGGCTTACGCGGCGGTGCGGCGCTCCGAGAACCACCCGTCGATGAAGCGGTCGAGCGCCGCCCAGTCCGTCAGCTCGAAGTCGCGGGTGACGTCGGTCGGGGCGCCCTGTTTGGCCGCGATACGGCCCATCAGGTGCCGCACGAGCCAGCCGTACTTCGTGTAGCGCAGCGCGCCGGCGATGGGGGCGGCGAGCGTCGGGCGCCACGTGGTCGCGGCGTAGAACGCCTCGAGCATGTGCACGATCTCGCGCTTCGCCTCCTCGCGGCGCTCCGCGGGCTGCGTCTCGTCCTCGACCGTCGCCTCCGTGAGGCAGACCGAGAGGAACGCGGTGGGGACGGCGTCGAGCGCCTCCCGGTGGCTCCGGACGAATTCGACCATCTCCTTTTCGTGGCGTCCGAGGTGCACCGACGCGACGAGGATCGCCGCGTCGTACGCCCGCGGATCGAGGGCCGGCTCGACGCGAGCTGCGTCGCGAAGGTCCACCGTCGCCCCGTCGTCCTGCAGACGCCGGGTGACGTGCTCCGCGACTCGCTTCGCTTGGCCTTCGCGTGTGGCGTAGACAATCAGGGTTCGCATCGTTCGACTCCTTTCATCCCAAGAGCGTCCCCGCGGCCGCGCCCAGCGCGAACAAGAGGAACGCGATCAGCGTCCAGGCCTGCGCCGGGACGATCTCAGCGGTGGTCTTCGCGTGTCGTAGGCGCCACGCCGCGCGCGCGGCGGGCACGAACCCGACGAGCCCGAGGCCGACCCACGGCGACAGGCCCCACGCGGGGGCGAGCACGGTCAGCACGAACGCCGTCGCAACCAACGTTGCGAAGAGCGTCGCGCCGCGGCGCTTGCCGAGCCGGACCACGAGCGTTCGTTTGCCGACGGAGGCGTCCGCGTCGTGATCCGGGAGCTCGTTGACCAGCAGGAACGCGGCGATAAGGAGCCCGAGCGGGAGCGCGAGCCACAGGTGGCGCGACGCGATCGTTTGGCGCTGCACGAGGTACGTCCCGGCCGCGATCAGCGGGCCGTAGGCGAGGGCGACGGCGGCTTCACCCAGGCCGCGGTACGACAGCTTCAGCGGAGGGGCGTGATAGAAGAACGCGAGCGCGGCGCCCACGACGCCGAAGAGCAGCACTTCGGGGGCGCGTCCCCACACGATCAGCAGGCCGACGGCCGCGCCGAGCGCGTAGAAGGTCGCGGCGACGAGCGCGGTCTGACGACGCGTCATCAGGCCGTCGATCAGGACACGCTTGCCGCCGGAGAAGGGGCTTCGGTCGGCGTCGGTGACCGCCGCGTCCGTGCCGGAGTCGAAGTCGAAGATCTCCCCCGACGCGTTCTTGGCGGCTTCGAAGAAGAAGATCCCCACGACCGTGAGGACGAGCCACCCGATCGACAGGGGCCCGTCCGCCGCCGCGCTCGCCGCGCCGATCACCATCGACGCCACCGACGCGAGCGTGATCTTAGGATCCGCGACGCGCCAGATTCCTTCGGTCAGCCCGCTCATGGCGCCCCCGCTCGGTACGCGGGACGGAAGACCTCCCGCGCAAACATCTCGATCGTCGTCTCGGTCCGCAGCGGTGGTGTCGGCGGAGCGCCGCCGAGCACGCCGGCGTCGAGCGCTTCGTACAGCTCGACGACGCGCGCCGCCGCGTCGGCCGACATCCCGAGGTTCGCCATCGCCTCCCGCGCGGCGGTCGGAGGCACCGTGACGTGCTGCACCGGCGCGCCGATCGCTTGGGCGATCGCTCGGGCGTCTTCGTCGAAGGTGACCCGCCGCGGCCCCTCCAGCTCCAGCGTCCGCTGGTCGGTGAAGCTCGGGTCGAGGAGCGCGTTCGCGGCGACTTCGGCGACGTCGCGCGTCGCGATGCGCGGGATGCGGCAGGCCCCCCGCACCGGGAAGAAGAACGCGCCCTGCTCGCGGACGGAGGCGACCGACCACAGGTCGTTGTCCATGAAGTAGGCGGGGCGGAGGTGCAGCACGTCGGCGGACGTGGCGTCGAGCGCCCGCTCCACGGCGCGGTTCCCGCGGATGGGACCGGTCGCTGCATCGAGGTGCGCGCCGAACGACGAGAGGTGGACGACGCGAGGGACGCCGCAGCGCTGGATCGCCTGCGCGGCGCGCTCGCCGAACTGGGTGTAGCGCGCGACGACGTCGTCCGCGTCGTAGCTGGGCGGGGTCAGCCAGAACACCGCGTCGACGCCGTCGAACGCGCGCGCGAGGACCTCGGGATCGTCGAGGCTCCCCGCGACGACCCCGGCGCCGCGCCCGCGCGCCGCAGAGACCATCGCGTTGTCGGGGGACCGCGCGATGACCCGCAGGTCCGCGCCGGCTTCGAGGAGCCGCGCGAGGACGGCGTGCCCGACCTGCCCGGTCGGCGTGGTTACGGCGTACATGCCGTGAGGAGGAGCAACGTCTGCGCCATGCGCAGCCCGTCGTGATGTGCCGCGCGCCGTTACGGATTCGTAAGCCTACCGGCGCCCGCGGTGTCCTATGCAGGTTCGATCACCGGGAGCTGCCTGCACTGTCACCGCTGATCGTGGCGGCGCTGCAGCGCGGCCGCGACCCGCACCGCCGGGGAGAAGCCCGGCTTCGCGGGGACCTCGGGGCGCACCGCCGTGCGCCCGCTGCTCGCGCGTTTCTTGGTCATCGCGATGAATGCGGCCTGCGCGCTGAGCGGCTCTTCGCCGTCGGCGGGGTGCACGTGTTGGTAGTCGCCGTTGGTGTCGAGCGTCCACGCGAACGTGTTGTCGGCCAGCTCGATCGGGAGGAGGTCCTCGGTGATCTTGCGCCGGATGTTCTCGTCGAGGACCGGGAAGCCGACCTCGATGCGCCGGTTGAGGTTGCGCGGCATCCAGTCTGCGCTCGACAGGTACACCTCGTCGTCGCCGCCGTTCTTCCACCAGAAGATCCGCGAGTGCTCCAGGAAGCGCCCGAGGATCGAACGCACGCGGATGTTCTCGCTGACCCCCGGCACGCCGGGGCGCAGGCAGCAGATCCCGCGGATGATGAGATCGACGGACACACCGGCGCGGCTCGCCTCGTACAGCTTCGCGATCACCTCGCCGTCCACGAGGGAGTTCATCTTCGCGACGATCCCCGCGGGGCGCCCGGCGCGTTTGTGCTCGATCTCGCGTTCGATCATCGCGAGCGTGCGCCGCCGAAGCGTGAACGGGGCGACCACGAGGTGCGCCATCTTCGGGAGCTCGGCGTAGCCGGTGAGCACGTTGAACAGGAGCATCGCGTCGCGCGTGATCTCCTCCTGCGCGGTGAAGAGCCCGAGGTCCGTGTACAGGCGCGCCGTCGACGGGTTGTAGTTGCCGGTCGACAGGTGGAGGTAGCGCTTCAGCTTGTCACCCTCGCGGCGCGTGACGAGCAGCAGCTTGCAGTGGGTCTTCAGACCGATGAGCCCGTACACCACGTGCACGCCGCTCTCCTCGAGCTCCATCGCCCACGCGATGTTGTTCGCCTCGTCGAAGCGCGCCTTCAGCTCGACGAGCGCGGTGACCTGTTTGCCCTTCTCGGCGGCGCGCATCAGCGCGCGGACGATCGGCGAGTCACCGCTCGTGCGGTACAGCGTCTGTTTGATCGCGACGACGTCCGGGTCCGACGCCGCCTGATCGATGAAGTCCACGACATGCCGGAACGAGTGGTACGGGTGCTGGAGCAGGATGTCGCGCTCGGCGATCGACCGGAAGATCGTGGGCGCGTAGCTCAGGCGCTGCATCTGCGCGGGCGTGAACGGGTCGTCGCGCAGGTGCGGGGCTTTCACGCCGCCGTACACCTTCATCAGCTCGGCCTTTGCGACGAGGCCGCGGATGCGGACGACCTGCCGCGGCTTCACGCCGATCAGCTCGGCGAGCTGGGTGGTGAGCTCCTCGGAGGCGTCGTCGGAGATGTCGAGACGCACCGGCTCGCCGCGGTCGCGGCGGCGGAGCTCGTCCTGAATCGTGGACAGGAGGTTTTCGGCTTCGTCTTCGGCGATGTCGAGATCACTCGCGCGCATCACGCGGAAGGGGCTCGCCTCCAGGATGTCGTAGCCGGGGAAGAGCTGCCCGACGAAACACTTGATGACCCCTTCGAGCGCGAGGAAACGGAAGCGCTTCTTCGCGGCGGGGAAGGGCGCGAAGCGCGGGAGCACCGACGGCACCTGCACGATCGCGAGCAGCTCGCCGCTCGGCTGTTCGAACCGCGCGTGTTTCTTTGCCGGCATCCGGTTCTTCACGCGGAGGGCGAGGTTGAGCGACCCGTTGCGGAGGTTCGGGAACGGGTGCGCCGTGTCGATCGCGATCGGCGTTAGGCACGGGTGCACCTCGCGCTCGTAGAAGGCGAGGGCGTCGGCTTCGATCGATTCGTCGAACTGCTTCGGCCCGAGGATGTGGATGCCGCTCGCTTCGAGCGCGGGGAGGACCTCGTCGTCCAGGATGTTGGAGAGGTCCGCGATGAGCGTGGTGGCGCGCGTCCAGACCTCGCGGAGGAGGACTTCGAGCTCCAGGCCGTCGGGGCCCATCTCGAAGGCGTCGTCGTCGGCGCGCGCGTGGCGCTCGAGGCCGCCGACGCGAACCATGAAGAACTCGTCGAGGTTCGAGGACGCGATCGCGATGAACTTGAGGCGCTCCAGGACGGGGACGTCGGACCGGCGCGCGAGGTCGAGGACACGTCGGTTGAAGTCCAACCACGACAGCTCGCGGTTGATGAACAGATGCGGTGACAACAGATCGACGTCGTCCAAAGCGGGCGTAGGGTACCAGAGCGAACCGAGGTACGGTGCGCCGAGATGGTGACCCCGCTGACGGCTGAGGCGCTCCTCGGTGAAGGGGGGGCGGCGGATCGGGTGCTCCCGGGCTGGGAGGCGCGGCCCGAGCAGATCCGCATGGCGGAGGCGGTCCAGGCCAAGCTCGACGAGGGGGGCGTCGCGATCGTCGAGGCCCCCACGGGGGTCGGGAAGACACTGGCCTATCTGGTCCCGGCGGCGCTGAGCGGTCGGCGCGTCATCGTCTCGACGAACACCAAGACGCTGCAGGATCAGATCGTCGACAAGGATCTGGTGCGGCTGCGCGCGATCCTCGGCGAGGCGGGGTTGGAGCTGTCGCGCGCGACGGCGGACGACGTGACGCCGCAGCACCCCGAGCGCGTGCGTTACGCGCTGATGAAGGGGCGGGCGAACTACCTGTGCATCGATCGCCTCCAGGCGAAGACGCGGCAGCGCACGTTCGACTTCGACGACTACGATCTGATGCGCGAGATCCGCGAGTGGTCGGAGGTGACGGAGCGCGGCGACCGCAGCGAGCTCGTGGGGCTCCCGGAGCGGTCGATGCTGTGGGACGGCCTCGACGCGCGCTCGGAGACCTGCAAGGGCAAGCGCTGCGAAAACTACGACGCGTGTTGGGTGGTGCGGATGCGGCGCGAGGCGGAGAACGCCGAGCTCATCATCGTGAACCACCACCTGCTCCTGGCGGACCTGTCGATGCAGGCGGCGCAGATGCTCTCGGGGGACGGTCGCACGTTCGGGGAGATCATCCCGCCCGCCGACGCGCTGATCGTCGACGAGGCGCACGCGTTGGAGGAGATCGCGACGGACTACTTCGGCGGCTCGTTGTCCACGAAGAAGCTCGATCGGCTCGTCGCGGATCTGTCGGCGTTCGGCTCGACGCGCGATGGCCGGTTCGCCGCGCGGCTCGTGGCGGCGACGGCGCGCGTGGGCGCGTCTTCGTCGAGGGTCTTCGGCGCGCTGCCGAAGGGCGACGGGCGCGTGCGCGCGAAGCAGGGGGAGTCGCCGTTCGAGCCGGCGCGACGGGTGTTGCCGGACGCGGAGCGGGACCTCGACGAGGTCGTCCAGCTCGTCGACGAGGTCGCGGGGTACGACCCGGCGGCGGACGCGTTGTCGCGACGAACGCGGGAGATGGCGGACGCGATCGGGTTCGTGCTGCGTGCGGAGGACGACGACTACGTCTACTGGTCGGAGCGGAAGAACAAGGTGGTGACGATGGGCGCCTCGCCGATCGACGTGGCGAGCCTCTTGTCGCGGTTTTTGTTCGATCGGTTCGCCGCGGTGGCGTTGACGAGCGCGACGCTCAGCACGGGGCGCGAGGACACGCGCTTCTTCTCGCGTGCGGTGGGTGCGCCCGAGGACGCCGATGCGCTGGTGCTCGGGTCACCCTTCGACTTCGCGAAGCAGTCATTGTTGTTCGTCCCGCACGACGCGCCGGAGGGGAACCAGCGCGACGCCACCGAGCTCGGGGCGGAGATCGCGAAGACGTTGATCGACACGGTCGGCGGCGGCGCGCTGTACCTGTTCACGAGTTACCGCGCGATGCACGCGGCGCACCGGATGCTCGCGCACCGGCTCGACTACCCGGTGTTCATGCAGGGCGACAAACCGAAGCGCGAGCTCATCGCGGGGTTCGTCGCGCAGGCGCCGGCGGTGTTGTTCGCGACGGCGAGCTTCTGGGAGGGCGTCGACGTCCCGGGGGCGGCCCTGCAGATCGTGCTGATGGACCGGCTCCCGTTCGACCCGCCGAACGACCCGCTCGCGGTGGCGCGCGGCGAGCGGCTCGAGGCGCGGGGGAAGAGTGCGTTCTCCGCCTACTTCGTCCCGCGCGCGATCCTGCGGTTGAAGCAGGGCTTCGGGCGATTGGTGCGCACGAAGCAGGACCGCGGGGTGGTCGCGATCCTCGATCGACGGATCCTCAGCCGCGGCTACGGGCGGCGCTTCCTCGCGGCGCTCCCCAACGCGCGGCGGGTGTCGCACCTCGAAGACGTCGAGCAGTGGTGGCGGGACACCCCCGGCGCCTGACTTGCGTTCGAGTCCGGGGCCTGGGTAACACAGGCGCGTGGGGGATCGCGCGCCAGTCGAAGTGTCCGGTGAAGACTTCGGACCGCTCCCGGAGCGCCTCCCGCTGCTGCCGATTCGCGACCTCGTCGTCTTCCCGTACATGGTCGTGCCGCTGTTCGTGAGCCGCGATGTCTCGATCGGTGCGATCGAGGAGGCGCAGGCGGCGGACGGGTTGATGTTCCTCGCGGCGCAGAAGATGACCTCGAAGGACGCGCCGTTCTCGGACGACGTCTACGCGGTCGGCACCATCGGCAAGGTGCTGCGCGTGAAGCGGCTCGCGGACGGACAGATCAAGCTGCTCGTGCAAGGGCTACGGCGCGCGCGCATCGACGACTGGATCCAGGAGCGCCCCACGATGGCGGTGCGCGCGTCGGCGCTCGAGGATGCGGTCTCTAAGGACCAGCAGTTCGAGGTCGAGGCGTTGATCCGCGAGGTGCACGACTCGCTGAAGGCGCTGAACGACGCCGGGCGTGGGCTGCCGAAGGACGTCATGAACGTGATGCTCGGGCTGACGGAGCCGGGCGCGCTCGCGGATCTCGTCGCTTCGAACCTCGGGTTGAAGGTGGCGGACGCGCAGCAGGTGTTGTCGGCGGGGCCGCCGCTCGAGCGGCTGAAACACGTGAACGAGGCGCTGACCAAGGAGCTCGAAGTCCTCACGTGGCAGCAGAAGATCCAGTCGCAGGCGAAGGAGGAGATGTCGCGCGCGCAGCGCGAGTACTTCCTGAGGGAGCAGCTCAAGCAGATCCAGAACGAGCTGGGGGACCTCGACTCGAAGGACGAAGACCTCCGGTCGCTGCGCTCGCGCCTCGACGAGGCGGGGCTGTCGCCGGACGCGCAGGCGGAGGCGAACAAACAGCTTCGGCGGCTCGAGTCGATGAACGCGGACTCCGCGGAGTCGTCGGTGGTGCGCACGTACCTGGAGTGGCTCGCGGACCTGCCGTGGTCGGCCGCCGCGCCGGACGCGGTGGACCTGAAGGCGGCGCTCGCGACGTTGGACGCGGACCACCACGGGCTGGAGGCGGTGAAGGATCGCATCCTCGAGTACATGGCGGTGCTCGGGCTGAAGGGGGACATGAAGGGCCCCATCCTGTGTTTCGTCGGTCCGCCGGGCGTCGGTAAGACGAGCCTCGGGCGCAGCATCGCGCGCGCGTTGTCGCGGCCGTTCGTGCGGGTGTCGCTCGGGGGTGTGCACGACGAGTCGGAGATCCGCGGGCACCGCCGGACGTACGTCGGCGCGATGCCGGGGCGGATCATCGGTGGGTTGAAGCAGGCCGGGGCGAACAACCCAGTGTTCATGCTCGACGAGCTCGACAAGGTCGGGACGGACGCGCGCGGAGATCCGGCGTCGGCGCTGTTGGAGGTGCTCGACCCCGAGCAGAACGACGGGTTCACCGACCACTATCTGAACCTGCCGTTCGATCTGTCGCGGGTGTTGTGGCTCGGCACGGCGAACGTGGTGGACCGCATCCCGGCGCCGTTGCGCGACCGGATGGAGATCATCCAGCTCCCCGGCTACGACGCCGAGGACAAGCTACACATCGCGGAGCAGTACCTGGTGCCGAAGCAGCTGGAGCGGGCGGGGCTGTCCTCGGAGCAGATCCACATCTCGAAGGCGGCGCTGGAGGCGATCGTCGATCGCTATACGCGTGAGGCGGGGTTGCGTTCGCTGGAGCGGCAGCTCGCGAAGATCGCGCGGAAGGTGGCGCGCTCGGTCGCCGAGGGGCGCAAGCGCCCGGCGCGGGTGACGACGCAGAAGCTCGAGAAGTACCTCGGCCCGCGGCGCCACGATCCGGAGCGCCCCGATCACGAGGATCGCGTCGGCTTGGCGACGGGGCTGGCGTGGACGGAGGCGGGTGGCTCCATCCTGCACGTCGAGGCGACGATCATGCGCGGCAAGCCGGGTCTCACGCTCACGGGGCAGCTCGGCGCGGTGATGAAGGAGTCGGCGCAGGCGGCGCTGTCCTGCGCGCGCTCGCGGATGGCGATGTACGGCATCGACGAGGACGTGCTGTCGAACCAGGAGCTGCACGTGCACGTCCCGCACGGCGCGATCCCGAAGGACGGCCCCTCGGCTGGCATCACGATGGCGGTGGCGATCCTGTCGCTGCTGATGGGGCGGCCGATTCGGCGCGACGTCGCGATGACCGGGGAGATCACTTTGCGCGGGCGCGTGCTCCCGGTGGGCGGGTTGCGTCAGAAGCTCTTGGCCGCGGCGCGCGCGGGTGTGAACGAGGTGATCGTCCCGGCGGCGAACGAACCGGACCTCAAGGAGATCCCTTCGCGCCTGTTGTCGCGCGTGAAGGTGCACCCGGTGAAGGAGCTCGAAGAGGTCCTCCAGATCGCGGTGCTCGGCTTTTCACCCCCGAAGCGCCCGGAGTCGGAGCGCGGCGCTCGGGTTGGGTGGGCCTGAGACGAATCAAGCGTCCGAAATGACCAGAAGCGCTCGACGGTCAGTCCGTCGAACCGGCGGTGAGCGCGGCGGTCTGGTCCCCGGGGCCGTCGCGGAAGCGGGTCACGGCGTTCTTCACCGGGGGCACCGTCCGTAGGTAGTCGTAGATCGCGCCGAGGTCCTCCTCGGACATCCCCGCGTACGACGTCCACGGCATGATGGTCTGACCGTCTCCCGGGTCGAGCTTCGGGAGGCTGTCCGCGTCCGCGAAGGCCTTGAAGCGGCCGATGAAGCGCTCGCGGCTCCACGCGCCAATGCCGGTGTCGACGTCCGGCGTGATGTTCGCCGACGTCACGTGCATGCCCAGCACGGAGACGTCGAAGTCGAAGCCCCCGGCGAGCATCCGGCCGGGGACCGGTCCGTTGGCGTCCTGCACCGTGTGGCAGTCGTGGCAGCTCGCGGACTCGAGGAGGTACTGGCCGTAGGCGATGGTGTCCTTCCGATCCGGGCAGTCCTCGCGGAGAGCGAACGTCCCCGTTGGGCCGGCGGGCGCGTCCCAAGGGATGTCGAGCGCGCGCGGTGGGACGGTGAAGTCGATGGGTTCGAGCGCACGCAGCCACGCGAGGATCGCCTCCAGGTCGCTTCGGCACATCTTTCGGAGCTGGAGGTAGGGCATGAGCGGGAACAAGGCGTCGCCCCGCGGCCCGACCCCTGCGGTCATCGCCCGTAGGATCTGTTCGTCGCTGAACGTGCCGAGCGCCGCCGGCGTGATGTTTCGCGCGAACACCGTCCCGGGGATCCCCATTTCACGCGTAAAGGGGGCTCCTCCTTTGCCTGCGGTGCCGCGAACCGGTGGGCCTGCGAACCGGGAGAAGTCGCGGTCGGAGTGGCAGTCGACGCAGATGGCGACGCTGTGCGCGAGGTACTCACCGCGGACGAGCTTGTCGGCGGTGGGTACGTGGTGGTTCGTGGCGGGCTGCTCCGACGAACCCACGCAGGCGGTCATGATCAGCGCGAACGCGCAAGAGAGTGAGTAGAGAGGAGTAGTAAGCTTCATGCTCGTAAAGTGCACGAAGTCGCGAGACCGCGATCCTGAGTTGTTACTGAGGATAGACTAACTATTTACTAAGTCGGAGGCGGAGCTTCGTTCCGTGAGCGTGATCGCGGAGGAGACGACCAGCGTGAACTTACCCCGCCCCGATGAAACGATGCGCACGTCTGGGCACTTGTCGTTCAGGCGCCTGCGCAAGAGAATCAGTCGACTCTCGAGGTTGTCCTTGATCGGCGGGAGGCCCAGCGATGGGTCGAGACGGAGCTCACGGTTCGAAAAGTCCGTGCGCCCCTCGCGACGGTACGCCGAGAGGACCTTCCACAGGATCTTCGCCGGGACGTTGCGGATGAGGTACTCGCCGTCCACGAAGATGCAGTCGTCGTTCTTGTACAGACAGAACGAGCGGGCCGTCGTGCGCTGCTCGGCGGGCTCTTCGGTTTCGACGTTCGAGAGACGTTCGATCGCCGTCGCGATCTGGTTGCCGACGATGCTGATGAACGCTTCGTGCCACTGCGTGAGCGCGGCCGGGCGCCGGCTCTCCACCGCGAGGACGCCAACCAGCTGACACCCGACGAGCAACGGGACGGCGAGCTCACTCTCGGCGTCCGGGAGGCCACAGATCGGGACTTCGGACGTCACGGCGTCGCGGAGAGTGCGGCGGATCGCACGTCGATACCGGAGCTCGGTGCCGACCTCCATTCGGAGCGGCCGCTTCTGGCGCGCGGCGGCGCCGATCACGCCCACACCGAACGGGACGACGGCGCCAACCCCATCGTGAGCGTAACCGCGGCTGGCGAGTGTGACGAGACGATCCCCCGTGTCGTCCGGAATGAGGATGATCGTGTGGTCGAAGCCGAAGAGAGCTCCGAGGGTCTCCAGCGTCGTGGCCAGAAGCTCCTCGAGGTCGCTCGCGCGGTTGATGCGGTCGGAGATGATCTGCAACGACCGCAACTCACCCACCGGGTCGTTGCGTGGGACGCTGAGTGCAATCGGGGCGGCCAGGTCTTCCGGTGTCGGCGGTCGCAGGAATCCGGGGACGGCTTGGACGTCCAGCACCTCGCAGATATCTGCGCTTCGGAGCCGAAACACTCCGGCCATGCCCGTCTGTGCGGCGATCGCATCGATGCGGCCCGACATGGTGTCGAACAGCGGGCCGTCGGTCTCCGAGCGCTCGAAACGCAGCTTCAAGCGGTAGGCTTCGAAGGTCAGCGGGTCGTAGACTTCGACGCGCGCGTATGGGTTCTCGCGGAGGTTCTTCGCGGTCTTGTTGAAGAACTGACAACTCAGCGCGACGTGGTTTGCGTCGACGTAATGGAGCTCACTCACATAGGTGATGTTGGGGAGCCCGCCGGCAGAGCACGTCGCGATGACGTTCGGGACGACACCGTGGAAGCACTGGACGATCCGGTCGAGCGGGATACTCACGACCCGACCTCGTTCAGTCGCTGCCCCGCGCGTGAGCCGGGGGTCTGGTCGAAGACGGCGTCGACGGTGCACTCGACGGCGTAGGCTGGCCATGTCGACATACGACGACTGATGCGCCGCGGCAGGCCGATCGACTCGAGCTCGACGACCAAGCGGTCGTGATACGCCTGAACCGTCGCCTGCTCCGACGCCTCCGCGACCCGAATGCTCCGCAGCATCCCCTTGAACTGGATCGACTCGTGCGTCGAGGGCCTCGTCACGACGACCGCGACGATCTTCGAGGTCTCCAGCGCGGCGTGCAGCTCCGTCGAAGTGGCGACGGGCAAGTAGACCGTCATGGACGCTCCGTCGGGCGCGACCACGATGCCGCAGGCCCGGGTCTCGCTGGGCATGAGCGAGCCATCTCGGCTCGTGGCCAAGACCGACACCCCCTGCGCGAGGAGCGCCGTGAGGCGCTCGTGGAGCTCCCGATCCGTAGGTGGAACGCTACGCCCTCGCCGCGGCGGAATCGAGCGAAATCGTCTCGAGCTCGTCCGTCTGCGTCAGGATTCACACCCTGGAGCGCGTCGGACGGTTCGCTTCTGCCCGCGTGTTCAGTCGACGGTGTTCCAGCGACGGAAACGTTCGATGTCGCCGTCGGCGTGCACGAGGACGCCGTAGAGCCGGCTCTTGCAGACCTCACCTAAGAAGATCCTCACCGCGTTTGTGTGATGTCGGGGGCGCTGTCGGTGGGGTTCAGAACATGCCGGCGAGCATCGCTTCGACCGGGGCGTAGTCGTCGGTCAGCAGGATCGCGTCGGCGAGGTGGGGCTCGATCTGGTCCCACGCAACGAAGAAGCGGGTGAGCTCGGTGAGGCCCATCGCTTCGCCGAGGGCGCGGACGTCCTCGGGCCTCGGGAGGGGCTTTCGGCTCGCGACGAGGATGAGGTTGGAGCCGGCGCCGGCGCCGCGGCGGCCGTAGACCTGGACGTGGCCGAAGACTTCGCGGAGCGTCTTCACCGTGGCGTAGAAGAAGGCGCCGTGTTTCGGGTCGAGCGAGGAGATGACGTTGCTCATGTACACGCCGTCGTCCGTCATGCGCTCCGCGACCAGCGTGTAGAACTCCTTCGTCGCGAGGTGGAACGGGATCCACGAGACGCCGTTGTAAGCGTCGCCGAAGACGAAGTCGTAGCGGTGATCCGACACACGTAGGTTTCGGCGGGCATCGCCCGTGACCGCACGAACGCGCGGGTGCTCGCCGAGCTCGAAGTACTCGACGCCCATCTCGACGACCTTCGGGTCGAGCTCGTACACGTCGACCGCAGCGTCCGGGTACATCTCGCTGAAGCGGATGGGCATCGTGAACGCGCCGCCGCCGACGAACGCCGCCCGCTTCGGGCCCTTCAGGTACACCCGCGCGACGTCGATGAAGCGTGTGTACCAAAACGGCAGCACGTCGGAGTCCAGCGCGCGCGCGCCCTCGCGGGTGGAGTCGAGGTCGAGCTGCCGGATCCGACCGACGCGGCTTCTGTACTCCGTGACGCGGACGCGGTGATAGAACGTCTCCTCCTCGTGCAGCAGCTCCTCCTGCGCGTTGAGGTGCGGCGTGTGCTCCACGAACCACGGCACCAACACCAGCGCCGCGACGACCGCGGGGGCCTTCATCGAGACCTTCGCGTACAGCGCACCGCCGACGCCGATCGCCGCGAGCACCGCCGCGACGCCCGCGAGCACCGCCTTCGTCCCGAGGAACGGGAGCAGGAAGAAACCGGCGCCGAACGTCCCGAGGATCGAACCCATCGCGCCGAGCGCCGACACGTGGCCCGACGCACGCCCCGCGTCGGCGCCGCCGAGGTTCACGACCTTCACCGCGACCGGAGAGAGCGCGCCGATCAACACACTCGGCACGAAGAACAACAGCCCTGTCGCGACGAGCGCACCCGACGACGGCGACATCGAGGCCGCGAGCTTCGGCAGCAGCCACGACGACCACAGCGGCACGACCGCGACCGTCGCCCCCGCGCCGCACGACAGGAACACCAACGTCGAAGGGCGCCCGCGCTCGGCGAGCATGCCGCCGACCTGGTAGCCGATCGTCAGCGCCGCGAGGATCATCCCGATGATCCCCGACCACAGGAACACCGTGTTCCCGAACTCCGGCGCCAGCACGCGGCTCGCCGTGATCTCCAGGACCATCAAGCACGCCCCCGCCGCGAACGACACCGCGCCCGCGTACCAGGACGCGTGTTTGTCGGACGCCGCGGCCTCCGGGACGGGCGCCTCCGCCTCCGGAGCCTTCTTGGCCTTCTTCTTCGACTTGGCCATCAGTCGCCGTAGAACACGAGCGACTGGATCAGCCAATCACCGTTGAAGTCCTTGAACAGGATGAAGCGGTCGACGCCCGTGCTCTTCTTGTTCTTTTTCTCCAGGACCCACTGCACCGTCGCGCTCGCGGCGACGTCGTCGACGTCGGCGACGAAGCTCGTCATACGCTCCACCATCTTCTCGGACTTCACCGCGTGGCGCTGGGTGGCGAGGAAGCGGTCGAGCGGGAGCACCCACTGCACGCTGCCCTTCTCGATCAACGTGATCGTCGCCTTCGGGGAGAAGTGCGCGCCGTAGGCGTCGATGTCTCCGCGGGACCACGTCGCGAAGTAACTCGTGAGGAACTTCTCGATCTCGGGGTTCGGCTTCTTCTCGGACGCCGTCGTCGACTTACACGCGCCCGCGAGGAGCAGCACCGACAGGGCGGGGATGAGGACCCAGCGCATGCCTTCGTCATTCCATCAGACAGCGCACCGCGTAAACACCGAACTGCGCGACCCAGTGCCCGTAGGCGTCATAGTCGTCCTTTTTCGCCTCGTGGACCCGCATCGCCGCGCGGACGTGGCGCGCGGCCGCGTCGAGGAGGCGGTCGTCCCCGAGCGCCTTACCCATCGCGCAGAGGCCCCAGGCGCGGGAGAAGCTCATGCCGAGGTGGTGGTCGCTCCGGGGACGGACGACCGGTTCGAACGACGCACCCTTCGCGGAGCGCTCGAACCACGCTTTGAGCGCGTCGGGGTGCGTCGCGGCGACGAGGTTCCCCGCGTTGCCCCAGCGCGAGAAGAACTCGGCCCGGCGGTGGTCCTCCTTCGGGTCGAGCGGCGGCGCGTCGAGGTAGTGCGCCTTCACGAGCGCGCGTACGAGCTCGACGCCAGCCTCGTCGTCCGTCGCGAGGTACCACGCGTGAAGCTGCGTGAGCGCCCAGGCCGCGTTGTCGTACTCATAGGAGCGCGGGTCGGGGGCGCGCTTCGTGTAGAGCGCGCGCAGCGAGTCGGCGCAGACCGTCGCGAGGGGGCGTAGGTCGGGGCGTCCGGTCTGGGCGCGGTGGGTGAGGGCGAGGCGCAGGAACCAGGCGCGCCCGTAGGGGCGCTCGAAGTCGGGGTGTTCGACCAGGAACGCACGCTCGGCGTCGAGGCCGGCGCGGTCGAGCGAAGCGAGCACACGGTCGCGGACGTCGTCGTGCCCCAACGCTGCGGAGGTCTCGAGGAGTGCCCAATGCGCGTGCACGGAGGAGTGCCAGTCGATGCAGCAGTCGAAGACGGGGTGGTCGGTGTCGTCGCGCCTGAAGGCGTCGAGGATCGTGGCTTCGAGCTGCGCGAGGATCCGCGGCGCGTCGGCGCGGAGCTGGGCGATCGGCGTCTCAGGGCCCACGGCCTCCTTCGTCGTCGCCTCCCCGGGCTCGGGCGGGGTCGCCGCGGCGCAGGCCGCGACGAGGATGCTCACGAAGATGGCGCCCCTCACGGCGACCCGGACATGTGCGCGCCCATCTTCGTGACGCGCCAGCGCGTCCCCTCGCGCACGAAGTCGAACGTGCGTTTGTCGACGCCGTTCGGCGCGCCGCGGCAGCGCTGAATCGCGCACTGGTAGTAGTACTCGACGTGCGCACGCGCCGCGCTGTCGCCGTTCGGCACGATGCGGATCTTCATCGTGCGTACGAGGTTGTACTCGCCGGCCCACTCGCTGCGGTAGTTGTAATACGACTTCGCGAGCTCGGTGACGTCGTCACGTGTGAGCGGCTTCGGCGCGATGCGCTCTCGGAGGTTCTTCGCGTCTTCGACGTACGGGTGACCGGAAGGGTACTCGCGCAGGAACTTGTCGAGCGCGCGCTGTCGGCGGTCGAGGGAGGCGGATGCGTCGGTCGCGAACGCCCGGACGTTCTCCCACGCGGTCTCGATGCGCTTCATGCGCTTTCGATCCGCCCGCCCGTCGTCGCGCTCCACGCGCACGCGCGACTTCCCCCACGGGTACACGATCTCGCCGCGGATCTTGTCGAGCAGGCTCGACACCGCGCCCGCGACGCTGATGCCCGGCTCCAGCGGGTTCCAGCGTTCGACGGAGGAGTGCGAGAGGCACCCGCGCTGGGCGTCGAGCAAGTTGAGTTGCAAACGCAGTCGCCCGCCTCGCCCGGTCACGTAGACGTCCAGCAGGGAGTTGGGCGCGAGCGCCGAACCGACCTCGCAGCTCGAGCGTTCGTCGTAGCGCGACTTCAGCGACTCCTTCACCACCGCGTCGAGCGCGCGCCGCTCCGCCGCCGTCGCGACGACGTGGATCTTGCCGTGGTCACCGAGTTTCGATCGAACGAGCTGCTCGAGCGCGGGCGCACCGATGCGCGCGCCTCGGCTGACGTCCTTCACCTCGACCCGCGCGCGCGGCGTACGTTTCGTCCACGCTTGGATCGCGGACTCCGCCTGATCGACCGAGAGCTGCGCGCCGAGCATCTTCCCGTCCCAGGACCACAGGAACGCCTTGGGCATCGCTTCGACCTCGAACCGGCGCATGATCGAGCCGTCGTCGTCGCAGACCAGCGCATCGGGGTTCCAGCCGGGGTTCGTGGTGCCACACTTCGGGTCTTCGGACGCGACGACGATCAGCCGAAGCCCTTCGCGCTCGTAGCGCTCGTGGAGCGCGCGCCACTTCGGCACCGACGCCTGACACGGCTCGCACCACGACGCGTAGAACTCGACCGCGACCATCCGAACGCCGGGGCGTGCGAGCCAGCCCTCGACGTCGACGCCGCCGGCGTACGCGGGGGTGGCGATCAGCGGCGCGAGGAGCGCGATACGGCGGAACATGTCGAAATGTTAACAGCGGCTCCCAGGCGCGCGAAGGCGTTGACGACCGAGCGTCGCTCGGTTGATTCATCCCGACGTGGCCCCCGTTGCCCTGGTGTTCGCGGCGCTCGTCACCGCCCAAGCTCCCGCGCTGAACAAACCCCTCGCGGATCGCGAGGTCGCGGTCCCGTCGCAGTATTCCGACATCCGTATCCGCGACGAGGGACCGTTCCGTTCGATGTACTTCGCGCGTCCGGACGGCTCGATGGCGCTGGAGTCGCGCGTGCACAAGAAGGAGCCGAGCCAGCTCGTCGTCCCCTACACCAAGGCGATGTTCGCGAGTCACCTCTACGCGCCCAAACCGAAGCGCGCGCTGCTCGTCGGGCTCGGCGGCGGGTCGATGGTGCACTTCGTCCGTGTGTTCGACCCGAACCTCCTCGTTACGGCCGTCGACATCGATCCGGCGGTCGTTCAGTCGGCCGCCAAGTACTTCGGGGTGACGCCGTCCGAGAACATCGAGATCGTCACCGCGGACGCGTTCGACGTCCTCGCGAAGAAGGCGCCGAAGTTCGACATCATCTGGATGGACGCCTTCCTGCAGCCGTCGGAGGACACCGACGAAAACGGCGTCCCGCTCAACATCAAGACCCTCGCGTTCTGGCGGCAGGTGAAGAAGCGACTCACGAAGCAGGGCGTGCTCGTGGTGAACGTGAACACCGGGCCCTCGACCCAGCGCGACCTCGCGACGATGAAGGAGGCGTTCGGCGCGTTGTTCAGCGTCGCGCCGCGCGGCTCGGGGAACCTCATCGTGATGGCGCCGATCCAAACGCCGGACGCCAAGACCCTCGCGTCGCGCGCCAAGAAGCTCGACGCACGCGCCTCCCAGATCGGCTTCGCGGATCTCGCGCGGCGCGCGAAGGCGCTCTAGTCACCTGACTAGCGATCGACGACGACCCGGTCGCGGCCGTTGCGCTTCGCGCGGTAGAGCATCGCGTCGGCGCGCGCGAGGAGGGCCTTCGTCGACTCTCCGCGGCGGACCTGCGCGACGCCCGCGGAGCACGTGACCTCGACCATCGTGCCGTCGCAGTCGACCGGGGTCGAGCGGATCGCGTCGAGGAGTCGCTCGGTCATCTTGAGCGCGTCGTCGAGGTTGGCGTCGCGGAGGATGACGACGAACTCCTCGCCGCCGTAGCGCGCGACGTAGTCCGACTTGCGCGGGTAGGCGCGCACGAGCTCGTCGGCGGTGTTGCGGATGACGATGTCGCCGGCGGGGTGTCCGTAGGTGTCGTTGACCTGTTTGAAGTGGTCGATGTCGACCATCACCACGGACAGCGGCTGGTTCGTGAGCGGGATGAGGCGGCTGATGCGGTCGAAGTCCTGGTCGAACGCGGAGCGGTTGTAGAGGCCCGTGAGGCTGTCGGTCGCGCTCTTCTTCTTCGCCTTGACGAGATCGGCCTGCAGCACTTCGACGTGCTCGCCCATCTGCACCATCCGACGCTCCGCGCGTTGCCGTGAGCGCTCGAGCTCCTTGCTGAGGTCCTCGACGGTGGAGCGGACGCGGTTCTGGAGCTGAGTGAGGTCGTCGGTGTCGACGGCGTTGGCGAGCTCCGACAGGCGGGTGAGGAGTCGGTCCGCCGTCTCGACGTCCTCACCGACCGCTTCGGACAGGCTGGCGAGCGCCTCCATCAGCGCACCCTTCAGCTCCTTGAGGGCCTTCGGGACGTACTTCTTCTCGGCCTGGCGTCGCCGCAGGATGACGAGCTTGAGCTCTTCGACCGCGCCGTCCTCGTCGGGGCGCACGACGCGCTTCGCCCAGTCCTCCATGCGACGCTCGAGCTTCTCGGCGGTCTCGTTGGGCAGATCGAATGCGTGCCGTCCGAAGCCCCGCGCGAGATCCGCGATGGCGTCGAGTGTGGAGCTGGTCGCCGCAGGCGCAGCCTCGACGGGAGAGGGACGGGTCTTGCGCGAAAAGAGGCCCACGCCCCAGACATCGGCGGCGGGCGACGGGGCGTGAAGCCGGCGTCCTATTTCGGAACGCGGATCATCTCCACCATGGTCTGGATACGCTCGGGGGGCGGCGGCGTGAACTGCATGATCGTCAGCGACACTGCGAAGTTGAGGAGCATCCCGAGCGTGCCGATCCCCTCCGGGCTGATGCCGAACCAGTACTGGTCCGCGGTGCCGCCCATGAACTTGAAGTAGGCGATGTACGACGCCGTGAAGACGATGCCGACGATCATCCCGGTCACTGCGCCGTAGCGGTTCGCGCGTTTGCTGAAGATGCCGAGGATGATCGCGGGGAAGAAGCTCGACGCGGCGAGCCCGAACGCAAACGCGACGACCTGCGCCACGAACCCCGGCGGCCGCACGCCGAAGTAGCCGGCGATCAGCACCGCCGCCACTGCGGCGAGGCGCGCCGCGCGCAGCTCACCCTTCTCGGTGATGTCCGGGCGGAGCGTTCGCTTGAGTAGATCGTGGCTGATGGCGGTCGACACCACGAGCAGCAGACCCGCCGCCGTGGACAGCGCCGCGGCGAGCGCGCCGGCGGCGACGAGCGCGATGATCCACGCGGGGAGGTTCGCGATCTCCGGGTTCGCGAGCACCATGATGTCGCGGTCGATGTACAGCTCGTTGTCGTTGTCGGTCGGTGCGTTCGAGACCGTGCGCTGTCCGAGGGGGCCGAGGACTTCGAGGAACTGCGGTTTGCCGGCGAAGGGCGCGCCCTTGCGGTACTGGATGCGGCCGTCCGCGTTTTTGTCGACCCACGCGAGCAGGCCCGTGTTCTCCCAGGTGCGGAACCAGCTCGGGACGGGGCGCTCCGCGGCCGCCTGATAGCCGGCTTCGTTCACGGTCTGGATGAGGTTCGTGCGCGCGAACGCGGCGACGGCGGGGGCGGTCGTGTAGAGGATCGCGATGAACAACAGCGCCCACCCCGCGCTGATGCGCGCGTCGCGGACGCGGGGCACCGTGTAGAAGCGGATGATCACGTGCGGGAGCCCGGCGGTGCCGACCATCAGCGCCATCGTGATGCAGAAGATGTCGATCATCGGTTTGCTGCCGTCGGTGTACGGCGCGAAGCCGAGCTGCTCGTGCAGCCCGTCGAGCTTGGAGAGGATGGAGCCGAAGCCGACCTGCGGCACCGGGTTGTCGGTGAGGAGGATCGAGATGAAGATCGCTGGCACCATGAAGGCGAAGATCAGGATCACGTACTGCGCGACCTGCGTGTACGTGATGCCCTTCATGCCGCCGAGCACCGCGTAGAACAGGACGATCACCATCCCGATGACGACGCCGATCTCGATGTCGACTTCGAGGAACCGCGAGAACACCACGCCGACGCCGCGCATCTGCCCGGCGACGTACGTGAACGAGACGAACACGGCGCACACGACGGCGACGATGCGCGCGACCTGCGAGTCGTAGCGGTCGCCGACGAAGTCCGGCACCGTGAATTGACCGAACTTCCTGAGGTACGGCGCGAGGAGGAGGGCGAGCAGCACGTAGCCGCCCGTCCAGCCCATCAGGTAGACGGAGCCGTCGTAGCCTGCGAACGAGATGATGCCCGCCATGGAGATGAACGACGCGGCGGACATCCAGTCGGCCGCCGTCGCCATGCCGTTCGCGAGCGGGGAGACGGACTCCCCCGCGACGTAGAAGTCCTTGGTGGACGCGGCGCGCGACCAGATCGCGATGCCGATGTAGATCGCGAACGTTGCTGCGACGATGACGAAGGTCCAGGTCTGAACGTCCATCAGTCCTCCGCCACGCCGTGTTTGGCGTCGAGGCGGTTCATCAGCCGCACGTAGACGAAGATCAGGACGACGAAGACGTAGATGCTGCCCTGCTGCGCGAACCAGAACCCGAGCGGGAAGCCGAACAGCACGATGCGGTCGAGCGCCTCACGGAAGAGGATCCCCGCGCCGTAGGAGACGGCGAACCAGATCGACAGCAGGATCAGCAGGTAGCGGACGTTCGTTCGCCAGTACACCCGATCGTGCGTACCAGGTCCCGCGTCCGCGTGGTATGGCGTGCCCCCGTGGACCCGCTGTACGCGTTGGCGCGCCCGCTGTTGTTCTCGCTCGACGCGGAGACCGCGCACAGCACGACCCTCGCGGGCGCTTCCTTCGTCGCACGATCCCCCGCGCTGACGCGGGTCGCCGAGGCGACGTACGGTTTCGATGCGCCGGTGTCGTTGGCGACCCATGCGTTAGGTCTCGACTTTCGACACCCCATCGGTCTCGCCGCGGGGCTCGACAAGAACGGCGAGGCGATCGACCTGTGGGCGGCGATCGGGTTCGCGTTCGTGGAGGTCGGCACCGTGACGCCCGGCGACGGGCAGCCGGGGAACGACAAACCGCGCCTGTATCGCGCGCGCGAAGATCGCGCGCTCGTGAACCGGATGGGGTTCAACAACCACGGCTCTGCGGCGCTCGCGAAGAAGCTCGTCGCGCGGCGCACGCGGGTGCCGGTCGGCGCGAACCTCGGCAAGGCGAAGGTCACGCCGCTCGAGCAGGCGGCGGACGACTACGAGGCGACACTGCGCGACGTGTGGCTCGGCGCCGACTACATCGTGGTGAACGTATCGAGCCCGAACACGCCTGGGCTGCGCGACCTGCAGGCGGTGACCGCGCTGGAGCCGCTGCTGACGCGCGTGGTTCGCGTGAACCGTGAGCTCGCCGACGAACACGGGGAGCTTCCCCGACCCATTCTCCTCAAGGTCGCACCGGATCTGGCCGAAGCAGACATCGATGCGGTCGCTCAGCTCGCAGTCGGTGTGGAGGTGGACGGCATCATCGCCACCAACACCACGAACCGGCACGCGCTGCTGTCGAACCCGCCGCCGATCGGAGGTGGCGTCAGCGGTGCGCCGCTCGGACCGCGCGCGCTCGAGGTGTGTCGCCACCTGTTCCGGCGGCTCGACGGGCGGCTCCCGATCGTCGGGGTGGGGGGCCTGATGACCGGCGAAGACGTGGCGGCGCGGATCGCGGCGGGGGCAACACTCGTTCAGGTCTATTCGGCGTTGATTTACGAAGGACCGGGATTGGTGTCATCAATGGTGCACGGGTTGGTGAACCGCATGAAAGATCTGGGCGTGGATTCGGTGTCGGATCTGGTGGGCCGAGACGCGTAAATGCGGACACCGTAGGTTCAGGAGTAGGCGCGCGTGCAATTCAACACGAAGGACAAAGAGCTCACGCTCAAGATCGTCTACTACGGCCCGGCGCTCTCCGGGAAGACGACGAACATCCAGGCGTTGCACGCGATGCTCGACCCCGCGGCGCGCGGTCGGCTGATGACCCTCGACACCAAGGGCGACCGCACCCTGTTCTTCGATCTCCTCCCCGTCCACTTCTCCACGCGCTCGGGTTTCAAGGTGAAGATCAAGCTCTTCACGGTCCCCGGCCAGGTGATGCACGAGTCGACGCGCCGCATCGTCCTCGCGTCCACCGACACCGTGTGTTTCATCGCCGACGGCCAGCGCTCGCAGCGCGCCGCGAACAACGAGGCGTACGCGGGGATGCTGAGGAACCTCAAGTCGCAGGGGCTCGATCCCGGCGAGGTCCCGATCGTCATCCAATTCAACAAGATGGACCTCGGGGACGTCCTCACGGACGAGGAGCTCGCCGACTACGAGCGCCGCGGGTCGGAGCCGGTGTTCAAGGCGTCGGCGATCCGCGGAGAGGGCGTCGTGGAGACGCTCAAGGGCGGCATGTCGCTGCTGTGGCAACGCCTCGACGAAGTCCACGACCTCGCGCGCAAGCTCCAGATCACGCGCGAGGAGTTCATGAACGGCATCTTCCACTCCCTGCGTGACGACAAGCGCCTGGAGGCGCAGCCGTGACGAGCGGCTCCATGGGTGGTCATCCTTCGCTGCCGGTCATGACGGATGACCTGGTCGCGGAGGGGACGCCGGTCGACGGGCCGACGGCGCCGAGTGTCCTCGACCGCCAGATCCACCTCGGGGAGCTGCTCGACGTCACCGCGTTCCGCGACGTCTGCGCGAGCTTCGTCGACCTCTACAAGATCGGCCTCAAGATCTTCGAGAAGGACGGCACCAAGCTCGTCGACATCCGCGTCGGCAACGGCGACTGGTGCGGTTACATCTTCAGCGACCCGAAGGGCCGCTCGCAGTGCACCGGTCTGGTCACGCGCATCAAACAGTTCGACTACCCCGAGCTGGGGACGGGGGAGGTCGTCGAGCAGACCTGCTTCTCCGGGCTGAAGTACGTGATCATGCCGATCACCTACGGCGGGGACCTGCTGGGGCGCGTGATCTACGGGCCCTTCATGCCGGCGGACCTCGCGCGCCCCGGCGACGACGTCTACCAGTACGGCGAGGACTTCGATCCCAACCGTCTGTGGTCGTACGGCGAGAAGATTCGCCGCGCCCCGGACGAGATGATCATGAAGATCCTCACCAACTTCCGACGCGTGGTCGACACGGTGACCTTCATCGCGATGAAGGCGCACATGAC
Organism: Deltaproteobacteria bacterium; assembly: GCA_040218735.1. Taxonomy (GTDB): domain Bacteria; phylum Myxococcota; class Kuafuiibacteriia; order Kuafuiibacteriales; family Kuafuiibacteriaceae; genus JAUHYN01. The sequence continues at coordinate 211,470 of JAVJQW010000049.1, forward strand.
GCAGCAGCTGCACCTGGAGTCGGTGACCGCGAGTTACAACGAGCTCGCGAACGCGAACAAACGGCTGCGCCGATCCTTCGAGAAGCTGAAGGAGCTCGACAAGCTCAAGTCGAACTTCCTCGCGATGATCAGCCACGAGCTGCGCACGCCGCTCACGAGTGTCATCGGGTACTCGGAGATGTTGATCGAAGGCCTCGCGGGGCCGATGCCCGACGAGCAGTCGCAGTACGTCCAGACGATCAAGGAGAAGGGCGTTGCGCTCTTGGATCTGATCGGGTCGCTCCTCGACATGTCGAAGATCGAGGCGGGCGCGATGCAGCTGAAGGTCGCGGACGTCGAGCCGGTGACGCTGCTGGAGGGGGCGAAGAGCTACGTCGTCCCGCAGGCGCAGAAGAAGCGCATCACGCTCGCGATCGACGTCGCGCCGGACGTCCCCGTCTTCAAGGGCGATCCCGACAAGCTGCGCCAGTGTTTGATCAACCTGGTGGGCAACGCGACGAAGTTCACGCCGGAGGGGGGCACGATCACCCTCGCGGCGGCGATGTGGACGGGGACGCGCAAGAACGCGCCGGACGCCGGCCGGTTCGGGCCGCCCGAGGAGACCTTCGTGCGGCTGGAGGTGCGGGACACCGGGATCGGGATCCCCGCCGACAAGCTGGAGCAGGTCTTCAGCAGCTTCTACCAGGTCGACAACTCGATCACCCGCGAGTACGGCGGTACGGGTCTGGGGCTGGCGATCGTCAAGCGCTTCGTGGAGGCCCACAAGGGTGAAGTGCGGGTCACGAGCGCAGAAGGGCAGGGCACGACCTTTGCGCTGCTCATCCCCGCGGACGCGAACCTCGGCGAGAGCGTCGACATCGTCATGTGACACGGGGCGGGGGTTCATTCCCCTTGCCGGCTCCACCCTCCTTGGCTAGCGTCCCGGCCCCGATGGGTTCGGCGGTCGGTGGCCTCGCGTACAAACGCGTCCTTCTGAAGCTCTCGGGCGAAGCGCTCCAGGGTGACGGCAAGACGATCAGCCCGTCGATCATCGGGCGCCTCTCCGACGAAGTCGCGGAGGTGCACCGCGCCGGCGTCGAGATGGCGCTGGTGATCGGCGGCGGCAACATCTTCCGCGGCGTGTCGGCGGCCATCTCCGGGATGGACCGCGCGACGGCGGACTACATGGGGATGCTCGCGACGAGCATCAACGCGCTGGCGCTCCAGGACGCGATGGAGAAGCGCGGGCTCGAGACGCGCGTGATGAGCGCGATCAAGATGGAGCAGATCGCGGAGCCGTACATCCGGCGGCGCGCGGTGCGGCACCTCGAGCAGGGCCGCGTCGTCATCTTCGCGGCCGGCACCGGCAACCCGTACTTCACGACGGACACCGCGGCGTCGCTGCGCGCGATGGAGATCAACGCGGAGGCGATCCTCAAGGGGACGAAGGTCGACGGCGTCTACGACAAGGACCCGAAGGTCCACGACGACGCCAAGCGCTTCCGCACCGTGAGCTACCTCGACGCGTTGAACCGCGGGCTCAAGGTGATGGACGCGACGGCCATCTCCCTGTGCATGGACAACAAACTCCCGATCATCGTGTTCTCGGTCGAAGAGCCCGGGACGTTCAAGAAGCTCGTCCAGGGCGAGACGGTCGGGACCCTGGTCAGCGAGAAGGACAGCGAGCTGTTCGAGGGCATGCTCTAGGCGGCTTCGACGGCTTCGACGAACAACGGAAGGGATGACGTAGGGATGAAAGACGACGTAATCAACGAGCTGAAGTCCAAGGGTGACGACGCCATCGAGGCGCTCCGCGGCGCGCTCGCGCGGATCCGCACGGGGCGCGCGAACCTGTCGATCCTCGACAACATCCGGGTCGAGTACTACGGCGCGAAGTCTCCGCTGAACCAGGTCGCGACGCTGACGGTCGCGGACCCGCGGCTCATCACGATCAAGCCGTTCGACAAGTCGCTGACCTCGGAGATCGAGAAGGTGCTGCGCTCGACCTCGGACCTCGGCATCTCGCCGCAGAACGACGGGGAGAAGATCCTGCTGCCGATCCCGCCGCTGACCGAGGAGCGCCGCAAGGAGTTCACGAAGATCGCGAAGTCGAAGGGCGAGGACGCGAAGATCTCGGTGCGCAACGCGCGTCGCGACGCGAACGAGATGCTCAAGGGCCTCGAGAAGGACGGCGACCTCCCCGAGGACGACTCGAAGAAGGCGCAGTCCGAGGTCCAGAAGATCACCGACGACTTCGTGGCGAAGGTCGACGAGATCGTCGGCAAGAAGGAAAAGGAGATCATGGAAGTCTGATGCCGGACGTCTTGGCACCGGGTCCTCTGCCCCGGCACATCGCCATCATCATGGATGGCAACGGCCGCTGGGCGGAGGCGCGCGGGCGCCCTCGCTGGGAGGGGCACGCCTACGGTGCGAAGTCCGTGCGTGAGATCGTCACGGCGGCTCGCGAGAACGGCATCGAGGCGCTGACGCTGTACGCGTTCTCGGTGCAGAACTGGGCCCGCCCCGACGTCGAGGTGGAGCGCCTGATGACGCTCTTGCTCGACTACCTCGTCGACGAGCAGTCGACGATCATGGACAACGACATCCGGCTGCAGGGCATCGGCGAGACCGACCGTCTCCCGGCCCACGTGAAGAAGCAGCTCGACTACCTGTCGAACCTCTCCAAGGACAACACCTCCATGGTCCTCACGCTGGCGCTGTCGTACGGCGGTCGCGAGGAGCTCACGGAGGCGGTGCGGGCACTCGCGACCGACGTCGCCGAGGGGCGCCTCGCGGCGGAGGACGTGACGGAGGAGGCGATCGAGTCGCGTCTGTTCACGGCGGGGCTCCCGGAGCTCGACCTCATCATTCGAACGAGCGGGGAGATGCGCCTGTCGAACTTCCTGCTTTGGCAGTGCGCCTACGCGGAGATCGTCGTGACGGACGTGCTGTGGCCGGACTTCACGAAGGCGGAGTTCTTCGACTGCATCGAGCAGTACCGCGGGCGCCAGCGGCGCTACGGTAAGACCGGCGCCCAGATCGACGGTGCCGCTTGCTGACGCGGATCCTCAGCGCCCTCATCGCGCTGCCGATCGCGGTCTTCCTCATCGAGATGGGGGGCTGGTGGTTCTTCGGACTCGTGCTCTTCGTCGGCGCGGTGAGCGTCAACGAGTTCATGGGCATGGCGCACGGCGACGACAAGACGTCGAGCACGCTGCTGACGATCGTCGGCGTGTTGGTGATGGCGCTGCTGATGAGCGGCCAGCTGCGCGGCGACCAGGGCGTGGTGGTGATGGCCGCGCTGGTGATGTTCGTCTGGATCTACTTTCTGTTCCGGATCGGCGACCAGGCCACGGTCGCGGCGCGCGCCTCGTTGTCGGTGACCGGGGTGCTGTGGGCGGGGGCGCTGCTCGCCGCGACCGCCTCGCTGCGGCTGCTCCCCGGCGGGAGCGCCTGGCTGTACCTCGCGTGTGTCATCGCGTGGGGGAGCGACACCGGCGGCTACTTCGCGGGGCGATTCCTCGGCAAACACAAGCTCTACCCGGCGGTGAGCCCGAAGAAGACCTGGGAGGGCTCGATCGGTGGCGTCGTGGTCGCGACGGCCGGATCGTTTGCGCTCAATCACTTCTGGGGGCCGGGTATCGACCCGGTGCACCTCGCGATCCTCGCGCCGGTGGGGACGGTGCTCGGTCAGATCGGTGACCTCGCCGAGAGCCTGCTGAAGCGCTCCACCGGGGTGAAGGACTCGGGGCGGATCATGCCCGGGCACGGCGGGCTGTTCGATCGGATCGACGCGCTGATCTTCGTGGGGCCGCTGCTGCTCGCCTACGCTGTCCTGATTCGAAACGATACGATCGCCTGGCTCGATCTGATCTGAGGCAGCGCACTCCAACGCGCGAGTGGCGGTGCCGACACTCGCTACAGATGCCCGCGTTTTTCGTTCGCGACGTGATGTCGCGCGGGGTTTGGTGTGTCCCTCGGGAGGCACCGCTCGCCGACGTCGTACGCCTCATGCGCGAGGAGGCGATCTCCTGCGTCGTGGTGGCGGACGAGGACGGCAAGGCGGTCGGGATCATCAGTGAGCGAGACCTCGTCCAGGAGCTCGACCGCGCGCTCGGCGCCCCCCACGAGCCTCGCCTCGCGCGGGACGTCATGTCGGCGCCGCTGGTCACGACGAGCCCGGACGCCACGTCGGAGTCCGCGACGCGCACGATGTTCGAGCGTCGGATTCGGCGCCTCCCCGTGTTGTCCTCGACCGGCACCCTCGTCGGCCTCGTGACCCAGACGGATCTGTTGCGTGGGCAGCTGACGGAGCTGGAGGCCCGGACCGACTCGCTGGAGGCGCAGGTCGAGAAACGCACGCGTGAGCTCGTCGCGACGGCGCGCCGGCTGGAGGCGTCGAACCGTCAGCGCGGTGAGTTCCTCGCGACGATGAGCCACGAGATTCGAACGCCGCTGTCCGGCATCCTCGGCACGGTCGAGCTGCTGCTGCAGGGCCCCGTCGATCCCGACTTCCGCGAGAACCTCGAGACCGTGGCGCAGTCGGGTATCGCGATGCTGCACATCGTCAACGACGTCCTCGACCTGTCGAAGATCGACGCCGGGGAGTTCAAGATCGCGGAGGCGCCGTTCGAGCCGCGGCTCCTCGTGCGCGACGTCGTGCGTCTGCTCGACGCACGCGCGCAGGCGCGCGGCAACACCCTCGGGTCGAGCGTCGCGGACGCGGTGCCGAAGGTGCTCGTCGGCGACAGTCATCGGCTGCGGCAGGTCCTATCGAACCTCGTGAGCAACGCGGTGAAGTTCACCGAGCACGGGTGGGTCGACGTCGTGGTTTCGTGTCAGGCGGTCATGCGCGATCGCGCCGCGGTGCGGGTCGAGGTGCGCGACACCGGCCTCGGGATGGAGACCGCCGACGTCGAGCGGATCTTCATGCCGTACACCCAGGCCGGTGACGACGCGGTGATGCACGCGCAAGGGACGGGGCTCGGGCTCGCGATCTGCAAGCGGTTGATGGAGCTGATGGGCGGACGCATCGGCGTCGAGAGCAAACACGGATCGGGGTCGATGTTCTGGATGGAGCTCGAGCTCGCGATCGGCGTGGAGGACGACGCGGAGCCCACGGAGGAGATCTCGGCGTCGTTCGATCTCGAGGTGTTGGTGGTCGACGACGACGCCGTGAGTCGGCGGGTCCTCGCGCGCCGGCTGGAGTCGCTCGGGTGCACCGTCGACACCGCGATCAACGGGCTCGATGCGGTGAGCAAGTGGTCGGATCGGCGCTACCCCGTGATCTTCATGGACTGCGAGATGCCGGTCTTCGACGGCGTCGAGGCGACGGCGGAGATTCGCCAGCGGGCGCGCGGGGAGGGGCCCTACATCTGTGCGCTGACGGGCCGCGCGCGCGACGCGGAGCGCGAGGCGTGCATCGAAGCGGGGATGAACGACTACGTGCTGAAGCCCGCGTCGCGTAAGGACCTGGTTCAGCGGCTGAATCGCTACGTCGAGGTTGCGGACGGCGTACGCATGGGTGCCGCATGAACCCTGACGGCTGATCGTTCTGGCCACCGTGATCGCTCCGCCCGTGCTAGGCTTTGACCGAGCCTCCCTGGCGAGGTCGTGATGGGCGTTCCCTGGTCATTCGGTCCCTCGGCGGTCGCAGCGTTCATCGTCTTCATCGGGATCCTCATCTTCGTGCACGAGCTGGGGCACTTCCTGGCGGCGAAGTACTTCGACATCAAGGTCACCAAGTTCTCGCTCGGCTTCGGGCCGGCGCTGGTGCGCTTCCAGTACGGCGAGACGATCTATCAGATCGCGGCGATCCCGCTCGGCGGGTACGTGAAGATGGTCGGCGACAACCCGGGTGAGGAGGTCGAGCCGGAGGACCGCGATCGCGCGTTCACGACGGCGGCGCTCCATCAGCGTGCGATCGTCGCGCTGGCCGGACCGACCTTCAACCTCGTCTTCCCGATCGTCTGTTTCTTTGCCTACAACCTCCTCGGGCCGACGGTGCCGTCGCCGATCGTGGGGCAGATGGAGATCGGCGACCCCGCGGACGTCGCGGGGCTCGAGCCCGGTGATCGCATCATCGAGGTCGACGGCGAGCGCACCTGGAGCTTCCACCGGATCACCGAGCTGATCAGCGCACGCCCCGGTCAGAAGACCCCGATCAAGGTCGAGCGCGACGGTCAGGAGGTCGCGCTGGAGGTGACCCCGAAGACGATCCGCCGGCAGGACCCGTTCGGCGAGACGACGGACTGGGGGATCATCGGCGTGGTCGGGGCCTCGCACGGCACCGGGATCGGCGTGGCGTTCCCCGCGGCGAACCAGGGGGGCTTCGCGACCGGCGACGAGCTGATGAAGATCGGCGACGACGAAGTGAAGCGCGGCGAGGAGCTCGCGCGTACGTTCAAGAAGTACGCGGGCCAGACGGTGCCGGTGGTGGTCGCGCGGCCCGAGCCGCTGGCGGCCGGGAGCCTGCTGTACGCGACGGCGCCCGTCCCGCGGACGCTTTCGGTGCCGGTGCCGGCGGAGTTCGCGCGGATCGAGGACGTCGGGATCGCGCAGTCGGAGATGTTCCTGCGGCGCGTGATCGAGGACGGCGCGGCGGACCGCGCGGGGCTGGCGGCCGGGGATCAGATCCTGGAGGTCGACGGTCGGCGGGTGCAGCTGTTCTGGTCCTTCGTCGAAGCGGTGCGCGCGGCCGAGGATCGCCCGCTGCCGATCGTCGTGCGGCGCGGCGGCGAGCGTGTCGAAGTGACGCTGAAGAACGACCGCCACGGCTGCACGCAGCAGGCGAAGGAAGAGGTGCAGGACTTCTGGGACCCGGGCGTCGGTCTGGGTTGGGAAGGGGAGTCGACGACCTGCGTGGCGATGAACGATCGCATCCAGCTCATGAGCCACTGGACGAGTGCGATGCCGCCGCGGACCGAGGTCGCGCGGCTGACGATCGGCGAGGCGTTCGTCTCGGGCGTCGAGCAGACCGGTCAGGTGATCGGGTTCGTCGGGCTCGGGATCTACAAGCTGCTGTCCGGGCAGATCTCGAGCAAGAACGTCGGCGGGCCGATCGCGTTGTTCAAGTTCGCGGCGCAGGCGGCGGAGATCGGGATCTTCGCGTACCTGAGGTTGCTCGCGCTCATCTCGGTGAACCTCGGCCTGATCAACCTGCTGCCGATCCCGATCTTCGACGGCGGACATCTGGCGTTCGTGGCGATCGAAGCGATCAAGCGGCGGCCGATATCCATGCGCACGCGGGAGATCGCGACGCTGGTCGGCTTCGTGCTGATCGCGGTGCTGTTCATCATCGCGACGCGCAACGACATCCTGAGCACGTGGGACTGATCCTCGCGATCGAGACGGCCACGGCGGACGGCTCCGTCGCGGTGCACGACGGCGACGTCGTCGAGGTGCGCGAGCTCGGGGAGCAGCGCAACCACGCCAAGAACCTCGCGACCACGGTGCAGACGCTGATCGCCGGGCGCTTCGAAGACATCGACGGTTATGCGCTGAGCATCGGGCCGGGGTCGTTCACCGGGCTCCGCGTCGGCCTCGCGTTCCTCAAGGGCCTCGCAGCGGTGGTGCCGCGACCGGTCGTCCCCGTCTCGACGCTGGAGGTGATGGCGGCGGGCATCTTCCACCATCACCCCTACGCACAGCTCGCGCTCCCGGTGCTCGACGCGCGGCGCGACGAGGTGTTCGCGGGGCTCTTCACGCCGAGCGGCGCCGACCCGCGGCTGCCGGTCTCGATCGTCTCCGCGACGTCGCTCTCGCAACGGATGCACGGCGTCGGCGAGGGGATGTACGCGGGCGGCGATGGGACGCGTCTGGACCTCGGTCCGAATGCGCCCTGGGCGATCGCCCGCGAGGAAGCGCACGTGCCCTCCGCGGCGATCCTGGCCTCGCTGGGCGCGGCGCGCTTGCACGAAGAGGGGCGAGACGTGGACACCGTGGCGCCGGTGTACCTCCAGGTGTCCGCGGCGGAGCAGAACCTCGGCATACGCGCGGGGGTCTGAGCGCCGAGGGTCGACTCGGACGAACGGCCGACCCCGGCGGTTTGACTCGCTGTCGGCGCCTTCTTAGAGTTTTCGTGATGGTCTGCACAACGCATCGTTCAGCCATCGAAACCTCAACAGAACGTCACGAACCACCGAACGCGAGCGCCGCGTTTGGATCGGAGACCCACACGCATGATGGAACAAGTGAGAGCGGTCGACACCGAACAGCCCCGTAACGTGGGCCTCGATCTTTCACAGGAGATCGAGCGCCTCAAACGAGAGCACCGCGAGCTGAAGGCCCGCCTCTCCGAGCTGAACAGTCGACTTCACCTCTCCATCGACGAAGAGATCGAGCGCAAGAAGATCCAGAAGCTGAAGCTCCTCAAGAAGGACCAGCTCCTGATGCTCGAAGCCAAGCTGCACAACTAACCCCCGACGGAAACGTTCTTGCCGGCCGGCGCCTCGGTGTGCTGAGTGCGCCGGCATGGCGAAGACCGTGGCCGTACTGGGCGCCCACTCCGCGATCGGAGAGGCGCTCCTCACCGCCCTCGACGATCGAGCTCTGGACGCCGCCATCGTCGCGGCGACGACGACCGAGCACGTCGACGCGGGGCACGTCCTCATCGACGCCGATCTCATCTCGCGCGGCGACCTGTTCGTGATCGCGTTCGGCGGCAAGGTCGCCGAGGGCGTCGCGGCGGGGCTCATCGCTCAGGGCAAGCCGGTGCTGGACCTCGCGGGGGTCACCGAGGCGCCGTTTGTGTTCCCGACCCTCACCGAGGAGGTCTTTGCGCCCGCGCGGATCGCGGTGGGGCTCGCGGAGCCCGTCGCCGCGATCGTCCGGGCGTTGTCGCCGTTTTCGCCGTCGGCGGTGGACGTCACCACGTTCGAGTCGGCGGCGACGTTCGATCGCCCAGGGATGGACGAGCTGTCCGCGCAGACGCGGGCGGTGTTCACGATGCAGGACGCGCCGGCGGAGGTCTTCGCCGCGACGCTCGCCTTCGACGTCATCCCCACGGTGACCGGGCCGGACGGCGAGTGGGATCTGGCGGACGCCGCGCTCGCGACGGCGGTGACGGCGGCGTGTGGTGTTCCCGCCGATGCGACGCGGATCTTGGTGCCGTCCTTTTCGGCGGAGGGGGCGGTCGTCCGCCTCACCGTGGAGGGGACGCCGGACTTCGAGACCGTCGAGACGGCTTTGGCGGGGGGCAAGGGGATGCGGTACCTCCCGGACGAGCCGCCGCCGACGGTCGACGTCGTGGATCGCGACGACGCGCTGGTGGGGCGGCTCGTCATTCGCGCGGGGCGGATCACGCTGTGGCTCGCGGCGGACCGGCTGCGGCGCGGGGGTGCGAGCCAGGCTGCGCTGTGGGTCGAGCGTTGGCTGAGTGGGAAAATCGGTGCTAGCGTCCCAGCGCCCCGAACGGACGCGTAACAGATGCGAAATGCTTGGTTGATTGCAGCAGGGGTCGTGGCGGCGGCGGGTTGGACGCGGGCCGCCGAGGCCCAAAAACCCACGATCGTGCCGGACCCGCTCCCCGAGGCGTCGAAGCGCCTCAACATCGCGGAGATCGAGGCCAACGCGCGTATCCCCCTGTCGTGGATCGCGACGTTCAACGCGGGTGTCATCCCGGGGACGGGCGAGAGTTACTCGTACCAGCTCACGTACGACAACTTCGTGACCGCAGAGCGGGCGGAGCTTCGGCTGATCACGGTCGAGGACGTGGAGTTCGGCGCCGAGGCCGAGGACCGCCAGGACAACGGCGCGCGCGTCACCGTGTACGTGCTGCCGCAGGATCTCGTCGCGGGGTTCGACCGCGAGGACGCTTCGGACCTCCCGCCGCCGCTCGGCACGGGCGCCGACAACATGGAGCGCGAGGTCTTCTTGAAGGTCTACGCGGACGCGGACGAGACCGACGAGTTCCGGTACCAGACCTTCACGTGGCAGTTCGAGTACGACACGCGGCCGCCGCCGCAGCCGACCGTGACCAAGGTCGAGCCCGGCGAGAACCGCCTTCAGCTTTCGTGGGAGATCTCGGACGACGCCGACGTCGCGACCTACAACATCGTCTACTGCCCGGACATCAGCGCGCTCGACGTCGACGAGGAGATGCTGATGGCCGACACCGCCACGACCGGCGGGGTGCTCCCGTGCGCGCAGCCGACGGTCGGCGGGACGATCGACGGGATGTTCGGCAGCGCAGGCGTTCAGGCGGGCCTCGCGGTCGGCGTGAAGGCCGCGCTCGCGGTGCGCGCGGTGGACGAGGCCGGCAACGTCGGACCGCTGTCGAACGTGGTGATCGCCGAGCCGGTGCCGGTGAGTGACTTCTGGGAGCTGTACAAGGAGAGCGGCGGCGCCGAGGAGGGTGGCTTCTGCTTCATCGCGACCGCGGCGCACGGCTCGTACGCGCACCCCGCGGTGCAGGTGCTGCGCTGGTTCCGGGACGCGGTGTTGATCCCGGCGCCGGGCGGGCGCGCGATCGTCGACACGTACTACCGCTGGTCGCCGCCGATGGCGCGCCGAGTCGCGGCCGACGAGGATCTCGCGGCGGCGACGCGCGTCGCGCTGGTGTTCGGCGTGCTGCTCGCGCTCGCGGCGCTCGCGATGCTCGGCTTCGGCGCTGGGTTCGTGGTGGTGGCCGTCGCGCGGCGCGTGAAGCTCGCGTGGGCGGCGGCGCTGCTCGTGCTGCTGATCGGATCCACCGCGGAGGCCCGACGCCCGGACTCGACGATCGAGTCGTTCGGGCTCGGCTACGAGTTCAAGGGCGGGCCGTACCTGCCGGACCTCGGCAACACCGGCGGCGGGACCGAGGGCAACACGGCCTTCCAGGACATCTTCGAGTCGAACCCCAATGAGTTGTTCACGATCGGCCTCGACGTACAGCTCTACCGCGGCATCGGCACGGCGGGGGTGGGCGCGAGCTTCGGCTTCATGCAGTTCGTCGGGCGCGGGCGTTACGCGAGCGGCGAGAACGTGGGGGAGATCGCGCAGGACACCACGGTCTTCAACATCGCGCCGCTGACGCTCACCGGCTTCTATCGCTTCGACTGGTTGGCCGACCAGATACCGCTTCCGTTCGTGCCGTACGTGAAGGGCGGGCTCGCCTACTACGTCTGGTGGGTGACCACCGGGACGGGCGACGTCGCGCGCTTCGAGCAGCCGGGCAACGGCGCGGACGACCTCGCGGGGCGCGGCGGCAAGTTCGGCCTCACGGGGACGGTGGGCATGGCGATCATGCTGAACGTGTTCGAGCCGGCGTCGGCGCAGAGCCTCCACGCGGCCACCGGCGTGCGCGGGACGTACCTGTTCGGCGAGCTGCAGGCGAACAAGATCGATGGGTTCGGCTCGGCCGGGTTCGACTTGTCGGACGTGACCTGGAACATCGGTCTGTACCTCGAAATGTAGTGCGGACGATTCGACTGATCGTCGAGTACGACGGGACGGCCTTCGCGGGCTGGCAGATCCAAAAGGGGCACAAGGCACCGACGGTGCAGGGTGCGCTCGAACGTGCGATTTCGAAGATGACGCAGACGCCGGTGAGCGTACGCGGCGCTTCGCGGACCGACGCGGGGGTGCACGCACGCGGGCAGGTCGCGGTGTTCAAGACCGACAAGGACATCCCGTGCATCGGGTTCGAGCGGGGCCTCGGGCAGTTCATGCCGCGGGGGATCTCGATCCGGCGTGCGGAGGAGGTCGAGGACGGCTGGGACCCGCGACGTACGTCGCGCGGGAAGCGGTACCGCTACACCTACTGGAACGATCGCACGCCGAGCGCGCTGGAGCGTGACCGGGCGTGGTGGGTGAAGGTCGGGCGCCTCGAGGTCGCGCCGATGCACGAGGCGGCGCAGGTGTTCCTCGGGACGCACGACTTCGAGGCGTTCCGCAGCGCGGGCTGCTCGGCGCGGCACGCGGTGCGGACGATGTACTCGGCGCGGGTGTTCGAGGGGGAGCACGAGCGGGTGATCTTCGAGATCGTCGGGAACGCGTTCGTGCGGAACATGGTGCGGATCATGGCTGGGAACCTGTGCGACGTGGGGCTCGGGCGCATGACGAAGGACCAGCTCGTCGACGTGCTCGCTTCGAAGGATCGCACGCGCGGTGGGATGACGGCGCCGCCGCACGGGCTGTGCCTGGAGGAGGTCATCTACGACGACCGCCTGCCGCCGCGTCCGAAGGACGGCGTGGACCTGACCGAGGCGGATGCGGGAGAGTAGGGCGTGCGCGCGGTCTTCAACGCGTTGGTCCTCGGGGTCCTGACCGGGTTCTGGTCGGCGGTGGCCATCCTGGCCGTGCCGTTCATGCGGTGGGGTTCGACGACCTGGGTGGCGCAGACCTGGTCGAAGCAGGTGACCTGGCTGTGCAGCGTGGACGTGACGCTCGAGGGCGAGGTGCCGACTACGGGGTCCTACGTGGTGCTGGCGAACCACACGAGCCACTTCGACGTGCTGTCGCTGTACTCGAAGATCCGCCTCGACATGCGGCCGGTGGCGAAGCGCGAGCTGGGGTTCATCCCGCTGTTCGGCTGGGTGCTGGCGCTGGGGGCGGCGATCATGATCGACCGCAAGAGCCGGGCGCGGGCGGTGGCGTCGATCGAGCGGGCGGCGAAGACCATCCGCGGCGGGCGCTCGGTGCTGATGTTCCCGGAGGGGACGCGCACGCCGCCGAACACGGTGGGCCCGATGAAGAAGGGCGCGTTTCACCTGGCGCTGGCGGCGCAGGTGCCGGTGCTCCCGGTGGGGGTGATCGGTACGGGCGATATTCTGCTCCCGGGCGACTGGAAGATCCGCGGCGGGGCGGTGACGGTGCGGGTCGGCGCGCCGATCGCGACGGCCGGGCGGGGGGACGACGCGGAGGATCGGGCGTGGTTGATGGCGGAGGTGGAGAAGGCGCTCGTCGACCTCACGAAAGGTGGTTGACAGGTCCTATCCTCACCCATAGAAGCGACCGTCCCATGGCCGAGGAAACTTCGAACGGCGCCGAGAAGCGGGGTATGGAACCGCTCGTCAACGTGCGTCCCACCAAGCATTTCAATCGCGACGACGCGGAGCGCAAGTGGCTCCTGATCGACGCGGAAGGCCAGACGGTTGGCCGCTTGGCGACGCAGATCGCCACGCTCCTGCGCGGCAAGCACAAGCCGAACTACACGCCCCACACGGACTCCGGTGACTTCGTCGTCGTCGTGAACGCCGAGAAGGTCGTGTTCCGCGGGAACAACAAGGTCTCCAAGAAGCGGTACTACAAACACACCGGCTACGTGGGGCACCTGAAGGAGCGCACGGGCGTCGAGATGCTCGATCGCGCGCCGCACAAGGTCATCGAGCTCGCGGTGAAGGGGATGATTCCTCGCGGCGCGCTCGCCAACCAGCTGATGAAGAAGCTCAAGGTCTATGCGGGTCCCGAGCACCCCCACAAGGCCCAGAAGCCGGAAGCCTACGCCGTCGGCACGGACGCGAAGGCCTGAGGTCCAACGAGATGGAACAGTTTTACGCCACGGGTCGTCGTAAGGAAGCCGTCGCGCGCGTTTACCTGCGCCCCGGCAGCGGCAAGATCACCGTCAACCGCCGCGACGTCGAGCGCTACTTCCCGCGCGAGACGCTCAAGATGATCCTCCGTCAGCCCCTCGAGGTTGCCGAGCAGGTCGCCAAGTGGGACGTCCTCGTGAACGTCTGCGGCGGCGGCCTCTCCGGTCAGGCCGGCGCGATCCGCCACGGGATCACCCGCGCGCTGATCGCCTCGGACCCGGCGCTGCGCCCCCCGCTCAAGAAGGCGGGCTTCGTGACCCGCGACCCGCGTCGCGTGGAGCGCAAGAAGTACGGCCAGCCCGGCGCCCGCAAGCGCTTCCAGTTCTCGAAGCGCTAAACAGAGCGCCCTGCGGGACCCGGCCTTCGGCCACCCGCCTACGCACGCCTTCGGCGGGCTGCGCACTACGCTTCGCTCCGTTTGCGGATGCGGGACCCGGCCTTCGGCCACCCGCCTACGCACGCCTTCGGCGGGCTGCGCACTTGTGCGGCCTCCCCACTGAATTTCGGGTGCTGACTCCGCGTTTTACGTGGTGAGGGCCTTTTGTTATCCGTGTTCCACCCCGTGCGGCGCGAAAGCTCGGTGGCGATCGCGCTGATCGCCGGCTGTGTGTGCTCGGTGCCGGGATCGGTCCTGGCGGGGGACGTGGGTGGCTTCGCGGCGTTCACGCCGCTGTCGGCCTCCGAGCTGTTCGAGAAGCGGATGCGTTTCTCCTCGGGGGAGCCGATCGTCTCCGTCGGCATCATGACCGGGCAGCGCGGCGTCGCGCTCGAAGGGGGCGGACCGCTGCGCCTGATGTTCGAAGAGCGGCGCCTCCCCAAGACGGTGTACGCGCCCGAGAAGACGCGGTTCTCGTTTTCGGTAAAGCGCGGGCGGGCCGCCGAGGTGCGCACCTGGGTCGTCGTCGACACGCTGCCCTACCTCGACGTGAAGGGCGCCGCGGCGGCGCGCGCGAAGTGGGCGAAGGAGAAGCTCGCCGCGCACGTCTTCGACGTCGGCACCGTCGTGGGGGTGTCCGGGAACGTCCTCGACACGCGCGAGAAGAAGGTCGCGGTCGGCGGGTTCCTACGTCGCGCGCAGGCGGAGGCGCTCGCGGCGAAGCTCTTCTCCGAGCGAGGCCTCCGCACGACGCTGTTCGAAGAGCTGGTGAAGAAACCCAGCGGCACCATCCTCGTCCGCGACGCGCAACGACGTGTCATCCACCGTGCGACCAACAGCGTCTTCATCGGCACGCTCGACGACGAGGCGATCACGATCTTCGACGTCGAACACTCCAAGGGCTACGCGTCACACGGTCGACAGACACGCCGGTACTGGGGCGGCGTCTACGTGGTGATCGATCGCGACGGTAAGCTCGCCGTCGTCAACTCCGTCGGCGCCGAGCGGCTCCTCGGGGGGCTCGTGCCGGCGGAGATCTTCGCGACGGCGCCGGCGGGCGCGCTCCGCGCTCAGGCGGTGACCGCGCGCGGGGAGATCTTCTCGAAGCTCGCCCACCGCCACTTCGCCGAGCCGTACCACCTGTGCAGCGCGCAGCACTGTCAGGTGTACGCGGGGGCCGGGCGGGAGCAGCCGGCGACCAACGCCGCCGTCGATGCGACGCGCGGCCTCTTGGCGGTGCGTCCGCGTAAGGACGACAAGGCGCCGCTCGAGCTCGTCGACTCGGTGTACGCGTCGACGTGCGGCGGGTTCTCGGAGGCGAACGAGGTGGTGTGGGATCAGACCGCGAGCCCCAGCCTGCGACCGCGCCTCGACGGGCCGGCGAACGACCCCGCGCTGAAGCCGTTCGCGAACGGGCTGAACGCTTCGAACATGGCGAACTGGGTGCGCTCGTACCCGCCGACCTACTGCGCGCGGTCGTCATTCGCGAAGGCCAGCAAGGTGCGCTGGAAGACCGTGGTCCCCGCGGATCGCCTCACACGCTACGTCGACAAACTCGGCGTTGGGCGTGTCACGGATGTCGCCATTCTGGGGCGCGGCAAGGGTGGCCGCATCACCGGCCTGCGCATCCTCGGCTCCGAAGGGAAGGCCGACGTGTTGCGCGAGCTCCCGGTGCGCCGACTCTTCGGGAACCTCAATAGCGGCGCCTTCGTCCTGACCGTGGACAAGGACGACGCCGGCTTCGTCGAGCGGCTGACGTTCGAGGGCGGTGGCTGGGGACACGGCGTCGGCATGTGCCAGATGGGCGCGATCGGTCGCGCCGAAGCCGGGCAGACGTTCAAGGAGATCCTGTCGCACTACTACGGCGGAGCTGTCGTCGAGCGGATCTACTGAAGTGTCCTAAAGCGAAGCCGGACCTCGGCACGCCGGCTATCCGGTACACTTTCCTAGCTCATGCCTGAATGAGCGGAGGATGGACGGCCGGGACTCGGCACCCTACGCTCACGAGGAGCCCGCCGATCGCAAACCTGCGTTCTCCGGCGCGGCCGCTTCGAGACCATGCGCCGGGCCACCATCCTCACCGCGCTCCTTGCGGTCGCCTGCTCGGGCGAGACCCCGCGGGTGTTCCCACCCGCGGCGGAGCTTCCGCTGCGCGAGGCGCTCCCGGATTCGTTCGTCACGTTCTTCGGCGAGGCGCGCATCGAATCCGCCGATGACTGGCGCGACGCTCGACGGCCGGAGCTCATCGAGCTCTTCGAGCACTACGTCTACGGCGTTGCGCCCGAGGCGCCCGCGATCACCGCCCGCGTGGAGACACCCGACGTCGAGATCGCCCCCGGCGTCGTGCACCGCGGCGTCGAGATCACGCTGAGCCCCGACGCGCCGCAGATACACCTCGGGCTGTTCCTCCCCGCCGGCGTCTCGGACCCGCCGGTGCTCCTGGCGCTCAACCCCTGCGGGAACCAGTCCCTCGTCGCGTCGGAGGCGGTGCGGTTCAGCGAGTCCTTCCGGGCGCTCGGCTGCGGCGCGGATCGAGGCTCGCGGCAGGAGCGGTGGCCGGTCTTCGAGATCGTCGGGCGCGGCTACGCGCTCGCGACGTTCCACGAGAGCGACGTCGATCCCGACGACCCGGACGACGAGCGCAGCCTCGACGGCGTGCACCCGCACTTCGACTCGGGCGAAGGCTTCCGCACGGCGTGGGGGCGCCTCGCCGCGTGGGCCTGGGGCCTCTCCCGGGCGGTCGACTACCTCGTCACGGACGCCAGCGTCGACGCGACGCGCATCGCGGTCGTCGGACACTCGCGCCGCGGGAAGACGGCGCTCCTCGCGGCGGCCCTCGACGAACGCATCGCCATCGCGATCCCCCACCAGTCGGGAACCGGCGGTGCGTCGCTCTCGCGCGACAACACCGGCGAGTCCGTCGGCGTGATCACCACCTTGTTCCCGAACTGGTTCGACGACGTCTTCGCGACCTTCGCCGACCAAGAGGCGCGGCTCCCCGTCGACCAGCACCTCCTCATCGCGCTCGTCGCGCCGCGCCCCGTGCTGGTGACCAACGGCGTCGAAGACCTGCGCGCCGATCCGCCGGGTGCGCTGAAGGCCGTGGAGGCCGCCGCGCCGGTCTACACGCTCCTCGGATCGCGGGGGCTCGTGCTCGAAGACGGACGACCGAGCCTCGACGGACCGCTCTCGTGGCACGAGCGCACCGGCGGCCACAGCCTCGAGCCGCGGGACTGGTACACGTTCATGGACTTCGCCGACCGTCAGTGGTGACGACGCATCAGACCGCGGTCGTGCCGCGCAGGTGCTTCTCCACGAACAGCTCACCGGCGCGGTAGGACGAACGCACCAGCGGCCCGGAGGCGACGTAGCCGAACCCCAACGCCTTCGCGACCTCGGCGTAGCGATCGAACGTCGCGGGCGGGACGTACTCCACCACCGGCAGGTGCTTCGAAGAGGGGCGGAGGTACTGGCCGAGCGTGACGATGTCGACGTCGTTCTCGCGGAGGTCCTCGAGCGTCTTCACGACCTCGTCCTCCGTCTCCCCGAGGCCGATCATGATCGAGCTCTTCGTCAGCAGGCCGGGGGCGTTGCGTTTGCTGAACGCGAGCACGTCCAGCGATTGCGCATAGGACGCACGCGGGTCGCGGACCCGCGAGGTCAGACGCTCCACACACTCCACGTTGTGCGCGAGGACCGCGAGCGGCGACGCGAGCATCTCCCAGATCGCGGCTTCGTTGCCCTCGAAGTCGGGGATGAGCATCTCCAGCAGCACGTCGGGGCAACGCGCTCGGATCGCCTCCAGGCACCGGCGCAGGTGTCCGGCGCCGCCGTCGGGCAGCTCGTCGCGGTTCACGGAGGTGAGCACGACGTACGACAGGCCCATCGCGTCGACGGCCTCCGCGACGTGGTTCGGCTCTTCCTCGTCGAGCGGCGGAGGGATCCGCGCGGTGTTGATGGCGCAGAAGCGGCAGCCGCGGGTGCAGGTGTCACCCATCAGCATGAACGTGGCCGTGCCGCCGCCCCAGCACTCGGAGAGGTTCGGGCACTGCGCTTCCTCGCAGACCGTGGCGAGCTTCAGGTTGCGCGCGCTCTTCTTGAGCGCGGCGTAGGCCGGCCCGCCCGGGGGGCGAATCTTGAGCCACTCGGGCTTGCGGACGCGCTCGACGCCGTCCTGCACGATGGGGAGGCTCCTCCGCACGACCTCGGAGTTAACACCCGAGCCTCGTCGCCGCCAACCACGCGATCGCGTAGACGGCCGCACCCGCGAGGAGAACCCCGGTGAAGCCCACGCTGCTCGCGCCGATGATCGCGAGGACCGTCCCCGCGACCGACAGCAGGCCGTTGGTCGCAAACGCCCAGGGCACCAGCGCGGGTGCGTCTTCGAGGCGCGACAGGCCCGCGGGGAACGCGAGGCCCAACGCCGCGCCGGTAGGCAGCACCACCGCGAGCGCGAGCGCGACGCGCACCGGCTCCGCGCCCGGCGCCCCCGCGCCGAGGACGAACGGCAACGAGAGCGCGAGCGCGACCGCCGCCCCCACCGCGAACGCGGGCGCGTGCTCGGGGCGCGGAAGGCGCTTCGACAGCGCGCTCCCCGCGCCGGCGCCGACGAGCAAGCCGAAGAACACCGTCGCGAGGGTCAGCGCCGGAGCGCCGAGCAGGAGCCCGAGGCGCTGCACCAGCGCGATCTCCACGAGCATGAACCCCAGCCCGAGCGCCGCGAAGTAAGCGAACACCGCGACCGTGCGCCGCCGCGAGACGGTCAGGCGGCGGCGACCGAAGAACAACGGGAGCAGCAGCGCGAGCGCGCCGACGAGGGTCGTCTCGACGAGGAGGAGCACCGCGGCGATCTCCGCGAACGGTCGATCCTCCAGCGCCATCCGCGCGCCGCTTCGAATCCCCAGCGTGCGCTCGAAGTCCGCCCACGACAGATCCGAGAAGCGCCGACGCTGGTGAAAGAACGGGCGGTCGTCGGTCGCCGGGTCCAGGCGCGAGCCGACCACGTCCTCGAACCGCGCGAGGTCTTGGCCGGCGAGGATCGCTTCGAACACCGGGTCCGTCGGCGCCTTCGCGTTCGTCAGGCCCGGCGGGGTGAACAACATCCTCAGCCCGGGCCGCGATGCGATTCGGGCGACGATCGTCGCGTGCGCCGCTTCGCTCGGGCGCTGCTTGAAGATCAGGAGCGCGCCGTAGAACGAGGGCCCCGCCGCACGCTCCGACCACGCGTAGACGTGCACGTCCTTGGGGAGGGAAGCGAGGAGGCGGTAGAGCTGCGCCTCGGGGCGCGTAAGGAACAGGGTCCCGTCGGCCGAGAGGCGGTTCACGAGCAGCGCGAGCGCCTCCTCGGTGAGCAGGAAGTCCTCGGCGAGGTGCATCGCACCCGCCGAGGTCGCGGCGTTGCTGATCGTGTGGATCATGACGATCGCGTCGTAGGCCTCCTCGGCGCGCTCGAGGACGCTGCGTGCTTCGTCGACGATCCAGGTGACGCGCGGATCCTCCCGCAGGCGCGCTGGCGCGTGCGCCGCGACGAGCGCGTTGACCTCGACGGCGTCGACGTGACCCGCGCCGAACGCGAGCGCTTCTTCGACCTCCCACCCGGCGCCGGCGCCGACGATCATGACGCGCCCGCCGGGGTGGAGTGTGTAGGGGAGGGTGGCGTCGCTCTCGACGGGCGCTGCGCCCGTGGGGATCCGAACGGCGGCGACGCCCGCGTCGATCATCAGACGCTCCAGGCCGGGCCGGAAGGCGACGTGGTCGACGCGCGCCAGGCTGTTCCAGGCGGTCGACTTCGTGCGGGACGGGTCGGCGAGGAGCTTCGAGAAGGGCTCACCGCTGCGGGTGACCTTGGACTGGGTGATGTGCAGCGGGAGCACGGCGTCCGCGAACGGCGTCAACGCCGCGAGCGCGACGGCGCTGCACAGGCCGGCGACGCGCAGGCGCGGACCGCCGAGGCACGCGGCGCCGAGCGCGGCGATAGCGGCGCCCGTGACGATTGCGCCGACGCCCCCGACCGCGCTCAGCGCAAGCAGGGTTGCGAACGAACCCACGCCCGCGCCGAACAGGTCCGCGGCGTAGAGCCGGTGCGCGTCCGCGACGTAGCGCTCGAGCGTCACGGCGATCGCGAGGCCGCTGCCGAAGAACGGGACCCCGAGGAGCACGTACACGACGGCGAGCTTCACGAGCTCCGCGAAGGACGTCGCGAGCGCGAGCGGCTCCAGCGCGAGGCTCTGCGTGACCGCGAAGCAGACGGGGAGGCCGAGCGCGAGCAGGAGCGCGCCACCCCCGCCGAGCGCGTCCGCGCTCTGCCGGGTGAGCCACCCCGAGGCGCTGGAGTACGCCCCCGCGACCGAGGTTCCGAGGAGCGCCGTCGACACCACCAGGAACGCGAAGTGGTGGTACAGCGAGACGGACAGCACCCGGGTCAGCGCGACCTCGGCGAGGAGGGTGCCGCCCGCGATGCAGGCGAGGCCGACGGCGCGACGCCATCGCGGCGCGGCGGAGGCCGACGGTGCGCTCACCGGCGAAGGCTCGCACGTGCGGCGCGTGATGTCGCGCCGACGGCCGATCGTGGGCGGTCGGGGCGGTCCCTGCACACCGCGAAGGGCAGGGTCGGGGCTCAGTGCACACTCGAGCGCTCCGGATCGACCGGCGCTCGTTGGAACGGCGCGTGCTCTAGACGAGCGTTCATGGCGGAAGTCACCAGCCAACAGGCCATCACCACCACTCACATCTGGTTCTCGTCGGAACGACGCGAGTCGGACGACGGCACGACCTACACCGTGCAGGTCAAACACCAGGAGACGAAGACCGAGATCAAGATCGTCGTTCGCCGCGTGCCGGATCCGCCGAGCGAAGAGCAGGTCCAGGCTGCGGCGGATCGGCTCGCGGAGCAGGGCGTCGAGCCGGAGGCGATCGAACGGGTCCTCACGGAGATGATCGAGTCGGGCGCGCTCACCGGATCGAACGGTGACGCCGTCGCCGGGGACTGGATCGGGTTCACGGGGGGCGCCGTCGAGCCGAACGCCTCGAACCTGATCGCGGAGTCGGCCGCCAGCGCGCCGCCGCCGCCCGCGGGCGACCTCGACGGAACGACCGACGTCACCCAGGCCGCCGAAGCCCACTTCGACGACTGGGACGCCAACGCCGACGGCGTGCTCAGCGAGGACGAGCTCCTCGACGCGATCGCCGACCCCGCGTACACCGGCGAGGACGCGGCCGCGCTCGTCGCGCTCTACCGGCGCTACGACGAGGTCAAGAGCGCGAGCAACGACCAGGTCTTCGGCGAGACGGGCATCTCGGTGAACGACCTGTTGGTGGTCGAAGCGGCCGCCGCCAACGGCGACGACTTCGCGCGGCTCGGCGTCTACTTCGACGCCGCGAAGGATCGCGCCGACAACGCGTCGGCGGTGCTCTTCGGTGCGGGCGGGCCCGACCCGTACGCGGTTCAGCAGGGCGGGTTCGCGGACTGCACGTTCCACGCAGCGTTGGCTGCGCTCGCGCTCCAACGCCCCGACGACATCACCAACATGATCCAGGCAAACGCCGACGGCTCCTTCACGGTCACCTTCCCCGGTGAGGATCCCGTGAACGTTCCGCCGCTGACCGACGGGCAGCTCGGCATCGGCGGGACGGCCGGCGCCAACGGGCAGTGGGTCACGGTGCTCGAGATCGCGTACCGCGAGGTCACCGGGAACCGTGAGGGAGCGCTGACGGGCGCGGGGATCCGGACGCTCACGGGCAACGGCACCATCCCGTGGCTCCCGGGGCTGGATTCGCCCGACAGCATCCTCGCGAGCGTCGAAGCGTCGCTCGACGCGGACGGGATCGTCACGGTCAGCAACAACTTCGGCTCGGAGAACCTGCCGGAGTGGCACATCTACAGCGTCCTCGACTACGACACCGCGAACGGCACCATCACCATCCGCAACCCGTGGGGTCGCGGTGAGCTCGAAGACGCCAGCGGCGCCCCGCTCGACGGGACGGACGACGGCGTCTTCACGGTGACGGAGGAGGAGTTCCTGGAGCTGTTCGAGAGTGTGTCCGTCGAGAACGTCGACTGAGGCGGAGGAGCTTGGCGCCGGGAGAGCGGCGCCAAGCCGGGTCAGTTGGCTTCGGACCAGTCGGCGTCGATGACGTCGCCGTCACCGGAGCCTTCGCTCTTGGCGCCGTCGTCGCCGCCCGGAGCGCCGGCGCTCGGGCCGGGGCCGGCGTCGTCGCCGCCCGGGGGCTGCGCCGTGTTCGCGTACAGGTGCTCGGCCATCTTGCTGGAGGTGGCCATGAGCTTCTCCTCGGCGGCGGACCACTTGGCGGCGTCCTCCGTCTTGAGCGCTTCACGGGCCTCCTCGAGGGCCGTCGAGACCTCCTGGCCGAGCTCCACGGGGAGCTTGTCCTTCGCCTCGTTCATGGTCTTTTCGACCTGGTAGACGAGCTGGTCGAGTTTGTTGCGCGTCTCGATCTGACGACGACGCTCCTCGTCCTCCTGCTCGTGCCGCTTGGCGTCCTCGACCATCTGGTCGATCTCGGAGTCCGACAGACCCGAGCTCGCCTGGATCTTCACCGACTGCTCGCGGCCCGTCGCCTTGTCCTTCGCGGACACGTGCACGATGCCGTTGGCGTCGATGTCGAACGTGACCTCGACCTGCGGCACGCCACGCGGCGCCGGCGGGATGCCGTCGAGGATGAAGCGACCGAGCGTCTTGTTGCCGCCCGCCATCTTCCGCTCGCCCTGGAGGACGTGCACCTCGACCTGGCTCTGGCCGTCCGCCGCGGTCGAGAAGACCTCGGACTTGCGCGTCGGGATCGTCGTGTTGCGCGGGATGAGGGGCGTGAACACGCCGCCGAGCGTCTCGATGCCGAGCGACAGCGGGGTCACGTCGAGCAGGACGATGTCCTTCGCCTCACCGGTGAGCACACCGCCCTGGATCGCCGCGCCGAGCGCCACGACCTCGTCCGGGTTCACGGACCGGTTCGCGTCCTTCCCGAAGAACTTCTTCACCTCTTCCTGGATGAGCGGGATGCGCGTCGAGCCACCGACGAGCACGACCTCGTCGATCTCCCGCGGCGACTTCTTCGCGTCCGAGAGGCAGCGCTTCACGGACTCGAACGACTTCGTCACGAGGTCGCCGACGAGCGCCTCGAACTTCGCGCGCGAGAGCTTGAGCTGCAGGTGCTTCGGCCCCGACTGGTCCGCCGTGAGGAAGGGCAGGTTGATCTCCGTCTCGAACGCCGAGGACAGCTCGATCTTCGCCTTCTCCGCGGCCTCCTTGAGGCGCTGCATCACCATCTTGTCGCCGGTGACGTCGATCCCCGTGTCGCGACGGAACTCGTCCGTCAGCCACTGGATGATCACCTGGTCGAAGTCGTCGCCGCCGAGGTGCGTGTCGCCGTTGGTCGCGACCACCTCCACGACGCCGTCGCCGACCTCGAGGACCGAGATGTCGAACGTGCCGCCACCGAAGTCGTAGACCGCGATGACCTCGTTCGCCTTCTTGTCGAGCCCGTACGCGAGGGCCGCGGCCGTCGGCTCGTTGATGATACGCGAGACGTTCAGGCCGGCGATGCGGCCGGCGTCCTTCGTCGCCTGACGCTGGGCGTCGTTGAAGTACGCGGGGACGGTGATGACCGCGTCCGCGACCTCCTCGCCGAGGTGAGCCTCGGCGGCGCGCTTCAGCTTCTGGAGGATCTTCGCGGAGATCTCCGGCGGCGCGTACGCCTTGTCGCCGATCTGCACCGACGCGTCGCCGTTCGCGGCGGCCTGCACGATGTACGGCATCCGTCCGCCTTCGGTCTGCACGTCGGCGAACTTCATCCCCATGAAGCGCTTCACCGAGCTGACGGTCTTCTCCGGGTTCGTGATCGCCTGACGTCGGGCGACCTGCCCGACGAGGACCTCACCCTTGTCCGTCCACGCCACGACGGAAGGCGTCGTGCGCGCGCCCTCCTCGTTGACGAGGACCTTCGACTCCCCGCCTTCCATGACGGCCACGACGGAGTTGGTCGTCCCGAGGTCGATTCCAATGACTTTTTTGCCCATGCTCGAGGTCTGCTCCCTAGAGGAAAATTTCGGTGCGAGGGTCCCCCGCGACAGGGGCGTGGGATAACCGCACGCGCGACGCTAGTCACGCGCAATTTGCCGTCAACTCACGTTCCGGCGGCGCCGACGGAGGCCGATCAGCAGGGCCAGCCCGAAGGCGGCGAGCGCCGACCGGGGGGTCTCGGAGGGCCCGGGGCGTTTCGCCACGGAACACCCACACCCGCCGTCCTCCTCGGCCTGCGTGACCGGCGTCCGGGGCGGCGGGACGATCGTGAACGACGACCCCACCACCGGCGCCCCGACGGTCGAGACGTCCCCGGTCGCCATACCCGTCGCGCGCAGGTCGTCGTTGCTCTCCAGGGCGAGCCGTAGCGTCCCGCCGGTGGCCGCGTCGGCGGCGATCTCCACCTCCGCGACCAGCGTGACGCTCGTGTCGGAGGGGATGTTCACGGCCAGGGACGGCAGCACGACGCGGCCGTCGTCGCCGTCGACGGGGGCGTTGGCGAGGATCATGTCCGTCTCGGAGGCCTCGCCGTCTTCGTCGCCGTCTACGTAGAGGCGGACCATGGCGATGGCAGAGGCGTCGTCGGCCGTACCGGAGGTGGTCAGGACCAGCTGATCCAAGGTCACGGTCTCGCCGCGCGTGAAGATCTCGAGCTGAAGCGCGGTGACGCGCTCCTCGGCGCGAACCCCACGTCCGGCGGGGGACAACACGCCGATTCGGACGTTCAGGGCCCCGACGAGGGACACCCGGGCCCCCTCCACCGGCGCGCCGGTGGCGGCGATGGCGCCCGACAGCGCACCGAATGCGGACACGTCGGCGTCGCTCTCGAGGCTGAAGGTGACCTCCTCGCCGGCCTGACCGATCCCGGACAGATCGATCGCCACCAAGAAGTGCGCCGTGGTGTTCCGGGTGACGCGCTCCGCGATCGGGCCAAACGTCGCCTTGCCGTCGTCGCCCGCTACGCGCGCGACCGGCGCGACCTCCACGTCGCCGGGATCGATCCGCCCGTCGGCGTTGGCGTCGAGGAAGAGGTGGACGTCGTCGATGCCCGTGGTGTCGTCGAGCGATCCCGAGGCCGAGACCGACAGGCGCGACAGCGTCACGTCCTCGTTGAACGCCGACGCCGCGAGCTGCAGCACCGGGACGAGCTCCGCGTTGGCCGCGACGATCTGATCCATCGGCGCCGCCGGGCCCGCCGCGATCTGGAGCGAGCCGCCGACCGTGAGCGTAGGTCCGAGGATCGGCGCGCCGACCGGGGAGGTCAGCCCCACGCTGTCACCCTCCGCGAGGACGTCGACGTTCGCGGCGATCGACACCGCGATCGACTCGTCGACGGTCGCGACCCCGTCGAGGTCCAGCACCACCAGGAGGCGACGCGGCGAGGCGGGATCCACGACCTCGTCGAGGCCCGCGATGACGGTGCGCCGGCTGTTCTCCGGGAACGTGACGCGCTCGGCGATGCGGCGGTCGGTGCCGGAGACGAGGCCGTCGTCGTCGTCGTCCGAGATCAGCGTGACCGCACCGACCGAGGCGGAGGGTGACATCGAGCCTTGCGTGGTGAGCGTGAGGCTGCGCAGGCGGAACGTCTCCCAGGTCGCCGAGACCGCGAGGTCGAGCGCGACCAAGCCGGCGTCGTCGTTCTGCACGGTCTGGTTCATCGGCGTGGAGGCCGCGCCGATGTTGAGGTGCCCCGCGACGGTCATCGTGTTGCTCACGACCGGTGCGCCGGTGACGAGCGGGTTGCCGAACGCGGAGGTCGCCGCGACATCGCTGTCGTTCGCGATGCCGACCGTGAACGTGGTGCCGGGCGTCGCGCCCGCCGCGATGTTCACCGTCGCGATCAAGAACTGCGCCTCCGTGGTGGGGACGGGGAGGGCGAGCCCGGCGAACGGAACCAGCCCGTTCGCGTCCGGAGCGGTGCCGGACGCGAGCAGCACGTCGGTGCGGTCGAGGACGCCGTCCTGGTTCACGTCGCGGAACAGATCGATCTGCGCGACGACGTCCGACGCTGCACCCGCCGAGACGCCGGTGGTCAGCGTAAGGCCCTGCAGCGTGAGCGGCTGCACCGTGGCGCCGACGCGGATCTGCAGCACCGCCGCGCGCACCGTGCCCTCCGCGACGAAGAGCCCCGGCGGGGACTGCGCGCCGCGCGAGACGACCATCGCGCCGTCCTCCTGAATGGAGAAGGAGGCGGAGTCGATCGGCGCGCCGGTCGGCGTGACGGGGCCGGAGACCGCGCAGGCGACGTCGAGGTCGAGGTTGTCCTCCAGGCGGACCGAGAAGGTCTCGAGGTTGGAGGCCGATCCGGAGAGGTCGTAGACGACGAGCCACCGCTGCGAGGCGTTGGTGCCGAGCATCCGGGCGAGGTTCGTGAAGGTCACGACGCCGTCGTCGTTCGGGAACGTCGCGGCCGCGGAGATGTCGACGTCGTTGAAGTCGACGAGGCCGTTTTCGTTGAGGTCGTGGACGAGGCGCACGCCGGCGACGTCGGCGCTGTCGTCGATGCTCCCGACGCCGCGAAGGACGAGGCCATTCACGGTGCAAGCCTCGTTGACGGCGCGCAAGTTGAGTTGCAGCACCGCCGCATTCTGCTGTGACTGGTTCACGGCGCCGCCGAGGCTGCTCTGGGCGCCGAGCGCGACCTCGAACCCGCCGCCCGCGGTGAGCAGCGCGCCGGTGAGGGGCACGCCGGTGACGCTGACCGCGCCGCTCGCGCTCGTGATCGCGACGTCCTGCGCGGGGTCGACCGAGAGCGTGAACGTCTCGCCGCCGACGGGCGACGCGGTCATCGCGACGCGCGCGAGCAGATGCACCGCGGGGCCGACCTGGATGGCCTGCGTGAGGGCGAAGGTCACGGTGCCGTCGTTTGCGTTGAACGTGCCGGAGCCGAGCTGCGGCTCCCCCGCGCCGACCAGGCCGTTGCCGTCGCCGTCGAGGTAGAGGTCGACAGCGGCGATCCCGGTTGCGTCGTTGCCGGTGCCGCTCGCGTTCAGCGTGAGCGAAGTGATCGTGACCGGCTCGGTGTCCGCGACGAGGCGGAGCTGCATGGCGCCGATGCCGACCTCGTTCGGCCGCACTACGCGCGCGATCGGGGAGGCGACGCCCAGACCGACCTCCAGCGTGCCGCCCACCGTGAGGGGGTTGGCGGAGATCGGGAGGCCCGCGGCGTCGGTGATGTTCCGCCCCGCAAAGCCGGTCGCGGTGACGTAGGAGGCGTCCGGCATGTTGATGCGCAGCGTCGTCCCGCCCTCCGCGCTGCCCGCGAAGTCGACGACGAACAAGACGTTGCGCGTCGTGCCGGCGGGGAGGCTCAACGACAGGCCCGAGAACGTGACGACGCCGTCGTCCCCCGAGAAGGTGGACGGCGTGGACAGCGCGGTGTCGCCGGTGGTGAGCGCGCCGTCGCCGTCGTTGTCGAGGTACAGCGTCACGCCGGTGATGTCGGACTGGTCGTCGACGCTCCCCGCGGCGACGAACGACAGGCCCGTGACCGTGAACGCCTCGCCGACGCCGGTCAGCGCGACCTGCAGCACCGGCACGCCGCCCGCGGTGCGCGGGACCGTGGTCGAGGCCATCGATTGCGCGCCGCGCGCGACCATGAGCTGACCGAGCACGGTCTTCGTGCCGCCCGCCACCGGTGCGCCGCTCGTCCGCGGCACCATCCCGCTCGGGGCCATCGCGGTGAACGCGGTGTCGTTGACGATCGACAGCCCGAACGTGTTGCCCGCGACGGCGGTCCCCGCGAAGTCATAGGCGACGATCCACGACTCGTTCGCGCCGGCCGGGAGTGTCCGGCCCGGGAAGGTGAACGTGACGGTGCCGTCGTTCTGCGTGAACGACTGCGGCGTGCCGAGCGCGACGTCGCCCACCGTCTCGAGGACGCCGTTGTTGTTGGTGTCGATCCACAGCGTCGCGTTCGCGACGTCCGTGAGCTCGTTGCCGTTTCCGTTCGCGGTGAACGTCACGGAGGTGACGGTGACCGGCTCCAACACCGCGGTGAGGCGCGCCTGCATCATCACCACGTTGGCCGCGCTCGGCGTGACGGAGCCGCCGGCGGGGTTCGCGGGCCCCGCGGTGATCGTGAGCGCGCCGCCGATCGCGTGGTCGCTGCCCGCGACGGGGAGGCCGCTCGCGGTGGTCGCGCCGGAGAGGGACCCGGTCGCCGTGAAGTCGGCGGCCGAAGCGATCGACGCGCGGAACGTCTGGCCGGGCGTGGACAGCAGCGACAGGTCGTAGACGAACAACCAGCGCTCGTTGGCGCCCGCGCTCACCGTGACCGCGGGGGTGAAGTTGAAGATCGCGACGCCGTCGTCCGCGGCGAAGCTGCTGGTGCCGAGGAGGGTGTCGGTGCCGTCGACCACGCCGAACGGCGCGGTGTCACGGAGCAAGCGAACTTGCGCGACGCCCGCGTCGTCGAGCATCGATCCGGCGGCCGACAGACGGAGGCTCGACACGGTGAAGGTCTCGCCCTGCGCCGCGACCGCGACCTGGAGCACCGAGACGTCCGTGGAGCCGGGCTGGCGGTTCGTCGCGGGCGGGTTCTCCGGGCCGGTCGTGATCGAGAGACCGCCGAGGGTGGTGAGGGTGTTGCCCTGGATCGGGAACATGCCCATCGCCGTGATGGGCGCGCCCGAGGCGCCGCCCTGTGCGCCGACGTCGCCGCTCGCGTTCAGGCGGATCGCGAACGTCTCGCCGCCGGTCGGCGCGGCGGAGAAGTCGTAGGTCACGAGGTACGTGCGCGTCGCGGCGGCGGGGACGGACTCGCCGCCGGTGCTGAACGTGACGATGCCGTCGTTGGTCGCGAAGGTCTGCGGGAGGCCGACCGCGACGTCGCCGCCGTCCACCGTGCCGTTGGCGTTCACGTCGCGGTACAGGCGCACGCGTGCGACGTGCGTGGTTTCGTTGCCGCTGCCGCTCGCCGTGAAGGTGAGGGTGTCGAGGTCCACCGCCTCGGCCTGCGCCGAGAACTGCACCTGGAGCATCGGGACGTTCGTGGCGTTGGGCTGCGCGGTCCCCGCGGGGTTGCTCGCCGCGCCGAGCGCCGCGGTGAGCGCGCCGCCGACGGTGCCGTCGTTGCCGATGACCGGGGCGCCGGTGAGCGCGCGCTGGCCGGTGGGGGGGACGGCGCCGGACGCGATGCCGGTCGCGACGATGTCGCCGGGGCTCGCGAAGATGGTGCGGAAGGTCGCGCCGCCGTTCGCGGTGCCGGCGAGATCGTAGACCACGATGAAGTCGCGCCACGTGCTCGCGGGGATGTTCTGCGCCGCGAAGGTGAACGTGATGCGGCCGTCGTTCTGCGTGAAGGTCTGCGCGCCGCCGAGCTGCGTGTCGGTGGCCTGGTAGACGCCGTCGCCGTTGTTGTCGCGGTACAGGCGCGCGGCGTTGATCTGCGTGACGTCGTTCAGCGTGCCGCCCGCCGTGAACGACAGGCTCGTGAGGTCGAAGGTCTCGTTCACCGCGGTGACGCGGAGCTGGAGCGTCGCGAGGTTCGAAGCACCCGCGGGGATCACGGACGGCGCCATGCTGTTCGGGCCGAGGCCCACGGCGAGGCGCCCGGCGATCGTGACGGTGTCGCCGAGGAACCCACCGGTGCCGTTCGTCGTGCCGGACACGTACGGGGCGCCGACGTTCGAGCCGACGTCCGAGGCCTGCTGGATGCGCGCGGTGAACGTCTCGCCGCCGACCGGGGACGTGTTGAAGTCGTAGACGACGAGCCACTCCTCGGTGGTGCCGACGGTGAGCGTTCGGTTCGGCGAGAGGATCACCGCGCCGTCGTTGCCGTTGTAGGTGCCGGTCGCGATCACCGGCTCACCGGCGTCGGCGACGCCGTCCTGGTCCTGGTCGACGACGAGCCGCACCGTCTGCACGTCGAGGAAGTCGTCGCCGGTGCCGCTCGCGCGCACGGTGAGCGGGCCGACGGTGGTGTTCGTGGTGCCGCCGCGGATGCGGAACGCGAGCATCGTAACGTTGGACGCGCCCGCGACCTGGAAGGTGTCGCCCGGGTTGCTGTCCGCGAGCTTGAGGAAGAACACCGGCTGCACGTTCACGCGCATGCCGACGTTGCCGATCGTCCAGATCGAGCTTCGCGTCGCGAAGTTGTCGTTGGTGAAGATGCTCGTCCCGACGGGGCTCAGCGCGGACTCGTCGACCGCGAAGTTCATGAACGCGTCCCAGTAGATGTACTTGATCGCGTAGAAGACCCGGCCCGGTGCGTCGAAGATCGTGCCGGCGGGGAGCGTCCACTGGTCCGGGAACAGCGTCCACGGCGGCGACGTGTACGTGGAGCCGGACCCGCTGAAGTTCACGTCGGGGAGCACGGAGTAGCGCTGGTTCTGGACCGGCACCGTGTACGTGATGGCACCCTGTGCGAAGACGGGGTTGGCGAGGTCGGGGGTGAGGCCGCCGGCGTCGACGGTGAGGTTCGCGGGGGCGATGACGCGCGCGTCCCAGTCGGGGGACGCGGTGCAAGTCGTGTTGCAAGGCTGCGTCTGACAGCAGAACTCGTCGACGTAGTACATCGTTGCGCTCGTCACCGCGAACGGGAACTCGTACGGCGGCGTGTACGCGACGCCGATCCAGTCGCCGTCTCCGGCGTTGGGCGCGGTGAGGGACCACATGCTGTCGAAGGTGCCGTCGTCGGCCTGGAGCGTGACGTTCTGGGCGACGGCGTTCGTAGCGGAGCCGAAGGTGAGGAGCGCGAGGAGGGGGATGTGAATTCGGTCCATGACAATCACCGGATCGTGTCGAGGCGGGTGAGGAGGCCCTCGGGCCAGGAGAGGGTGGCGACGTCCCAGGTCTCGGCCGACACCGGGATCGTCGCGGGGTACACGGCGATCTGGACGTCGCCGAGGAAGACCTCCAGCGTCGCGCCGGTCGGGCCTTCGGGCGAGGCCGCGACGACGTTCACCTGCAGCGTGTAGACGCCGCCCGCGGGGGCGGTGACCGCGACGGACTCTTCGGCGCCGTTCGCGGTGAACGCGGGATCACCGCCGGGTCCCGGCGGGGCCCAGTCGGGCGTGGGGTTGTCGAAGAAGCAGTCGCCGAGCGAGCCGAGCGCGGCGCCGGGGGAGACGACGTGCAGGTCGAGGTCGGTGCCGGGGCGATCCCAGGTCAGCACGACGCGGACGTCCTCGCCCGCCTCCGCGGTGACCTCGGCGCGTGCGTCGTTCGTGGAGGCGAGGCCCTGGGCGTCGCGGACCTCGAGGCCTGCGACGTAGCGACCCGGGCGATCGACGACGAACGCGGTGACTTCGGCGGTGGGATCCTCGAACGCGGCGCGGCTGCCTTCGGGGCGCGAGACGAAGCGCCAGCGGTAGGTGATGGCGTCGCCCTCGGGATCGTTCGAGCCCACGCCGCTCACGTCGATCCGCGTGCCGGGGAGGATCGGGGGCGTGGGCGCGGGATCGAGGTTCACGACCGCGACGGGCGGGAGGTTGTCGGGTCGTCCGAGGATCGGGACGACGACCGCGGGGCGCTCGAGGTCGTTCGACTCGATGACGAGCTGCGCGCTTCCGCGGTCGGTGACGCCCGGGGCGTAGTCGATGTCGATCACCGCGGTCCCGCCCGGGAGGAGCGGATCGATCCGCGCGTCGGAGACGACGGCGAAGCCGCGTCGCTCGAGCGGGGGCGAGGTGTCGACGTCCTCGCGGCACGCCATGTAGCCGGTGGTGTCGGTGGTACAGACGTACCCCGCGGGGCAGTCCGAGGCGCCGGTGCAGGCCTCGGCGCAGATCAGCCCGGAGAGCGATGGGGTGCAGCGGCCCTCCTGGCAGTCGCCGTCGCGGAAGCAGGCCTCGCCGGCGAAGCCTCCGGTCCGCAACGAGATGCGATCCACGACGAGGGTCGCGTCGCCCGCGCTCTCGATCCGGACCGATCCCGACACCCGTCCGCCGCTCTCGATGTTGCCGAGCTCGAGCGTCGCGGGGGCGACGGCGATGCGGGCGAAGGTGCGCTCGCTGGAGAGGGGGACGCCGACGTACGGGTTGTCGAGCGCGTCGGTCTCGATCTCGAGGAGGCCCGCGTCGGGATCGGCGTCGTTGGGGGTGTAGGTGACGCGCACGGTCGCGGAAGTACCCGCGGCGATCTCGGTCGGGAGCTCCCCGAGCGTGAAGACGGGCGCGGAGCCGTCCGAGAAAGCGATCCGATCGACGCGGAGCGTCGCGGACGGGGCGTCGTTGGTGAGGACGAGGTCGACGCTGCGCGACTGGCCCGTCGGGACCTTACCGAACGCGATCTGTTCGGGCGCGACGGTCATCGTCGCGCGCGCGCTGAGGACCTCCGGCTCGCAGCTCGTGAGGGCCCAGGCCGCGAGGAGAGTAGGTCCGAGAACCCGTGCGTCGTACACCCTCGGTGGTGTACCCCGTCCGTCGACGGGGTCAACGGACACGGGGCGGATGCGTCCTTCAGGCCACAGGGGGACGGGCCGGGATTGAATCGAGCCCGGTAGACGTTGTCGCCCACCGAGCCGCCCTGCGATTTCCGGCATCCGCCCCGCGTCGTTGACAGGGGTGGCGAGGTAGGGCTAAGCGGCCTCCCCATTAGGATCTCCGCGTCCAAGGAGCTTTGATTAGATGAAGACCGGTGCTGCATTCGTAGGTTTCCTCTTTTCCGCAGGAGTCGGATTTGCCGTCGGCTGGGCCGTCGGCTCCGGTTCGGGCGGCCCGTCCGGTGGTGGCGGCGGTACGATGGCGCCCGGCGCCAAGGCCGCAGACGCCTCGGCCCTCCCGGTCGGTGACTCCTACGTCAAGGGTCCCAACGACGCCCTCGTGACGCTGATCGAGTTCTCGGACTTCGAGTGCCCGTTCTGCTCGCGCGTGAACCCCACGATCAAGCAGATCCAGGACACGTACGGCAAAGACGTCCGGATCGTGTTCAAGCACAACCCCCTGCCGTTCCATAAGAACGCGCCGCTCGCGTCCGAGTACGCGCTCGCCGCGGGTGAGCAGGGCAAGTTCTGGGAGATGCACGACAAGCTGTTCGCCAACCAAAAGGCGCTGCTCGAGCCGCAGCTCAAGGAGTACGCGGCGCAGCTCGGCCTCGACCAGGCCAAGATCGACGCGTTCATCGCGAGCGGGAAGGGCAAGAAGGCCATCGCGGATGACCAGGCTCTCGCGTCGAAGGTCGGCGCGCGCGGTACGCCGAACTTCTTCGTCAACGGTGCGCAGGTCACGGGCGCGCAGCCCTTCGACAACTTCAAGAAGGTGATCGACGAGCAGATCGCGATCGCGAAGAAGAAGGTCGCCGCCGGCACGCCGCGCGACAAGGTCTACGCGGCCGTCCTCGCGGAGAACCCGCCGAAACCCGCGCCGCCGCCGCAGCGCCCGCAGGCCCCGCCGGCGACCCGTCAGAAGGTCTCGCTCTCGGACGCGACGCCCCAAAAGGGCGGCAAGATGCCGCTCGTCACGATCGTGGAGTTCTCGGACTTCGAGTGCCCCTTCTGCTCTCGGGTGAACCCGACGCTCGCGCAGGTGATGAAGGAGTACGGCGACAAGGTGCAGATTCGCTTCCGTCACCAGCCGCTGCCGTTCCACAAGCGCGCGATGCCCGCCGCCAAGGCGTCCCTCGCGGCGCACAAGCAGGGCAAGTTCTGGGAGATGCACGACAAGCTGTTCGCCAACCAGAAGGCGCTCCAGGACGCGGACCTCGAGAAGTACGCCAAGGAGATCGGCCTCAACGTCACGCGCTTCAAGGCGGACATGAACAGCGACGCGATCACCAAGCAGGTCGCGGCCGACCAGGCCGACGCCGGCAAGTGGGGCGCGCGCGGTACGCCGACGCTCTTCGTCAACGGCGTCCCGGTGCGCGGCGCGCAGCCGTTCGCGGCGTTCAAGACGGTCATCGACAAGGAGATCGAGCTCGCCAACAAGCTCCTCAAGGAGGGTGTGAAGAAGGCGGACCTGCACGCGGAGATCATCAAGCGTGAGGCCGGCAAGGAGGTCGCGGGCGCCGCGCCCGGCGCCGCGAAGCCGGCCGCCCCGGCGAAGCCGCAGGACGTGAAGCTCGGCCGCGCGCCGATCGTCGGCAACAAGAACGCGCCGGTGAAGGTCGTCCTCTGGTCGGACTTCGAGTGCCCCTTCTGTGGCCGCGTGAACCCCTCGATCGAGCAGATCAAGAAGGAGTACGGCAACAAGGTGGTCGTCGCGTTCAAGCACTTCCCGCTGCCGTTCCACAAGAACGCGACCCCGGCGGCCGTGGCGTCCCTCGCGGCGCACCGTCAGGGCAAGTTCTGGGAGATGCACGACAAGCTCTTCGAGAACCAGCGTGCGCTGCAGCGCACCGACCTCGAGCGCTACGCCGAGGAGCTCGGGCTGGACATGGCCAAGTTCAAGAAGGACATGGACGATCCGGAGCTCGAGGCCTGGGTGAAGGCCGATATGGCCGAGGGCTCCAAGGTGGGTGTGAACGGCACGCCGGCCACGTACATCAACGGCCGCAAGGTCTCCGGCGCCCAGCCGTTCCCGGCCTTCAAGGCCATCATCGACGAAGAGCTCAAGAAGGGCTGAATCGTCGGTCCCCCCGACATGTGACCGAGCCCCCCTTGTTCATCGGGGGCGCGCGCCGATAGAGTAACGTTGCGGATGTCTCGGCAGCGCGCTTGGTTCTTGTCGCCGTCCATCGCGACGGCGGTCTTCTTCGTCGCTCAGGCCGTCGCCTCGTTCTCATCGAACGAGGCGTCGTCGACCATCGCCGCGGCCGCCGCGGACGCGCCGACCGCTGCGCCGGTCGAGGTGCGCGTCGTCGCCGAGATTCACGCGCTGGAGCACGTGACGCAGGCGGCGAGGGCGGTGCCGGCGACGGAAGAGGCCCTGTTCGAGATGATCGAGCGGGACGGCGCCGTCATCTTCGACTCGGAGGAGGTCGACGTCGTCGCGATCCCCGAGC
Source organism: Deltaproteobacteria bacterium (assembly GCA_040218735.1). Taxonomy (GTDB): domain Bacteria; phylum Myxococcota; class Kuafuiibacteriia; order Kuafuiibacteriales; family Kuafuiibacteriaceae; genus JAUHYN01. The sequence continues at coordinate 246,254 of JAVJQW010000049.1, forward strand.
AGCAGTTCGGCTCCGACGAGGCCTTGGTCATCCGCGCGCGTGCGCGGCTCGTCGATCCCCGCTGACGGTTGACCGCGCGGAGTCTTGACCGCGCCCCAAAAATCGGTGCACGAGAGCGACACCCGAGCCCGGGTGGCGGAATGGTAGACGCGGCGGATTCAAAATCCGCTTTTCGAAAGGGAGTGTGGGTTCAAGTCCCTCCCCGGGCATCAAGCCGAGGCGGTCAGTCCTCGGCGGCGGCGTCGCGCTCGTCCTCCTCGACCGCGGCGCCCGGCTCGTAGCCGAGGCTCGGCGAGAGCCACTTCTCCATGAACCTCAGCTCGACGCCCTTGCGCCGGGCGTAGTCGGCGACCTGGTCGCGCTCGATCGTCCCGACACCGAAGTACTGCGCCTCGGGGTGCGCGAGGTACAGGCCGCTCACGGACGCCGCCGGGAGCATCGCGAAGCTCTCGGTGAGGCGGATCTGCGCGGAGCCCGAAGCGCCGAGGAGCTCGAACAGCGTCTTCTTCTCGGTGTGGTCCGGGCAGGCCGGGTAGCCCGGCGCCGGGCGGATGCCGCGGTACTGCTCGCGGATGAGGCCTTCGTTGTCGAAGGACTCGTCCGGCGCGTAGCCCCACAGCTCCTTGCGCACGCGCTCGTGCAGGTGCTCGGCGAACGCCTCCGCGAGCCGGTCGGCGACCGCCTTCGCGAGGATGGCGTTGTAGTCGTCGTGGTCGGCTTCGAACGCCTCCACCACCCGGTCGAGGCCGAGGCCCGCCGTCACCGCGAAGCCGCCGACGTAGTCGGCGACGCCGCTGTCCTTGGGCGCGATGAAGTCGGCGAGCGCGTGGTTCTTACGGGCCTTCGACTTCTGCGTCTGCTGGCGCAGCGTGTGGAAGACACAGCGGACGTTCTCGCGGGACTCGTCCGTGTAGACCTCGATGTCGTCGCCGACGCTGTTGGCCGGGAAGAAGCCGACGACCGCGCGCGCTTCGACCTCGCCGGTGCGGACCAGGCGATCGATGAGACGCTGGGCGTCGTCGAACAGCTCCTTGGCCTGCGCGCCCATCACTTCGTCGTCGAAGATCTTCGGGTAGCGGCCCTGCAGCTCCCAGGTCTTGAAGAACGGCGTCCAGTCGATGCGGGTGCGCAGCGTCTCGAGGTCGTAGCGCTCGAAGCTCTTCACGCCGAGGAACGACGGTTTGTCCGCGGTGTATTTGCTCCAGTCCGTGGTGTGCCGGTTCGCGCGGGCCGCTTCGAGAGAGAGGCGTCCGACGCGCTGCTTCTTACCCTTGTGCTGCGCGCGGAGCGTCTCGTACTCGCTCCGGGTGTTCTGCACGAAGCCGTCGCGCTGCTCCTCGGAGAGGAGGCTGCTCACCACGGTCACGCTGCGGGACGCGTCCTGCACGTACACCGTGGGGGCGCGTTTGTAGCCCGGCTCGATCTTCACCGCGGTGTGGATGCGTGACGTCGTCGCGCCGCCGATGAGGAGCGGGATGTCGAAGCCTTCGCGCTCCATCTCGCGTGCGACGTTCACCATCTCGTCGAGCGACGGCGTGATGAGGCCGGAGAGGCCGATGACATCGGCGTTCTCCTCGCGCGCGACCTTGAGGATGTTCTGCGCGGGGACCATCACGCCGAGGTCGACGACGTCGTAGTTGTTACAGCGGAGGACGACGCCGACGATGTTCTTGCCGATGTCGTGCACGTCGCCCTTCACGGTCGCCATGATGATCTTGCCCTTGGCGCTCGACGCCGAGGTGCCGAGGCGGCGCTTCTCCTCTTCGATGTACGGGATGAGGTAGGCGACGGCCTTCTTCATCACGCGCGCGCTCTTCACGACCTGCGGGAGGAACATCTTGCCCGCGCCGAAGAGGTCGCCGACGACGTTCATGCCGTCCATGAGCGGGCCCTCGATCACCTGGATGGGGCGGTCGAACTTTTGGCGTGCCTCCTCGGTGTCGGCTTCGACGAAGTCGGTGATGCCTTTGACGAGCGCGTGGGAGAGGCGGGCTTCGACGGGGGCGTCGCGCCACGCGAGGTCGACCTTCTTCTCCTTCGCCGTGCCCTTCACTGTCTCGGCGATGTCCACGAGGCGCTCGGTGCCGTCTTCGCGGCGGTTGAGGAGCACGTCTTCGACGGCGACGAGGAGGTCCTTGCCGATGTCTTCGTAGACCTCGAGCTGGCCGGCGTTGACGATGCCCATGTCCATGCCCGCGCGGGTCGCGTGGTAGAGGAACGCGGAGTGCATCGCTTCGCGGACCGGGTTGTTGCCGCGGAACGAGAACGAGATGTTGCTGACGCCGCCGCTCACCATCGCGTACGGCAGCGCCTTCTTGATGGCGCGGGTGGCCTCGATGAAGTCGACGCCGTAGTTGTTGTGCTCCTCGATGCCGGTCGCGACGGCGAAGATGTTCGGGTCGAAGATGATGTCCTCGGCCGGGAAGCCGACGCGCTGCGTGAGGATCTCGTAGGAGCGCTTGCAGATCTCGAGCTTGCGCTCCTGGGTGTCGGCCTGACCCTTCTCGTCGAACGCCATCACGATGACGGCGGCGCCGTACTTCAGGATCTTGTTCGCCTGCTCGATGAACGGCTCCTCGCCCTCCTTGAGCGAGATGGAGTTCACGACGCCGCGGCCCTGGATGCACTTGAGGCCGGTCTCGATGACGCTCCACTTGGAGGAGTCGACGACCACCGGGACGCGCGCGATGTCGGGCTCCGACGCGATGAGGTTGAGGAACGTCTTCATCGCATCCTCGGAGTCGAGCATGCCTTCGTCCATGTTGACGTCGATCATCTGCGCGCCGTTGTCGACTTGGTCGCGCGCGACCTGGAGCGCGGTCTCGTAGTCGCCGGACTTGATGAGCTTCTTGAAGCGCGCCGAGCCGGTGACGTTCGTGCGCTCGCCGATGTTCACGAAGAGGCTCTCGGGGCGGATGTCGAGCGGCTCGAGGCCCGAGAGGCGGCAGTGGCGGGACAGCTTCGGCACGCGGCGCGGCGGGACACCGCGGACCGCTTCGGCGATCGCGCGGATGTGGTCGGGCGTGGTGCCGCAGCAGCCCCCGACGAGGTTCACGAAGCCGGACTGCGCGAACTCGCGCACGAGCTCGGCCATCTGCTCCGGCGTCTGGTCGTACTCGCCGAACTCGTTGGGGAGCCCGGCGTTGGGGTGCACGCTGACGCGGCCGCGGCAGATGCGTGCGAGCTCCGCGAGGTAGGGGCGCAGCTCCTCGGCGCCGAGGGCGCAGTTGAGGCCCATCAGGATCGGCTTCGCGTGGGAGACGGAGTTGTAGAACGCCTCGGTGGTCTGGCCGGTGAGCGTGCGGCCGCTCGCGTCGGTGATCGTCCCCGAGATCATGATGGGGAGGTCGATGTCGTGCGCTTCGAAGTAGCTCTTGATCGCGTAGATGGCGGCCTTCGCGTTGAGCGTGTCGAAGATGGTCTCGACCATGATGAGATCGACGTTGCCGTCGACGAGGCCGCGCACGCCTTCGGTGTACGCTTCGACGAGCTGGTCGAAGGTGATGTTGCGGTAGCCCGGGTCGTTGACGTCGGGGGAGATCGACGCGGAGCGCGGGGTCGGCCCGAGGACGCCGGCGACGAAGCGGGGTTTGTCGGGGTCCTTCGCGGTCCAGGCGTCGGCGGCCTCGCGCGCGACGCGGGCGCCGGCGAGGTGGAGGTCGTAGCCGACGTCCTCCAGGTCGTAGTCGGACTGCGCGGTGTCGGTCGACGTGAACGTGTTCGTCTCGATCATGTCCGCGCCGGCGGCGAGGTAGGCGTCGTGGGCCTGGCGGACGACGTCGGGGCGCGTGATCGACAAGAGGTCGTGGTTGCCCTTGAGGTCCTTGGGGTGGTCCGCGAAGCGGTCCTTCTTGTAGTCCGGCTCTTCGAGTTGGAAGCCCTGCAGGAGGGTGCCCATGGCGCCGTCCAGGATGACGATGCGTTCGTCGAGGAGCTCTTCTAGGGTCTTGGTCTTCACGTTCGGGTCCTCTTGCGGGTGGCGTAGAGCGTGATCACGTCGAAGTGCGGAGCACGTCTCTCGGTGTGGCTCACCGCGAGGTGCTCGACTTCGAAATCGGCTGCGGCGAGGAGAGTTTCGAGCGCTTCGGGCTCGAATCCCAGATTTTGGTGATCGTAGGCCGCGACGGCGCTGGTGTGCGCGTGCGCCGCGAGGGTGACGGCGACGAGGCGGGCCCCGTCGCGGGCGACGCGCGCGCACTCGGCGAGCACACGCGCGGGTTCGGTGGCGTAGGTGAGCGCGTTGAGCGCGAGGACTTGGTCGAAGCTCGCGTCTTCGAAGGGGAGGGCGTGCATGTCGCCCTTCACGAAGCGGACGTGGTCGAAGCGCGCGAGGCGCCGCGTGCCGGCCTGGGTGACCTCTTCGCTCATGTCGAGGCAGGTCAGCGATCGTGCGCGCGGCGCGACGAGCTCGGCGAGGGCGCCGTCGCCCGAGGCGAGATCGAGGACGTCGCCGAGCTGCGCGAGCCCGATGAACGCCCGCGCGGTCGACTGCCAGGTGCGGCCGGGGGAGTAGTGCCGCTCCATGTGGCCGGCGACGGTGTCCGCCCACGTGCCGCCCCGCTCGCGCGCCGCGAGGGCCTCCTCGAGGCGCCGCTGGTCGACGGCGAGCAGCGGGTCGTCGAGCCGATCGCGAATCGAGCGCCAGAACTGGCGCGTGTCCTCGGCCATCCTCTCTTCGCTCGCGGCGTACAGCGTGACCGACTTGCTCTTGCGCGCCTGCACGAGGCCGGCGTCCTTCAGGCGGCCCAGGTGCGTCGAGACCCGCGACTGCGTGAGCCCCGTGATCCGCACGAGCTCGGCGACGGTCAGCGGCGTGGCCGTCAGCAGGTGCAGCAGCCGCACGCGCGAAGTGTCCGAGAGCGCGCGGCAGAGCGCGTTGGTGGCTTCGAGCGTGGGCATCGGACGCATAATCTGCTTATCCGGATAAGCAGATTCGAAGAGTAGGCCACCGACGGCGCCCTGCGTCAAGGGGGGGGCGGATCTCAGCGTTGGAGCGCGCGGCGCACGGCGGCGACGAGGTCGTCCGGCGCGCCGGAGAGGACGGTGGGGCCGTCGCCGTCGCGGTCGAAGATCCACAGCACGGGGAGCTGCCGCGCGGACGCGAGGTGCTCACGCGCGACGGGGTGGTCGAAGCTCGGGACCTCCACCCGCTTCACGAGCAGGTCGGCGTTCGAATCCGCGAGGGCTCGCAGCCGTCGGTCGAGGTCGTGGCAGGGCGCGCACCACTCCGCCCAGAAGTCGACGACGGTGACACGCGCGCGGACGGCGACGGTCGCGCGGTCGAAGGTGGCGCCGCCGATTGTGAGGTCGCAGACCCCACGGGAGCCGCAGGCCACCGGCCGGGGCTCCCGCCCGGTCCGGGTCCCGGTTCCGGTCCGGGTCCCGGAACTGGATCTGGGCACGGACTTCGAACCGGACGCGGACGCGGGCCGCGCATCGGGCTCGAGCTCGGCACCGGAACCGGGCACGGGCTTCGACCCGGACTCGGATGCGGACTCGGCCTCGGATGCGGACTCGGGCGCGGACTCGGCCTCGGATGCGGACTCGGATGCGGCCTCGGATGCGGACTCGGCTGCGGACTCGGACGCGGCCGCGGATGCGGACTCGGCCTCGGATGCGGACTCGGCCTCGGACTCGGACTCGGACTCGGATGCGGACCCGGAGTCGGATGGGGCGCCGCGATGGGGAATCACATCCCCATGCTCATGCGCGTCCCCATGCTCATGCGCGTCCCCATGGTCATGGTCATGCCCGTGCTCGTCCGCCTCCGCGCCCCCGAAGGCCACCACCACCGCGGCGCCCACCGTGAAGCGCTCCGACACCTGCGGCCCGTTCACGTCGCGCCACATCGGGAGGCGTCCGTTCACGGCCACGGTCACCCGCTCGTGCACGCGCTGGCTCACGCCGGCGGCGAGCGCCACGATCGTGCCGCCCGAGCGCAGCACCGTGCCGACCTCCAGCTCCACGGCGCGGCCGCGCGTGGTGCCGTTGATGTCGAGGGACAGCGCCGTGTCGCCGAGGAGCACCAGGCCGCCGGCGCCGTAGCTGAAGCTGCTCGGGAGCTGCAGCGCGCCCGCCGTCGCGGTCAGCGGCGCGCGCAGGGCGACGTTGCCGCGCAGCGCGAAGCGTTTGTGGACGAACTGCGTCGCGAACAGCCCGGCGTCCGCCGAGAACGTGCCCGTCCCGACGGAGAGCTGGCTCGGCGCGACGCCGAGGACCCGCAGGGTCTCGGTTCGCCCCGTCGGCAGCCCGACGCCGAGCGCGAGCGTGACGCTCGGCGTGTACCCGCCGGGCCCCAGCAGCGCCGCGAAGTCGTACCGCCCCGACAGGCGCAGGTCCCCGAAGCCCGTCGAGCGCGCGGCCGGCGTTCGGTTCGCGCGATAGCGCACCATCCCCGCCGGGAGCTCGGCCTCGACCGACCAGCCCTCGCCGAAGAAGTGCCGCACGCCCAAGACCGCCACCGAGGACACGACGTTGGCGTTCGCCGGGTCGTCCACGCGAGACGAGCCGTCGAACGAGTCGGGCAGGGTGGAGTAGGCCCACCGCAACCCAACTTGCGTCAGATCCTCGGGCAGCGCCTTACGCGTGCCGAGCGCGAGATCGAATGCGGACCCCCCGACCGGGAGGTTGGGGTTCGTTCACGACGCTCACTGGCCGAACGCCACCGTGGACCACACGAGGAACCACGGCAGCGTCAGCCCGAGAAGGAGCCACCTCAAGCCGAGACGCTCGACGTCAGGTGGTCCACGAGATCCATCTTCGTGATGATACCCCGGAGCAGGCCCTCCTGATCCACGACCAGGCCCACCTCGTCCTTGGCGAACAGCTCGAGCAGCGCGCTCGCCTCACCCTCCAGCGGGACGGTGTCGACGCGGCGGAACATCACCTCCGCCACCGTCGTGTCGGGCTTCGCGGTGCCGTCGACGAAGCGCCCGAGGACGTCGGTCTCCGTGACGATGCCGACCAGGCGCCCCTCGTCCACGACCGGGAGCTGGCTGATGCCGGCTTCCTTCATGCGCACGACGGCGTCCGCGACCTTGTCGCCGCTCTTGGCGAGGATCAGCTCGCGCTCCGGGAGCCGCCGCAGGATGTCGGCGATGCTGCTCTCCTCCCAGCGCTTCTCCGAGAAGCCGTTCTCCTTCATCCACTGGTCGTCCATGAACTTCGTCATGTAGTTGCGGACGCTGTCCGGGAGGATGACGACGAACTTCTTGCCGGGGCCGACGCGCTTCGCGATCTCCGTCGCGGCCCACATCGTCGCGCCGCTGGAGCCGCCGCACAGCAGCCCCTCGCGTCGGATGAGCTTGCGCGCCATGAGGAAGGACTCGCGGTCCGCCGACTTCACCCACTCGTCGACGACACTCACGTCGAGCACGTCGGGGATGAAGTCGTAGCCGATGCCCTCGACCTTGTACGAGCTGACCTCGGCGGGGCCCGCGAGGATCGAGCCGATCGGATCCACGCCGACGATCGTCACGTGCGGCGCCTTCTCCTTCAGCTTCCGCGCGACGCCGGTGATCGTCCCGCCGGTGCCCGCGCTCGCGACGAGGTAGTCGAACTTGCCGCCGTCGGTCTGCGCGAGGATCTCCTCGGCGGTCTCCTCGTAGTGCGCGTCCGGGTTGTCCGGGTTGCCGTACTGGTCGAGGATGTGCGCGTTCGGCAGGATCTCCTTGAGCTGCTTCGCGACGCTGATGTGGCTCTCGGGCGCGTCGAACGCGGCCTCCGTCGGCGTGCGGATGATCTCCGCGCCGAGCGCCTCGAGCACGACTTGCTTCTCGCGGCTCATCTTCTCCGGCATCGTGATGATCATCCGGTAGCCGCGGATCGCCGCGGCGAGCGCCATGCCGATACCGGTGTTGCCGGACGTCGGCTCGATGAGCGTGTCGCCGGGCTTGATACGACCGGCCTTCTCGGCCTCGAGCACCATGCGGCGGCCGATGCGGTCCTTCACGGAGCCGCCGGCGTTCATGTACTCGCACTTCGCGTAGAACTCGCAGCCCGTCTTCTGACCCACCTTGTTGATGCGGACCATCGGCGTCGAGCCGATCGCGTCGAGGATGTTGTCGAGGATGCCGTTCATCGCGCGGGGTCTAGCACGAGGACACGTTCGAGGCACTCGCGCATCGACGCGCCGAGCGGTTTGGGACGGCGCGTCACGCGGTCGACGTAGACGTGGATGAAACGCCCGTCCGCCGCCGCCGTATCCGCGCCGGCGCGGAACACACCGACCTCGTAATGCACGCTGCTGTTCCCGATCCGCGTGACCCGCACGCCGACGTCCACGGATTCGGGGAACGCGACGGGTTCGTGGTAGCGGCACGACGTCTCGACCACGAGCCCGATCGAATCCCCCTCGTGGATGTCGAGCACCCCCTCCTCGATCAGGTAGCGGTTCACCGCCGTGTCGAAGAACGCGTAGTACACGACGTTGTTGACGTGCCCGTAGACGTCGTTGTCGGCCCACCGCGTCGCGACGGTCGTGAACCAGCGGTAGCTGTCCCGCGTCGGTCGCATCACCAGATCCTCATGGCCGCTTCGAACAGCTCAGCGAGGGTGTCGGCCGTGACCTCGATCGGCGCGTTGTCGAGGAGGCGGCGCTGCACGATCGCGCCGTTCGTCAGCGCGGGGACGTCGTCCGTCGCGTAGCCGAGCGCCCCGAGGCCGTTCGGCATCGCCGCGTCGCGCATCAGCTCGCCCAACCGCGCGGCGAGCGCGGCCCCGGCGTCGTCGTCGTCGCTCGCGACGCCGCCCAACAGACGCGCGGCTTCGCGGTGACGATCGGGGGAGGTCACGGCGGTGCTCGCGAAGGTCGCCGGAGCGTTCACCACCACGGAGATCCCGTGCGGCACCATCGCCTCGTCGGCGTCGTAGTCCGGCGGCCGGTAGTCGCGCACCAGACCCGCGACGGCGTAGGCCATTCCGTGCGGGATGTGCACGCCCGCGTTCCCGAACGCGATGCCCGCGAGCGTCGCCGCCCACATCATCTGCGCGCGTGCTTCGACGTCGTTCCCGTCGCGCACCGCCCGCACGAGGTACGCGCCCGTGAGCCGCAGCGCTTCGCGCGCGCCGACGTCGCTCCACGGGTTGGCGCCCTGGCTCATCGGCCGTGCGCCCTTCTTGCGCGCGGTGAACGGACGTGCCGTGAACGACTCGAGCGCGTGGCACAACACGTCGAAGCCGCTCGCCGCCACGACCGTCGCGGGGAGCGTCCGCGTCGTGTCGGGGTCCACCAACGCGCGGTTCGGTTTGAGGAACCGCGACGCGATTCCGGTCTTCGCCTCCAGCGGGAGGTGATCGAACACCGCGATCCCCGTGCACTCGCTCCCCGTGCCGCTCGTGGTCGGGCAGGCGAGGTGCGGCTTCAGCGGGCCGGGCACCGCGCGGCCCTCACCGACCGGCGCGTTCACGTACGCCTCGAAGGGCGCGGGGTGCGTCGCGTAGAGGTTGGCGGCCTTGGCGGTGTCGATCACCGAGCCGCCGCCGACCGAGACGAAGCCGTCGAAGCGCCCCTCGGTCGCGAACTCGGCGGCCCGCACGAACGACGTGTTCGTGGGCTCGACGCGGACCTCGTCGTAGACCACCGCGTCGACGCCGGCGCTTCGCAAGCTGGCTTGCACCTTGTCGACGTGCGGGGTGTCGACGAGGCGGACGTCCGTGAACAGCGCGACCCGGGTCATGCCGAGCGCACGGGCGACGTCACCGGCTTCGCCGAGCGCGCCGTGGCCGAAGGTGAGGGCGTTGGTGTCGACGGAGAACGCGTTTTCGTTCCCGTCGACGAGGTCGTAGGCGTGGCAGCAGGCCATGCGCCCGACTGTAGCGCTACGGAGGGCTCAGCGGGGGCGGACGATCTGATCGAGGTGGTTCGAGAAGCCCGCGATTCCGCCGTTCTGGAAGCGGTAGAGCGTGCCGTTCGCCGGGTTGCGGTACCAGGACGTGCTCATGCCGTCCATGACACGCGGGCCCTGACCGACCGTGTGCAGCAGGTCGAACTTTTCGTTCGTGGTCTTGTCGAACGGGTGCCCCTGCGCGTCCGTCCCGATCTTCGCGCGCTCCTCGTTGGTCGCGTTGTCGATCTTGCGGTAGCCGCGGAAGCCGCCGAACGGGTTCACACCCTGCGGGAGGAAGCCGCCGTTGGAGCCGTACCACACCTTGTCGGCGCCCTGGTCGACGACGAAAAGCTGCGCGGGCTCGTCGGCGATACGCGGGTCGTCCCACGAGAACACCTTCATGTCCTTGCCCTGCGCGTCGGTGAACTTCTCACCGTCGAACTTCGGCTCGCCGGCGCTCTGGTTCGTCACACCGGACAGGCCGATGACGTAGGCGCCGATGTTCGTCACGCGACCGTGCTCGATCTTGTCGAGGCGGCCGGTGAGCTTCACGACGTCGCCCGGCTTCACGTTCGCGCGGCCGACGTAGACGGCGCGGTGGTCCTCGCCGCCGACCTTGATGGGCTGGTCCAGGATCAGGTAGTTGCCGGACGGAGGCGCCTCGCCGCCGATGGCGAGCGGGTTGCGCTGTTCGATGCGGCCGGCGAACTCGTGGTAGCCGCCGAACGGGAAGCCGTCGGTCGCTTCGACCTCGGCGCGCTCGATGCGGCCCACGGTGTCGGAGGTCTTGAAGATCGTCCCGGAGATCTCCACGTCCTGACCGTTCACCGCGGCGGCCTTTTCGGCGGAGAGGTCGAGCTCGAAGAAGACCTCGTTGCGCTGCCCGCGGTTCGCCGTGACGAGGACGGGCTTGTCGACGAGCTCGGCGATGCCGAAGTTCACGACGCCGCGCTTCTTCATCATCACGGTGCCCGCGAGGTGGCCGGGCCCCGAGATCCCCGCGCCGCCGACCCCGGCGACCTCCCTCAGCTGCGCGCCGGTCAGCTCCTTCTGCGGCGCCGGACCCTTCGGGCCGGGGAGCAACGGACCGCTCGGCCCGGGCGTGATCGGCAGGCCCTGCTGGCCGATGGCCGGCGCCGCCTGCGAGGTGTTCCCCGTTTGGGCGGAGATGGGGGCGCCGTAGGGGCCGAGGAGTTGGGGCTTCTGCTGAAGTCGGACGTTGCTCATGCTGGATAGATCCCTATTGTGCGGTATTATCGGATGAGCCCCGACATTTGGTGCTTCAATTCGACGGGCGGCGCCCGCGGAGCACGGCGGTGATCTCGGCGACGATCGAGGTCGCGATCTCCGCGGGGGACTTCGCGCCGATGTCGAGGCCGATCGGGCCGTGGATGCGCCCGATGGTCGCGGCGTCGAAGCCGCGCGCCTCGAACCGCTCCGTCCGACTCGCGTGCGTGCGCTTGCTCCCGAGCGCGCCGATGTAGAAGGCGTCGCTCTTCAGCGCGACGGCCAACGCCGGGTCGTCGATCTTCGGATCGTGCGACAGCAACACCACCGCCGTCCGGTGGTCGGGCGCCAGCCGCTCCAGCGCCTCGTCTGGCCAGTCGTCGGTCCGCTCGACGTCCGCGAACCGCTCCGCGCGCAGGAAGGCGCCGCGCGGATCGATCACCGTCACCGCGTACCCCAGCTCCTTCGCCATCACGGTCAGGATCTGCGCGACGTGCACCGCGCCGATGATCAACATCCGTAGCGGAGGGTTGAACGGGTGCACGAACGTCCCGTCCTCGACCGACGCCCGGTCGCTGTCCAACGCCGCCGACGCCGCCGCGTCCTCGCGCGCGGCGATACGCTCGGCGCCCGACTCCAGGTCCACGATCCGACACACCGCACGTTTGTCGGCGGCCGCGGCGAGCAGGGCATCCAGCGTCGAGCGTTTCACGTCAGGGCCTCCACGTAGACCTCGATGGTCCCGCCGCACGCGAGGCCGACGTCCCACGCTTCCTCGTCGCTCACCCCGAACCGCAGCAGCTTCGGCGCCTTCGACGCCATGATCTGCGCCGCTTCGTCCACGACCCGCCCCTCCACACACCCCCCCGACACGGAGCCGACGAACAAAAGATCGTCGCGCACGATCAGGAGGCTCCCGGCGGGGCGGGGGGAGCTCCCCCAGGTGCGGACGACGGTGGCGATGGCGACCGCGTGTCCTGCGTCGTGCCATTCACGTGCGGTCTCGAGCAGCTCGGTGGACATGCTCCGCGCAGGCTACCCAATTCACGCCACGACGTCTCGGCGGGTGTGCGCCCGGCGGGTTAACGTCCCGCCATGACCGAAGGCCGCTTCTCGGACCACTTCTCCAACGACTCCGCCGAGTACCGTCGCGCGCGTCCGCGTTACCCGATGGCGCTGTTCGAGCACGTCGTCTCGCTCGCGCCGGGGCGCTCCCTCGCGTGGGACTGCGCGACCGGGAACGGCCAAGCCGCGCTGTCCGTCGCGGAGCACTTCGACCGCGTCGTCGCGACCGACGCGAGCAAGGAGCAGCTGAGCCACGCTGCGCCGCACCCGAAGGTCGAGTACCGCAACGCCCTCGCACACGAGAGCGGCCTCGACGCCGACAGCGTTGACCTCCTCACCATCGCGGCCGCGCTGCACTGGTTCGCCAAGGACGACTTCTTCGCCGAGGTGCGTCGCGTCCTGAAGCCGGGCGGCGTCATCGCCGCGTGGTCCTACGGCGCGCGCATCGAAGTCGACCCGAAGGTCGACGAGGCCATCCTCCGCTTCGGCGCCGAGGTCCTCGGCCCGTACTGGCCGCCGGAGTTCCAGTACAACGTGAGCGGCTACCGAGACCTGCCGTTCCCGTTCGAAGAGATCGATCCGCCGAGCGTCGACGTCGCCGTCGACTGGACGATCGAAGACCTCATCAGCAACGTCCGCACCTGGTCCGGCTACTCCGGCTTCACGAAGCAGAACGGACGCGAGCCGCTCGAAGAGCTCGAGTCGCGTTTACGACCCGCGTGGGGTGAGCACACCACCCGGACCGTGCGGTGGCCGCTCCACTTCAAGATCGGCCGGGTGACCTGACGTGGCTCGGCGGACGCTCCGGCTCGGCGCCGAGACGATCACGTTGCCGCGCGGCACCCGCGTCGTGCTGCGCGTCGACGTCCCCGGCGACGGTTTCCTCCACCGCCAGGCCTCGATCGCCACCGTGCAGGACGTCCACAAGAACACGTACTCGCTCGTCACCCCCAGCGGTCGGACGCTGACTGCGCAGCGCGACCAGATCGCCGTGCAGCGCCAGGACCTCCTCGCGGACCTCGGGCAGCGCAAGGCGGACTTCGAGAGCCTCGCCGAGCACGTCGTCTACGCGGCCGTGGTCGGGAGTCAGGCATGGGGCCTCGCCGGGCCCGACTCCGACGAGGACGTGCGCGGCGCGTTCGTCCTCCCGTTCGACAGCTACACCTCGCTGTGGGACGCACCCGACGAAATCCAGGACCCGGCCGGTGACCGTGCGTTCTGGGAGATCGAGAAGCTCCTGCACCAGGGCCTGCGCGGCGACGCCAACACCCTCGAGTGCCTGTGGACGCCGCTCGTGAAGTCCGCGACGCCGATCGGCGAGCGGCTCCGCGGCGAGCGACGGATGTTCGTCTCGATGAACGTCCTCGGCAGCTTCGGCCGCTACGCGCAGAGTCAGTTCAAGAAGATCGAGCGGTCGCTGGAGCGCAACGCCGCGCTCACGCACCTGCTCGCCGGGATCAAGGCGGGCATCGACTCGATCGACGGCGCCGCCGCGCACCTTACGGACGGCGACGACAAGACCCGCCGCCGCGAGATCACCGCGATGGTGCGGTCGACGTTCGACCGTGGCCTGATCGATCGCGCGGACTTCGGCGCGATGGTCGAAGCGGTGCGCACGGGGCGGCGCGCCGAGCTCGAGCCTGGCCCCCACCGGCCGAAGAACGCCTACAACCTGCTGCGGCTGTTGCACTCGTGCCTGTCCTGGCTCCGCACGGGCGAGCCGTTGATCGAGGTGACCGGCGAGCTGCACGCGACGCTCCTCGCGATCAAGCAGCAGCGGACGCCGATCGAGGACACCCTCGCGCGCGCGCAGGCGGTCGCGGCCGAGATCGACGAAGCCGCCCACGAAGCGAAGCTCCCCGAGTCCCCCGACTACGACGCGGCCGACCGGCTCCTCCGCGACGCACGTCGTGCTCAGGCGCGCGTCGCGCTGGCGGTGCCGGGCCCCATCGCCACCGACGCGCTCGCACCGACGCTCCTCCCGGTGGCGTTGCCGCCGGACGTGGACGTCGACTCGATGCGCCGGTTCCTCACCGAACGCGGACAGCCGGAACGCGGGCGCACGATGTGGATCGCACTTTCAGGAGCGCATGCGTACGGCTTCCCGTCGGTGGACTCCGACCTGGACGTGAAGGGCACCTTCGTCGCGCCCTCGCGCGACGCGATCGGCTTCGCGGGTGTGCCGCCCGCCACCGACTTCCTCGGTGACTTCGCCGGCCGCGAGTACGACCTCACGCTCAACGAGATCGATCGCACCGCGCGTTCGATCCTCACGGGCAACGGCAACTACATCGAGCGTTTCCTCGGGCCGCTCCCGCTCCTGACCACGGAGCTCGGCCGGCGCTTCGGTGCGCTCGTCGCGAAGAACCTCAGCCGTCAGGTGTACGGACACTACCGCGGCTTCTCGGCGCAGGTGCGCAAGCGCTACGAGGCGGAAGCCGCCGAGGACAAGCGGATCGCCAAGCGGTTGCTCTACGTGTACCGCACCGCGCTCACCGGGCTGCACCTGTTGAAGACCGGCGAGGTCGAGACCGACGCGACGAAGATCGCGAGCACCTACGGGTTCGATAGCGTCCACGCCCTCGCGCGGATCAAGGCGTCCGAAGAGAGACGATCGCTGTCGGCCGAAGAGGCCGCGCCGTACGTCGCCGACCTCGACGCGTTGGACGCCGCGCTCGCGGCCGCCCACGAAGCGAGCATCCTGCCCGAGGCCCCCGCCGAGGCGGACGCCCTGGAGGACTTCGTCGTGTCGCTGCGCCTCGGGTCGATCTGAAAACGTGATAGCGTCCGGTCGGCGTGCGCAACCGGTGGTTCCATCGGCCGCTGTACCACGCGGCGTCGACCGGCGCTCCGAAGCGCTCCGGGTGGTTGGAGCTGTTCTTCGACCTCGTCTTCGTCGCGGCCTTCCTGCAGCTCGGAGGCGGCCTCGCGAAGGAGGTGTCGTTCGAACGCGCCGCGGTGTTCGCGGCGGTGTTCGTCGCGCTGTGGGTCGCGTGGAGCGGGCTGACGTTCGTCAAGAACCGCTACACGGTCGACGACTTCCTGCACCGCGCGTTGGTGTTCCTGCAGATCCTCGCGGTGGGGGCGATGGCGCTCGCCGCACCGGACGTGCTCGTCGGGGACGTTCGTGCCTTCGCGATCGCGTCGGGCGTCGCTCAGCTGCTCGTCGCCGTCATGTACGGGCGCGCGTATGTGCAGGTCGAGGACGGGCGCCCGTACGCGCGTTACTGGGGGCTCATCTTCGCGCTCGGCGGCGTCCTGTGGGTGGGCTCCGCGTGGATCCCGGCGCCGTACTACGCGGCCCCGTGGGCGATCGCGACGCTCGTGCTGCTGGGGGCGCCGCTGTCGCGTCAGTCGCGCGCCGTCACGGAGCGTGACCCGATCGATCACGGTCACCTCGCGGAGCGCTACGGGCTGCTGACGATCATCGTCCTCGGTGAGTCGTTCGTGAAGGCGCTGATGGCCCTCGCGGAGTCGGACATGGGGGCGATCGCGTTCGCGCGGGTCGGTGTGGTGCTGATCGTGACCTACGCGTTGTGGTGGATCTACTTCGACGACGTCGCAGGAGCGAAGCTGAGGGGCGGCGCGGCGGCGTTCGTCGTCTGGCTGTACGCGCACGTGACGCTACCGCTCGGCATCACGGCGGTGGGCGTCGGGCTGCAACACCTGGTGACGTTCTCCTGGTCGACTCCGGCCGCGCCCGAGCACCGCTACTTGATCGCGGGGGCGCTCGCGCTGACGTTCATGTCGGTCGCGGCGATCGACTCGGTGTGCGAGCGCAAGGTCGCGGAGCTCTCCGACCGCGCACGCGTCAACGTGCGCTGGATGTCGGGGGTCTTCCTGCTCGTCCTCGCGGCGGCGGGCGACGCGATGTCCGGCGGGATGTTCATGGTCCTCGTCACCGCGGTGTGCGTCGCGCACGTCGTCTTCGACATGGCGATGGCGCCCTTCGAGGAGGCCGAGCACCTCGAGATCGGCCACCGCCCGATCGCCGAGCTCGCGAAGTCCGGCGAGGAACCCGAGGAGGCGCCGCGCCGGTGGGACGTCTCCGACGCAGTGCGCGTGGGGACGCCCAGCTCCGTGCGGAGCGACCTGTACTTCTACTTCATGCACGGGAGCTGGACGCGGGTGTTCGTCGCGTTTGCGTTGGTGTTCCTCGTCGCGAACCTGTTCTTCGCCGCGCTGTTCCTCCTCGAGCCGGGCGCGGTGGCCAACGCGGAGCCGCGCTCGTTCGCGGACGCGTTCTTCTTCTCGGTGCAGACGATGTCGACGATCGGGTACGGCACGCTCTCGCCCGCGACGCCCTACGCCGATGCGATCGTCACGGTGGAGGCGGCGGTCGCGATCGTCGGCACCGCGGTCATCACGGGTTTGGTGTTCGCCAAGGCGAGCCGCGCGAAGTCGAGCGTGCTGTTCTCGAACCCCATCGTGGTCACGAGGGTCGACGGTCAGGACGTCCTGATGATCAGGGCGGGCAACGCGCGCGGGAACGAGGTCGTCGACGCGTCGATGGACTTCACGGTGATCCTCGACGAGACCTCGAAGGAGGGCCGACACCTGCGGCGCCTCCACGCGCTGAAGCTCGCCCGGAACCGCTCGCCGATGTTCGTGCTGTCGTGGCTGGTGATGCACACGATCGACGAGGACAGCCCGTTGTACGGCATCGAGTGGGACGGCCCGCAGATGAAGAACGCGATCTTCGTGGCGACGTTGATCGGGCACGACGGCACGTACGGTCAGACGATCTACGCTCGGAAGGTCTACTACTACGAGGACCTGCGGTGTGACGCGCACTTCGTCGACATCATGAGTCAGCTCGAGGACGGGCGCCTGATGATCGACTTCGCGCACTTCCACGACACCGAGGCCGACGAGTTGCCGTCCGACGCGTGATTCGCGAGGCTCTCGGACATGAACGACGCCCAAGCGGTCCTCGACTTCTGGTTCGGCGAGCTCGACGCGGAAGGTCACGCGGACGCGGCCCACAAGAAACGCTGGTGGATGAAGGACCCGGCGTTCGACGAAGAGATCCGCACGCGGTTCCTCGCGCTCTACGAACGCATCGTGGCGGGGGAGCACGAGGACTGGCGCGACACGGCGCGGGGCGCGCTCGCGTACATCATCGTGCTCGATCAGTTCTCGAGAAACATGTTCCGCGACACCGGCCGCATGTACGCCGCGGACGACCGCGCCGTCGCGGCGACGAAGGGCGCCGTGGAGCGCGGCCTCGACCGTGAGCTCGGTCCCGCGGAGCGGACGTTCCTCTACATGCCGCTGATGCACAGCGAACAGCTCGGCGATCAGGAGGACTGCGTGAGCCTCTTCGAGCGCCTCGAGGCCGAGCTGGAGGGGGCCGCGGCGCAGGCGGTCGCGCAGAACGTGGACTACGCGAAGCGTCACCGGGACATCGTCGCGCGGTTCTCACGTTTCCCGCACCGGAACCACCTCGTGGACCGCCCGACGACGGACGAGGAAGCGGAGTTCCTGAAGCAGCCCGGCTCGTCGTTCTGAGCGCGCCGCACCCCTATTGTCAGCGGGCGGAAGATCGCCGATCAACCGCACTCATGAACCTCGACTTGCTCTCGACGATCGCCGGCACCCTCGGCGGCTCCACCCTGGACGATCTCTCGAATCAGATCGGCGCGCCGAAGGAGAAGACGCAGTCCGCGCTCTCCGCTGCGCTGCCGATGTTGCTCGGCGGGCTCGCGAAGAACACGCAGTCCGACGAAGGCGCGGCGTCGCTCGCCGCGGCGGTCGAACGTGATCACGACGGCTCGATCCTCGACCAGGTCGGCGGCCTCCTCGGTGGAGGAGGCGGCGGCGGTGGGGGCCTCGGCGCGCTCGCCGGCCTCGCGGGTGGCCTCCTCGGTGGCGGCGGCGGTGGCGGCGCGAAGGCGCTCGACGGCGGCGCGATCCTCGGACACATCCTGGGCGCGAAGCGGCCCGCGGTGGAGCAGGGCGTCGCGAAGGCGAGCGGCCTCGACCTCGGGCAGGCGGCGAAGCTCCTCACGCTCCTCGCGCCGATCATCATGGGCGCGATCGGGAAGATGAAGCAGTCCGGCGGCCTCGACGCGGGTGGCCTCGCGGGCCTGCTGCAGAGCGCGGCCGGTGGGCTCGAGCCGACGCAGCCCGGCAACGAGGGCGCGGGGCTGCTCGGATCGTTGCTCGACCAGGACGACGACGGCCAGGTCGCCGACGACATCGCCGCCCTCGGCGCCAAGGTCTTCTCGAACGGCGGCCTCGGCGGCCTCTTCGGGTAGGCGCTAGAGGTCCGACAGCGACAGCTGGACGCTCGGCGCCTCCGTGAGGCGCTGGATGCGTTCGCGGATGTGATCGTTGGTCGGGTCGAACTCGAACTGCACGCCGATCCACCGGACGTCGTCGCCTTCCCCCGCCAGCGGCTTGCACTGCCGCACGATCCCTCGCACCGCCGTGAAGCGCTGCTCGTTCGGGAGCTGCACCATGACTTCGACCGTCGTGCCGGCTTCGACGTGGTACGTCGGGTTCGTCACGCGCATCCCGCAGCCGCCGGAGGAGATGTCGCGGATCTGCACCATCTCCCGGCGGTCCTCATCGAGCCGAAGGACGCCGCGCAGGTTGATGCGCACGCGATCCTCGCGGCGGCGCGCGAACTCCTGAATGAGCTCGGGCGGCGCGACGAAGAGGAGGTCGGCCGGGGTGTGCTGCGTGTGGAGCACCGTCGTCGAAAAGCCCATCACGCGGTCCCCTTCGAGGTAGCGCGCAATGCAACGACTCGAGACGGGCGGCTCGACGGTTCGACCGTCGACGCTCGGCGACTCGAACAGCAGGAAACGGTCTGCCTTGTGGCCGACCAGGGTCACGACGGCGGTGTGATAGTCGCCGTCGTGACGAACCGTCAGCTGCATCTGCGTCCCGACCCGAACCGCCCGCTTCGCGGTCGCCGCTTGCAGGCCGGGGATCGGAGCGGTCGAGAGCATCGGTAACCTCCGTATCGGCCGCTACCGGCGCGACTTGAGGCCACCGCTCAGCGTCGCGCGATGCGCTGATCGTGCAGGTGTCGAAGCTGACGCTCCACCAACTGGAAGGTGTCCCGCACCGAGCTCTCCATCGTGGCGTCCGGGGATTCGGCGGTCGCGTGGGAGATGACGATCGGCTCGTGGTGGGGGACGTTGACGACGACCTTCACCGACGGCCCGGACTCCAGCACCACACGGCAGCTCTGGACGCGGTCGTAGAAGTGCGGGAGGCGCTCGACGCGCTCACGCACGAGCGTCTCGACGTGGTTCTCATGAGGAATGCCGTGGAACGTGATTTCGTGTTCGAGGGTCATGCCTCGAAGCATTCCAAGAACGGTGCCAGCGCCCGGTAACGTCGCGAAATCGCCCGTGTGTTACCGATGCGTGACGCCAGCACCGTTCCTGTCACCTACCGGCTGACGGTGGAGTTGTCCGCCTGTCGGATCGGCGCGACGAGGAGCTCATCGAGGGCCTCCGCCTCCGGACCGTCCCGCGTAGGCGTCGCGTCGAGCGCCGCCGCGGCGCGGACGACCCACGGACCGTCGACGCCGAGCTGTTGCGCCTTCGCCACCGCGAGCTCGTAGGCCTCCAGCGCGCGCGCGGCGAGCGCTGCGACCTCCGTCGCGATCTGCGCCCGGTAGATCTCGACCTGCTCCGCGGTGAGGTTGCGGGGCGGCGGCGCCGCGTCGATCGCGTCGGCCGTCGCCTGGTAGCTGTCGCCGATGCGGGTCAGCGCGGCGATCGCGTACTCGGCGTCACCGTACTCGAGGATCTCGACGTAGCGCCCGGGGCGCTCACACGTCGTCGCGCTCGGCGAGCACACGAGGCTGCCGAGGAGCTTCATCTTCTTCCGCAGGCGGCGAACGCTCCGTCCGATCGGCTCGCGCTGGAGCGTCGAGAAGTCACGCTCCGCACGCGCGAACGCAGCGGCCGCCGTGACGCTCCGAACGAGGGGGTCCGAGCGCGTCGTCGCGTCGAGCTTCGCCCACCGCTTCAGCAGCCCGGCGTGGATCCGCGCCGCGCGCTTCGCTCGCCCCGCGCCTTCGAGCGCTTCGGCTTCGGCGCCCTTCGCCGCGAGCCGCAGCGCCTCCGGGGCCTCGGGCCACCGCCGCTCGAAGCGCGAGAGGCACTTCGCGGCGGCCTTCGCAGCGTAGGTCGCGCACAGGTCCAGGTACACGTCGGGGGCGTCCGGCGCATCGGCGTGACGATCGACGTACGCGGTGAACGCGCTGCGCGCCGCTTCGGTTTCGTCGAGCGCGATGAAGTACCGCCCCGCGTTGAAGAGCGCGTCGGGCGCCTTGGGGTGCTTCGGGTAGTCGTTCGCGAACTGCGCGAACAGCCTCGCGGCGGTGGCGAAGTCCGCGACCCGCTCGTGCAACTCGGCTTGCAGGAGGAACGCACGGGCGGCGTGCTCGGAGTCCGCGTGGCGCTCCAGCAGGAGGCTCGCCGTCTCGACCGCGCGCGGCGTGCGCCCGAGGCCGGAGTAGAGGAGGGCGGCGCTCAGGAGCGCCTCGTCGGCGAAGCCGGACCCGGAGTTTTCGTCGGCGAAGCGCACGAAGTCGTCGGCCACCTCCAGACGAGCGAGCTCCTGCGCGGCGCCCGACAGCGCACCCGCGCGCTCTTCTTTCGCTTGAATGGATTTGTAGTCTGCCCCCGCGACATCGCGGACGAGAACGTTGTCGGACCGACCGAGCGCGGCGATGAACTGTCGCCCGACGCGCGCCGCGTCGGCCCAGCGCGCCTCGCCGAGCAGTCGCGACGTCACGCGACGGGCCGCCGTCTTGGCGAGCTCGTGTCGCGGGTGGTCCTTCGCGAGCGCGATGAAGCGTTCGGTCGCGGCGTGGCGATCGGTGGCGTCGAGCGCCTGCGCGGCGCGGTAGCGGACCTCGGCCACGTCGTCGGCCTCCGGGGCGAGGCGGACGTAGCGGTCACAGGCCTCGACGAGCCCTTCCCCCGTCTTCTCGTGGGCGAGCACCGCACCCCGAGCGGCGGGTACGACGAAGCGCCCCGAGCCGTCGGCCACGACGTCGTAGGCGCGGGCGGCTTTCGCGGGATCGCCGAGGATCATCGCGATCTCCGCTCCGTAGAAGCGCGCTTCGTCCGCGTGCGCTTCGAACAGCGCGAGGTGCGCGTCGTAGACCGCTGCGGCCGCGGCGAGGACCTCATTGCGCTCCGGCTGAATGCCGCGCCGGTGGAGCTCCGTGGCGACGCCGTAGATGGCCTCGCTGGCGTCCGCGGGTGCCTTCATCCCGGCGAGCTTCTTCGCCTCGGTGACGATCTCCGCGTAGTGCTCGACCTCGAACAGCGAGGCGATCAGCGCCGCGCGGACGTCGGCACGTTCCGGGTGACGGTCGAGGATCTTCTTGTACGCGGCGACGGCGAGCGGCCACTTGTATTGCTCGTCGAGCAGCCCGGCGTACTGAATCGCTTCGCGCGTCGCCCCGTGCCGTTCGAAGTACGCGAGCGCGCCGGCGACGTCGTCGACCTGCGCGAAGAACCGGACGAGATCGCGCATGGCCTCGGAGGCGAGGTCGTCCCCCTCCGCCACCACCTGCTTCAGCTTGTCGATGCCGGCGCCGAACGCCTGCGTGTTGAAGTCACACCACGCCAACTTGTGCAGCGCGACGCGACGGTCGATCCCGGACCCCAGCTCGTACGCCCGTTGGTAGGCACGGCGCGCGGGCTCGAGGTCGTTCGCCGTGAAGTAGATCTCGCCCAGTCGCAGATACGCGGCCGGCACGAGCCGACTCTTCGGGTGACGCCGGACCAGCGTCGCGTAGTGTGCGGCGTCGCTTCGCCCGAGCGCCTCCGCGGTCTGCGCGAGCAGGAACAGCACCTCGTCGTTCTTCTCGTAGGTCGGGTAGTCGTCGAGGACCCGCTTCGTCAGCGCGGCGATGTTCCGGAGGACGGCGTTCGTTTCGCCCATGAACGCCTCCACCTTCGGTGCCTCGCCGCGTTGTCCGCCGTCGATCCAGCGTACGTACGCGGTGTCGTGCGCGAACATGGCTTCGGCCTTCAACAGCGCCGCCTTGTTGCTGTAGAGCTCGGCGAGCCGGAAGATGAGCTCCGGCTTTCGAGCTTCGTCGGCGCCGCTGATGACGGGTGGAAGCGCGCGTATCGCGCGATCCAACGCCGCCGCGGCGTCCGGGTTGGAGGCCTCCGTGATCGCCGGAGCGGCGACCAGCAGGCCTATGAGGAACGGAAGAGCGTGCGTGCTTTTCATTATCGGATCACCCTGCGGGATGGCGCGTACCTCGCGGTACGGGACATCTGTCCGAGGGGCGTTCCGAGCGGTGACGAGGTGCGACCGCCCCGCACCGACCGCGGATGTCGGCGTACTGTCCGCGGACAGTCCGTCCGATCGCGATGACCGCGCGTCGGGTGTCGCGTGGGTTGGAACGCCGGTTGCGATGGCGCCGCCTCATGAGAACCACACTGATGGCGGCGGTGCTGCTGGCGACGGCCTGCACCGCGCAACGACCCGAACCCCACGAACATGAAGTCAAAGAGACCGCGGCGACGAAGGACGTCGTGACGCACGAAGAGCTGGAGGAGCTCTGCACGACGGACGACGTCGAAGCGCCGACCGCGCTGTTTCGGTGGGAGGAGCCCACGGACGGGCTGCTCTCGTTCCACTTGATCAACCCGTCCGAGAAGCCCGCGACGATGCGCGTGAAGGCCACGCTCGGGCGCACGCAGGTGCTCCTCGACAAGACACTCGCGATCAACGGCGACGACGATCGGCGCCTGGACCTCAGCCTCCGCGAGCACCTCGAAGCGCTCGGGAAGGCCGCGTTCGCCGAGCAGATCTGGGTCACGGCCGACGTGACCATCGATGACAAGTACCTCGGCACGGCCTCCGCGAGCCCCCGGTTCGCGATCGTCGAAGGCGGGCGTCTGTCGATCGTCGACGTCGACACCCTCCGCGCGAAGTACCGCGGCGGTGACCTCACGGGTCGCTTCTTCGCGGACGTCGAGCCGCACGAGATCGGCGGCGCCTCGTCGGCGTTCGTCGCTACGAAGGCCGACCTCGTCGGCGATCCCACGGACAGCGCGATGTTCGAAGCGGAGGTGGTCCGATGAAACGCACGATCTTCTTCGCGGCGCTCGGCGCGCTGCTCTACACGACCAACGCGGAGGCGGTGGACCACACCGTCTGCCTGCGCATCCCCGTCACGATCGGCGACACGACCGGCCAGGCGAACGACATCGGTACCAGCGGTAACTGGAAGGCACGCGGAATCGAGATGCGTGTTTTGAATGGATCGACGGCGGCGCAGATCCTCCCGTGGACGTTCGCGAATGCGTCGAGCGGCTGCGTGTCGTTCTGGTCGACGAACAACGGGCCGTTCAACATCCAGTTCCGGCCGCGCGGGCGCCTCGCGGCGAGCAACGAGCTGGAGGTTCGGAACGACTCGAACAACCTGCCGATCTACTCGGCCGGCTCGCAGACGTTCCGCTCCGGCGGCACCCACGTCGTGGTCGTGGGGAGCGAGTGGATCCTCCCTCGCATGTACGCGATCCTCGCGTACGCGATTCAGGATGGCTTCCGCGGGCGATTCGACGACGAGAAGATCGTCGTGCACTGGAACGCGGGCGCGCCGTGTAGCTGCGACAACACCTCCTGCGGCAACTGCGCTTGCAGCAGCGGCGGGGTCGGGCACATCGCGGTGTGCGACTGGGCGTCGGACAACAAGTTCCTACTCGGGCACGAGTACGGGCACCTGAACCTGAGCCTCGGCGCGGGCGGCTACACCAACGACTGCGACTACGGGACGAGCTCCCACGGCATGACCACGTTGGAGTTCGACTCGTGCGCGGCGATGGAGGGCTGGGCGCACTTCGTCTCGGCGGACATCTGGAACGGCGGCGTGCACGCGGGCGGCGATCCGGTCGGCTGGTTCCGCTACTGGGGCCCCTCCGACACCATCAACATGGAGTCGGGCGGTAGCGGCTGCTCGAACTACCAGCGGCGCTACGCGCACGAGTGTGAGTGCAACGCAGATTGCGCGACGACCAGCACGGAGCTCGACTGGATGCGCATGTGGTGGGACTACCACACGGACGATTCGCCGGGCGACCCGGGCAGCCCGCCGTCGCACCACCAGCTGCACAGCGAGATCAAGGAGGGCCTCGGCTGGGGCTCGACGAACGCGTGCTCGAGCATCCGCAACGGCGTCGGCGCGGAGAGTGGATCGGCGCAAGAGGATCGGATCGTCGAGATGCTGTGGTGGAACGGCGCGAACACCACGACGTGTAACTGAACGGCGTCGCCTTCGCCCGCGAGGAGCGCCCTCCCGAGGATCAATCGGGTGCGGAGCGCCTCGCGGGCGTCGACGTGCGCCCGTCGACTTGGGTAGAGAGGGCGGATGGGCCAGGACCCGAAGCAGCCAGAGCTCATGCTGGTGCACGACGACGAAGGCATCGAGTGGCTCGGCGGGATCGCTTCGCTCCCCGAGCTCGTTCGCGATGAGGTTCCCTATCACCCATCGGTCCTGATGTGGCTCGGCCCGTCCGATCTGATCCTGGGCTCGGTGATCGACCACCCGGATCGGATCTGGGATCGGGTCGTCGAGAGCTTTCGTCAGGCGATCGACGCGCCGCTCGCGGGAGAGCCGGGAGCGCCGAGCCAGGTGCGCGTCGCGTCGAGGCCGCTCGCTGCGATGCTCCGCGAAGCGTTCCCGGACGTGCGGGTCGTGCGCGCGCCGACGCCCGAGCTCGACGCCGTCTTCGCGGGGATGTTCGAGCACATGACGGCGCAAACCGCTGAAGAAGTGGAGGCGAGTTATCTCGACGGCGGTCTGGAGGCGGAGCTCATCGAGCGCTTCTTCGAGGTCTCGGCCGCGCTGTACAGGACGAAGCCGTGGACGGTCGCGCGGGACGAGGACTGCCCGTTCCTCCTGGGCGTCGATGCGCTCGGGATCGAGGACGCGTTCGTCACGGTGCTCGGCGGACAAGGCGAGGCGTACGGGCTGCTGATCTTCGAAAGCGCCGACGACTTCGACGCGTTCGCCGATGCGGCGAGCGGGGTGATGGCGGGCGGAGAGCCCGGCCCGCTGCCTCCGTACATGGCACTGAACTTCGAGCGCGGCGCGGACATGCCCAAGTCCCTGCGCGAGGAGATCGCAAGACACGGATGGGGGGTCGCGGGCGCCAAGGCGTACCCGTGGCTCGCGGTGACCGACGAAGGCGGTTCTCCGGTACCGCCGACGGATGCCGACGTCACGTTGGCGATGGCGGCCGCGCGGGCGGTGACGGACGCGATGAAGGACCCGGCCGCGCTGCGCGTCGCGTGGGACGGTGGTACGCCGGCTCAGGGGACGCTCGGTCGTCAGGTCGGCGCCCGAGTGCGCTGGCGCGCGGTGGATCCGGCGGAGCTCTTCGATGAACCGTTCGACCCGCTGCTCGTCCTCGACACCCTCGAAGCGGAGGGCCAGCTCGATTCTGAGGTGCGCACCGAGGTCGAGATGGCGTTGGTGGCGGCGTTTGCGTCGTCGCCCGAGGCCAAGAAGTGCACGCGTGTAGCCTTCGCCGGGACGTTCATGGACATCGCCGCGCGGGTCCTCGAACAGACCGTCGTCTCGATGGACGCGGCCACCGTCGCCGAGGTCCTCGAGGAGGGCTTCGCGCGCCACGTCACCGTCCAGCCCACGGAAGCCGCCGCGATCGTGGCCGAAATGCGCGCGTTCTACCGCTACCTCGGACGGGCGTACGACCTCGAGCAGGCGGACGCCTGCGTGCGCAAGCTCCAGAGGATGAAGAAGCGGTTGGAGGTGGCCCTCGCCGACACGTCGAAGTACGCACCCTCCAAGGCGGCGGTGATGCGCGGCTTCGCCGCCGGCTACGACGTGAGCACCCCCGAGGGAGCCGCCGCCTGGATGGAGAAGATTACGGCGCGGCCATCGAAGGGGAGCCGGTCGCCTTCGAAGAACGCGAAGGCGAAGGCGAAGAGCAAGCGCAAGGCGAGCCGCAAGGCGCGGAAGAAGGGCCGGTAGGCTGGCTGTCCCCGAGTCCAGGTTTCTAGTCATCGGTGAATCTAGGCTCAATGCCGTTCACTTAGCGGACGGGCCTGGCTCGAACCTCCATCAGGCGGCGAAGGGCGCCTCGACGTAGGGCAGCGCGCCGGCGCCGCGGAGCGACTCGTCCATCGGCCGCCGTTTCGCCGGGCTGGTGAAGGAGGGGGGCCGTGGACGGCAGTGCTCCGAACGAGGGCCGCGCTCTCGAACGTCGGCTGGTATCGCTCTCACGAGCTGCCCTCCGCGCGTGCCCGTGGCGTCGGATGCCCTTCAAGCCGAGGACGCTCGTGACACACGTCTTGCCTGGGCTGGGTAGACCGCCGCTCGTGAATCCTTCGAGCGATGAGGGCGTGACCCAACACCTCCCGCGCCGCGTGAAGGTTGTGCGCGCGACACAGCAAGCGGAGCTCGCCGACTACGCTCCTGGCGCCCAGCGTACGCCCGCCCACGTGATCGAATTCGAGGTTCGACCGTTCGCTGCATCGCCGACCGTCCGGGCTCACGTACGTGCACTGCGCGCCGTCGCGCTCGACCACTGCACGCCGCGTTGCCGCCGGGACGTACGCTGCGCCCGCCGGCGCATCCTCGGCGGGTTTCGATCGCGGACGACTCGTCTTTCCGTTCTTCCG